>CAWGVH010000005.1:0-275435 GCA_963825995.1 uncultured Chloroflexia bacterium
CCTCCATCCCTATCGAGAGCGCCCGAGAGTCCCGGCTCGATGACGGCGCGGCAACCGGCCCCTGGCACGGTGCCCCAGCCGGGTGCGATGGGAGAACACCATGAGACGCCATGATCGTCAGCCTGTCCGACGGCATCGTCCTCACCGACGGCCACGAGCATCCCGAGCCACGCCCCGTGCCCGGTGCGGTCGCCAGGTCGTGGGGTTCCTGCACCATCCCCGGCTGCCGCCACGACCCCTGTCCCGCGAAGCTGCGGGCCTGGGCCGGCTACGGGCAGCGCTACATCTGCAAGGATCCCGAGCTGCGACCACGACGACTGTCCACCTCGACTCCGCGCCGAGGAGGACCAGCAGCCCTTCGGCGTGCCCTACAAGGGTCCCGCCCTGCCGCAGCACGTCGTGGACATGGACGGGAAGCCGCTGGGTCCAGCGATGGTCGCGGTGCAGGATGGAGACGGGGCAGTGGCGCCTGTGGCCCGTCGGTGATCCCGATGACTGACACGCGGGCACCGGGCTGGCGACACCCCGAGCAGCACCTCGCCCGCCGCGTCGAGAAACGCACCCCGGCGGAGATGATGAACCTCCTGACGCTCGATGCGCTCATCGCCACCTACGGCATGGACGCCGACGAGCTGCATGACCTCATGCTCCTGGTGCGCTCGCTCTACCGGGGTGGCGGTGAGGTGACCCGCACGACAGGCCCTCTTCCTCCATGACGTGTCCCGTTCGCTCGATGACCTCGCCATCGACGCGGGACGCTAGGGGAAGGTGCCGGCCCGCTAGTCACACCGTGGGCCGGCGCGATGGCCGGACCATACGACCACCATCACGCGCGGACCTCCCGGCGCCCCGGTGAGCTTGACCTGCAGGCGTACCCTCTTGCTCTCGCGATGGTCGCGACCGCCGTCCAGACAGGGCATTCTCGCCGAACGACGAGAGCGCCTCGGGATGGCGCCCATGGGGGGACAGGAGAGGAGTCAGCCCCATGCGGCGTCTTGCGTCCACCACCATCGTCCTGCTGACCCTGCTGCTGGCCACGCTGGCCGCCGCCCCCGGCGTCTCGGCCCAGGCCCCGGACGAGCACCCGGCCGTCGGGGCCTGGCTCATCGATCCGTCCCCCGAGGACACCACGGACCCCCTCGAGCTGCTGACCGTCGCCCCTGGCGGCATCGTCACCATCGCCAGCCCGGATGGCACCGGCTACGGCGCGTGGGCCGCGACCGGCGAGCGGAGCGCGGACGCGACCTTCCTGATCCCGCAGCGTGACCCGGAGTGCGGGTGCCTCGTCGGGTACGCCACGGCCCGCACCAGCATCGAGGTGGCCGAGGACGGTCAGAGCTTCGCGGGGACCTACACGGTCGAGTTCCCGGCTGGCATGGCGGAGGCCCTGGGCGCCCCCGTGGGCCAGCTCGGTCCGGGCGACGTGACCGGCCAGCGCATCGCCGTGGAGCCCATGGGCGAGCCGGTCGGCCCGCTCCCGGAGGAGGGTGGCCCCGAGCCGGCGGCATCCCCGCCGACGCCGGAGGCGTCACCCGCGGGCTGACCAGGATCGACACGTCACAAGAGGCCCGCCGCGTGAGGCGGGCTTCACCCACATCGCCACACGACGGGCCCCGGATGCCGAGTCCGGGGCCTGCCTCCGTCCGGCCGAGTCCCAGGACGCCACAGGTCGAGCCAGGACGCGACCGGTGGTCTGGCGGCGCCCTCCCTGGCCGTGTGGCGCCCCAGCGTGGCTGCAGCGCGACAGACTGCGATGACGCAGCCGACCGCCATGGCGGAACGAGTGAGGCTGGGCGAGACGAGGGGACATCGATTCGACGACACGCCTACGATCGCGGCATGACAGCCCCCGATCCCCCGACCGGTACGCAGGAGGCACGCGAGAGCGTCGTGCGATTGACCGGTGCGCAGATCAGCGCGATCAATCGCTTCCCTGACGACAACCCGAACCCGGTCATGCGGTTCGATGCGGATGGTCACCTCAGCTACGCGAACCCGGCGAGTGCTGGCATCCTGAAGGCGCTCGGCGTGGAGGTCGGTCAGCCGCTGCCCGAAGCGATCGTCGCTCGCTTCGAAGCCGTCGCGCCCGCCCGTGGCTTCGTTGAGATCGTGGCAGAGAGCCGGACCTTCGCGATCTGGCCGGTGCCCATCGCTGATCTCGGCTTCACCAATCTCTACGGCATGGACGTCACCGCCGAGCGGGCCATCGTCAAGTTCCCCGATCAGAACCCCAACCCGGTGTTTCGGTTCCACTGGGACGGCACGCTCGTCTACGCCAACCCGGCGAGCGCCGGTCTCGTGGCCGGCTTGGCGCTCTCCATCGGCACCGTCCTCCCGTCGGACCTCCTGCGGGCGCTGCTGGAGCACGTCGGGACCGACGCGGGCGTGACCCTCGAGGTCGAGACCGCTGGCCGCACCTACGCGTTGTTGCCGGTGGATATCCCGGAGTTCGGCTTCATCAACGTCTATGGGACCGACGTGACGGCGGCCAAGGAGCAGGAGCGTCTCGCACGTGAGAACGAGCGGTTGTTGCTGAACATCCTGCCCGAGCCTATCGCCCAGCGGCTGCGCGGCGGGGAGCCGCTCATCGCCGACCGATTCGACGACGTCACCCTGATGTTCGCCGATGTCGTCGAGTTCACCCGCCTCTCATCGAGGCTCACCCCGTCCGACCTGGTGAACGTGCTCAACGAGGTCTTCAGCGTCTTCGACGGGCTGGTGGAACGGTACCGTCTGGAGAAGGTGAAGACGATCGGTGACGCCTACATGGTCGTCGGCGGCATGACGGAGGCGACGGATGACCATACGGCCCGGGTGGCGACGATGGCGCTGGAGCTGGCCGACGCTGTCAGCCGCATCGATGTGGCCGCTCGGCTGGGCATCCGCTTCCGGGTCGGCATCCACTGCGGCCCGGTCGTGGCTGGCGTCATCGGCACCAAGAAGTTCATCTACGACCTGTGGGGTGACACGGTCAACCTGGCCAGCCGGATGGAGTCGCTGGGGGTACCTGGGCGGGTGCAGGTCAGTGGCGCGGTGATGGAGCGGCTCCGAGGGACCTTCGAGCTCGAGCCTCGCGGACTCATCGACGTCAAGGGCAAGGGCCCGACGCCGACATGGCTCCTCGTGGCTGGAACGGCGCCGCCGGCCGGATAAGGCGCGGGGCCACTCGACCGATTCGGTCGGACAGCGGGTCGCGGCGTTGCCATCCATGACCCTTGTTGACCGCAGTCACCCGCTCCATACTTGCCGCTCCATCCCTCCCCCAAGGAGAGCCCGACATGTCGACCGAGCAGAACAAGGCCGTCGTCCGGCGGTTCATCACCGAGGTCCTCCAAGGCGGTGACCTCGACGTCATCGATACGGTGCTGGCCCCGGACTACGTGAACCCCGCCATGGGGAACGCCGACCGGGCCGGCTTCCGGGCGATCCTGACCCAGCTGCGTGACGGGGTCGCCATGCACCTCGGCGACCTTGAGCTCGTGGCCGAGGGCGATGCGGTGGTCGCCCGCTTCAGGCTCGAGGTCACGCCGACCGGCGGAGAGAAGCTGGTCGCCCAAGGTCTCACCTACTACCGCCTCGCTGATGGCCGGATCACCTTGGATGACCCGTTCTCGAGGCCGGACCTCGCGCAGCTGCTCGGCGTGGCGCCGCCCGCCGCCTGAGGCGAGGGGTACGACAGCTCCCGCACCTGGGTCACCCCGTGATAGAACGGGCCGTGGCACCAAGCCGAACCTAGTTGACTTCTGCCGATGGTGCCGAGCACAAAGCACTGCAGGTTGGTGGCCTTGTCGCTCGCGCCGGTATCCGACGAGCGGCTCCCCCGGGATGTGTTCGACTTCATCGCTCGGCACTCCAGCATCCGACGGAGCCGCGAACCTCCGAGCCGGTCGTCGCGATGGCCTGAGCGTCCGCCTTCACGACCTCCGACTCTTGTACCAAGTGCTAGCCATGTGCTGTCATAGCGGGTGAACGGGAGGCTCTGACACGCGGCCCATACCCTGGCCGCCGGGACCGCGCTGAGCCACTGGCGAACCCGACCCGCGCATGAGAAGGGGGAGAACCCCATGCGCAAGTCCTGGGCCGCCGGAGCGGCCATCCTGATCTGTCTGGCGCTCGGCGGGCTGCCGGTGGTGGCGCAGACGACGGGAGATCCGTCGCGCGCGGATGGAGGCCCCGACCCAGACAGCTATCTGGACGCTCTCCAGCGGCATCTCGCGATCGAGTATCCAGAGGCCACAGTGACCCAGCCGATCCCGGACACGATCCTGACCGGGCTCCAGCGACGACTGTCGATCGAGTATCCAGAGGTCACAGGGACCCAGCCGATCCCGATGACGTACCTCGACGAACTCCAGACGCATCTCGCGATCGAGTACCCGAGGGATGAGGCGTAAGGGCGCGGAACGGTCACGCACCACGGGCCACCGGGACCATGGGGTCATCATCACCGACGAGCGCGTAGCCCCGTGACCTCATCTGACGAACCGAGGCCCGTCCCGCTCAGGGGCGGGCCTTCTTGTGGTCTCTGGGGGAGGATCGCGGTGATCAGCAGCCAAGCGTCGGTGACGAGCACCGGGAGTCGGGCGCGCTGGCCCGCCTTCACGACCTCCGACTCTTGAACCCCGTGGCGGCGCTGGCGTCGTGTCAGGTGAGCCGACTCCGCCCGAACGCCATCAGGTGCGCAGCACCTTCTCCAGTGCCCGACCCTTCGCGAGCTCGTCCACCAGCTTGTCGAGGTACCGGATCCGCTGCATGAGCGGGTCCTCGATCGACTCGACGCGCACCCCGCAGACAACGCCCGTGATGAACGCTGAGTTGGGGTGCAGGCGCGCCTCTGCGAAGAAGTCCGCGAAGGTCGAGCCGGCGGCGAGGTGCTGGCCCAGTTCGGACTGGTCGTACCCCGTCAGCCAGCGGATCACCGCATCGAGCTCATCCCGGGTGCGGCCCTTCTTCTCGACCTTCGCGAGGTAGAGCGGGTAGACCGAGGCCAGGGTCGTGGTGAAGATCCGGTGCCCAGCCGATCCGCTCATCCTGAGCCACCTCCCGGTCGCCACGAAGGGACTGTGGCCGGAGTGCCGGTATCCGCGCCAATCACGGCGTGACCGCGAACCAGCGTCCCTCCGGATCCGAGAACGCGAAGTTACGCATCCCGTGGTGCTCACCAACCTCGGTCGTCTGCACGCTGCGTCCGACGAGGGTGGCGCGCGCGGCCTCGAGGTCCTCGACCTGGAAGCAGATCGACGGCGTCGCGAGGTCGAGGCCGTCCGGATTGTCCTTCATCATCTCAAGCGGCACGAGCTGGAAGGCGAACGGCTGGTCGGCGAACCCGACCTGCGCGATCGTGAAGGCGCCCACCTCGTCGCGCCGCTTCTCCACCATGCCCACCTGCTCGACCCAGAACCTGCGGCATGCCTCCGTGTCGTTCACGTAGAGCACGACATATCCAACCTTCATCGAGCACCTCCGGCAAGCTGCGCGAACGAGGGCGCTGGCGCGCCCGGCTGCCAGCGAATTTGCCAGAGCCTACCAGCGGTCGTCGCCGCCTGGACACCGAGCACTTCCACGCCGGTCGAAACGCGAGCACCTCCTCCGGCGGGGTACCGGGGTGGAATCGAGGAGCGGGTCGGGTGGGTGACCGGTACGAGCGTACCGGTCGCGGTGCCGCCTTCGGTGGCTAGCATCACCTGGCAGGACGGGTCGCACCGAGCGGCGTGATGGCCGGGGGTGGACGCCCCGCCAATGGGGGATGACAGACCGATGGAACGGACCACCCGGCGTCGCATCGGTGCCCTGGCTGCCGCCGCCGCCCTGCTCGCCTCGCTGACACTCGCGGCGCTGGCGGTCACGACGATCGCCGCACCGCCGAAGTGCCGTGGGGAGGTCGCCACCATCGTGGGCACAGATCAGGCCGAGGTCGATCGTCGGGACGGACGGTGTCGACGTCATCGTCGCCCTGGGTGGTGCCGACACGATCCGAAGCATCCAGGGCGCGGACATCGTCTGCGCGGGCGCGGGCACCGACCGCGTCCACGGCGGCAAGGGCCGCGACGAGCTCGAGGGCGGCAACGCCGCCGACGCCCTTGTCGGCGGCAAGGGCCGGGACCGACTGCGTGGCAACGCCGGCGATGACTACCTGGATGGCGGTCTCCACAGCGATACCTGCTACCAAGGCTCGGGCTTCGGCTTCCGTGTGGACTGCGAGAACCCCTTCCTGGCCCCGAGGCCGGGACCGACACCCACTGCGAAGCCGACACCCACCGCCATGCCGACACCCACTGCGAAGCCGACACCCACCCCCAAGCCGACACCGGCACCGCAGGCGCCCAAGCCCACCGCCAACCCGACACCCACCCCCAAGCCGACACCGACCCCGACACCGACCCCGACGCCAAACCCGAACGCGGCGTTCCAGAGCGCCTGTGTGGGTTTCGGTGCGACCTACAAGCCCACCGGCAACACCACAGCGGCGCCCACGTGCGAGTGGACCGTGAGGAAGTACTCCGACTGGCTGGCTGCCAGGTGGCCCCTTGAGGCCGCGTGTCCCAATGCCTACATCTTGGGCAACTGGTGGCCGGGAAACCCCTGGTGGGGCTGCGGTCTCTAGAGCTTAGCCTGTGAGCAGAGGTCTGGCCCGCGAGGGGCGGGCCTCTTGTCTGATGGCAGGAAGCGGACGCGAGTGTCACGGATTGCGGCGTGACCGCCTGCACGACCTCCGCCTCTTGAACCATCTGCTACCCCTGTGGCGTCGTCGTCGGTCGCACCCAGGACGTGGATCGCACCGGACGCAGATCGCGCAGAGCACGATCGTGAGCGCGGCAGCACCACCGATCCGGGCTGAGGAGAAGTCGCCGACCCGGCGGCGCTCTGCCGCATCGTCACCGCGCTCATGGCCCAGGAGCCGGCGGGGAAACCTCAGCCTCGCTGGTAAGGTCTCCAAGAGGCCGCGACGAAGAATGGCAAGTGGCAGCGTCCCACCGTGGAGGCTCGTCCCGCGAGGGGCGGGGCTTCTCCAGTCGGACAGGGCACGACGAGTTGGACGTGTCCGACTTGCCGGGCCAACATGTCCAACCCGGGTCCAACCCGATGGGACGGCTTCAGGCTAGTCACCATAAGCCCTGCCGCCGGAGCGTCTCAGCCGGGCGCGGCATGATCGAACGCGAGCCGCTCGCCCGCCTCGACCCGCAAGCCCAGGCGGTTCTCGGGGGGCGTGAGCGGGCATGAGTAGCGCGGGTCGTACACGCACGAGGGGTGATAGGCGAGGTTGAAGTCGAGGGTCCAGGCGCCGTCGTCTTCGGGCTCGAGGTCGAGGTAGCGCCCGGCCCCGTACGTCTCGGTCCCGCTCGTCGCGTCGAGGAACGGCACGAACAGCGACTCGCGGGCCTCGGCGTCCGCGTTGGTCATCCGGTACGCGGTCAGGCGCTGCGGGGACCCCACCAGCACGAAGTGGAACACGCCCGCCCGCTCCGCCGGGCGGAGGCGCCCGTCGGTCGTCGGGATCTCGAAGCGCACGGGGTCGTCGCCGCCGTACGGCTCGAGCACGAGGCCTTCGGCGATGAACGACTCATCGACCGGGAAGTACGGGATCCCCGTGAACGCCGCACGCTCACCCGCGGGTACAGGACTGGCGTGCCCCGTTCGGAAGTAGGCGTCCTTGTCTGCTCGGTACTGGCGGATCGCGTCCGCGTACGACAGCGTGTGGTGGTGCTCGACGTGCTCGGTCACGAGGGTTCCTCCGGGACGCGGCGAAGGTGCGCAGCATCGCACGGAACAGTCGCCGAATGAAGAGTGGACTGGCGCGATGCAAGCAGCGTCGTGTCGCGCCACGCGGTGACTGGTGGCCCAGCATTCGGGGGTGGCCGATGCGGCGTCACCAGCCGAAGCAGGTGAGGAACGCGGCTTCGCCACCACCTCGGAGGCACTCTCCGTCGATGCCCTCCAGGGAGATCATCGAGCTGACCCGTGGGCCGGCCGAGCCTCCGCCCCGCCGCGTGACGGCGTCATGAGCGAGACGAGGACCTCGGTACCCGGCTACTTCTCGATGTAGACCGTCACTGGCGGGATCATCCCGTACCGCTCCATCGCCGCTGCCATCTCGGGAGAGGCGGCGCTTTGGGCCGCCTGGAAGGCCTCCACGTCGGGGACATCCCATGTGCTGGCGACGCGGTTGCTGCCATCCATCGCGACATAGCTCGTCCCGTCCGAGGCGACGGCGGACATCTGAGCGATGAGCTGCGGCTTGAACTTCAGCCACGCCTCGACATCCTTGACCGCCGCGGTGACCACGATCTTCGGCATGCCAGCCTCCTTCTTTGGGGGCGCGCCTCTGCTGCCTGATGGCTCGAGCGCCCTCCCGGTGCGAAGGCGGCGAGTATAGGGAGTGGGCGTCCTTGCCGTCCCCGCCGAGGCCAGCCCGCTGGTATCCTGTCGCCGCCGACCGCACGGGGGCGCTCAGAGGCGGTCCTCATGCGAGGTAGCTCTCGATGCGCGGTCCGAAGTCGCGGCCAGCAGGCGCTCTCGCCCTCGCCACCCTCAGCGTGGCTCTCGCGGCGCCCGTCGGCGCCCAGGAGTCGCCTGCACCCGAGGCGAGTCCCGGGCCCGCGGCGAGCCTCTCACCTGCGGCGAGCCTCGCACCCGCGGCCAGCGCACTGGCCGTGGAGGCCCAGGCCATCCTGGCCGAGGTCTTCGCGCAGACGGCCGAGTCGCCAGGGGTAGCCGCTGCCGATGCGCGTGCCGCGGAGATCGGGCGCTCCGGGCTCGACGCGGTCGACCCCGGGGCGGCGGCCATGCTCGCCGAGCTCGAGGCCCAGGCGGCCGAGGGGTTCGAGTCCTTCCTCGCGGCGGCACCATCGCTCCTGGAGCCCCCGCCATCGGCAGAGCCCGCTGACGCGTCCCCCGAGCCCTCGCCCTCGGCGCAGGCCGGCATGTTCGCCTTCCTCGCCGCCGCGGCGCCAGGCCCACGCGTCGACGGCCTTCGCTTCGCCCAGGGCGGCTCCACCATCAGCTCCATCGGCGGGGTGTTGGGCTGGGCCAGCAACGAGGTTCGCGACTTCAAGCCGAGCAAGGACAGCGGGCGCAGCCGGTCCGAGCCGTATGCCAGCGGGGACAGCCGGTACCGCATCGACTCGGCCTGGGAGCGCGACACACTGACCCTCATCATCGAGGCCAGCGAGCGGTACAGCGTCCCTGGCTCCACCCCGGGGTCGCCGCCTTTCGAGGTCACCGACACCGGCGGCACCACGCTCCAGGTCGACACCTGCCCCGACGCGGACGGCACCATCACCGTCAGCGCCAACGCCTCGGGCACCTACGACGTCGTGGGCGAAGGGCTCTCGTATCACGCCAGCCTCGATACGCGCGATGTGGCGACGGTGACCGTCGGCGACGATGCCGAGATCGCCGGCCGCGCAGCACGACCTCACCGTCCGTGGCACTGCCGTGGGAGACCGCCCCGCGTTCATCGGCGGTGAGGACGCGGTCGATTCGCAGCTCGATGCCAGCCTGACCTGGTCCGGCGCCCTGGGCGGCACCGCCGCGCCGTCGGTGACGCTCACCACGGCCGAGGGCGTCGACGGCCGCGACCTACGCTCCGCATTCACCGGCGGGGCCTTCACGGCGGCACTCGTCGATGCCGCCATCGATGCTGCTGCGAACGTCTGGAAGGATGGGCGCTGCCTGGAGCTCGTGGTCGAGCCGCCCGGCAAGCAGGTGGACCCCGGATCCGAGACCGAGATCACCGTGACCATCGAGCACAAGGCCTTCGACGATGAGGTCAAGCGCGACATCCGGGCCACCCTCGAGGGCACCGAGGAGGTCGACCCGCTCGACGAGCCCGTCCCGGCCGCCGCCACGTTCACCTACACCGCTACGAGCGAGTCGCAGGGCCAGGGGACCATCACCTTCCGCTCCGTGTCCAACCGCGGCATCGCCGAGCGTACCGAGACCTACACGGTCGAGCAGCGGCTGCTCCTGGACGCGGAAGGGTCGCTGAACGTGGAGCTCGGCGGCATGACGATGCGGTCGACGTACCGGGGCCGTGGCCTCAAGGTCGCCATCGTGCCCGGAGAGACCCCCGACGCCCCGCCTCGTGTGAGCGTCGAGGGCGAGCTCGCGCTGCGCGGTCGTATCAGGGGCTTGCTCGGACAGTTCAACTGCTCGGGCAACTTCCGGACGACCGGCGCGGTCGACTCTGGGGAAGACGTCAGCGCGCAGATCTTCGGGGAGGGGGAGGATCGGAAGCTGAGCGTGCACCTCACGCCGAGCGACCCGAACGCGCCGATCGACTTCTCGATGCGATGCCGCTTCCCGACCGGTCCAGCGACCGTGCCGCACAGCATCAGGGTGGGTGACGCCTTCCCCATCTGGTCCGGCCAGGGGACGGCCGTCGAGCTGCCGCTCACGGGCGGCACGGCGAGCCATCGCCAGAGGGCTGGGTCGGCGAGGTACGAGTCAAGCCTGACACTGCGCGGGGAAGGAGAGGGGTAGGCCGGGGCCCCGTCGCGGGACCGCCATGAGGCGTCGATCGTCGTGGCCTCGTCGTGGCCTCGGGCGCCGATGCCCCGGAGGTGTGGGTTTCCGGATCCGGTGCCACCGGCCGGGACGGCTCAGCGAACGGTCTCGTAGCCGAGATACATGACGCCTGACCGGAAGGTGTGCGTCTCGAGGAGCCGCAGGCCGATGCGGTCCCTGAGGGTCGGGAAGAATGGGGTGCCCGCACCGAGGACGACCGGATGCACGACGAGCCGGTACTCGTCCACCAGTCCGCGCTCGATGAACGCCGACGCCAGCGTCGGACCGCCCACCTCGAGGTCCCCAGAGAACTCGGAGCGGAGCTCGGCCAGGCGGTCGCCCACATCGCCCGCCACCAGTCGGCAGCCCGGCCCCACCGAGTCCAGGGTCGTGGAGAAGACGATCTTCGGCGTCGCGTTCCAGATGCGAGCGAATTCGCGCTCCGTCTCGGTCGCCGCGGGGTCGGACTCGGCCGTCGGCCAGTAGGCCGCCATCACCTCATAGAGCCGCCGCCCGTACAGGCTCGCATCGAGCGACCGGGTCTGTTCGTTGAACCAGGTGTGCAGCTCGTCATCGACGAGGGCCCAGTCCAGGCCGTGATCGACGGTCTCGATGAAGCCGTCGAGCGACACGTTCAAGCAGTAGATCAGCTTTCCCATCGTCGCGCCTCAGATACGGTGTGTCATGGTAGCCCGGCTGCCCTCGTGTGAGCTTCCGCCTCCGCCCGCGCCCCGGTACGGCCGAGTGCGAAGCGCACCGGCTGCCTGCCCTTGCCCTTCAACTCCACGTATTCGACAGGCTCGAAGTCGAAGCGAGCACTGGTGCGCTCGGCCACCGACTCGGCCACCAGCACGCGTCCGTTCCGTCCCGCGGACCACTTGGTCGTACTCCAAGCCAGACTGTCGGTACCCCAGTGCTACCCTCGTCATCACGATGGCTTCGGGGCACGATGCCGATGCTTCGATGACCGTCCGAGCGCTGATGCGGCAACCGACGGGGTACCTGCCCCTGGCGATGTCCCTTGGTGCGCTCGCGATGATCATCTGGTTCGTGGCATCGCACGGTGTCGTACACCAGTCTGACGAGGGCGCTCAGGCCCATCTGTGGCAGATCCTCGTCGCAGGTCAGGTTCCGCTCATCGCGTACTTCGCGTTCAGGTGGCTTCCGAGAGCGAGGCGCTCGGCGCTCATGGTGCTCGGCCTGCAGGTCGCCGCCGTCATGTCGTTGGCAGTCGCCCCCCTGTGGGCGCTCGGCGGCCTATAGGGCGGATGGTTCACGAGTGCGACGAGTGGTGACCCGCAGGCGGCCCGGACAGGGATGGGCGATCCGCCTGCTCTCCCATCGAGCGGACGCCATCCAAGTGGGGTCTGGGGATCGCTTGGGTCCTGAGAGGCCCGATCGATGCCGCCGTGGCTGCCGGTCGGCGTCCAGCCGCCCTGGTTCAGGCCTCGACGGGGACGGGGAAGACCTCCGCGGCCGGATGCCCGGCACGTTCATGGATCCGGCGCACCGCGTCCGCACTGGGTGCCTCGGAGATGCACCAGACGCGGCCTGACTCGGGATCGGCCCAAGCGTGCTGGAAGTCCACCCTTTCGCTGTCCTGGATGTCAAGGTCCGCCTGGTGTGCGTCTCGTAGGCCTTCGGGCGTGATGCCGAACATCCCCTCGTGGACATCCATGAACTTCGTCATCGACTCAACCTTCCCGGGACCGGATTGGGGGGCGGCGTCAGCCTGGTGGCGACGGGACCGGTCCACTCGGGCCATGCTAGCGACCCTCACCGTCCAGGTCGAGGATCAGAGATCGGGGTTCGCCAAGCTGGCGGAGGCGGGCCAGCGGCTCAGTGGACCATGTGGACGGCGGGTACAGGCCTCTCGCCGATACGGACGCTATCCTGACGGTCCCGGCCGAGTACCTCCTGGGCAGCGCGCCATCAGAAGGCGGCCTGGCACCTCGAGAATTCGGCAGGAAGCCGTCGACGCGGCGCGACGAGAATGGGTCCAGGGAGGGCAGCAGTCATGACGTCTCCAACAGCCGGCTCGTCAGCAGCCACAGGGGTCGCGCCGGCGGTCGCGTGGCATGCACTGACACCCGACGAGGTGGCCAGTCGCCAGAAGGTCGATCCGGCCGCGGGCCTGACGTCGGCCGAGGCCGATGCACGACGCTCCACCTATGGCAAGAACACGTTCGATGAGGCGAAGAAGGCGTCGCGCTGGCAGCAGTTCTCCCGACAGTACGCGGACCCGATGCAGATCGTGCTGCTCATCGCGGGGGTCGTCTGCCTCTTCCTGCCAGGACAGTTCTTCACGGGTGTCTTCCTGATCCTGCTGACCCTCTTCAACGCCTGGATGGCCATGAACCAGGAGGGCAAGGCGGAGGCAAGCGCGTCGGCCCTCCAGAGCATGATGGTCGTCAAGGCGAAGGTACGCCGGAACGGCGAGCTCGTGGAGATCCCGATGGAGGAGCTCGTCCCGGGCGACATCGTGAACATCGAGGCCGGCGACCTGGTCCCCGCGGATGCGCGGATCATGTCCGCGGCGACCCTCGAGATCGACGAGTCGGCGCTCACCGGCGAAAGCGTGCCCACCCCAAAGCAGGTGGAAGCGGTCGCCGCCGATGCCGCCCTTGGCGACCGCGTGGACATGGCGTTCATGAACTGCCAGGTGACCCGCGGCGCCGGGACGATCATGGTCACGACGACGGGCATGTCCACCGAGGTCGGCCACATCAGCGGCATGCTGCAGGTCTCAAAGGACGAGAAGACCCCCCTCACCAAGCAGCTGGACGCCCTGACCAACCAGATCCTCGTTATCGCCGGCATCGCTCTCGTGGTCTCCACGATCCTCGGCCTGTACCGCAACGTGCAGCTGGAGGAGCTCTTCCTGAGCGCGGTCGCGTTCGCAGTGGCAGCCATACCTACGGCCCTGCCGGCCGTCACGACCGCGATCCTGTCGAAGGGCTCGCAGATGCTCGCTGACGCCGGCGCCATCATGAAGCGCCTGCGCTCGGTCGAGACCCTTGGGTCGACCTCGGCGCTCAACTCCGACAAGACGGGCACGCTCACGCTCAATCAGATGACCGCGGTCCAGATGGCGACCATGGCGGGCCGCTACACCGTCTCGGGCGACGGTTACTCGACCATCGGCCAGATCAGCCACGCGGGCGGCCAGCCCGACGTGCCACTCGAGCAGTTCCTGCTGCCGATGGCCCTCTGCGCCGACGCGGAGGTCCGCGACGGCGCCCTCGTCGGCGACCCGACCGAAGGCGCCCTCGTCGTGCTCGCCGCCAAGGGTGGTGTGGACTCGGCGCTGACCCGCGAGCGCTACCCACGTGTGGCGACGCTGCCCTTCGACGCGGCCTACAAGATGATGGCCACATTCCACCGCATGACCGATGATGCGGGGAAGGAGGTCGTGCGCTGCTACGTCAAGGGCGCACCGGACCAACTCCTCGCCCGCGCGGTCAGCGCGCATGGCCCCGACGGCACGGAGCGCCCGGTCGCGGAGCTCCGTGACAAGTACCTCGCTGAGAACGAGCGCTTGGGCACGCTGGGCCTGCGTGTCATGGCGACCGGCTACAAGGACTTCGACCCGGCCAGCTTCGATCCGGACGGCGACATGTTGCCCATGCTGGACGGTCTGAAGCTCCTCGCCATAGTGGGCATCGTGGATCCGCCTCGGCCGGCCGCGAAGGACGCCATCGCGACCGCCCATGCAGCCGGCATCCAGGTCCGCATGATCACCGGCGACCACGCCGTCACGGCGGAGGCCATCGCCCGCCAGCTCGGCATCGAGGGCCGCGCCATGACCGGCGCCGACTTCCGAGCGCTGAGCGACGAGGAAGCGATGCGCCAGATCGACGACATCGGTGTGCTCGCTCGCGTCTCCCCCGAGGACAAGGTCCACCTCGTGGACATCTTGCGCAAGAAGGGCCACGTCGTCGCGATGACCGGCGACGGCGTCAACGATGCGCCCGCGCTGAAGCGGGCCGACATCGGCATCGCCATGGGCATCACCGGCACGGAGGTCAGTAAACAGGCCGCCGTGATGATCCTCACCGACGACAACTTCGGCACGATCGTGAAGGCGGTCGGGCTCGGGCGCTCCGTCTACGACAATTTGCTGCGGTTCATCCGCTTCCAGATGGCGGGCCTGTTCGGGTACATCGCCACCTTCCTGGGCTCATCGCTGCTCAACATCCTGGGTGGCATCCCCTTCCTGCCGCTTCAGACGATGTGGCTCAACTTCACCGTCAACGTGTTCCAGGCCATCGGTCTCGGCTACGGCAAGCCGCGAGAAGGCCTCATGGAGGTCCCGCCCCGGCCCAAGGAGCAGCAGATCATCCCTCGCCGCCTGATGAGCTGGCTCGTGTTCGTCGGCCTGGTGATGGCCGCTGGCACCCTCGGGGTGCTCGCGTGGGGGAGCAACCAATATGGCGATGTGGTCGCCCGCACGATGGGCATGACGACGTTCGCGCTCTTCCGCCTCTTCTCCTCCCTGGAGACCGCGGACGAGGACGCAGTCGCTGTTCAGCGGCTCCATCCTCGGCAACCGCCCGCTACTGCTGGCGACGGGTCTCTCGGTTCTGACGATCGTGCTGGCGGTGGAGTTCGGCTTCCTCCAGCGGCTGCTGGGGACGACCAGTCTCACGGTCGAGCAGTGGGCCATCTGCATCGTGGTGTCGCTGTCGCTCATCGTCGTCGAGGAGGTGCGCAAGCTCCTGAGGTTGCGCACCGGCGACGAGCCCGCGACGGTCATGGCCCCTGCGGCCGCCTGACGACCCGCCGGCACGGCGTGACCAACGACCAGAAAGGGGAAGAGCATGGCGAAGGGTAAGGACAAGGGGGGCAAGGGCCACCCTCATCGGGACTCCGAGGAAGCAGCACCCGCGGTGGGCTCGGGCGAGGCCCCCAAGAAGCTCGGCCGCAAGGCCTACGAGCAGGAGATGCGCCGGCTCCACGGCGAGCTCGTCGCGATGCAGGAATGGGTGAAGGCGACCGGCGCCAAGGTCTGCATCGTGTTCGAGGGCCGCGACACGGCCGGAAAGGGCGGCACGATCAAGCGCATCACCGAGCGCGTCAGCCCGCGCGTCTTCAAGGTCGTCGCGCTGTCGGCACCCACAGATCGCGAGCGCTCCCAGATGTACGTGCAGCGCTACATCCAGCACTTCCCGGCGGCCGGTGAGGTCGCCATCTTCGACCGCAGCTGGTACAACCGTGCTGGCGTCGAACGGGTGATGGGCTTCTGCACTCCGGAGCAGAGCGAGCGGTTCCTCGAGCAGGTCCCGGCCGTCGAGAAGGCCATGGTCGACTCCGGCATCATCCTCATCAAGTACTGGCTGGAGGTCAGCCCCGACGAGCAGACGCGCCGGCTGGAGGGACGGATCCACGACCCGCGCAAGGTCTGGAAGCTGACCGACATGGACCTCAAGTCCTACTCCCGCTGGGACGACTACACGAAGGCTCGCGACGCGATGTTCGCGGCCACCGACACGCCATGGGCTCCCTGGTTCGTCGTGGGGACCGACGACAAGGAACGCGGGCGGCTGAACCTCATCAGCCACCTGCTGACCCAGGTGCCCTACACGCCGCTCAAGACGAAGGACATCACCCTGCCCAAGCGCAAGGTCGCCAGAGGCGGCGATCGTCCCGGGCTGCCGCTGAAGCACATCCCGACGCCGTTCTGACGGGAGCCGGTCCGCGCCGCAGTCCACTGCCTACCGTCTGGTGTCCGCTGATTGACGGCGTCAGCTTGGATCATCGCTGTCTCACGACAGGAGCTGACGCTGCCCTTGACCCGTCGCGCGACTCGCCCCTAGCATGACCGGCGCAGATTGAGGCACATGCTGCTCCGGCGGACCTGGCTGGCGGGCATCGCTCCGCTGACCAGGACAGATCCCGGAGCGGCCGCGAAAGGACTCGCCGACATGCGTCCCGACCGCGTCACACTGGCGGCGTTCGTGGGCTTCGTCCTGATCGCCGGGGCGGTCTCGGTGGCGATCCGCCTGGGGAGCTTCGAGCTGCCGGCCTTCTGGGCAGCCACCCTGCGCTACGCGATGGCCGTGCCCATCTTCGGAGCTCTGGCGATCGCCCTGCACATCCCGTTCCCGCGCGGTGCGAACCTCTTGGGCGCCCTGCTGTTCAGTCTCACCTTCGTCGTCTCGACAGCGCTCTTGTACGTGGGCGTCAGCGGCTCGTCGGCGTCGATGGGCGCGATCGCGTTCGCGGTGACGCCTCTCGTGACGCTGGCCCTGGCCGCGACGGTCGGCCTCGAGCGGTTCACGCTCCGCGGCGTCGCTGGGGCCCTGGTGGCCGCGGCCGGCATGGTCATCGTCCTGAGCGACCAGCTCGACGCGGCGGTCCCGCTGCCCGCCCTGCTGGCACTCGGCGGGGCCATGCTCTTTGGTTCGATCACCACCGTCGTGATCAAGCGTCTGCCGCCGGGCGACCCCATAGCGGCAAACGCAGTGGGAGGGGTGTTCGTCCTGCCGATCCTGCTCGCGCTCTCGTTCCTGGCCCACGAGACCCAGGCGCTTCCGAGCCGGCCTGAGACCTGGATGGCCCTGGTGTTCCTCGTCGTCTTCGGGACCGTGCTCCTGTTCCCGCTGGCGCTCTTCATCATCGGGCGCTGGACGGCCTCGGGCTATTCCTACACGAACCTCTTCAAGCCACTGGCGGCCGTCGCCCTGGCGGCGGTCATCCTGGGCGAGCCGGTCCGGCCCACCTTCGTGCTCGGCGGGGCGCTCGTCCTCGCCGGAGTCTGGGTGGGTGCCTTCAGCGCGCGATCGGCCCCCTTGCCCGCGTCCGTCGTGACCGAGGCCGAGCCGAACGTCGTCCGCGTGCCCCTGGTCGCGGATCACGGCGTGGTGGATCGGGCGGAGCCTGAACTCAGCTCTCAGGTCTAGACGCCGCGTTAGACCTCAGAGGTCGCGATCCAGCTCGCGATCTGGACGCGGGAACCGAAACCAAGCTTGTTCAGGATGTTGCCGACGTGGGTGGTGACGGTCCGCTCCGAGATGAAGAGGCGGGCCGCGATCTCCTTGTTGGCGAGACCGTCGGCGATCAGCCTCGCTACTTCCACCTCTCGCTTCGACAGTGGCCCGGTCTCGACACCTGCGTCGACGTCGACATCGGTCTCGTCGGACTCGCCGAGCGCCAGTCGCAGTGCTGTCTCGCGATCCAACCGTGCGCCCGCGGCGTACTCGGCTTCGAACTTCGCCGTGCCCAGTGCCACGATCGCCGACTCCCTCGCGCGCGCGGACTCCGGCTCGAGCGGACCGGTCATGCTGGCGCCCGCCGCGGCTGCGAGGGCTTCCGCGGCCCCGAGCATCCGCGCCGCCACCCGCGGATGGCCGGACATCGCGGCCTGCCCGCCCAACAGACGAAGATAGGTGGACTGTTCGAGCCGGTTGTCGATCTGCTTCGCGATGCGCAGCCCTTCGATGAACCGCGCCTTCGAACCAGACGGGTCCCCAGCCGCCATGGCGACGACGCCGAGGTGCATGAGCATCCGTTCGAGGTAGTACAGGTCGCCGACCTCGCGGCTCAGCCGAGCGCCTTCCGAGGACGCGGCCTCCGCGGCGTCGAGGTCTCCCTGGAGCAGCGCGTGGATGACGCGTGCCTGGACCAGCCCCATCGACGCGGGGTAGTGGTCAAGAGCCGGCGTGATGGCCGCGGCCTCCTCGAGGAGTCGGCAGGCCGCCATGCGATCTCCTGCCATGTTCTCCGCGGTCGAGGCAAGGGACAGCGATTCGGACAGTTGCGGGAATTGCTCCGCCGAGCGGGCTGCATCAATCGCCTGGCCGAGCCATGGCACGGCCGCCGCGGGATCCCCTTTGAGGATGCTCAGCCATCCCCGGAAGTAGTACGCCCGAGCCGGCACGTCCGCGCATCCCTCGGCCGCCGCGAGCAGGTCATCGAACCAGCGGATGCTCTCCGTCGTCCCGCGCGTGACCCAGTAGTACCCGACCGATGCGGCGAGCTCCAGGCCACGCCGCCAGTCCGAGTCAGCCACGCATCTCTGGAGCGCCGATCGGATGTTGTCGATCTCGAGATCGACCCACTGGAGCCACTCGAGGGTCCGATTGCGCCCTGGCTCAAGCTCGCGCACGGCCCGCAGATCGCGAAGAAGGGCGGCCCGCAGATCGCGGGCGCGCGTGCGGTAGTACTCGACGTACACGTCGTCGAGCATCTCCACCTCGCCGACCTCTCTCAGCTTGACGCTGGCGTATTCGCGCATCGTCTCGTGCAGGCGATAGCAGGCCACGCCAAAGGCGTCCTCCCGGGCGACCAACGACTTGTCGACCAGGGCGGCCAGGAGGTCCAACGCCTGGGCGCCGGGCTCCTGCTCGATCGCGACGACGGCCTCGACGTCATCGACGGTGAACCGACCGGCGAAGACGCACAGGCGCCGCAGGAGCCTCTGCTCGGCTGGCGTCAGCAGGTCATGGCTCCAGTCGATGGTGGTCTTGAGCGTTTGCTGCCGAGGCAGTGCCGCGCGTCCGCCTCCGGTCAGGAGGGCGAACCTGTCCGTGAGTCGATCCAGGATCTGCTCGACGGTGAGCACACGCATCCTGACAGCAGCAAGCTCGATCGCGAGCGGCAGGCCGTCGAGGCGTCGGCACAGGCCGACGACGGCCGATCGGTTCGACGCATCCAGTTCGAACGACCCTGCTGCGGCTGCCGCTCGCGCCGCGAACAACATGACGGCTTCGTTCTGGAGAAGCCTTGAGACCGGTTGCTCGTCTCCCACGGGCGGCAGCTCCAGCGGGGCCACCGGGACGACGCGTTCGCCGGCGACCTGCAATGGCTCCCGGCTCGTGGCGATGATGCGGATGTCGGGTGCAGCACGAAGGATGTCCGTCACCAGGGCGGCGGACGCGTCGAGCACGTGCTCGCAGTTGTCGAAGACGAGCAGCATCTCGCGGTCCCGCAGATAGGACGACAGGATCTGCAGCGGCTCGGCCGAGGCCTGGTCCCGCAGGTCGAGGGCTCCGACGGCTGCACCCGACACCAGCGCGGCATCGCGGATCTCGGCGAGGTCGACCCACCACGCTCCGTGCGCGAAGCCACGCCCGAGGTCCGTCGCCGCTCGAAGCGCGAGGCGCGTCTTGCCCACGCCGCCCGGACCGACCAGGCTGACGAGGCGGGCGTTCGCGAGCGCACGACGAATCTCGGCGCGGTCTCCGCGACGGCCCACGAAGCTGGTCGTCTCCGCCGGCACGTTGCCCAGGCGACGCCTCGGTCTGGCCATCGCCACGGACGGTAGCACCGCACGCCTCGAACGTGGCTACGTATCGGATACGCAATCCCGTCGAGTCGGACGACCCATCGTCGATCCCATCCTCCTCGCATGTTCGACAACCAAGCCGTGTGTCGCGTCGAGGTCACCTTCGTTGCCGCCCCGCCAATCCGCCGGATCGAGCGGGCGTCCGGGGTCTCGGAGGTCGACGTCCACGATCACACGATCCACTGCGTCGTCGCCGGCAGCTTCCAGCCATTCCTCGAAGCGTTGCGAGGCCACGAGGTGATCGGCCTGACGTCGATCCCCGCTCTCGAGCCGACAGGACCCGAACGAGAGGAGGAGGAGGCCACTGAGCACAACCATGCGCCAGCCGTTCGGAGCGCTGGAGTCGGGTGATCGGCCTCCGCGTCGAGCCCGACCCAGCCGAGATGAGACACAGGCCATCCAGGACTAGGAGACCGACATGACCAACCCCCTTCATGCCATCTCGACCAACCGGGTCCCGGTGGATCCGACACGCAGGACCGCGCTCGTCACGGGCCTCCTGTACCTCGTCACCTTCGCATCATCGATCCCGGCGGTGTTCCTGCTGGCCCCACTCCTCGATGACCCCAGGTACGTCATCGGGACTGGCGCCACGACGCTCGTCGGCCTCGGCGCCGCCCTCGACATCGTCAATGCCCTCGCAGCCATCGGCACCGCGGTCGCCGTCTTCTCGGTGGTCAAGCACGTGCACGAGGGCTTCGCTCTCGGCTTCGTCATGACCCGGATGCTGGAGGCGGCGATCATCGCCATCGGCGTGGTGAGCCTGCTGGGGCTCCTGACCCTGCGCCAGGAAGGCGTCGCGGCCTCTGACGCAGGAGCTGCGGTGGTGGTCGGGCGGACCCTCGTCGACGTGCGCGACTGGACGTTCCTCTTCGGGCCGATCCTCATGGCGGCGCTGAACGCCCTCATGTTCGGCACCCTCCTCTATCGTGGCCGCCTGGTGCCTCGGGCCATCCCGGCGCTGGGACTCGTCGGTGCGCCCGTGGCGATCGCGTTCGTCATCGCCACCACGCTCGGGTTCTCCGAGATGGGCAGCACGTTCCAGGGGATCGCTGGCGCACCGTTCTTCATCTGGGAGCTCGCCGTCGGCCTGTGGATGACCTTCAAGGGCTTCAACCGGACAGCGCCGGTCGTGGCGGCTGCCATCGCGGAGGCCGGGCAGCCGGCCTCACCGGTCGCCATGGCTCCGTCGGGTGTCGCGGTCACGGCGAAGGCAGGTGCGGCATGACCGCCGAACTGAAGCAGGAGCAGCGGACACCCCCGCGGTTCCTGGTCAAGAGCTTCTGGGCACTCCATCGCTCGATCTACCGACTGACGGGCGGCCGGCTCGGCCTGAAGCAGCCCGAGGCGGGCGCGCGGTTCGGCTTCATGCGCCTGAGCACCGTCGGACGGCGGTCAGGCAAGGCACGAGTCGCCATCGTCGGGTACTTCGAGGACGGCCCGAACCTCGTCACCATGGCCATGAACGGCTGGGGTGAAGGTGAGCCCGCCTGGTGGCTGAACCTCCAGGCGGCGCCGGACACGAGCGTCGACCTGGCCGATGGCCCTCGTGCCGTGCGAGCCCGTGCGGCAGTGGGGGAGGAGCGCGAGCGCCTGTGGGCGACGTTCAGCGACTACCCCGGCTGGGGCGATGACATCGATGCGCTGGCCGGTCGGCGATCGGGTGAGACGGCCGTGGTCGTCTTCGAGCCTCGCCCGGCCGGCGCCGAGGGACGGCCATGAGCCGCCGCATGCTCAAGGCCCGCTACCTCTGGGTGGTCCCGGGCTTGGCCATCGCGTTCTACGCGAGTGGGCAGGCGGGGCTCCACGGACTGGGGCTGGTGCCGCTCCTGGTGTTCGGCATCGTTCCCCATCTCCCCGTCCTGGTCGGGTACGTCCAGCCACATGCGCGGGGCCAGCTGGCCCCGCGCGCCGTGCCCCTCTTCAACGCGATGCATCACCCGGTCCCGCCGCTGGCGGTGCTCGCTCTCGCCGCGGCTGGCGTGCTGCCACCCCTCTGGCTCGTCGGCGCGCTGGCGTGGCTCAGCCACATCGTCATCGACTGGGCCTTGGGCGACGGCCTGCGGACCGCGGACGGCTACCGGGTGGCTCGATCCGTCTGGAGCGGTCGACCGTTCGGGGGCATCAGCAAGGCTCCGCGTAGCGCGACCTCCGGAGGGCAGTCATGACAGTCAGCGTCGACCTCCTCGGATTCGCCGTGCTGATCGGCATCGGAGGGGCTTTGCTCATGGATGTGTGGAGCTTCGTCCTTCGACGCGGGTTCGACGTCCCAACCCTCGATTACGCCCTGCTGGGACGATGGATCGGCCACTTCCGTCGCGGTCATTTCCGTCACGTGCGCATCGCGGCCTCAGAGCCAGTCGCTGGGGAGCGCGTCCTCGGCTGGGTCGCCCACTACGCGATCGGCGTCTCATTCGCGCTCCTTCTCATCGCGATCTGGGGGCTGGAATGGGCTCGAACCCCGACGATCTGGCCCGCCCTCCTCGTCGGCGTGGGGACGATCGTGGCTCCGTGGTTCGTCATGCAACCGGCCATGGGGGCAGGAGTCGCGGCGTCACGCACGCCCAACCCCAGATCAGCTCGGCTGCGCAACCTCGGTACACACACGGTGTATGGCGTCGGTCTCTTTCTCTCGGCCGTGGTGGTGTCGACTCTGCTGCCCATCGGCTGGGCGACATGACGGTCATGGCCGGGCTCGAGGGATTGATCCGAGCGTTGGATGGCGAGAGCGTCCGCCAACCCAGGGGTCGGGTCAAGCGCTCCTCGGCCCATGGACGCGGCGGCCATCGGTCGACTGCGAGCGGAGGACGGATCCCGACATGGGTCAGCCGGAGGACGCCCGCCAGAACAGCGTCTTCGTGAGGTCGATGCGAATCATGGGCCGCGCCTCGATCGCGTGCGAACGGTACTGGCGGTACTTGTCCCGGAGCGCTGCCGCAGCGGCCCGGTGAGCCTCGCGATCGTCGTCCGGCTCCACGAGCCGTGCGCTGCCGGAGGCGCGGAGCCAGGCCAGGCAAGACCAGTCCTCGCTCCAGCGCTCGAAGAGGAGCCAGACCTCTGGCCGCGCCAGGATGTCCCTGACCCGTGCCAGGCGTCGCACGTCCGGGTCCTGCTTGGGCTTGTCGTCGAGCGGCGTCCAGAGGGTGGTCTCCAGCCCGGATGCCGGCTCGCTGATGACGAAGCAGATGGGCACGATCCGGGGCGAACCGTCGGCCGAGAGCGTCGCCAGCGTCGCGGTCCGTCGGCCGGCTAGGAAGGCTCGCTCGACGGGGTCGATCACGCGGGAGCCATGGTGTACACCCAGCCACGCTTCTGCTCCATGTCCTCGAGCTCGGTCGTCGAGCGGACGTCGTACCAGGCGAGTTCCATCAGATCGTTCGTGGGGAGGTAAGGACGGCCAGGGTCGCCGATCAGGATGTCGACCCGGCGCTCCCGGGCCCGGCGTAGCCAGGGCAGGACTCGCCCGGCCAGGTTGGCTTCGTACAAGCAGTCGCCCGCAAGGATGACGTCCGCATCCGGCGGCTCGTCGTCCAGGACGTCGCGGCAGATGATGGTGAGCCGGCGACCGTTGGCGCGCGCGTTGAGCTCCATGGCCGCGGCAGCGAACGCATCGATGTCCGCGCCGGTCGCTGCCAGTGCCCCGGCTTGCATGGCGGCGAGGGCGCAGAGCCCGGAGCCTGACGCCAGGTCGAACACCCGCCGGCCGGCCACGGACTCCGGATGCTCTCGCAGGTACCGCGAGATGGCGAGTCCTCCCGCCCAGGCGAAGGCCCAGTAGGGCAGGGGGGCATCCGGCTCGTCCGTCTCCACCTGCGCGGCCCGCCAGAGTGGCAGCACCTCGTCGGCCAGGTGGAGACGGACCTCGTCGAGTCCCGGGACCGGCCGGAGGTGCGTCTGGCGGAGGACGAAGGCACGGTGCGAGGCGGTCACGTGCTGCAGCCTACCGAGCGGAGCGGTCATGCGCTCGGTCGCGAGCGGCCGGCCGCCGTCACGCGCGGCCCCGTTGCTCGAGGTGACGACGGTCCGCCGTCTCGAGCTGGTAGGTCGAGTGGCCGATGTCGAAGTCGTCGGACAGGCAGGCGCACGGGGCAACCAGCGCCTTCGACTCGCCGCGCAGACCTGCGTCGGTGCCAAGGGATGGTCCTCCGTGCCAAGGAAGAATCGGCCATTGCCCCCGGCCAGCGCCAGGGCCAGTGTCATCTGTGCCGTCGACCTTGAAGTCGACTGTGGCCCCGAGGCGTCGACCACCGGGCCCATTGCGAACCGCGATCTCTCGGTCAAGAGGTGGCGCTGCAGTCGCTCCGCATCACGGAGCAGCAACGCACCCTGAGGAGCGGTGGCTGCGGGTCACGAGTCGAGTAACTGGATCTTACCGGCTGATTCCGGGCTCCAGCGGCCAGAGGAGCGACGGCGAAGTCATCGATCAGGTTCGTCATCCAAGGAGGGCCCGGGGCCGACCCCGGCCCTCATGGTGGCAAGGGTGGCGGCCGGCCCGCTCGACCCCGACCCCCTTCCCGAGGACCAATGCCCTCGGCGGCTGCCTCCGCCACGGCGACCCATGCGACCACCGGCGATGCCGGCGCTGCGCGAAACTGCACGCATCAGTCTCGACCAGCGCGCCAGGAGGTGTCCGGTGTTCATTCCGCTGTCAGTCCTCGAGTTTCGCGACCGCGCCGCGACGTACTTCGGCGACAAGATCGGCGTCATCGACGGGGACACGGCGCTGACCTATCGAGCCTGGGCCGGGCGCACGCACCGGCTGGCCAACGCGCTGGTCGACCTCGGGGTGGAACCCGGCGACCGGGTCTCATTCGTCACCTACAACACCCACCACCTGCTCGAGGGCTACTACGGGGTGCTCGAGGCGGGCGCGGTCCTCAATCCCATCAACATCCGCCTCACGCCGCACGAGATCGCCTACATCCTGGAGCACGCGGGGTCCCGGCTGGTCTTCTTCCATCATGACTTCACGCCCCTGGTCGAGGCCATCGCTCCCCAGCTGTCCACGCGTCCGCGGTTCGTGGTCATGGAGGGGGAGCGTGGTGGCGTTGCCACGGACGACTACGAGGCTCTGCTCGCCGGTGGATCCGGGGAGCCGCGCCACCCACAAGTGGACGAGAACGCCACCGCGGAGCTGTTCTACACGAGCGGGACGACCGGTCTGCCCAAGGGCGTCGCGCTCAGCCATCGGGCGCTCTACCTCCACGCGCTCCACGCCCAGGTCGCGCTCGGCTTCGGAGAGGACGACGTGGTCCTGCACGTCGTACCCATGTTCCACGTCAACGGCTGGGGCGTGCCCCACTTCGTGACCCTCATCGGCGGACGGCACGTCATGCTCCGCCGCTTCGACCCGGTCGCGCTCATGCAGCACGTCGAGCGGCACCGGGTGACGCGTCTACTGGGTGTCCCGGCCATCTTCAACGCTGTCCTGCACCACCACGAACGGCCGACATTCGACCTCTCGAGCCTGCGCCAGCTGATCATCGGCGGGTCGCCCTCGTCACCGGCACTCATCCGTTCGCTGGAGGAGGAGTTCGGCGTCCAGGCCATCGTCGGCTATGGCCTTACTGAGACGAGCCCGATCCTCACGCTCGCTCAGCCGAGAGCCGTGCTCTCGGAGAAGGAGCCGCTGGAGCGTCGTCGCGAGCGCCAGGCACTGACCGGCTGGCCGATCCCGGGGGTCTCGATGCGGGTCGTGGCATCCGGTGGTTCAGACGTCCGGCCGGACGGCGAGCAGATCGGCGAGATCGTCGTGCGGGGCAATACCGTCATGCACGGCTACTACCGGGACCCCGACGGGACGTCAGCCGCCATCCGCGATGGCTGGCTGCACACCGGTGACATGGCCACGCTCGATGAGGCTGGTTACGTCTCCATCAAGGACCGATCGAAGGACGTCATCATCCGGGGCGGCGAGAACATCTCGTCGGTCGACGTCGAGAATGCCCTGGCCGGTCATCCGGCCGTGCTGGAGTGTGCCGTGGTCGCCGTGCCGGACGAGCGCTTCGGCGAGGCGCCGGTCGCGATCGTGGTCCTCAAGCCCGGTGCGACCGCCACGGCCATCGAGCTCAAGGCCTACTGCAAGAAGCACCTGGCCCGCTTCAAGGTCCCGCGCGAGTTCCAGTTCCGGGAGTCGCTGCCCAAGGGCGGTACCGGCAAGGTGCTCAAGGCCGAGCTGCGCGAGCCGTTCTGGCAGGGCCTGGACGAACGCGTGCATTGACGACGTCAGCCTTCACTCAGGCGGCTGGGACGAGTCCTCCGCTCAGGTCGACCGGAAGCCAGGAGGGCCGGCCCTCGAGGTCCAGGTCTCCCGGTGACCCCGGGCGACCGAGCAGGAAGCCCTGGCCGAGATCGCACCCGAGCTCGCGCAGCAGCGCGAGCTGCTCCTGGGACTCGATGCCCTCGGCCACGGTCCCCAGCTCGAGCTCCCGACCGAGCTTGATGATGGTGGCTACCAGCCCGTGATCCACGTGGCCCGCCATGCGGGCGATGAAGGAGCGGTCGATCTTGAGCTCATCGACCGGTAGGTCACGGAGGTAGCTGAGGGACGAGTAGCCCGTGCCGAAATCGTCGATCGCGATCCTGATGCCGCGTGCTCGCAGCTCGGCAAGGATGGATGCGAGCGCCTGCGATCCATCGGCGAACACCGATTCAGTGAGTTCCAACACGAGCAGGTTCGGAGGGAAGGCGGTGCGCTCGAGGACGTCGGACACGAGGTCCACGAACGACGGTTGGAGCTGGCGCGGCGAGACGTTCACGTTGGCGCGGAGTGGCCGCTCCGGGAGGCGGCGGTTCCATTCGCCGACCCGCTGACACGTCTGCTCCAGGACCCACTGACCGATGCGGCCGATCTCGCCGCAAGCCTCGGCGACGGGGATGAACGTCGAGGGCATGAGCAGGCCGCGCGTCGGGTGGTGCCAGCGCAGGAGGGCTTCGACGCCGACGATCCGGTCGGCCGTGAGGTCGACCAGGGTCTGGTAGACGACCTCGAGCTGGTTCGCGTCGAGCGCGACGCGCATGTCGGCCTCCAGTCGCACGCGGTCGACGGTCTGCTCGTACATCTCGGGGGCGAAGACCTGGTGGCCGCCTCGCGATTCGCGCTTCGCTTCGTACATGGCGATGTCGGCATTGCGCAACAGCGCCACGTGATCATCGTCTCGCGACTCGCTGCGGACGATGCCGATAGAGGTCGCGATGGCAAGGTCATGACCGGCGATGACGAAGGGTCCTGCCAGTGCCTGGTGGATGCGCTCCGCGACGCCGATGGCCTCGCTGGCGCCGGAGGTGTCCTCGATGAGCACACCGAACTCATCACCGCCCAACCGCGCAGCCGTGTCCTCGGCTCGCAGGACGGTCCGCAGGCGTCGGGCGACCTCCACGAGGACCTCGTCGCCGGTCGTGTGGCCGAGCGTGTCGTTGACGGCCTTGAAGCTGTCCAGGTCGAGGTACAGGACGGCCGGTCGGGTGCGACGGCGGCGAGCGCGCCTGAGTGCCTGGTCGAGCCGGTCGTTGAAGAGGACGCGGTTCGCCAGGCCCGTGAGGGGATCATGCAGGGCTCGCGCCTGCAACTCCCCTTCGAAGGCCAGGCGCTCCGTGACATCACGCAAAGTGACCACGAGCCCGGCCACCAGCCCGTTCGCCAGCAGGTTCACGACCCCGACCTCCAGGTCGCGAGGCGGCGTGGACGATGAGCGGCAGGCGATCGTGCCACTGCCGCCGGCTCGCTCGCCAGTCGCTCGCAGCAACTCGCGCAGGAGCGGCGCGTCCTCGGGTTGCACGATCGAGGTGATGGCGTTCCCGACTGGGTCGGGCGACTCGCCGGCGATGAGGGTCGGTGTCGATGGCGTGGCATAGGTGATCGTGCCACCGCTGTCGACCACGACGACGGCATCCGAGGCGTTCCGCAGGATCTCCTGGAAGCGTTCCTCGCTGTGGAGACGCTGTGCCAGCAGCCGGGTGTTCTGACGGGACGTGAGGTACTGGCGAACACTCACGAGTCCAGTCACCGCGATGGCGCCCGCGACGAGCACTTGCTGGTCGGCGACGCCGTCCCTCACGGAGACTGCGACGAGTCCGAAGGTGATCGCCGTCGCGAGATAGGGCAGGGCGGGGATGGGCCGCAGGTGAGCCGTGCTGGAAGGCATGCTGACGGCCCGCGAGGCGCGGACCTGGATCAGTCCCGCGAAGCCCAGCGCCAGCCAGCCGGTCGTGTAGGCCACGTCGAGCCATCCGCCGCTCGGGTATGAACCCTCGAGTGCCAGGCGGGCGTAGGTGAGGTCGGCCACCATGTTGCAGGCCAGGCCGACTCCCAGCAGGACGAGGACCATCGAGGGGACGCTCCGGACCCGCCCGAACATGGCAGTCGCCAGCGCGAACATGACGAGCACATCGGCGGCCGGGTAGGCCACCGCGACGAGCCCTTCGACCGCGTGGCTCCCGATGGCCGCCGCGACCGGCCCGACCACCAGCCACCAGACGCTCGCCAACGACGCCGTGCAGACGATGGCAAGGTCGAGCAGCCGGGTCCGGTCGGACCCCGGAGTCTCACGCGGCAGCGACAGGAGCCCCAGGACCATGAGGGGGTAGAAGGCGAGGTAGCCGAGGTCGGCGATCGACGGGGTCGGCACGACGCGCCCCTGGACGACCTCGATGAGGAACCAGGCGAGGTCGGCGAGCGCATAGGCCACGAAGGCGGCGGCGAAGAGGCGCCAGGCACGAGCCACGCGAGGCTGACGGGCGCTGCGCGCGGCACGTATCGCGATGGTCACCACGAGCGCGCCGAGCGGCAGGTAGATGGCGTCGGCGATGGCGACCTGGAGGTCCTCGCCGCCCCAGCGCAGGATGAGCCAGCGTGGCGTAGACGACGCCGTAGGCGATCAGTCCCAGCGCCAGCAGATCGTCGAGACCCCGCACGCGCGGGATGCTGCGACGGCCGCCTTCGCGCGCCCACATCTTCAGCTGCACCGCTCTCCCCTGGTCAGGCCCGTGCCATCCGCCGGTGACGCTCGTCGCCGTGCTTATGAGTGGTACTGGTAGGAGCAGGGGCATTGGCATCCCCCGGGAGCCATATGGTCGTAGCCGAGAGGTACGGGGCACGCAGCACCGTCTTGACCCCGGGTGCTTGGCCGGGTCCCGGTCCCTGAGAACCCGTGGGCCATGGCCAACCAGCTCCTGGACCCGATCCCGACCGTCCTCCCCCGATGGGTGGGGTCGCGTGCCTACGCGAGGGCTGGTGCCGAGACGCGCGTGCCCCCGTCCGCGAAGGTGGCCATGGGGAGGTGTGGCAGCGACCCGGCGATGCCCTCCAGCAGGGTGGCCATGATGGCGGCTGGCTCCAGGGAGCGAGCTCCATCGGTGGCCACGCCGTCCGTCGCCGTTGCGCCGTCCGCCATCGCCTCCAGGACCCGGAAGGTCGCCCGGTCCAGGACGACGCGCAGGCCGGGAGCGTCGTAGACCAGGCAGCCCTCGTCCGCGCCGTGGCCGACCTCCAGGCGGTGGGTCACGCCGTCGAACCGCCCCTCGACGCGGCCGTCCTCCAGGAGCCGGAAGGCGTTGGCATCCTGCGCCTCGAAGTCCGCCCGGTCGAGGTAGAGGCGCGGCTTGTCCACGTACGGGCGCCCCGCGGTCGGACAGGCGGTGACGCAGGTGCCGCACTCGTTGCAGAGGTCCGTGAGGACCGCCACCTGGAAGCGCTGCTCGATGGCGAACCATCCCGCGGTGCCCTGCGCGCTGTCGAGGTGCACCGTGTCGCCGCGCACCTCCACCGCCGGCAGCTGCCAGCGCGACGGTGCCGTCTCGTAGGTGACGAGGGCGAGGTTGGGGCAGACCCCCACGCAGAGGCTGCAGAGTACGTCGCAGTCCAGGCAGCGGCTCGCCTCGCGCGCCGCTTCATCGGCCGTGTAGCCCAGGACGGTCTCCTCGAAGCCTGCCCGCTGATGGGCACCGGTCGCGTGGACCGGGACGCGGAACTCGCGGTGGGCCCGCCTCACGGTCAGTGCGTGGACGTCCAGTGCTGGGTCCACGCGATACGGACCTGGGGTCGTCGGCATGCTCGCCCCCACGCCCAGCGAGGTGGCGATGGCTCGTGCCGCCCGTTTGCCATCCGCCGCAGCGCGCACGATCGAGGCCGGCCCGTGGGCGGCGATGTCGCCGGCAGCGTAGACACCCACCACGGACGTCTGGAGCGTCTCCGGGTCCGTGGCCAGGAAGCCCTGCGGCGTCAGCCGGGGTGGCTGGTCACCGAAGAGGTCGAGCGCCGGCGCCTGGCTGATGGCCAGGATGAGGGTGTCCAGGCCGACCTCGAACTCCGAGCCGGGGACATCCTGCGGCGTCTTGCGGCCGGCCGCGTCGCGGGCTCCACCGTACTCGGTGCGCAGGCATGTCAGCCCCGTGAGCCGACCGTCAGCGACGCGCAGGCCGACCGGCCGCGCCAGCTCGAGGACCTCGATGTCTTCCTCGTGCAGCTCGTGGATCTCCTCGCGGTCGGCCGGCATCTGGTCCACCGTGCGGCGGTAGATGACCTGCACGGAGGTCGCGCCGACCCTTCGTGCGGACCGCGCGCAGTCCATGGCCGTGTCACCGGCACCGACGACGCCGACCCGCGGGCCGATGGCCGCCGGATGCCCCTCGCGGACGCCGCGCAGGAAGTCGACGCCGTCCAGGACCCCGGCGGCATCCTCTCCAGGAAGCCCCAGCTGCTTGCCGTGCTGGGCGCCGACCGCGATCAGGATGGCCGCGAAACCCTCGGCACGCAGTCCCTCGACCGTGACGTCGCGACCGGCGTGCTGGCCGTAGCGCATCTCCACGCCCAGCCGCTCCAGCACCGCCAGGTCCTGGTCGATGCTGGGCTGCGGCAGGCGGTAGGCCGGGATCGCTCCGCCGACCATGCCGCCGGGGTAGGGGTGCTCCTCGACGATGGTGACGCGCAGCCCGGCCCGCGCCAGCCACTCGGCCGCGGCGAGGCCGGCCGGCCCGGCGCCGATGATGGCCACACGCTGATGCGGCCCGTTTGACCCGCTTACCGCCTGCGAGCGGGTGGCCGCCGCCGTGGCGGCCCCGACGACCGGCTCCTGCTCGGTGATGAAGCGCTTGATGTGGCGAATGGCCAGCGGCTCATCGAGATGGGTGCGGATGCAGGTGGATTCGCAGAGGTGATCGCAGACGCGACCCAGGATGGCGGGCAGGGGATTGTCCAGGCGGGTCACGCGCACCGCTTCGGCGAGGTCGCCCGAGCGCACCGCGGCCATGTAGCGCGGCACGGCCTGGTCGACTGGGCACTCGTCGACGCAGGGGGGCTCGATGCAGTCGAAGGCCCCCAGCACGCGTGTCGTCTTGGAGCGATCGGTCCGGAAGGTGTCTTTGCGATAGCGCCGGTCGTGCCGGACCGCCTCCGCGTAGCGACGCAGGTTGGCGCGCCCTGCCTCGATCAGAGATTCGCTGTCCGTGCCATCGGCCTGGGCCGTGCGAAGGACGAAGTCGTGGATGTCCCGCGCTCCTACGGCTCTGAAGGCCGCCTCGACCCGCTCGGGATACTGCAGCAGGCGCAGGTAGCCGCCGGTCTTGAGCAGGTCGGAGCAGACCGTCACCGTGCGCAGGCCCCCTGACAGCAGGTGGGCCATGTTGAAGGCGTCCGCGCCTCCCGCGAAGGAGAGGGGCAGCTGGCCCGCGAACTCGTCGGACAGCGTGGCCGCCAGGTTGACGGTCACGGCGTGGAGCGCCCGTCCGGACAGGTACATCGTGGCGTCGCGATCGAAGACGCTGCGCCAGTTCTTCACCTCCAGGGTGTTGGAGAGCTTCAGCCCGAAGACGAGGCCGCGCTCGTCGGCGGCCGCCCGCAGCCGCCCGAACATGGGTACCGCATCCGCGTAGCGCAGGTCGTGACCGAAGGCCTCGTCCGGGATGGGCACGTCCGTCCAGCCCAGGTCCCCGTTGACGATGCCGCGCACCCGCTCTGAGCCCAGCAGCGTGGGGTTGCACTTGACCGAGGTGTGCAGGCCTCGCTCGTCGATGAGGTAGCGCGAGATGCGCTCGATCTCGTCCGGCGGGCAGCCGTGCATCGTGGACAGCGTCACCGTGTCAGAGAGGCGCGCCGGGATGTCGATCTCGCGCACGGACGGGAAGCGCCGCGCCACGATGCCTACGTAGGCAGGCAGCCAGGCTGACGCGTCGGCCATGGCGTCGAGATACCAGGTCACGTTGGGTCGCTGGACGCCTGCCAGGTCGTAGCCGACGCTCATGTTGAAGATGACGCCGGGTCGCTCGCCCGGGAAGCCCAGCGCTCGATGGAGGGCGTGGATCAGGACCCAGGCACGCAGGTATTCGTCGAACGACTGGTGGATCTTGAGCTCCTGCGACCACTCGACGTTGTAGCCCTCGTCCGTGACGTCGATGCAGGGCTTGTTGACCTCCAGCTCGTCGAGCGTCTGGATGGTCTTGAGCTCGATGAGCCGTGCGCCTGCCAGCCAGGCGGTGACGATGTTCTGGGCCATCTGCGTCTGCGGGCCGGCGGCCACGCCCCACGGCGTCTCCAGCTCGACCCCGTACTCGCGGCGGCGGAAGGGGTGCTCCGGTCGCGGCACGAAGACGGACGCTCGGGGCACGCCGAAGACGGAGCCGCGCCGCTCGAGCTCGCTGAAGGCCCAGTCGGTGAGCTGCTCCATCGAGAGAGGGTGGAAGCGGTCGGACATGGGATGCTCCGTCGTGCGTCGTGGCGCCGGATGCCGGGCGCCGGTCGGCTGCCTAGAGGCGGGCGTGCAGTCGGGCGGCCTGCTCCCCGGCCTTGGCCCGGATCTCGTCGGCGTCCACGCGGGTCGGGCGGCCGTCCTCCAGGACGACCTCGCCGCCCACCGTCACCCGCAGCGGGCGGATGCCCGGGGTGAACGCGATATGCCAGGGGTCCATGGGGTCGTACGACCAGGTGACCTCGTCCCCGCGAGCCTCCGGCACCAGCTGCCAGCCGTTGGCCAGCCACGACCAGGCGGTCTCCGGGCTGGCGGTCACGTCCACCGTGCGTTGCAGGACGTAGGCCAGGCGGAAGGCCTCCAGGACGTTGCCGCCGATGCCGTCTGTGCCCAGCGCGACCGGGTTCGCGAAGCGGGCAGGCTCCGCGTAGCCGACGGCGTTGTTGAGGTTCGACATGGGGTTGTGGAGGATCGTCCCGACCAGTTCGTGATCCGTGGGCAGGTGGACGCAGTGGGCGAGCAGCCAGTCATCGCGGGTCAGGCCTGCCAGTCGGCGCGGCGCGTCAAGGTCGCCGATGCCCTCGCAGACGTGGATGTGGACGCCCACGCCGAGGTCTGCGGCCAGGCCGGCCGCCGACTCCAGCGAGGCGTCGCTGCAGGTGAAGGCCGCGTGGATGCCCACCAGGCCGCGGCCCCCGGCGCGGATGAAGCGCTCGTTCTCGAGCAGTCCTCGACGGGCTCCCTCGGGACCGTGGCGATCCGTGATGCCATAGGCCACCAGGGAGCGAACGCCGACCTCTGCGCAGGCCTCCGCGATGACGTCGAGGCTGCCCTCGATGGCGTTGGGCGACTCGTGGTGGTCGACGATGGCGGTCGTGCCGTTCTCGAGGGCCTCCAGGGCACCGAGCATGGCCGACCAGCGGATCATCTCCAGGTCCAGGGCCGTGTCCAGGCGCCACCAGATGAGCTCCAGGATCTCCTGGAAGCTGGTCGGAGTCCGGGGCGGCGCCGGCATCCCGCGAGCCAGCGCCGAGTAGAGGTGGTGATGGGCGCAGACGAGACCCGGGGTCACGGCTGTCATCGGTCCCGCTCTCGCGTCACAGCTGTCTGGCCGTTCAGGTGTCTGTCCATCGTCCGACCTCTGTCCATGGGCGGGGATCGACGGCCCTCCGGTGGTTCCGCCGGTGCCCGGATGGTCGTGCAGCGCCCCTGTCGGGGAGCGTGCCGTCCGGCCCCATCATGGCGCACCCGCCGGCCCGAAGAAGAGCCGTGCCCAGCACGGTGGGACCCCTCAGGTGCCGGCGGATGCTCTCAGCTGGCGAGGCCGGCCGCACGGGCCAGCGCCACCAGCACCATCGCCGCCAGCAACCCCAGCAACAGGTTCCGGCGCCAGGCCATCACCCCGACACACACCATGACCGCGAGCGTCTCGATGCCCAGGTGCAGTTCGACCGCCCCGTCCGGGGCCACGATCACCAGTGCGTTGACCACTGCCAGCGAGGCCAGGATGGCCGGGCCGATCAGCCGCAGGTACGCATGGGCGGCGTCTGGCAGGTGCTCGATGCCGGGCAGCAGCAACGGCAATGCCCGGGACGGATAGGTGACGGCACCCATCAGCACTGCGAGGGCCACGAGCTCCACGCTCAAGGTCCCGGCTCCGCGGCCGGCGCCTGCAGCGGGTCTGGGTCAGCGAGACGGTCCTGCTCCCGGGCATCCGGGATGACCATCGCGACCAGGGGGCCCAGCAGGCCACCCGCGATCACCCCGACCGAGGGCTGCACGGTCAGCGCGATGGCCAGGCCGATGGACCCGCCCGCGACAGCCGCCACGAGCGAACGTCGCTCCGTCACGAGGGCGACGGCCAGGCCGGCCATGGCGGCCGGGAAGACGACGTCCAGGCCGAGGGCGCGGGGGTCAGGCAGAAGTTGACCGCCCGCATATCCGACCGCGGTCGCCATCACCCACGGCGTGATGGTCAGCACCCCCGCCAGGGCGTAGCTCTGCAGGTCCAGCCGTCCGAGCGCTCTGACGCCGGGCATCGTGAGCGCGAAGACCTCGTCGGTCAGGAAGTGGGCCGCCACCGCGCGCCTGGGTCGGGAGGTTTCGCTGAACCATGGCGCGAGCGAGGCTGAGTACAGCACATGGCGCGCGTTGAGCAGCGCGGTCAGGACCACGATGCCCAGCCACGGCACGCTCGCTGCGACAAGGCCGACAGCGGCGAACTGGGCGGCACCCGAGTACGCGATGAGGCTCATCGCGAGAGCCTCGACGAGCGAGAAGTCCGCCTGGCGTGCCGCCAACCCGAACACCATGCCGAACGCGAACAGCGACAAGACGATCGCCAGGCCGTCGGTCAGGATGCGCCGGCGGACCGCACGACCGTCCTGCTCCCCCGCCATCGTGTCCGTCACCTCCCGCGTCAGGCCCCCGACGCGGGGACGCATCCGACCACGGAGCTACGATACAGTCAGGACGCGGACTCCCTTCCTCGCCGACGCGGGTCCGGGACGCACGGGCCATCCGGGTCCAAGCGCCGCACGCGACGCGACAGCGATACGCTGAGCGGACCGATGACGAGCCATCCCCACGACGACCACGATCACGACGACGACCATGATCACGACCACGGGCACTCCCATGGGCACAGGAACCGCCTCGCCCGACTCCTGGACAGCGTCATCGGCCACAGCCACGACCCGGGTGACTCTCTCGACGACGCCCTGACGAGTGACGCGCGTGGCATCCGGGCTCTCAAGATCTCACTCCTGGCCCTCGGCCTTACCGCCGCGCTCCAGCTCGCCGTCGTGTTCATGTCGAGTTCGGTGGCGCTCCTCGCGGACACCGTCCACAACTTCAGCGATGCCCTGACCGCCATCCCCCTCTGGGTCGCCTTCGTCATCGGCTCCCGCGCGGCCACCCGCCGCTACACGTTCGGATACCGCCGCGCGGAGGACCTGGCTGGCCTCTTCGTGCTCCTGATGATCCTGGCCTCCGCGATCCTGGCGGGCTGGGAATCGATCGACCGGCTCGTCCACCCGCAGACCATGACGAACATCCCTGCCGTCATCGTGGCGGGCTTCATCGGGTTCGCCGGCAACGAGCTCGTGGCCCTCTACCGCATCCGCGTGGGACGCGAGATCGGCTCGGCGGCGCTCGTGGCCGATGGCTACCACGCCCGCACGGACGGCCTGACGTCCCTGGCCGTCGTGGCCGGTGCGCTCGGCGTGGCTGCCGGCTATCCCCTTGCCGATCCGCTTGTCGGCCTGGTCATCACCGCGGTCATCCTGGTCGTCCTCAAGCAGGCGACCTCACAGATGCTGGGGCGCCTCATGGACGCCGTGGAGCCCGAGCTCGTGGACCAGGTCGAGGACATCGCCTGGCACGTGCCCGGCGTCCAGGCCCTGGGACCGGTGCGCCTGCGCTGGGTCGGCCACGCACTCGAGGCGTCCTTGACGATCACTGTCGACTGTGACCAGACGGTGGCCGAGGGTCACGCCATCGCCGAGGAGGTCCGTCACGCTCTCCTGCATGGGGTGCGACGGCTGGACACCGCCCTGATCCACGTCGACCCCTGCAGTCATCACGGCGAGGATCCGCACGCGGCCACGCGCCATCACGACCACCCCGCGATCCCAGGCGCCGGCGGCCCGGGTCAGCAGAGCAACATCGCGACGGATGCTCGCTGGCCCGTGCTCCCGGCCAGTCCGTGGTCGTCAGGAGCGACATGCGTCGCGAGCGCCGCCGCAGGGCCCGTGCTCCCGGCCAGTCAGCTCCCGTGGCCTCTGTCCATCGGGGGCCGCAGCAGCACGCCAGCCAGCCCGCTGACGGCCACGATGAACAGGGTCGGGATGGCGGCCTTGGCAACGCGCCTGGGCAGGACCAGCTCGAACAGCGGGACAGGGTCGCCCAGCTTCGCCTGCATCGGTCCGAATGGGCAATCCCCGCGCCCGACGACCAGGGCGGCACCCTCGATGAGCAGCGCGGCCGCGCTTATCGTCAGAGCCCGGTCCCGGCGGCGCGTGGCGGCGCAGAACCAGACGTAGGCAAGGGCTGCCAGCTGGACGATGGAGAAGGCCGCGTGCGCGACGCGGAAGGCCCGTGCCTGACGACCCAGGTGGATCCAGCGGACCTCGTCCATGGCCTGACCTTACGGAGGGGGAAGGCTAGGCCACCGGGACAGGATGGGTCGCCAGGATGAGGTTACCGGGGTCGTACTGCGCCTTGACGCGGCTGAGCCGCTCGCGCGCCGCGGGCGAGAAGAGGTCGGCCAGGTCGAAGGAACGTTCCGCGAAGTTGGGGTAGTTGCGCTCCGCTTCCCAGGGGGCCATCGCTGCGCGCAGCATGGCGGCGTGGCGCCCCACGGCGAGCGCCCTGTCCGTATCCGGTACCACGCTGTAGGTGGCGCTTGCGAAGCCGGCGTCCAGCGATGCCAGGGCGCCGTGGTCCGGCGCCGCGTCGGCAAGCTTCGCCCCCAGTTGTCGCAGCTCGACCGAGAGCAGCGGCGATCTGGAGCCTGGGCCCACGGCAGCGAGGAACGTGTCGATGGCGACCGGCGGCAAGTCGGCCAGGAGCCAGCCGTCGATGAAGGCCGGCACCGGGCCGACCGGGTCCATGTGCAGGTCTCCCAAGCCGGTGGGCGGCAGCATCGCGAAGGTGTCGATCTCCGGCTCGTGGTCCCGCAGCGCGCGCAGCAGCTTCACGCCCTCATCCTCCGTGGCGAGGCAGGCGGCCTCGACCAGCACGAACGAGCGGCCCCGCAGCCGTTCAGGCATCTCGGAGACCTGGGGCACATTCAGGAGGCGGCCGACCGACGTGACGGAATCGGGGACACTGGCCGCCCAGGACCGCCACGCGGGTAGGATCTGAGCGGCACGCTCCTGTGGCCAGAACAGCGCGCCGGCGTAGAGCTCGCGCACGGGGTACAGGGCGAACTCGACCGCCGTCACGATGACGAAGCTGCCACCGCCACCTCGGAGGGCCCAGAACAGGTCGGGCTCGTGCTCGTGATCGACCCGCAGCGGGCGGCCGTCGGCGGTCACCACGTCGAAGGCGAGGACGCTATTGCAGGCCAGGCCGTAGCGGCGCGCCATCCAGCCGAGCCCGCCACCCAGGGTGTAGCCCACCACGCCGACGTCAGGCGAGGAGCCCGCGAGCCCAGCCAGCCCATGCCTGGCTGCGGCAACCTGGACTTCGCCCCACTTCACGCCGGCTCCCACGCGGACGCGGCGCCGATCCGGGTCGATCAGCAGCTCGCGCAGGCGGGCCGTCGTCACGAGTACGCCATCCTCGATCCGACCGAGTGGCATGGCACCGTGGCCCGTCCCCTGGGGCACCAGCCGCAGGTTGCGCGCACGCGCGAAGGACACGAGCTCGACGACATCGTCGACCGTCTCAGGGTAGGCCACGAGCGGGGGTCGCTGGTCGGCGGCGAGGTTCCACGCCAGTCGAGCGCGACCCCAGCCGGCATCCGCCTTGGAGACGACGCTCCCGGCCAGGCGCTCACGGAGGCCACGGAGGTGCCCGAGATGCCGTTCCTCCTGTGAGCGCTCCGGAGCGGCGATGGCACGTTGGGTCAGGTAGTCAGGGGGAAGCAACCATAGCCTCCTTCTCGCCGCATGTCGGCCAGGCCTCTCGCCGCATGCGTGCGACTACCGGGTGGTCGTGCCTCTGGTCGTCCGCGACCGTCGGGGCGACCACACGGGCCGCCAGTCTGGTGGAAGCCCCCCGCTCCCATGCCCCTCTCCGGGCAAGGCCCAAGTGTGCACGTCATGTGGCCAGTTGGGAAGCCCGAAATATCATCTTCGGCGTGCCATCGGCGCGGCCGCTCCGAGGGTCGACGCTCGATCCTAGCCCTTGGCGAAGGCCTCAGCGCTCTCGAACTCGTACGCCACGACGGCCTCCCTTCCGACCACCCAGGCATCGTGTCCGGGCTCGATGACATAGACCCCGCCGGGTCCCGCTTCGACCTCGCTGCCGTCGTCGTGGACGACGTGTAACTGGCCGCTCACGATCGTCCCGACATGCCGCACCTGGCACGAGTCGGTGCCAACCACGGGCTTGACGCTCTCCGACCAGCGCCAGCCGGGCTGGAAGGTGATGCGCGCGGTGGTCACGGCGCCCAGACGCACGACCTCCACGAGCATCCGGTTGGGGGTCCTCGTCTCATCGGGCTGGTTGAACGAGCCTGAGCTGATCCCTGCCATGAATGGGTCCTCCACTGCCGATCCCCCGGGCCTGCGAGCCTGGACGACCGGGGGAACAGGTGTATCCAGGCGACTCCCGCGAGCTGGTCGCAGGCCTAGTAGCGCTTCCAGTCGGTCTCCTCCACGATCCACCTCTGCGGTAGACCCTCGACGCCGCCGCGTTCCATGGCCGCCGGCAGAGACGGATCATCCAGGAACGCCTGGACGCCGTCGGCGGCCGCGAAGTCGTTCATGACGACGATCGTGTTGGGGTCGGTCACGACGCGATAGATCGAGTGGCCGGTCGCTCCATGCTGTCGGCGCGTGGCTTCGTGCTCCGTGAACTCGGCGTACCAGCGGTCGTAGTCGGCCACGTAGTGCTGGACGATCACCTTGGTCATAAGGGTGCCGTACCTTTCATCCGGGGTCGAGCCCTCGGACTGCGATGCGTCAAGGATGCCGGCCCTGTCAGCGCCTTCGGGACGGGCGTCCGAGGCCTGATGGCGGCGACACCGACCCATGCGAGACAAGGAGTATGCGCCCTTCCATCACTCATGTCATCAGTGAATCCACAAGTGCCATTTGACCCCCGTCGGATGCTCCGGTTGACAGGTATGCGGAAGGCCCAATGTGGCCCTCAGTCACCTCGGAACCGAACCGCTCCAGCGTCACCCTGCGCGACCGGACCCGTCTGTCTGCCCGGCACCGTGCGAAACGGCACCCACACGAGGGGACGGTTGGCCCGTCCTGACCCGAGAGTCGCACAGCTATCGTCCACCGACCCTGACCCGCAGGCGAGGTGCGGACGGGCAGCGATCAGGAGGCGGCGATGAGCATGGTCGGGTCAAGCGCAAGCCCCGCGCGCACGGGGCCCGATGGCACAGGTCGAACGGAGGCCGACCTGCGCCGATGGGTCACCGAGATCGCGGCGCTGACTGAGCCCGAGGGCGTCCATTGGTGCGACGGCTCCGATGCCGAGTACGAGGCCCTCTGTCGTGACCTGGTCCAGGCGGGCACCTTCACCGCGCTCGACCCGGAGACGCGGCCGAACAGCTTCCTGGCCCGCTCGGACCCGAGTGACGTCGCACGCGTCGAGGATCGCACCTTCATCTGCTCGCGCGACCCCCTTGATGCCGGGCCCACCAACAACTGGCGCGACCCGGACGAGATGCGCGCCACGCTCATCGACCTGTTCCGCGGCTCGATGCGCGGCCGCACGATGTATGTCATCCCCTTCTCGATGGGCCCCATCGGATCGGCCATCAGCCGCCTGGGCGTCCAGATCACCGATTCGCCCTATGTCGTGGTCAACATGCGGATCATGACCCGCATGGGCACGTCGGCCCTGGAAGCCATCCGGGCGGCGGGCGACTACGTGCCCTGCCTCCACTCCATCGGCGCGCCGCGCCTGGACGACCGGCCGGACCTGCCCTGGCCGTGTGATGCGGAGCGCAAGTACATCGTGCATTTCCCGGACGAGCGCGAGATCTGGTCATACGGGTCCGGGTACGGGGGCAACGCGCTGCTGGGCAAGAAGTGCTACGCCTTGCGCATCGCGTCCGTCATCGCGCGCGACGAAGGCTGGCTGGCCGAGCACATGCTCATCATCAAGGTCACCGCGCCCGACGGCCGCGTGAAGTACCTGGGTGGCGCCTTCCCCTCCGCCTGCGGCAAGACGAACCTGGCCATGCTCGTGCCCACGCTGCCGGGCTGGAAGGTCGAGACCATCGGCGACGACATCTGCTGGATGCGCTTCGGCGACGACGGCCGCCTCTACGCCATCAACCCGGAGGCCGGCTTCTTCGGGGTCGCCCCGGGCACGAGCGAGAAGACCAACCTGAACGCCATGCGCACGCTCTTCGCGAACGCCATCTACACGAACGTGGCACTCACAGACGATGGCGACGTGTGGTGGGAAGGCATGACGGACGTGCCGCCCGACCACGCCATCGACTGGACGGCCAAGGACTGGACGCCGGGCGAGGGTCGTCCCGCCGCCCACGCCAATGCCCGCTTCACGGTCGCTGCCAGCCAGGCTCCCTCCATCGCTCCGGAGTGGGAGGACCCGGCCGGCGTGCCCATCGACGCCATCATGTTCGGCGGCCGCCGCGCCAACATCGTGCCGCTCGTGCGCGAGGGCTTCGACTGGGAGCACGGTGTCTTCATGGGCTCGATCATGAGCTCGGAGATGACCGCTGCCGCCTTCGGTGAGATCGGCAAGCTGCGCTTCGATCCCTTCGGCATGCTGCCCTTCTGTGGGTACAACATGGCCGACTACTGGTCGCACTGGCTCGACGTGGGTCGTGCCACGACGCCGGACAAGCTGCCCCGCATCTACTACGTCAACTGGTTCCGCCGCGGCGAGGACGGCCACTTCATGTGGCCGGGCTTCGGGGAGAACAGTCGAGTCATCGAGTGGATCTTCCGGCGTTGCGACGGCGAGGTCGACGCGCGTGAGACGCCCATCGGCTGGCTTCCGTCACCCGACGACCTCGACACTGCTGGCCTGGAGATGCACGAGGGCGATCTCGAAGAGCTGCTCCGCGTGGACGGCCCGGCCATCCTCGCCGAGATGCCCCAGTTCGAGGAGCACTACGCGCGCTTCGGCGAGCGGCTTCCGGCCGCACTCGCCCGGCAGCTGGCGACCCTCCGGCAGCGGCTGGAGGCGTCCTGACCAGGAGGTCAGTCTGAACCCAGGGGCTCGCCGATCGGGTGCCGGCGAACGATCCGGATCTTGACTGACGACCCACGCTCGGCCAGCAGATCGCCGGCCAGCGTGCCACCCTGACGCTGTCGGATCCCGGCAGGGCAGGAGGGTGGAGGTGGCCGCGAGCACCGTGCGGATGCGCGTCGAGCACTGGATGCCGGGCGTGCGCGCCGTGCGCACCTACGAGCGTGCCTGGCTGTCCCGTGACCTGATCGCGGGCATCGTGCTCGTGACGCTCCTGGTGCCCCAGGGGATGGCGTACGCGGAGCTGGCCGGGCTGCCCCCCGTCACCGGGCTGTACACCACCGTCGTCTGTCTCGTCGCCTATGCGCTCATGGGTCCCTCGCCCGTCCTGGTCCTGGGTCCGGACTCGTCCCTCGGCCCCATGATCGCAGCCACCATCTTGCCCCTCGCGGCCGGCGATACGGACACGGCCATCGCGCTGGCCGGGATGCTGGCCCTCCTCGTCGGGTTGGTCACCGTCGGCGCTGGCCTCGGGAAGCTCGGCTTCGTCGCGGACCTGCTCTCCAACCCCGTGCGCACCGGCTACCTGGCCGGCCTCGCGGTCGTCATCTTCATCGGCCAGCTGCCCAAGCTGTTCGGCTTCTCGACGGACGCCGACGGCCTCGTGGGCGAGACGGTGGCATTCCTGCAGGGCCTCGCTGAGGGCCTGACGAACCCGTGGGCCCTCGGCATCGGCCTCCTGAGCCTGGCCATCATCCTGGGCCTCAAGCGGGTCTCGCCGCGCACGCCGGGCATCCTCGTCGCGGTCGTGACCGGCATCGCCCTTTCCATGCTTCTCGACCTCGCCGCTCGCGGCGTCTCGGTCATCGGCGTGTTGCCGCAGGGGTTCCCGGTGCCGTCCATCCCCGACGTCGAGATCTCCGATATCCCACTGCTCTTCGCCTCGGCGGTCGGGATCTCGCTGGTCGCCATCGGCGACACCATCTCCACATCCGGTGGCTTCGCCCGCCGGGCCGGGTACGAGGTGGACGGCAACCAGGAGTTGGTGGGCATCGGCTCGGCTAACCTGGCGGCCGGCATGTTCTCCGGCTTCCCGGTCAGCACCAGCGGTTCGCGGACGGCGGTGTCCTTCCAGTCTGGGGGCAAGACACAGCTCACCGGTTTGGTCGCGGCGGGCCTGGTGCTCCTGATGCTCGTGTTCGTGCCCGGCCTCGTCCAGGCCATGCCGCAGCCGGTGCTCGCCGCGGTCGTCATCACGGCATCCATCAGCCTCTTCGACGTGGCTGAGCTGCGCAGGCTCTACCACGTCCACCGCACTGAGTTCGCGCTGGCGGTCGCCTGCGCGCTGGGCGTGGCCCTCCTCGGGGTCCTGCAGGGGATCGTCGTCGCCGTCGTCCTGTCGGTCGCCTACATCTTCAAGCGGGCCTGGTCGCCGTACTCGACGGTCCTGGGCAAGCCTCCGGGCGTGCCCGGGTACCACGACCTGCGGCACTATCCGGATGCCGAGCGGGTCCCCGGCCTGCTCATCGTGCGCTGGTCCGCGCCGCTCTTCTTCGCCAACGCCAGCCTCTTTCGTGACCGGATCCGGTCACTGGTGGAGGAGGCCAGCCCGCCGCCCCTGTGGGTGTTGGTGGCAGCTGAGCCCATCACGGACATCGACACGACGGCCGGCTCGATGCTGGCGGACTTGGACCTGGAGCTCAACTCCGCGGGCATCCACCTCGCATTCGCGGAGCTCCAGACGAGCGTGCGCGATGCCATCGTGCGCTACGGCCTTCTGGACACCATCGACCAGGGACACCTCTACCCGTCCGTGACTGAGGCAGTCAAGGCCTTCCGGCGGGAGGTCGGCAGTGGCGAGGGGGCTCCTGCCAGCAGGGAGGGGGATACCGGCAGCAGAGAGGGGGCTCCCGCCAGCCGTCAGGCGCCTCCGGTCAGCGGGGCGTAGCCGTCGGCAACCCCACGAGCCGGGCCGCCTCGATCATCCGCTCGTCGTAGGTGACGATGGCCTCCAAGTCGTCACCGACCGCCATGGCCGTGGCCAGGTGGACGGCGTCAAGCGTGCGGAGCACCTGCGGCTCCAGGGTTCCGGCCGCGTCCAGGATCCGATCGTCGATCCCGATGAGGTCAACGCGGCGCAGACCATCCCGGACCATCGCCAGGGCATCTGGCCCCAAGTGGCGGACTGCCCGAAGGGATTCCGCACGAAGCAGGGCGGACGACACTCGCCGGGCGAGGTGGTCGGCAAGGAACGTCCGCACCGCCGGCGTCTCCTGCTCCTCGACGACCAACTTGACGAAAGCGGAGCTGTCGAGATAAAGGGCATTCAATCGTCTCGCCCTTCCGATACGAGTCGAGATGGCGCCGCGGCCTGTGGTGGCAGACGCACGGGCACGAGCCCAAGGACGTCCGCTTCCGCTCGACGCAGAAGCCCCTCGCGCTCCAAACGGGCCAGGCCCATGGGCATCGTTGGCAGCAGGACGGCGACAGGCCGGCCACGGTCCGTGACCTCCACGGTCTCTCCGGCAGCCACGCGGCGCAGGATGCCACTGGCATCGCGCCGCAGCTCACGAATCCCGACCCGTTCCATGTGCGACATTGTAGCACATCGTGAGGGCTGATCGATCAGCATGGTTGGGCGCGAGGGCGCACGTCCTTGACAAGCATAAGTAAGTTGGTCATAGTACTTACCATTCGTGCTGGGATGTGATCGTCAGGAGGCCAGGGCATGCGGTTGGCGCTCACGAGACGGGCGGACTACGCCATTCGCGCGTGCCTGCACCTTGCCACCGTCGAGCACGGCGAGCCGGTGCCAAGCCGGGTCATCGCCGAGGCCATGGGCATCCCCGTGCGCTTCCTGCCGCAGATCCTCGGGGATCTCGCGCGCGCGAGCGTGGTCGATTCGGTCAGCGGCCAGCGGGGTGGCTACCGCCTCGCCCGGCCGGCCGCCGGCCTCTCGCTGCTCGACTGCATCGAGGCTGTGGAGGGTCCTTCGATCAGCACCCACTGTGTGCTCGAGACACGGGCCTGTCGCCGCGACAGTCCGTGTGCCGTCCACCCGGCGTGGATCGAGGCGCAGGAAGGCTTCGTGGCCTCGCTGGCACGGCAGTCCCTGGCAGAAGTCGCCGCCCGATTCGCGGGCGGCCCGGTCCCCGACGGGCTCGCAGGCCCAGGAAGGAGTGCTCTCGGATGAAGCTCTCGATCAGGAGGCCCCGGCTCATGGCCGTGGCTGTCGCCGGAGTGCTCGCGGCCGGTGTCGTGGTTGGTCCGCTCTCCATGGTGGCCCTGGGTGCAGACCCGTCGATGGCACCGATGGCCCCTGCGGCACCGGCGGGAAGCATGCCGGCGCCCGACCCTGACGCCGCACCCTACACGCTCTTCGACCCGACGGCACCCGCCGTCCTCGAGGGCACCGAGCACGACATCGACCTGCCCATCGTGGACCGCCAGATGACCGTCGCGCCCGGCTACGTCGTGAACGTCTGGACCTTCGGCGGCAGTGTGCCCGGTCCGACGATCCGCGTGCACCTCGGCGACACGGTCCGCGTGCACCTCACCAACCACGGCTCGATGAGCCACTCGATCGACTTCCACGCCAGCCAGACGGCCATGGATCACCAGATGGTCGACTTCGCGCCAGGAGAAACCCACACCTACGAGTTCACCGCCGACTACGCGGGCGTCTGGATGTACCACTGCGGCACGCAGCCGACCCTGCTGCACATCGCCAACGGCATGTACGGCATGCTCATCGTGGAGCCCAGGTCCGGGTTCGAGCCGGTCGATACGGAGCTCGCCTTCGTACAGAGCGAGTGGTATCTCGGGGAGCAGGCGCAACCGATCGACTTCGCCAAGGCCAGCGCCGGGGCCCCCGCCCCCGACTTCGTGGTCTTCAACGGGGTCGCCAACCAGTACAAGGACAACCCCATCAGCATCCCCACGAAGGGACGCGTGCGGGTCTTCCTGCTCGATGCCGGACCGAGCATCGACTCCTCGTACCACATCGTCGGCACCATCTTCGACACCGTCATCAAGGAGGGCATCGAACTCGCTCGCGGCAACTCCGAGGGCTGGGGCAGCCAGGCGGTCGATCTCTCGCCGGCGCAGGGGGCGATCATCGAGTTCAGCCCCCAGGAGGACGGCATGTACGCCATGGTCACGCACGCCTTCAACTTCGTGGGCCGCGGCGCCGTGGGCATCCTGCAGGCATCCAGCATGGAGTGACCTGCTGGTCGCACGAGCACGGGGCCGGCGTCACCCGACGCCGGCCCTTCGCCATGCGTCGTCAGGGTTGAGACAGGCCATAATGACGGCGTGCTGGAGCATGCCCGGGCTCCGGCGAGGCGCCCGAACCGGGATCCGCAGGGAAGGAGCATCAAGGCATGACACTGGACCCCCGTAAGCTCGTCGTCGAGTTCATCGGGACGTTCTTCCTGGTCTTCACCGTTGGCATGGCGGTCATCGACCCCGGTGCGGGAGCCATGGCGGGCCTGGCCATCGGCACCGTGTTGGCCGTGATGATCTTCGCCGGTGGCCACATCTCCGGTGGCCACTACAACCCGGCCGTCACGCTGGGCGTGCTGCTGCGGGGCAAGGTGACCATCAATGACGCCGTCGGTTACTGGGTCGTCCAGGTCGCGGCCGGCATCGTTGCCGCCATCGCGGTGACGATCATGAAGCCGGCCATGCCGGCCGAGGCCCTGAATGGCTCGCTGGACCTCGTGCCTGCCCTGCTGGCCGAGTTCCTCTTCACGTTCGCTCTCGTGTACGTCGTGCTCAACGTGGCCACGGCCAAGGGCACCGAGGGCAACTCGTTCTACGGCTTCGCCATCGGCTTCACCGTGGTAGCCGGCGCCTATGCCGTCGGGTCCGTCTCGGGCGGCGCCTTCAACCCGGCGGTGGCGATCGGCGGCTCGATCATGAACGTCTTCGCCTGGGGCAATATCTGGATCTACCTCGTGGCGGAGCTGGCCGCGGGTGTCGCGGCGGCCTTCGCCTTCCGGTACCTGCATCCGGGCGAGTAGTCGATCTGCGTTCGGCCTGAGTGCCCGTCACGGGCCTCGCCGGCCGGATCGGCCACCAACTCCACATCGAGGCCCGTCCTGTCGTGGGGCGGGCCTCCGCCGTTGGGGGGACGAGTTCGGGATGCGGTGACCGAGGGGCACGGGCCAGGCCGCGGCTTGTGCGGGGAGCGCGCCGTGTGCTATACCGCCGGCCATCGGCACCTGCCGAGAACCACGGGGCGCACGGGAGGTCCACCCATGTCCAGGCTCGCTCGCGTCTGGAGGCATCTGTGCCTGCCGATCCTCTTCCTGACGCTGCTCGCCCCTGGAGCCGCCGCCCAGTCGGACGCGACCCCCTTCCGGCCCGCCTGCCAGTTGACGGATGATGCGGCCGCGTCGTCGGCGCTGGGGATGGAGGTCGTGGGCGACGACACGCTGTCCAACCTGTACTGCACCTACATGGCCGGTGACACGATGGTCGCCGTGGCGGCGTTGACGCCGGAGATGTCGCTCGACCTGGCGCGGTTCGCGTTCCCGGATGCCACGGACCTCACCATCGCTGGCTCCCAGGCCATCGCCAGCCCTGGGGATCCCGAGAGCGGCACGTCCCCGACCGTCCTGGTCGCCCTGGATGACGGCGGCGCTCTCATGATCAACGTCATGCCGGAGGCAGGGGTGGACGATCCACTCGCCGCCGCGACGGCCCTGGCGTCGGCGCTCCTGGCTGCAGGACCTGTCACCTCGACGCTGCCTGAGGAGGTCACCGGGCCGGCCATCGAGTTCGTGGGCGATCCCTGCACCATCGTCAGCCCCGACGAGCTCAGTGGCATCATGGGCGCCACGTTCACGACCGCGGAACCGGACGGCGCCGGCGGCTGCACCTACCAGACCGACTTGGCCGACGAGATCGTCGTGGTGAGCCTGGCTTTCAGCGACGGGACGCTCGCGCCCCTCCGCTCGGGCTCCACGTCTGACCTGAGCATCGCCGACCGCACAGCCGTGTTCTGGCCGGACCTCGGAACGGTGTTCGTGGATGCGGGGGGCGGGCGGCTCTTCTCAGTCATGCTCCTGGCCATGAGCGCGACTGACGAGGGTGGCCCCGAGCAGACCCAGACGCAGGCCGCCGCGATCGCCGAGCTGGCCGTCGGCCGCATGACCCCCGCGGCCGGCTGATCGAGCGCGGTCGTGGGACAGGAGGCGGCGCCAGCCTGCCGGGAAACGGGTGAGTCCGGCTGGCCCACCTCGAGATTCGTGGACCGAAGAGGCTGACGTGACCGACGCGCTGTTCCGCGTGGCGCTGCCCACCGGGCCGCGCCTTGCCCGCGGCACGATCGATGCTGGCCCGCAGGAACTGCTGCCGGCCGGGCTCGGCCTCGATGACCTGTTGGCGTCCGGCGGGCCGGGCCTGGCGAGCGCGTTCGACCTCGCCAGCCCCGGGCGGTGTCCGGCCCAGGCGCCGTGGCTGGCGCCGATCGAGGGCCAGGAGGTGTGGTGCTCTGGCGTGACGTACGCGCGCACGCACGAGGCGCGAGCCGTGACGGCGACCGAACCATCCATCTACGACCGCCTCTACACGGCCGAGCGGCCCGAGCTCTTCTTCAAGGCGCCGGGCTGGCGCGTCCGAGGGCCTGGCGAGGCCGTTGCCATCCGCCCCGACTCCGGCTGGGACATGGCCGAGCCGGAGCTCGGGCTCGTCATCGCGGCGGACGGTGCCATCGCCGGCTACGTCATCGGCAACGACATGACCTCCCGCGCCATCGAGCGGGACAACCCGCTCTACCTGCCTCAGGCCAAGGTCTACGATGGCGGCTGCGCGCTCGGACCTGCCATCACGCCGGCCGGGGCGGCTCGATCCGCCGTTCCACGTCCGTATGCGGATCACGCGCGGTGGAGTGGTCGTCTTCGACGGCGAGACGAGCACGGCGCAGATGGTGCGGCGGCTCGACGACCTGGCGGCGTGGCTGTTCCGATCCCTGTCGTTCCCGCGAGGCGTGGTGCTGCTGACTGGGTGCGGCATCGTGCCGGACGCTTCGCTGACGCTGCGGCCGGGTGACCACGTGCGCATCGAGATGGGTGCGCTTGGCGTGCTCGAGAACTCGGTCGTACTGGCTGCCTGAGCGAGCGCGGCCGCGCCTGCTGACGCCCTCGGTGCTGGCGATCCAGTGGCCGCGACTCCTGGATCAGGCCGGAAGGACCTCCACCTCGTAGAGGCTCAGCCGCTGGTCATGGGTCACGATCGCGAGCGACTCGGCCTGCGCCTGTGCCACGAGCATCCGGTCGAACGGATCGCGATGGTGCGGCGTGAGCGACCCGGCCAGGATGGCGTGCCGAGGCGAGATGGCGAGCCACTCGAACCCGGTCTGCTCCGCTGCCTCCACCAGGTCGTCCGGCGCCCGGAGCTTCCCAGCCTCTCGCTTGATGGCGATCTCCCACGCCGAGGCGGCGCTTACCAGGACCTCGTTGTGGCCGTCGCTGATGGCGCGACGCGCGGCCTCGGAGAGGCGCTCAGGGTCCGCGAGGGCCCAGAGCAGTGCATGCGTGTCCAGGAGCAGCCTCATCCGCCATCCTCGAACAGCAGGATGGTCTCGTCCTCCGTTTCATCGAAGTCCGGCGCTGTCCAGACCCGGCCGCGCCAGGCGCCCAATTCCCGGTCCGCCGACCTGGGTGTGTAGGCCACCAGGCATGCCACGGGCTTGCCTGCCCGGGCGATGACGATCTCCTCTCCTGCGGCTGCCCGGTCGACCAAGCGCGAGAGGTGCGTCTTGGCGGCGTGGATGTTGACTGGCATGTCATCATGGTACTGGACCGGACTTAGTCCAGTCAACTCCGCGGTCGAGTTCTCGTCCATCCGCCGGACGCGCTGGGCTGTCGGGTCGGGCCGTTATGATGCGTCCAGTGCGGTCGACGCCCAGACGACCACGCAGGAGGACCGGGATGAACGAGACGCCAGGGACGAGCCAGCCGAGCGGGAGCCCGCCTCCTCCGACGAGCACGGCACCCACCCAGGCCGCCGTGAGCGGTGAGGAGCAGGCATTGTCCGCGGCCAAGGGCCTTGTGGACAAGGGCGCGCCCTGGAAAGCCGGCATGAAGTGGCCGGTCGTCATGGCCGAGGGCATCGTGCTGGCTATCGCCGGTGCACTCGTCTGGCTGGCGCCGGGTTTCGGCGCCAAGGCGACGCTCCAGGTCCTGGGCGTCATCCTGCTGGCCACTGCGACGCTGTCCGCATGGCGGCTCCTTCGCGACCAGGTGGCGCCCGGGCGTGTCGCGACCGTGGCCTTTCGGTCTGGCGTCGGCCTCAGCGTCGGCCTCATCGTGGTCATCGGCTCGCTCATCGCCCAGGACTCCGACGTGGCGACCGTCGCCATCGCCATCATCCTGGGCGTCGGTCTGATCCTCTACGGCTTGGCGGCCGTCGCCGCGGCTCTCATCCGGCGTGAGAAGGGATCGCGGTTCCCCGTCGTCGCCCTCGTCATCGCCGGGCTGACGGTGGTCGTCGGCCTCCTCCTCGTGCTCAACGCGCGCGGCGGCATCGACTCGCTCAAAGGCACGTTCACATGGCTCGGCATCCTGCTGCTCGTGGTGGGGATCGCCCTCGCCGGGTATGCCTGGATGCTGCGCTCGCGCGATCAGGCGGAACCCGCCGAGTAGCCATCACGGCGTGCCACGCAGCCCGGCCGCTGGTGGTCCGCTCGGTGGCCGTTCGCTGCCCCGGATCGGGCTTCAGGCCGGCACGAGTCGGTCGAGGTGGGCCTGGTAGTCGGGCGTGCGCCGCACGTAGTCGCTTGCCATGAGCGGCGAGGAGACGAGGAAGTCCGCCGTCGCGCGATTGCAGGCGACCGGGATGTTCCAAACGACCGCGATGCGCAGCAGCGCGCGCACGTCCGGGTCGTGCGGCTGCGCCTCCAGCGGATCCCAGAAGAAGACGAGCATGTCGATGGAGCCGTCCGCGATGAGCCCACCGAGTTGGAGGTCGCCGCCCAGGGGTCCGCTCTGGAGCTTGGTGATGCCCACCCCGAGGGCCTCCTCGAGAAGCGTGCCGGTCGTCGCCGTGGCGATGAGGTCGTGACTGGCGAGGAGACGCCGGTTGTAGATGGCCCACTGGGCCAGGTCGTCCTTGCGGTGGTCGTGGGCTACCAGCCCGATCCGCTTGCGTGCTCTCAGTCGCTCGTCCATGGTGCGTCCTCGCAGCTTGGTGTTCTGTCGTAGGCACAAGCGGTCCCGGGCAGCGGCCGCGCCCGACGTGCTCATGCGCTCTCCCGACGGTCTCACCTCGCTGTTCACCTGTCGTTAGCGCGCCGTGAACGCGTCGGTAACACCCGTGGCGCACCGTCGAGCCCTGCAGTTCGGGGTCTCCACAGCTCATCCGTTCGGGTCCGTCTCCTATGGGTCGTCGTCGCTGAGTGCGTCTTCGCCGTCGGCGCCTTCCTCGTGTCGGCCTTGTCAGCCGGCCGACCCGGGCGCCACGGTCCTGACCCGTAGACACTCGTCCACGTTCATCAGCCCGAATGACCGGCGGTCGCTCTCCGGGAAGTGCTCGATGACGTCCACCGTGGGGACGATCTCGGGTCCCTCCACGCCGTATGTCTGACCCTCCCAGACGATGCTGGCCGAGCCCGCCGCCAGCACGTTCCTGAGCCAGCTGGCGTGACGACCGTAGGGCAGAGCGATGAGGAAGCCACCGTCGGCCAGCACCGGCGTCACGGGTGTCTCGTAGGCCGTTCCCGTCGTTCGGCCGACATGGCGGATGATGCCCGCGTATGAGCCTGGCTGGCCCGCCGTGCGCATCTGGCGCGGGTTCATCCAGCGACGGCTGAACCAGATGACGGGACCCTGCACCCAGCGTGACTTGCTGCGCATGCCGAGCACGAACGCGACGCCCAGGAGGGCGAGGGCCAGGAGCGCGGCGCCTGCGAGCGCCAGGATGGTCGTCAGCATCAGGATCGTCCCCCAATCTCGTTCGCCGCCTGAGCGGCATCTTGCCGACCCGCCACCTCGATGACGGTCGTGCCCTGGTTGTGGCCCTCGGCGACGTGAGCGATGGCCCGCGCTGTCTCGGCCAGTGGGTAGCTGCGGTCGATGACCGGCCGCAGCTGGCCGGCTTCCACGAGCTCCAGCAGCGCGGCCAGGTCCTCCGCTCTCGGCATGGAGACGAAGGGTCGACCTTGCTGGCGCACGACCGTCGAGGCGAGGCCGGCCTTGATGACATTGCTCAGGCCGCCGACCCAGCCTCCCACGGGGGAGCCGTTGGAGAGCAGCGTGCCGGCGGGCTTGAGGGCCTTGCGGGTGGCCGAGAGCGAGTGGCTGCCCACGTTGTCGAAGATGAGGTCGTAGCGTGGCCCGCCCTGGGTGAAGTCCTCGACGCTGTAGTCGATGACGTGGTCCGCGCCGAGCGAGCGCACCAGCTCGACGTTCCGGGTGCTACAGACGCCGGTCACCTCCGCGCTCATGGCCTTGGCGATCTGGACGGCGAAGGTGCCGATGCCCCCGGATGCGCCAACGACGAGCACGTGCTGGCCGGCCTGCAACTTCCCGTGATCGCGCAGCGCCTGGAGGGCTGTCATGGCCGAGACGCCGACCGCCGAGGCCTCCTCGAAGGTCAAGCCAACGGGCTTGGGCGCCAGGGCCTGCTCGGCCGCCACGGCATGCGTGGCGAAGGCCCCCGAGCACCAGCCCAGGATCTCATCGCCGGGCTGGAAGCGGCTGACGTCCGCACCGACCGCCTCCACCATGCCTGCCATGTCCGTGCCCGGGATGGGCACCTTGGGACGGCGAAGCCCGTACACCGGTCGGAAGAGCTTGGGTACCCCGCGGATGACGTGGCAATCGCCGATGTGCACCGAGGCGGCTTGGACGCGGACCAGCACCTGGCCTGGAACCGGTGTCGGGGTCTCCATCTCCCGGAGCTGCAGGACCTCTTCAAGGGGACCGTAGCGGTCCTGGACGATAGCCTTCATCGGGACTCTCCTTCACTCGTTGGGTAGTGGAAGACGCTGTCGAGGGGCAGCCCGAAGACCCGGGCGATCTGGAAGGCCATCTCCAGCGAGGGTGAGTAGCGCCCCTGCTCGATGGCGATGACGGTCTGGCGGGTGACACCGATGCGCTCGGCCAGCTCGGCCTGGGTCATCTCGCCGTTGGTGAAGCGGAGCACCCGGATGTCGTTCGAGACGCGGGTCGGCTTGACCACGGCTCAGAGCCCCCGCCGGTAGGCCACGATCTTGGCCACGGAGCCGGCGATCGCGGCCAGGATGAAGGCCAGGTACAGGGTGTTGGCGATCCAGAAGTAGGCTGCCTCCGCGATGGCCAGGAGGAACGGCACGATGGCCGCGGCGCCGAGCACCAGGCCGGCCACGTACTCGCCGAAGCGGTTGACGTCCTTGTCGCGCTGGTCGGCCTTTCCGGCTTCGTCGGGAGCCGTGACGGAGATGATGATGGCGGCCACGATGGCCAGCCCGATGGCCAGCCCGATGGCGGTCAGCAGCGGGACCTGGTAGTCGATGTCAGCGGCCGGCGTCGTCGTCAGCTGCGGCAGGACCATCGCGAAGTAGGCGATGGGCAGGACCACGGCGATGACGGCGTAGACCCAGGTGGACTTCTCCTCGAATGACACGGCAGCAGCCTCGATGTGAAGTGTTCTTGACATCGGCAATGTAAGCCATGCCGGACATCATGTCAAGCAAACTAGACACTCAGGTCGTGGCTTCCAGTGACCTCGAGGTCGATGGAAGGTCGGTCAGCTGTCGTGCTCAGCCGAAGTAGCTCAGTCCACCGGCGCCAGAAACGCGGTCCGGGCTCGCTCGTAGCGTCGGACAAGTCGATCGTCCGGGCCGTCGGTCGTGTCCGGCCAGCCGTGCTCGTCAAGCCAGGCCAGGTGCGACGTGATGGCCGCCTCTGTCGACACCTGCGGCTCGAACGATCCGCCCAGCTCCAGGATGGCATCGCTGCTGTAGGCGAGATCGAAGCGTGTCAGGACCGGCAGGATCGACTCGTCGAGGATGGTGTCGTCGACCTCGGCAGGGGCGAGGGAGAGCAGCAGCTCCACTGGGACGTGGATCAGCCGCGGCGAGACGCCGACCACGGCGGCCATGGCCTCCACGTAATCGTCGTGGGTGATGACCTGCGGGCCCGCGCAGGTGAAGACGCGACCGAACGCGCGCGGCTCGCCCGCGACCCGTGCCATGAGCCGCCCCGTGTCGATGCCGGTGCCGGGCTGGAAGAGTGTGCTGCCGTCTCCAGGCACGACGATGGGCTTGCCCTGCTGCATGCGTCGCAGCATCGTCCGACCGCCCTGCCGCGAGAAGAAGCCGATGACGAAGCGAGGGCCCATCGAGTAGCCCGGGCGGATGATGGTGACGGACACACGGCCTTCGGCGCCCGCCGCGCTGACCAGGGATTCACAGTCGCGCTTGGCGAGCGCGTACGGCGAGTTCGGCTCGCGATGCTCGTCCGACTCGCGGATGGGCAGCCGAGCCAGGGGATAGCCGAAGACATCGACCGTGCTCACGAAGACGTACTGGCGGCCGGGCGCCGCGAAGACATTCAGCGCTTGGCTCACTTGGTCCGTCGTGTAGCAGCAGGTGTCGATGACGACATCAGGCTGCACCTCGTCGCAGGCGGCGCGGAGGGCGACCTCGTCATCGCGGTCACCCCACAGGAAGCGGGCGCCAAGGTCGGGGACGGGGTCCTTCAGATGCGTCAGCACCGTGACGTCCCAGCCTCCGGCCACGAGCTCGCCGATGGCGCCCCGACTGATGGTGCCGGGACCGCCGATGAAGAGTGCCCTGCCGCCCATGATCCCTCCTCGATCGTGTGTGCCGCGAGTCTATCGGCCGCAGGCGTGACCCGAGGCGGTCGTCCCTCCTTGCCGCCGTCGTTCAGTGGCTGCAGATGCAGTACGATATGAGACATGGTCTCAGTCTATCGGAGTGCCACGGTCCATCACGCAACGGGCATCGAACCGCTCGTGGCGGCGCTCGACCGCGGTGGGTACCGGCTCACCGCGCCGCGCCGTGCCGTGGCAGAGCTCATCGTGGCCCGCGAAGGGCACTTCTCCGCGGCGGACCTCATCGATGACGCCAGGGCGCGCCGGCTGGGCATCGGACGTGCCACGATCTTCCGCGCGCTGGACCTGTTCACCGAGCTGAGCGTCCTGGAGCGCCTGGACCTGCCGACTGGCGAGCACGCCTACGTGCCCTGCGAGCCGGCCGGCCATCACCATCACATCGTCTGCTCCGGCTGCGGGCGCGTCACGGAGATCGAGGAGGTCGGCCTGGCCCTGGAGGACGTCCAGCGGCGCACCGGCTGGCAGGTCGACTCGCACCGCCTCGAGCTCTACGGCCGCTGCCCGCGCTGTCGATCCGGTCACTCCTCGTAAGCCGACCAACCCCGGAGGATCACGTTGATGAGGTCGCCACTGCCCAGGCTGAGACTCGATATCGCTCGGGAAGGCGTCAGGCACGCCTTGCCGGCGGCCCTGGCGAGCCTCGCCCTACTCGTGGTGCAGGCCGGACCGACCGCCGCCCAGGCCGAGGCATCTGAGGATGTTGTGGACATCGTGGTCACCACCTCGGTCCTGGGGTCCGTGGTCCGGGACCTCGTCGGCGACCGGGCGAGCGTGACGGTCCTCATGGCCAACGGTGTCGACCCACACGACTGGGCACCATCGGCCCAGGACCTCGAGGCGGTGTACGCGGCAGACCTCGTGGTGGCCAACGGCCTGGGCCTCGAGGAGGGTTTGCAGGACGCGCTCGGGCAGGCCGAGGCGGAGGGCACCCGCATCTTCGAGGCCACCGACCACGTCAACGTCCGAGAGCTGGGTGAGGCCACGCACAGGCATGAGGCCGAGGCCGGCCATGCCCCTGCCGGCAGCCCTGCCCCCGAGGCCAGCCCTGCAGCCGCGGCCAGCCCGAGGCCGCGGCCGAGGAGGGGCACGATCATGGCGCCGAAGACCCCCACTTCTGGGTGGACCCCGTCTCCATGATGGCCGTGGTCGAGGCCCTGGCGCCGGTCATCGGCGAACTGGGGGTCGACGTCAGCGACCGTGAGGCGGACCTCGTGGCGCGCCTGGAGGCGCTCGACGAGGATGTCCGGACCCGCCTCGCCGTCATTCCCCCGGAGGCTCGGAAGCTGGTCACGGGCCACGAGTCGATGGGCTACTTCGCGGCCCGCTATGACCTCGAGCTGGTCGGCGCGGTCATCCCCGGACTGTCCTCACAGGGTGAGGTATCGGCACGGGCCATGGCCGACCTCGCCGAGCAGATCCGTGACGCGGGCGTGAGCGTCATCTTCGCCGAGGCCGGCACGCCGCGCTCGGTCGCGGACGCCATCGCCAGCGAGACCGGCGCCGGCGTCGTTGAGCTGCCGAGCCACCGTCTGCCTGACGACGGCTCGTACGTCACCTTCATCTCCGGCATCGCCGACATCCTGGTGGAGGCCCTGTCGTGACGAGCCTGCAGTCGGCCTCCGGACACGAGCGAAGCCGCGTGGTGCGCTGCGATCCTCGGCCGGCGGCGACGCCGGTCTGGCATCGCTGACGGTCGTCGCGGGAGGCCTGGTGGGTCCACTCATCGACCCGTTCCTGGACAACGGCTTCATGCTGCGCGCCCTGCTGGCGGGGGTGCTGGTCTCCATCTCCTGCGCGGTCGTGGGCACCTTCGTGGTCCTGCGGGGCCTGGCCTTCATCGGCGACGCCCTGGCGCACGGCGTGCTGCCGGGCATCGCTGCTGCCCTGCTCATCGGCGCGCCGGGCCTGGTCGGGGCGACCGTCGGCGCGCTGGCCATGATCGGCGGGGTCGCGATCATCACGCGCCGCTCCCGCCTCTCGTCGGACACGGCCATCGGCCTGCTCTTCGTGGGCATGCTGGCGCTGGGCGTCGTCATCGTCTCGCGCTCGAGCTCCTTCGCGGGCGACCTGGTGGCCATCCTCTTCGGGCAGATCCTGGGCACCAGCTGGGGGTCGATCGAGGTCCTCGCGCTGGCGACCATCGGAGTGGCGGCCGTTGCGGCTATCTGCGCCCGCCCCTTCCTGCTGCTGGCCTTCGATCCGGAGCAGGCGGACGTGGCGGGCTTCCCGGCCCGGCGCTATCACGCCATCATGCTCGTCCTCATCGCCCTCACCGTGGTCGTCAGCTTCCAGGTGGTGGGCACGCTGCTCGTGTTCGGCATGCTCCTTGCACCAGCCGCCGCGGGCGCCCTGCTGGCGCACCGCATCGCCACCATGATGGTGATCGGCTCCATCATCGGCGCCATCAGCTCGTACCTCGGGCTGCTCATCAGCTACTGGTTCGACCTCGCCGCAGGCGCCTCCATGGTGCTCGTCGCGGTGGCCATCTTCTTCATCGTCTTCCTGTACGCGAGCTGGCGCGACTCGAGGCCGCCGGTGGGGTCGCAGCGTTCGTCCGAGCCGGACACGGCGGAGACCCATCGATGAGCCGCGCAGGAGCCGCGCCGGTAGGCGATCTCATCGTGGCGCGCGGACTGGCCGTGGGCTACCGCGGAGACGTGGTCGTGGGCGCCATCGATGTCCGCGTGGCTCCGGGAGCATCCCTTGCACTTGTGGGCACCAACGGCTCAGGCAAGTCCACGCTGCTCAAGACGCTGGTCGGCCTGCAGCCTCGTCTGGGCGGTGAGCTGGCCGTGCTGGGCGCGACTGCCGGAGCCTCGCCCGGGAGGGTCGGGTACCTGGCACAGTTCCACGCCTCGGGCTTCGTCCTGCCGCTGCGAGCCATCGACGTGGTGCGCATGGCGCGCTTCCCGAGCCTCGGCCTCCTGGGCCGGACCACGTCGACCGACCACGACCTCGTGGCCTGGGCCATGGAGACGATGGGCGTGGCCGAGCTGGCCAAGACACCACTCCGGTCACTGTCAGGCGGGCAGCGCCAACGCGTCTACCTCGCCCAGGTGCTGGCCCGCCGGGCCGACCTCATCATGCTCGACGAGCCCAACGCCGGACTGGATGCCGGCGGCCGCGAGCGCTACCTGGACGCCTTCGCTGGGGAGCTGCGCCGGGGTGCCGCCCTCGTGACGGCCACCCATGACATCAGCGAGGCCATCGAGTACGACCAGGTGCTGCTCCTGGCGAGGCGCGTCGTGGCCCTGGGGCCCGGTCGCGATGTGCTCACCCCCGACCGTCTCATGGAGACGTTCGGCATCGTCATCCGCGACCCGCACGCGGAGCACGCCGGGCGCTTCACGGTGGCGGAGCGGAGCCACGGGGCGCCGCAGGTCGTGGACCTGAACGTCTGGCCGGACTCCGGCGAGCCGCCCGCGACGCTGCCTCCCGCGCCACCGGGCTAGGTGGCTGACGAGGCAAACGCATCTCGTTGCATCAACGAGATGACGCGACTACTGTAGCCGTGTGGGTCTACCGCGACGTCCCGGCGCTGCCGGCGGTGGCGGTGGGTCCAGAAGTGGAGTGAGCAGGCATGTCGATCATGAACGACCGCAGGGCGGCTGCCCGCCGGATCCTCGTCTCGGCCGCAGCCATCGCACTGGTGGCCTCGCTACCAGGGCCCGTGGTCGCACAGGACGCCACGACCTCAGCGACGGTCACCCTGACGGACTTCCGGGGCAAGACGATGGACGTCCCGGTGGGCACCGACCGCGTCGTGTTCCTCGTCGAGAACGCCATGAACACGTTCTACGCCGTCGGCGGCGCGGGCCACATCTCCGGCATCGGGGACATCTGGCAGCCGACCTTCAAGGAGGCCTTCTTCAGCGCCGTCGACGCCGACTATGCCACGCTGCCGCGCGTGGCCACCAAGGACGGCGCAGTCGACCTGGAGTCCCTGGCGGCGGCCGACCCGGACCTCGTGGTGCTCTGGTCGGCCGACATCGACGACAAGGACACGGCGGCCATCGAGGGCAGCCTTGGCGTGCCCGTCTACGGCGTCTTCCTCGATGCCTTCGACGACCTCACCAAGCTGACCACGGACATGGCGGCCATCCTGGGCGACCCCGAGCGAGGCGATGAGGTCGTGGCCCAGATCGCGGCCGAGATGGGGGCGATCACGGGCATCTCATCCGCTATCCCGGTGGAGGAGCGCCCCAGTGTCTACTGGATGTGGGGCGACGTCTTCGGCACGGCCGGCACGCAGTCCACCGCCAACGAGCTCATCGAAGCCGCTGGAGGGATCAACGTCGTCTCGCAATGGGATGACGAGGCCGCGTCAACGGAGCACCCTGTGCTCTCCATGGAGACCATCGCCCAGCTCGACCCCGATGCCATCTACCTCTGGTTCAACCCCGAGATCGACCCGCAGCATATCCTCGATGGCGCCCAGGTGGCCGGCTTCGACTTCGCACCCTGGGCGAACCTGGCGGCCGTCAAGGAAGGCAACGTCTTCGAGCTTGACGACCCCTTCCTGTACGACTTCATGACCGGTCGCCAGCCCATCGCCACGCTCAAGATCGGCAAGGACATCAACCCCGAGGCCTTCGCGGACGTCGACCTGACCTCCGAGTACGACGCCTTCTTCCGGGCTATGTACGGCGTCACCTACCCCGACTACCAGCCGGCCGGCTGATCCGGCGCCGGCGATGACGGTCCGCCGCCTGCCGGCCACCCTGCTGGCCGAGCGCGGCCTCTCCGGTTCATGGCGGACCGTCGCCATCTCGGCCGTGGCGCTCTCGCCGATCCCGGCCTTTCTCTTCTCGATGCTGCTCGGGACGTATGGCCTCGCGGTGGGGGACGTCGTCGGTGTCATCTGGTCGCGGATCGTGGGCAGCGCGGACTACGGGGAGATGGTCTACACCGTGCTCTTCGACATCCGGCTCCCCCGCGTCCTGTCGGTCATGCTGGTGGGCATGGCCATCTCGGTCTCCGGGGCCGCGCTGCAGGGCGTGCTGCGCAACCCGCTCGTGGACCCCTACATCCTGGGCCTCTCGTCGGGCGCGGCCTTCGGGGCTGCGCTGGCCATCGCCGCGGTCGCCTGGCTGCCCGTGCAGCTCTCGGCTTTCGCTTTCGGCCTGCTGGCCATGGGTATCGCCTACACGATGGCCCGGACGGGCGGCAAGGTGCCCATCGTCTCGCTCATCCTCTCAGGCGTCATCACCTCGGCCATCTTCACGGCGCTCCTGTCTATCGTGCAGATGAGCGCCCACGAGCGGTCGCTGCAATCGATCGTGCGCTGGATCATGGGCAGCTTCAACGCCGTGACCTGGTCGGCGCTGGCGGGCGTCTGGTTCCTCATCGTGGCCGGCACGGTCGTCATGATCGCGCTGCGCTGGCGGCTCAACGTGCTGGCCCTGGGCGACGACGAGGCTCGCTCGGCGGGGATGGACGTGGAGCGCTACAAGGCCGTCTTCATCATCTGCGCCGCGCTCGTCTCGGCGGTCTCGGTCTCCATCGCCGGCATCGTGGCCCTCGTAGGGCTCATCATCCCGCACATGGTCCGCATGATCGCCGGGCCAGACCACCGCACGTTGCTGCCGCTGTCCGCGGCGCTCGGGGCTACCTACCTGGTCCTCGTGGACGACTTGGCGCGGGCCGCCTTCGGCTACGAGATCCCCCTCTCCATCATCACCACCCTCATCGGCGCGCCCTTCTTCTGGCTGCTGTTGCGCGCCACCAAGTCGAGCGGCTGGGAATGAGCGCCATGCCGCCCCCGGCGCCCGGGCCGGCCCTGGCGTCGGAGCGACCAGACGCCGCGTCCCTCCCGGAGCCGGCCGGCGGGCGGGCCCAGCGTGAGGTCATCCTGGACGTGGAGCACGTGTCAGCCGGCTACGGTGGGTCGCCCGTCCTGCTGGACGTCTCCTTCAGCATCCACCGCGGCGAGGTGTTGGCCATGCTGGGGCCCAACGGCTGCGGCAAGACGACGCTCCTGCGCATCATCGGCAAGCTGATGCCGGCCACTGGGGGTGCCGTGCGGGTGGCCGGACGGGACATCGGCGCCATGAGCCAGCTGGCGCTGTCACGCCTCGTCGCGAGCGTGGCCCAGGGGCAGCGCACGACGTTCCCGTTCTCGGTGCTGGACATCCTGCTCACCGGGCGCATGCCCTACGTCTCGACCTTCGCCTCCCCGCGCGAGTCCGATGTCAGGATCTGCCGCGACGTGCTGGACCGCTTCGGCATCCGCCACCTCGAGCAGCAGCCCATCACGCGTCTGTCCGGTGGTGAGCGCCAGCTGGTCATGCTCGCCCGGGCCCTTGCCCAGGAGCCGCGCGTGCTCCTGCTCGACGAGCCGACGACCTACCTCGACCTGCACAACCAGGTCCGGGTGCTGGAGACGATCGGCCACCTCGCACGCAGCCAGGACGTCACCGTCCTCATGACCATCCACGAGCCGAACCAGGCCTTTGCGTATGCGGACGGGGTCGTGCTGCTGCGCAAGCTGGCGGTGCTGGAGGGAGTCGACCCGACGATGGCCGGTCTCCGGGACCATGCCACCAGCGTCATCGCCTCGGGGGATCCGCGAGCCGTCCTGACGGCTGCCAACGTCCAGGAGGCGTATGGAGTCGGCGTGGACGTCATCGAGCATGGGCACCGGCGCCTGCTCGTGTCCAGCGACTAGCCAGGCCGTTCGGCCAGCACCGGCTCAGCCGTGGCAGCTCCGCGCCGGACCGTGTCCGTCAGGCAGTCCTGGCGGCCGTCACGAACCAGCTGTGCGGGAAGTCAGGCATCGCGGTCGGCACCACCGGCAGGGTCCAGCGTCCGTGGTTGGCGTCCGGCTGGCCGGCCTGGGTCAGGGCAGCGCTCCAGCCGCGCTCGGCCAGGAAGCCGAGCGGGTCCTCCATGGTCCCCAGCCAGGGGGCGCCGGCGGCGGCCTGCATCTCGACCCAGGGACGTGTGTACGGCGAGGTCAGGACGGCGGCGTTGACGATGTCGAAGCCGAGGCGGCTGCCGGGTGCTGCGTGGGCCGTGACCTGTTCCAGGACGCGCACCAGTCGTTCCCCGGGTAGGTAGAAGAGGAGCCCTTCGAGCAACCACGTGGCCGGCCGTCGGGCGTCGAAGCCGGCCCGGGTGAGGACCGCCGGCCAGTCGTCGCCGAGGTCTGCCACGACTACCTGCCTGGCGCAGCGCGCTTTCGCGCCTGCTCTCGAGAGCACGTGCTCCTTATGGGCGAGGACAGCCTCCCGGTCGAGCTCGAAGACAAGCGTGCCTGCCGGCCACGGCAGACGGAACGAGCGTGTGTCCAGGCCAGCGCCCAGCAGCACGACCTGCGGGCTGACTGACTCGACCATGACGCCCTGCAGCCAATCGTCGAAGTAGCGGGTGCGCAGGACGATGGGCAGGACGCTCTCGGGCGTCCGCGCCTCGATCCAGGCCTGACCCTCCGGCCCGGCAAGCTCGGCGGCCCAGGGGTCCTCGAAGAGGCGGTCCTGCCTGGCGGTCTCGAGGGCGCGGACGGCCGCCGTCCAGCGCGCCGTAGCCTCGAGCGTGGTGGTGTGATGCATGCCCGCCTCCATCGTCGTGCCCTCCTCACGGTGTCTCCGATGCTACGCTCGGTTCAGCTCACGCGCCCTGGCTGAGGCCCGCCCGTCTACCCCGTGTTGGGGATGGTCAAAGCCGCCCAGGGCTGTCACCATTCGCCTGCCTTCATCCCCCTCGGAGGTCGACATGCTGCGCACTCCGCTCCTCGAACTGCTGGACATCGAGCATCCCATCATCCAGGCCGGGATGGGGAGGTTCGGGAGTGGTGCTGCCCTGGCCGCAGCCGTGTCAAACGCGGGTGCCATCGGGACGATCGGCGCCGCAAAGCGGTCCCCGGAGGATCTTCGCGCGGAGCTGCAGGCCGTCCGCGAGCTGACGTCGCGACCCTTCATCGTGAACTTCACCAAGCCGTGGCTGCAGCTCCACCCGGAGTGCCTGGAGTGCGCACTCGCGGCTGGGCCGCGCGCCATCTCCGTCACGCAGGGCCTGCCCGGTGACTCCGTGTCTCGCATCCACGACAGCGGCGCGCTCGTCATCACGCAGGTCCAGACGGTCGAACAGGCCCGCCTGGCTGCCGACGATGGCGCCGACATCATCATCGCCCAGGGCACGGAGGCCGGCGGGGTCGGAGGTTTCGGGGGACGCATCGGTGGCTCCGTCCTCGTGCCCCAGGTCGTCGACGCGCTGTCGCCGCTGCCGATCGTAGCGGCCGGAGGCATCACCGATGGCCGGGGCCTGGCGGCTGTGCTGCTCTTCGGCGCGGCCGGCGCCAACATCGGCACGCGCTTCCTGGCCAGCGTGGAGGCCTCGCTCGGCGACGATTGGAAGCAGCGCCTCGTGGAGGCACCACTGGATGGGACCGTCCGCTTCGACGCTGTGGCGACCGACGTGCCGGGCGACGAACGTGGCCCAGGTCAGCCCCTCGACGACGCCATCGCATCCGGCCAGGGGGTGGGCGCCATCACGTCGGTCGAGACTGCGGCGGACATCGTCAGCACCATCGTCCGGGGCGCGGAGGAGGTGCTGCTCAGGGCCGCTGCCCTGGTAGCCGAGCGCGCAGCGGCCTGAGCAGCCGGTCACCGGCATGTCGAGACGAGTCTCTCCGCCCAGCGCCGCGCGCCCGGACCGTGAGCGTCGGCCGGTGCCGGTTCAAGAGTGCGCTCGTTGCTCGCGGTCACCTCGTCTGGCCACGTGGTCCAGGCTGCCTGTCAGGGCAACGGGCCGGCGTCCTGCCACCACGTGAACAGCTTCCCGAAATCGCCCGAGGCTTCCGCGCCGATGGCCATCATGAGCAGGCCCGGGTTGGTCCACAGGGCAACGGCCCTGCCGTCGTTGAGGTAGCAGGCCAGTCGGCCACCCGGCTGGTCGCCGATCGTGTAGTCAACCAGGGCCGGCCCGACGGAGCAGTCGGTGCCCTCTGTGGCCGGGCCGTCGTCAGCCAGCACCGCAGCCCACGCGGTCTCGAGCGCCTCGATGCTGTCGTACCGGAAGTAGGCGGCTGATGCGATCTCACCGGCCGGGTCGCACAGGACGGATGCCATGAGACCGTTCGCTGGGTCGGCGTCTGAAGGTGCGCAAGCGCCGGCGAATGCGATGGGCACGTGCCGGAGGAGCTCATCGGTCGGGGCCAGGCTGGCTGCGGCAGAGGGGTTCGGGACCGGGCTGTCGGGGCCGGCACGGTCGGAGCCGGCGAGGCCAGGGGAAGCGGTGGCGGACCCTGTGGGCTGCGCATCCGCGGTTCATAGGTCGCGCCGGTGGCGACCACGATGTCGTCCAGCGTGACAGCGAAGCTCTCGACATAGCCCTCACCGTACAGACCGGGCCCTGAGAAGGGCCCGCTGAGGTCTGGGACGTTGACGTCGGCCACGTTCACCCCATCCACCCAGACCGCGACACGGACGCCCGAGGTATCCGTCATCGCACACTCGATGCTGAGGATCGCCCTGCCGCCCTGGGTCAGATCGATGCTCGCGGGCAGCGGACCTCGCGCCAGCACGGTCACCTCGGGGTCGGCGGTGCGTCCGACCACCCATTCACCCTCGGTGTTGACGATGCCGAACAGCAGGGTCGGTGACGTGCCGCTCGTGAGGCACATCGCTCCCGCCGCGCCGCCGTTCGATGCCATCTCGACGGCTGCCCTCACCCACAGCACGGGGGCCAGGGATCCCAGGTCGAGCCAGCTCCACCTGGCATTGGGCACGGACATGGTGGTGAAGCGGAGTCCGCCGTCCGCATACTCGACGCTCCCTGCGTCGTTCTCGGAGACCCCCCACGTGCCGGCGCTCCCAAAGTCGTCGCGGAAGACCTCCGTGTCCGCCCCGAGCGTGATGACCTCAGCCTGGGGAGCCGTAGCGGCTGATCGTGTGCTCACCTCCTGGGCCGCCACTGGGCCCGCTGCAGTGGACAGCAGCAACAGCACCGCCACGCCCACGGCGCGACGTGACCGGAACGCACGGTCACCCATCACATCCCCCCTTCATGCGAAGACTCCCCCACAGCGTACGCCTCAGGGGGTGACGACGGCGAAGCCCGGGTCGGGCGTCTCGAGGACGCTCATGAGGCGCTCGAGGACCGACCGGTCGCCCTCCAACGTGGCGCCCTCCAGGCTGCCGGCCAGGAGACCGGGCATGGCGGCGCGCGTCGTGCGGATCACCAGGTCGACCCCATCGGTCGGTGCGGCGCGGTGGACGAGGACCCCGTTGCGCAGGTCCAGGCGATAGCTCTCGTCGGTGTCCGCCAGACTGATGCCGATGGAGAGGGTCACGTCCCAGGCACGCGGCCCGTCCACGCGGACGGCGATGGCATCGAAGAGCTGTTGCGCTGAGAGGGCGGCCAGCATGTCCGGGGAGCTGCTCGACGACGGCGTCCCGAACGAGCCGTGGCGCAACTCGGTCGCGCCCGCGAGGTAGGCCGAGCGCCAGGTGCCGTTCTCGGAGCCGAAGCCCAGCTGCTCGAAGGCGTCCGCCTGGAGCGCATGGGCGGCCTCCAGCGCCGGCTCGGCGAAGATGAGGTGGTTCAGGATCTCGACCGCCCAGCGGAAGTCGCCGACCTCCACGGCCTCGCGCGCCTGGGCCAGCACCGCTTCCGCGCCGCCCATGGCTGCCACGTAGCGCCGCGCCTTCTCGACCGGCGGGTGTTCCCAGAGGTGCGCGGGGTTGCCGTCGTACCAGCCCATGTAGCGCTGGTAGATGGCCTTCACGTTGTGGCTCACGGAGCCGTAGTAACCGCGCGCATGCCAGGCCTGCTCGAGGGCTGGCGGCAGCTGCATGACCTCTGCGATCTCACTGCCGACCAGGCCCCGGTTGAGCAGGCGCAGCGTCTGGTCGTGGAGATAGGCGTACAGGTCACGCTGGAGCGAGAGGTACTCGAGGGCCCGCGCGCGCCCCCAGGTCGGCCAGTGATGGGACGCGAAGACGACGTCCATGCGCTCACCGAAGCGGTCGATGGACTCGCTGATGTAGCGCGACCAGACCCGCGCGTCCCGCACCACCGCGCCACGGATGGTCAGGATGTTGTGGAGGACGTGTGTGGTGTTCTCGGCCATGCACAGCGCGCCGTGGTCCGGGAAGAGGACGTTCATCTCCGCCGGCGCCTCCGTGCCCGGCGTGAGCTGGAACTCCATGCGGATGCCGTCGATGGTGCGCGTCTCACCCGTGGCCGTGATGCTGTCCGTGGGCGCGATGAGCGATGGCGTGCCCATCGAGGTCGTCTGGCCAAGCCCGGCGCCGACCTGGCCGTGCGGCCCCCGCGCCAGCGCTGCGCCGTACATGTAGCCGGCTCGGCGGGTCATGGCTGGACCGGCGTAGACGTTCTCGGCGACGGCATGCTCCATGAAGCCCTCGGGCGCCATGACAGGGCAGCGGCCGGCGTTCACGTCCGTCTCGCTCGTGACGCCCTTGACGCCGCCGAAGTGGTCGACATGGCTGTGCGTGTAGATGGCCCCCACCACCGGCCGGTGCCCGCGGTGCTCACGGTAGAGGGCCAGGGCCGCCGCGGCCGTCTCCATGCTGATGAGCGGGTCGATGACGAGGACGCCGCTGTCGCCCTCGACGAACGTGATGTTGGAGAGGTCCAGGCCGCGCACCTGGTAGATGCCGGGCACGACCTCGAAGAGGCCATCGATGGCGCTCAGGATGGACTGGCGCCACAGGCTGGGGTTGACGCTGTCGGGGGCGGGCCCCTCCAGGAAGGTCCGGTAGGACTCGTTGTCCCAGACCACGCGTCCGTCGGTGGCCTTGACGATGCAGGGATCCAGGCGGCCGATGAAGCCGCGCTGCGCGTCCTCGAAGTCCGAGGTGTCGTCGAAGGGGAGGGATGAGAGCAGGTCCGCGTTGGAGGTGCGGACCGTCCTGGAGACGGATGGAGTGCTCATGCGATCGATCCCTCGTGGTGGCACGGCCGGCGTTCGGACCCGCCCAGACTAGCGGTGGGTAACGTCGGGCGCAGGCTCTGGCACCGGGCCCGCCCCGGACACGAGCGAGACCTCCTCGACGGCCAGGCTGATGGGCTGCGCGCCGGGTCCCTCGACCATGCGCCTGCCCAGGTCGAGGCGCCGCAGCTCCGGCGCCAGCCAGGCCACGGCCGCCACGATGCCAAGTGTCACGAGGCCGCCGGCGATGACGCTGGGCACGACACCGAGCAGCGTGGCGGCGACGCCACTCTCGAAGGCACCCAGCTCGTTGGAGGCACCGATGAAGACGTGGTTGACCGAGGCGATGCGGCCGCGCATGGCCTCCGGCAATTCGACGCGCACGATGACGATGCGGATGACGACGCTCACGCCGTCCGCGAGGCCGGCCACGAAGAGGGCCGCCAGCGACAATACGAAGGTCGTGGACAGGCCGAAGACCAGCATCGAGACGCCGAAGATGGCGACGCAGACCAGGAAGATGGAGCCGGCACGCCGCTTGGGTGGGAGGCGCGCCGTGGCCAGCATGGCCAGCAGGGCGCCGACCGAGGGCGCTGTCCGCAGCAGCCCGAGACCGATCGGGCCGACGCCCAGGATGTCGCTGGCGAACACCGGCAGCAGCGCGATGGCGCCGCCGAAGAAGACGGCGAAGAGGTCGAGGGCCATCGAGGCCAGCAGCACCTGGCTTCGCACGACAAAGCGGACGCCGCTGGCGAGGCTCTCCAGCGTGCCTTCACTCGCGTCCGGCTGTGGCATGGGCTTGCGGCTGATGCGGGTCACCAGCCCGACGGCGATGACCATGAGCACGGTCAGGACGCCGTACGTGGCAGGGATGCCCACGAAGGCGATGGCCAGGCCGGCAGCCGCTGGTCCCAAGATGGCGCCACCGGTCCACATGCTGCCCGTCCATGAGGCGCCCCGGGTGGCGTGCTCGATGGGGATGACCTGGGCCTCGAAGGCCGTCAGAGCCGGCCGTTCGAAGCCGGCCGCGATGCCGATCAGGAAGACCACGGCCAGGATGCCGCCCAGCCCCAGTGTGGTCGGGTCGAGCGAGAGGAGGGCGAGCGCCAGGGTGCCCACGACCAGCAGCGAGCCGGTCACGATGATGATGGAGCGGCGATCGCGCCGATCGGCGACGTGGCCGCCGAAGAGCATCAGGCCGAGCGCGGGGATGGCCTCCACGAGGCCGAGAAGGCCGAGCGCCAGCGGTTCACCGGTGAGCTCGTAGACCTGGAAGGCCACCACGGTCGCGATGGCCGACATGCCCAGCGCCGCCAGGCCCCGCGCCCCCAGCAGGGCACGGAACTCCGGCATCGCCAGGAGCGCGGTGGTCGAGGTCGGGTGGCTGGTGCGCGTCACGACTTCGGCGTGACTCGTCCTCTGTCGTTCGACTCAGTCACGTCGCGCGGTGAGCAGGAAGAGGGGGTACGGGCGACCGTCGCGGTCGATCTCCGAGACGATGCGCGTCTCCACGTCGCGGAAGCCGACCGACTCCGCGGTCGTCCGCAGAGCGGCCTGATCGAAGCCGTGGTGATGGATGCCCTCCGGGTCGTCGTGGAATGTGCCGTCCTCGGCCTCCAGGTCGAGCAGGGCGATGCGACCGCCGGGCGCCAGCAGATCGTTGATGGCGCGCAGCGCGACCGCCGTGTCCTCCACGTGATGCAGCACGAGGAGCGAGACGGCCAGGTCGAAGGAGGCGCCTCCCGGCGGCGCGGCCTGGATGTCGAAGGGGATCGCGGTGACGTTGCCCGGTCCGTCAGCGGCCAGCTTCTCCCGTGCGACCGCCAGCATGCCGGCCGACGGCTCTGCCAGGACCATGCTGCCCACGTCCGACGCGAGCTCAAGCCCCAGGAGCCCGGTGCCGGCCCCGATGTCGATGGCGCGCATGGACCGCGACAGCGGCACGTGCGCACGGATGATGTCGGCGATGGCGGCGGCGCGCTCCTGGCGCTCCGGGGTGTCCCAGTCCTGGGCCTTCTGGTCGAACGAGCTCATGGCGTCCATCATGACGGCCGCGCAGCCGGGACGTGGTCGGGGGCACCTGGTCACGCTATCGTCCTCTTCATGCGCGCCGTCTTCGATGTCCTTGAGCGTCTCGGGGTCCGCTACTTCGTGACCGGGTCCGTGGCCGCATCCGTCTATGGGGTCCTCCGCCAGAGCCACGACACCGACGTCGTCGTGATCGATGCCGGGCGATTCGTCGAGCTTGCTGAGGCGCTGCGCGGGAGCTGCCTCGTGGCGGACCCCATCGCCTTCGGCGAGTTCTCGATGGCGTCGATCATCGAGCGGGACACCGCTGACAAGGTGGATGTCATCGTGGCCCCATCCGGGGCGTTCGAGGCGTCCGCCATGGAGCGTCGCCAGCGCGCCGAGGTCCCCGGCCTCGGTCCAGTCTGGGTCGCCTCGGTGGAGGATCTCGTGCTCGCCAAGCTGGTCTGGTCAGAGGGCACGTCAGGTCTCCAGCTGCGCGACTGCGTGCAGCTCTTGCGCCTCAATGCGGCGACCCTCGATCGGATCTACCTCGAGCATTGGGCTGGGCGCCTCGGCGTCAGTGACCTGCTGAGGGATGTCGAGTCATGAGGGCTGACCCGGGCCTGGAGCTGCAGGAAGGCGTCATCGCCGGCATGAGCTCTCAGGCCCGTGGTGACGTACGGCTCAGACTGGCGGCACGCGGCAAGCTGCTGGCCTGGCAGCAGGTGGACGCCATGGCTCCTGCCTCCGAGCTCGAGCGGGCCGAGCTCCTGCTCAGGCGCCTCTACCCCACGCTCCCCGAGCGCTCTCTGCAGCAGGTGCTTGTCCAGCTCGCGGAAGCCGAGGCGGGCGGCACTTGGCACGGTTTCCAGCGACCCGATCCACTGAGCGTCCGCTGAAGACGAGGCGCGCTATCGTCTGCTGCGACGATGGGCGCAGCGACAAGGAGCGGCACGAGTGCGACTGATCACTTCGGACAACGTGGCGCAGTTCGTGAGGGACGGCGCTCTCCACGTCGAGGAGGGCTGGACGCTGGCCCCGTCCGCCCTCGAGTACCTCCGCCGCAACCGGGTGCGCTTCGCGGGTGAGGAATCGCGCCGGGCCGCGACGGAGGCCGCTGCCGACCTGGCCGTCATCACCGTCGAGGGCATCGACAAGCCCGGCATCATCGCCAGTGTGGCCAGCGAGATCGCGCGCCAGCACGGCAACATCACCGACCTCTCGCAGACCATCCTGGCCGGCGTCTTCGTCATGGTGCTCGTCGTGGACATGCGTGGCACGGCGGGCTACGACGGACTCGCTGAAGGGTTGGCCCGTGTCGGCGCGGAGATCGGCATGGAGGTCTCCGTGCGCCTCTACTCGGTCTACGAGGCCATGCACCGCATCTAGCGCCCAGGCCACACAGGAGGGACGACGATGGCCCGCGGCTCGCTGGGCATGGACGAGATCCTCGAGAGCGTCGGGATGGTCGGCCGCGACCACCTTGACATCCGCACCGTGACGCTGGGGATCGACCTGCGTGGCTGCCGGACGCCGCAGGACCTCGTGCGCCGCGTGACCTCGGCCGCTGGCGGGCTCGTGGCCGTCACCGACGCCATCGCCGTGGAGACCGGGGTCCCCATCGTCAATCGTCGGGTCTCCGTGACGCCCATCGCCTGGGTCGCCGGGCGCCCCGACCGCGAGCTCATCCTGGACCTCGCCCGGGCCATGGACGAGGCGGCCGAGACAGTGGCCGTCGACTTCATCGGCGGCCTCTCGGCCCTCGTGGAGAAGCGTGCCTCTCGCATCGACGAGGAGCTCATGGCCGCCCTTCCCGCGGCCCTCGCCACGACGCAACGGGTCTGTGCCTCGGTGAACATCGCCACCACGGGAGCGGGCATCAACATGGACGCCGTGCGCCTCATGGGGGAGGTCATCAAGGAGACCGCCGAGCGCACGGCCGATTCGTCCGGCATCGGCTGCGCCAAGCTTGTCGTCTTCACCAACGCCGTGCCCGACAATCCTTTCATGGCCGGCGCTTTCCATGGACTTCGGGGAGGGCGACGCGGCCATCTCGGTGGGAATCTCCGGGCCGGGCGTGGTGGCCAACGCGCTGCGGCGCCTGCCGCCCGGCGCCCCCATGCACGACGTGGCCGAGGAGATCAAGCGCACCGTCTTCAAGATCACCCGTGTCGGAGAGCACGTCGGGCGCGAGGTGGCGCGACGCCTGGAGGTGGCCTTCGGCGTGGTGGACATCTCGCTGGCGCCGACCAGCCTGCCCGGTGACAGCGTGGCCGAGATCCTGGAGCTCATCGGCGTGGAGCGCGTCGGGCTGCCCGGCACGACGGTCGCCCTGGCCATGCTCAACGACGCCGTCAAGAAGGGCGGATCGATGGCCACCAGCCGGGCGGGCGGGCTGTCAGGGGCTTTCATCCCCGTCAGCGAGGACGCCAACTTCGCCTCGGCCGCGGCCGATGGCCACCTCGTCCTCGAGAAGCTGGAGGCCATGACCGCGGTCTGCTCGGTCGGGCTGGACATGATCGCGCTGCCGGGCGACACGAGCGCGCAGACGCTCTCCGCGATCATCGCAGACGAGGCTGCCATCGGCATCATCAACGACAAGACGACCGCCTGCCGCCTGATCCCGGTGCCCGGTGCCAAGTCCGGCGACTGGGTCGACTGGGGCGGGCTCCTGGGTCGAGCGCCGGTCATGGAGGTGCGCGACCAGCCGAGGGTGGGCGTCGTCCAGCGCGCTGGCCACGTGCCGCCGCCTCTTCGAGCGCTGGGGAACTGACCCGCAGCTTCATGGCGACGGTGGGCCCGGCGCGACATGCCGCGCGGCACTGGCCGGCGATCCGAGTCGAAGAGAACATCGCACTCATGAGCATCGCGGCCTCTGCTGTCGCCGAGTCGTCAGCTGTCGTTGGCCCACCGCTGCCCGGGGCCCTGTCCGCGCCGCCGGTCCTGACCGGGCCAGCCCAGTCGATCTCGCAGGCCAGCCAGATGGCCTTCCGCCACGCCAACCGCTGGTTCGTGGTGCCGCTCCATCGTGCTGGCTTGGCCGTCTGGCTGTGCAGCCCCCTGGCCGGCTGGCAATGCCTCTTGACGACCATCGGCCGCACCTCCGGGCTGCGGCGGGACACGCCGCTCGGCTACATCGTGATGGACGGTGCTGCCTGGGTCATGGCCGGCTACGGGCCGCGGACCCAGTGGTACCGCAACATCCTCGCGGAGCCGCGCGTGGATCTGCGCCTGCCGGGTCGGCGCCCGTTCGCCGCGCTGGCCGAGGAGGTGCGCGACGCGGACCTCCGGGCGCGTGTCATCCCCCCGCTGTGCCGCTCGATGGCACTGCCGGGCCTGATGATCGGTTGCGTCCCGGCGACGTCGACCGACGAGCGCATCCTCGCCTGCGTCTCCTGGGTACCGCTGGTGTGCATCCGCCCCGCCGACGGCAGTGCCCTTGTGCCCGGTGCGGAGGATCCCGGGGGCCGCGGCTGGATCTGGCGCCACGTCGCCATGACCGCCGTCACCGCCGGGCTGCTCGCCCTGCTCAGGCGCCTGCTGCACGGCTGAGGACCTGGGATGGACGCCGCATCCGCGCAATCGTCTCAGGTCATGCGTCAGCGCATGATAAGGTGCGTCCATGCCCAAGACGGTGCAGATCAGGGACATCGATGACGCGGTCTATGCGGGACTGTCGCGGCGGGCTGCGGAGGCTGGCCTGACCGTGCCGGACCTGCTCCGCCGGGAGGCCGCACGGATCGCGGCACGGCCCAGCGTCGAGGAGTGGCTGGCACGCACACGACGGCGTCCCTCGGACATCGCCCGCGCTGACATCCTGGCGGCCCTGGAGGAGTCAAGGGGACCATGGCCGGATGCTGATCGTTGACGCCTCCTGCCTGTACGAGGTCGTCGCTGACACCACACAGGCAGAGCAGGTTCGCCGCCGCCTGGCAGCCGATCCGGACCACGCGGCCCCGCACGTCATCGATGCGGAGGTCCTGGGCATCATCCGGCGTGACCGGATGCTGGGCCGGCTGGACGACACGGCGGCTCGGCAGGCGATCGAGGACTTGCGGGACTGGCCGGCTGAGCGCTTCGGGCACCGCATGCACCTGGCGCGCGCCTGGGAGCTGCGAGATCGTGTGCGTTCCTGGGATGCGCTCTATGTGGCGCTGGCCGAAGCGCTCGATGCCACGCTGATTACGCTTGACGAGCGGCTCGGCCGCGTCGCAGGGCTCGACTGCCGAGTCGAGGTGATCAGGACGTGACCCGGTCGCTCCAAGGTCCTCTTGCGACAGCTCGCGCTGGCCGACCCCGGCCGCTCAGGAAACGGACGTGAGCTCGAGTGTCGCGGCTCCCATCCCCTGCTCGAGGACCAGTCCCGTGAGCACCCCACTGGCGACTTCGTAGGTGGCCCGCACCGTCACGCCCGGTGCCTCTGTCAGCAGCGTGACGCTCACGCCATCCGCCGCCTCGACCGTCAGCAGGGCCGTGGTGACGGGGTCCTCGTCGAGCACGGTCCCCGGTGCCATCGTGGCCAGTGACGCCGGGTCGTACCAGTAGAGGCCGGTCGAGCCGGTGGCACCAGAGGCCTCGGACCGCTCGACATAGCCGTCGAAGTCGGTCGCCGTCGCGCTCCTGAACGTGGCCCAGCTGTCACCGACCTCGTCCAACGTGACCAGCACCTCGACCGGCCAGCTCGCGCTGAACCCATTCGGGTCGAAGGGGTTGCTGACGGTCGCCTCGCCGGCGTACGTGAGCTGGGTACCCGGAGTGACCCACGCGGGCGTCGCCGCCCCGAGGCCGGGCAGGGACCGCTCGTGCACGTCGACGAGGCGTGTGTACATGACCTGCACATTGCCCTCGGGCATGTCGAGGGGACCATGCACCGGGGAGCCTGCTGCCTTGTAGCGCCCGGTGGTCGCGACCAGCATGCCGCTCGCGTCATCGAAGACCGTGGAGGCGTAGTCGCCCTGGGTCCGGCTGACGAAGCTGACCGCCTCCACGGGCGTCTCTCCCAGCCAGTAGGTGCCGCGCAGCACCTGGAGCTCGTTCGTGCCGCCGCTGGCGACCTGCTCGAGCAGGTCCGGGCGCACCCACGCGCCGTCCACGGCACCTCCTGTGTACCGCCCGCCCCAGAGCGGCACCAGGGACAGCTGCCCGGTCTCGATGTCGATGGCCCACAGGGACGTGTTCAGGATGACGTCATCCCCTTCGATCGCCAGCACGTCGGTCTGGCTCACCCCGTGGCCGGCGGCCGTGGGCATCTCATCCTCGTCGGTGCGCCGGTAGCGCTTCCCCGTGACTGGGTCCTCCCAGTCGCCGTCCGGATCCTCCACGTAGGTGTAGTAGCTGCTCTGGACCGATGCTGCCGCGCCGTACCAGGTCAGACGCGTTCCGGGGGTGACCCAGTCCGGTGGACCGCCCCCGGCGACCGGAGGGAAGGCGGCGTTGTCCGGCTGCTGCGCGGCCCCCGCCAAGGGCGTGCCCAGGATGAGGATGACCGAGCAGATGAGCCCGGCGATCGGACAGACATGTCGCATGGCTGTGGCTCCGACTCGCTGCGCGGCTCCGGACGCGGCCGGAGTGCGCCGAAGGCTTCAGGCCCGCGTACCCTCGGGGGGCTCGACGTCGAGGATAGGGACTCCGGGGTTCACCCACAAGGGCCGCGCGACCCGACGAGCGACGACCAGTCGGCGCCGTGCGATGCCTTGGCGCCGCTGGACTACGTCCCTGACCAAGTCCATCGACTGGCGCGCAGGCCCGAGGTCGAGAGCCTCACCATCGTCACCGCGGACGGCGTCGTCGACGCGTATGACGTTCCCGTCACGCGTCGCCGACCGATCACCGGCGCAGCGCCTAGAAGTCGGCGCTCCCGGGTGTGCGAGGGAAGGGGATGACGTCGCGGATGTTGGCCATGCCGGTGGCGTAGGCCACCAGCCGGTCGAAGCCCAGGCCGAAGCCCGCGTGCGGCACCGTGCCATAGCGGCGCAGGTCGCGATACCACCAGTAGGGCGCAGGGTCCAGGCTCATCTCCGCGATGCGCCGGTCCAGCACGTCCAGGCGTTCCTCGCGCTGGCTGCCGCCCACGATCTCGCCGATGCCCGGCGCCAGCACGTCCATGGCTGCCACCGTGCGCCCGTCGTCGTTGAGCCGCATGTAGAAGGCCTTGATCGTCTTGGGGTAGTCAGTCACCACGACGGGCCGCCTGGCGTACTCCTCGCAGAGGTAGCGCTCGTGCTCAGCCTGCAGGGCCAGGCCCCATGCGACCGGGAACTCGAAGGCGCGTCCCGACCGCTCCAGCGCTTCGATGGCCTCCGTGTAGCTCATGCGTGCGAACTCGGAGGCCACGAGGGACTCCAGGCGCGTGACGGCGTCCGTGTCGATGCGTTCCGCGAAGAAGGCCATGTCATCGGGGCGCTCGTCGAGGAGCTTTCGGAAGACGTCCTTCAGGAGGTCCTCGGCCAGGTCGGCGTTGGCGGCCAGGTCGGCGAAGGCGATCTCTGGTTCGACCATCCAGAACTCCGACAAGTGGCGACTCGTGTTCGAGTTCTCGGCCCGGAATGTCGGCCCGAAGGTGTAGACCCGCGACATGGCCAGGCAGAAGGTCTCGACATTGAGCTGGCCGGAGACGGTCAGGAAAGCCGGCTTGCCGAAGAAGTCCTGCGCAAAGTCGATGGCGCCATCCGGCGTGCGAGGCAGGTTGGCCAGGTCCAGCGTCGAGACTCGGAAGAGCTCACCGGCGCCCTCAGCGTCGCTGGCCGTCACGATCGGCGTGTGGATCCAGTGGAAGCCGTGCTCGTCGAAGTACTGGTGGATGGCCATGGCCAGGCTGTGGCGGACGCGGGCCACGGCGCCGATGGTGTTGGTGCGTGGCCGCAGGTGCGCCACCTCTCGCAGGTACTCGAAGCTGTGCCGCTTGGGCGAGATGGGATACGTGTCCGGGTCGTCCACCCAGCCCACGACCTCCACCGAATGAGCCTGCAGCTCCACGGACTGGCCCTGCCCCTGCGAGGCGGCGAGCGTCCCCTGGACCGTGATCGCGCAGCCGGCCGTCAGACGCAGGACCTCCGACTCGTAGTTGTCGAGTGACGTGGCCGCCACCACCTGCAGGGCGTCGAAGCACGAGCCGTCGTGGACGTGCACGAAGGACAGCCCGGCTTTCGAGTCCCGGCGCGTGCGGACCCAGCCCTGGACCGTCACGCGCGCCCCGGCTGGCTTCGCGCCGGCCAGGACATCGGCGATGCGCACCATGTCCGACATGCAGACCTCCTCTGGCCCCGAGGGTAGCGTGATTGAACACGTCGCGATGGCTGGCAGGGCGCCCGATCCGGCTACCGCCGATGTGTCGCCAGGCCGCACTTCAGTCCAGGATCAACGCTGCGAGCGCGGTTCCGGTCCTCGTCTGAGGACCGCCGCGCGGTGTCTGGCTCGCCGGACTCGCCGATGCCGAGGCTTCGTGGGTGCGGGTGGATCAGGGCGCGCTCGGCGTGGCCGCCGAAGGTTCATCGTCGGGCGTGTCGACGAGCCCCGGCGGCATGTCGACGCGATCGCGCATGAGGGCAGCGATCGCCCGCGTGGACGGCGAGGCGTCGAGGATGGCGACCAGGCCCACGGTCAGGGGCACGGCCAGGAGGGCGCCGGAGGCACCCAGGATCCAGGCCCAGACGATGACCGAGAGGAAGACGATGAGAGGGCTCAGGTTGAGCTCAGTGCCCATCATCCTCGGCTGGAGCAGGTAGTCCTGGGCGACGTTGATGAGGGCGAAGCCCCCCACGACGAGCGCGGCCGTGACGAGGCTGCCTTCCAGCAGTGCCAGGATCGTCGGCGGCACGAGCGCGACGATGGTGCCCACGGTGGGGATGAAGGCGGCCGCGAAGGTGAGGAAGGCCCAGAGTGCCGGCAAGGGCACGTGAAGGACCAGCAGCAGGATGAAGACGAGCACCGCGGCGAAGAGGCCGAGCTGCGCGCGGACGACGAGGTAGCGCCGCAGGTCGACACCGAAGCGCTCCACGCCCTCGAAGATGGCGTGGCCCGGGCCGAATGCTGCCGTGGCGCGCTCCCGCAGCGAGGCTGAGCCGGCCAGCGCGAAGACCATGGTGGCCGCCAGGATGAAGATGGCCAGCGAGGCGTTGGAGACGGCCGACGCGACGGGCCGGACGAGCGAGAGGAGCGTGCCCGGTGAGGCGAGCGTGGGGAGTGCCGCCGGATCGGCCACGATCCCGAACTGGGCGAGCGCGGCCCGGGCCTCCTCGACCAGCGTCGTGAGGCGATCCTCGTAGCCTGGGATCCTGGCCACCAGCTCGGCCACCGAGAAGGCGATGATGCCGGCCACGGCCAGCACGACCACGACCAGGAGCGAGACCGCGATGGTCAAGGCGAGCGAGTGGCCGACGCCACGACGTTCGAAGGAACCCACCAGTGGAGCGGCCACCAGGGCCAGGAAGAGGCCGAACATGACCGGCACCACCAGGTCGGCCGTCTCCTTGAGGGCCAGCACGCCGATGAGCACCAGCACGACCGTCGCCAGAGAGATCAGGGGGCTGCTGCCCAGCATGGAGTGCACGCCGGGCGGGCCCGCTGGGTCAGCGCGATCTTGTGAGCGCGCTGCGCCAGTGGCCCCTTCCTGGGTCGGCATGCGCATCACCCCTTCCCATCGACGGTGATCATCACGGAGCAATCATGCACGTCCCAAAGGGCGCATGGGTCGCGGTGACGGTGCCGTCGGGCGCGGGCGCAGGCCCAGAGGACTCAGGCCGAGATGGCGCGATCGCAGGAGCCGGGCAACGCCACCTCGGCATCGCCGTTGACGCCGGTGAGGTCGATCTGCACGCTGAGATCTCCCTCGAACTTGAGGGGCTCGAAGGTGCCGTTGAAGCCGCCGCGGTAGGCCACCGGATAGCCGCCCTCGGCCGACACGTAGAGGTCTGCGTCCGTGGCGCTATCCAGCGACTGGGCGAAGAGGTTCACATTCGGGTCGCTGCTGGCCTGTGCGGCCGCCAGGAACTCGTCGCCATCGATGAGGTAATGCTTGACCGGCATGTCGTTCAGGACCTCGTCCCCCACGAAGGTGCCGCGCGCCACGTCACTGCCGGTCAGGATGTCCATGAGTGCCTGCGGGCTGAGCTGGTCCAGGGCCGCGGTCGCCTGCGAGTCCTGGGGCTTGATGCAGACGTCGATGAGGGCGTCGAGCACGACATGCGTCCCCTCCGGCACGGCGTAGACACTGACCATCTTGGGCCGGAAGAGCTTGACGGCCGAGCCGCCGACCTGGGCCACGACATCGCCGAGGAGGCTCCCGGTCACGTCGATGCGGCTGGCGCCCTCGGCGGTGCTGGTCAGCTGGGCCGTCAGGTCACCCTGCGTCGGCTCGCCGTTCACGGCCCCGTCAACCTCGATGTTGACCGTGGCCTCCAGCGCGGTCAGGCCGGTGAGTGGCGTCAGCGGGATGGGCTCGCCCACAGGCTCCGCGGCTGAGGTGGCGCCGGCGGCGGCAAGGCCCACCGTGGCGATGATGGCGGCCACCGCCATCTGTGCGCGTCGCTGCCGATCGTTCCACCTGGGCGTCGGTCGGTCCTGGTTTGACATGGTGCTCCTCTCGCAGGGTCAGGTTCGGCCCGTCGCTCTCGATGCCCGGACCGTCGGTCTCTGGCCGGCTCAGTCGGCCGTCACGACTCCCACATCATGGCGCCCCGGCGCTGGCCTGGCGTCCCCCCTGGGGGATGAGTGCACGATCCCGATGCTGTCGGAAACTTCATCCCCTTCTCATCGACTTCTCATCCCCGCGTGCTACAACCACCACAGACTCGGACGCTCCCTGGCGGCCGAGCAGCTGGACATGGCTCCCGAACACCCAGGCACGAACGAAGAGGCACATCCCGATGGCTCACTTGCCGACCACTGACGGCCCGACCGGCGACACCTGGCAGCCCTCCGCTCGTTCCGGCACCCCCGAGACTCCACGCTCGCGCCGGGATCGCGCACCGCGTCACATCGGGCTCACGACAGCGCTCGTGCTCTGCGTGGCGTCCGCGGTCGGGGGCGGCGCCGTGACGGTCAGCGCCCGCACTGCGGCCACCCCCGCCGATGCGGCGACCGTTGATCGAGCGGACCGGCGCCCGGCCACGGCCGTGGAGACGAGCGCCGGTGGAGTGGAGGTCGCGATCTCGAGCTCGGAGAGCGAGGTGCGCCCCATCAGCGAGATCGCCAAGGAGGTCGGGCCGGCCGTGGTGGCCATCGTGATCGGCGGCAGCGGCGATCTGGGATCCGCCGACTTCTCGGCCCAGGGGGCCGGTTCAGGGGTCATCGTCGATCCGGGCGGCCTCATCCTCACCAACCGACACGTCGTCGGCGACGGCGCGTCGCTGACCGTCTACCTGGAAGACGGCCGATCCTTCAAGGGCAAGCTCGAGGGGGTCGACACCCTGACCGACTTGGCGCTCCTGAGGATCCGCGCCACCGGCCTGCCCGCGGCGACGCTCGGCGATTCGTCCAGCGTCGAGGTCGGCGACCCGGCGGTCGCCATCGGGAACCCGGAGGGCGATCTGCCCGGAAGTGTGACCGCGGGCATCATCAGCGCGCTGGAGCGAGAGATCGTGGTGGGTGACGCGGCCGGCATCCAGGCGCCGGAGTCGTTGCGGCACCTTATCCAGCATGATGCCGCCATCAACCCTGGGAACTCCGGCGGTCCGTTGCTGGCTGGCGACGGCAGTGTCATCGGCATCAATACGGCCATGGCCGGAGGATCCCAGGGCATCGGCTTCGCCATCCCCATCAACCTCGCCAGGCCCATCGTCACACAGGTCCTGGCCGGCGATCGCATCCAGCGTCCCTACATCGGCATCTTCTTCACCGAGATCGATGGACAGCTGGCCGAAGACGAGAGCCTGCCCGTGACCAGCGGCGTCCTGATCCGAGGCGACGATGTCTCCGGTCAGCCGGGGGTCATCGCGGGTGGCCCGGCAGACAAGGGGGGCCTCAAGGATGGCGACATCCTGACGGCCATCGACGATCAGCCCATCGACGCCACGCACCAGCTGGACGTCGCTCTCCTGGGGCATGAACCCGGCGACGTCATCAGTCTGGCCGTCCTCCGGGGTGACAAGACACTGCGGCGCGACATCACCCTCGGGATCCGTCCGGCAGACACGCTCCAGTGAGGCCGGCAGCTCGGTGTCAATCGGCCGGCTTCGTGCGGAGCTCCGTGAGCCTGGCGTCGCTGATCCCGAGATGGTGGGCGACCTCGTGTTCCAGCGTCTCGCGCACGCCCTCTCTGAGCGCGTCCTGGCCTCGATGGGCGCGCATCAACGGGCCCCGGAAGAGGGTGATCTTGTTGGCGACCGGCATCTGGTCGGCCCCGTAGGTGGTGCGCGGCACGCCCTGGTAGAGACCGAACAGACCACGTGCGCGCACGCTGGCGAGCTGTTCGGGGTCGGGCTCGTCCTGGATGACGATGGCCACGCTGGAAAGCTCCCGTCGATACGGCTCGGGCAGCGCCTCGATCGCAGCCGCCAGTGCGATCTCGAAGGGATCAGGGTCCATGATGGTGTCCGGCTCCAAGCTGTGACTCGTCAGTGCGAGGGGGCGCCCGGTAGGTGGTCCTGTGCGTATGCCACCAGCGCGCGGACGTTCTCCGGCGGGGTCTCCGGCGACACCTCGCAGCCGGTGCCCACGATGTGCCGCGGGCCGCTGAGGCGGTGGCACGCAGCGGCGGCGGCATAGACCTCTTCAGGCGTGCCGGTAAGCATCTCCTCGACGGTGGAGACGTTGCCCAGGATGACGCGGTCGGGACCCAGGACGTCTCGGGCGTGGGCGAGATCGACTGGGAAATCGAGCTCCCAGACATCTGCCGGGAGCTCCCTCATCGTCTCCAGCAGGTGGTCCGTCGCCCCGCACATGTGGATGCGCACGATGACGTCCGGTCGCGCGGCCTTGATGTCCTCGACCACCCGTCGCTGCGCCGGATAGACGTACCGCTTGTAGTGCTGCGGGCTCATCATCGAGGCGGCGGCGTCGCTCATGCCGATGGTGTCCGCACCCGCCTCCACCTGCGGCTTCCAGTAGGTCATGCCCACCGAGGACGTGAATTCGAACAGGTCGGCCAGGAACCCGGGGTCGTCGTAGGTGTCCATCATCAGTGCGGACAGGCCGCGCATCTCGGCCGCCAGCGCCAGGGGTCCTTCCACCCAGCCCACGATCGAGGCGCCGGGCCCGGCCTCTTCGCGCATGATGGCGATCGACTCGACCCGCTCCCGCATGCGGCCGGGGGCCAAGGGGTCAGGGATGCGCAGGTTCGCCAGGCGTGACTTCTCCGCGAGGGCAGCCCGGGATTCGACGATGGCCGGGCCGGAGTCCGCCCACTCCACGGACTCGTCGCCGGCGATGTCGATGAGTTCGCGTGCGGGGTCCGAGCAGGTCATCAGGCAGTCGATGCCGAAGTCATCGGCCATGCGCACCTGGGCTTCAGCGAGGCGCCGGGCATCCGTGACGTAGTCGTTGTAGTGGATGCCCGCTCGCAGGGCGGCGAACTGCATGACGAGGGGTTGGACCGGCAGTCGGTCCACGGGTCGGCCCGCGACGTGGGCCCGGATGCGTTCGAGGTCGTCCATGGCGGCACTCTGGCGTCGCGGCGCCTCAGCGGGTAGGGCGATTCGGACCTTCCCGGTCAGGACCGTCTGGGGCAGACCGCCCCCGGCTATGCCCCAGGTCGCCCTACCGTCACGCAGAACTCCGGCGCGATCGCCTCGAAGGGCGCCCCGGCCACGTCTCCGTGCACGGCCGTCACCGCGAGCCCGGCTGCCTCCACCTCCGCGGTCAAGCCGGCCACGTCGTAGTGCTGGAACCAGTTGAGGTACTCGCGCGTCTCGGCGGCCTCGACGATCGTGTACTTCTCCAGCACGACCTTCTCCGCCTCGTAGCGGAAGGTGTTCAGGAAGCCGTGATAGGGCCGCGCCGACCAGAAGCCGTCCATGAGCCCCGGGCCGTAGGCGACCTGTTCTTCCCAGGTTTCGAAGGCGGCCAGCGAGTAGACGTCGAAAAGGAAGGCTCCGCCGGGCGCCAGGATGTGGCCGACGCGCTCCAGCAACCGGCGGCGTTGTGACGGGCTCAGCGCACAGTAGTCGCACATGATCATGAGCGCCAGGTCGTAGCCCGGCTCGAGGTCCACGGCCAGGTAGTCCCCGAGCAGATGCTCGACCGCCAGGCCCTCCCGCTCGGCCTCGGCCCGCGCGTGCTCGATGGACCGAGCTGAGAAGTCGACGCCCAGAACGCCGGCGCCCGTGCGGGCCAGGCGGTTGGTGTAGAGCCCAGGTCCGCAGCCCAGGTCGATGACCCGCCTGCCCGGTCCGAGCTCGAAGGCGTCCACCATCCAGTCGACCGAGGCCTCGATGAAGTCGGTCCGTCGCGAGGCCACGTCCACCTCGCCATCGAGATGGAAGCGCAGCAGCATGTCCGAGATATCCGGGGACGTCCACAGGGCATCGGCGGTGTAGCGCGCGTAGAGAGCAGGGCGCTCGTTGATGCGTTCGAGGGCGTCGAAGAGGGCCGCCGCGGCGAGGCCGTGGTCGGCCCGGCTGGCTGTGGCGTCCGTCTCACTCATGTCTGCTCCAGTGTCTCGAAGGGACGCTTCTGCTTGAAGCGGTGCTCGGGGACGGGTGCGTCGACGCGCAGCAGCGCCTGCCGCCAACGCGGCGACGAGCCCAGCGCCCAACGCATGGCGGCCATCGAGGCGTGGCCCACGTAGATGGCGCCGGGGCGAGGCTTCAGGCCCAGGACGTGACGGATGCGTGGCGGGAGCGTGGCGATGGCGGCGCTGGCAAGCACCTGGTAGGCGACCTTGACGGCCGGATCGAGGGGTGGGTCGCGCAGGAAGTCGACGGCCTCGCGCATGCCCGGGGATGGCGCCACCGAGGGATGCTCGGCGATCCAGCGCGACAGTTCGGCCGCCGTCTCCGGGACGGCCTCGGCGTCCAGCAGTCGCCCGATGCGGGACTGCTCGAGTACGAACCGGTCGGCCTCGTCACCGGCGAGTGGCCGGGCTCCGTAGACCTGGTTGCAGACGAGGAACGAGTCCGTCAGCGAGTTGTGGACCCAAGCCGCCAGCGGCGGGTCATCCGCCCGGTACGGGATGCCGCGATGCGAGACCCCCTTCACCCGACGATGTGCCGCTCGCACGATGCGGACGGCTTGCTCGACCTCCGGCATGGCTCCGTACGAGGTCGCTGTCACGTACGCCGATGTGCGCGAGAGCCGGCCCAGGGGATCCTCCCGATAGCGGGAGTGATCTGCCACGCCAGCCACCACCTCCGGATGGGCGGCCTGGATGAGGAGGGCGCGGATGCCGCCGATGAAACCGGAGACGTCGCCCATGATCTCCCAGGAAATGGCCTCCGGGCCGAAGAGGCCGGGGTCGCCGGCATAATCCATGGTGTTGGCCATGGGGTCGTCGGCGTGCGCGAACAGTCCCACGGCGCGGCTGACCACGGTGCGCCGGAATCGTTCCAGTGGCTGGCTGGCCATGGTCGGGGTGCCAGGATGCTCAGCGGCGTGGGCGGCGAAGACGCGCCGGGATCAGCGGGCGCCACCACGGTGTCGGCGACGTGCGTGGCGTGGGCCGTCGATCGGTGCCGGCATGATGGTTGAGTCGAAGCTCCTCGAGCGCGGCCTCCAGGTCGCCTTCCGCGCCGATGCGCTTCCAGAACTCCGGGAAGGTCTGCCGGGCAGACTCGATGTCGATCCGCATGGTGCGACTCTTGTCGCGCAGGAACAGCTCGATGTTCCGGTTGACCGTGTGATTGAGGTCCCGGGCCAGCTCGATCCTGCTGACGTCCGGGCTCACGTCCCAGAGGATGCCGTTGCGATAGGCACGCATGAGTGGCTTGTTCCAGCGGCGCATGCGGCTGGCGGCCGTGGCGTGCTCGTCACGGCGCAAGTGGACGTAGAACGCGGCATCGCCGTAGGCGTCCTCAAGCCGCCCCAGGAGCCAGGCCAGTCGATCGTCCACCTCGATGTGGTCGTCCGGGTAGGCCAGGCGGTCGGCACCCACGAGGCCCACGCGCGTCTCGTGGCCGGCCGTGTAGTTGGTGACATGCCGGCAGGCCTCGGCGAAGGTCACCGACCCGCTGCGCCCAGTGGTCAGCACGAAGACGTTCATGGCGCCCACAACTGTAGCGGCATGCCCGGCGTCGAATGGTCGGTCGGGCGACTGTCTCTACCAGCGGGGGCCATACAATCCCGTGGGGACGCGCTGGCTGGCGCCCGTACCACCCGGGCCAGGCCGTCCTGGAGGGGAAGGGAGCGACGATGGGCGATGGGCTGACTGAGCGCTTCGAGTTCGGGGCTTGGCTCATCCGCGAGGCTGCCGCCATGGCGCAGGGGTTCTACGAGTCCCAGGCCTCGCTCACGGTGCGCTCGAAAGGCACGCAGGACGTGGTCAGCGAGGCCGACCTCGAGGTCGAGACGCTCATCCGTGGCCGCATCGCCGAGCGCTTTCCCGAGGACGCCTTCTTCGGCGAGGAGTCCGGCCGCCACGAGGTGGAGGGCGCCGAGGGCATCTGGATCGTCGACCCCATCGATGGCAGCCAGCCCTTCCTGTCCGACCTGTCCTCGTGGTGTGTCTCCGTCGCCTACGCTCGCGATCGCGTGCTGGAGATGGGCTTCGTGGCCGCCCCGGCGCGCGACGAGGTCTTCACTGGGCGCCGGGGTCACGGCGCCACGCTCAACGACAAGCCGATCCACGTCAGCCGCAGCACCCGTCTCGATGATGGGCTGCTCAGCATCGGCATGTCGCCGCGCATCGACGCCGACCAGATCCTGCCCATGTTCGAGGCGCTGCTCCGCCGGGGTGTCGTCTACTACCGCGAGGGCTCCGGAGCGCTGTCGTTGGCGTACGTGGCGGCTGGGCGGCTCATCGGCTACCTCGAGCCGCACCTCAACTCCTGGGATGGCGCCGCAGGCGTGGCCATCGTCGAGGCCGCGGGCGGGCAGGTCAACGACTTCCTGGCCGGCGATGCGCTCTGGGTCGGCGGGCCCTGCGTGGCGGCACCCCCGGCCCTCTTCCCAGCCCTCGCCGAGGTGCTCGGGGTCTGAGCTCCGCCGGCGCGCTAGACTGGCGCCGGCGTTCAGCAGACCCCCGTCCGTGCCCTCGGGAGGAGCCTCATGTCCACGTCGAGCCCGTCTGTCAGCGTGTCCGAGATGAGCTCGGGCTACGTCCCCAGTCCCATCGCAGGCGACCTCGCCGGCCGGCACATCGTCTCGGTCGAGCAGTTCGCACGGCCCGATCTCGATGACCTTCTCCGCACAGTGGCGGACCTGCGCGACCGAGTCCGCGCGGGTGACAAGAGCGTCCTCAAGATGTGCCAGCGCAAGATCATGGCGACGCTCTTCTTCGAGGCCAGCACCCGCACGGATATGTCGTTCCAGGCGGCCATGCTGCGCCTCGGCGGCGAGGTCATCGCGACCGCCGGCGGCGTGCAGTTCTCGTCGGTCTACAAGGGTGAGAACCTGGCCGACACCGTGCGCGCTGCCGGCAGCTACGCCGACGTCATCGTGCTCCGCCACCCCGAAGTGCGGTCCTCGTACGAGGCGGCCTACCAGCTCGACCAGCTGGCCTCCCGACTCGGCACCAGGCCGGTCGTCATCAGTGGTGGCGACGGCATCGGCGAGCATCCAACGCAGGCGTTGCTGGATCTCTTCACCATCATCGACTTCAAGCACCACTTCGACGGCCTGACCGTGACGCTCGTGGGCGACCTGGCCAACGGCCGCACGGTGCACTCGCTGGCCAAGCTGCTGGCGCTCTACGGTGCCCGGGATGTGCGCCTGGACATGGTCTCACCGGAGATGCTGCGCGCGCCCGCCAGCGTCACGGACTTCGCCCGCTCCCACGGCATGGAGGTCAACGAGACCGACGCCCTGGAGGACGTCATCGGTCGCAGCGACGTCATCTACTGGACCCGGGTGCAGCAGGAACGCTTCGCCGACCAGGCCGCCTACGAGGCCATCGCCGGCCACTTCGTCATGACGCCGGATGTGCTGGCGCAGGCCTCTGCCGACGTCATCCTCATGCACCCGCTGCCGCGCAAGCACGAGATGGGCACCGTGGCGGATCATGCGGTACTTGACGCGGACCCGCGGAGCGTCTACTTCCACCAGATGCAGAACGGCATGTACACGCGCATGGCCCTCCTCGCGGGCGTCCTCGGCGCCACCGTGTGAGCCTGCTCGCCATCCCCGGGGCGCTGGACCCGCACGTCCACCTGCGCGACCTCGAGTGGTCGCACAAGGCGACCGTGGAGTCGGAGACTGCGGCGGCGCTGGCGGGCGGCTACTGGGCTGTGCTGGACATGCCCAACACGCCACCCACGACGACCACGGCCGCGCGACTGGTGGCCAAGGCGGAGCACTTCGCGGAGCGGGCACGCTGCGATTTCGGTCTCTTCCTCGGCGCCCACCAGCACGGCAACGAGGCCGAGTACCCCGCCTCCGCGGCCGGGACCGTGGGGCTCAAGATGTACTGCGACCAGACCACCGGCGACCTGCTCATCGCCGACCAGGAGCAGCGCCGCTCGCACCTCCAGGCCTGGGGGGCGAGTGCCCGGACCCCGGTGGCCCTCCACGCCGAGGGCGCCACGCTCGAGGCGATCCTGGCGCTGGTGCGGGAGCTGCGCGTGCGGGTGCATGCCTGTCATGTCAGCCGCCGCGACGAGGTGGCCATGCTGCGCCGGGCGAAGGCCGATGGCCTGCCGGTCAGCGTGGGGGTCACGCCGCACCACCTCTACCTCTGCGAAGCCGACGCCGCGCGACTGGGCGGCTACGGCCGCGTCAAGCCGCCGCTGCCGACCCCGGACGATAACGAGGCACTCTGGGAGGCCCTCGCGGATGGCACCGTGGACGTCATCGAGAGCGACCATGCGCCCCACACGCGCGCCGAGAAGGAAGCGCCCGAGCCGGCCTACGGCCTGCCGGGCCTGGAGACGACCCTGCCGCTCATGGCGCTCGCAGTCGCAGAGGGCCGCATCGGCGAGGGCCGCCTCGTGGAGCTGCTGGCCACGAACGCCCAGCGACTCTTCGGGCTGCGGCCACCGGCTGGGACGGTCACCCTCGTGGATCTGACCGACTCGTGGGTCATCGCCGACGATGGACTGCGTTGCGCTCCGGGCTGGTCGCCCTTCGCCGGCATGCGCGTGCGAGGGCGCGTGCGCGAGGTGCGCATCCGCGGCGAGCTGGCCTACGACGGCGATCGCGTGCTCGCGCAGCCCGGCCACGGGCGGAACGTGCGATGGCCCTAGCCCTCTACGAGCTCGCCTGGCGGCCTGCGGCGGCGCTCATCCGTCGCACCGACGCCCAGGTCGCGCACGACCGGACGCTGGCCATGCTTCGCCGCGCTGACGACCTCGCCATCCTCGCGCCGCTGGCTCGACTGGCCAACCGCATGGCCTTCTCCGGTCAGCCCGTGGACGTCGGCGGGGTGCGGCTGCCGCACCCCATCGTCATCGCCGCCGGCCTCGTCAAGGGTGAGGGCTTCAGAAGCGAAGACGCCGCGCTGGCGGCCGTCGCCGGCCGGCGCAACGTGGTGGCCGGCTGGCGATCCCTGCCCGCCCTCGTCGGTGCCGTCGAGTTCGGCTCGTACACGCGGCACCCGCGGCTCGGCAACCCAGGCCGCGTGGTCTGGCGGGACCACGCCACGCTCTCGATGCAGAACCGCATCGGGTTGCGCAACCCGGGCGCTCGGGCCGCTGCCGCGCACCTGCGAGCCCACGCCGGCGCCCTGCCGCCGACCTGGGGTGTCAACCTCGCGGTCAGCCCCGGGCACACCGACCTCGCGGAGAGTGAGCGCGAGATCCGCGAGGCTGCCTCGTTCTTCGCAGAGGCCTTCGCTGACACGGCGGGCCCGGCGTGGCTGACCTTGAACCTCTCCTGTCCCAACACGGAGGACGACCCACGCGGCAGGCAGTCGGGCGAGCTGGCCGAGCGACTCTGCGGCGCCCTCGCCGCCGTGACCCGGCTCCCGATCTGGGTAAAGGTCGGGCCAGACCTCTCCGACGAGCAGTTGCGGACGCTGGTGTCCGCATGCTCGGCGACCGGTGCGCGCGCCCTCGTCGCCACCAACACCTGGGCACGACCCGCGCCCTCCGATGGTGGCACCGCAGGCCTCTCGGGCGCACGCCTCCGACCGCTCGCGCTCGACACCGTGCGACGCCTCTCGGCCATCGTCGCCGAGACCGGGGCCGGTCTCGACATCGTGGCATGCGGTGGCATCCTCGATGGCGGGGACCTGCTCGCCTTCGAGGCCGCCGGTGTACGGGCAGCCATGATCTACTCGGCGCTCGTGTTCCGCGGCCCGCTCGCCGGCGCGCTCATCCTGCGCGAGGCCCGGAAGGGGCGGCCACGTGACTGAGGACGGGCCCACCATCCGGGTGAGCCGGCACGCACAGCAGGTCGCTCGTGCGCTGCTCGAGGCCGGCACCATCACGCTCTCGCCAGAGGCGCCGGTCACGTTCAAGTCTGGACTGCGCTCGCCGGTCTACGTGGACAATCGCCGGCTCATCTCGCAGCCCGCGCCGTGGCGCGTGGTCATCGAGGCCTTCAAGGCGGAGCTGCCCGCGAGCCCTGGACGGGACGCCGATGGTGACCTTGTCATCGCCGGGGTGGAGAGTGCCGGCATCCCGCACAGCAGCGCGCTGGCCTTCGCCACCGGGCGGCCGTCCGTGTTCGTGCGCAAGGCCGCCAAGGAGCACGGTCTGGGCCGCCGCATCGAGGGCGGTGAGGTCGGCGGTCGCCGCGTGGTGCTCGTGGAGGACATGGTCACGACGGGCGGCTCGAGCCTGGCGGCGGTGGACGCGCTGCGCGAGGCCGGCGCCAGCGTGGCCGAGTGCCTTGCCATCATCACCTACGGGTTCGACGAGGCGGTCGAGGCCTTCCGAACGGCCGGTGTGCGTCTCTCCGTGCTCACCACGTTCGGGGACGTGGTGAGCGAGGCGCTGATCACCGGCCGGATCGAGCCGGCCGGGGCGGACCTCGTCCGCAGCTGGCTGGCCGACCCGCATGCCTGGGACCCGGCGTGAACGGCGCCGTCGGGCGCCAGGCGCCCGTCACACACGGCGAGGGCCCGTCGTGATCGGCCCCGCGCTGGCCCGGCTCGATGCCCGCCTTCAGGCTGTCGATTCGATGCTCTGTGTGGGGCTCGATCCCGCCACCGAACGCCTTCCCTCCCGCTTCGCCGGCACGGCTCGTCCCCAGGCCGCCTTCGGGCGCTGGATCGTCGACCAGACGCATGCGCTGGTGGCGGCCTACAAGCCCAACCTGGCGTTCTACGAGGCTCGCGGGGCGGCCGGCTGGGATGAGCTTGCAGAGACGCTGGCCTACATCCGAGAGGTGGATCCGGCCATCTTCACCATCGGCGACGCGAAGCGGGCAGACATCGATTCCACCAATGCCGGCTACATGGCAGGCCTGCTCGACGGGCTCGGCTTCGACGCCATCACCCTGCATCCGTACCTCGGGTCAGAGGCGCTGCGGCCGTTCCTGGAGCGGGGCGACAAGGCCGCCATCGTGCTCTGCCGGACGAGCAACCCTGGGGCCGGCGAGCTCCAGGACCTCGACGTGGGCGGCGTCCCCCTGTGGGAGGTGGTGGCGACCCGCGTCCGTGACGCGTGGAACGCCAGGGGCAACTGCATGCTGGTGATCGGCGCCACGTACCCGGCGGAGCTGCGCCGGGCCCGCGAACTGTGCCCGGACATACCCTTCCTCGTCCCCGGCGTGGGCGCCCAGGGGGGCGACGTGGCATCGACCGTGCGCGCCGGCATCGACCGCCATGGTCGCGGCCTGCTCGTCAACGCCTCGCGCTCGGTCATCTTCGCCGCCGATCCCGAGGCTGAGGCGCGGACGCTGCGCGACGCCATCCGCGCGGCCTGATCCGATGACTCACCGGTGAACAGCAGGACGCACGCTCAGCCCATGGTCAGGGCCATCACCGCCTTCTGGGCGTGGAGCCGGTTCTCGGCCTCGTCGAAGGCGGCTGACTTGGGGCCGTCGATGACCGCGTCCGCGACCTCCACGTTGCGGTCCGCCGGCAGTGGATGCATCCAGATGGCGTCATCGCGGGTAAGCGCCATGCGTCGCTCGTCGGAGATCCAGTCGGTGTACTGCTTCGCGATCTTGGCGCCCTCCTCGTCCGAGACGCCCAGCAAGGGCGCACCCCAGGACTTGGCGTAGACGACGTCGGCCTCGTCGAAGCCCGCGTCGAAGTCATCCAGCTTCTCCAGCGAGCCACCAGAGCGTGCGGCGTTGGCCTCCGCCTGGGCCACGATGTCCGGCATGAGCTGGAACTCCGGGGGATGCACCAGCTTGACGTTCATGCCGAAGCGCGTCGCGGCCAGGATGAGCGACTGGGGCACGCTGATGGGCTTCTGGTAGCTGGCCGCATAGGCCCAGCTGACCGTGATCGACTGGCCCTTCAGACGACCCTTCTTCTCGATGATGGTCATCAGGTCGGCCAGGGTCTGGAAGGGGTGGTAGACCTCGCACTGCATGTTCAGGACGGGCACCCGGCTGGCCGCGGCGACGTCGCGGATGTACTGGTTGCCCTCGCCGAAGGTGACGTGTCGGATGGCGAGGCCGTCGCTGTAGCGGCCCAGGATCTCCCCGATCTCGGTGGCCGTGTCGCCGTGCGCGATCTGCGTGGTGCGGCTCTCGATGAACATGGCGTGCCCGCCCAGTTGGGCCATGCCGGCCTCGAACGAGGCACGCGTGCGGGTGCTGGAGAAGAAGAAGAGCATCGAGAGGACCCGGTCACGCAAGTAGGGGTGGGCCTCGCCCAGGGCTCGCTTGCGCTTCAGGTCGAAGGCCACGTCGAGCGCGGTCTCGATCTCCTCGTTGGTCCAGTCGGACAGGTCGATGAGGTCTCGACCGCGGAGTCCGGTCTGCATCTTGGCCTCCTATCCCGGGCTACTCGGCAACGCCGAGGATGAGCGAGAGCAGGCTCATGCGCATGACCACGCCATTGAAGGCCTCGATCCAGTACCGACCCCAGCGTGACTCGTCCACGTCCGGCGTCAGTTCGTCCATGCGCGGCAGGGAGTGGAGCACGAAGGCATCGCGCTTGGCCTTCTCCTGCAGGAGCTTGAGCGTGACCACGTACTGCTTGGGCGTGAGGCCCTTCTCGGCGTCCTTCGAATCCACGCGCGACTGCGTGTAGTCGGCCTGCACGACGGGCTCCATGTAGATGACGTCGGCCTGGTCGATGACCTCGCGGACGTCCTGGACCTCCTCGTAGAAGGTGGCCCGGGCATCGAGCTCGGCCTTGAACTCCGGCAGCAGGCTCATGTCCTTGGGGCCCACGACGAGGGCCTTCATGTCGAACTGGGACATGGCGTAGAGCAGCGAGTGCATCGTGCGCATGCGCATGTCGCCCACGAGGAGGAGCGTCAGGCCGTCCAGCGTGCCCTTCTCCTTCCAGATGGTGTAGAGGTCGGTGAGCACCTGGGTGGGATGCTCGCCCCAACCGTCGCCACAGTTGATGACGGGCACGGACGACCACTGGGCGGCTTCTGCCGGCGCGCCCTGCTGGTAGTGCCGGATGGCGATGACGTCGCCGTAGTACTCCAGCATGTGGAAGGTGTCTTTGAGCGACTCCATGTAGAAGTCGCCGGCGCGGGTCATCTTGGCGTCGGAGAAGCCCAGCACGTGGCCGCCCAGGCGATGCATGGCGGCTTCCGTAGAGAGGCGAGTGCGCGTGCTGGGCTGGTAGAAGGCCGTCAGCAGCGTCTTGTTGGCCAGCAGGTCGGTGTTGCGCCGGTCCCGTGCGATGGGCAACAGGTCATCGGCCACCTGGAAGATGCGGAAGTACTCGTCGCGCGTCATGTCTCGCAGCGACAGGATGTCGCGGCCCTTGAAGCTTCTCACGGGGTCTCTACTCCTCCTTGTGATGATGTCGTACGTCCGACGTGCGTCGGACGCCGCTGAAGATCACGGCCACGGTCTCGTCCGGCTGGACAAGGCCGTCGCGAGTGAGTGTCATGAGGCCGGCAAGGCCGGCGGTGCCGGTGTGATCGGCGTTGATGCCGAGGTCCGGTCGGGCGAGACGGTAGGCGGCCTCGATGTCCGCCTCGTCCACGACCACGCTGCGACCGCCGGTCAGCAGCATGGCCCGCACGACGGCCAGCCAGTCGTAGGTCTCGTCATCAAGGATGCCATGGGCGAGGCTGTGCGGCTCGGTCTCCCAGGGCCACATGTAGGCAGAGCGGTGGGCCGCGATCTCGCGCAGCCCAGTCTCCACGACACCCGGGGCGACGGCCTCGCCGGCTGCCACGCCGAGCCGATCAAGCACGAGGGCATGGGCCCGAGCCAGCGGGAATCCGCCCTGCGTCTGGACCGTATCGATGCGTGGCCAGCGGTCGATGAGCCCGATCGATCGGGCGTCTTGGAATGCCAGCGCCTGGGCCGAGGCGAAGGCTCCGCCACCCACGTGGACGACGAGGTGATCGAGGGCGGAGGCATGGTCCGGCAGCTGGTCGATGAGCTCCCAGCCGAGGGTCGCCCCGCCCTCGATGGTGTGGCCGTTCAGGTTGCCCTGGACGGTGAAGGGCACGGCGCCGGCCGCGATAGCGGCCAGCAGCCGGTGGTAGGTGGGGTCGCCGGCCTCTCCAGGCTGGCGCTCGCAGACCTCGGTCTCCGCCTCCAGGCCGTGCAGGCGCTCCAGGACCGGCGCTTCCGCGCTGGGCGGCACGAAGACGAGGAGCCGCCGCCCCGCGGCGCGCGCGACGACGGCTGCAGCCAGGGCCGCGTTGCCGCAGCTGGCGATGGCCAGCGGGGCGCCCGGGTCCGCCATGCCCAGATCTTCCGCCACCCGTAGGCCGAGCATGACACCCATGAGGTGACGCGCCTTGTGGGACCCGGAGACGTTGCCGGTCTCGTCCTTGACCCAGACGCCTCCCGCCGGGCTGAAGTCCAGGTGCCGGTCCAGGCTGGCGGAGCGGACGACGGGAGTGGCGCGGAAGCCGTGACCGTCGACGGCGGCGATGGCGTCGTCAAGCCCGCGCACGAGGTCGACGAAACGCTCGTCGCTCCAGCCGGCCGCGCGCGCCACGTGCCAGGCGTGGAGTCGCGTCCGGTAACGCACGAAGGGGTTGGCATCAGGATCCGGGTGACGGTCGACGGCAGCCGGATCCAGCTCTCGACGCAGCACGTGGTCGATGTCGTCAGCGGGGCGTGCCGCCGGGCAGCGCGCCGCGAATGACTGGTCGGCGGCGGCGGCCGCCCCGCAGCCCGCGCAGACGAGCCGGCTGGCCGATGCGGACTCCTGGGCGGCCGTCCCCGTCAGCGCGCCTGCTTCGGTGCTCGCCACGCCGCTGTCCGGCCCGGCCAGGGTCATGCGGCGACCTCGGCGTTGAAGGCCTCGATCATGGTGTCCCAGCGGTGCACGATCTGACGCGTCTCGGCCCAGAAGTCGGTACTGCGGCGGGCTTCGAACTCATCGAGCGGGACGCCCTGCTGCTCCACCCAGGTGTAGTAGCCGAGGTTGAAGATGCGGTTGCGGTCCTCGAGGCTGCACTCGAGCATGTCGGCCGTGTCGATGGCGTCCAGGTAGGCCGCGCGGACCTCGCCCGCCGCCGCCGCGTCGAAGCCGCCGGGGAAGTCCCGGGCGGAGATGCGCCTCACCTCGGAGGCATACATCTCGGCGCCGTCGGTGGCCACCGTGGCCAGTACGTCGCGGGGGCCGAGCTGCTGCTGCCTGGCCACCTTGATGGCGGCCAGCACGTTGCAGATGGCGGAGAAGCCGAAGGAGGCCAGGGCCGTGATGGTGGCCTCCGGGAGGCCCATGCGGTGCCGCAGGTGCTCACGTCCTGCCTCCGTGTTGAAGAGGACGAAGAGGCGGTCCGTGGCCCGGTCACTGATGTCCACCACGATGTCCGTGGCCATGACGTTGTGGATGAGCGGCACGTGCTTGTCGCCGATGCCCTGGATGTTGTGCTCGCCGTAGCCGTTGCGGAGCAGGGTGGGGCACTCGAGGGCCTCCACCGCGACGGTCAGGGAGCCGTGGCGGTCCTTGAGGTAGTCACCCGCGCCGATGGCGCCAGCGGAGCCGGTCGCGGAGGTGAAGGCCGCCAGGCGGAGGCCTGGCTGCTGCTCTCGCAGAGACTCGAAGGCGTGCTCGATGGCCCGGCCGGTGATGTAGTAGTGGCCGATGTGGTTCCCGAACTCCGAGAACTGGTTGAAGATGACCGTGTCCGGGTCGCGGTCAAGCTCGGCGCACTTGTCGTAGATCTCCTTGACGTTGGACTCCGTTCCGGGCGTGCGGATGATGTCCGAGGGGTCCGCGACCCAGTCCATCAGCCAGTCGAAGCGCTCCTGGCTCATGCCCTCCGGCAGCACGGCCACGCCGTGGCTCAGCATGATGCGACTGATGGCCACGCCGCCACGGCAGTAGTTGCCCGTGGAGGGCCACACGGCCCGCTGGCTGGTGGGATCGAACTGGCCGGTCACGATGCGCGGCGCCAGGCAGCCGTAGGCGGCGATGACCTTGTGCGAGTGGATCATCGGGAAGCGGTCGCCCAGGAGCACGACGATGGGTGAATCGACGCCGGTCAGCTCCGACGGCAGCACCACGTGCTCCGGCAAGCCCAGGGGGTCCGGCGAGCCCCAGCCGTTGTACCAGTGGGCACGGAAGAGGTTGCGCGGGTGCGGCGCATCCGGATCCACCTCGCGCAGCTGCTCGGCGAAGGCAGCCGGGATGGTAGCGGGCTCGGCCAGTTGGGAGAAGGTGGGCATGACGATGCCGGCGTCGCGGAACCGATCCACGGTCCGCCGGTACACATCCGCATCCACCACCTCGCGCTCGAGTCCCAGCCGTCGCATCTCATCCTCCGAAGCTCCAAGGGCCGTCCACGCACCCATCGCGACGGCCCGGCGGTTCGAGCCGGGCCGGGACGGGTCCGAAGGGGCCGTGCCGAACGGGTCGAGCGGCACGATCCCGACGGATCTGCGAGTCCTACGCTGTGACTTGAGGATAGAGTCTCGCTAGGGCCAGATGGCCCCGCATCACGCACGAATAGGCAGGACACGTGGACTTCGACCTCAACGGCGTGACACGCTCCGCCACCATCGAGCCTGGGACATCCCTGCTCGAACTGCTGCGCGACCAGCTCGGTCTCCGCTCCATGAAGGACGGTTGCGCCCCGGAGGGATCGTGCGGCGCCTGCACTGTCATCGTGGATGGCCGGGCCGTGGTCTCCTGCGCCCAGCCTGCCGAGCGCGTGGCCGGCCGGCACGTGGAGACGCTGGAAGGGCTGGACGAGGACGTCCGTGACCTGTGGGCCGACGCCTTCACGGCCACCGGGGCTTCGCAGTGCGGCTACTGCACGCCAGGCATCGTCATGAAGGCCGAGGCCCTGCTCCGCAAGGAAGCGGAGCCAGACCGCGACGCCATCACGAAGGCGCTGGCCGGGAACCTCTGCCGCTGCACCGGCTATCTCTCCATCGTGGACGCCATCGAGCAGGTCGCGGCCGCACGACAGGGTGGCCCGCGGCCGGTGTTCGAGGCCGGCGACCGCATCGGCGCCCGCGCTCCTCGTTACCGCGGCCGTGAGCAGGTGCTCGGGCTCCAGGAGTACGTGGCCGATCACGTCGTGCCCGGCATGCTCCACGGTGCGCTGCGCTTCTCCGATCATCCGCGTGCCGTCGTCAAGCGCATCGACATCTCGCGAGCCCTTGCCGCTCCCGGCGTGGTGGCCGTCGTGACGGCCGCCGATGTCCCGGGCAAGCGCAACCAGGGACTCCTCCACGACGACTGGAACCAGCTCGTCGCGGAGGGCGAGACTGTTCGCTACGTGGGCGACGTGCTGGCCGCCGTGGCCGCCGGCACGCGCCGCCAGGCGAGGGCCGCGGCCGCGCTCGTCGAGGTCGAGTACGAGGTCCTGGTACCGGTCACGGATCCTTTCGCGGCCATGGCCGAAGGTGCGCCCGCCATCCATGCGGGCGGCAACGTCATCTCCGTGTCCCGGTTGAAGCGCGGCGATGCCAAGTCCGCCATCGCGCGGGCCGCCCACGTCGCGTCCGACACGTTCACGACAGCCTCCATCGAGCACGCCTACCTGGAGCCTGAGTCCAGCCTGGCCGTGCCACAGGAAGGTGCCCACTCCCGAGCATCGGGGCAGGTGCTCGAGGCCGGATCGGGCAACGCCCCGGGCGCTGCAGCCGGGGTGGAACCCGGCCATGCACCGGACGCGGCATCAGGCGGTTTGCGTCTCCACGTGCTCTCACAGGGGCAGGGCGCCTGGGAGGACCGCCGCCAGATCGCCTCCTTCCTCGGTCTTCAGCCGCAGGAGGTGCTGGTCACGCAGGTCGCCACGGGCGGCGCCTTCGGTGGCAAGGAAGACCTGAACGTGCAGGCGCATGCCGCGCTCTTGGCGATGCGGACCGGCCGGCCCGTCCTGCTGGCTCTCTCCCGGGCCGATTCGCTGCGTTTCTCGGTCAAGCGCCACGCCTTCTGGATGGAGTACACCGTCGCCTGCGACGCGGAAGGGCACCTCGTGGCCGTCAAGGCGCGCATGGTGGGCGACAACGGCGCCTACGCCAGCGTCGGCGGCAAGGTGCTGGAGCGTGCCGCCGGGCACGCCTGCAGCGCGTACGGCGTACCCAACGTGGATGTCGAGGCGCGTGCCGTCTACACCAACAACCCACCCTCCGGGGCCATGCGTGGCTTCGGCGCCAACCAGGCCAACTTCGCCATGGAATCGCTCCTCGACCGCCTGGCTGAGCAGGTCGGCATCGATGGCTGGGAGATCCGCTGGCGCAACGCGCTGGCCGAGGGGGATCGCTTCGGGACCGGGCAGAAGCTGGGCCCGGGTGTCGGTCTCAAGGACACGCTGCTGGCCGTGCGCGACCAGTACCGCGCCGCCCGCTACGCCGGCATCGCCTGCGGCGCCAAGAACACTGGCATCGGCAACGGCCTCAAGGAGTACGGGCGAGCCGTGCTGCGGCCGGACGGTGATGGCCGGCTGACCCTCTTCCACTCCTGGACGGAGATGGGCCAGGGCACCCACACCGTGTTCCGCCAGATAGCGGCTGCGGAGCTGAGCCTGGATCCCGAGCGCATCATCGTCACCGTGGACACCAGCCACGAGCTGGACACGGGCATCACCACGGCCTCGCGGGCCACGATGTTGGGCGGCCAGGCGGTCCTCAAAGCCTGTGGAGAGCTGCGCAGGGCGATGAGCGCGAGCGCGTGCTCGATCGACGACCTGGCCGGCCAGGAGTTCCGCGCGGACATCGTCATCGACTGGACGACGCCTCTCGGGGCGGATGTCGAGGAGCCCATCACGCACTTCGGCTACGGCTGGGCGACGCAGGTCGTCACCCTCGATGACGAGGGCCGTATCGAGAAGGTCATCGCTGCCCACGACGTGGGCAAGGCGCTCGACCCGCTCATGCTCGAGGGCCAGGTCGTGGGCGGGGTGCACATGGGCCTCGGCCACACGCTCTCGGAGGCTTTCGTCACGAAGGACGCCAGACTCGAGACGGACACCCTCAAGTCATTGGGCATCATCCCGGCGGCCGGCATGCCGCCCGTCGAGGTCATCCTCGTGGAAGAGCACCAGCCGGAGGGGCCCTATGGTGCCAAGGGCATGGGCGAGGCCGTGCTCGTGCCCACCGCCTCGGCCGTGGCGGGTGCCCTGTACGCCTTCGACGGCATCCGCCGCACGAGCCTGCCGATGCGCGATTCCGCGGCCGCCCGCGCCGCGGTGCCTCGACTGCGCCACCTGTCCGGGGGAGGGGCGTAGGCTCTCCGGGCCGCGCCGCGCCACCCTACGCGCTGCCGCCGGTCCGGCCGCTGCTCGCATCGTCCCACGGCACAGGCGAGGAGAGGGCCGCCACTCCACCTTGGCCGAACAGCGGTACCGTGTAGCCACAGGACAGGAGGTCAGTGATGGACAGGCGTTCCCGTGGCCCGATCGGGGTCATCCTCTCGACCGTCATCGCCGTGGCCGCGGTGGTCGGCGCGGCAGCGCCCGCCGTGCTCGCCGACGACCCGCCGACCTACCTGCTGCCCGCGCCAGCAGGCACGGCTCTCATCGTCTCGCAGGGCAATGACGACCCGGCCTTTCGCACCGACGACGAGCGGTATGCGTTCGACTTCGTGAGTGCGGACGGGCCGTCACGCTTCCCGGTCGTGGCTGCCCGCGGCGGCACCGTCATCAGCGCTCGCGCCGGCATCCGTGGCGGACGGTGCCAGGATCCCGGCAACGGCCAGCGACCGGAATGCTGGCGCAGCGTCAACCACGTCCTCATCGACCACGGCGACGGCACCTCGGGCCTGTACCTGCACCTCACGCCCGGCTCTCCGGTCGTCCGCAGCGGTGACGTCGTGAGCCGAGGCCAGCCTATCGGAAACGCCGGCAACACCGGTTGGACGGATGCCATCGGCCTGCAGTTCCAGGTGCAGCGCACGCCGGCCTGGCCCGAGCAGGGGCGCGGCGGCTGGTTCCTCACCGAGTCGCAACCGCTCGCCTTCAGCGACCCCGACGTCCTTGCCCAGCGCCCTGATGGTGTCCCGCAGGCCGGCGACACCGTCACCTCGGCCAACGCAGGCCCCGCCCGTGAGCCCTTCCGATCGCGTCGCCGCCCGGTGGGCCTGCCGGCCACGGTGCCCTTCCAGGTCGATGCCGATCGGGAGCTCAGCGCCGCCTACGATGCCGATTCGAGCGATGGCTACGGGCTTCACTTCGCGCCCCTTGTCGAGGCTGGGCCCACGACCGGTCCGTCCGCCGACCCGGCCGCGACCGACCCCGCCACGGGCGACCCACCCGCCCCGAGCGACCCACCCGGAGTCCCGGTCGCGCCCACGACCGACCCAGGCACCATCGTGCGCCCGCTCTTCGGCGGCGAGCTGGCCTTCGCCGGATGCGCCACCGGCACCTCCGCCTCGCTCGGGCGCACGGTGGCCATCCGCCTTGGGCTCGACGATGCCGAGTACCTCGCCGTGCTCGGGCACCTCTCCGAGATCGAGCCCTCGCTGCTCGACCTGGACCCGGAGGACCCGCCCCTGATCATCGGACCCAACGAGTACCTCGGTCGCTACGGGACCATCCTTGCGCCCGGCCAGGCGCCAGCACTGGACTGCCCTGAGGCGGATCCCGCTGCCGACGACCTCTTCGCGGCCATCCTGGCGGACGCCAGCGTGACGCCCGAGGGTGAGATCGTGGGGGGTACCCCGATCTCGCCGGAGCCGCTGGTGGGCGCGCTCGCGTACGAGGGCTTCGACTGGTGGCGCGGCCCGGTCACGGCCATCGCCATACCCGAGGAACCCGGGCGTCCCCGCGCCGCCTGGAACCAGAAGACGCCGGCGAACGCAGAGCATGTCGTCTTCGGCGACCCCATCCGCCTGGCCGCCCGCGTGCGGGATATGACAGACATCAGCCAGGTCCGCTTCCGCGCCTACTATCCGGGCTGGCCGCGCGCGGCCGCCAGCAGCGCTCTCGACTCCTTCCAGCCCACCACGTCCTGGCGCCAGCTGGCGGTCTGCACGCCGCCAGAGGGGCGGGGCACGTCAGCCGCATCGGGATGCCGCTGGAACGGCAGCCGGCGCGATGCCGTCGTCTCCTTCGATTGGGATCCCACGCTGGCCCCGCCGGCACCGACGGCGCCCTGGCTGCCCCGGGCCCGGCCCGCCATGACGGATGCCTCGCTCGAATGCGTCCCTGTCTCCCTGGCCGTGGAGGTCGTGGACGCGGCCGGTCACGTCTCCTCGGAGATCGGTCGCCTGCCACTGCCGGCCGCCTGCGACGAGCGCGCCGTGGAGCGCAGCCGCAACGGCCGCGTGCTCTACCTGGACCCGCTCGTGCCGCCGGAGGCGCCGCGTCCCAAGGGCACCGTCGAGGACCGCGGCTGGCCCCCCGTGTACGCAGCCGACCCGCTCGATGGGGCCATCGTCTGGAAGGACCGCTCCGACAACGAGGATGGCTTCCGCATCTACGCGCGCCGCAGCTGGTTCGAGGTCGACTGCTCGGTCACCGACGGCCCGTGGGTGCTCGTGAAGGAGCTCCCGCCGGACACGAAGTCGTATCGCCCGCAGCACACTCGGGTGGTCCGCTCCATCGAGGTCCCGGAGATCAAGGGCGTGCCCGGTTCGCTGGTTCGCTGGGAGTACGCCGTCTCGGCCTTCAACGAGGCGGACGAGACGAAGCGCGTGCCGGTCGGTGGCTTCGTCGGTGGCTCGGAGGCGTTCTGCGACCCGGGCCTGGAGCCGCCCTCTGACCTATAGCCAGCGCTCCCCGTTCGGACGACCGGCGCGCCGGGGAGGACGACGACCGACTGGCGGCGAGCGGCCCACGGACGCTGCCGATGGCGTACCGGCCGAGGGCGGCGCGATTCGGCTGACCGGCGTGCCCTGGCGTCGCCTCCTCGGCTACCTGCGGCCGCACCTGGGCCTCTTCGCCATCGCCGTCGTGGCCCTCGTCGTCGGCACGGGCGCGGGACTGCTGCTGCCGCTCGTCGTCGGCGGCTTCGTGGGCGAGGTGGTGAGCGCGGGCGACGCCGGAGGCCTCGACCAGCTGGTGCTCCTCCTCGCTGGGCTGACCGTCGTGCTGGCGGTGACGACGTTCGCGCAGACCTGGGCGCTGGGGGTCATGGGTGAGCGCATCGTGGCCCGCCTGCGCGGCCAGGTCTTCGACCGACTCGTCTCGCTCGAGCTCGACTTCTACACGCGCCGCCGCGTCGGCGAGCTCATCTCGCGCCTCTCGAGCGACGTCACCCAGGTGCGCACGATGCTGACGCAGACGCTGACCTCGCTGCTGTCATCGGTGCTCAGCCTCATCGGCGCCATCGCCATCCTCTTCCTGCTCAGCCCATCGCTGCTCATCATCATCCTGGCCCTGGCGCCGGCCCTCGTCATCGTGGCCATGGTCTTCGCGCGCCCCCTGCGGCGGCTCAGCACGAGAGTCCAGGACGCCATCGCCGCCAGCACGACCACCGCGGAGGAGGCCCTGAGCGGCATCCGCGTCGTCAAGTCGTTCGGGCGCGAGAGCTGGGAGCGGCAGCGCTACGACGAGGATCTGCGCGGCGTCGTGGGCACGGCCACCCGCCTCGTCACTGCCCGCGGGCTGTTCGGCGCCATGATGACGCTCCTCGGCTTCGGGACGCTCATCATCATCCTCTGGTACACCGGTCGGCTCGTCATCGAGGGCAGCCTGACGCTGGGTTCGCTGACCAGCTTCCTGCTCTACGGCATCGCCATCGGCACGAGCCTGAGCTCCATCGCCGGCATCTATGGTCAGTTCCAGGAGGGTGCCGGGGCCGTGGTCCGCGTCTTCGAGATCATCGACGAGCGCCCCACCATCCGCGACGACCCGAGCGCGCTGGCGCTATCCGAGGTCGGAGGAGGCATCACCTTCTCGGGCGTGAGCTTTGGGTACGGTGATGAGCGGGCCGTGCTGCGCGACCTCGACCTGGAGATCGCGCCGGGCGAGGTGCTGGCCGTCGTCGGTCCCTCCGGTGCAGGGAAGACGACGCTCTGCAACCTCATCCCGCGTCTCTGGGACGTCAGCGAGGGCCGGCTGCTCATCGATGGCCACGACGTCCGTAGCGTCCGCTTGGCTGACCTTCGCGAGGCCATCTCCCTGGTGCCCCAGGAGGCCACCGTGTTCGGCGGCAGCGTGGCCGAGAACATCCGCTACGGTCGCCTGGAGGCAAGCCACGACGAGCTGGTCGCGGCCGCCAAGGCGGCCAATGCGCACGACTTCATCGAGGCCCTGCCAGACGGCTACGACACCATCCTGGGCGACCGGGGTACGCGCCTCTCCGGTGGTCAGCGCCAGCGTGTGGCCATCGCGCGCGCCATCCTCAAGGACGCGCCCATCCTCATCCTCGACGAGGCCACCAGCTCGCTGGACAACGAGTCGGAGCGCCTGGTGCAGGAGGCCCTGGTCCGGCTCATGGAAGGCCGCACCACCATCGTCGTGGCGCATCGCCTCTCGACCATCCGGCACGCCGACCGCATCGCCGTCCTCGACGACGGCTGGCTCCTGGAGCTGGGCACGCATGAGGAGCTGCTGGCGCAGGACGGCCTCTACGCGCATCTCTGGCGCCTGCAGGCCACGGAGAAGCCGGCGATGGCGACCGGCCTCGGGGCCGCAGAGGCCGTCGTGCCCGGCTGACCGCGGGCGACGCCCAAGGCCCGGTCGCTCACAGGGCCGCTGATCAGGCGGTGACCTCAGCGACCTCCTCCATGAGGTCCACGGCCTCCTCGACCGAGAGGTGTCGTCCACGCTCGACGGCCTCATCGAAGCCCGCGGGTCCCAGCGCGGCCCGGATGCCCGGGATGGGGTCCCGACCGCCGAGCACCTCGTACGACGCGGGGGATCGGATGCCCAGCTGCTCGAAGGCCGCCTGGGCTGCCCCGTGGACCTGGGCAGCCACGTCCGACCTGCCCAGCATGGGCCCCACGAGGACGCCGAACTGCAGGGCCAGGGCCGCGTCCGTCCGCTCGCGCACGGCGAGGTCCATGCGGATGGCGCGCACGAGCCAGCGGAGTGCACCGAGCGGGTCGCCCCCACGCAGGCTCTGGAAGCCACGAAAGGCTGCTGCGACCCGGGAGAGCCATGGATCCGCCAGCGCCTCGGCGGCCGAGGCCCGCGCCTCGAGCTCGGCCATGTGGGCCTCCGGGTCCTGCACGCCCTGGGCCAGCAGGATGAGGAAGCCGGACTGCTCCAGGCGGGCCAGCCCGAACGTGTCACCCAGCTCCCGATAGATGGCCTCCGAGGCGGACCGTGCGGCGACGGCGCCATCCACATCACCCGCGTACTCCCGGGTGAAGAAGACATCCAGCAGCGCGAGCGCCTCGCCGGGGCGATCGCCGATCCGCCGCGCCAGGAGCAGCGCCTCCTCATAGATGGTATTGGCCCGGAGACCCTCGCCGGACCAGTAGGCGATGCCGCCCGCAGCATCCAGGGCGCGGACCCGTAGCACGGAAGGCGCATCCGCGCCCGGCAGGCCAAGCGCCTGTGTCGTCAGCTCCGCGCCTTCCGCCAGGCGCCCCGTCTGCAGCCAGTAGCGCCACAGGCTGCCGACGAGTCGGAGGGCCATCTCGACATCACCGACCTGCAGGGCATACCGCGTGGCCGCCCGGAGGTTCGCGTCGTCGGCCTGGAGGCGGTCCAGCCAGCTCGCCTGCTGCGCGCCGGGCAGGAAGACGGCCGCCTCCGCCGCCAGGTCAGCGTAGGCGCGGCAGTGGCGCGCCCGGATGAGCGGCTCCTCGTCAGAGGCCGAGAGGCGCTGCTGCGCATCGCTGTGCAGCGTCTCCAGCCAACGGAAGCGCGCCCCGCCGGCGGGATCGTCCAGGCCCACGAGGAGGCTGCTCTCCGCGAGGCCGACGAGCGCATCGAGGACATCCCCGCCCCCGTCCGCGGCAGGGCCACAGACCTGCTCCGCCTGGGTCAGGTCGAAGGACTCCTCGAAGACGGCCAGGCGGCGGTAGAGTCGCTGCATAGGTGGCTCGAGGAGGTCGTAGCTCCAGGCGACCGTCCCTTCGAGCGTGCGCTGGCGGTCGGGAAGGTCCTGGGGCGCCGCGCCCGGCAGGGGCTGGTGCGCCCGCAGGCGCTCGAGGATGACCCGGACAGGCAGGCTCCCCACGCGTGCCGCACACAGCTCGATGGCCAGCGGCAACCCATCAACGAGTCGGCAGATGCGTCCGATGTCGGCCATCGCTGCCGGGTCGAACGAGAGACTTGGGCGGACCCGCTGCGCACGTTCGACGAAGAGCCGCTCGGCCTCGGGCATGGCACCGTCCTGGCCGGGGACGACCGGCAGCGGCCGCACGGCGAACTCCTGCTCCAAGCGAAGGCGCAGGGCCCTCCGGCTGGTGACGACGGCCCGCGACCCGGGCGAGGCGGCCAGCGCCCGGGCGACCACGGGGGCGGCACCGATCACCTGCTCGAAGTTGTCGATGAGCAGGAGCAGCGACCGCTCCGCCAGGTAGCGCTCCAGGCGGTCCGCGGCCGGGCCGGTCGCTCCGTCGAGCAGCCCCACGCCGTGGGCGATCTCCGCGGCGACCAGACCGTCATCGTCGACAGCCTGGAGGTCGATGAGGCAGGCGCCATCCTCGAAGTCCTGGGCATGCCGCCGTGCCAGCTCCAGGGCCAGACAGGTCTTGCCGGTGCCACCCGGCCCTGTGAGTGTCAGCAGCCGGGTCTCCCGGAGCAGCTGGCCGAGCACCTCGAGGTCGTCGTCCCGGCCGATGAGTGGCGTCACTCGCTCCGGAAGCCGGTGGCTCGCGCTCGAGCCGCTGCGGAGTCCAGGGAATGTCAAGGGCAGGCCCGGGACGTCGAGTTGGAAGAGTGGCTCCGGCTCCGGGACGCCCTTCAGCCGGTGCCGGCCCAGGCTCCGGATGGCCCAGCCTGGCGGGAGATCGGCCGCGATGAGCGCACGAGCCGTGTCCGAGAGGACGATCTGGCCGCCCCAGCCCAGGGCCGCGATGCGGGCCGCCCGGTTGACCTCGAAGCCGCCGTAGTCGTCGCCGGCCCGATGGGCGGCTCCCGTGTGGAGTCCGATCCTGACCCTGAGCGGGTGGTCCGCGGGCCAGGCGTGATCCTGGACCTGCCGCTGGATGGCGACGGCGGCGTGCGCGGCCCCGAGCGCATCCACGAAGGCCGCGAAGAAGGCGTCTCCTTCGGTACGCACGACGTCACCGCCGTGGCGTTCGATGGCGCCACGGACGATCGCGGCGTGCTCGGCGTTGAGCTCGTCGTAGCCCGCTTTCAGGGAGCGCACCAGCTCCATGGAGCCCTCGATGTCGGAGCGCAGGAACGTGACGGTCCCTTCGGGCAGCGTCATCTCAGCTCTGCTGGCTGATGCGCTCGGCAAGGGACGCCAGCATGGCCATGGCGGCCTCAGGTCGCTCCATGAGCAGGGCCTGGACCGCGGTCCCGCTGATCACCAGGCCGCGGACGCCGCCCGGCTCGGCGATGACGGTGGCCGCGCGAGGGGCCGCACGGAGCACGGCCAGCTCCCCGATATGGTCGCCCTCACCGTAGCGTCGGAGCACACGGGATTCGGCGCCCTGGCCACGGACGACCCGCACAGCGCCCTCGACGATGACGACGAGCCCGTCTCCGAGGGCACCCTCCTCCATGAGGACGTCATCCGCGGCCCAGCTCTGCTCCACGGCCAGCGAGGCGACGCGCTGCAGGTCCTCGGGGTCGAGCGCCGCGAAGATGGACACCCCGCGCAGGACCATCATGCGCTCGATCTGGCTCACCAGCTGGGCTCGCTCGGGCATACCGCTTCCCTCTTCCATGTCCCCCAGCGCTGCCCGGACGACCGGGTCTGGATCGACCTCCGCTCGCTGGGCGATGGCGTCCTGCTGGGAGCGGAGGAGCTCGGACAGTGTACGCAGCGCCAGCGCCCGTACCCAGGGGTCGCGATCCCCGGCCAGTTCCGCAGCCGCGCTCGCAGCATCACGGGTCTCGTTCCGATGACCATCCGTGCCCTCGTCAAGCAGCCGGACGACGCCGCGAACGAGCCGTGGATCGCCCAGCGAGTCGAGGGCCTCGATGGCCTGTGCGCGCACCTCGGGGTCCGCCGCATGCAGGCAGCGCCGGATGAGGCCGCTGGCATCCCGGGCGCCGAGGATCGAGAGGGCCTGGAGCAGGCTGGTCTCGATGGTCCGCTCGCGTCGACCGATGACCTGGTCCAGGAAGACGCTACTCGCGGTAGCGTCGGCCCCGGCGAGCGCGACGCGGTGCCTGCGCAGGGTCGAGGCCCGCGCCACCTGCTCCTCGGCCCAGGCCAGCAGGGTCTCGCGGACGCTGAGGGAGTCGGTGTGGCCCTCGAGTGCCAGGAGGGTGGGCTCGCGCGACCGCTCCGTGCTATGCAGGATGACGCGCTCCAGCGGCTGGCCGGCGTCGGGTCGGTCACGCAGGACCGCGGCCGCCGCGAGGCGCACCTCGCGCGCCGGATCGTCGAGGGCCTCGATACAGACGTCCAGGACGTCCTCGTCGCGGGCGGCCCAGGTGCGGAGCGCGGCGGCGCGCACGATGGGCGCCGGGTCCTCGAGGCAGGATCGGAGCTGCGGGGCCTCCAAGGCACGAGGCAGGCGCGCCAGCGCGGTGAGGGCTGCCGCCCGTTCGAGGGGGTCATCCGCCGAGAGCATCAGCTGGACCACCACCTCCGCCTCCTCGGGTCGACCGGCCTTCGCAAGCACGACCGCGAGCTCGGCCCGGACAGCCGGGTCGGGGTCGAGCCGCAGTGTCTCGACGAGGGACGGGTCGGGGCCGCCACTGCCGGCCGTTGAGGCGAGTGCCGCGACAGCGGTCGCGCGGACCACGGCATCGGGATCGCCGGCAGCGGTCCTGATCCACGGCCCGGCACCCCGTGGATCGAGCCGGGCCAAGCCCTCGATGGCTGCGCGCCGCACCCGGGAATCGTCGTCCGTGCACAGGAGCTGAAGGTCGGTCAGGGCCTCCTGGGATTCGAGGCGGGTCAGCAGATTCGTGGCCAGGAGGCGCCGCCGAGCGTCGGGCGAGCGCGTCTCCTCGCGAAGCTCAGCCACGACGCGGGGATCGCTGGCCATCGCGCGCAGCCCAGGGCCCCCTTCGAGGACCTGCTCGGCCTGTCCCTCGCGCAGCGTCGCCACCAGGCTGCTCGCGTAGGTGCGACGGATGAGCACGCCCACCCCCAGGCACGCAAGCGCCGTGATCAGGCCCAGGACGAACACCTGCTCCAGCGCGAGGCTGCTCGCCAGGATGAGGAGGACGCCCGAGAGCATCGTGCCGAGCTGTCCGGGGACCCCGTCCATGAAGGCCAGCACCTGGCCGCGCAGCCGGGAGGGGACCACGTTGAAGAGGGCGCTCCAGGCGGCGTTGGAGACGCCTCGCTGGGTGACCTGCTGCGCCACGCGCACCGCGATGGCCGTCGCGGTCGCGAAGCGGACGAGCCACAACCCGAACCCGGCCAGGTACACGAGCGGCAGGGCGAGGGCCACCGTGGCGACCCCGAATCGCACGAAGAGCCGGTTCGCCAGCAGGGTGCCCGCCAGGAAGGAGGCCACGGTCACCGCGGCCGAGATGACGGCCAGCATGGGCAGCAGCTCGGACTCGTCGGGGAAGGCGGCACGCATCGCCGTCAGGAACGGGTAGGTGAGACTGAACAGGAGCACGGCGAGCAGGACGTAGGCTACGGCGACCAGGCGCATGAGCGGTGAGGCGACCACGTAGGAGGCGCCCCTCGTGAGCCCGCCCCGCATCCCCGACGGCTCACCCGGAGCGGGACGGCGATGCCGCACCCGGTCGCCCAGGGCCCACAGGAGGGCCGCCGCGATGAGCAGGAGCAGGGCCTCGACCGCCACCAGCGACCCGGCGCCCACGAGGCGTTGGAGCCCGATCGCCAGCAGGAAGCCGGCCAGGCTGCCCACGACCGCCGCGCTCGTCAGCAGCGGGAAGAGGCGACGGGCCTGGCGGGCATCGAAGGTGAGGCCGCCGACCGTCCACATCGCGGTCAGCAGCAACGACCCGGCCGCGTACACGCTGACCCAGACCAGGGGGATGATGGCGTCGATGCCGGAGAGCGCCAGCAGCCACTCCATGGCGAGGACCCCGGCAAGCACGGACAGGATGGCCGCGAAGAAGCGGCCACCCCCGAACCGCGTCAGGGCCGAGCCGTAGCCCAGCGTTACCACCAGGCCCACGATCCCGAGACCGACGAACAGGGTGGGCAGGATCTGCCCGCCGAACCGCGTCAGGACGAGGGTGTCGACGCCGACCTCGCCGAGTCCCCGGCCGGCGTCCACGATGGCGAAGGCGCCTGCGACGAGCACGACCGCTCGACCCTCCCCAGGGCGAACGGCGAGCACTCGAGTCAGCCGGCTCATGGGCTTGAGCCGACAGGCTACCGAATCCGGGGACGGCCGGTATCGCGGGTCACAGCTCTGGACACCCCCGCGACCCTCGGTCGCTGTCAGCTCAGAGTGGGCCCGCCGCTGGCTTCCCGAATAGGTAGAGCGCCCAGCCGAGGGTCTCTCGACCCCACGTCAGGTACTCATGCCGGGCACGCGCCACACGATCGAGCAACTCCGGAACGTCCGGATCGTCCGGTTTGGCCGCCGCATACCGGGCCGCGGCGAGCCACTGGAGCGTCTCGTAGCGGTCCCAGTCCTCGTCACTGCTGACCCACGCCAGGAGCGGCACGAGCGCCTCGGACTCGCCGATGGCGACGTTCTCCGCGTGGCTTGCGAACTCATCGCGGTCCAGGCCTGACGAGGCCAGGTACTCAGCGGCCGGCTCGTGCCGCCAGAACGGCTCGCCAACAAGGATCAGTCCGCTCGGCCCGACGGCGGCCGCCAAAGCGCGGAGCGTCCCACGGTGGCCGCCGAAGACCCAGCTGGCGCCAAGGCAGCAGGCCAGGTCGAAGGACCCTGCCTCAGGTTCGTACGCCGCGCCGTCCATCTCGAGCAGCTCGATGGCAGACGTCGGGACGCGACGTGCCATGGACTCGCGCGCGCGTGCCAGGAACTGCGGCGAGGCGTCCACGCCCACGCCCCGCCATCCTGAGCTGGCCGCACCCTCGCCGGACCTGCCACTGGCCTCGGCGAGCCTTACCAGCAACTCCCCGGTGCCACAGCCGATGTCGAGCACGCGCGCTGCCGGGGGCAGGTCCAGTAGGCCGATGAGCTCGTCGAGCCGAGCTGGGGACGTGGGGTTGAGGGCGATGTGGTCGGCATGCGTGATGGCGTAGAACTTCCAGGTGTCCATGGTGGCTCCCCCCCGCGTGGGCCGTCGGCCGTGCTTCGGCCCGTGATCCCCACGGTGAGCAGCCTAGCCGCTACGATGCGCCGATGGTCTCGTCGTTGAGGCGGACGCGTTCCGCCCTGCCTGCCACCGCGCACGGCTCCAGCGTGCATGCCTACACGCTGGAGGACTGGGGCATCCTCGCGCTCATCGCCCTCATCTGGGGCTCGTCCTTCCTGTTCATGGAGATCGGTCTGCGGTCCTTCGCGCCGGGTGTCGTGACGCTGGCGCGCATCGGCCTGGGCACGGTCACGCTGGCGCTCTTGGCCCGTGCACGCACACCGGTGGACCGCGAGGACTGGGGCCGCATCGCCCTGCTCGGCACCGTCTGGATGGCCATCCCCCTCACGCTCTTCCCCATCGCCCAGCAGTGGATCGACTCCAGCGTGGCCGGCATGATCAATGGGGCCATGCCCATCTTCGCGGCCGCTTGGTCGGCTTACCTGCTCCGCCGGCTGCCCGGTTGGCGCCAGATGCTCGGCATCGGCATCGGCTTCCTGGGCATCGTGCTGGTCTTCCTGCCCGAGCTGCAGGCCAGCGCCGACACCGCGCTGGGCGCCCTGGTGGCCCTCTTCGCCGTCACCTTCTACGGGCTGGCCACGAACCTGGCCGTGCCGCTCCAACAGAAGTACGGCGCGGCTCCCGTGGTCCTGCGTGCCCAGATGGTGGCCCTCCTGCTGGTACTGCCCTTCGGTCTCTGGCAGCTCGGCGAATCCACCTGGACGTGGGAGTCGGCCCTGGCCATGATCCCGCTGGGCGTCCTCGGCACCGGCCTGGCCATCGTGCTCATGGCCACCTTGGCCGGGCGCGTGGGCGCGCCGCGGGCGTCGATCGCCATCTACTTCCTGCCGCTCGTGGCCGTCGTGTTGGGGGTGGTCGTCCTGGGCGAATCGGTGGCGCCGATAGCGCTGGCGGGTGTGGCCCTGGTCCTGGTGGGCGCCTGGATCGCCTCGCGGCGCGAGCGCTGAGGAGCCCGGACAACGGAGGACGACCCGCGCACCGGGCGCGAGGCGGGTCGGCCCAGAGAGGTCAATGCAGCGCGGCGCGCTCCCGTTCGGCCAGGCTCTCCGGGGACTTGCCCAGGATGATCATGCCCAGCACGTCGTCCTTGGTGACCGCCTCCTTGTTGACGGTGCCCACGAGCTTGCCCTGGAGCATGACGCTGATGCGGTCCGACAAGTCGAAGACGTCGTGGATGTCGTGGCTGATGAGGAAGATGCCGATGCCCTCACTCTTCAACTGAAGGACCAGGTCACGGACCTGCGCCGTCTCCGCCGGGCCGAGGGCGGCCGTGGGCTCGTCCATGATGAGGATCTTGGCGTTGAAGTGGACGGCCCGGGCGATGGCCACCGATTGGCGCTGGCCACCGGAGAGCGACTTCACGGGCGACTTGAAGTTCTTGAAGCGAGGGTTGAGTCGGCCCATGACCTCTCTCGTCGCCGACTCCATGGCGGCGTCGTTCAGCGAGCCCAGCCGGGTCACGGTCTCTCGCCCAAGGAAGATGTTGGCGGCGGCATCCACGTTGTCGGCCAGGGCCAGGGTCTGGTAGATGGTCTCGATGCCATACGTCTTCGCTTCGCGCGGGTTGCCGATGTGGGCCAGCTCCCCGTTCACGTAGATCTCGCCGGCGTCCGGCGGGTGCGCCCCGGAGAGTGCCTTCATGAGTGTGGACTTGCCGGCGCCGTTCCCGCCCACCAAGCCCACGACCTCACCGGCGAAGAGATCCACGGTCACGTGGTCCACGGCATGGACGCCACCGAACGAGACGCGGATGTCGCGCATCTCGACGAGCGGCCCGCGCGGCTCGGTGGTCCCAGGTGCTTCAGCCATGCGAACGCCTCCGCACGATCGTGTCGATGCCCACAGCGACGACCAGCACGATGCCGACGACGATGTCGACCTCGGCATTGGAGTAGCGCAGCAGCTGCATCCCGGACACCAGCGACTGCATGACGAGGGCGCCGAGCACGGCTCCGGTGATGGTGCCGATGCCGCCCGCGAACGACGTGCCGCCGATGACGGCGGCCGCGATGACCTGCAGCTCCGCGCCGGTGCCCAGGCCGTTGGTGGCGGAGTTCTGGCGGGCCGTCAGGATGATGGCGCTCACGGCGGCCAGCACGCCCATGATGACGAACGTCCACATGATCGTGCGCCGCGTGTTGATACCGGACAGCTCCGCGGCCTCCGGGTTGCCACCGATGGCGTAGACGTAGCGCCCGAAGCGACGGCGTGTGGCGAGGACGGTCATGAGCATGGCCACACCGACCATGATGAGCGCCGGATTGGCGATGCCGGTCGGGATGATCAGCCCGCCCTCGGGGATCGTGATGCCGTTCTCGGCCGCGAACTGGGCGGCGAGCCGCTCCGGCCAGGCATAGCTGTTGGCGATGGCCACGGCTCCGAGGACGAAGGCGCAACCCACGACCATGAGGCCGATGGCGGCCCACATGGGGCGGACCGGGAAGCCGTAGGCCTGGCGCCGGCGCCGGCCCGTGATCATGGCGTAGACGATGCCGACGCAGGCAGCGATGCCGATGATCCAGCTGAGAGTCTCGCCGACAGAGCCCTTGGGCCCCCCGCCCAGGAGCTGGAAGGTGGTGTCGAGCGGGGCGATGGTCTGCCCGGCCGCCAGCTGGAAGGTCACGCTGCGCCAGACGAGCAGACCGCCGAGCGTGACGATGAAGGAAGGGATCCCAACGTACGCCACGAGCGTTCCCTGGAGTGCGCCGATGGCTCCCCCCAGCAGGAGGCCGAGGGCGACCGCCAGGATCCAGGTGTAGGGCTGCTCGAGACCGAGGCCGAGCGTGTCCGGGATGATGCGAACCTGGAAGAGGGCGATGGACATGCCAACCACGCCGGCGATGGACCCGACGGACAGGTCGATGTTGCGCGAGACGATGATGAGGACCATGCCCGTGGCCATGATGGCCACGGCCGAGGTCTGGACGGACAGGTTCCAGAGGTTGCGCGACGAGAGGAACAATCCGCCAGAAGCCAGGTCGAAGCCGACCCAGATGACTGCCAGGGCGATGATCATGCCGAGCAGCCGGGTGTCGATCTCCAGGGTCCGCAGCAACCCCATCAGGCTGCCGCGACTGGTGGTCGAGGAGCTGGGTGCAGCGACTGCGGGTTCGGTCATCGTTCAGACCCCTGGCTGAAGCCGGATAGGTCAGCGCCCCGGGCCACGGCTCTGGGCCGTGGCTCGGGGCGCAGGTTCACGTCGTTGGTGTATCGACGTCGCTTACGGGCAGGCTGCCACAGCGCCAGCCTCGACGCCCTGGCAGAGCTCGTCCTGGCTGATGACGTTGCCGTCGACGACGACCTGGAGGTTGTCCTGGGTCACCGGGGTCGGCGTCAGGAAGATCGAGGTCATGTCATTGGCACCGGGTGTCGTGAACTGCACGGTGCCCGGCGACGTCCGCCAGGGCTGCCCCACCCGCGAGGGCGACGGCGGCCTCACCGGCTGCCTTGCCCAGCTCTCGGGCGTCCTTCCAAACGGAGACGGCCTGCGTGCCCAGGGCGACCCGGTTCAGGGCGGCCTTGTCGCCGTCCTGCCCGGACACCGGCACGATGCCCGCGAGGCCCTGCGCGTCAAGCGCCGCGACCACGCCGCCAGCCATGCCGTCGTTCTCCGCGAGGACAGCGTCGATCTCGTTGTTCGTCGAGGTCAGGCACTGCTCCATCTCGGCCTGGGCATTGGCGGGATCCCAGTTGTCCGTGTAGGTCTCGCACTGGATGACGATGTCGCCGGCCTTGACGGCGTCACCGATGACCTCCTCCATGCCGGCGCGGAGGAAGTCCGCGTTGGCATCGGCCTGGTTGCCCTTGATGATGGCGTAGTTGCCGGCCGGGACGAGCCCGAAGATGGTCTCCGCCTGGAGGCGGCCAACGCCGATGTTGTCGAAGGTGATGTACAGGGCGCCCGGATCCTCGATGAGGCGGTCATAGGCCACGACCGGGATACCCTGGTCGAGTGCGCTCTGGACTGCCGGCAGGATGGCGGTGCCGTCCTGGGCCAGGATGATGAGCGCGTCGGCGCCCTGGGTGATGAGCTGCTCGACGTCTGCCAGCTGCTGCGCAGCGTCGGATGCTGCGTCGGTCGAGATGTATGACGCACCGGCCGCGTCGAGGGCTGCCTTGATCGCCGGCTCGTCGTCTCGCGCCCAGCGCTCTTCCTGGAAGTTGTTCCACGAGACACCCACGATGAGCTCGTCATCCTGGGCGGCGACGACGCCCGCGTTGGCCAGCATGCCTGCGCCAACGACGGTCAGCGTCAACAGGGCAGTCGTGCCCTTCTTCAGATCCCGCATGCGCGGTCCTCCTCCTTGTGTGGGATGGGGAAACACCCCCACCTCCATGGGAACACCTCGCCCCGGGGCCGGGGCGCTTGGGTCCTCCGAAACGAGATTACCGCACCCCGGTGGCCCCGTTGTCAAGCGATGTCCGATATGGCTTCAGCTGACATGCACCGTCATGGCGCGATCAGGCCGCAGCAGGAAGGGCGGCAGGAAGGCGGGCAGGTTGGAGAAGGGCAGGACGTCCGCGTGCAGGTCGATGCCCAGGGCCTCGTGCATGAAGCGGCGGCGCGCCTCGATACGGCCCCATGCCTCAGGGAAACGGGCCACGAAATCAGCCCGGAGGGCCGCATCCGCGATGGCCAGGCCGCCCTCGATGTTCGATGTGAAGTAGTCCGTGCCCGTGGCCGGTATGACGTCCACCTGGAGGGCCATGCCGGAACGCAGCTCGATGGTGGACCCGCGTGCGACGGGCGAGTTGACCCATTCGTCGAGGCCGAGGAGGTGGCCCGGGTTGAGGAAGATGCCGAAGAAGGGGTCGCCGAGGTGGCGGTCGACGATGGCCTGCAGCGCCCCGCCGGTCTGGCCCACGTGGAGGGCCTCCAGCCACTCGGCGATGGCCAGGAAGTAGGGCGCCACGAGCCGCTCCACGTAATCGGCGATGCCGGCCGGCAGCTCCGCCGCATCCTCGACCGCGAAGCCGGCCCGGCAATCGAGAGCGCCCCAGATGCCGAAGGCGGTCGTGAAGCGGTCGCCGTGCTCGATGACCCGGTCGCCCGGGCTCAGCATACCCAGCGAGGCACGTGGACCGCTGGACAGCATGAAGTGACACGAGAGTGGGTCGCCGCTCCAGCCGGCGAGGCGCGCGGCCTCGTGCTCGGTCATGCCCGGCCGTAGGCCGCGGATGATGCGCTTCACCCCCTCCGAGGTCTGGCAGGCGGCGTACTCGAAGGCGGCCAGCTGCTCGACCTCGTTGACGGCCCGCAGCCCACTCGAGGCGTCCACGAACAGGTCGTTGGCGTTCTCAACGAGGCCGCCGGGACCGACAGCCGCGCGGAGGACATCGGCCAGGTAGGAGGGCACCTCCAGCCAGCTACGGTCTGCGAACGGCTTCCAGCCCGCGACCCCGACACGGGCCCCGCGCCCGATGCCCTCCGAAACGAGGATGTCTGCCAGCGCTCGCGAGCGGTCGCGAGGCTGTCCTGGCAGGCTGAGGTCCTCGAAGAGCTCGACCCGCATCGGAAGCGGTGCCGCCTTGGCCAGGCCCTGGCACTCGTTGCCGACCAGGAGGAGCGGCTCGCCCGCGGATCCCAGGATGAGCACCGCCTCCTCGAAGCGCGGATCGAAGCCCGTCAGGTGACTGAGGTTGGCGCTGTGCTCGCGATCCGCGTACACGACGAGGACGTCGTAGCCTCGTTCGGCAAAGCGCGCGCGCGCACGCTCAAGGCGCGCCGCGTAGAGCTCGTCCGGCAGGACCGGCATGGCACTGGGCATGCCGAAGTCGGGTAGCTCGATGGTCTGCAGGCGTGCCCTCTTCATGGTCATCCCTCCGGGTCGGGCAGCACCACCGGCTGGTCGCTGCCCCGCTCGATGCGAAGTCGCTGGTCGGCCGCGACGTCGATCCAGTCGCCGACCTCGCCGTCCGGCCAGGTGACGCGGACCCGGGCTTCGTCCGCCGAGCCGAGGCCGAAGTGGACGGGGCCCAGCTGGCCGCCGGCATGGCCGCCGCCGACGGTCACCTCCCGGCTCGCCGTCTGGCCGCCCCGGTCGACCTCGATCCAGGCGCCGATGGCATCCGCGTTCGGCGCCGGCTGGGCCAGCTCCACGGCCAGCCAGTGACCCATCGCCTGCGGCCTCGATGCCGCTCCGGTGCCCACGTTGCGCCAGAGGCGGACCGGCTCCCGTCGGTTGACCTCCACGAGGTCGAGCAGGCCATCCAGGTTGAGATCGGCGAGGGCGGCGCCCCGCGTGCGGTCGAAGTGCAGGATGCCGGCGGCCTTGGCGGCTGGCATGAAGGTGCCGTTCGGGCGGCCCAGGAAGAGCTCGCTGGGGTCCTTCATGGCATGGTCGGGCATGGCTTCGACGTTGCCCTTGGCCACGTAGAGGTCCAGCCACCCGTCGTTGTTGACGTCGTCGAACTCGGCGTGCCAGGACGTGGAGGGCAGGTGCTCACCGCCCGCAGAGGGCTGGGCCGCGCCGACGCCGCTGTGCAGCGCGATGTTGTGGAAGTCCGGGCGCGCCGGCCCGTCGGCCAGTGTCATGAGCTTGTTGTCGGCCATGCTCGAGAGGTAGTACTCGGGATAGCCGTCACCCGTGATGTCGTCGCTGGCGATGCCCATGCCTTCGAGCTGCAGCGACTGCCAACCTTCCTCGCGCGTCCAGGCATCCGGCGCCTGACCCGGTTCGACGCGCCAGAGTTGGTCCTGGCCCTCTGTCGGCGGGTAGTACTGGCGGTCGTTGGTGACGCGAAGGTCGCGCCGTCCCGAGCGGTCCCAGTCGCTGAAGAGCACCGAAAGCGGGCAGAAGCCGGGCAAGAGCGCCTCCGGTGTGCCGTAGCCGCTGCCGTCCGCGGCCGGGCGGTGGACGGCCACGCCGGCGCAGTCGGGCACCTCCGGATACTCGACGATGGTCAGGTAGTCACCCACGGCGAGCGTCGGCAACGCTGCATCCGGATCCCACTTGGCGCTGAAGGAGACCGTCCAGCCGTCACCGCCTTCGAACCCCCAGGCCTCGTTGGCCCGCTCGAAGGCGCAGCCACCGAGGCCCCGCAGCAGCACGTTCTCGCCGCGCCGCAGCACCGCGAGGTCGACGATGTCGTCGCTGTCGATGTCGATCGGGAAGGCGCCGGTGACATCCGACAGGTCGGTCGTCTCGGCCGCGACCCTTTCAAAGGCTAGGGCTCCACCGACCGGGCTCTCGTTCCGGAACAGGGCGGCGGGCTCGGCGCCGCCGGCGATGAAGAGATCCGGGCGAGCGTCGTCATCGCAGTCAAGCACGGCCACCCCGCCGCCGGTGAAGAACTGGTACTCCCCGTCATAGCGGTGATCGAGGCCCGCGGTCGCGGTCTCCTCGATGAAGCTGGGCACCTTCGGCGTACCCGGCGAGGGCTTGGCAGCCAGCGCCGCAGCCGGCAGGAGCAGCAAGGCAGACATGACGGCCGCCGTGAGTGCCTGCAGGGTTCGCTCCACGATGCGCCCAGTCTACCGGCGCCATCGCCAAGCGGCGGAGCCCGGAGTACCATCTGCCACCATTCGGGACCGCGCGTGATGGAGGAGCTTCGCATGTCCACGGCCATCGACCACCGCCGCCTGGGGGCCTCGCTTCTCGTTGTGCTTACCCTGGCCACGAGCCTCGTGGCCTCGGTGGCATCCACCAGCCTGGCAGCGGCCAAGACGACCTGCGTTCGCACCGCCGACGGCAGCCATTCCGTGGCGCGCCTCTGGGACGAGGTGCTGCTCGATGCTATCCGGCGTGACTTCCCGGCACCCACCGTCCATGCCCGCAACCTCTACCACGTCTCGGCGGCCATGTGGGACGCCTGGGCGGCCTACGACCCTACCGCCGATGGGGTCTTCGTCGATGACAAGGTCAGTCTCGATGATCCAGCCGAGGTCCAGGCGGCACGCGAGGAAGCCATCAGCTATGCGGCCCACCGCGTCCTTAGCCACCGCTACGCGAAGTCTGCGGGTGCTGCGGAGAGCCTGGCCGAGTTCGATGCCCTGATGACCTCGCTGTGCTACCCGACGGGCCGCCGGGGCGTGCGCGGCGACTCGCCCGCCGCGCTGGGCAACCGCATCGCCGCCACGGTCATCGAGGCAGGACTCCACGACGGCTCCCTCGAGCAGAAGGGTTACGTCGCCAAAGGCTTCAAGCCTGCCAACAAACCCCTCATCGTGGAGCTGCCGGGCACGGTCATGAAGGACCCCAACGCATGGCAGCCACTGGCCCTCGACGTCTCCATCGCGCAGAACGGTCAACCACTGCCCAAGGGACCCCAGAAGTTCGTGGGCAGCCAGTGGGGCCACGTCACACCGTTCGCCCTTCCGGAGTCGGAGTCCGGCCTACCCATCGATCCCGGTCCGCCACCGCATCTGGGTGATCCCGCCAGCGACGCCGACTACAAGGCCGCCGCCCTGGATGTCATCCGTGCCAGCAGCGTGCTCGACCCGAGCGATGGCGTGACCATGGACATCTCACCGGCGGTCAACGGCGACAACCCGCTGGGCACCAACGACGGCACCGGGCACGCGGTCAACCCGGCCACGGGTCAACCGTATGCGCCGGAGATCGTGGCTCGTGCGGACTTCGCCCGCGCGCTCGCCGAGTTCTGGGCCGACGGCCCCAGCTCGGAGACGCCGCCTGGCCACTGGAACACCATCGCCAACACCGTCACCGACTCCCCGGGCTTCGAGCGTCGCCTCGGTGGCCAGGGAGAGCCGCTCGACGCACTGGAGTGGGACGTCAAGATGTACCTGGCCCTCAACGGCGCTGTTCACGATGCGGCCATCGAGGCCTGGGGTGTCAAGGGCTACTACCAGGGCGTGCGGCCGATCTCGATGATCCGCTACATGGGCGGACTGGGCCAGTCCAGCGACCCGACGGGGCCGTCGTACGATCCCGATGGCCTACCGCTCGAGCCGGGGCTCGTGGAAGTCATCACCGAGGACTCGACGGCGCCAGGGGAACGCCACGCGAAGCTCGCCGACCACCTCGGCGAGATCGCCATCCGCACGTGGACCGGCACTCCGGAGGACCCCGAGCATGCTTCCGGCGGCGTGGACTGGATCCGCGCCGTGGAGTGGGTGCCCTACCAGCGGCCGACATTCGTGACGCCCGCCTTCCCCGGCTACGTCTCTGGCCACTCCACGTTCAGTCGCGCTGCGGCCGAGGTACTCACGTCGCTCACGGGCAGCGAGTACTTTCCCGGCGGCGTGGGCACGTGGACCATCCCGGCCGGCGCGCTCGAGTTCGAGGCCGGGCCGACCACGGACATCCCGCTCCAGTGGGCCACGTACTACGATGCCGCCGACCAGGCTGGCGTGTCTCGAATCTACGGCGGGATCCATCCGCCGGTCGACGACGTGAAGGGCCGAGTGCTCGGCTCGCAATGCGGCAAGGACGCCTGGCAGATGGCGAACCGTTACTGGGACGGCAGCGCCCGCGCCTGACGGCCGCACGTTCGCTCACCAGCTCAGCTGGGCCGCCGGGTGGCACCACCGACCCGCCGCGTGGCACCACCGACCCGGCAGGGCCCAAGCGACCCGCACGTGCACGCCGACCCTCCGGTGGCACGCTGACGCGCTGCTGACGTCTCGCTCGTGGGGTAGCCTGCGGACGTGGTCGTGATGCGCGTCCTCCAGGCCCATCTCGATGTGGTCGTCGCGGTCCTGCTCGCGGCGGCGTACCTCATCGAGGCGGCGGTCGTCTCTCATCCGATCGCCGGCGAGCCGATCATCTCAGGCCTCCGCGTCGACGATGGCGCCGTGCTGTCTGCCGGGACGGCCTTCCTCCTCTCGCTATCCATCCGGACGCGCCTACCGCTCGTGCCCCTGGGCCTGGCCTTCGTGGCCCTCGGGCTGGCCGGGCACCTGGCGCTGGCAGACTCCTGGAGTCTCCTGGCCGGGGTCTTGTTGGCCGCCTATTCGGTGGGCGCCTGGGCGGGCGGCCGAGCCGGCCAGGTCGGCGCGTTGGGTGTGGGCGCACTCGCGGGCCTCGCCGTGCTTCGCACGCCCGGACCCGGGCTGGAGGCTCGCGACCTGGCACTGCCCGTGTTCGTGCTCGTCGGTGCCTGGCTGCTGGGCCTGGCCATGCGCAGCCTGCGGGCAGGACGCGGGGACGAGCGCGTCACCGGAGGCGTGGACTGGGAGACGGCCGCCGGCGTCCCCAATTCGGTGGGTCGCGATGACACCGTCCGGGAGCTCCGCGATGTCATCGAGCGCTCCATGAGCGCGGTCGTCCTCCAATCTCGCAGCGCCCGCCGGGCGCTGGACGGCGAGCCCGCGCAGGCCCGCCGGGCGCTGGCCATCATCGAGGCCGCCGGGACCGAGGCGCTGGAGGAGACCCAGCGGCTGACCGGGCTGCTGCTCTCGCCCGACGGCACGCCCTTGCCTGAGCCGCGCCCTGGCCTCGCCGACCTCGACTACCTGGCGGTCCAGATCACCGAGGCCGGGCTGGCCGTGGCCCTCCGAGTCGAGGGCCAGCCCCTACCGCTCACGCCGGACCTCGACGCGGTCGCCTTCCAGGTGGTCCACGAGGCACTCCTGAGCACGCTCCATCACAGCGCCGCGGGTCGGTCGGACGTCGTCGTCCGGTACCTGCCCGACGAGCTCCAGGTCGAGATCACCGATGACGGTGTCGGCGTCGAGGACGCCGACACATCCCAGGAGACAGCCGGGTTGCTGGCGGTGCGCGACGAGGTGGCGACCCTGGGCGGCACGCTGGATGCTGGTCCACGCAAGGGCCGGGGCTACTGGGTCCTGGGGCGGTTCCCCTACGAGCCCGACTGGCGCTGAGCCAGGAACGCCAGGTGCTTCACAAGCTGGCCGTCGGAGGCTAGGCTGTGGCACCCCCCAGCCCTCATGAGGACGATGGCCATGACGATGCGCGGCAGCGGAACCCCCGACGATCCCTGGGCCCTGGTGACGGCACCGGGCTCATCGGCCTACACGATGTACCGCGACGAGACCGTGGAACCGGCCGTGCTCGTCTGCCAGGTCGGCTCGACCCGGCTCTCGTACCAGGCGCGCTGCATCGAGGACCTGCACGCCATGCTCGTGGCGCGCGGCGACTGGATGGACCTGGGCGTCTCCGACGAAGGCAAGGACCCGCCCGCCGACAGCGTGGAGGCCTGGGGCCGCTCTGAAGCCAACCCGGTGGGCGGCTGGTACGGGCTGCGCAAAGGCTACCGCGGGCGCTTCGGCATGTACGTTCCGCCGCTCCTCGAGGCCCTGGGCCTCGCGGAACTCACCCACGAGAAGCGCGGCAACCGCATGCGTGCCCTGTAGCGGACGCTCCAGCGAGCGGCCACCGGAGAATCGAGAAGGCCGCCTGGTCACCCAGGCGGCCTTCGGTCGTGCGACCTTCGTTGGCGTCAGGCCGCCGGCGACTCGACGGCCTCGGCCACCATGGACTCAGCGGCATCCTCGACCTCGGCCGCCGTGGACTCCGCGGCACCCTCGACCTCGGCCGCGAGGGACTCGACCGCATCCTGCGCCTCAGCTGCCATGGACTCCACGGCCTGGGCCTCGGTGGTCGGAGCGGGCGTGGCCTTGTCGTTGTTGCAGCCGACGACGAAAAGGCTGAGGACAAGCGCGCCAGCGACGATGGTCTTCTTCACGGTTCGGTACCCCTTATGTTCACGGCCGTTGCCAAACGGCACGTATCGTAATCGAGACTGGACAAGTGTGTGAACGAACCTGGCCCGCGGGCGTCGTACCATCAGGGCGCGTGCCCTCGACCGGCCGAGCCGACCACACCGTAGCCGGTCGCACCGCATCGCACAAGGAGATCGCTGGCCATGCCCATCGAGTGGCGCCACGAGGCGCGCCAGCTGCACCTGCACAACGGCTTCATCAGCCACGTCATGGCGGTGCTGGAGACGGGCACCCTGGCTCACCTCCACTTCGGTGCGCCGCTGGCCACCGGTCGCGATTACCGGCACCTCGTCCGCCAGGCCTTCGTCGCGCACCAGAACCAGGTGCTCGATCCCGGTCGGCCTCGAGGTGCCCACGACCGGGCGCGGCGACCTCCGCGGCCCCCGGACTGGCGGTCCGCCACGCGGACGGCAGCGCCATCCTCGACCTTGTCTACCGCGATCATCGACTGCTGTCGGGCAAGCCTCAGCTCTGAGGGGCTGCCCGCGACCTACGTCGAGGACGAGGCGGAGGCGGACAGCGTGGAGGTCGTCCTCGAGGATGCGCCGTCTGGCATCGTGGCGCACCTGCTCCTGACGATCTACCGGCGAGCGCCCGCTCATCGTTCGCAGCCTGCGCATCGTCAACGAGGGCAGCCAGCCCGTCGAGCTCACGACGGTCATGAGCGGCAGCCTGGACCTGCCCGACGCGGACTGGCACCTGGCGCAGCTCACCGGTGCCTGGGGCCGTGAATGCCACGTCACCGACGCGCCCCTCGTCCGCGGCCGACGGGCCCTGGCCAGCCGGCACGGATCCTCGAGCCACTACCAGAACCCCTTCCTGCTGCTGCGCCGCCCGGCCACCACGGAGGCCAGCGGCGAGGCCATCGGGATCTCGCTCATCTACTCGGGCAACTTCCTGGCAGAGGTCGAGGTCGATCCTTTCGATACGGTCCGGGCCCGCATCGGCCTGGATCCCGAGACATTCCGCTGGCAACTGGCGCCGGGCGCGGCTTTCCAGGCGCCGGAAGCTGTGCTGGTCTGGAGCGATGCCGGTGTGGGCGGCGTCTCCGAGGCGTATCACCGGCTCTACCGCGAGCGCCTCGTGCGTGGTCCCTGGCGAGACCGCCCCCGACCCGTCCTCCTCAACAGCTGGGAGGGCGTCTACTTCGACTTCGACGAGGACCGCCTCGTGGAGATGGCCGCCGCCGCTGTGGACCTCGGCGTGGAGCTCTTCGTGCTCGACGACGGCTGGTTCGGCCAGCGCGACGATGACACCTCGTCGCTGGGCGACTGGACCGTGGACGCCCGCAAACTGCCCTCCGGTCTGCCCGACCTCGTCCGGCGCATCAACGACCTCGGTCTGGCGTTCGGCATCTGGATCGAGCCGGAGATGGTCAATCCCCGCAGCCGCCTCTTCGAGGCGCATCCCGAGTGGGCTGTGGGCATCCCCGGTCGGGTGCGTTCGGAGCTGCGCAACCAGTACGTCCTTGATCTCTCGAATCCGCGCGTCGTCGACCACCTGGAGCGGGCCGTGGGCGAGATCCTGGGTTGCGCTCCCATCGCCTACGTGAAGTGGGACATGAACCGGATCATCACCGAGCCCTACGGAGCCAGCCTCCCACCCCAGCAGCAGGGTGAGTTCTTCCACCGCCAGATGCTCGGCGTCTACGACTTGTACGGGCGCCTGACCAGTCGCTTTCCGGACGTCCTCTTCGAATCCTGTGCCGGCGGTGGTGGGCGCTTCGACCCGGGCCTGCTGGCCTTCGCACCGCAGGCCTGGACGAGCGATGACACGGACGCCGTGGAACGGCTCCGGATCCAGTACGGCACATCGCTCGTCTACCCGGTCAGCGCCATGGGTGCGCACGTCTCGGCCGTGCCCAATCACCAGGTCGGCCGCCTGACCTCGCTCGAGATGCGGGCTGCGGTGGCGTTCTTCGGCAACCTGGGCTACGAGCTCGACCCGCGCTGCCTGACCGACGACGAAGGCGCCCAAGTCCGCGGCCAGATCGCCTGGTATCAACAGCGGCGCGAGCTCCTGCACGGCGGACGCTTCCTGCGCCTCGTCAGCCCCTTCGAGGGCGATGGCAACGAGACGGCCTGGATGGCGGCCTCCGACGATGGCCGGCGGGCCCTGGTGGGCTGGTATCGCGTGCTCTCCCACGCGGTGCCCGGCCCCGGCCTGCTGCGCCTGCGCGGCCTGGATGCCGCGGCACGCTACCGGGTCGCGGTCTGGCCAGAGTCCGGCGACGCCTTGGCGCGCGCCAATTCGCTGGAGCGTGGCGGCGACGAACTGATGCGCATCGGCCTGTTCTTGGACGACAGGTCGTGGGAGTCCCAGGCCCGTGGGGACTTCCAGGCACGCATCTTCGAGCTCCAGGCGGTGGCGCCCTGAACCCCGCCGACCTGGCTGCGCTGTCCGGCCGGCCGGCGGTCATGGAGGAGTCTGGCGCCTGCACGGCACCGCCCGGCCAGGACACCACGACCTGGGAGTGGCAGGCCCTTGGTCAGGCCTGGCACCAGGTCATGCTCTCCGAGGAGGCGCTGGCTGAGCACCTCGCAGAGGTGCTATCGCGTCTCGTGGAGGTCGGCGCCGCTGGGGCGCTGCTGTGGTGCTTCGCTGACTACCACGACGGTCTCTGGGGCCGGCCGCCCTGTGACACCAAGCTCCATGAGCGGCACTTCGGCCTGGTCCGTCCGGACGGCTCGGAGAAGCCGCATGCCGAGGTCGTGCGCCGCTTCGTGGCGTCCCGGCCCGTCATCGCCGCGCCCAGTGCCCGCGCCCGGATAGCCGTCGATGCGGATGCCTTCTATGCCGACCCGGCCACCTCGTCCGTGCGCCTCTTCCAGGACCTCAAGGCCGGTCGATGAGCGAGGAACGTCCCACGAGCGAGCCGGGTCACCTCCCGGCCGGCCGGCCGGCGCTCCACGTCGATGACGTCGCCGCGCTCAATCGCTACGAGGCTCGCCTCGCCGAGGACGGCCCGCTGGCCGCCCTCGTGAGCTACGAGCACTCTGCGACCTGGATCGCATTGCTGCACACGGAGGTCCAGGAGGGCTTCGAGGGCCAGGGCATCTCCGGCCAGCTCGTGGCCTGGGTCATCGCGGATGCCCGTCAGCGTGGCCTTGCGGTCATCCCTCGCTGCCCGTTCGTGATCCGCTGGCTGGAGCGCCACCCCGATCAGCAGGACGTCCTCTCGCACCCGCTCCCGACACCCGACCCGGACCCACCGGGTGAGTCACCGCGACCTGCGTAGGCCTGCCGGCCGGCAGCGGCCCGCCGGCTCAGAGGGTCTTGCCGGCCATCCCCATCACGTGCTCGGGCACTGCTGTGCCCTCGGCCAGGCGCGGGTCCGGCTCCGGCTCTCCGATGCGCGTGGTCACGGGCAGCACGCCGGCCCAGATGGGCAGGTCGTAGTCGGGTTCGTCATCGGCCGGCGGCCCGCTGCGCAGCTTGGCGGAGGCCTTCATCAGGGAGACGCGCAGCACCGCGGTCTGCCTCACCTCGGCGTCGGTGGTCGGGCGCAGCGTCGCACCCCGGCCGGGCACCAGCCGCTCCATGAGGGCCTCCAGGGCGCGTCTTCGCTCGGCTTCGTCATGCACGACCTCGGCCTTCCCCAGCACCACCACCGAGCGGTAGTTGAGCGAGTGGTGGAAGGCCGACCGGGCCAGGACGAGGCCGTCCAGCACGGTCAGCGTCACGCAGACCTCCTGGTCTCGGCCGCGCACGACGGTGCCCGCGGCCGGCGAGCCGTGCAGCAGCAGCCAGTCGCCATCGCGACGGCAGAGCATCGGGATGACCACGGGCTTGCCATCGCGGACCGTGCCGACGTGGGCGATCAGGACGGCGTCCACGATGGTGTCGATCGTCTCGCGGTCATAGCGGGCGCGCTTGGCACTGCGCCGGACGCGCGACTCCTCGTGTGGGAGCCGGGGGACCTCGGGATGTTGGCTGCTCATGAGCCCGAGAGGGTAGCGTGTCGGACGTGCGACCATCCGTGGCAGCCATGTCCATCTCTCTGCTCGTGCTCGCGCCCGTGCTCGTGATCGCGCCCGTGCTCGTGATCGCGCCCGTGCTCGTGCCCAGCTCGGCCGGCAGCTCCGTCTGCGCCGCCGGTCGTGGCACCCGCACCGCCGATGCCTGAGCTGGCGGCCAATGGCCTCCGCATCGCCTACCTGACCGAGGGTGAGGGCCCGCCTCTCATCCTGTTGCACGCGGCGACCTCGTCGGCGACCGAGGACTGGGCGGCCCAGCGCCCTCTGCTGCGCCAGCACTTCACCCTCTACCTGCCAGATGCCCGAGGCCATGCCGGAACGCGCTGGGACACCGACCGGGGTTGGAGCCACCGGATGCTGGTCGAGGACCTCGTCGCCTTCGCCGATGGCCTCGGGCTCGAGCGCTTCCACGTGGCCGGCCTGTCGATGGGCGCCGGCACCGCCCTGGCCTTCGCCATCCGGCACCCGGAGCGCGTCCGTGCAGCCGTGCTGGCCGCCGTCGGTGTCGAGCCAGAGCCCCGCAACAGCGTGGCCCGCCGCCTCCTGGACCCGGAGCGCCTCGAGCGGGACGACCCGGCCTGGGCAGCCCGGATGGCACGTCGCCACGACCCCGTCCAGGGCGAGGGCGCCTGGAGAAAGCTGCTCAGGGCCATCCGCGACGATATCCTCGCGCAACGCCCTCCACGGCCTGAGGAGCTGCTCCAGGCGCGCGCGCCTATCCTGCTCGCCTTCGGCGACCGCGATCCGTGGGTCCCGCTGGAGCAGGCGGTGCGACTGCAGCGCCAGCTGCCCGATGCGCGCCTCTTCGTCGCGCCGGGCGTCGGGCATGTCGTCGTGGCCGAGCGGCCCTCGCTCTTCAACCAGGCCATGCTGCAGTTCCTGCGCTGGTCGGAGGCCGGACATGACTGACGAGCCCACGCCCATCGTCGAGCGTGTCGGCCGGCCGTACGTCGTCGAAGCCGTGCGCATGCTGGAGGCTGGGCAGGGGAGCGTCGCGGATATCGATGGGGCGCTGGAGGCGGCCGGGTACGCCTGGGGGCCACTGCGAGGTGTCGATACCATCGGCCTGGACGTGGACCTGGCGAAGGGTGACGCGCTCGTGGAGGCATGGGGCGACACGCGCTTCGCCTCGCCGCAGCTGCAGCGCGACCTGGTCGCTTCCGGGCGCCTGGGCCGCAGCACCGGCCGCGGCTTCTACCGCTACCACGCGGACGGCCTCGCGGTCCCGGATGTGATCTCGCAGCTGGCCGCGCCCCGCCCGTCGCTGACACCGCTCACCCCAGAGCGCATCATCGAGCGCCTCGAGCTGGCGGTCATCAACGAGGCCTATCGCGCCGTGGCGGATGGGATGGCGGCCCCGCCGGCCATCGACCGGGCCATGCGGGCGGTAGCCGGGTTCCCGCGGGGTCCCTTCGAGCTGGTCGACGGACTCGGCCTGCGGGCCCTCATCGGGCGCCTGCGAGCCCTGCACGAGGAGACCCGCGACAGCTCAGGCGAGCAGTACCAGGTCGCCGAGCTGCTCTGGCAGATGGCGACCGTCTGATGGCTCGGCCGCCGGCGAGTCGGCGTTCGCCGGCTGCCTCCGCCCTGCGTCTCGCTTCGACCGGGCGCGCGGTAGCATCGGCCTCGTGACACGCGACCTTCAGCGCCCGCTCCGGGAAGCCTGGATCGTGAGCGCCGTGCGCACCCCCATCGGCCGCCACGGTGGTGTGCTCCGGTCGGTGCGCCCGGATGACCTGGCCGCCCTGGTGATCGGTGCGGCGGTCGAGCGCAGCGGGATCGACCGTGCGCTCATCGACGACGTCGTGCTCGGCAATGCCAACGGTGCCGGCGAGGAGAACCGCAATGTGGCCCGCATGGCCGCGCTGCTGGCGGGCCTGCCCGTGCACGTGGCCGGCCAGACCATCAACCGGCTCTGCGGCTCCGGCCTGCAGGCTGTCAACAGTGCCGCCCACGCCATCATGGTCGGTGACGGGGATGTCATGGTGGCGGGCGGCGTGGAATCCATGACCCGGGCGCCCATCGTCCAACTCAAGGCAGACTCCGCGTTCCAGCGCGGTGCACCCCAGGTGGCCGACTCCACCCTGGGCTGGCGCTTCGTCAACCCCCGACTCGAGGCCATGTACCCGGCCGTCCCGCTGGGCGAGACGGCTGAGCTGGTGGCCGAGCGCTGGGGGGTCAGCCGGGCGGACCAGGATGCCTTCGCCCTGCTGAGCCAGCAGCGTGCCGCCGCGGCCATCGCCAGTGGGAGCTTCGACGATCAGCTGGTGCCCGTGACCATCGCCCAGCGGGGCGCTCCGCCCATCGTCGTCGATCGCGACGAGCACCCCCGGGCGGACACCACGGCGGAGGGCCTGGCCGCCCTGCGGCCGGCCTTTCGGGAGGACGGCAGCGTCACCGCGGGCAACGCCTCGGGCATCAGCGACGGGGCAGCCGCGCTCGTGCTCGTCGAGGCCGGCCGGGCTCGCGCGCTGGGCCTGCAGCCGCTGGCGAGGGTCGTCAGCTCCGCCGTCGTCGGGGTGGATCCCGCGGTCATGGGCATGGGGCCCGTGCCCGCCACGAGGAAAGCCCTCGAGCGGGCGGGGCTCACGGTCGCCGACCTTGACCTCGTGGAGATCAACGAGGCCTTCGCCAGCCAGTCGGTCGCATGCCTTCGCGAGCTCGCGCTGGACCCTGCGCGTGTCAATGTGAACGGCGGCGCCATCGCCCTGGGCCATCCGCTGGGCATGAGCGGTGCCCGCCTGGCCACCATGCTCGTCCACGAGCTGCGGGCTCGTGGTGGACGCTACGGCCTGGCGACCATGTGCATCGGTGTGGGCCAGGGCATCGCCACGATCGTCGAACACCTCACAGTCGACGGACCAGCCAGCGACTGACCAGCCCGGCCGCCGACCCCGGTGGCCCGAGGCTCAGCCGCCGTAGAAGTCGAAGACGACGGTCGTCCTGCCCGCGGCGGTCGCCACGCCGATGCCCACGCTCCGGTAGCCGGGGTTCTTGATGTTGCGCCAGTGGCCGCCGTCATAGGCCTTCTCCGCCTGCATCAGGCGATGGACCGCGATGACGACGTCACGTGGCGGCAGATCGACTCCACCAGCAGCCCACGTTCTCACCGAAGGATGCGTCGAGGAAGCCGGCGGATGCCAGGCGCACCTGGAGGTCCGGCTGACCGGGGATGACGTGGCCGCAGACCTTGGCCTTCACGAGCTCGCTGGCCCAGCCGAAGGCCACCAGGCTGCTGATGCCATCGTGGAGCCGGAGCGGACGCAGGTAGGGAGAGTACGTGCCCGTGGCTCGACCCTTGCACGTGCCGTCGACGCGGACCCAGCCACCCGTACGCGTGCAGTTCAGCAACCGGAGGCCGAGTGACTCAGCCTCCATGTCGCGCTCCGGCAGGGCCACCTCTGGGTCCTGCACGATGCGGATCCCCTCGCCCTCGGCGGGGGCTCCGGCGATGGCGACCGGCGCCGTGACCAGGCTGCTGGCGATCGCGGCCAGCAAGGCTGCCAGGACGACTCGACGCGCGCGCACGCTCGACATGCGCTGCACATTGGCCGGCCGCGTACCGCAGCCACATCACCTCTGGGTACGGCGAGGGCATGCCGAACGTCCCGGTGCGCCCGGCCACCGCGCCTGGGGCCGGCCTGCCAGCGGATGTCAACCAGGGCGCCCTTGCCTAATCCTTAGCGCCGACGTAGGATTTAGGTCGCGGGCCCACCCGCGATCGCAGCCACCCACGACTCCGGAGGTCCCGACTCGATGATCGAGGCGCAGCAGTCAACCATCCAGCCCATCCCGGTTCTCGACCCGCAGGCCGCACCCCTCGTGACGCTGACGGAGGCCGCCGTCGTGAAGCTCACGGAGCTGACCCGCGAAGAGGCGGACCAAAACGTCGGCCTGCGCGTCTACGTCTACTCCGGCGGCTGCAGTGGGTACCGCTACGGGATGATGCTCGAGGATCAGCCCACGGCCGAGGACGTCAAGGTCCAGAGCTCCGGCATCAACGTCTACGTGGACCCGCAGTCCACCGCGCTGCTGCAGGGGTCGCAGATCGACTACGTGGACACGCTCATGGGCGCCGGCTTCACGGTCAACAATCCGAACGCGGTCGCCGGATGCGGATGCGGCAGCAGCTTCCGCACCGCCGAGTCGGCCGGATCAGCCGGCGCCTGCGGGCACTGATCGAGGAGTCCGATCTCGGCTGACCAGATCGGGGCCACGCTCGCCCGAGTCGCGTCAGCCAGCCGACCGGATCGGGATGTCGATCGGGTGGATGATGGTGGCGTGACACGGATCCCGCTCTTCCCGTTGCGCTCGGTGCTCTGTCCGGGCGTGGCCTTGCCGCTCCACGTCTTCGAGGAGCGTTACCGTCTGATGGTCGACCGCTGCCTGGAGCGCGATGAACCCTTCGGCGTGGTGCTCATCCGCGCCGGGCGTGAGGTCGGCCCGCTGAGCGGCGCCATCGCGCAGGTCGGCACTGTGGCCGCCATCCGACGCGCTGGCCGCTACCCCGACGGCCGCTTCGACATCCTCACCGTCGGCCAGCAGCGCTTCCACCTGGAGGCCGTCGACAGCGCCTCGGAGCCATACCTCGTGGGGCGGGTGAGCTTCCTCGACGAACCGCTGGGCTCGCACGGTGAGGCCCACCGGCACGCCGAACGCGTCGGCCAGCGGTTCCTCGAGTATCTGCGACTGCTCCAGCCACTGGGCGATGACGATGGGCCGGAGATCGAGATCGAGTTCGAGATCGAGGTGGACGAGGCCGAGGCCGAGCGTGGTGGCGAGGCGCTGGGCCAGCCCGAGCGGGCGGACCTCGAGCGGGCCGACCTGGAGCGACGGGAGGCTGCCAGCGGGCCGTCCGGCGCCGGAGAGGCACCGGCCAGGGCGGACGGATCGCCGCCCTTCGGTATCGACGACCCGTTCATGGCCGCCGGCGGCGCCGCTGACCTCACGCCAGAGCAGCGTCGCGAGTTGCTCATGGCGGCGGCGCGGCGTCTACTAAGCACAGAAGATCCGACAGCGCTCTCCTATGTGCTGACGGCGCTCGTCCAGGTCGACCTGACCTCACGCCAGGCGTTGCTGGAGGCGCCCACCACGGTGGCGCGACTCCTGGACCTGGAGCGGCTCCTCGTGCGCGAGACCTGGTTCCTCCGGCAGGGCCTGCGGCCCATCATCATCGACGCCGCAGGCCTCCAACGTCGCGCGGGCTGAAGGGCCGCCCCGGCCGTCAGCCCTGTGGCCAGCCGGCCGGCGGGCCACCCTGCTGGGGTGGCCAGGGGCCCTGCGGCGGTGGAGGCGGGGCATAGGGCGGCTGGGCGTAGGGCGGCTGGGCGTAGGGCGGTTGACCGTAGACGGGCTGCCCGTAGGGGGGAGGCACTTGCCAGGTCTGGCCGTAGGTGCCGCCGGGTCCGGCCATCAGGGGCGGCGTGCCGCCACTGCGCAGGGTGCGCCAGCCGGCCAGCGTGACCGCTCCCAGGCCGAACCAGAGCGCGATCGTCGAGACGAACGGGATCCAGCTCAGGAGCATCAGGATGAGCACGCCCAGGAATGCAGCGCCATAGGGTCGCGCTGCCGTGCGGCTGCGCGAGAGGACCCGCTCGCCGATCCAGAGGCCCACCACGAGGTAGCCCAGGAAGGCGATGAAGCCCCACATGAGGGCCAGGCCGATGGCCAGCGGGATGCCCACGATGGTGATGCCCAGGAGCCCGATGACGATCCAGGGCAGGATGATCATGAGCAGGCCCACCACCAGCGTCTTGAGCACGTCTCCGCCGATGTTGGCGGCTGCCCGCCGCGCCTGGTCCGTCCCGAAGGCGACGAGGAGCAGGGCCGCGATCAGCACGGCCAGCAGCCAGCCGATGAAGATGAAGAAGGCGATCAAGGCCAGGGCTGCGATCAGGAAGGCGGCGAAGTCGGCGAGGTCCGTCTCGATGTTGGTGATCTCGCCGGTCACGGTCGCCGTCGGTGCGATCGTCGGCGTGGTGCCCACGTAGGCGAGGTCCTTGACCGTCGCTCCATCGGCCAGGTCCAGCGTGCCGCCGATGGCGAGGACGCTGTCCACGGACGCGCCGGTTCCGCTGATGGTGACATCCGAATCGATGGCCACCACGGCCTTCGCGGATCCTTCGATACGAGCCGCGCCGTCGACGACGAAGACGGCATCGGTCTGCTGGCCGGCCGCCAGCGATACGTCGTTCTGGATGCCGACCATGACGCTGCCGTCGGTCGCAGCGGGCTGCTCCTGCTCGTCGGTCTGGGCCACCGCCGGCAAGACGGTGAGCATGAGTGCGACGCACGCCAGCAGCAGTGCGCGCCACAGGGATCTTGGCATGTGTGTCCTCCTCGTCGGCCGCTCATCGGCGGTTCGTCAGTCGCTAGCCTAGCGCGCCGCGGACCCGGTAGCAGCGTTCCATCGGCCCTGCCCTCCCTGCCGGTCGTCACTCAGGCGCGTCTCGGTCCTCCGGAGGGCCTCGACACGGCAGGCGGCGCTTGCATGGCCACATCCTGAGAACTGGTCACGACGTGACTGCTCACCCGCCGCATGGGGGGCCTGTTGGCCCTGCCGACGTGGTCGGCCGTTGCGCACACTAGGGTGACTCCCGCGACCTCCCCTCTGGTCGCGGCATCAACCTGACCCGACTCCACCCATGAGACCGGGTGACGCAAGGCAAACACTGCAAGGAGGCCCGGCACATGGCCCAGAGATGGGAGTGCCTCGACGGCAACGAGGCCGCCGCCCGCATCGCATACCAGCTCAGCGAAGTCATCTCGATCTATCCCATCACGCCGGCCTCGCCGATGGCCGAGCACGCGGATGACTGGGCTGCGGCGAAGAAGCCCAACCTGTGGGGCGTGGTCCCCGATGTCGTGGAGATGCAGTCGGAGGCCGGCGCCGCCGGCGCGCTGCACGGTGCCCTGCAGAAGGGCGCCCTGGGCAGCACGTTCACGGCTTCACAGGGCCTGCTGCTCATGCTCCCCAACATGTTCAAGATCGCCGGCGAGTTGACACCATCGGTCATCCACGTCTCGGCACGCACCATCGCCACCCACGCGCTCTCCATCTTCGGCGATCACAGCGATGTCATGGCGGCCCGCTCGACGGGCTGGGCGATGCTGGCCGCGGCCTCCGTCCAGGAGGCGCATGACCTGGCGCTGGTGGCCCACGTGGCCACGCTGCGCTCGCGGATCCCGTTCCTGCATTTCTTCGACGGCTTCCGCACCTCGCACGAGGTGGACAAGATCGCCGTCCTCGACCAGGACGACCTGCGTGCGCTGGTGCGCGAGGAGGACGTGCTGGCCTTCCGCGGCCGAGGCATGACGCCGGAGTCTCCGGTGGTACGAGGCACGGCCCAGAACCCGGATGTCTTCTTCCAGGCGCGTGAGGCAGCCAACCCCTACATGCTCGCCGTCTCGGGCATCGTCAAGGAGGTCATGGCCGAGTTGGGCGAGCGCACCGGTCGTCGCCTCGACCTGGTGACCTACAGCGGCGCGCCGGATGCCGAGCGCGTCATCCTCATCATGGGCTCCGGCACCGGCGCCGCGCAGGAGACCGTGGAGACGCTCGTCGCCCGGGGCGAGAAGGTCGGCATGGTCCAGGTCCGGCTCTTCCAGCCCTTCCCGGTCCAGGAGCTGGTGGCGGCTCTGCCGTCCACCGTCACCTCCATCGCCGTGCTCGACCGCTGCAAGGAGCCGGGCGCCGTCGGCGATCCCTTCTACCTGGAGGCCGTGGCCGCCATCGACGAGGCCATGGACATCGGCGAGGCTCCCTTCAGCATCCGGCCCCGCATCGTCGGCGGTCGCTACGGGCTTTCCTCCAAGGAGTTCACGCCGTCGATGGTCAAGCCCATCTTCGACGAGCTTGCCAGGGACAAGCCGAGGCGCCACTTCACGGTCGGCATCTTCGACGACGTCACCAACCTGAGCCTCCCCATCGACCGCGACTTCGTGCACCCGCGCCCGGAGGGCGAGGTGCAGGCCATGTTCTTCGGCCTCGGCTCCGACGGCACCGTGGGTGCCAACAAGGCCTCGGTCAAGATCATCGGCGAGGGTACGGACCTCTTCAGCCAGGGCCACTTCGTGTACGACTCCAAGAAGTCGGGCGCGGTGACCGTCTCCCACCTGCGTTTCGGCCCCAAGGAGATCCGCTCCACCTACGAGATCGGCGCCGCGGACTTCGTGGCCTGCCACCAGTTCGGGCTGCTGGCCAAGATGCCGGTCCTCGACCGCGCCCGCACGGGCGCCACCTTCCTGCTCAACTCGCCATACGGCCCTGACGAGGTTTGGGAGCAGCTGCCCGGCAACGTGCAGCTGCAGATCGTCGAGAAGGAGATCGACTTCTACGTCATCGACGCCTTCGCCGTGGCCGACGAAGTGGGCATGGGCAACCGCATCAACACCGTCATGCAGCCCTGCTTCTTCAAGCTCTCCGGCGTGCTGCCGGAGGCGGAGGCCATCGCTGCCATCAAGCAGTTCGTCGAGAAGACGTATGGCAAGCGCGGCGAGAAGGTGGTGCAGCGCAACTACGCCGCCATCGATCTCTCGCTGGAGCGCCTCCACAAGGTGCCCGCTCGCCCGGTCAGCAATGACGTGATCATGGCGGCACTGGTGCCTGACGATGCGCCCGACTTCGTGAAGGACGTGACGGCGCGCATCATGGCCGGCCAGGGCGACCTGCTGCCGGTCAGCGCCATGCCCGTGGACGGCACCTTCCTGACAGCCACCACCAGGTGGGAGAAGCGCGCCATCGCGCAGCAGATCCCCATCTGGGACGAGGCCATCTGCATCGATTGCGGCAAGTGCGCCATCGTCTGCCCACACGCCGCCATCCGCATGAAGGTCTACCCGGCCGCGGAGGCCGAGCGTTTCCCGGTCGACTTCCCGTCCAAGGAATTCAAGTCACGCGAGCTGCCGGAGCACCTCATCACCATCCAGGTGGCCCCGGACGACTGCACCGGCTGCGGCGTCTGCGTGGACGTCTGCCCGGCCAAGGACAAGACCGAGGTCAAGCACAAGGCCATCAACATGGCGCCCTATCTCGAGCACCGCGACCTCGAGCGCACGCGCTGGGACCACTTCCTCTCCATCCCGAACCTGGACCGCAGCCTCCTGCCACGGGACACCATCAAGGGCTCGCAGGTCCTGGAGCCGCTCTTCGAGTTCTCCGGTGCCTGCTCCGGCTGCGGCGAGACGCCCTATGTCAAGCTCGTCAGCCAGCTCTTCGGCGATCGCATGCTCGTCGCCAACGCCACGGGCTGCTCGTCGATCTACGGCGGCAACCTGCCCACCACGCCGTGGGCTGTCAACGGCTCGGGTCGCGGTCCTGCCTGGAACAACTCGCTCTTCGAGGACAACGCCGAGTTCGGCCTGGGCATGCGCCTGGCGCTGGACGTTCAGACCGGCCAGGCTCGCGCACTCCTGCAGAAGCTGGCCGGCGTGGTCGGCTCGGACCTCGTGACCGGGATCCTCGACAACCCCCAGGACAGCGAAGCGTCCATCGCCCGCCAGCGGGAGCTGGTGGCCACGCTGCGCCAGATGCTCCAGGGCGTGAGCGGAGAGCAGGCCGCGGAGGCCCGCTCCCTGCTGTCGCTCTCGGGCGACCTCGTGCGCACCGGGGTCTGGATCATGGGCGGTGACGGCTGGGCCTACGACATCGGCTTCGGTGGTCTCGACCAGGCTCTGAGCTCCGGACGTGACGTCAACATCCTGGTGCTTGATACGCAGGTCTACTCGAACACGGGCGGCCAGGCCTCCAAGGCCACACCGCGCGGCGCGGTGGCCAAGTTCGCGGCTGCCGGCAAGGGCACGGGCCGCAAGGACCTGGGCGCCATCGCCCGGGCTTACGGCAACGTCTACGTTGCCCAGATCGCCCTCGGTGCCAGCGATGCTCAGACCAACAAGGCCATCCTCGAAGCAGAGGCGTGGCCGGGCCCCTCGCTGATCATCGCCTACAGCACCTGCATCGCCCATGGCATCGACATGTCGACGTCCATGAGCCACCAGCGTGACGCCGTCAAGAGCGGCTTCTGGCCGCTCTACCGCTACCAGCCCAGCGAGGCCGAGGGCCAGCCCTTCAAGCTGGACTCCAAGGAACCCTCGATGCCCATCAAGGAATTCGTCGCGGCGGAGACCCGCTTCGCCATCCTGCAACGCACCGACCCTGACCGAGCCGCCATGCTGGCTGAGCTCTCCCAGGCCGATGCCAACGAGCGCTGGCGCTACTACAGCCAGCTTGCCGATGTCCAGCGCAGCATCCCGCACCTTGAACACGAGCCGGCGGCGGCTCCCGTCGACGGTCCGGTCGCTGACGCGAGCAACGGGAAGGGGGACCTCCAGTGACCGTCGATCTTGGCACCCGTTACCTGGGGCTGGAGCTGCGATCACCCATCATCGCCTCCGCATCACCACTGACCCGCGACCCGGAGATGACGACCAAGCTCGAGGCGGCGGGCGCGGGCGCCATCGTCATGCCCTCGCTCTTCGAGGAGGAGATCGAGAACGAAGAGGTCGAGTTGTCGGCCTCGCTCGAAGCCGGCACGGAGGGCTTCGCCGAGGCGCTCGACTACTTCCCGGAGGTGGACACCTTCATCGGCGAGGGCGACCGCTACCTGCGCACCCTGGAGCGTATCAAGGGCAAGGCACACATCCCGGTCATCGGTAGCCTGAACGCCAACTCGGTGGGCGGCTGGGTGCGCTACGCGCGGCTCATGGCTGACGCTGGCGCGGATGCCCTCGAGCTCAACCTTTACCGCATCAGCGTCGACCGCACGCGCACGTCGGTGGACATCGAGGAGGAGGACCTCGAGCTCATCGCCGCTGTGCGCGCGGCCGTCAACCTGCCCCTGGCCGTCAAGCTGAGCCCCTTCTACACGGCTCTCGCCAACTTCGCCGGCAAAGCCGTGGAGGCTGGTGCCAACGGCCTCGTGCTCTTCAATCGCTTCTACCAGCCGGACATCGACCTCGACGAGCTGGCCGTCGTGCCGCGGGTGAGCCTCAGCCATCCCACGGAGCTGCGCCTGCCCATGCGCTGGACGGCCATCCTCCGTCCGCAGCTGGGCCCTGAGGTCGGCATCGCCGCCACCTCCGGGATCCACAGCGGCAAGGACGTCATCAAAGCCGTCATGGTCGGGGCGGACGTGGTGGCCATGGCCTCCGCGCTTCTTCGCGACGGGCCCGGTAAGATCGCCGACGTCGAGGCGGAGATGCGGGCGTGGCTCGTGGAGAACGAATACACCTCGGTCGGCCAGCTGCGCGGCAGCGCCAGCCAGGGCAAGGTGAGTGATCCGGGAGCCTTCGAGCGGGCCCAGTACATCCGCACCCTGCACTCCTGGACGTCACCTCCGAGCCTCACCGCGACTGCCTGACCGCGCCGACGCGCCACGCTCCTGAGCGCCCTGCCCACCGACGGCCGGGCGCTCATCCATGTGGCGGAAGTGCGTATCGACTTCCTGGGCGCCATGCGAACGCAGGTTCGTCGTCGCTAGGCGCCGACGTCGCTAGGCGCTGAAGGTGAACAGGATGGATTCCCAGTTCATGGACAGGTCCCAGAGGCCGGCAGCGATGAGCAGCGCGCCAGAGAGGATCTCGATCTGACGGTGATGGCGGGCCAGGAACCGCACCGTGCTGTCCTGCCGGGCGCGTGTCAGCAGCGACAGCAGCACCAGCGGCAGTCCGAAGCCGAGGCCGAAGGCGAAGAAGGTCGCGAGCGCGCCGACCGTCTCGGCTGCGCCTACCGAGACAGCCAGGAGCGCCACCAGGAACGGGCCGGCACAGGGCATGGCGATGGGGCCCAGGCACATGCCGTAGACGAACGCCTGGGACAGCGGCCCGCGGGCGCCCGGCACTCGGATCGTCCGCATCCGCATGAAGGGATTGCTGCCAGCCAGCAGCATCACGCCGAGCGCGACCAGCAGCAGGTCGATGAAGGGGATGGCGAAGGCGAGGATCCGGCCCATCGGCACCGCGATGGCGAAGACGATGATCCCGATGAGCATCATCGAGGTGAGCAGGCCCAGCAACACCGCAAGGCCAAGCAGGCCTGAGACGCGACGGGCCTCGCCGCTGCCGGCCTCCACCCCGGAGGTGCTGGTCAGGTAGGCCAGGAAGGCCGGGTAGAGGGGCAGCAGGCAAGGGCTGGCCGCCGCGGCGAGCCCAGCTCCGAAAGCGACCACGAGTGCGTCCACGGCCGTCAGCCGACTCTGAGCGTGTCGCGCGAACTTGTCCGATGCTCCGCCGAGCATGCCGCCGCCTGTCAGGTCACGGTTCGGCTGCTCTCGCGCACGATGAGCTTCGGCTGCAGCCGGGTCGTCCGGGGTTCCAGCGCAGTCGGGGGAGCTGCGGCGCCGTGCGAGGCGCCGGATGGCGTCATCGATGCCTTCGACGGCCAGCACGCCCAGCATCGCCAAGGGGCTGGTGGACCGTCGTCAAGGGCGGCCAGAAGTGGGAACCCTCGGGGATGTCGTCGACGCCGACCACGGACAGGTCCTCGGGAACGCGGCGTCCCAGCGTGTGGGCGGCGTGGAGCACGCCCAGGGCCATCTGGTCGTTGCTGGCGAATACGGCGTCCATGGTGGGGCAGGCAGCAAGCAGGCGATGGAGACCCTCCTCGCCGCTGGCCGCCGTCCAGTCACCCTCGAAGATCGGTCCGGCTGCGTCGCCGAACACGCTCGACGCCGATCGTCTCGCGCCAGCCCGCCTCTCGTTCGCGCGCCTCCCACCAGCTCAGCGGCCCGGTGATCAGGCCGATGTGTCGGGCGCCGCCGGCCAGCAGGTGCTCGGTGGCCAGCCGGCCGATGGCCCGGTTGTCGATGCCGATCGAGGGCAGCGACGCCTGACCCGCCATGCCGCCCACGAGCACGACAGGCACGGGCAGGTGTTGCGCGCGATGGTGCGACCAGTCCAGGTTGCTGCCGACCTGCGGGATGGCCCAGATCACGCCGTCCACCTGGCGGGCGAAGAGGCTGCTCAGGATCTCCTGGACGTCATCCGTCTCGGGTCGGTGGATGAGGTTGAGCGAGATCGCGTAGCCCATCTCGGCAGCCTGCTGGTCGATGCCCGTGAGCACGCTCGATGGTCCGAAGTAGTCGAGCCCGAAGGCCACCACGCCGAGGACGTGGCTGCGGCCCTGTGTCAGGCCGCGAGCGAGCATGTTGGGGGAGTAGCCGATCTCGTCGATGATGCGCTGGATCCGGTCGTACGTGTCCGGCGCGACGTCTGGGCGGTTGTTCAGCACCCGCGAGACGGTCTGCGTGGACACGCCTGCCGCCTCTGCGACCTCCCTGATCGTCAGACGCCCTCGTCGCGACATGAGCCCTCCTCAGCCGGCAGTGAACGGCCCTCCCATCGAGCCATCGGAGCCGAGCGGGTCCGTCGGCCTGGCCGAATCGGACTGACCCAGCTGGCACCCTCTGCACGGCTCGAGGTCAGGGTGCGATCCGCCGGAGTCCGCGCTGCCGGGCAGTCCTGCTCGGTCCCACGGGAGTCACCGCCGGCACCCTATTGTTAGCGTTCCCGTTAGCGGTAACATCACGGTACCAGAGACACGGCGGAGGGCGCAAGGTGTTGACGGCCCACCCGCGACGGTGCTAGGTTGTTAGCGTTCCCGTTAGCGGTAACGGAAACGCCAGTCCAAGTTCGATCCTCGGGCGATCTCGGCCTCAGTCAGGCGAACGCCGCTTCCGCAGGGGAGGTGCCGAGTTCCGCAGGAGCGGTCGAGGTGCCCGTTGGAGGCGGGTGCTGCACCGTGAGGACCCGGGGATACCGCCACAGCAGCATCGTGTCACGAGGAGGAGCCGATGGTGTCGTGAACAGCCTGTCGACCGAGTCACAGGCTGGCAGCAGGCGGCGGATTCGGGCAGTGGGGTCCACCACGGCCTACTGCCATCGTGGGGGTGCCCTCAGGGGCCAGCCTTCAAGAGCGTTTCAGGGAGGAAACCAGGCAATGACAACGAGATCATTCGCTCGCACCGGGATGGCGTTGCTGACGGTGGCCGCGGTAGCTGCCGCGTGGTCCGGCAACGTCGCGGCACAGGACCCCCTCACGTATGAGGACATGACCGTCGGCTTCATCCAGACCGGCTCGGAGAGCGGCTGGCGGGCGGCCAACACGGCGTCCTTCCAGGAGACCGCGGAGCAGCTGGGCATCGACCTCAAGTTCTATGACGCCCAGAACAAGCTGGAGAACCAGGTCTCGGCCTTCCACCAGTTCAACCAGGACCCGGAGGTCGACGTCATCATCCTGGCCGCGCTCGACGTGACCGGCTATGACGAGGTGCTGCAGGAGGCCAAGGACAACGGCAAGATCGTCGTCCTCGAGGACCGCCGCATCGACGCCGACCCCGCGCTCTACGCCACCTACATCGGCTCCGACTTCAACCTCGAGGGCCAGAAGGCCGCCATGGCCATGTGCGATCTGCTGGCCGACAGCGAGAACAAGAAGATCGTGGAGATCACCGGTGCTGTCGGCGCGTCGGCCGCCATCGACCGCGCCGCCGGCTTCCGCGAGGCCATGGGCGAGTGCGGCATCGAGATCATCGACAGCCAGACCGGCAACTGGGGCGTGCGCCGAGTCGAAGGCCGTCATGGAGGCCTTCCTCAAGAACCACGATGACATCGCAGGCGTCTTCGGCCACAACGACGAGGAAGCCATCGGCGCCGTCCAGGCCATCGAGGAGGCCGGCCTGGTCCCGGGCGAGGACATCAAGGTCATCGGCGTCGACGCGACCGCCCACGGCTTCGACTACCTCATCCCGGGCAAGATCAACGCCCTCATCGAGTGCAACCCGCTGCTCGCCCCCCAGGTCTACGAGGCGGCCCTGGCGGCGATGAACGGCGAGGAGCTGCCCACGTGGGTTCCCTCCCAGGAAGGCGAGTTCTTCGCCGCCCAGGGTGCCGAGGAGCTGGAAGCCATCCTCGCGACCCGCAAGTACTAGCCGGCTAAGCGTCCGGTCGACCACGGGAAGCGGCCTACACCGCTTCCCGTGTCCCGGCGCTAGTTCGACTTCTCGCGAGGGCCATCGACCGTGTCCGACCAAGCGCCGCTGCTTTCCATGCGCGGCATCGCCAAGGCCTTCCCGGGCGTCCAGGCCCTGACCGACGTGGACTTCGACCTCAACGAGGGCGAGATCCACGCCGTCGTCGGGGAGAACGGCGCAGGCAAGTCGACCCTCATCAAGATCCTCACCGGCGTCGAGCTCCCCGACGCCGGCGTCGTCACCTACGCGGGAGAGAGGTTCGAGGTTCACTCGCCGCAACACGCCCAGCAGATGGGCATCAGCACCGTCTACCAGGAGGTCAACCTCTGCCCCAACCTCACGGTCGCGGAGAACGTGCTCATCGGCCGGGCCCCCATGCGCTGGGGCGTCACCGTCGACTGGAAGGCGATGAACAGGCGCGCCAGGGAGATCCTGGCCGGCCTGGACATCGACATCGACGTGACGCGTCCACTGGGTACGTACTCGGTCGCGATCCAGCAGATGGCGGCCATCGCCCGTGCGCTCGACATCTCCTCGGCAAGGGTCCTCATCCTGGACGAGCCCACCTCCAGCCTGACCGTGCGCGAGACGACGCAGCTCTTCGAGGTCATGAACAAGCTGAGGAGCGACGGCCTCGCCATCGTCTTCATCACGCACTTCCTCGACCAGGTCTACGAGGTGAGCGACCGGGTCACGATCCTCCGCAACGGGGAAGTGGTCGGGACGTACGACCCGACGTCCCTTCCGCGACTCGAGTTGGTCTCCCTCATGCTCGGTCGGTCGCTGACTGCTCTCGATGACATGGCCGAGCACAAGATGGCGACGCGTGAGCACATCAAGGCCGAGGCGTTCCTGCGGGCCACGGGACTCGGCCTCAGCGGCGCGATCGAGCCGTTCGACCTGGACCTGCACAAGGGCGAGGTCGTGGGACTTGCCGGCCTGCTGGGATCGGGCCGGACCGAGCTGGCGCGCCTCATCTTCGGCCTCGACCGGCCCGATGCCGGTGCCCTCGAGATCGACGGCACGGAGGTGCACGACTACTCGCCCGCCGCATCGATCCAGCGCGGAGTCGCGCTCGCGCCCGAGGACCGCGCGGCCGAGGGCATCGTCGCCGACCTGAGCGTGCGCGAGAACATCATCCTGGCCATGCAGGCCAACCGCGGCTGGCGCAGGCACCTGGGCGTCCGGGAGGCCGGGGAGATCGCCGACCGCTTCATCGAGCTGTTGCACATCGCGACGCCATCGGCAGACCAGCCCGTCAAGAACCTCTCCGGCGGCAACCAGCAGAAGGTCATCCTCGCGCGCTGGCTGGCCACGGACCCGCAGCTGCTCATCCTTGACGAGCCCACGCGTGGCATCGACGTGGGCACCAAGGCCGACATCCAGAAGCTCGTGCTCGACCTCGCCGACGGAGGGCAAGTCGTGCGTCTTCATCTCGTCGGAGCTGGACGAGGTGCTGCGCACGAGCCATCGCATCGTGGTCCTCCGCGACCGGGCCAAGGCGACCGAGATCACGGGTGAGGTCGACGAGAAGGAGCTCATGACCGCCATCGCCGGGGTGGGCGCGTGAGCACCGTTGGCCGCTCGCTCAGGGCCGCTGCGAGCGACAGCCGGTTGCTCCTGCCCCTCGCCGTCCTGGGCCTGATCTTCCTCTTCGACCTCGTCTTCATCCCCGGGTTCTTCGACATGGAGATCAGGCAGGGCCACCTCTACGGCAGCCTCATCGACATCCTGCGCAACAGCGCGCCGATCATCCTGCTCGCGATCGGCATGACCGTCGTGATCGCCACCGGCGGGGTGGACCTCTCGGTCGGTGCGGTCATGGCCATCTCGGCCTCGGTGGCAGCCATCCTGATCGACCCCAGGAAGGTCGGGTTCACGCTCTCGGGTGACATCACCGCAGTCGTGGGCGATCCGACCTACAGCTTCACGCCGCTGCCGGTCGTGTTCGTGGCGGCGATGCTGGCAGCCCTGGCGTGCGGGATCTGGAACGGCGTCCTGGTGGCCTACGTGCGGATCCAGCCGATGGTGGCGACGCTGATCCTCATGATCGCAGGCCGCGGGATCGCGCAGCTGAGCACCAACTCGGTCAAGATCAACATCTTCAACGACGCCTTCGCGTTCCTCGGGAACGGTTTCATCATCGTGCCCTTCTCACTCTTCGTCGTCCTGGCGGTGTTCCTGGGATCCTGGCTGCTCCTGCGCAGGACCGCCCTCGGACTCTTCGTGGAGTCGGTCGGCATCAGCTCGCGCGCCAGCCTCTATGCAGGTATCAAAGAGAAGCGCATCAAGATGTTCGCGTACGTGTTCTGCGCGCTCTGCGCCGGGATCGCCGGCCTTATCGCCGTCTCGAGCATCAGGACGTCCGACGCCAACGTGATCGGCCTGTACACCGAGCTCGATGCCATCCTCGCGGTGGTCATCGGCGGCACCGTCCTTGGCGTGGGAGGCCGGTTCTCGTTGCTGGGCAGCGTCCTCGGAGCGCTCGTGATCCAGGCCACGATGACGTCCATGTACCACCTCGGCGTGCCTGCCAGCGCCATCACCGTGGTCAAGGCCATCGTGGTCGTGTTCGTCATCGTCCTCTACTCGGAACAGGCGCGGGACGTCATCCGCCGGACCCTCGGCCGGACGCGGACTCGCAAGCAGAGCGTGACAGCGTGACGCAGGCACGGAGCGCCCGGCTCTCGAACAGCAGGCGGTTCCTGCCGCTGGCCGCGACCATCGTCATGTTCGGCCTGGTCTATGTCTTCGGCGTCCTGTCCTTCCCGGCCATGCGGGACACCCAGCCGCTGTTCAACCTCCTCAACACGGCGCCGTTCCTGCTGATCGCCGTGGTCGGCCAGGCACTCGTCATCATCTCGGGCGGCATCGACCTCTCGGTCGGCGGCGTCATCGCCCTGACGACCGTTGCCAGTGCTGCTCTGCTCGAGGCTGGCTGGGATCCCGCCGTCGTGATCGTGCTGATGCTGCTGATGGGCATCACCATCGGCGGGGTGATGGGCTTCTTCATCACGTACATGAAGGTGCAGCCCTTCATCGCGACCCTGGCCGGGATGTGGTTCGCGCGCGGGATGTGCTACCTCATCAGCGATGCCGAGATCCGGATCTACGACCCGACCTGGAAGACGCTGTCCGGCATCAAGGTCCTCATCCCGGGACTGGCCGACCCAGTCGCCAAGACGGGTAGCTACATCACGGTCCTCGTGGTCATCGCGCTGGCCGTCCTGGTGGCCGGCCTCTTCGTGGCTCACCTCACCCGCTTCGGTCGGACGTTGTACGCGATGGGCGGGAACAGCGGGCGCAACGAGCAGTCCGCGCGCCTGATGGGCCTCCCCGTGAACCGGACCAAGATGCAGGTCTACATGGTCAACGGGTTCTGCTCGGCCCTGGCCGGCCTCGTCTACAGCATCTATGTCGGTTCTGGTCACGGGTCGCATGCGATGGGCATGGAGCTGATGGTCATCGCTGCGGTCGTCATCGGCGGCGTTGCCCTGACCGGCGGAGAGGGCTACGTGCTGGGTGCGTTCTTCGGCGTCCTCATCCTCTCCCTCATCCAGGCGCTGATCCTCTACAACGGCCAGCTCAGCTCCTGGTGGACGAGCATCTTCATCGGTCTGCTGATGCTCCTCTTCATCGGCGTCCAGAGCGTGCTCGCCACGCTCAACACGCGCAGGCTCGCGAGAGCCGGGCCCGGCGCGCGCGGGCGGTTCGCGCAGGGCACTGGTGGCGAGACCGCCGGCTCGTGGCGGGAGCGGCCGTGGTGATCGCGGCGGTCGTCGGCCTCGCCCTCGTGGGTCCGCTCACCACTGCCCCCCAAGGCTCGGTGGACGGGAACGGCGTGGCGAGCCTCGGGGACCTGCCAGCCGGGCGAGTCCCGCGAGAAGGAGGCTGCGGACATGCAGGCCGACGGCGCGGTCATCGTCTTCCAGAAGTCCGGCGGTCCCAGCTGCGTGGACCAGCTCTTCGGCATCTATCCCGACGGCCGCGTCGTCGGCGACGACGGCACGCAGCAGCTCGAGGCCCAGGTCGAGCCGGAGGTCGTGACCGCGCTCGTGGCCAACCTCGACGGGCTGGGGTGGTTCACCGACGACATGTACACGACCTGGCACCTCCCCTGCGGTGAGTGCTTCACCTACTCCGTCACCGTCACCTCCGGGGACCAGACCAAGACCATCGGCGCGGTCGACGGCGGGACGGACGCGCCGGCCAAGTACTGGCTGGTGACGAGCCGGATCTCGGCCATCCTGCCCGAAGTCGACCGGAGCTCCGTGATGCGTTTGATGGCCCGCGGGATGATCGGCCTTCGCTGCTGTGGCGCTCAGTGCTGTCTTGAGCGGTTGTGACTACGTCGTCATCCCCGAGCAGGAGTCGACCGCGCCGCCTGCAGCAGGCCGAGGGTGTCTGGACAGCCGTGGCCACCAACGTCGAGGAGACAGCGGATGGCCTGCACGTCGACCTGGCCATCCGCAACGACACCGGCGACTGGAGCGCGATGGAGATCGCCGAGGGCGGGTCCGTCTCGCTGGTCGATGCCAGCGGCGGCAGCAGTCCATGTGGTACCGCCGTGGTCGAGACCGGTGGAACGAGCATCCCGCCCGGGTTCATCATGCGAGGCTTCACAGGCGGGACGAGGACGGATCCCGCAGGTCGAGCTGCTCCGCGTCGAGTGCGAAGGGGCGGCTCAAGCCGCCGGCTCGACGCTCAGGATCCCCTACTCGTTCACCACCGGCGAGTTCAACTTCTACCGGCCCGACCCGGCGCAGAGCGGCACCCTCGAGGTCGACCTCGACGCGCCCGTGGCGGACCTGGCGTATCCCGTCGGCACGGAGACGGACCTCGTCGTTACCAAGGTGGGCGAGCCGATCGAGGCCATCAACAAGATCGCGCTCACGCTCGTCGACGTGCGAGCGGATCGGCTGACGAGATCCAGTTCACCTGGCGCACCGAGAACCCGACGAAGTACCAGGCCTACGTCCATATCGGCAACCCGCCGGTCATCGGCTCTGACGGCATCCTCTACGGTCGCTACACGGCTCCGCACCTGGTCGACACGCCGATCACGCTGGCCAACGACTCGGCCGAGTGGACGACCAGCGTCGCCGTCCCGGCCGACGTCCAAGGATTGTTCGCGCTGCCCGGCGTGGAGTCGGAGCAGCAGAAGAACTACGTCAGCCACGCCATCGATCTCACCGCGGAATGATCGAAGCGGCGCGGCAACGTGGCTGGCGCCCGCGAGTGGCGCGCGTATCGAAGGGGCGACGGTCCTGGCCATGCCTTGCGGCGACTCTGATGGTGGTCCTCTTCCTGGTCGGCTGTGGGCCAGCGTCCACGACCTCCGATGTCCCTCGATCCGCAAGCCCTCCGGTGGCAGCTGTCATGGTCACGGCGACGCCGTCGCACAGCCCTGACGCGGCCGACGTCATGGCGACGGCAGGGCCATCCGCGTCACCCGAGCGGCCGGAGTGGTTCGACCTGGAGATGACCGATGTCCTGACCGGTCAGCCCTTCACGATCAACGACTTCGCTGGCAAGGTCGTCCTCCTCGAGACGATGGCCGTGTGGTGCCCGACGTGCCGGCAACAGGGCGACGAGGTCCTCCGGCTCCACGAGCTGCTCGGGAACCCGACCGATCTGGTGTCCATCAGCCTCGACACCGATATGGGGGAGGACGCTGCACTGCTGAAGAAGTACGCGGAGACGCTGGGCTACGACTGGAACATCGCGGTGGCCCCGCTCCTCGTCGCGCGAGCACTCGGCAACCTGTACAGCGCTCAGTATCTGAACCCGCCGGTCTCGCCCATGCTGGTCATCGACCGGAACGGCCAGGTCCTCGGCCTGCCGTTCGGCCTCAAGAGCGCTGAGCAACTTCAGGGCGTGGTGTCGCCGCTTCTCGGTCCCTGACACAGGGCCGCCCCGCATCTTGTCCGCAGTCCTCTTGCGGACCCCAGGGAGCGTGCAGCCGCGCCGGGACCGACCGCGCAGCCAGGAACCGATGGCGGGGCAGGGTCTACGGGGCCAGGCGAACGATGCGCCATCCCGAACTGGATGACCCACCGGCCTCCTCAGGCAGGTAGGCGAATCGGTCGTGCAAGCGGCTGCGTCGACCCTGCCAGAACTCGATCCGCTCGGGCAGCAGTCGGTAGCCACCCCAGAACGGTGGCAAGGGCACCTCGTCTGGATGGAGGATGGCGTAGCGCTCCATGGCCGCGACGAGCTCCACGCGGCTGTCGAGCGGCTGGCTCTGCGGTGAGGCCCACGCCGCGAGCTGGCTCTTGCGCGGCCGGCCGGCGAAGTAGGCAGCCGACTCGTCATCGGGGATGACCGAGACGGTGCCGCTGACACGGACCTGCCGCTCCAGCCGCTCCCAGTAGAAGACGAGGGCGGCCCTCGGGTTGGCCGCCAGGTCCTGGCCCTTGGGTGACGCCCGGTTCGTGTACCAGGCGAAGCCCCGTTCGTCGACGCCGCGCAGCAGCACGATACGCGCCGAGGGCGCTCCATCGGCGCCGGCCGTGGCCAGGGTCATGGCATTCGGCTCCAGGTGGCCGGTCTCGGCCGCGTCCATGAGCCAGTCGTGGAACTGGCGCAGCGGATCGGGATCCAGGTCGGTGAGCTCGAGGCTGTCCCGGGCATACTCGAAACGGCGATCGGCGATGTCGCTCACACGCTGCCGCTCCGCGTCGTGGCGCGCGACCGACGCATGCTGCTCATGAGGCCGCCCCGTCCCGGCGGGCCCGCCACTCCTGGGCCAGCACGCTCATCGTGAACTCATCGAAGCGTTCTCCCCCGCGCATGATCGCCTCCCGGGCGCGTCCCTCCAGCTGGAAGCCCGACTTCCGGTAGCTGCGGATGGCCCGCTCGTTGAAGCTGAAGACGGAGAGGCCCACGCGGTGCAGGCCGATGCCTTCGAAGGCCAGCTGCAGCATGAGCCCGGTAGCCTCCGTGCCATAGCCCTGGCCCCAGGCATCGGGCTCGCCGATGGTGATGTGGAAGAGCACGGAGCCGTTGTCCGGATCGAGGTTGCTGAACGTGGTCAAGCCGATGAGGCGGGCGCCCTCACGGATATCGATGGCATAGGCGACCGACTCGGGCGACATGAGGCGAGCATGGAAGAAGCGGTCGACCTCGTCGTCGGTCATCGGCAGCACGGAGTATCGGGTGAGTCGCGCCAGCTCAGGGTCGCGGTACCAGCGTCGGACGTGCGGCAGGTCATCGAAACAGTGGTGTCGCAGGACGACGCGCGACCCCTCGATCGTCCGGGGGTGCCAGGCTTCGCGGGACAGGTCGGGCAGCACCATCGGCCAGCGATGCTACCCCACTGACCGCCCGCGGCGCGCCGCTCGTGCGACGGGCAGCCTGTCTACGATGGCGGCATGGGCAGCGACGGCGGCACGGGCAACGACGGCGGCACGGGCAGCCTTAGCGGCGGTGCCATGCGGCGCTGGGCGGATACGGCCGAGCAGGTGCGCGCCACGCGCAAGACGTCGGAGAAGGTCGGGCTGGTGGCGGGATATCTGTCCTCGCTGGAAGATGCCGACCTCGCGATAGCCGCAGTCTTCCTGGGAGGTCGCCCCTTCGCCGAACGCGAGCAGCGCACGAGCGGTCTCGGGTGGGTAGCCATCGCGACCGTCGTGGAGGCGGTGGCCGGCGCCGATGATGGCGCCCTGACGACGGCGTACGACCGCTCGTCCGACCTGGGCACGGCCGTCGGTGAGCTCTTCGCGGAAGCCGGCCACGGGCCCTCGGCAGACGAAGCGCCACTGACCCTGGTCGAGGTCGCGGCCGCCTACCAGGGCCTCGCTGCGGCCCGGGGCAGCGAAGCTAAGCGCGAAGTCATGGCCGGGCTGCTGCGGCGTGCTGACCCGCTCACGGCACGCTATCTCGTGGCCATCCTCGGCGGCGAACTGCGCATCGGCCTGCGGGAGGGCCACCTGGAGGCCGCCATCGCGGCTGCCTTCGAGCGTGACCTGGCCGCCGTGCAGTGGGCCGGCATGCTCACCGGGGATATCGGGCGGACGGCCCTGCTCGCCCGCCGCGACACGCTCGAGAGCGCGCGCCTCACGCTCTTCCATCCGCTCAAGTCGATGCTGGCCTCGCCGGTGGCCGACGAGGCGGAGGCGCTGGCCCGCATGGACCCACCGGTCTGGGTGGAGGACAAGTACGACGGCATCCGCGCCCAACTCCACAAGGAGGGCCGCCAGGTCCGCCTCTTCAGCCGAGACCTCAACGACGTCACCGCTCAGTTCCCGGAGGTCGTGCGAGCGGCCGAGGAGGCTGCCCTGGGAGGGCATCCTGGATGGCGAGATCCTGGGCTGGCAGGATGGGGCAGCGCTCCCGTTCCTCGAGCTGCAGTCGCGACTGGGTCGCAAGGCGCCGTCGCTGGCCATCCAGGAGCGGGTGCCTGTCATCTACGTGGCCTTCGACGTGTTGGCCCTGGGCGAGGACGGCGCCAGCCCCGTCGAGCCGCTGCTGCGCCTTCCGCTGCGTGAGCGGCGTGTCCGCCTGGAGGCACTGGGCCTGGACCGGACGCCGGGCTTCGGGCTGGCCGCCCTCGTGGACGCCGCCAGTGCCGATGAGCTGGCACGCATCTTCGCCGAGGCCCAGGCCCGCGGCAACGAGGGGCTCATGCTCAAGGATCCCGATTCCATCTACGCGCCCGGCCGCCGAGGCTACGCCTGGCTCAAGCTCAAGAAGGCGCTCACGACGCTCGACTGCGTGGTCGTCGGCGTGGAGGTCGGTCACGGACGCCGCCACGGGGTGCTTTCCGACTACACGTTCGCCGTCCTCGACGACCGACCGGACGCCCCGGAGGGCGCCCTCGTCACCATCGGCAAGGCCTACTCGGGCCTCTCGGACGCTGAGATCGCCGAGATGACACGCTGGTTCGAGGCTCACACCATCAGCCAGCACGGCCGTTACCGGGTCGTGGAGCCGCGCGTGGTCGTCGAGATCGCCTTCGACGTGGTGCACCGCTCAGGGCGCCACGCCTCCGGCTACGCGCTGCGCTTCCCGCGGATCGTGCGCTTGCGTGAGGACAAGGATGCCGCCGAGATCGACCGCCTGAGCACGGTCGCCGCGCTCCACGAGCGGCTCCAGGCGGGCGGCCGCTACGGCGTCCTGACCGCGGCGGGCGGTCTGCCATGAGCGATGATGACGCCATGCCCGCACTGCCAGCCTGTCCGCGATATCTGGTCACGACCTGCGAGGGCCGGCCATGAGCGGAGGCCCGGACGACGCCGACCGTGTCCGCACACTGCGCGAGGCCCTGACCGCGACCGGCGCCGGCATCTACCTGGCCACCCACGTGGCCGGTCCCCTGTCGGCGGAGACGCTGGCCGCCGTTCACGAGTCCGACGAGCTCGAGCTGCGCATCGGACGGGTGGGACCAGATCGCGCCGAGGACCTCGAGCAGCGCGAGTGGGAGGCCCGTGCCGCCGTGGCAGCAACCATCAGGGCCCCCTTCGAGCAGGTCGTGCTCAGCCACGGGGCGGCGGAGGCCGCGCGCGGCATCACCCTGGAGCTTCTCGGGGCCCGGGTGTCTCCGCCCCAGCCCGACACTCGCGCAAGGGCCGACACTCGCCCAGGCGCCGGCGCTCGCCCCGGGCCCGGCGCTCGAACGGGGCTCGCCACTCCCACGCGGGTCGTCATCGTCGAGGGGCTTGCAGAGCCCGTCGCGCGGGCCGTCGAATCGGTGACTCGGGCGCTCGGCGCGGAGGTGGACCACCTCTCTGTGGCACCCCAGATCCTTGGCTCCGACGTAGCGCTCGTGGCCATGCCGCACGTCGACCCGCTGGGCCGGCTGCACGACCCGGGGCCAGTCGCCTCGACGACCCATCGGGCCGGAGGGCGGCTCCTCGTGGACATCAGCCTGAGCGTGGGGGCCCTGCCGTTGGATGTCGCCGAGTTGGGCGCCGACGCCCTCGTAGGCGACGTGCATCGCTGGCTGCTGGGACCTGAGGGCCTGGCCCTGGCCTGGCTGTCCCCGGCCCTGGGCGATGACCTGCCAGCGCGCCTGCGGGCAACGACTGGGCCGTTCGCGCGCGGGCCGCTGCTGGGCCTGGCGCGCAGCGTGGGCTGGCTGCTCATGTACGTGGAGCTGCCCTGGGCCGTGACACGGACCGGGCGCCTGGCGCGGCGGCTCTACGGGAGCCTCGCCAGCATCCACGGCGTGGAGCTGGTCACCGATCGGGCTGCACATGCGGGCCTGCTGGCCTTTCGGATCATCGGATGGGACGCCGAGCAGGCTGCCGAGGAGCTCTCGCGCAGCGCCTTCGCCATCACCGACGTGGAGAGTGATGCCGATGTCATCCGCGTGAGCGTCGGCGCCTGGAACCGCGAGGACGAGCTGGACCGCTTCGTCGAGCGCGTCGCAGAGCTGGCCGCGCACAGCCCCGCCAGCCTGCCGCGCAGGCCGTCGCTGACCATCCTCAGCGGACCGCTGGACCACGACCGTTGAGCGATCCCGAGCGGCCCATGCCGCCCGGACCGTCCGACCATCCCGAGGTGCGCCAGCGCTCGGAGATGGAGATCCGCTGGCGGCAGGCACGCAACGCCCCGCCGCCCGTCGTGCGGGCGGTGCTCGCCAACGTGGCCGTGGCAGGCATCGGCGGCATCGTGCTCCTGCTCGTGGACTGGCTGGCCAGCCAGGGCCTGTTGCCCGGTGCCTGGGCATCCGTGGCGCCGGTCATCTACGTGGCCGTGGTCATCGTGAGCGGCAGCCTGCTGACGTATCTGTGGGTGGAGCTGCCCACCGGCAGGGCAGGGGAGCGGCGCCGCTCCGGCTGGTCGGCCGTGCTGGGCTTCTTCGCCAGCATCCCCATCGTCTACCTGGCGCTCGTCATCATCTTCCAGGTCATCCGCCCGCTGCTCGGGTAGCCGTGCCGCCCGCGGCTCGGGCGCTCGGCTGCCGCCAGCGCGGGTGCTAGCATCGGCCAGGCAGCTAGGTGGCTCCGTCATCTCCGGCGGGGGAGTAGCTCAACGGTTAGAGCGGTCGGCTTATATCCGACTGGTTCCTGGTTCGAATCCAGGCTCCCCTACCATCCTCACCCGCCCGCCCTCACGACGCACGAAGGCCGCGCGGCCGACCCTGATGGATCGGCGCACGCGGCCCGTGCGCTGAGCGATGGGCGACTACCGGATCTTCGGCGGCTGCCCTCCGCTCACCGTGGTCGTGTCAGCTGCCTATTGGCAGTCGGGCGAGGTACCGGCCTCCACCGGCGCGAACTGGTAGTAGTCGCAGGCGTTGTCCGGCGTGATGAGCACCATGTCGATGGACTGCTTCTCGGGCAGGTCGGTGGTGCCACCGGCCGTGAGATAGGCATCCGCCTGCACGGCGGCCTGGGTCGCCATCTCGGCGACGGGCTGCAGCGAGGTGGCCTTCAGGCCGCCTGCGTTGATGGACATGATGGCGTCATCACTGCCGTCGAAGCCGACGACGATGATCTCGGGCTTGCCGGCGGCCTCGACCGCGGCCTGGGCGCCCAGGGCCATCGTGTCATTGCCGGCGATGATGCCCTTGGCATCGGGGTACTGCTGGAGAAGCGCCTCGGCGACCGTGAAGCCCTCGTCCTGGCTCCAGTTGGCGGTCTGCTGGGCGACCATCTCCATGCCATCGATAGCGTCCAGGACTTCGTGGTAGCCCTGTGAGCGGACGCTCGCGTTGGTGTCCGTGTCCTTGCCGGTCAGCTCGATGTAGGTGCCCTCCTCGCCCATGAGGGAGGCGAACTCCTCGGCCAGGATCGTGGCGCCCTGGTAGTTGTTGGAGACGATCTGCGCCACGGCCACGCCTTCCGACGTGATCTCGCGGTCGACGAGGAAGCTACCGATGCCGGCGTCCTTGGCTGCCTGCACAGCCGCCACGGTGGCGTCAGCACCCGCGTTGTCGAGGATGATGGCCTTGGCGCCGTCGGCGATGCAGGACTCGAAGAGCTCGAGTTGCGTGTTGGCGTCGTCGTTGTGGACGAGGCGCGTGGTGGTGTAGCCGAGCTCCTCGGCCTTGTCGGCGGCGATGGTCTGCATGGCGCCGAAGAAGGGGTTCTCCACCGGCGGCACGATGACGCAGATGTTGCCCTTGTCCTGCGCCGTGGCCACCATGGCCTGCGACCCGATCGCGGCAGCCACGACGGCCACCATCAGCAGGCCACGCATGCTCTTGTTGCGATTCATTCCGTCCTCCGTGGTGTGCTTGGATCCCGTTCGTCGACCTGGCCGTCCATCGACGATGCCGATGCCCCCAGGTCGACCGCTACGCCAGTCCTGTCTGCGGATCGTCCCTCCTTTCAGTCGTCGCGAGATGTCGAGGTGGGAGAGTCGCTGATGGCGCCGACCTGGGCTGCCTGCTGCTGGAGGGCCAGCCGGCGCTCGGCGCGCTGCTGGATCTGGTCGATGATCAGGGCCAGCACGATGACCGAGCCGGTGATGATCAGCTTCAGGAAGGAAGAGATGCCCATCAGCGTCAGGCCGTTGTTGAGGATGCCGATGACGAAAGCGCCGATGAGCGTGCCTGCGATGGTGCCCCGGCCTCCCGCCAGCGAGGTGCCGCCCAGGACCACGGCGGCGATGGCGTACAGCTCGAAATACTGGCCGGTCGCGGGGTGCGCGGCCACCAGCTGGGAGGCGATGATGAGCCCCACCGTCCCGGCGCAGAAGGCGCTGATCATGTAGACGATCATCTTTGTGCGGTTGACGCGCACGCCGGAGAGCTCGGCGGAGCGCTCGTTGCCACCTACGGCATAGACCGCTCGCCCGAAGGGCGTTCGCGTGGTGACGAACCAGGCGGCCACCGCGAACAGGACCATGATGACGATGGCCCAGGGCACCAGGTCCAGGAGGCCGCCAGTGCCCAGCTCGCGGAAGCCCGTGTTGCCGAGCTCCTCCTTGCCCACGAGGTTGGGGAAGGTCTTGCCATCGTTGAGGAGCCCCGCCAGCCCGCGGGCCACCAGCAGCATGCCCAGGGTGGCGATGAACGGGGCCACGTTGAAGCGGGTGATGATGAAGCCGTTGATGGCGCCCATGAGCGTGGCGGCGGCCAGGGCGATGACCAGCACCATCCAGGTGTGCGGGTAGATGACGATGTTCAGGAGGCCGATCTCGAGGCCCTGGTTGATGAGCAGGCCGGCGATGATGCCGGTGAGGCCCACGATCGAGCCGACCGACAGGTCGATGCCGGCGGTCAGGATGACGAAGGTCATGCCCACGGCCAGGATCGCGTTGAGGGCCGTCTGCTTGATGAGGATCTCGATGTTGGCGCCGGTCAGGAAGGTGCTCTCCATGAGCGTGAAGAACACGGCCAGGACGACGAGCGCGATGAGGGCGCGGCCGCGCAGCAGGAACTGGGCGGCCTCGGTGCGGGTCATGCCGCGGGTCTTGAACGTTTGCGCACTGGCTGTCACCTAGATCACCTCGGTCGTCGCTGCTCGCTGTGTCATCGGCCGGTCTGGCGCGCGCGCCGGTCCGTGTCCAACGGCTGATGCATCGACGAGCTCGTTCTCGGTCGCCCGCTCGCCTTCGAACTCGGCCACCACGGCTCCCCTCGAGAGCACCAGGATGCGGTCGGCCATGGCCAGCACCTCCTTGAGCTCCGAGGAGACGAAGAGGATGCCGTAGCCCTGGCTGGCCAGGCTGCTCATGATCTGGAAGATCTCCGACTTGGCGCCCACGTCGATGCCGCGGGTGGGTTCGTCGAGGAGCAGCACCCTGGGCTCCGTCAGCAGGCCCTTCGCGACCACGACCTTCTGCTGGTTGCCGCCGGAGAGCGAGCCGATGCTGGCGTTGGGGCCTGCGACCCGCACGGAGAGGTCGGCGATCATCTGCTCGACGGCGCTGCGCTCTCGCCCGCGCGAGAGGAAGAAGCGGTTGAGATAGCGCCGCAGGCTGGCGAGGACCATGTTGTGCGCGACGGAGAGCGTGGGGACCAGTCCGTCCGTCTTACGGTCCTCGGGCACCAGGACGATGCCGGCCTCGATGCGGTCGGCGACGCTGGCGCCGTCCAGGCGTCGCTCGGCGAGCCAGACCTCGCCGCTGGCCTCCGGTCGGACGCCCGCCAGGACCTCCATGAGCTCGGTCCGACCGGCGCCCATCAGGCCGTAGAGGCCCAGGACCTCGCCGGCGTGCAGCTGCAGGGAGACATGGTCGAGCAGGAAGCCGCCACCCAGGCGCGGCAGGGTCACGTCGACCACTCGCAGGAGCGTTTCGCCTACCTTGCGCTCGGTACGTGAGAAGAGCGAAGCCGCCGAGCGGCCCACCATCTGCTCGATGATCCAGGGCACGTCCACGTCGGCCGCCTCCGCGTGAGCCACGACGCGACCGTCGCGCAGGACCGTGATGCGGTCGCCGACCTGGAGCAGCTCCTCCAGCTTGTGCGAGATGTAGACGATGGAGACGCCGCGCGACTTGAGGTCGCGGATGATGCGGAAGAGGCCCTGCACCTCGGCCTGCGAGAGCGCGGAGGTCGGCTCGTCCATGATGAGCACGCGCACGTCGTGCGTGAGGGCCTTGGCGATCTCCACGATCTGCTGCTGACCGATGCGCAGGTTGCTGACGAGCTCGTCGGGATCGATATCCTGCTCGAGGCGCGCCATCAGCTCGCGGGCCTTCTGGCGCTCGGCCGTCCGGTCGATGGCGACCCCGCGCACGAGCTCCTGGGCGAGGAAGAGATTGTCCAGCACCGAGAGGTTGGCGCAGAGGTTGAGCTCCTGGAAGATGATGCCGACCCCATGCCGGGCCGCCACCGTGACGCTCGGCAGCTCGACCGGCTGACCGTCCATGAGGACGCGGCCCGAGGTGGGCTGCTCCACGCCGGCCAGGATCTTCATGAGCGTGGACTTGCCGGCGCCGTTCTCGCCCACGAGGACGTTGACCTGCCCGGCGATGGACGTCGAAGCTCACGTCATCGAGGGCGGTTGTGCCCGGGAAGACCTTCGTGATGTGCTCGGCGCGCATGGGCACGTCAGCGATCGCCGGCGGCTCGGCCCCGAGCTGGGGCTCGACTGCGGTCGTCATTGGGCAACGATCGCGATGGGCACCAGGGACACCTGGCTGACGTCGACCGAGGGCTGGTTCTGGGTGCGCAGCGTGAACGCACCGGTGACCGCGACGGGCTTGCCCACCAGCGACTCGACATCGACCGCCTCGAGGTTCTCGAGGACCTTCTTGTTGATCTCCGCGGCGACCTTGCCGTACTCGGTCTGCTCGCGGAAGTCACCGAATTCGATGAACCCGGTGGCGTCGCGGATCGAGGACTCGTCACTGGGGATGCGCGAGCCCACGTAGACGCGCACGCTGATGGGCCCCTCGTAGCCATCCACGGTCATGCCCAGGGTGCCCTTGCTGGACTCCGTGTCGACGTCGGTGACGGTGCCCGTGGCGTTGACGCGGTAGACGTGGGCATTGCCCGATGTGATGCGTCCCAGCTCCTCGGCCACCGGGGTCAGGGATTCCGTCGTGGCCTTGCCATTGGCATCGGGCGTGATGCGGTTGAGCACGTCGGCGAGCGGCACCGCCTCCTCCGTGATGACGGTCTGCACCTCATCCCAGGACTCGGCCACGAAGGTGACAGGGTCGAACTGGACGTTGAGACCGGCCTGCTGCTCGGTGGATACGGCCGTGAAACCGAACAGCACGGCCAGCACCGCGAAGACGGCCAGCGCGCCGATAAGAACGGCGAGACCTGGACTGATCTTCCCCTTCATGTCACCACCACTCCTGCGAGTCGGGTCGATGTCTCCAGGCGCTGGGAGGTCGCAGCCGCGACCTGGGCGGACGCGCCGGTGCGCGGGCTGGCCTCGAGCAGGCGCTGCCCTGTGAACCGGTCGGTGATGAGGCAGTTGATCCAGCCGCCCAGGAGGGCCGCCCGGACGGCCACCGTCTTGCCGGGCCCGCCGGCCACCCCGATGGCGCGGGGCACCTTCCGCAGCTGCTCGAGCTCGATGCCGATGACGCGCTCGTCCAGGGCGGAGCCCACGGGCGTGCCATCGCCGCAGAGGAAGCGCAGGCCGATGTCTCCGATGCCGCCCGCGGCGCGCACGGTCAGCAACTCCTCGGGCGAGAACACGTTGCCGCTGCTGGTGAGCAGGCCGGACGGCTCCTGTCCGCCGATGCCCACGAGGGCCACGTCGAGGTTATCGAAGAGCGACATGGCGCGCTGCACGAAGGGGTCTTCCAGGAGCACATCCCGGGATGCTTTCGAGCCCACGCTGCTGGGCGCCGGGAGGAAGGTGCCCTCGCCGTGCAGGAGGTGGGCCATGCGTCGCACGAGATGTGTGGCATGGCCCTCAGCCGCAGGGTCGCCGCCCCCGCCCAGGATCTGGACGACCTGCGTGTCGTGCACGCCATTGACCGGATGCATCGCGTCCACCATGGCCAGCAGCGTGGCGCTCCAGGAGGACACCCCGATGATGTCGCCGCTGCGGACAGTGGTCTCGAGGTGATAGGCGGCTGCCGCCCCGAGCTCGCGGACGGCCGCCTCGTCGTCATCGCGCGAGATGTCGACGACATCCACCTGCTGGAGGCCGTAGTCGCTCTCGATGGCCCGCTCCAGCTCGGGGTTGGTGCCACTGGGAGGCCGGACCGAGATGCGCACGATGCCCATCTCGTGGGCCTGCTTGAGCAGCCGCGAGACCTTGGGCTGCGAGAGCCGCAGGCGCCGCGCGATCTCCGGCTGGCGGACGCCGTCGTCGTAGTAGAGCCCTGCCACGCGCGTCATCAGCCGGAGCTCGTCGACGCGGGCCACGTCAGGCGCTCACGAGCTCGTGGGCCGCGCGAGCGATGCCCTCAGCCGTGAGGCCCGCCCAGTCCAGCAGGAGATCGATCGAGCCGGTCGGGGCGAAGCCCGGGAAGCCCAGGATACGCATGGGCACCGGGTGCTCGGTGACGACGACCTCGGCCACGGCGCCGCCGAGGCCGCCACGCACGAGGTGCTCCTCGGCCGTGACGATGCCGCGCGTCTCGCGGGCCGCCGCCACGATGGCCTCGCGGTCGATGGGGCTCGCGGTGGCCATGTTCAGGACGCGCGCCTCGATGCCCTCCGCGGCCAGCAGCTCCGCCGCCTCGAGGGCACGGCTGACCATGACGCCGTTGGCGATGAGCGCCACATCATCGCCCTCGCGCAGAAGAGCCGCCCGGCCGATGCGGAAGCGGTAGTCCGGGCCGTGCACATCCGGCACCGGCATGCGGCTGGTGCGCACGAAGATGGGACCCTCGAGCTCGTAGGCGGCGCGGATGGCCTGGCTCGTCTCGAGCGGGTCGGCCGGCACGACGACGACCAGGCCGTCGATGGCCCGGGTCCAGGCTACGTCCTCGATGGAGTGGTGGGTGGGCCCCAGCTCGCCGTAGGCGACGCCGCTGCTGACGCCCACGAGCTTGACGTTGGCGTCGCTGTAGGCGCAGTCCACCTTGATCTGCTCGAGGGCGCGCCCCGTCAGGAAGGGCGAGGCGGCGCAGACGAAGGGGATCTTGCCGCCGTTGGCGAGACCGGCGCCGATGCCCACCAGGTCCTGCTCGGCGATGCCCACGTTGATGACGCGATCAGGAAAGGCCCGCGCGACCTTGGTCACCTTCGTGGAGCCGAGTGAGTCGTTGACCACGGCCACCACGCGCGGGTCGCTGCCCACGAGGTCCAGCAGCGTGTCGACGAAGGCATCGCGACAGTCGTGGCGCGTGGCGCCTTCGAACACGGTCATGCGGACTGCACCGCCTGTGCCTGGGTCGCGGCCGCGGGCGGTCGGGCACGCAGCGTCGCCAGCTGCGCCTCGGCATCCGCGAGCTGCCCCGCCAGCTCTGCCCGGGCGCGCTCGTACTCGTCCGCCGTGGGCACGTGGTGGTGCCAGGCGACCTGGTCGCTGATGAAGGAGACGCCGTGGCCCTTGTGCGTGTGCGCGATCAGGCAGCTGGGCCTTCCTGGTTCCAAGGGCAGCGCGGTGAAGGCCTCCAGCAGCGTGGCGTGGTCGTGGCCATCGACCTCGCGCACGGCCCAGCCGAAGGCGCGGAAGCGCTCGGCCAGGGGGTCGAGTCGCATCGTGTGCTCGGTCGTGTCTCCCTGCTGGAGCCCGTTGCGATCGACGATGAGGACGAGCCGATCGAGACCGAAGTGGGACCCCGCCATGGCGGCCTCCCACATGGAGCCTTCCTGCAGCTCGCCGTCGCCGCAGAGGACGAAGGTGCGCCGCTCCGAGCCGTCCAGCTGCCCGGCCAGGGCCGAGCCCACGGCCACCGGGAAGCCGTGTCCGAGGGGCCCCGTGTTGGTCTCCACGCCGGGCACCTTCTTGCGGTCGGGGTGCCCGTTGAGCCGGGAGAGTGGCGCGAGGAAGGTCTCCAGCTCAGCCATCTCGATGAAGCCGGCGCCGGCCAGCGTCGTGTAGAGGGCGGCCGCGGCATGGCCCTTGCTGAGGATGAAGCGGTCGCGCTCCGGCCAGTCCGGCCGCTGCGGATCGATGCGCAGGACCGCGTGGTACAGGACGGTGAGGATGTCCAGGGCCGAGAACTCGCCACCGATGTGGCCCAGGCCAGCCTCGTAGACCATGCGCAGGTCGCGCAGGCGGGCCTCCGTGGCGAGCTTGCGCAGCTCGATGGCCTCTTCCGCTGACGTTCCCCTCATCACTCTCCGCTGCCCATCCTGCCGACCCCTCGACGCCAACGCTGAATGTCTATTCAGACTCGCATGAACAACGAGAGAGTAGCAGTGAACAGGTTTGGGCGTCAAGTGGCTGCTCTGGTCGGCCGGGGTTGGCTGAGCGACGACGCCAAGCGCGGCTCGCGACGCGGTCATCCGGCTGGTCGAATCGGACGAGCCGGGCGCCGGCCATAAGCCCGCCCCGAGCGGGTCAGGCGGGCCGCAGGGTGGCGCGCGCCAGCGCCTCCTGCCAGCCCCTGTAGAGCCGTTCGCGCTCTCCGATCGGGAGCTGCGGCTCGAAGCGGTCCACCGAGCGTGGCAGGGCGGCGATCTCGTCCATGGAGGCCCACACGCCGGTGGCCAGGCCGGCTAGGTAGGCAGCTCCCATGGCCGAGAGTTCAGCTGTGTTGTTGCGCATGACCGGCACACCCAGGATGTCTGCCTGGAACTGCATGAGCTGGGCGTTTCGGGTGACGCCGCCGTCGGCCAGCAGGACCCGAAGCGATCCGCCGCTGGCCACCTGCATGACGTCGAACACGTCGCGCACCTGGTACGCGATGGACTCCACGGCCGCGCGCGACAGCTGCGCCAGGCTGGATCCCCGGGTCAGCCCGCTCACGAGGCCGCGCGCGGCGTCATCCCAGTGCGGTGCGCCCAGGCCAACGAAGGCCGGCACGAGGTAGACGCCTTCACTGTCCGCACAGCCCGCAGCCAGCGCGGCCACGGCGCCCGGGTTCGCCAGGCCGGCGAAGTCGGCCACCCACTGGACGGCCGCGCCCGTCACGTAGATGTTGCCCTCGAGGGCGTAGACGATGGCATCGAGGCCCCAGGCGATGGTCGAGGCGAGGCCGCCCGCGGCCTCGAGACGGCGAGGCGTGGGCATCATCAGCGAGCTGCCGGTGCCGTAGGTGGCCTTCACGCAGCCGGGCTCGAACCCGGCCTGACCGAAGAGTGCGGCGTGTGAATCGCCCACCAGCGCCCCGATGGGCACGCCAGCCGGCAGGGCCCCGATGGCTACGCTCTCGCCGAAGAGCGAGCGCGAGGGCAGGATCTCCGGCAGCGCCGCCAGCGGCACGCCGAAGGCCTCGGACAGGCCAGCGTCCCAGGCACCTGCTTCGATGTCCATGAGCTGCGTGCGCGAGGCGTTGCTGACGTCCGTGCCATGCCGGGCGCCGCCCGTGAGGTTCCAGAGCAGCCAGCTGTCCACCGTGCCCACGCAGAGCTCGCCGGCCGCCGCCCGCGCCTGGCCGTCTGGTGACGCGTCCAGCAGCCAGCGCAACTTGCCGGCCGTGAACATGGGGTCGACGGGCAGGCCGGTCAGGGCGGTGATCTCCGGCGCCCGCCCATCGGCGCGCAGGCGCTCGCAGAGGTCCGCCGAGCGGCGGCACTGCCAGGTGACCGCAGGGCCGATGGGGGTGCCGCTGGCACGTTCCCAGGCCACCCCGGTCTCGCGCTGGTTGGAGATGCCGATGGCGGCCAGGGCAGGGGAGCCGGCCTTGGTGAGGCACTCGTCGATGCACTCGCGGACGGCCTGCCAGATCTCCGCTGCGTCCTGCTGCACCCAGCCGGGTTGCGGGTACTCGATGGCCATGGGCCGGGAGGCCTGCGTCAACGATGGTGCCCCGCTGGTCGACGAGGATGGCCTTGGTGTTGGTGGTGCCCTGGTCGATAGCCAGGATCAGCGCGTCGCTCCTCATGTCCCGACGAGGATACGCAGGCGATAGGCGTCGTCGAGCGCGTCGCTCCCAGGCGGACCGCGCTCCGGGAGCCAGGTGCGCCCGGGTGTGGCCCGGCCGCTGCTATCATCCTGGGACTGGTCGACCGGTAGTCCACTGGAGGTCAACGTGTCCACCTTCCGAACGCTGGATCCGATGGCGCCCGTCCGGGTCACGGCGGGGGGCGCCAGCCTGACATCGTGGACGGCACGGTGCGCTGGATCTCCGCGGCGGGCATGGAGACCGTGCGCGGGATCTATGGTGCCGTCCGTGACCCCAACTGGGCCACCATCCAACCCGTCTTCACGACCTACGAGGGCGACATCCGTGACGACGCCTTCGACATCCGGTTCCGGGCCGAGTGCGTGCGCGAGGCGGCTGGCATCGACGTCGCCTGGGAGGGACGATCGCCGGAACCAGTGATGGCTCTGTCCGCTTCGTCTTCGATGGCCTCTGTCGGACGGCTTTCATGACGCCGCGCATCGGCCTCTGCGTCTGCACCCGCCGCGGCTGGCCGATCAGCCCACGGAGGTAGAGACGCTGTTCGGCACGCTGCAGGCTCGCTTCCCCGACCTCATCACGCAGTACATGCCCTTCAGCAACATGGTCTCCATCCGGCACGACGCCGGCGGCCCCACGAGACCATCGTCGCTTCGAGGGCGACGTCTTCGAGACGAAGACCAGCGTGCATTCACGGACGCTTCCTACAAGACCTTCAGTCGGCCGCTCGAGATGCCGCGCCCCTACAAGGTGGAGGCGGGCACGATCGTGCGGCAGGTCGTCTCGGTCAGCCATCCGCTCCTCGCCGGGCAGAGTGTGCCCGGCGCCGGCCGCGCGAACGTGGCGGCGGCGCCTGTCGTGGTCAGCGTGGGTAACGCACTGGCCGAACGTTCCCGCTCATCGGCAGCTGCCAGCCGCCGGCGACCTCGTGGCCGAGCCCGGTCAGCGCCGCCGTCCGGGAGCTGGGGCTCGCGCACCTGCGGGCGAGCATCGAGGCCTCAGCGGACGACGCGCCGCGCAGGTCGACCGCGCAGCGCCGGGGCTTCGGCCGCTGGCGCGGCGCTGGAGATCCTCTGGTCGGGTCGGCGGACGCCCCAGCCATCGATGGACTGGTGAAGCGCATCGCCGAGGTGGGCACCCCGTGGCCGGCTCATGACGGTCGACCCGGCCGGCAAACGACCTCGGCAGCGATGTGGCCGAGCGCGTGCGTGCCGCGATGCAGCGGTGGACTGGCGCTCGCTGTCGGCGGCTGCGCGCCTACCTCTACCAGCTGTCTCGGGGTGCCGGCGATGTGGACGCGTCTCCTTCCCGACCAACCCAGGTCCACGCTTCGACGAGGCAGCATGGGGAGACCATCGAGGCCCTCGGCGAGGCGTGCGCACAGCCGCGGCGCTGGCGGCGGCAAACCGGTCGTGGTCGGACCGGTCAGCCTCGGCCGCTCTTCAACCCGACTCGTCAGCCGAGTCACCCCCACCCGGCGGCCTGGCTGGCGCTACGACCGCGCAGGTCAGCGACTCGCAGCGGCCTGGACGCTAGGCGGCGGGCCGCCTTCGCCTCGGCCGGGTAGCGGCCTCACGCTGCATGAAGCGGCCGGCTGGGGCGGCTGGTCGCGGCGAGGCACGTGACTGCTGAGATGCCGGCGCGCCGGACATCCTGCCCGTCGGCCGCGTGTGGCAGCGCTGGCGAGCTGCGCGCGCGGAGCTGCTGGCGGTGACAGCGCACCGCCATCACGCGGTGCCATTCGCGACGCTCAGGCGCCACGCGATGCTCGTCGCCAACCTGGCGGAGCACCGACAGGTCAGGTCGCGTCGGGTCGGTCGGCCGTTGCTCGAGGTGGCCATGCTCAGCGGCGACGGTGCTGGCGGCGAGCGGAGTCAGAGGCGCGAGGATGGGAGCTGCCGCGCCGGTGGGCAGCTGCTATAGGCGGGGAGCGGGGGGCAACCGCAACCGGGGAGGGAGAGAAGACGAGCCGTTGAGTGGGCATCACGGAGAAGCAGCGGATCACGACCTCGAAGTGCGCGGACTGGACAGGCTGCGCAAGCCAGCATCGAGCTGGTCTACCTCGACGACACTGACACATGCGCGACCAGCTCGAGAACCTGACGCGTCATCTCGAGAAGATAGCGCTGGGCTCGAGCTGGAGGGCGTCGAGCGGCTCGCGATCGTCTCCGATACGGCGTCGGCTAGACTCGGTCGACATCGAGCCTGCACGCAGCGCGGCATCATCGTCACCAACGACAGACAGTACGCAGCGACCATGGGTCGCCGACCTGACGCTATCCTGGCCTCTCGACCGCTGCTGGAGAAGGGACAGCCTGGCCCGCGCTGACGCTGGCAAGAAGGCGTCACGCTCCTGGCCGGGCTCAGAGACGCTGGCTGTGGCATGGGCAGCATCAGCAGGAGACCTGCGCCTCAGCGGCCGCTGGATGCGCCGGTGTGGACATGTCGACAGCGGTCGTCGCGACGCCGGCGCGGAGCCTGCTCTCGAGGTGAGCCGGGGCGAGCCGCAGGCCCGGCAGCTCATCGGAGCGCAGCTTTCGCTTCGAAACCCCGGCTGTTCATCAACAGGCGGGCGGGCACGCTATCGGCTGAGCGCGCATCCGAGCGATGAGTTGAGCAGGAGAGGGCGGACAATCGGGATGAGGTATCGGGCACACTCGCGATTACGATGAAGCTTCGAGCATCGGAAGCGTACTCGCAGATCGACGTGCGCGGCGCGCACGCGCTTCGTCATCGACCGCGAGTCCGAGACCACGCACGCAGGCGCGCCGCGCGCGGCTGAAAAGAATTCACCACAAGGAGACGAAGGCGCATAACTCGATCGAGATATCGCGGCTTCTGCAGAAGCGTGCCGACCGTGTCGAATCTACTCAGTTCGGCGGACGAGGGATAGCATCGAGCCGATGCGCGCGCGTGAGTGCTAGTGGGGCAGATGACGTTCGATAGACTGCGGGATGGGCGGGTCTGCGCTCCGACCCTTGTCGTGCCAGCTCCACACGCACGGCCGTGCCGTCGCGCACCTGCCTGAATGTCGCCGCATCGCCCACGATTCGACCCACCACGTTGACCGGACTCGCCGGCCGGATCTCGCTCCCACTCGATGCTGGTGTCGGGCCGAAGAAGATGCAGAGAGCGGATCCGGGCGGCCAGTAGGCGATGTCGCCGAACTCCACAACGGCCCTGGCGCCCTCCTCGTCGGCGTTGACGGGGATGGCGAAGTAGACCTCGTCGCCCCAGGTGGACGCACGGCCCGTGATGGGCAGGGTGTCCAGGATGGCTCTTGCCGTCGACGTGTCGTCCAGCTCCGCGATGGCGCTGACCGGGCCGGCGCTGATGCGTATCGTTGGCATGTCTCTCCTCGTGCTTGGTCGGCGCGTCACGGGATGACCCGACGCCGAGGATGCCACACGCCATGGACGACGGGGGACTGGTCGGGGCACTGGGTGACTGAGCCCGACCGACCGGCGGCCGCTGGTGCAAGATGGAGGGTAGGCACGGTGGCGTCGTCGGCCCGGTCAGTGACCCGAGCATGGCACGCCGGTAAGGGTTCGCTGCCCGACGAAATCGCAGGCCGAAGCGCAAGGGAGACGAATCGCGGGCCGAAGCGCAAGGAGGACCGTATGAGTGACATCGAGCGCGTCGCCGCGGTGTTGCGTGAGGCCGAGGCATCACGGACGGCCGTCGGACCGGTCTCCGACCTCGTCGAGGATGGCCTGACGCTGGACATGGCCCATGACATCTGCAAATCGAACATCGCCCGCCGCGAGGCGGCCGGTGAACAGGTCGTCGGCTTCAAGGTGGGCTTCACGAACATCGCCGTGCGCGACAAGATGGGCCTGCCCAATTCAACCTACGGCTACCTCCTGGACGACATGGTCCTCGAAACGGGCGGTAGCTTGGCCCTCGCGGAGATGATTGCGCCCAAGGTCGAGTCCGAGATCTGCGTACGCCTCGGCCGCGACCTGTCGGGAGGGACCCGGGGGGTCAGCGCGGCAGACGTGCTTACGGCGGCCGACGCGGTGCGTGCCGCGTTCGAGATCTGCGACGCGCGCATCCTCGACTGGAAGTGCCCGTACCCGGGAGTTGGGCTGCGCTTCAGCGGCCGGACAACGGTGACGGCATGATCTACGTGCTCATGGGGGATGGCGAGTGCAACGAGGGCTCCGTCTGGGAGGCCTTCATGGCGGCCGGCCACTACAAGCTGGACAACATCGTCTTCGTCATCGACTACAACAAGGTCTTCGCCAAGGGCTTCCTGGCCCAGGACATGAGCCTGGAGCCGCTGGCCGACAAGCTGCGCGCCTTCAACCTGTCCGTCTACGACGTGCGCAACGGCCACGATGTGGCGGAACTGGTGGACCTCTTCAACGTCATCGGCGCACAGCGGCGCGGCAAGCCGTCGGCGGTCATCCTCAACACGGTCAAGGGCAAGAAGGTCGACCAGGCCCAGTACAACGTCAACTGGCACACCTCCGCCCCGCGCAACGCGGAGGCGGCCGGACTCTGGATCGACGAACTCTGGGAGCACGATGGCAGGCGCCTGGGCATCCCCGGGAGTTCCCCGAGGCCGTCAAGGCCATGACCGAGATCGTCCCGCCGCTGCACGCGGCCGTGGACGTCATCACCGACCGGCAGATGTAGGAGACCGAGACGATGGCTCAGTTCACCCTGCCCGACCGGAACGTGACCACGGAGATGCGCTACCAGATGGGGTTCACCTTGGCGGACCTCGCCGTCGAGTTCCCCAAGATCGTGGCCCTCGACGCCGACCTGCGCAGCTCCACCGGCCTGCACATCTTCGAGCACTTCCACCCCGGCAAGCTCGTCAAGTCCGGCATCGCCGAGCAGAACCTCATCAGCATGGCGGCCGGCCTGTCGCAGGAGGGCTACATCCCATTCCCCTGCACCTTCGACGCCTTCAGCCGGCGCATGCTGGACCAGCTCTACGTCACCGTCGCCTACAGCAACCTGAACGTGAAGTTCATCGGTGCCTACGTGGGCCTCTTCACGGGCAAGGCCGGAGCCACGCACCAGAGTGACAAGGAGCTGGGTACGCTCCTGCGGGTGCCGCGGCTGACGGTGCTGGAGCCCTCCTGCAACGCGGAGATGCGCCAGGTCATGCGCGCCGCCGTGGAGACGCCGGGTCCGGTCTACCTGCGCATCGTCCGCTGCGAGGTGGCTGACGACCTCATCGGCTCGGACTACCGCTTCCAGGTGGGCAAGGGCGTCACGGTCTCCGACGAGGGCTCCGACGTGGGCCTCGTGACCACCGGCTTCATTCTCCACACGGCGCTCGCGCGCTGACAAGCTAAGGCGCTGGGGATCGGGGTCCGGGTGGACCACCATCCCAGCCTCAAGCCCTTCGACCGAGAGCTGCTCTACGACATGGCGGGCAGCGTGGAGACGATGATCACGCTGGAGAACCACTGCACAAGCGGCGGCCTCCACTCGCTCGTCGCGGAGGCCCTCGTGGCGCGCGGCATCGGCAAGCGGGTGGGCGCCATCGGAACCGATCCCGATGACTTCATCCACACCGGCCACGTCAATGACCTGCTGTGGCGCTACAAGATGTCGTCGGACGACGTCGTCGCCATGACCTTGAAGCTCCTGGCGGCCGGAGCGTGACACTCGCGAACCTCGGGTGAGCGAGGGGGAGCGCCCGCCTGGGATCCCGCGCGCAGTGGATGACCGGTCAACCATCAGAGTAGACTGACCGACGTCAGGTCGGGCGTCGGCAGGCACCGCCAGCCCATGCGGCGGACCGGTCGGCCTGGGCGGACGGAGGGTCACGCATGGACGCGTCGGGACGGACGGATCCGGTCGGGCTGGTCCCGGTCGATGCCGGCGAGATCGAACGGTACGAGATCGTCAAGGACGTCGTCGATGAGCTCATCGACCTGACCCTCAACTACCGCCAGTCGGGCCATCCCGGCGGCTCCCGCTCGAAGGTCCACTTCGTCCTGGGCACCCTCCTCTCCGGCGCCATGCGCTGGGATGTGCTGCGACCGTGGCGCACCTTCTCCGACCGCCTCGTCCTCTCGGCCGGGCACACGGTGCCGCTCGTCTACGCCATCCTGGCCACGCTCAACGAGGCCATGCGGGCCCGCCACGCCCTCGCCGGCGACGCCCGCTTCGCCTTCCCGGACGACGGTCGCTGGGCCCTCACCTGGGAGGACCTGCTCACCTTCCGGCACCGCGGCGGCCTGCCCGGCCACGCGGAGATGGCCGGCAAGACACTGCTCTTCAAGGCCAACACGGGTCCCTCCGGCCACGGCATGCCCGTCGCCGCCGGCGAGGCGCTGGCGCTCAGGCTGGCCGGCTGCCCGGAGGTCAAGGTCTTCGTCGTAGAAGGGGAAGGCGGCCTCACGCCGGGCGTCACGCACGAGACGCTCAACTCGGCCTGGGGTCTGGGCCTGGGCAACCTCGTCTTCCTGGTCGACTGGAATGACTTCGGCATCGATCCGCGCGCCGCCTCCTCAGTCCTCTACGGCACGCCTGAGGACTGGTTCGGGTCGCACGGCTGGCGCACGCTGGGCACCCCGGAGGGCATGGCCTTCGAGCCGGTCCTGCGCACCGTCCTGGAGGCGGCTCGGGGTGACAACCCCGCGGGTCTGCCTACCATGGCCTGGTTCCGTACGCAGAAGGGTCGCGGCTACGGCAAGCAGGACGCGGCCTCGCACGGCATCCCGCACGCCCTCAACAGTCCCGCCTTCTGGGAAGGGCGCCAGGGCTTCTGCGAGCGCCACGGGGTCGCGTACGAGGGAGCCGGGGAGCCGGCCCCGGACGATCGGGCGGCGCGTCAGGCCCAGGCCGCAGCCAACCTCCAGCTGGCGCTCTCCGTGCTGACCCGGGACGAGGCCATGGTGCGCTGGCTGTCGGACCGCCTCGCGGACCTGGCCGACTCTGTCCCGGTCACCATCCCCGGCTGCACGCTCGGTGGGGACACGGCTGCCATCTTCAGCGACCCGGTCATCACCGACTACCGCTCCTATCCCGCGGAGCTGTACCGCGCCCCGGGCGAGATGCAGCCCAACCGCGCGGCCCTGGGCACCTGGGGTTCCTGGGTCAATGCCTACGCTCGCCAGCGCTACGACCGCCCGCTTGTCATCGCCTGCTCCGCGGACCTCGCCGAGTCCACCAACGTGGCCGGCTTCGCCAAGGACTTCGGCGACCTGCCCGGCTGGGGCTGGTACGAGCGTGACGCCAACCCCCGCGGCACGGTCCTGCCCCAGGAGATCACGGAGATGGCCAACGCCGGCATCCTGGCCGGCATGGCCTCGGTCAGCTTCAGCTCGGACCCGCGCGAGGGCTTCGACGGCTTCTGGGGCGCCTGCTCCACCTATGCGTCCTTCTCGTACCTCAAGTACGGCCCGCTGCGCCTCTTCAGCCAGATGGCCCAGGACAGCGAGCTCAAGGTGGGCAAGGTCCTCTGGATCGCCGGCCATTCAGGCCCCGAGACGGCGGAGGATTCGCGGACGCACTTCGGCATCTTCGAGACAGGCGTCACGCAGCTCTTCCCTGAGGGTGCCGTCATCGACCTGCATCCCTGGGAGCACAACGAGGTGCCGGTGGTGCTGGGCGCCGCGCTGGCCACCGGGGTGCCCATCGTGGCTCTCCACCTGACGCGCCCGCCGGTCCCCATCCCCGACCGCGAGGCGCTGGGCATCCCCTCCCACTTCGAGGCCGCCCGCGGCGCCTATGTCATGCGCCCCTTCCGCGACGGGCAGCCGAAGATGGGCACGGTCTTCGTGCGCGGCACGGTGCCCACGGCGAACGTGGTCAAGCTCCTCCCCGAGCTCGACCGGGCGGGGCTGAACGTCAAGGTCGTGGCTGCCATCAGCCCGCAGCTCTTCCGGCTCCAGGACGCGGCGTATCGAGAGGCGACCGTCGGCGCCGCAGACCGCTGGGACGCCATGGCCGTGACGAGCGGCGCCCGGCGCCTCATGGCCGACTGGCTGAGCGGCCCCGTGGCCGAGGAGTACACCCTGTGCGCAGACCGCGACGACCGCTGGCGGACCGGCGGCAGCGTCGACGAGGTCATGGACGAGGCGGGCCTCAGCGCTGACCAGATCCTGGCGGGCATCGAGCGATTCGTGCGCGAGCGCGTGGACCGCGTGGCCCGCATCCAGGCCGTGGCGGCGGCAGTCGCCGGTCGCTGAGCCACGGGAGGGGGGAAGGGGATATGGTGACCAGCGTTCGACCATCGGACGGCGACCAAGCCGGGGCCGCCGGCCGCCCTCGGGGCCGTTCAAGACGGCCGATCGACGCGCCTACAATGGCCGCCATGCTGCCTGACTTGGGGCCCGTCGCCCAGCGAAGCCCCGAGCCCATCTCCTCCGAGGTCACCCGGCGGTTGCTCGACTACCTCATCTCGGGCCAGGTGAAACCGGGCGAGCGCCTGCCCTCCGAACGACAGCTGGCCGAAACGCTCGGCGTGGGTCGTTCCCACGTCCGTCAGGCCATCAAGTCGCTGACCGTGCTGGGCCTCGTGGACGCCCGCCAGGGCGATGGCACGTACCTGAAGCGAACGGATTCCCCACTGCTGCCGCTGGCCATCGAGTGGGGACTGCTGCTCGGCGCCAAGCGCTCTCAGGATCTCGTCGAGGCGCGCGCGGAGCTGGAGATCCTGCTGGCCGGCCTGGCGGCGGAGCGCCGCGACGAGGCGGCCCTGGACGAGCTGCGCCGCTGCGTCGAGATCATGCAGCGCACGACGGACAACGACGAGTTCGTCCGCGCCGACGTGGATTTCCACCTGGGGATCGCCCGCTCGACGGGCAACCAGTCGCTCTTCCAAGTCATGAAGTCCATCCGCAGCCTCATCCAGGTCTGGATCCAGCGTGTCGCCTATGCGCCGGGGACCCGCCCCGCCACTTGGGCCGAGCACTCGGCCGTGCTGGAGGCCATCGAGGCTGGCGACGCCGCGGCCGCCAGGCGGGCGATGGTCGGCCACATGGAGGGTGCCGCGGACCGGCTCCAGGTCACCTTGGCCGAGCAAGAGCACCGGCAGGCAGCGCCCGAGGGCGACTCCGTAGGTGCGGACGCGGTGAAGCCATGACCGGGGGGAAGCCATGACCGGGGGACTGCTGCAGCCGCTCGACCTCTCCAAGCGCGAGGGCACGACGATCTCCATCAGTCGCCAGCTGCTGGACTACCTTCTCTCCGGGCGCGTCCAGCCCGGCGACAGGTTGCCCCCGGAGCGCAAGCTGGCGGAGGCCCTCGGGGTCGGCCGCTCCGTCGTCCGTGAGGCGCTCAAGTCCCTGACGCTGCTGGGCCTCCTCGAAGTGCGGCTCGGCGACGGAACCTACGTCAAGCGCGTCGATGCCGACATCCTGCCGGAATCGATCGAGTGGGGCCTGGTGCTGGGCGCCGGCCACGTGCCCGACCTGCTCGAGGCGCGCCGGCATCTCGACGTCATCCTGGCCGGCCTGGCGGCCGTCCGCCGCGACGAGCGTGACATGGCCGACCTGCGGGCTCTCCACGCGGCAATGAAGGCCGCGCACCGCGACCCGGTCAGGTTTGCGGCCGCGCAGGGCGCCTTCCTGCGGGCCGTGACGGAGGTGGCCGACAACGACGTGCTGGCCGGCGCGGCGTCCACGATCCGCTCGCTGCTGCAGTTCTGGGTGGCGCGGGTGCCACTCGCCAGAGAGGCCATGGACACCCAGACCGCTGACGCCGCCTCGGTCATCGATGCCATCGCGGCCGGCGATGACGCCGCTGCCCGCGCGGCCATGGGCGTGGCCATCGACCGTGCGAATGAGGAGATCCTCAAGGCCCTGCCCGCGGAAGCGCCGGCCTAGGGCTGCTCGATCCGGTAGTCGTCGCCGTCGATGACGAGGACCTCGTCGGGCCGCAGGGCCAGCGGCACCCGCTTGCCGGTGGTGTCGTGCTTCGGCACCTCGGACAGGAACGCCTTGACGTCGGCGTGGTCGCGATCGTAGTAGTGACTGGCGACGGCGTACTTCACACCCAGGAGCTCGGCTGCCATGGCCGCCTCGAGGGGTGACATCTCGCCCGTGACGACCTGGCCGGCGCCGGTGTAGACCTTGGGCAGCAGCTCGTAGGGTTGGCTGCAGCCGAGCAGGCCCACGGTCGGCTGGTGCAGCTGGCCGATGAAGCGCATGTCGCCGAAGACCGCCGAGTCGCCGAAGTGGTAGACGCGCACGCCCGGCTCGGTCTCCACGATGAAGGCCAGGGGGAAGCCGGGCACGAAGCGGCCATCGGCCAGCTGCGCGCCAGCCCAGTGGCGGCACTCGACGGGCCGGATGAGGAGGTCCTCGCCGATGAGGATCTTGATGCCCCAGATGGTGTGGCGGATCTGCTCGGGCGGCACGCCCCGCTCCAGGAGCACCATGCGGCTGTCATTGCCGCAGACGATGGGCGCCCCGGTGCGGATGGCGATCTCGGCCGCGTCACCAAGGTGGTCGATCGGCGGGTGGCTGACGAGGATGACGTCCGGCGTCTCCAGGTCGTCCGGCCCGCAGGGTGCTGTGAGGCTGCCCGTCAGGAAGGGGTCCATGAGGATGCGGTGCTTGGGCCCCACGATCTCGTAGGCGGCGACCCCCAGGTAGCGGATTCGTGTGGTCATGTCGATGTGTCCCTCTCACGATGTCGATCGATGCAAGAGAACGGCCCCCGGCGTCGAGCCGGGGGCCGTTCGGAGGAGGAGGACCCTACTTCGGCGAAGGTGGCGAGCACCTTGTCCACGTTGTCGCACGTTGACCGCGAGCACGCCAGTGTCGACGGTCGGCGGGATCGGCACACCGCCCTCAGCGCCGGTCAGACCGGAGGTCTTGAGGCCGTTGTGGTTGTAGTCGTAGAGCATCTTCACCGCGTAGTAGATGAAGAGCTCGCGGTTCTGGACGATGATGGTGTTGACCCAGCCGTCCTTGACCGCGTTGAAGAAGTCGGGCGTCTGCTCCATGGCCGTGACCACGATCTCGCCGGGCTGCTTGCCGGCTTCCTGGAGGGCCAGCGCGATGCCCGCGCCGGACTCGGAGTCGAAGCCACCGATGCCAGCGATGTCCGGGTGCGCTGCCAGCAGGGCCGCCGTCACCTCGGCCGCCTTGGCCGAGTCGCCGTTGTCGTCCTCGTTGGCGACGATCTCGTACTTGCCCTCGCCGTTGGCCTCGATGTAGTCGACGAAGCCCTTGACGCCCTCGCGCATGTTGTTGGCGTTGATGATGGACATGGTGGCCAGCTTGCCGCCATCCGGCAGGGCCGCCATCATGGCCTTGGCCTGGGCCTCGCCGATGGCGGTCCAGTCCGTGCCGATGTAGGAGAGGCGCCCGGAGTCAGGCAGGTCCGCCGTCGTCCACGACGGTCGGCACGCCGGCCTCGATGCACTTCTTGACGGACTCGGTCAGCGACGGGTCCCAGCCGCCCACGACGGAGACGCCGGCAGGCTTCTGCGCGCAGACCTGGTCGACGGCGGCGATGAAGCCCGGGAGGTCGAAGTCGGTCGGGCCGGCCACGCGGACCTGCACGCCGAGCTCGTTGGCGATCTTCTCCATGCCCACGTAGTCGTACTGCACGAAGAGCGGCAGGTTGGCCTTGTTGGAGACCCAGTAGTAGACCTCGGTCGCATCCTCGGGGCCGAAGACCAATTCCTGCGCCTGAGCGGGCAGACCGGTGGCGACCACAGCGAGGCTCACGAGGAGCGCCAGGCGACTAAAACGCTTCACAGGGGATGTCCCTCCACACGAGTGATTCCGTGCTCTCTCAGATGCCGTTGCCGGCGGTGGCTCTTGATCTGCTCGAATATGCCCTCCTCTCTCCGCTCGGGGTAGCGCTGTGGCGCTCGCATCGGTATCGGGATCAGGCCCTGCGAGAGCGCCGGAAACGGTCGAGTGACACGGCCAGCAGCAGCACGGTGCCCGTGACGATGGGCTGCCAGAAGACGCCGATGCCGTTGATGATCATGGCGTTGGAGACCAGGGCGATGAAGAGCACACCGAGGACGCCGCCGATGATGGAACCCTCGCCGCCGCGCAGGCTGGCGCCGCCCAGGACGGCTGCCGTGATGACGGAGAGCTCCACGCCGATGCCCGCCGAGACGACGGCGCTGTTCAGGCGCGCGGCGCCCAGGACGCCCGCCACGCCCGCCAGGAAGCCCATGAGGACGAAGGCGATGAACGTCAGGCGGGCCACCCGGATGCCGGACAGCTGCGCGGCCCGGGCATTGCCGCCGATGAAGTAGTACTGCCGGAAGAAGGCCGTTCGGAGACCGCCCAGGCCATGACCAGGACGATGGCGAGCATGACCCAGAAGGGCGACTGGAGGCCCAGGAAGTCGGTCTGGCCGTAGGTCTTGAACTCGTCGCCGATGGGGGTCACGCCGGTCCCGGCCGTGACGTACGTCAGCCCGCGGAAGATGGCCAACGTGCCCAGCGTGGTGATGAGGGCGTTGATGCCGACGCGCGTGACGAGGAAGCCGTTGAAGGCGCCGGCCAGGATGCCCACCGTGCAGCCCACCAGGATGCCGACCGGCGCCGGGTAGCCCCACTGGGCGACGACGACGCCGGCCCACACGCCGGACAGGGCCAGGATGGAGCCGACCGACAGGTCGAAGAAGCCCGCGATGAAGAGCAGCATCATGCCCGTCACGAGGATGCCGTTCTGGGCGGCGTTGAGGAGGATGGCCGAGATGTTCGACTCGGTCGGGAAGTTGTTGGGGTAGAGGACCGTCATCGCCACGACCAGGATGACGATGAGCACGAAGAGGGTCAGCTCGCGCGACTCGGCGAGGGTGACGAGGATGCGCGAGAGCAGGCTGTCCCGCCTCTGCGCGGGTGCGGACGGCGGGCCCGGCACGGCACCGGAGGGACCCACGGCGCTCTGGGTCATGCGGCCACCGCCGTCGGGTCGGCCGTGGTCTTGGTTGCCAGGCGTAGCACGTCTTCCTCCGTTGCTGTGGCGCCGTCGAGCTCGCCCACGGTGCGCCCGTACGCCATGACGACGATGCGGTCGGCCAGGGTCAGCACCTCCGGCAGGTCCGAGGACACGACCACGATGGCCAAGCCTCGCTTCTTCAGGTCTCCCAGGATCCGGTAGATCTCGGCGCGAGCGCCGACGTCCACGCCGCGCGTGGGCTCGTCGACGATGAGCAGGCGAGGCTCGGGCGCCAGCCACTTGGCCAGCAGCACCTTCTGCTGGTTGCCGCCGGAGAGCTTCTCCAGCAACTGCTGCGTCGATGGCGTCGAGATGTTCAGGTCGCTGATGTATCGCTTGGCCAGGGCTTCCATGGCCTGGCGTGACAAGACACCGTTCCGGGAGACCTTGCCCAACACCGTCGCGGCGATGTTCTGGGCGACCGAGTGTCCGAGGAAGAGGCCGGCCACCTTGCGGTCCTCCGGCATCATCCCGATGCCGGCCGCGATGGCGTCCCAGGGTCCGCCGAAGTCGACCTCCTTGCCGGCCAGGCGGACGGCGCCGCCGCTCCGGCGGTGCACGCCGAAGATGGCCTGGCAGGACTCTGATCGACCCGAGCCCACCAGCCCGGAGAGGCAGACCAGCTCGCCGGCGCGGACATGGAAGGAGACGTCCTCGACCACCGGGGGGGCTGCCAGGTGCTCGACCTCGAGCACGACCTCACCAGGCTGCACGGCCTCGCCGCGCTGGAAGAGCACGTCGCGCCCGACCATGAGCCGGATGAGCTCGTCCTGCGTCGTGGCCGCGACGTCGCGCGTGCCGGTCACCGCGCCGTCCTTCAGGACGGTCACGCGGTCGCAGAGCTGGAAGATCTCAGCCAGACGATGGCTGATGTAGATGATGGAGACGCCCGAGTCGCGCAGACGGCGCAGGATCTCGAAGAGGCGCGCTGTCTCGGTCAACGTCAGGGAGGCGGTCGGTTCGTCGAGGATGAGCAGGCGCAGCTCATGCGACAGGCCCTTGGCGATCTCGACGACCTGCGCCTGGGCCGTGGACAGGGAGTAGACCGGCGCCTCCGGGGCGATCTCCACGCCCAGGTCCATCATCAGCGCCCTGGTGCGGCGTGCCGACTCCTTGCGGTCGACGCGACCGAAGGAGACCTTGGGCGCGTGGCCGGCGAAGACGTTCTCGGCCACCGACAGCTGCGGGACCAGCGAGCCCTCCTGGTGCACGATGGCGATGCCCAGGCGGGCGGCCGCGTGCTCGTCGATGCGACCGAGGACGTTGCCGTCCAGCAGGACCTCGCCGGCATCGGCCTGGTAGACGCCGCCGATGACCTTGCCCAGGGTGGACTTGCCGGCGCCGTTCTCGCCCAGGAGCGCGTGGATCTCACCGCGGCGCACGTCGGTCGAGACGTCGCGCAGCGCCTGGACGCCGGGGAACTCCTTCCAGCAGGAGCGGACCTCCAGGCGGAGCACCTGGTCTGCCGGGCTCGCGTCCGCGCGTCATGCCCCTCCCTCCACGTGTCTTGCCGACCGCGTCTCCATGGCGCCATCCGGCCTAACTCGAGCGGTCGTTGTGCCAGCCATCCTGACACGTCAGGGTCCTGTGGTCAACCGGTGTACCAGTATGCCTGTCCACCACGCATCCTGCTAGCCGGTCCGGATCGACGCAGGCGCCGCGCCGCCACGACCTGGGCCGTTCACTGGCCCTGCAGGACAGCGGCGCGTCAGACCGCCGTCTCGCCGCCGTCCACCGTGAAGAAGGCGCCGGTCACGTAGGACGCCTCGTCCGACGCCAGCCAGGCGTACATGGTGGCCACCTCGTGCGGCTGTCCGCCCGGTGCATGGGGATCATGGTCTCGAGCGACCCGAGCCAGGCCGGATCCTCGAAGACCTGCTCCGTCAGCGGAGTGGCGATGAAGCCCGGGATGACGCAGTTGACGCGGATGTTCTCGGTGGCGAGGTCGGCCGCCATGCCGCGCACGAGCCCGTGGGTGCCGGACTTGCTGGCGCTGTAGGCGGCCTGGTCGCTGCAGAAGCCCAGCATGCCGCAGGGCGACCCGGTGATGGTGATGGAGCCGCCGCCCGACTCGAGGAGCGCCCGCGTGCCGTGCTTGCAGGTCAGGAACATGCCCGTCAGGTTGACGTCGATGGTCTGCTGCCAGATGGACAGCTCGAGCCGGTCGATGCGGTCGTCCCCGACGCCCATGAGCTCGATGCCGGCCACGCCGACGACGGTGTCGATGCCGCCGAAGGCCTGCCTTGATGGCGGCCACGGCCTGCTCGACCTGGTCCTCCTCGACACGTCGCAGGGGGTCACGAGGCAGGTGCCACCGGCATCGCCTGATGAGCTGCGCGGTCTCCTCCAGCGGGGCGGCCCGGCGGCCGATGAGCCCGACCTTGGCGCCCTTCCTGCGCGAAGCGCACGGCCACGGCACGCCCGATGCCCGTGCCGGCCCCGGTCACGAAGGCTCGCTTGCCCTGCAGGCGACCAGTTCGACTCGGTCACCGCCCCCTCCTCCTGCTCTCGGCCTGCCAGGGCCGACTCCTCAGCTCTGCCGGGACTCCTGGCTGGTCACCGGTTGCCGGCGCCGGTCCCGACCGGCGCACGATGGGTGCGAACAGCGACTGGCCGCCGTCCACGTCGATGACCTGCCCGGTGACGTGCGAGGCCTCATCGCTGGCCAGCCAGGCCACGAGCGCGGCATGGTCCTCCGGCAGGGCGAACCGTCCGTCCGGGATCAGCGCCAGGAGGTCCTCCTCACTGCCACCGCGTGCGATGACCCGTTCGAGCATGACCGAGCGGGTCATGCCTGGCGCCACGGAGTTGACGGTGACGCCCTGCCCGGCCACCTCGACGGCGAGGCAGCGCGTGAAGTGATCGGCGCCGGCCTTGGCCGCGCAGTAGGCGATCTGGGTGGGCCGGGCGACGCGTCCCGCGATGGACGAGATGTTCACGATGCGCCCGCCGCCGCGCGGCAGCATGCTGCGCAGGGCGGCCTGCGAGCAGAGGAAGACGCCCTTGAGGTCGACGTCCACGACGCGGTCCCAGTCGCTCTCGGGCATGTCCACCGTGGCCCCGTAGGAGAGCACGCCGGCGCTGTTGACGAGCAGCCAGGGCGGGCCCAGCTCGGCCTCCGCGCGCTCGAAGGCGGCACGCACGCTGGCGCTGCTGGTGACGTCCGTGGGATGCCGATGGCCGGCGTCGCTCCGGCGTAGCCAGGCGCGGCGGCGATGTCCGACGACGCCCGGGTCCATGTCGAGGAAGGCCACGGCCATGCCGTCGGCCAGGAGCCGTTCACCGATGGCGCGCCCGATGCCGCTGGCGGCGCCCGGTGATGATGGCGGTGCGTCCGCTGAGGCTCATGGCTCAGGCGGCCGACAGCGGGGGCAGGGGCTCGACGGCCTCGTCCAGGCTGTCCACGATGTAGGCGATGGTCTCACCGACCGGGAGGACCGTGCCCGGCACGACGCCGGGACGGATGCCGACGAGATAGCCGCTGGCGGGCGCCTCCAGCTCCGAGGTGGCCTTGTCCGTCTCCAGCTCGACGATGGGCTGGCCTTCCTCGACCCGGTCGCCCTCGGCGACCAGCCAGCTCACGATCGTGCCCTCCTCCATGAAGTCGGTCATCTTGGAGATGAAGACCTCGGTGGCCATGGTGCGCTCCTTTCGCTCGGGGGTGCGGCGCCGGGGCAAGGCGCCGGAGGTCAGGCGCCCGGCGCGCTGCCGGACACGCAGGCCCGGATGGCGTCGATGACATCCTGGGTGCTGGGCCAGACACCGTTCTCCAGGCTGTTGGCGAAGGGGATGGGCGAGTTGCGACCGGCGACACGGATGACCGGTCCCCGCAGCTGGCTCCAGGCCTGCTCGACGGCGACCATGGCCCACTCGTTGGCCGGACCGTACTGCTCGCAGGCCTCAGCCACGGCGACGACGCGGCCGGTCTTGCGGACCGAGCGGCCGATGGTGTCCTTGTCCAGCGGCGACACCGTGCGCACGTCGACGACCTCGACGCTGATGCCTTCGTGCTCGAGGGCCTGCGCCGCGACCATGGCGTGCCAGACCATGTAGCCCGAGGCCACGACGGTGACGTCCGTGCCCTCGCGCTTCACGTCGCACTGGCCCAGGGGCACCACGTAGTCGTCCTCCGGGACCAGGCCCTTGAAGGCATAGAGCAGCTTGTGCTCCAGGAAGATGACCGGATTGTCGTCGCGGATGGCGGCCTTCATGAGGCCCTTGGCGTCGTACGGCGTGGACGGCAGCACGACCTTGAGGCCAGGGATGTGGGCGAACCAGACCTCCAGGCTCTGGCTGTGCTGGGCAGCCGTGGACTTGCCGGCGCCACCACCCTGGGGCATGCGCAGGACCCAGGGCACGCTGCACTGGCCGCCGGTCATGAAGCGGATCTTGGCGGCCTGGGTGGCGATCTGGTCCATGGCCAGGCCGCTGAAGTCGACGAACATGATCTCCGCGACGGGGCGCATGCCCACCAGCGCGGCCCCGGTGGCGGCGCCCACGATGGTGTTCTCGGAGATGGGAGTGTTGCGGACCCGCTCCGCGCCGAACTCGTCGAACAGGGTGCGTGTCACGCCGAAGGCCCCGCCGTGCTTGGCGATGTCCTCGCCCATGCAGGAAGACCGCCGGGTCGCGGTGCATCTCCTCTCGCAGGGCTTCGCGGATGGCCTCCTGGTAGCTCAGGAGCCTGGCGGGCACGCCGTCGGGGACCTGGCGGATGGTGTCGGGGGACATGGCCGGGACGTTGCCGGTCAGCGAGACGGAATCGCGAACCTCGGTGGTCATCGTCGTCTCCTGCCTCAGGCGTAGATGTAGTCGAGGGCGGTCGCCGGGTCTGGCTCCTGGCTGGCCCGGGCGAAGGCGATGCCCTCCTCGAGGTCGGCCTTGACCTCGGCGTCGATGCCATCCAGGTCCGCCTCCGTCGCCGATCCCGCTCTCGAGCAGGTCGTGCCGGAAGCGCGCGATGGGCTCCTTGGCGCGCCACTCGGCGACCTCCGCCTTGTCCCGGTAGACCTCCGGCTCGCCGGCGTAGTGACCGTCCATGCGGTACGTCTCCGTGACGAGGAGCGTGGGGCCACCGCCGGCCCGCGCCCGCGCCACGGCCTCGGTAGCCGCGGCGTAGACGGCCAGGACGTCGAAGCCGTCCACCCGAACACCGGGGATGCCGTAGCCTGCCGCCCGCTTGGAGAAGTCCGGCTCCTTGACCATGTCCTCGATGCGCGTGGAGACGCCCCAGTGGTTGTTCTCCAGGACGAAGATGACGGGCAGCTCCCAGGCCGCGGCCATGTTCAGCGACTCGTGCCAGTTGCCCGTGTTGGCGCCGGCGTCGCCGGTGAAGGGCGCCGCGACGCGGTCCTCGCCCCGCAGCTTGAAGGCCGAGCCCGGCGCCCACCGCCAAGGGGATGCCGCTGGCCACCACGGCCAGGGCCCCCAGGCTGCCCGTCTCGAAGGCGGCGATGTGCATGGAGCCGCCGCGGCCCCTGCAGTAGCCGGTCTCCTTGCCCAGCAGCTCGGCCATCATGAGCCGCAGGCTGGCGCCCTTGGCGATGTTGTGGCCGTGGCTACGGTGGGTGCCAGCGATGAGGTCGTCGTCACGCAGGGCCATGCAGACGCCCACACCGGAGGCCTCCATGCCGATGTAGGTGTGGACGGTGCCCTTGAGCTGGCCGCGCTTGAAGATGTCCGTGGCCGCCAGCTCGAACTGGCGGATGCGGACCATGCGCCGGTACATCTCCAGCTGCGTGTCCCGCCCAGGGAGGGTAGCTGACGGTTCGGTCATCTCTGGCCTCGCTGCATGGTGCCGACGTGGAGGTCGCCCGGCTCAGGCGAAGGACTGTTCGACCTGGCCCAGCGTGGAGAACGTCGCCACGTACGTGGCACCGCGCTCGATGGGCGTGATCGGCGTCAGGGTCCCGGTCATGACGAGCTGGCCCGCCTTGAGCCCCTTGCCCCGGTCCGCCAGCTTGTTGGCGAGCCAGGCCACGGCCTTGGCCGGGCTGCCCATGGCCATCTCGCCGCGGCCCTCGGCGAAGGCTTCGCCGTCCTTGGACAGCACGACCGACTCGCCCAGGATGTCCACCTCGCGGATGGGGCGCCATTCGCTCTGGCCCAGCACGATGCGGGAGGAGAAGCCGTTGTCGGCCAGGAAGTCGGGGTAGGGGCACTTCCAGTCGATGATGCGGGCGTCGCAGATCTCGAAGGCGGCACGCACGGCATCAGCCGCCGCAAGCACATCCTCCGCAGTCACGCCGGGCCCGGCCAGGTCGCGGCCGAGGCGGACGCAGATCTCCGATTCGATCTTGGGGGCGATGACCTCGGCAAGGTCCAGCGAGCCGCCGCTGGCCAGGATCATCGACTCCAGGAGGTAGCCATACGTAGAGTCAGGCAGCCCCATCTTCTCGCGCACGGCGAGGTTGGTGAAGCCGACCTTGAAGCCGGCGACGCGCTCACCGGCTACGACCCTCCGGGCGACGTTGGACTCACAGATCGGCGTGTGCCATGTCCAGCGTCAGGCCACCTTCCACGAGGTCCGAGACGGGACCTACCGCGATGCGGGCTGCCTCGGCGTCGCGGAGGACCTGGGCGACGCGCTCGATGTCATTCATGCTGGATGCTCCTCTGGCAGACCGGTCAGGGTGCTGGACGAAGGCTCAGGCGTTCCCGTATGATACACCGGATGACCGGTCGACCAGTTGACTGCGCACAGGCTCTCGGGGTCCTGTGGGGGGCGTCCACGGAGACCAACCATCGCCAGCCAGTGCTGAGCTTCATCGACGGGCGGAGGACCATCCTGACCGACGCGCCCGCTGTCGTGTCGGACGACCACGAGGTGTCACCGTGAGACTCTCCCTGGCCATCGCCCCACACGACGCGCAACCCTCCGCCTTCGTCGTCTTCCGCGATCACCTCGACCTGACCATCCCCAAGGTGGCGCGGATGGGCTATGACGGCGTCGAGCTGGCACTGGGTCGGCCCGATGACGTCGATGCCGCTGAGGTGGCCCGGCTGTTGGCGGACCACCGGTTGGGCATCGCGGCCATCTCGACGGGGCGGGTCTTCGCTGAGCAGCAGGCCTGGCTGAGCAGCCCGGACGCCAGTGTGCGCACGAGGGCGGCAACCATCCTCAGGGGCCTCGTGGACCTCGCGGCCGAGCTGGGCGCGGCGAGGGTCAACATCGGCCGCGTGCGCGGCGGTATCGAGGATGGCGAGCAGCCAGCTGCGGCCGAGGGCCGCTTCATCGATGGCATCCGCAGCGTCGGCGATCACGCCGCGCCGGCCGGCATCAACCTCGTCATCGAGCCGGTCAACCGCTACGAGCTCAACTTCATCAACAGCGTGCTGCCCGATGGCATCGGCATCGTCGACCGCGTCGCCCACCCCAACGTGAAGCTGATGCCAGACTCGTTCCACATGAACATCGAGGACGCGCACCCCGCGGCGTCCATCCTGGCAGCCGGCCCCCGCGTCGGCTACGTGCAGGTGGCCGACAGCAACCGCTGGGCGCCAGGGCAGGGGCATATCGACTTCCGGCCCTTCTTCGACGCCCTCGCAGCCATCGGCTACGACGACTGGGTCTCGGTGGAGATGCTGCCCTTCCCGTCGCCGGATCTCGCGGCCGAGCAGGCCGTGGCCTTCCTGCGCGCCTGGATGCCCAGCCCCGTCGCCTGAGCTTCGGGTCAACGGCGGGCCAACAGGGGCACCATGCGCTTCGACGCCAATCTCTCCATCCTCTTCCCGGACCTGCCGGTGCTGGAGGGGCCGGCCGCCGCTGCCGCGGCCGGCTTCGATGCCGTCGAGCTATGGTGGCCCTTCGACGGCCCGGTGCCAGCCGCTCGGGAGGTGGACGAGCTGGTGGCGGCTTTCACCTCGGCCGGCGTGCGGCTCGTCCTGCTCAACCTGTGGCTCGGCGACCGGCAAGCCGGGCAGCATGGGCTGCTCTCCGCGGCCGGCGCCCGGCCGGCCTTCCTGGACAACGTGGACGTCGTGGCCGACATCGTCAGGCGCCTGGGCGGGACGATCGTCAACAGCCACTTCGGCAATGTCGAGGCGGGCGCTGACCGCGAGGTCCTGGCTGAGGCCGCGGTGACCGGACTGGCACTGGCCGCGCCGCGCATCGCGGCCGCCGGTGCGACGCTCGTGATCGAGGCCCTCAACCAGTTCGACTTCCCACGCTATGGGGTGCCGCGCACCTGCGATGCGCTGGCATTGGCGCAGCGCGCCAGCGAGGCGAGCGGCACTCCGGTGGGCATCCTCTTCGACACCTACCATGTGCAGCGCACGGAGGGTGACCTCATCGGGCCGCTGGCCGAGGCGGCCGGGCACATCGCGCACGTTCAAGTAGCCGATGTCCCGAGCCGCGGACGGCCCGGCAGCGGTGCCGTCGACTTCAGCCGCTTCTTCGCGGAGCTCGAGCGGTCCGCCTACGACGGCTGGGTCGGCCTGGAGTACCTGCCCTCAGCCGACCCGGCCGACACCTTCGCCTGGCTGCGTGCCTACGAAGAGGACTCGCGCCCGCCCGACGGTCGCTAGACCGTCACCGGGTCGGGCAGCGGCTCGCCGCGCAGGCCGGCCACGAGGTTGCGGGCAGCCTTCTCCGCCATGCGGTCCCGGGTCCGCTCCGACGCGGAGGCGATGTGGGGCACGATGAGGCAGTTGGGCAGACCCACGAGGGGGTGATCGGCACGCAACGGCTCCGGGTCGGTGACATCGAGCCCGGCCGCGAAGAGCTGCCCGGAGCGCAGCGCATCGGCCAGGGCCTCCTGGTCGACGATCGGGCCGCGGCTGGTGTTGATGAGGATGGCGCCGCGCTTCATGCGTGCGATGGCCACCGCATCGATCATGTGGCGCGTCTCCGGTCGCAGGACGGTGTGCAGGCTCACGAAGTCCGACTCGGCGAGGACGGTCTCGAGTGGCGCCCAGGTCGCGTTCAGGTCGGCCTCGATACTGGCATCGGCGCGCACGAGGTCGTGGTACAGGATCCGCATCCCGAAGCCCAGGCCGCGGCGCGCCATCTCCCGGCCGATGCGCCCGAAGCCGATGAGGCCGAGCGTGGCAGCGTGGATGTCCTTGCCCAGCAGGAGCAGCGGTCCCCAGGTCTGCCAGCGGTCTTCGCGCACGAAGTCTCGCGCCTCGGGCAGACGGCGAGCGGCCGCCATCAGCAGCGCGAAGGCCAGGTCGGCGGTCGTCTCGGTGAGCACACCCGGGGTGTTGCCGACCTTGACGCCGCGGCGGGCACAGGCTGCCACGTCGATGTTGTCGTAGCCCACGGCGAAGTTGGAGACGACACGAAGTTGTGGCCCGGCCGCGTCGAGCAGCTCGTCGTCCACGCGGTCCGTGAGCAGCGAGAGCAATCCGTCCACGCCTCGCACCTTCTCCAGAAGCATGTCCCTGGACGGCGGTAGCTCACCGGGCCAGACCTCCATCTCCGCGACAGCCGACACGATGTCCAGGCCGAGGCTGGGGATGGAACGGGTGACGAAGACACGGGATGACATGTGCAGGATCTCCGCTGGAACCGGATGAGGGGGACATCGCGTATTGGGCTACCGGTCGACCAACCGTAGCATGAGGATGCCTGGGTGCCGAGCCCTGGCCTCGGCCCGGGCTCTCGGCCGCCAGGTCGGCGTGCCACCATGGTCCACCAGGCACCGACAGCAGCGAGGAGTGGAGCATATGACCGCCGGCGGCACCGTCGTTGTGGGTGGGGCGAAGGGCATCGGAGAGGCGATCAGCCGGCGGCTGTCGCGGGAGGCCTGGGTTGGACCGCTCGTGATCGCCGACATCGACCTCGCGGCCGCCGAGGCGCTGGCCGGCGAGCTTCGGGCTTCTGGCCACGACCTCCAGGCGTACCGGGTCGACGTCTCCGACCCGGGCTCCATCGCGGCCCTCGCGGCGGCGGTCCCGGATGTCGAGCGCCTGGCCATCGTGGCCGGCATCCACGTCTCGGCCTCGTCCCTTGAGGCCGCCTGGCCGGACTTCGACCGGGTGCTTGACGTCAACGTGCTCGGCAACTTCTTCGTCGCGCAGGCCTTCGCGCGCGGCATGGTCGAGCGAGGCAGCGGGGCCATCGTGGCGCTGTCGTCCGTGTCGGGTCGCCTGGCGCGCGTCAACCAGGCCGCCTACTGTGCCTCCAAGGCGGCCATCCGCCAGGCGCTGCGCTGCCTGGCGCTGGAGACCGTGCCGCGCGGAGTCCGCATCAACACGGTCTCGCCCGGCGCCACGGACACCTCCATGGTGCGCGGCGTGGCCGGCTCATTGGGCCAGTCGACGAGCCGCCTTGCCGATGGCAGCCTGGAGCTCTTCCGCCCGCGCGTGCCGGACGGGCGGATGTCCGATCCCGACGAGGTCGCCAGCGCCGTCGCCTACCTGCTCTCGCCGGAGTCGGCCCATATCGCGCTGCAGGATCTGGTGGTCGATGGCGGCGAGTCGATGGGCATGTAGGTCCAGCAGTGGAGGCGAAGTGGAGGCAGAGCATGGTCACACAGTACGTCGCCCTCTACGGCGATCCGGTCGAGGGCAACCCGACATCGCGGATGCAGAACCTGGCCTTCGAGGCGGCCGGGCTCGACTGGCGCTACCTCGATCTGCGCGTCCGGGCTGAGGACCTGCCGGCGGCCCTGTCGGCCGCCCGTCTCCTCGGTTTCGGCGGGCTGAACTTCACCATCCCCCACAAGGTGGCTGCCATCCCCCTGCTGGATGGGCTGGAGCCCTCGGCGGAGATCAGCGGCGCCTGCAACACGGTCGTGCGCCAGCCCGACGGGCGTCTCATCGGCTCCAACACCGATGGCAGCGGCTTCCTGTGGTCGCTGCGCGACGAGGGCATCGACCCGTCCGGCCTCGAAGTCGTGCTGCTGGGTGCCGGCGGCGCCGCCCGCGCGGTCGCCGTGGAGCTGGCCCTGGCGGGCGCCCGGCGCATCACGGTCGCCAATCGCGGTCCGGTGCGACGCGAGGCGCTGACGACGCTGCTCGAGCAGCGCACCAGCGTGGAGGTCGTATCGCTCGCCTGGCAGGGCCGCCTGGCAGTGCCGCCCTGCGACGTCCTCGTGGACTGCACACCCGTGGGCATGGGTAGCGGCGCAGCGGCCGAGGAGCGCGTGGACGTCGACCTGACGGCCCTCTCACCGGCCGTGGTGGTCTGCGACCTCAACCCCGAGCGCGCGGACACGGCCTTCCTGGGCTTCGCGCGCGAGCGCGGACACTGGACCATCGGCGGCCTGGGCATGCTGGCCCGGCAGGGCGCTGCTGCCTTCCACAAGTGGACGGGCGTCGAGGCGCCGCTGCACGTCATGGAGGCGTCGCTGGGCAGCTGAGTGGCGGCGCCGGGCGGCTGAGTGCCGTCGCCGGGCGGCTGAATGGCTGCGCCGGGCGGCTGACGCGACGCTCGACCGGTGGCAGCTCGTCAGTCGGCCATCCAGGGCCGCCCCTCGGCCGGCGGCTCCCAGCTGGGCACGGCGGCCTGGAGCGGGTCGTCGATCCAGCAGAACTGCCCGTTGATGGCACCCCCCGCGTCCGAGGTCAGGTGCAGCACCAGGGCAACCGCTTTCTCCGGCGGATCTCCGCCTGTCTCAGCCACCCAGTCGGCCCAGGCGACGTAGTTTTCGGCGACGGCCCCGAGGCCGGCCACCCGCTCGCGGATGTCCGCCCACATGGCGGTCTTGACATCGCCCGGGTGGATGACGTTGGCCGTCACGCCGCTGCCCGCTATCTCGGCCGCGAGATGCCGCGTGAACTGGTTGAGGGCCGCCTTGGCGGTGCCGTAGGCACTGTTGATGGGTCCCGGGGGATGCAGCGCCGCCGCCGAGCTGACGTTGACGATGCGCCCCCAGCCCTCCTCGATCATGCCGCCCAGGAAGGCGTGCGCCGTGAAGAAGGGGGCCACGGTATCGACCAGCACGGTGCGCTGCCAGGCCTCCGGGTCGGCGTCCTGGACGAGCGCGATGGGCCCGAAGATGCCGGCCGCGTTGACCAGGATGGTCGGCGGCCCGAGGCGTTCCAGCACGCGTCGGCCCAGCTCGGAGACGGCCTCGTGGTCGGCCACATCGCAGGCCAGGCCCACGACGCTGCCCGGGAGGCCGCCTGCCAGCCGCTCGGTCTCGGCCAGCTGGTCGGTGGAGCGAGCGACCGCGACGACGTGGGCACCCCGCTCCGCCAGACCGAGGGCGAAGGCCTGACCCAAGCCGCGTCCGCCACCGGTCACGATGGCGACGCGGTCCTGCTGGTCGATCATCGGGCGTGCGGCTCGGTCAGGCATCCATCCGGCAGGTCGGGGTCAGCCGGCTGGCCAGCCCCACCCGCCGTCGATCGGTTCAGGCCTTGGCGGCACCGGTGTCGAGGTGCCAGATCTCGGTGACCGGCACGGCGTCCACCATGTTGTCGTCATTGACATCGATGAGAGGGGCCATGACCTTGGCCCAGCGGTCGTGGACATCGCTCGCCCAGACGCGGTCCATGGCCTCGTAGTCGGTGCCCTCGCAGTACACGAACAGGGCGCCGTCGCGCTCGAAGATGGTGAGCTCGCTGATGCCTTGGCCCCTGAGCTCGGCCACCAGCTCCGGCCAGATCTCGTTGTGCTCCCGGACGTACTCATCCAGGGCGCCGGGCTTGAGGCGCAGGGTGAACGCTCGTCGGACCATGGGGAACCCCTCCATCACTTCTCGGATGCCTGCTGGCCTGGGTCATGGCCCGGGCCGTCAGGCAGCATATCGTGGCCGCGACGGCCCGCGACGGCCGATCCGCAGGCCCCTGCCGAGCGAGGTCTCAGGCGACGCCCAGGGCCTCCGTGATGACCGCGATGGCAGCCTCCTCGCTCGGCTTCACGCCGCTCTTGGCCTGGGCCACGGCCGCCGCCGCGCCGAGCACGAGCTGCCGATAGGGCTCCACCTCGTCGGGTGCCTTCTCCCCGAGGAGCGCGATGGTCGAGCGCAAGGCCGCGATGGTGCCGTTGCGGACCTCGTCGGGCTTGGCTGTCAAGCCGAAGCCCGTCCCATGTGTCGCGCCCAGGTCGCGCATGAGCGGCGTCGTTCCGACGGTGCGCTGAGCCGCCAGGTACTTCGCCAGTGCGCTCGATTCGCCCCAGCTGTCACTGAAGTCCTGGTCGGCGATCGAGACGAGCATGCCAGCGCCGGTGATGCCGCGCTGCATGGTCTGCCACTCGATCTCGGTGAGATCCGCCTTCGTCATCGGTGCCTCCTGGTCGCCTGGTCGTGGTCGAGGGGTCGGTCGCCCATGGTAGCCAAACGTCGCCCCGACGACACGAGTGCGAAGTGTGGCGTGCGCGCACCACCTTCGCGCCATGGGGCGGTCCGGGGGCGCGGATACCGGGTGCCTGCGCGCCTACACTGGCGGTCCATCTGAGGAGGTGCCCATGTTCAGTCAGTCCGCGGATCAGCCTGCCGCCGATCAGTCCCCAGCTCCGATCGGCATGCGCGAGCTGCCCCCGCAGCCGGCCAAGCCCGTGATGCCGGCCTACACCATGCCGGTCCCAGCCACAGCCCCCGCCACGGCTCCCGTTGGCGCGGAAACTCGCCGCGGTCCCGACAATTCCGTGATCGCCCGGGACGACCATTTCGAGGGCACCTTCACGTCCCGCGGCACCGTCGTCGTCATCGGCTCGGTCAAGGGCCGCATCGAGGCCGTGCGCGTGCGCATCGAGGACGGCGCCAGGGTCGACGCCGATGTCATCGTCGACGAGGCCATCGTGGCCGGCGAGTTCACCGGCAATCTGACCTGTCGTGAGCGCCTCGAGGCCCACGCCAGCGGCCGCATCAACGGCCGTGTCGAGACCTACCGCCTCATGCTCCACGAGGGTGCCTCCGTGGAGGGCGAGATGCACATGCTCGCCGAGGCACCCCGCGATGCCTCGACGACGATCCGCGGCAGCGCACCACTTCGGGGTGAGGATCGGACGGAGCCCAAGACCGAGACCAGCAGTCCGACAGGAAGAACCGCGGTCGCGCCGCCCACGGCGCCCACGGCCACCAAGCCGACTCCCGCGGTCACGCCCTCCTCAGCCGCCAAGGCGGCTCCGCCAGCGCCCAGGTCCGGCGCGGCCGCCGCCCCGACCATGCCCAGCGGGTCCCCGGGCACGTCGCCCGGCGGCAGCACGGCGAGCACGTCTGCCGTGACGTCGATCGCCGCCCCCGGTCCCGAAGCGGCCAGCACGCCGCGACGCAGCCCTGTGGCCGAGGCCCTGCGCCTGGAGACGCTCCTCGTGGCGCCACGCACCATGAGCGCTGCTCCGCGCACAGGTAGCTCGGTCAGCGCCACGAAGGCGGTGGGCACCGCCTCGCGCAGCCGCAACGGGACGACGACCGGCTTCTAGGCCACCGGGCGACCGGCCAGTCCACCGGCAACATCCGCCTGACCCGGTCCTTGGCGGGATCGGGCGGACTAGACTCTGGCCATGAATGCCGACATCCCCGCCTTGACACGGGCGGTCCTGGAGGCCGCCCGTCCCGGGCTGGTCGAGCTCTCGCATCGCATCCACGCCGACCCGGAGGTCGGGTTCGATGAGCATCACGCCTCGGCTTGGCTGGCCGAGGCCCTCGAGGAGGCTGGCTTCGACGTCCAGCGGGGCACCGCCGGCATGGCCACGGCATTCGTGGGCAGCAGGGGGCCGGGTCCGCTCCACGTGGCCCTCTGCGCCGAGTACGACGCCCTGCCAGGCGTCGGGCACGCCTGTGGTCACAACGTCATCTGCACGGCGGCCCTGGGCGCCGGCCTGGCCTTGGCGACGGTCGCGGAACGCCTCGGACTGCGCGTGAGCGTCGTGGGCACGCCGGCCGAGGAAGGCGGCGGGGGCAAGATCGGCTTCGTCGAAGCGGGCTTCTTCCGCGACGTCCACCTTGCGCTCATGGTGCACCCCTGGCCGGACGACGTGGCCGAGCCCGACCTCATCGCCGTGCAGCAGCTCAGCGTGACCTACCGGGGTCGCGCGGCGCATGCCTCGGGCTTCCCCTGGAAGGGCGTCAACGCCGCCGACGCCATGGTCGTGGCTCAGACGGCCATCGGCCTGCTGCGTCAGCAGCTGCAGCCCGGCGACCGGGTCCACGGTTTCGTCACCAAGGGCGGTGAGGCGGCCAACGTCATCCCGGCGCACGTGACCGCCGACTACATGGTGCGGGCCGCCACGCGGGCACGGATGGATGAGCTCCTGCAGCTCGTGCGCAACTGCTTCGAGGCCGGTGCACTGGCGACCGGGGCCAGCCTGGACATCGGGCTGGACGCGGCCTACAGCGACATGCGCCACGACCACGGGTTGGCGACGCTCTATCGCCGCCGTGCGGAGGAGCTGGGCCGGGTCTTTTCCGAGGCGCCGTCGATGCCGGTCTCCACGGACATGGGCAACGTCTCCCACGAGGTGCCCGCCATCCATCCGTTCATCGGCATCGAGGCCCACGGCTCGGTCAACCACCAGGCCGAGTTCGCGGCCGCCTGCGCAGAGCCCTCGGCGGACCGGGCCATCTTCGACGGTGCCCTGGCCATGGCTCTCACGGTCATCGACGCGGCGACCGACGACTCGGTGCGCAGTCGCCTGCTCGGCTGAGACCTGACAGTGCGGCCCGCTCGATCGTTGAGGCCGCGGCCTACTCCGCCCGCAGCACCAGGATGTGCTGGTGGACGATGTTGGGCACGAAGGCGTGGGGATAGCCGTAGGGCCGCAGGCGCGTGCCGGCCTGGTACCAGATGAGGTCGCCCTTGGGCACCAGGCCGTGCGGCTCGGCCCGGGCCGCCAGGTCGGAGGCCACGAAGCGGTAGCGGCCGTCCTGGTAGACGTCGCGCACGATGACGACTGCGTAGCGCCGCTCGCGCAGGACGCGCCGGAGCTGGCCGAAGAGCGTCCCCATGCGCTGGAGGTACTCGGCGTATGTGGCGCTGTTCGCGAGGTCTGCCGGGTCGTCGGTGATCATGGCGTAGTCGGTGCGGCGGTTGGCGAAGCGCTCGGCTAGGGGCCCGCCGGACATCGTCACCTTCAGCTGCGGGTTGTAGGGCGGGTCCGTGGCCACGAGATCCACGCTGGCGTCGTCGAGATCCTCGATGAGCTGGGTGGCATCCCCCACGAGCAGCCGACAGCCCGAGGCGTCGAACGTGCGTGGACCGCCAGGATCGCTGTCACCCAGGTCGCGCAGCTCCGCTCCCGACCCGTCGCGCTCGGCTGAGGCTGCTGCCACGACCGCCGCGTAGACCGCCGCCCAGCGTGGTTCGAGGTCGAAGCCCAGGGCCCGGCGGGGCGTCCGACAGATGGCGGCCCCGAGAAGCGTGCCGCCGACACCGGCGAAGGGATCGAGCACCAGCTCGCCGGGCTTCGTGAAGTACTCGATGAGCCGAGCCATGAGGCGCGGCGGCTTGTTGGCGCCGTGTGCCTTGCGCGCCGCGTGCCCCAGCTCCGACGGATAGGCCGTCGTGAGTAGCGATTTCGTGAAGTAGAGCCACTCCTCGCCGCTCAGGTCGTTGAGCAGATTGGAAGGGTGCGGGGCAGTGCGGGGCGGTGCGGTATCGTCGGGCACGCCGGAAGTATGTTGCACGCGGCGTCTATGCTTCGGGCCATGGCGTTCTTGGGCCGGGAGCGCGAGCTGGCCCAGCTGGCTGAAGCCGTGCGCCGCGTCGCCGAGGGTGGCTTGGGGCGCGTCTTGCTCACGGGGTCGGCCGGCATCGGCTGCACGCGGCTCCTCGACGAGCTGTCTGATCGGGTCGGGGTGGTGCCTGGCATCGTGGCCTGCCGTGGCCGCGCGTACGGCCCTGCCGTCGGCGTGCCCTACCAGGCCGTGGGCGACGCGCTCGCCGGGGTGCTCCTGGGCCTGCCCGATGACCGCCTCGCGGCCGCCATCGGCCCGGCCGGCTACGATCTCTGCCTGCTGGTGCCAGGCCTGGCCGAGCGTCTCGACAGCCTTGGCATCGACCGTCGCTCCCCACACCTCATCGCGCCGGACCAGGTCGGGCGCCGCGTCGTCGAGTCGATCCTCGGGACCCTCGAACGGCTCGCCGATGGAGGCGTGACGTTGCTGACACTGGAGGACATCCACCTCGCGGACCCCGCCACGCGGGGCCTCATCAAGGTGCTCCAGACCGTTGGCCGCTCCCTCCCGGTCTGCCTCGTGATCAGCTACCAGCCAGACGTGCTGCACCGCCGCCATCCCGTCAGGGAGCTGGCCAGCTGGCTGGCCGACGACCCCGACGTCGTCCACCTGGCGCTGGACCCGCTGGCCGCCCGGGACATCGAGCAACTGGTGGCCGATGCGCCGGGAGACCGGACGCGCGCGAACTTCATGCCCTCCATCGTGGAGGGCGCACGAGGCAACCCGCTCGTGGCCCTCTGGCTGGCCAGCAGCGCGGAGGTGCTGGCCGGCGTGCGACTCTCCGACCCGTTCGATGAGCTGTGCGGGGCGCGCCTGGAGTCACTGCCTCGCGAGGCGGCTCGCACCGTCCGTGTCCTGGCCGCGGCCGGGATGCCGCTGCCGCGCGCCTCGCTCCTTCGAGTCCAGCTGGCGGAGGGCCGCATCACGATCCAGGGGCTGGAGGCGGCCATCGAGAGCGGCTTCCTGGTCGAGCGAGATCACCGCGTCGGCATCGCCCACGAGCTTCTGGCCGAGGCCGTCTCGGCGCTGGAGCTGACGCCTGAACGGAAGGGCATCCATGCCGCGCTGGCGCAGCTGCTCGGGACATCGCCGAGCCTGGCCGCCTGGCACTGGTCACGGGCAGGGCGGCCTGTCGAGGCTCGCGATGCCTGCATCCGGGCGGCCACGGCGGCCCTCCAGCTGGACCCGGCTGAGACGGTGCTCGGGCACTACGAGGAGGCGCTGGAGTTGCCGGGCATCGAGGCGGTGACGCCGGAGGAACGCGCGGCGTTGCTGGCCGGTGCGGCGGCGGCCTCGTCGTCGGCCGGCCACTTCCGCCGTGCCGTGGCCCTGCAGCGCCGCGCCATCGAGAGCCGTGCCACTCGGGAGGCGTCCAGCCAGCGTGGCGGTCGGGACGCGGCCACGCGGCTCGTCCTCGGCGAGATGTACGCCGATCTGGGCCGCTACCAATGGGCGGGCGGTGAGCTGGAGGGTGCACTCGACTCGATGGAGCGCGCCCTGGGCATCATGCCCGATCAGCCCAGTCGCATCCGTGCCCGCGCCCAGGCGTCGCTGGCCCAGCACCTCATGATCGCCGGGCACTTCGAGGAGAGCGCCGCCATCGCCCGCGCCGCCCGGGACACCGCGATCGACGCCGCGGAGCTGGACGAGGCGACCTTGGCCGAGCATGGTCACGCCCTCTGCACGCTGGGCATGGACGTCGCCTACCTGGGCGACCTCGACTCGGGCCTGACGCTGCTCGAGAGGAGCGCCATCATCGCCCGGCAGGCCGGGCGATTGGACGACCTCATGCGCGTGGCCGCCAACCGCACGACCCTGCTCGACCTGGATTCGCGCCGCGAGGAAGCGCTCGCCGTCGTCCACGCCAGCCTGAGGGATGCTGCGGCCGGTGGCCTGGCGGCCTCCTATGGCGCCTTCCTGCGTGGCAATAGCGCGGACATCCTGTACCACCTGGGCCGTTGGCAGGAGGCGGAGGCCGAGTGTCGCCTGGCCCAGGAGTGGCGCATGAGCGCCCTCGAGGCCGAGTGGTGGCCGCCGCTCGTGCTCGGCCTGCTGCTGACGGAGTCGCGCGGCGACGAGGAGGCCGAGCGTTTGGTCGGCAAGGCCCTGCTGCAGCTCGAGACGGTGCCGCCCGGCCAGTGGACCGGGTACGTGCTCCGCACCGCGGTCAGCGTCGCGCTCTGGTCCCGGGACCCCGCCAGCGCCCTGTCGATCGCCGAGCGGGAGTGGCCGAGGGCGCTCGAGAGCGACGAGCTGGCCGTCGTGGCCTGGGCAGCATCCACCTGCCTGGAGGCGGCCGCCGCAGCCGCCGACCGTGGTCGAGAGAGCAGCGATCCCGGGCTCATCGTCCGTGCCCGGGCCATCGTCGACCGCGTGCTGCCACAAGCCACCGCGCATGTCGGGCGCTCAGCGATCGCGCCGACCCTGGGAGCCCGCCAGGAGGCCGAGCTCTACCTGGCCATGGCCCGCGCTCATGCGCAACGGGTGCGCGGTGCGGCGGACCCGGCCACCTGGGACGAGTTGGCGACGGCGTGGGGCGCGCGACCCATGCCCTACCTGGAGGCCATGGCCCGCTGGTGGCAGGCGCTGGCCATCCTGGCTTCCGCTCACGAGGATGACCGCGAGTCGGCCCGTCAGGCCGCCCGGAAGCCACTGACAGCGGCCTATGGCATCGCGCGGGACCTGCCGGCCCTGCCACTCCTCCGCGAGATCGTGGATCTGGCGGCCCGAGCCCGGGTGGCGTTGCCGGTCATCGCGGAGGCACACGTGGCCACGGGGGTGCCTGCGGCGGATGACGCGATCGCGACAGCCCAGCTGCTGGAGGGTGACGCGACCGGGCCAGCCGGGCCGGCGCTCGTGGCCGTGGGTCCGGGCCGTGAGCCATCGTGGGTGGCCATGGGCCCCGGGCGACCGGGTCGGCCTGCGGGCACGATGGGATCGGACCTTGCCCGGGCCATCGAGGAGCGGGTCATCGCCGTGCTTCGCAAGCGCCCGGCCGACGCCTACGGCCTCAGCCCACGCGAGCAGGAGGTCCTCGACATCCTGGCTGAAGGCCGGACCGACCGCGACATCGCGGCGCGCCTCTTCATCAGCGAGCGCACCGTCCACGTCCACGTCCGACGCATCCTCGCCAAGCTCGGGGTGAGCAGCAGGACGGAGGCCGCCGGTGTCGCCATCCGTCAGGGTCTCGTGCCCGCCCAGCTGCCCGAGCGGGTGGTGGCTCCTGCGGCGGCTTCGCGGGAGCGAATGACGTAGCATCCGGCCATGAATACATCGACCGTGCGGCTAGTCATGGCTGCCCTCGTGGCCCTCTTCATCGTGGCTGCCTGCGCCGGCCAAAGCGGCGCGCAATGGACGTTCGCGCCCGTGGCCATCGCCAGCGCGCCGGCCGAGCCTGTAGCACCTGCCGCGTCTGCCGCTAGCCGAGCCCGCCGCGGCCGAGTCCATGGCGCCGATGGCGGCCGAGTCGGCGGCTCCGGCAGCTGAGGAGTCCGCCGCTCCCGGCCAGCCCGTCGCGCCCAGCGGCGAGGCCCGCGTCATCGAGCTGGTGCTCACTGGTGCCCTGCAGATCACCGACCCTGCGGGCACCCAGGTCCGCGACATCCCCGTCACGCCCGGCGAGACGGTCACCTTCCGCATCGACAACACGGCCGGCTTCGACCACGACTTCTACATCGGCACCGACGAGCAGCTCATCGTGCCCGCGGGCACCACCGACGTGGGCATCCCCACCTGGCAGACCGGCGTCCAGGAGCTGACCTGGGTCGTGCCCGCCGACATCACCGGCCTCAAGTTCGGCTGCACCGTGCCCGGCCATTACGCCCTCATGCAGGGCACCTTCTCGCCCGGCGCGCCGGCCGAGCCGGCAGCACCTGCCGCGTCTGCCGCGGCCGAGCCCGCCGCGGCCGAGTCCATGCCGCCGATGGCGGCCGAGTCGGCGGCTCCGGCCACTGAGTCCGCCGCTCCCGTCGCGCCCAGCGGCGAGGCCCGCGTCATCGAGCTGGTGCTCACTGGTGCCCTGCAGATCACCGACCCTGCGGGCACCCAGGTCCGCGACATCCCCGTCACGCCCGGCGAGACGATCACCTTCCGCATCGACAACACGGCCGGCTTCGACCACAACTTCTACATCGGCACCGACGAGCAGCTCATCGTGCCCGCCGGCACCACCGACGTGGGCATCCCCACCTGGCAGACCGGCGTCCAGGAGCTGACCTGGGTCGTGCCCGCCGACATCACCGGCCTCAAGTTCGGCTGCACCGTGCCTGGCCATTACGCCCTCATGCAGGGCACCTTCTCGGTGGCGGCCTGATGTCCAGGCCTATTGACCGCCTGGCGCGGTCATCACGCTGACATCGAACGCCCCGGCGGCCGTCAGGCTCCGGGGCGTCGTCATGACCACGCGGCTCGCGGCCGCGTCGATGCTCGAACGGGCTCAGCTGACCCCGCTGTCGCGCGCGGCCACGGCTGCGGGCTCGACCTCACCCAAGAGGTAGTCCTTGAACCGCGCCAGGTCCGGGAAGGTCATCCCGGCGCCGGCGTCGACGAGGTCCGCCTCGCTCGTGGCTCCGGAGGCGATGCCCACGGCCGTCATGCCGGCGGCCACGGCGGCCAGCATGTCCCACCGGGAATCGCCCACGTACCAGGCGGCCTCCGGCGCGACATCCAGCTGGTGAGCACCCTTGAGGAGCAGGTCCGGTGCCGGCTTGGCGTGCTCCACGTCGCTGCCGTCGATGACCAGCGGCTGTCGAGTCAGCCCCAGCGAGCCCACCGAGGCCACGGCCTCATCGGGCCGGCTTGAAGTGGCGATGGCCCAGGGCATGCCCACGGTGTCCAGATGAGCCAACGTGGCGGCCGCGCCGGTCAGTGGTCGGGGATGCTGGTTGAGCTCGGCGAAGCGCTCGCCGGCCAGCCGCTCGATGTCCGCGTCACCTCCGGGTGCCAGCGTCACGCCGGTGTGCTCGGCGCCGATGCGAGCCAGCAGCTTGCCGTCCGTCCCGATGAGTGGGGCCAGAAAAGCGCGGTCGACCTGGATGCCGAAGTCGGCGAAGACCTCCAGCCACGATTCGACGCGGGTGCCCACGGTATCCACCAGGGTGCCGTCGAGGTCGAAGAGGATGGCGAGTGGCCGATGCGGGGCGTGGGGGGTCGTCATGTCGGTCTCCATGGGCATGTCCATAGCCTACCGGGCGGAGGCGGCCAGCTGCTCGCCCAGCGCGACCGGATCGGTGACCGGCTGCTGACAGGCAAACCCGCGGCAGAGGTAGGCAGTCGCCCGGCCGTCCAACCGGGTGCGGCTGTGCAGCAGCGGGACGGCTGAGGACTCCGGGTCGGCCGAGACGGCCAGGACGAGCCCGGGTCGGTAGGCGCGGCGCACTTGGGCCAGCAGCGCTCCGGTGTCCGAGGCATCGAGGTCACCGACGATGGCGACCTCATCGATCGGGGCGCTGGCCAGCTGCGAGGCGAGAAGCCACTGGGCGAAGCCTGTTGGGTGCTCTGAGGTGATAGCCGCCATCGGAGCCAGCGCGGCCTCGGCGGCAATCCGGTAGCGGCTCTCGCCGGTGAGTGCCGCCAGGCGCAGCAGCACGACCGTGGCCATGGCACCGCCCGACGGAAGGGCGTTGTCCTGCAGGCTGCGTGGCCGCGCCACGAGCGGCTCGGCGTCATCGGCCGTGTCGCAGAAACCGCCATCATCGGCACGGAAGTGGGCCAGCACCAGGTCCGCCAGCTCACGGGCAGCCTCGAAGAAGCGCTCCTCGAAGGTGGCCTCGTAGAGCGCCAGCAGACCGTCGGCGAGATGGGCGTGATCCTCGAGGACGGCGGCGTGCTGGGCGCGGCCATCCTTCCAGGAGCGCAGCAGGCGCCCCTCGGGCGTGCGCAGCTCGCGCAGGATGAAGTCAGCGGCCTCGGTCGCGATCTCGAGGAACGCCGGCTCAGCCAGCGCCCGGCCGGCGTCGGCGAAGGCGGCCACTGCCAGCCCGTTCCAGGACGCCAGCACCTTGTCATCGCGAGCCGGCTGCGGCCGACGATCACGGCGGCGGAGCAGCTCGACGCGCGCCTGGGTCAGGACCTCGTGGATCTCATCGCGGGGCCTCTCGTACTCCACGGCCAAAGAGGTGTCGTCGCGGACGCGTTCCAGGATCGTGCGGCCCTCCCAGTTGCCGCTCTCAGTGACACCGTAGGCGGCCTCGAAGAGCGGGGCATCGCCAGCCAGGACCTCGCGGATCTCGGCCGCATCCCAGACGTAGGTGAGGCCCTCAACGCCATCGGTGTCGGCGTCCAGGCTGGAGGCGAACGCACCGCCGGGTGGGTGGCGCAGCTCGTGAGCCACGAAGTCGAGCGTCTCGCGGGCCACGTAGGCGTAGCGCTCGTCGCCGGTCACCTGGAAGGCGTGAGCGTAGACGCGCGCCAGCTGGGCGTTGTCGTAGAGCATCTTCTCGAAGTGCGGGACCAGCCAGCGCGCGTCGGTCGAGTAGCGCGCGAAGCCACCACCCAGGTGATCGTAGATGCCGCCATCTGCCATGGCGTCGAGCGTGCGTTCGGCCATGAGGCGCGGCTCGCGCGCGGCGGTCCGGACGTGCTCGCGGAGCAGGAACTCGATGGCCATCGGCTGGGGGAACTTGGGCGCCGCGCCCCAGCCGCCATGCTGGGCGTCGAAGGCGGCCAGCAGGCCGCGGACAGCGGTGGCGAGGCGCTCGGATGGGCCGGGTCGAGGTCCGTCGGGCCCGACTTCCCGCTCTCGCTTCAGGGCGTCGAGCAGGCGCGCGGGGAGGTCCTGCTCGGCGCGGACGTGCGTCGCGATGCTGGTCGCGGCCTCCTCGATCTCGTCGCGGCGCTCCGCCCAGGCGCGGGCCATGGCTGCCAGCAGCTGCCGGAACGAAGGCATGCCATGGCGCGGTTGGTCGGGGAAGTAGGTGCCGCCGTAGAAGGGCCGACCGTCAGGCGTCGCGAAGACGGTCATGGGCCAGCCGCCCTGCCCGCTCAACGCCTGGACGGCGTCCATGTAGACGGCATCGAGGTCCGGGCGCTCCTCGCGGTCGACCTTGATGGCCACGAAGTTACCGTTCAGGTCTGCCGCCGTGGTCTCGTCCTCGAACGACTCGCGTTCCATGACGTGGCACCAGTGGCAGGCCGCGTAGCCGATCGACAGGAAGATGGGACGGTCCAGCTCCCGGGCACGTGCCAGCGCCTCCTCGCCCCATGGGTACCAGTCCACGGGGTTGTGGGCGTGCTGCAGCAGGTACGGGCTGGTCTCGCCGGCCAGCCGGTTGGAGCGGCGCGGCAGCTGGCTGGGTCGGTCGGCGGAGGACATGGCCAGCGCATGGTACGTGCCAGGCGCCGAACGACACGCCCGCGGTCCGCTCGGTCCGGCCCTCCGTCCGACTCACAGGGCGCCCGCCCCGCGCCGTTGAGGTGTCTGGCGTGTCGTCATGCTGCCAGTGACTGAACGGAACGGGCACTCCATGCGTGCCTGTTCTTCCGATGTCCGCAATGACTGGATCGGCTGTCCGATCGCCATTTCAGTCACCGGTGACCTGGAATGGCGCCCCATAGGTTGCATCCCCGTTCCGGATGGGCGAATGCTCGCGCGGCGTTGCCCGTTCAGTCACCAGCGACATGACTGTTGTGGCCCTTGCGACCCGGCGGTGCAGCAGCCCGGCGGTGCACCCCAGCGACCCGGCGGGCACCCCAGCGACCCGGCGGTGCACCCCAGCGACCCGGCGGTGGTGCCCTGTTGACCTGGCGGTCGCGCCCACCGGCCACACCACCTGACGGTCAGAAGACCACGATCCCGTTGCGGGCCGGGAGCAGGCCGCGACGAAGGGCGGCCATGACCTCGGCGGTGTCAGCCGGAAAGGTGCTCGCCAGCGCGGCCCGGTGCTCCCGGACGACGACGCGGTTGTGGCGAGTCGCGGCGATCAGCAGCACCAGGCGATCGAGTCCCCCATCGCGCCACTTGAGCTCGCTCCGCCGCTGGACGGCCTGGACGTCGCGGAGTCTCGTCTCAGCGTCGATCCCGATCGTGCCCGGGCCGTCGAGCACCACGTCCCAGGCCCTCGAGTCGCCCCCACCGACGACCGGCACCTCGCTGCGCCACCCGAACCTCCCATCCAGCTCCTCACGGAAGCGTTGAAGCAATCGAAGCTGGCCCGCGTCCCGTACGGCCTCGCCCTCCGGGTACGCCTTCAGGCTCAGACGAAGTCCGAGTGCAGCGCAGTGCTGGGCCAGCTCGTCGACACGAGCCGAGGTCCGCTGAGCGCGCTCGATCCGGCTGATCTTCGACTGGCTCAGGCCCGCCACGCGGGCGACGTGGTCCTGGCTCACGCCAGTAGCCAGTCGGGCCTCGCGCAACTCGGCTGCGATGTCATGCATGAGGGTCCTGGCTCGCTGTCGTCCACGATCCCTTGCCCGCTGAGCTGTCGGCATGCGTACAGTCTGTGCATGCGTGCTGACGTGGCGCTTCACCGGCCCTTCATCGAGGTGGATCATCAGGGCATCGAGGTCGGGCCGTGACCGTGCCCTTCCGCCTCGCCGCCGTCGTGCTGGCAGCAGGCGCGGGGTCGCGGTACGCGCCCCAGCCCGGCGCCAAGCTGCTCGCCAAACTCGACGGGCAGCCGCTGCTGGCACACGTCCTCGCGGCAGTGCGCTCGTTCGGTCCTGAGGCCACCGTGGTCGTGCTGGGCCACGGAGCGGCCGACATCGAGCGCCACATCCACTGGCAACGTGAGCTGCGGGTCGTCAATCCGGCGCCCGACCGGGGTCTCGCCTCATCGCTGGAGATCGGTATCCGGGCATTGAGGAGCCTCCCGCAGCTGCCCGACGGCGCCTTCGTCGTGCTGGGCGACCAGCCGCGCCTCCGCCCAGCGGTCATGCGCGCCCTGGCCGAGGCCGCCACACGCGAAGGTCGCGGTGGTCGCCCGCTGCTCGTGCCCCGCTACACGGACGAGCCGGGGCCGAGGAACCCAGTGCTGCTCATGCGGTTGGCGTGGGGTTGGGTCGATGATCTGGACGGCGACCACGGCCTGGCCATGCTCATCGACTCACGGCCGGCATCGGTCCTGAACGTCCAGGTCGACGGGGTCATGCCCGATGTGGACGAGCCGGACGCCCTGGCGCGCCTGCAGACCGGACCCGGCTGACGACCACGCGCCGGATGGCGCCCAGGAACTCCCGGCAACGACCGACACCCGGCAACGACCGACACCCGGCAACGACCGACACCCGGCAACGACCGACCTACCAGCCACCCTCCTCGCGGAGCAGGCGGTGCAGGACGCGCCCGCTCACGGAGCGTCGATAGGCGGCCGTCGAGCGGACGTCGTCGATGGGCGCGATCTCCTCGGCAAGGACCGCGGCGGCCTCGTCCGCGACGGCCTCGCGCGGAGCGGCCCCGTCCAGCACGGCCTCCGTCTGCCTGGCGCGGATGGGCGTCGGCGCCACTGACCCAAGGGCCAGGCGCACCTCCGTCCACGTGGGGCCCTCATCCCGGTAGCTCAACGCCATGACGACCTTGGAGATGGCCTGGGCGGCTCGCCCGCCGACCTTGCGGAAGCGTGTGTGCCGTCCGCGCTCCACGGGGAAACGCACGCGCAGCAGCAGCTCATCCGGCCGCAGCGCCGTCTGTCGATAGGCCGTCCAGAACTCGCGCGCCGGGATCGAGCGCTGGCCTGCCACCGAGCCCACGTCGAAGGTGGCGTCCACGGCCAGCAGGACGGGCAGTGAATCGCCCGCCGGCGAGGCGTTGCAGATGTTGCCGCCGATCGTGCCGCGGTTCTGGATCTGCGCCGCGCCGATGGTGGCTGCGGCCTCGGACAGAGCCGGCAGCCGCGCCCGGATGACCGGGGAGTGGCGCAACTCGGTCCAGGTCGTGAGCGCCCCGATCGCGACGTCATAGCCGTCATAGCCGACGCCCCGCAGGTCGCCCAGCCGCCAGAGGTCCAGCACGGCGGCCGGCGACTCCACGACGTCCGCCTCCAGTTGCACCATGAGGTCCGTGCCACCGGCCAGGGGTCGGTAGCCGCCGCCCGCCATGAGCTCGAAGGCTTCGGTCAGCGTGGCCGGACGGACGACCGGCGGTTCGACGCTCATGCCGGCAACACAGCAGGACCGCGCATCTCGTCGACGATCTCGTCCACGCATCCGGGGATCGTCAGCGTCCCGAAGATGCGCTGGATGGGATCATCGTCCGCGATCTTCGCCAAGATCACGCGGCCCCCCTCGTCCGTGACCTCTGCCCGTTGACCGGGTCGCGGCCCGAGGCGATCACGGACCGGCTTGGCGATGGTGATTTGGCCCGGCTCGCCGACGGTCGCTTTCATGCCGGCAGGATGAGAACAGGCATCACGGTCGTCCCCCGCCCAGGGCCGCCAGCTCGATGGCCTCGATGATCTTCGTGTAGCCCGTGCAGCGGCAGAGGTTGCCGGCGATGGCGTTGCGGATGTCCTCCTCATCGGGCCCACCGCCGGCATCGAGGTAGGCCTGCGCAGCCATGAGCATGCCGGGCGTGCAGATGCCGCACTGCGCGCCGCCGGCCTCCAGGAAGGCCTGCTGCAGGGGGTTCAGCGCCAGCGTTTGGTCGTCGCTCAGGCCCTCCACGGTGCGGATCTCCGAGCCATCGACCTGGCAGACAGGCACCAGGCAGCTGTCTACGACGAGACCGTCAAGGATGACGGAACAGGCGCCGCATTCGCCCTCGCCGCAGCCCTCCTTGGTGCCGGTCAGGCCGAGCTCCTCGCGCAGGACGTCGAGAAGCCGGCGCATGCCCGGCACGGCGACCTCGTGCGGCTCGCCGTTGACGCTGAAGCGGTAGGCGGCGCCGCTTCCGACGGATTCCCGCACGGCCGTCATGCGGCACCCTCGGTCGCTTGGTCCGGCGAACGCTGGGACTCCAGCGCCGACAGCACGCGCTCCGGGGTCGCCGGCAGCTGCGTGATCCAGATGCCCACCGCGTCATGGATGGCATCGATGATGGCGGGAGCCACGACGTCCATGGGCAGCTCGCCGACGCCCTTGGCCCCGTGCGGCTCTCCGCTGAAGGGCTTCTCGACGAGGATGGCGGTGATGTCCGGGGCGTCCATGGAGGTGGGGATGAGGTACGTCGAGAGGCGGTCGTTCAGGTAGCGGCCCTGCTCCACCTTCATCTCCTCGATGGTGGCGTAGCCGACTGCCTGCAGTGTGCCGCCCTCCACCTGGCCCTCGGCGAGGATCGGGTGGATGACGCGGCCGATGTCATCGGCCGAGACGACGCTGCGGACGTGGACCCCGCCCGTGTCGAGGTCAACGTCCACGCGGGCCACGGCACAGGCCCAGCCGAAGGCCGGGTAGGCGTCGCCCTGGTAGGTCACATCGTCGAAGTCGACGTCGGGATAGGGCTCGAACTGCTGGTCGATGCGGGTCGCACCGTTCCGCTTGGCGTCCGCGCGGTAGCTCTCCGCGAAGGGTACGCCGCTCCGGGCCTCCACCGTGGCGCGCAGCCTCTGGGCCGCTCGGATGACTAGGCCACCCACGATCATGGCCGTGCGCGAGGCCACGGTCGGACCGCTGTCCGGCACGATCGAGGTGTCCACGGGCGCCATCTCGACCTCGCCCGGGTCGATGCCCAGGGCCTCCGCGGCCAGCATGGGGAAGATCGTCTTGGTGCCCTGGCCGATCTCGGTATTGGCGATGAGCACGCGGATGACCCCGTCGTCCCCGAGCTCGACGCCGGCCACGCTGGCAAGGTGCACCTCGCCGCGGCCCGTGAAACCGGCTCCGTGCCAGGCCAGGGCGATGCCGATGCCCGGTGCCGCATGGATGCGCGTCGAGCGCAGGCCGCGGCCCGCCTCGGCCGCCTGCGCCCAGCGGATGGCGCGTGTCTGGTGGCTGACCTCACGGACGCGCTCGTACTCGGCGGACTCGACGGCGCGCTCCAGGACCTCCGCGGCCCCGACCGATTCGCGCAGCACCTGGCCGGTGGGCGTCACGCCGCCCTCCCGGTAGAGCCAGCGCTCGCGGAGCACCGCAGGGGAGACACCAAGCTGGTCCGCCACGCGCGCCACCTGGAGCTCCGCGGCGAACTCGACCTGGGGCGCTCCGAACCCGCGAAACGCGCCGTTGGGGGGCGTATTGGTGGCCATGGCGCGGCCGCGGATGCGTACGTTGGGGCACTCGTAGGGACCGCCCGCGTGAAGCACGCCGCGCGAGAGCACGACCGGCGTCAGGGTGCAGTACGCGCCGCCGTCCATGACGACCTCGATGTCCTGGGCAACGAGTCGACCGTCGGCGTCCACGCCCGTGCGGTGCCGGACGATGGCAGGGTGGCGCTTGGTGGTGGCCGAGATGTCCTCGTGGCGGTCGTAGATCATGCGCACCGGCTTGCCCACCCGCTGCGCCAGCAGGGCCGCGTGGATAGCGAGGATCGAGGGGTACTCCTCCTTGCCGCCGAAGCCGCCGCCAGTCTCCGCCTGGGTGATGACTGCCTGGCTGTCACTCAGCGCCAGGGCTCGCGTGAGCGCCTCGTGGACGTAGTACGGGCATTGCATGGACCCGGTGATCGTGATGCCGCCATCGGGGCGGGGCTCCGCGATCATGGCCTGGTTCTCGATGTAGAGCTGCTCCTGGTGGCCGACGCGGTATTCGCCCTCGACCACGAGCGTGGCCTCCGCGAGGCCCGCCTCGAGGTCCCCGCGGCTGATCTCGTAAGCCGCGAACTGCTGGGTCGACAGCAGTGGGTCCAGGATCGCCTCGAGCGGCTCGGTGCGCACGCGGATGCGCCGCCTGGCCTCCCGCAGGGTGGCCTTGTCGGGGGCCGCCACGAGGGCCACGGGCTCGGCATGGTGGTGGATCACACCCGCGGCGAGGGCCGGCATGTCCTCCTTGATGGAGCTGACGATGTTGTCGCCTGGGATGTCCCCCGCTGTCATGACGACGACGGTCGACCAGTCGAAATCGGGGTCGAGCTCAATGCCGAGCAGGCGCGCGTGGGCCTCCGTTGAGCGGATGGTGGCACCGAACCAGGCACCGGGGAAGACCAGGTCGTCCGTGTAGCGGGCCTTGCCGGTGAGCTTGTCGGGGCCTTCGCGGCGGAGTGGTGCTGGCTTGGCTCGGCCGAGGGTCGGTACGGGCGCCTGTCCAGGAGTCGCGACCGGGAGGATGACTGGAGCGTCCGTCAGTGCGCGCCGGGGCCTGGCGGTCCGGCTCACGCTCGCTGCTCCCTCATGGCGCCATTCTGCCCGGATTCCGAGCGCGCGGCGCGCGCCGTCACGGGGCTGGGTGTGGCCCCCCGCGACTCAAGAGACTATGACTTACATCGTCAAGCATGGTTGACAGCTGATGACAAGCAGACATACCATCGCACCGACATGACAGCTGCATTCTTCGTCACGTTGCGGGAAGGCTTGGAGGCCGCGCTCATCATCGGCATCATCGTGGCCTACCTGGTGAAGGTGGGCCGTCGTGATGCTGTCCACCTGGTGGCCTACGGCGTGGTCGCCGCGGTGGCCCTTTCGCTGGCCGTGGGCATCGTCGTCTTCGCCACGGTCGGCGAGCTGCCCGAGGTGGCGCAGGCGACCTTCGAAGGCATCGCCGCCCTCCTGGCGGTCGTCGTGCTGACCTGGATGCTCTTCTGGATGCGCAGGCAGGGGCGGGCCATGAAGGGCGAACTGGAGACCAGCGTGGCAGCCGCGCTGGGTCGCGGATCAGCGCTGGCGCTGGCCGGCCTGGCCTTCGTGGCCATCGCGCGGGAGGGCCTCGAGACGGTCCTCTTCATGCTGGCCATCGTGGGCTCGTCCGAAGACGTCGCGGCCACCATGCTCGGGGCTGTCCTGGGCCTCGTGGTCGCGGTCTCCATCGGCATCGCCATCTTCGCCCTGGGTGTGCGCGTCAACCTGCGCCAGTTCTTCACGGCCACCGGGGTCCTGCTCATCTTCGTGGCGGCCGGCCTCCTGGCACACGCGGTCCACGAGTTCACCGAGGCTGGCTGGTTGCCGGAGACCGCGGTGGCCTTCGACCTCTCCGGGGTCCTCGCTCGCGACGGGCTGATCGGCTCCCTGCTGGCGGGCCTCTTCGGCTACCGCCCGGCGCCGACCTGGGCCGAGCTCGTCGCCTACTTCGCCTACCTCATCCCGGTCCTGATCATCTTCCTGGCGCCGGCGCGAGTCCCGGCGCGCGTCGCGGTCGCCCGCGAGTAGCGCTGGGCTGACTTGCGCTGGGTTCCGCACCCAGGACCATCACGGTTCGGTAGGATTGCACCCATGTACGACCTGTGGCTCTTCCTGCACGTCCTCGGCGCCATCGTGGCTTTCGGGTTCGGCTTCTACGCTCCCGTCTTCGGGGCGGCTGCGGCCAGGGAACCCCAGCACGGCAACTGGTACATGCGCACCGCGAAGCGACTCTCCAGCATGATCCTCGATCCCGGTCAGCATCTCGATGGCCATCACCGGGACGTTGCTGGTGACCAGCACGGGCGGCATGCGCCGCTTCGAGGAGCTGTGGCTCACCGTCGGAGTCATCCTCTACGTGATCGCCCTGCTCATCGTCTTCCTCGCTCAGCGGCCGGCCCTCAACAGGGTCCTGGAGCTGACTTCGGGTCCGCCCGCGCCCGGTGGGCCGCCCGCGGAAGTCCCGGCCCTGATCCGGCGACTGCAGATGCTCGGTATGGCCCTGCTCGTGCTCGTCATCGCCATCGTGGCGCTGATGGTCTGGAAGCCGGTCCTCTAGACGCCCGCCGACTCGCGGCTGGCGTGCCCCTCCTCCAGCAGCAGGGCCGACAGTCGCAGATAGCGCTGATAGACGACCTCGTAGCGGACTGAGCGCTCCGCATCGGGGTCCGTCGTGCGCAACGGCGGTCGGGCGGCCTCGCTGGCCTCCGCGAAGCTGCCGTAGATGCCGGCCCCGATGCCGCCCAGCAGCGCCGCTCCGACACCACTCCGTTCGGGTGCATCGACGTAGGCCAGGGGGGTCGCGAAGACGTCGGCCAGGATGCCGCGCCACAGCGGGCTGGCCAGGCCGTTGCCGGTCGCCAGCCACGTCTCGCAGTGGCCGCCGGCATCGATGACAGCGTCACGTGTCGCCCGCAGCGAGCAGGCCACGCCCTCCAGCACGGCGCGCGCGAGGTGGGCGCGGCGGTGGTGAAGGGTCAGGCCCAGGAAGGCGGCGGTGGCCCCGGGATCCATGATCGGCGACCGTTCGCCGACCAGGTAGGGCAGGAAGATGAGGCCCTCAGCACCCGCGGGGATGTCGCGGGCGATGCGGTCGAGGTGCGCGTAGGGGTCCTCCGCCTGCAGGCGCAGTCGGTCGCGCAGCCAGCGCAGCGAGAGCCCGGCAGAGAGTGTCGCGCCGAGCTGATACCAGCGCCCCGGCATCGCGTGGCAGAAGGTGTGGATGCGTCCGGCATCGTCGGCGAGGGGCTGGTCGGTCGCGACCACGATCTGCCCACCCGTGCCCAGCATCACTGAGCCCTTGCCCGGGTCGAGGAGTCCGTTGGCTACGGCCTGCGCTGGCTGGTCGGCGGAGCCCGCCACGACCGAGACGCCGGGCTTGAGGCCCAGCTCCGCAGCTGCAGTGTCGGTCAGCCGGCCGGCCACCGCGCTCGACTCGAGCAGGGGCGGCAGGAGCCGCTGGGGGACGCCCAGGCTGGCGCAGAGCTCGGACGACCAGGTCCGCGCCGCGATGTCGAAGAGCGCCGTGCCCGAGGCGTCGCTGATGTCCGACGCGACCTCGCCAGTGAGGTGCAGTCGAAGGTAATCCTTGGGCATGACGGCCACGGCCGCGGCATCCAGCCTGGCTGGATCATGGCGCTGCAGCCAGACCATCGTGGGGGCCATGAAGCCGGCCGCGGGGCGCGTCCCGGCGATCGACAGGAAGGTCCCGACCCCGACTTGCGCCTCGATCTCGGGGATGAGGCTGGCCGTGCGCTGGTCGGCCCAGGTGATGGCGTGGCCCACCGGCTGGTGCCTGGCATCCAGCAGCGCGAAGCCGTGCATGTGGCCGTCAAGGCCGATGGCGTCCACCTCGTGGATGCGCGCCTGGTGCAGAGCGGCGCGCACCGCCATGACCGTGTTCGACCACCAGGCCGCGGGGTCCTGCTCGGCGCGATTGGGCTCGGGTACCTCCATGGGGATCTCGCGCGAGCCGACCCCGAGGAGCTTCCCCGTTTCGTCGATGACGACCGCCTTGACCGACGAGGTTCCCAGATCGATGCCCAGCAGCGCGCTCATGCGCTGCATGCTAGCCGCTGCTACTCCGCCAGGGGCAGCCGTTTCCCACGTACCCAGGCGCCGTGGACCATGCCCGGGCGCTCGCGGAAGATGAGGCGGCTGACGACCTCGTCGACATCCTCGCAATCACTCGCGCCGGGTGGCCGGCCGGCCTCGATGTCGACGGCGATGAGATCGGCCTCCTTGCCGACCTCGAGCGAGCCGATGTCGGCGTCCAGTCCAAGGGCTTCAGCGCCGCCGAGGGTGCCCAGGCGCAACCAGTCGAGCGGGCCGGGCAGGGGAGGACCGTCAGGCGCCATGCGTGTGTCGCGAGTTCTGCTGGTAGAAGCCGTCGCGCATCTGGGTGAGGATGGAGAGCTCCGGCGCGCCGGCCACGTCGCTACCGAGGCCCACCCGGATGCCTTCGGCGCGGTAGCGGGCCAAGGGCATGACGCCGCTGCTGATGAACATGTTGCTGACCGGGCAGTGGGCGACCGCGGAGTCCGTCTCCACGACCCTTGCCACCTCTCGGTCGGAGAGGTGGATGGCGTGCGCCAGCAGGGCCCTAGGGCCCAGGGCGCCGGCACAGTCGTAGACGTCGAGGTAGTCGAGTGCCTCGGGGAAGAGGCCGGCGACCGTGGCCATCTCGCGGCGGTCCTCCGAGAGGTGCGTCTGCCAGGTGGCGCCGTAGTGGTCGGCCAGGGCGGCCGACTCTCGGAGCAGGGCTGCGCTGCAGGAGACCGCGAAGCGTGGCGTGAACGCGTAGCGGAGGCGGCCATCGGCGGCGCCGTGCCAGCGCTCGCAGAGTTCGGCCGACTGGCGCAGGCTCGTCTCGAGTCGCTGCTCGGGAGCGAGTCGGTCGTCGTAGCTGGCGCGATCCATCATGACCTTGCCGAGGACGGCGCGGATACCGTGCGCCTCCGCCGCCCTGAAGCAGGCGTCGAGGCTGTCCGCCCAGATGGCCCCGTAGCCGGCGAATGTGGTGGTGCCGGCGGCCGCCATGGCCGCGTAGACCTTGGGGGCGAGTCGGGCGGCAGTCGGGGCGTCGAAGTCTCGCTCCAGCGGGAAGACGTAGCGCTCCAGCCAGGCCAGCAGGTCCATGCCGGCCCCCAGACCGGCGGCTGGCACCTGGGGGATGTGGACGTGCGTGTCCACCAGGCCCGGCATGACGACGAGCGGGCGGAGGTCGATCGGGTCGCGGGCGGGCAGGTCCGCGGCGCCGGGCCCGTCGGCACTGCCGGGCCTGTCGGCGGTGCCGGGCCTGTCGGCCGCCGAACCGACGTACGTTAGGCGGCCCGCGGCATCGACCTCAAGGAGCCCGTCTGGTTCCCAGAGCATGGAGCCATCGGCCAGGGGCGAGAGCAGGCGCGCGCGCAGGCGGAAGGGCGGTCGATCAGGGAACGCGAGTGGCACGGCGGCGAGCGTAGGGGCAGCGATGGTCAGGCGTCAAACGGCCGTCCGAGCATCGAGCTCGTGAGACGGGTTCGACCAACCTTATGCACCGAACGGGTCGAACACGTCGACCCCGGTGGCTTTGACGTCGCGCGTGTTCCGAGTAACGAGCGTCAGTCCATGCACTAGGGCCGTGGCCGCTAGGAGCCCGTCGACCGTGGGCAGCGGATCCGGGACGCTGAGAGATCCCCAGCGATCGGCGACGGCGGCGTCGATCGACAAGACCCGCTGCTGCAGGGACCCGTGCAGGCGGAGGAGCCATTGATCGAGCGCTTCGGCCTGGTGTCGGTCACGTCGGCGGACCGACTCGATGCCGCGTCGAATCTCGCCGATGACCAGCACGCTGGTGAACAGGTCTGTGTCTCGCGTGGCCTCATGCCAGGTGCGGACGCCCGCGTCGCACCTATCGCCCTTCCGGATCTCTGACAGGACATTGGTGTCGACAAGCCAGCCCATCGCAGCTGTCAGCCGATGTCGCGCGGATAGTCGCGCGGCACGATGAAGTCATCGTCGGTGCCGACGTCAGGCATCGAGCCCATCCACTCCTTGAATGAAGCCCCACGCTGATCCGCCGCAAGGGTGGCTCGAAGGATCTCTCGATGCTCGGCCTCCATCGATCGCCCGTGCTGGGTGGCCCGGACCTTCAGTGCATGCACGAGGTCCGCATCCACGTTTCGCACGATGAGCTGTGCCATCCCAAGTCGCCTCCAGCACATGACTGATATCAATGATAGCACTCGACTCGAGGCATCAGACCACGACCCCAGCCTCCAGTCTTCGTTCTGCGGGTCTTCTTCGTGAGGCCGTTTCAGTGAGCGCTGCTTCGAGTGCCGCGGCGGCTCACGGCCGCTCAAACACCTCGTGGCCACCGATGCGGCGCCAGCGGATGGCCAACTCGCCGTCGATCAGGATCCACTCGAAGGTGGCGCGCCCGTCCGGCCCTGCGAAGGACCAGGTCATTTCCCATACGCCCGGCGCACCCTGCACGCGCTTCACGCGGAGGCCCCTGGGCCAGGGCGTCGACGGGTCGCGCGCGAACCGCTCGCAGGCAGCGTTGAAGTCCATCCGCACCACGCGGGCGAACAGCATTCGCTCATCGTGCGAGAGACGAGCCCAGTCTGCCGCGAACCGGTCGAGCCAGTCGTACTTCACCCGAGTCGCATGCGCTCGAGCTGTGCGATGAACTCGTCCACGTCCATGGCATGGCTGACCCGTCCTGCGGCGATGTCGCCGTCCGCTTCACGCTCCATGGCCTGCCAGCGTTCGGTCCAGAACCAGGCCTGGTCCGCAGGGATGGGCAGGACCGGCTGCAGCTCGATGTGGCCGTCCTGGTGCTCGATGATCTGCACCTGTGCGCCCGGCTCGTCGAGGTGCATGCGCCTCCGGAGGTCAGCAGGCAGGGCGATCGTCCCGCGGGCCTGCACCGCGACGAAGTAGCTCTTCATGATGGGGAGCAGGATAGCAGCGATACCGTGCTGCGGTAAAGCAGTCGCCGCGCTATGGTGAGAGACAGGTGCTCCGGAGGACGTCGAGCCCATCAGTTCGACCGCGCCTCCGCCGATGCGTCGGCAGGGATGCCGATGGCAGGGTTGAGCTTCCCATCCAGGAGCACGAAGAGGGGCAGGTCCAGGGCGTTCATGTCCGCCTCCGCAAACTCCTCGAGGATGAGGCAGGCGAGGCCGGGTTCCGCGTCGAGGGGCATGAGGAGCAACAGGTCTCGCATGGGTGCCATGAGGAGGCCGTTGCGCTGTCCCAGCACGCGTATCAGCTCGTCCGGCATGAGGAGCAGAGAGGAGGCCCAGCCTTCCCGGGACTGGAAGGCCACGGTGGGGACGTCGCAGATCCGTTCGTGGATGAGGGCGAACTGCCGCCGCAGGCGGACGCGCACACGGATGTTGGAGATGGCCCGGCGAAAGGCCTGGTCCGGCGTGACGCCCCAGCGATCGACCTGGGCGTGGTTGACGAAGAGCATGGCCGGACCGATGTCAAGGCCGAGCGTGACGCGGATGCCGGGCGGGAACTCCCGCTCCGGCAGGTCGTCCGTCCCGGGCGGGAGCGGCCGTCGGCGGGGGAGAGCGGGGCGCAGCTGTGGCGCGACCGCCTCCCAGGGAGCCTCCAGGTCCACGGCCTCGATGGCGGCCATGACCTCATGAACGTCTGCCGTGGTGACCAGGGGGTCGCTCGTGATCGTCATAGCGCCACGATGACGACGAGGCCTTCACACCCGCTTACCGGACACCCACTGACGACTTCTCTCGACGGGCCCGATGGTGGACAGTCACCTTGGCTGACTCGGATATGCCCCAAGTCGACTGGTGGGGATGGAGGCTACCCAGGCGGCCGGGAGAGCCCCGTGGCGACCCGCCTCGCGAGATCCTGCCGTTCCGACCGCGAGCTCGAGGCCACCGGCGCGTAGCATCGGGTCGTGTCGCTCCAGGACGAGGCCATCATCGCGGAAGGGCATGCGGAGGAGCTGATCTCCAGGGCCCCGAACGGGGAACCCGAGGTCCGCGGGCCGGCGCGAGCGTGGCTGACCGACGTGCGGCGCTCCTACCTGGACCAGGGAGCCATCGGCTACCTGATCTACATGGTCGGAGCCGTGACCGCCTTCCTGGCCGCGGCACTGGCCTTGTCCGACGCGGAGGCGGGCCTGCACTCATCTGCTATGGCCGTTGGCATGATCGGCGCCAGCCTCTTCAGCCATCACCTTGATCACCGGTTCGGGGTCCGGTCCGTCCACTTCGCGGGGCTCGCAGCCTCGGCGCTGGCGGCCCTCCTCCTGGCCTGGGCGCCATCCTTCGGGGTGACGCTCCTGGCTGCGGCCGGTGTAGGCCTCGGCTGCGGCCTGCTGCTGGGGCACGTCAACGCGGCTGTCTCGGCCAGTGGCGGCGTACGCGCCCTCATCCAGCTGACCCGCTCGACCTTCGTCTCGATGCTGCTCTCGGTCACCGTGCCGGTCGTCATCGGCCTGGGCATCGCGGTCGGGGTGGGCTGGCAGCTCGTGGTCGTCCCGGCAGTCGTGCTCGTCGGCATCGCGGCCTGGGCGACCCGCAGCCGTGCCGATCGATCGCCCGGCTCGACGACCATCGAGCGCCGCCTGCCCCGCGAGTTCTGGCTGCCGTGGCTGCTCACGGTGCTCGTCGTCTGCCTCGAGTTCGGCATCCTCTTCTGGGCCAGCACGGTGGTCGAGCGTTCGACGGGCGTGTCCCTGGCCGAAGCCACGCTGACGATCTCCGTCTACATCGGCGGCATCATCGTGGGACGTGGACTCCTCTCGACCCACGCCGTGGGCAGCTACGACCCGGTCTCGCTGTTGCGCGGCGGGCTGCTGCTGACCTTCTTCGGCTCCACGCTGGTGTGGATGACTTCGAGCTACGAGCTCGCCGCGATAGCCATGTTCGTCTGCGGCCTCGGCCTGGGCTGGCTCTATCCCATCGCCGGGTCCATCACGCTGGCCACGGCGCCGCACCTGCCGGCTCTCGCCTCATCACGCGTCGTCCTGGCGTCGGGGGTGGCGATCCTCTCGGCACCTTTCATCCTGGGCGTCGTGGCCGACGTCACGGGCGTCGTCGCCGCCTGGCTGCTCGTCCCGGTCATTTGCGTGGCCTCGGCGCTGCTCACCGTGCCTGTGGCCCGGGCGCGGACGAGAGCGATGGCTGCGGCGGCTGCCTGACCTCGAGCCAAGGTGGAGCCACGACTTGGTGGCGGAAACTCCGCCACAAGGTCCACTGCGCGATGGCGCTACGTGTGCCGTTCGAGCGTCGTCGAGATCTCCGCGACGACACCGGGAAGGCGGTCGCGGATGTCGCACTCCCAGACCTCGAATACGTGCCAGTCGGCCTCCTCCAGCTGCCGGCGCTTGCGGGCATCGCGCTCCAGGTTGAGCTCGAACTTGCGGGCCCAGAACTCCGGGTTGGACTTGGGCAGATCTGGGTGGCACCGCGGGCAGTGGTGCCAGTAGCAGCCGTGCACGAAGACGGCGACGCGGCGGCCCGGGTACGAGATGTCGGGTCGTCCCGCCGCGCGCTTCCAGTTCAGCCGATAGCCGGGATAGCCGGCCTTACGGAGCGCCGAGCGAAGCTGCCGCTCCGGCTCGGTGTCCCTCGCCCGGTTGGCCTGCATGACCGACCTGACGGCAGGCGACGACGGCGGTGGGTTAGGCAACTGAAGACCAGGCATCACGATCAGTATGGTCTGAGCTCCCGTTTGAGGGTGCCCCAGCAAAGCGCCGCGCCGCATACTCGCGCCATGCGCATGAGGGTCGAGAGCCACCGGTACGCCGAGGATGTCCTGGAGGCGCGCTTCCAGGCCGAGTGGGACGAGTTCCGCCACGTGCTCGGAACACTGGAGGTGCCGCTCAGACCGCCGGGCCCGTACACCCGGCACGGTCGGCCCAAGACCCCCAAGCGCCAGATGCGCATGTTCGGGGGCCGTCTCGCGAACGTGCTTCTGCCCATCGACCAGTCGGCGATGAACGAGCAGATCGATGGGGCGCTGGTGGCCCTGGGCTGGAAGCGACAGCCGTGGATCCTGGTCGACCATGATGGTCAGCCGATCGACACCCACCTGCGGGGCGACTTCGAGAAGAACGGCGTCTTCGTCGAGGTCGAGTTCGGCAATGTGGCCAGCCTCTACCGAGATCTCTTCAAGTTCCACATCGCGGGAACGAGCGGCGCGGCCGAGGTAGGCATCATCGTGGTGGCCACGGCGCAGCTGGCTGCGTTCTTCGACCAGGGACAGGCCACGTGGGAGACGGCGACAGGGTTGCTGCCCTACATGCGAGCGGGGATCCAGCTGCCGACTGCGATCATCGGACTGGACGTCAACGACTGGTCACCCGTACAGGAGCGGTACGAGGAGATGCTCGCCATGCTCGTCCCGAACGGGGAGACGGGCCACTCCTTCGAGACCGTGCTGCGCCATCCGGCCCCGGGGCTCGGGCTCGAGTAGCGGCGTTCTACGAGGCGACAGCTTCGTCGACCGCGCTGGGGATCGCGGTTGACTCGCCCGCCTTTCGCAGGTCGCTCATCAGTTCGCGACCGACGCGCTCGATGAGCCCGACGACGAGGGCGTTGCCCATCACGAAGGCTCGCCGACCGTCGGACATGCCGGTGTTCGTCCAGTCGTCGGGGAAGCCGTTGAGTCGCTCGAGCTCCCGGGGCGTCAGGCGCCGGTACCGCCCGTCCTCGACCTGGACGATGTGCTTGAAGCGCGAGGGTGTGCGACCACCTTCGCCGGTCAAGATCGTGCGCGAGGGCCAGTCCGTCCGATCGGGGTAGGGGATGGGACCCTCGACGTAGAAGTAGGGCGTGTTCGAGCCCTTGTGGTAGCGCTGCTCGCGCTTGGCCCCCTTGAGGTACTGCCAGCGCGGCAGTTGATCGGGCGCGATGAAGTACTCGGCCGGGACCTCGTCGGCGGGGTCCAGGATGTCCCCCAAGACCTGCCTCGGCCCCTCCCACGCCGGGTCCACGTCCAGCGTCCAGACGTGCCGGTGGGACATGTAACCCGCGTTGCGGAAGGGCGACTCACCCCTCGTCGCCCCGAACGACTCCGAGACCTCGGCCGCATCTCCTTCGACTCTGAATGTCGCCGACGATGAGAGGGTCGGGCCGGGCGCGATGGGCACGGCGCGTCCGAGGGTCCCGCGGTAGACGACCTCGTTGGGGTCCCGCGGCTGCTCGCCGGCCAGACGGCCAATGATGAGGACGCGGCGGCGCTTCTGCGGGAAGCCGTAATCTGCCGCGTTCACGACCCGCCACTCGACCTCGTAACCGAGGTTGGCCAATGTGGCCAGCATCACTCCGAAGTCACGCCCACGCTGACTCGTTGGGCTCTTGAGCAGCCGGTCGACGTTCTCGAGGAACAGGTAGCGGGGACGCTTCATGGTGAGCAGGCGGTGGATCTCCCACCAGAGGACGCCCTTCTTGCCCACGATGCCGACCGCCTGGTTCAGGGTCTTGGCCACGGAGTAGTCCTGGCAGGGGAATCCGCCGACGAGCAGCTCGTGGCCGGGAATCTCCCGCCGGCCAGCCTCAGCCTCATTCATGACCTCGTGGATGTCCTCGCAGACGTGCTCACCGGTGTCGAAGTGTTTGTCGTAGCAGTCGAAGGCGTGCTGTGAGGTTGTCGTGGGCTCCCATTGGTTCGCCCAGACGACCGCCCAGCCAGACAGCTCGAGCGCGACACGAAACCCGCCGACACCAGCGAACAACTCGACCACGCGGGGTCTGGTGGGTTGGGTCAGCGGGGGCATGGGTGCATCCTAAGCGATCGGCGGCTGGGGATCAAGGCCGGCTTCGTCAGGCGCCAGCGACGCTACAGCGGGATGCCAAGGAACACCTTCGGCTCCAACCGAGCGCGCTCCTCGACCGAGCCGTCAAGCACGTAGATGCGCGGGTCGCGCACGAAGCCGTGCACCCGATAGAGGGAGTAGGCGTCAGGGTGGCGGCGGGAGACCTCGATTTCCCAGCGAGTGATGTAGAACGGCGTGCGGGGACCCAGATTGGTGGTCTTCACCTCGATGAGACGGTCACTGCCATCGGGGCGGAACGACCTGATGTCGTATCCGGCTCCGTCCCCGTCCTCCCTGGCCACCCAACGGACGCCTTCTTCGAGATCTGTTCGTCCCAGGCGGTGTAGCTGCTCACGCTCAAGATCCAGCACCCACTCCTCACCAGCGACTCCGAGTTGCTTCGCGCGGAAATCACGCATGGCGGACAGGTTGCCGCCCGTCAGGTTGACCGTCGTGCGCTGCCGAGAGGATGCCGCTGCCGCCGGGATGGGGACAAGAACATCATCTGTTGCCTGTCTGCTCGATGCCGGTGCTGGAATCGCGGCCTGCTCGTAGTCCTCCAGGGATTCCCCGATCCTGTGACCGACTGCGTTTCGGACAGCGGCACGCAGTTCGAGCTGGTAGTGAGCAAGCGGCTTGTAGCCATCGATCCAGACCAGGCCATCCTCATCGAGTACGGCACTGATGTTCTGCAGCTTCCGCTCAATCGACGGCCGCGAACGGTCGGGTAACTGGGGCTCCAGGCCGCGCACGACCTCGCTCTTGACGTAGCGCTCTCCCCTCAGCTCTTGCCGCAGCATGTCGACGTAGGCGGCGACCGCAACCTCGACCTCGTGTCGCGTCCAGGGCCTGCCAGTGCCGCCTGCCGGCTGGGCCATGGTCAGTCCCTCGTCTTGGGTCGGGCGTCCTCTTGACGAGGGCTGAGACCTGGGGCGCGCAGCCAGCAGGTCCGGGGCCGAGTACTGGCGGCGAGTCGGGCGAACGCGATGTTCGCCCCGGCGTCCAGCCTGAGGGCGGCCTCCAGTCGAGCCTGATCTGCGCCGGTCCACCGACGCTGGCGAGCGGTCATCCCTGCCTCCTCCAGTCGACAGTACCAGCCGAGGGCGGCCGCGGAGAGCAACTCGCAGCCACCTCCACGAACCGGCACAGCGCGTTTGCCAGCTCCATCTGGCGTGGAGTCTTGGCGTCGACGAGGACGAGCGCTGGTGACGCCACGACTAGAGTCAGGCAGCGAGCCCGCGAGGTGGCCACGTTGAGCCGGTTGAGCGAGTAGAGGAACTCCAGGCCGCGCGGAGCATCCTCCGCACGCGAGGTCGCCATCGAGTAGATGGAGATGGGCGCCTGCTGGCCCTGGAACTTGTCCACCGTGCCGACGGGGACACGCCCGGCCGCCTCACCCTGGGCCTCCAAGGCAGCCCGGATGCGGCGCCGATGCAGGTTGTAGGGCGAGACGATGAGGATGTCCTCCGGTCGCACGGCGCGCGGTTCCCCCTCGTAGTCTGTCCACTGCGCCCCGGATGACAGCAGCCGCGCAACGATCTCCGCGACGGCCTCCGCCTCGGCGGGCGAATCGGTGTCATCCCGGTCAGCCACGTGGTCGACGGCCAGGAATCGGACGCCCGTGCCGTCCAGCGGAGGGGCGCCGACAAGCCCCTGCTTCTCGTTGCCCGCCTGCGGCTCCAGTTTGCCCTCGTAGAAGGCCTCAGACGTGAACGCACAGATGTCCGGGTGGAGCCGCCAGGTGCGATCCATGAAGAGCCCCAGGTCGCCGGGCATGGTGGCGTGCTCCGCGAGCAGGTGGGCCAGCGCGCTGCGCCCGGCACCCGGCGGGTGAGTGCCCTGGGTGGGCTGGTCCAGCTGCTGCGGATCTCCCAGCAGGACGAGCGACTCCGTGGCGGCCGAAACGGCCACGGCGTTGGCCAGGGAGAACTGGCCGGCCTCGTCGATCACGAGGGTGTGCACGGACCCGACGAGCTTGTCGCTCGCCCAGAGCCAGGCCGTGCCGCCCACGACATCAGCCTCGCCCGCGGCCAGGGCATCCCGCACGGCCATCGCGGACGGCAGCGGCTGCGCCTCCGCGCAGGTCGGCACCTCGCCTTCGGCGGGCTTCTGGCCGAGGCGCGGCAGGTGCCCGGCGAACCTCGCGTCCTTCCGAGCAGCGTCCATGACGTCGTCCAGGACCTTGCCGATGACCTTGTGGCTGTTGGCCGTGACGCCGACCTTCCGGCCCTCGGCCACGAGGTCCAGGATGAGCCGCGCTCCGGTCCACGTCTTGCCGCTCCCGGGCGGGCCCTGGATGGCCAGGTACGAGCGGTCGAGCCGCGTCACGAGCGCGTGGGCCGTATCCTCGGCCGTCTGGCCGGGACCCCGAAGCTCCGAGCCACGGACGTGCCACTCGACATGGGGAGGCCGGCGCGCCAGCAGGTCTCGCGCCGCGCGGAAGGGCCCGTCCTCCGCCAGCCCGTCGGCGGCGATGGCCTGCCCGATGCGCAGGAGACTCTTCTGCATCTCCGTGGTCCGGACGACGAGCTCAGGTACGAGCGCGGTCGGGTGCCCCACGCCCTGCCAGGTCTTCGCGAAGCGCAGGACGATCTCGGCGCGCTGGTCGTCCACCTCGACGACGCCGAAGGTCTTGCCGCTGACCGGGTCCACGCCGCCGTGGTCCCCGATCTCGTGCTCCTGGGGCGGGAAGCGATAGCGGTACGTGCGCCGTTCTGGATCCTCGATGCCGATGAGCTCCAGCATCGCCAGGGGCTCCGGCTCGTCCCTGCGCTCGTCATCCGTGAGGTCGTTGAGGAGGTGGAAGAAGCGCCACCAGCCGGGCTTCTCCTCCCGTCGGTGCCACTCCAGGAGCTGGGCCAGCAGCCAGCGGCCACGGGCCGTTGCGTCCCAGGCGTCCGGGTCTTGCGGGAGGCCGGCCACGAGGGACTCCTCCGTGGCGCGCACCTCGGCCAGCCAGTCGGCGAGCTGCTCCGACGCTTCACCACCCTTGACGACCGGCCGTGGCAGGGCCTCCGCGACCTCCCGCTCGAGCTCAGCGCGCTGCCCCTCAAGCCAGTCGCGCAGCTGCCAGGTGGAGACGACATCATCCCGGTTGTAGCGCTCGATGCGGGCCAGGGTCTCGTCATCTCGGCCCTCTTCGCCGCCGACCTCGAGCCAGGTCTCGAAGGCCACGATGGACGAGCCAGCGTCGCGCAGGTCCACCTCTCGCTGGTAGCCGTAGAGCGGCTCCAGCTTCTTGATGGAGTACGACTCCACGCCCACGCGCAGGCCCTGGCGTACGACGCTGAAGAGATCCACCAGGATGTCCCCGCGCATGAGCCGGTCGACCTCCTCCTCCCGAGTGCCATAGCGGCCCATGAGCATGCCCAGGTGTGATGGCTCGTACGAGGCGTAGTGGTAGACGTGGAGCGTGGGATCCGCGGCGAGGCGATCGATGATGAGGTCGATGGCCTGCTCGAAGGCGGCCTGCTCTGCTGCTGGGATGACGCGGCCATCGGCATCCCGCGCCCAGAAGGCGTGGAAGGCGGGCTGGCCGTCCGGCCCACTCCGGCCTGGCTCCAGGATGCCGAAGAGGTAGTCGACACCGTCGTCCAGGGCGAAGGGGTCACCCTCGAGGTCCAGGAAGAGGTCATTGGGGCTTGGCGTCGGCAGCACCAGGAGGCCCTTCGTGGTGTCTGGGGCGCCATCCTCTGCGCGCTCGATGGGCAGGCGCTCGAAGACGATCCTCCCGCTGTCGTCGCTCTCGACCTGCAGCCGCGCCTGCTCGCGGACCCGCGCCAGGGCCTCCGGGCTGGTGCGCTCGAGTCGAGGGCTGACGGGCAGGGGCAGGACGGCCAGGCCGCGCCGCGTGGGCACCGCCCGTTCCTGGAGCTCCGAGCGGGTCCGGCCGGCCATGCCCGCCACGAGCGAGAGGTCATCATCTGCGCGACGACGACTCGAGCAGACGGGCCACCAGCGACAGACATCGCAATGCTCGACGGGGTCCGGGTAGGAAGGCGCGGGTGGCGGGTACTGGACGGGAAGGGGAGCGCTCACCGTTTCCATGAAGCGCCGCTTCACGGTGCGGTAGTAGGCCGCGTACGTGGCGACCCGGTAGCGGGCCCGCTCCCGCGCGCTGCCGCCGAGCACGACGTGCATCCACTCCGGGTCCGCGCCCTGGATGCGTGCGAGGTGTTCGCTGTAGGCGGAAAGCTGCAGGACCGCGGAAGCTTTCACGCTGCGCGCGAGCTTCGTGTCCGCGACCTCGTACGACCAGGGGAGCGTGGGCGTGGGTCGCTCGACGCGCAGGAGGAAGTCCGCGAAGCCGAGCCACGTCCCGTCGAAGAAGCAGGCCTGGAAGATGACGTCATCGCCGCGCTCGATGGCCGCCACGGTCTGCTGGGCGCGCAGCCGCAGCCTGGCGCCCTTGTCCGCGGTCCACGGCTCGTCATCCGGCTCGTCGAGGTCCGTGACCTGCCGGCCACCCTCAGCGAGGTCCGACTTGTAGCGCTGCTCATGCTCGTAACCGCGCTTGCGGATGCGATCCAGCTGTGGGTCTGGCCGCTCCGGCCGACGCGTCAGCCCGGCAAGGGCGCAGCGCTCCAGGTCCGTCAGGTGCCCACAGGCCAGGAAGCCGACGAGATCCGTGGCGGCGTAGACGGGCCGGCCGTCGATGAGCTGCATCACGCCCGATGGTACGTGGACGTCGTGCCAGCTTGTCTGGCGCGCGGGACTACAGGGCGATGGGTGTGGGTGTCGGCGTCGGCGTGGGCGTCGGCGCGGGGGTGGGCGCGATGCTGATGCGCGCCGTGGCCGTGTCGTTCGTAGGATCGTCGTCGGGGTTCGCCGCGGTGGCCGTGGCTCTGATGTCGAGATGCTGGTCCGTCCCCGCCAGGATCGAGCATCCAGCTTCGATGCGGAACGCATCGGCAGACTCATGGCCGTCCTTGCCTCCCGGCCACAGCGACTCGATGGACGTCGTACCCGTGTGATCCGGTTCGCAGACGACGCCCGTCGCCGTCTGGAGGATGCTCAGCGTGGAGGCCCCGGCCCTCTTGACGCCGACGTTCTGGACGACGACGTTGAAGACGATGGGGGCACCGGCGGCGACGTTCGCCGGGCTCACGATGGTGACCTTCAGATCGGCCTCCTCGCATCGCATGACCCGGTCGCCGCCCGCGGCTGGATAGCAGGCGTCCTCGCCACTGCTCCCGTCCAGCAGGTCTTTGCCGCTGCCGCCCTTGAGCTCATCGTTGCCGAATGCCCCGAAGATGCGGTCGCGACCCGCTCCACCGTCCACGACGTCGTTGCCGGGCCCAGCGCAGATGACGTCATCCCCGCCCTCACCGAAGATGCGGTCGACACCTCCCTTGGCCACGATGACGTCGTCCCGTTTCGTGCCGAACATCGTTTGGGACTTGGCCGTCCCGACGATGGTCGCCTTCTGCCCGTCGCAACGTGGCTTGGCCGCCAGCGCGGGTTCGCTGGCGCCGGGGATGGCGAGCAGGGCGGCGATGAGCGCGAAGACGATGACGCGAGCCATGCGGTCCCTCCCGGTTCGTGCGACGCACCAAGCCTAGGGCCGATCAGCCTTCGGTGCCAGCGCGGGAGTGACATCCGGCCCCCGCGTGGACGACCAGCCACGCTACAGGGCACCGGCGCGGCGGCGTTACGCTGACCACGATGCCCCACATCCGCCTCGACGTCACCGGCCGCATCAGGGCCTGGTCGCGACGCTGGGGCCCGCTGCTGCCCGTGCTCGGCGCGGAGCTCATCATCATGATCGGCTTCGGCGCGCTCCTGCCGGTCCTGCCCCTGTTCGTGCAGGAGCAGGGCATCGATGCCGCTCAGCTCGGTCTCATCGTGGCCGCCTGGCCCATCGCCAAGCTCATCACGGAGCCCTTCTTCGGCTGGTGGGCGGACCGCCATTCGCGCAAGCCCCAGATGATCACGGGCCTGCTCATCTTCGCCGTGGTCAGCGTACTGCCCATCTTCTTCACCACGTTCGCGGCGCAGTTCGTCCTGCGCTTCCTGGCCGGGGCGGCCCTCGGCATGTACGACCCGGCGGCGCGCGGCATGATCGTGGACGCCACGGAGCCGGACGAGCGGGGTGAAGCGTTCGGCTACTACGGCGCCTTCCAGGTCGGCGGCTTCGTCTTCGGCCCGGCCATCGGCGCCCTCGGCGCGGCGGTCTTCGGCGGGTACGCCTTCCCCTTCGTCTTCACGTCCGTCCTTGCCGTGGTGGCGGCCATCGTCCTGGTCATCACCCTGCCGACTCATCCGCACGTCGTGGAGTCGCCGGAGTTCGTCCATCACCCCGACGCCCGACCCACACCCACCGGCCTGCCCTACGCCGGAGCGGAGACCATGGCCATCCCCGCTGACATGCCCGACGCTACGTCACAGGCGCCCATCTCGGCCCTCTTCAACCGGGTGGTCGTGGCAACCCTCGTGCTGAGCTTCGGCATGCACCTGTCCTTCGGTGTCTACGAGGTCATCTGGAGCCTCTACCTCGTGGCACTGGGGGCAACGGTCGCCTGGGTGGGCCTGTCGTTCGTGGTCTTCGGGATCCCGGAGATGATCGCGGCACCCATCGCGGGCCGCTGGGTGGATCGCAAGGGGCCGATCCCCTTCATCATCCTCTGTGGCCTGGCCATCATGCTGGCCGGGGTGGGCTACACCCTCGTCAGCGACCCGTTCACCGCCACGCTCATCGTGCCCTTCGAGGCCATCGCCACGGCGGCCATGGGCCCGGCACTGTTCACGATGCTGGCGCGCGGGACGCCTCGGGGGCGCGCCTCTACCGCGCAGGGCGTCTACGGCGCCGTCTCGACACTGGCCATCATCGTGGCCTCCATCGTGGCGGGGGCGCTCTTCGAGCAGGGCATGGACCTGCCCTTCTGGTTCTTCGTGGTGGGCGTCGGCATCTGCCTGGTCGTGGGCCTGCTCATCTACCGCAGCGCAGCGGTACCGTCAGTCGCCGCCGAGCCGAGCGTCACCCCGACGCGATAGCGTCGAGTCCCACGCCCGCGAGATAGCGCCGACGCGGCCGGGACGAGTGACCCTGGTTTGGGGGTCCATTTGGCCATTTGACAGCCGATGTAAACGTTGTCATGCTCTCACCCAGAGTCAAGGAGGTCTTCATGTCATTGGTCCTCGTGTTGTCGTTGGTCATCCTGCTGGCGGCCGTCGTGCTCATCGAGTTGCGCGCCATCCGCGAAGGCGACGAGCGTCGCCGGCATGCACCGGGCTACGCCCTGGTGATGGGTGGCCTGGTCATGATCGGGATCGGTATGGCGGCGGCCATGACCGACGAAGGGTTCGTCGCCGTCCTGGTGTCGCTGGCCGGCCTGCTGGCCGTGGCCCTGGCCACTACGCAGCACAAGAGGATCGTGGTCGGCTGATCGACTACCCAACAACGCGAATACCGCTCAAGCGGAGCCCGTCCGGCACCTCTTTCCGGACGGGCTCACCTCTTGTCTGCGAGAACCGCGCGCTGCTCGACTCACGAGCCGCGCGCGGCGCCCCAGGCAGGGTCCGGAGCCCGGGCAGGTCCCGATCCATGTCGCTGGTGACTGAACGGATCACGTCGCGTCCCTCCGGGGTCGGGACCCCGGCTCCGGTTGGCCGATCTATGTCGCCGGTGACTGAGACAGCGCGTCGTTGGCGATCCCATGCTGTGGGTGACTGGAACGGCAGCCGACAGGGCGCCGTGAACGGGTGTCGACCCGGCTGCCTGGTTGGTTCAGTCACTAGCGACATAGAGGGCCACAGCACGACTCGAGCGACAGCCACGGCTGGGCGCGGTGTGCGGCTGGGCCCGGTGTGCGGCTGGGCGCGGTGTGCGGCTGGGCGCGGTGCCACGGCTGGGCCCGGTGGACGGCTGGGCCCGGTGGACGGCTGGGCCGGTGCCACGGCTGGCCCGGTGCGCTGCCAGACTCGGCCTCAGATCGTCTGGTTCGCCAGTCCCAGCTGGTGCACGGTCCGTCGCTGCAGGGCGTCCAGCCGAGTCGGACCGAGCACCTCGCAGGCCCAGTCCCAGTGCAGGCTGACGACGTCGCCGGGCGCCACGTCTGAGACGAAGCCCGTGCCGTCCAGCCAGCGGCGCACGGTCTGTGGCCGCGCATCGCTGAGCACGAGCTTGCCTTCGACGAGCCTCAACGGGACCGCATTGACCACGAGCTGCTCGCCCTTCACTTCCAGCACACGTCCCCAGCGGATGCGGCACGCATCCATGAGCTTGACGGCATCCGTGACCGCGCCGCCGCGCATCAGCCCGACGCGCGGGAAGACATCGAAGACGTGGAAGGCGTGCGTCGGCCGCGCGCCCGCCTGTGGCTTGCCCTCCAGCCAGCGCCAGGCATCCGGCGAGAGCTGCGCTCGGAAGCGTGCGTCCATCGACTGGAGCATGAGGCCGGGATCGACCTGGTCGGAGAGCGCATTGCCGACCCAGTAGGCGTCCACGACGCGGCGGTCCATGACGTCGCTGATGCCGTGGGCGCGGGCGATGAGCTCGAGATACGGATAGGCGCCCTCGAAACGCGCGGCGAGGTCGCGAAGGCCGTGGTCGATGTCGGTGACGAGTGCGCGTGCGCGGGCGTCCAGGTTCGCCGGCTCCGCATCCTGCGTGCGCGGCCGAGGCCCGTCCGCAACTGCGTCCGCGGCAGCCCCGGCCACACCCAGCTCGAGCAGCGAACGCCAGTCCTCCGGCCCGCAGAGGCCGAGCCGGTTGGGACCGAAGGCGTAACGGGCGAAGAGCACCGGGCCCGAGGGCGGAGTCGTGCCCCGGGCCTGCCGGCCCGAGGCACGAACCCCTGGAGAAGGAGGACCGCTTGGGTTTGACGCGGCGGTGGGGGGAACGGTCGCGTACGTCATCTGATCATGTCGGTCGTGGAGGGCTCACGGGATGGCTCCTGCCGGCGAGCCAGCCCGCGCCGCTCGCTGCTCGGCTGCGCCTGCGCCTCGGCCAGCGCCTGCGCCTCGGCCAGCGCCTGTGCCTCGGCCTCGTCGGCCATCTCGAACATGGTGGCCAGGGCCTGCGTCATCTCCTCGGCCTGGTCGGGCTCGAGCCGCCGCACGACGGTGCCGCTGTTGACGAGCACCCAGTCACCGACCTGCAGGTCCGGCTCCAGGATCATGGAGACGGGATCGATGCGCCCACCCAGCTCGACTTGGCAGATGCTGCCGTCCACGCTCACCACGCGTGCGGGGGCCATCAGGCACATGGCGCCACCACACGACAGATGACGGCCGGCCCGGGGACCTGGGGCAGGGGAGCGCCGCAGCGGTCGCACTGCGGGTCGCTCGGCGAGGCCGCATCAGCCAGCGCTCCGCAGAGGGCACAGTGGACGTCATGGCTGACCACGGTGAAGGTGGTCGTGGCGAAACCGTGGTCGGCCAGGATGGCCGCGGCGTAGAAGGCCACCGACTCCGCCTGGGCGCGGGTGGCGTCACGGATCTCGAGCTCCAGCTGCCCACCCATCCCGGTGGCGGGCCAGTCGTGGAGGACCTTCTCGATGGCGGTGCCCACCGCCCCGGCCTCATGCATGTCTCTAGAGTGCCCTACCACGTCGTTGTGTGCCGATGCCCATCGGCCCGTGTGGCGCGGGACATGCGGCCCCGAGATCGCCCCGGCGGCCCTCGAGGCCACAGGCCTTCGCGTCGTGACACCGCCGAACGGCCCGTCCCTCCCGGGTCGGACGGCCCTACGAGCGACCCGCCGGCAGGACCACCGTTCCTCCATGACCGATCTCGCCACGTTGGTCTCCGAGATCGACGCCACGTGGTTCGGCTCCGGCCTGTCGAGAGGCATCAAGGAGAGCCTCGCCGGCATGGCCAGGGAGTACGAGGCCCCGGCTAGTGCGCGTCTTCTCCGCGAGGGCGACGACACGAAGGAGCTCAGCGTCCTGATCGAGGGACGCGTGGCCCTCACAGAGCACGTGGCCGGACGCGGCTCTGTGACGCTCATGACCGTCGAACCTGGCGACGTGTTCGGCTGGTCGGCCATCATCGCCCCCTTCAAGGCCACCTCCACGGTGGTCAGCCTGGAACCCGTGAGGATCATCGCCTTCGACGGCGCTGCCCTTCGCGACCGAGTGCGCAACGACTGCGCGCTGGCAGCCGGCATCTACCCCAAGGTGCTCGAGGCCCTGGCCCGACGCCTCAGCGCGACGCGCCACCAGCTGCTCGACCTCTACGGGTCGGAGCAGTCCGAGCCCTGGTAGCAGGCCGGACGGGGGCCGTGCCGTGATCGAGATGACGACGCGTGCCTGGCTGCCGCGCCAGGGACTGGATCGCCTGATCGCCCTCCTGCAGGAGGATGGGCGCCGCGTGATCGGCCCGACGGTCCGGGACAGTGCCATCGTCTATGGCGAGATCGCCTCAGGCGCCGAACTGCCCAACGGGATCCACGACGAGCAGGCGCCGGGCCGCTACCGCATCTCCGCCGCGTCCGGAGACGACGCCTCTGCCAAGGCCTTCGACTATGCCTCGTCGCCCTCGTCCTGGAAGTCCTGGACGTTCCCGCCGACGGTGCCCATGGCCATGGCGACCCGCCAGGGCGACCGCATCACCTACGACGACGTCCGCCATGATGCTCCGCGCCTGGCCTTCCTGGGCGTGCGCGCCTGCGACTTGGCCGCACTCGCCATCCACGACGAAGTGCTCGCCGGCGGTCCCTACATCGATGAGGACTACGCCGACCGGCGAGGCAAGGCCTTCATCGTGGCGGTCGAGTGCCGTGTGCCCAGCGGCACCTGCTTCTGCGCCTCGATGGGCACTGGCCCGGAGGTTCGCAGCGGCTTCGATATCGCCTTGACCGAGCTGCCCGACGGCTACGTGCTGCGGGCCGGAAGCGAGGCGGGCCGCAAGGTCGCCGACCGACTCGGCATAGCCGAGGCCGGCTCCCTCCAGACGTACGCCGCCGCCGGTGTCACCGTGGCCGCGCGAGCCGTCATGGCCGAGCAGCTCGGGGTGACCACCGAGGGGCTCAAGGACCGTCTCATGGCGCAGCTCGAATCGGAAGGCTGGGACGAGATCGCCGAGACGTGCCTGGCCTGCACGAGCTGCACGATGGTCTGCCCGACCTGCTTCTGCAGCGACGTGAAGCTGACCACCGACCTCCTGGGCACGACGAGCCAGTCGGAGCGCCGCTGGGCATCGTGCTTCACGCTCGACTTCGCGCGCGTCGCGCACGGCAATTTCCGGCCCCGCGTCCGCGACCGCTACCGCCAGTGGCTGACTCACAAGTTCAGCACCTGGGTGGACCAGTTCGGCAGCTTCGGCTGCGTAGGCTGCGGCCGCTGCATCACGTGGTGCCCGGTGGGCATCGACGTGCGCAAGTCGCTGCTCCGGGTGGCGCCCGTGCGGCCAGCGCTGCAGCGCTCCGAGAAGCCGGTGCCCGTCTCAGCCAACCCCGGCCACTACTCGCTGGGCACGATCGCGGAGTCCTGGCCGGAGACCAAGAACGTCTACACGCTGCGTCTCACGGACCTGCCCGAGTCCGTCTGCAACGGGCTCCCGGGCCAGTTCCTCATGCTCGACCTGCCGGGCTTCTCGGCCGTGCCCATCTCCATCTCGCGCTACCGGGACGGCGAGATCTTCCTGACCATCCGCACGGAAGGCGCAAGCACCTACGCCATCACCTCGCTGCCGCCGGGTTCGCAGGTCGGCCTGCGCGGTCCGGTGGGCCAGGGTTGGCCCATCGAGGAGGCCTTCGGCCGCGATGTGGTCATCGTCGCGGGCGGCATCGGACTGCCACCCCTGCGCCCGCTCATCGACCGCATCCTCGCCAACCGCGGCCACTTCGGGTCGGTGCGGCTCTTCTACGGGGCGCGCACCCCGGCTGACCTCGTCTACACGGAGGAGCTGAAGGGCTGGGCGGCGCGTGACGACATCGTCGTGGGCGTGACCGTGGACCGCGCCAAGGTGGGCACCTGGAGCGGGGCGGTCGGCGTGGTCACGCACCTCTTCGACCGCGAGCCCATCGACGGCAGCCACACCACGGCCTACGTCTGCGGGCCGGAGAAGATGATGTCGGCAACCTCCAACTCGCTGGCCGGCCGAGGCATCCTGCCGGAGCGCATCTTCCTCTCCATGGAGCGGCACATGGAGTGCGGCATCGGGCTCTGCGGGCACTGCCAGATGGGCAAGTACTTCGTCTGCAAGGACGGGCCGGTCTTCTCGCGCCGGGACCTCGGGGAATCGCTGGACCTGGAGGGCATGTGATGGGCATGCCGAAAAGCGACAAGGCGCTGCGGGTCGGCGTCGTCAAGTTCGCCTCCTGCGATGGCTGCCAGCTGGGCTTCCTGGACCTGGGTCCGGCGCTCCTGGACATCGGCCTGCGCTTCAGCATCGTGGAGTTCGGCGAGGCCTCCTCGCACCGCGCGCCGGACGGCCCCTTCGACGTCCTCTTCGTGGAGGGCTCCATCAGCACCGACGCACAGCTGCGCCACGTCCGCCACCTGCGCGATCGTGCCAGCCTGCTGGTGACCATCGGCGCCTGTGCCACCAGCGGCGGCATCCAGGCGCTGCGGGCCTGGGCCGGCAACGACGGCGGCATCGCCGGCTTCATCGCGGCCGTCTACGCCACGCCTGAGTACGTGGACACGCTGGCCACCGCGACGCCCGTGGCCGACCACGTCCAGGTGGACGCCGAGCTGCGCGGCTGCCCCATCGACACCGGCCAGCTCGTCGAGCTGCTGACCGCGACGGCTATCGGCCGCCGCCCGCAGCTGCCCAGCGAGGCCGTCTGCGTGGAGTGCAAGCGCGCCGGCAAGGTCTGCGTGATGGTCTCGCGCGGCGAGCCCTGCCTGGGCCCCATCATCTCGAGCGGCTGCGGCGCGCTCTGTCCGGGCATGGCCCGCGGCTGCTACGGCTGCTTCGGGCCGCGGGAAGCCGCGAACGGCGGCAGCCTGGCGGACTGGTACCGCGGCTCGCTGGGCCTCTCCGATGAACGCGTGGCGGCGCGCTTCGCCGGTTTCACGGCCTGGGCACCGGAGCTGCGCGAGGTCATCGATGCGGCCGGCGGCCCGCCCGGCATGCGGCGCGCGGCGAGCGCCGCCACAAGTGCGGACGCCGACGTCGAGGGAGGTGTGGCATGAGCCGGGCCACGCCGCACGAGCCGCCGCCCGATGTCCGGGTGGAGCGCACCTTCGCCGTCGATCCCCTCTCTCGCGTTGAGGGCGAGGGGCGCCTCCGGGTCGTCGTTCGTGGCGACGAGGTGATCACCGCGGAGCTCTCCATCTTCGAGGCTCCACGCTTCTTCGAGCGGCTCGTGGTCGGTCGCCATCCGGATGAGGTCCTGGACATCGTGGCGCGCATCTGCGGCATCTGCCCGGTGGCCTACCAGATGACCGCCGTGGAGGCCTTCGAGCGTCTCTTCCAGGTCGAGTTGGATCCGCAGGTCCGGCAGCTCCGCCGACTCTTCTACTGGGGTGAGTGGTTGCAGAGCCACGCGCTGCATATCTACCTGCTCAATGCGCCCGACTTCATGGGCTACGACAGCGCCCTCGACATGGCTCGCGACCACCGCCGCATCGTGGAACGGGGCCTGGCGCTGAAGCAGGCCGGCGTCGACCTCATGAAGCTCATCGGCGGGCGCGCCGTCCATCCCGTGGGCATGCGGGTCGGCGGCTTCTACCGGCTGCCGAGCCGCGCCGGGGCGCGGGCCATGCTGCCCGTCCTCGACCAGGCGCTCGCCGACGCGCAGGAGACCGTGAGGTGGACGTCCGGCTTCGAGCTGCCCGACTTCGAGCGGGACCCGCTCATGCTCTCCATGTACGACCGCGAGGGCTACGCGCTGGACACGGGTCGACTCGTCACGACCGAGGGCATCGACGTCGATCCGGGTGACTGGGACACCGTCTTCACCGAACACCACGTCGAGCATTCCACGGCCCTCCAGGCGACGGGCCTCGACGGCAAGCACCACCTCGTGGGGCCCTCGGCACGGATCGCGCTGGCCGGCGACGCGCTCCATCCGCTGGCCGTGGAGGCCCTGGAGTCGTCCGGCGGCGCGGAGGTCATCCGCCGCAACATGTTCGCGGCCATCACGGCGCGTGGGGTGGAGATGATCCACGCCATCGCTGAGGCCATCGCCATCATCGAGGCCTACCAGCCGCCGGCCGATGCCTGGCAGGCCTGGGAGCCACGCGCGGGCGTGGCGTCGTGGTCCTCGGAGGCGCCGCGAGGCGTCCTCTTCCACCGCTACGAGGTGGACGAGCGGGGCCACGTGACCACGGCCCGCATCGTGCCGCCCACGTCCCAGAACCAGCTCTTCATGGAAGACGACCTTCGCGGCTATGTGGCCGGGGTGCTGCACCTCCCCGAATTCGAGGCGGCCGCCCGCCTGGAAGCGCTCATCCGCTGCTACGACCCCTGCATCAGCTGCGCCACGCACTTCCTGCGCCTGGAGATCGATCGCAGCTGAGGTTGCGCTGCCCCGGCGGAGAATCTGTCATGCAAGGCCGCCCATGCTGGCCGACGATGGGCCTCGCCGGACGCCGTCGGCAGCGCTTGCGACTCCGTGGGGCACAGCGCCCGCGCCTCGCGGCGAGGGCTGCCACCGATCTGCGGTGCAGCACGCACACTAGGGCGATGACTGGCCGCATCATCGTCCTGGCCTGTGGTGACGAGCTACGCGGCGACGATGGCGTCGCCCTGGCGGCGGTCGGTGCCCTCTCGCCGGCGGTGCTGGCACGTGCCGAGGTCCGCATCGTGGGTGCCGTGGCGGTCGAGGACCTCGTCGCGCTGCCAGCGGGCAGTCGGGTCGTCATCGTCGACGCGGTGGCAGGGCCGGCCCCCGGGCAGCTCGTGGAGTTGGAGTTGGCCGCGCTGCATGGCCGGACGCCGGGCCAGGCCGCGCCCCTTGCCGAGGCCTCGGCCATGCGAGCGCCAGACCTCGCAACGCTCGACGCGGGAGCCGTTGAGGCTCCCGACGCTGATGCCATGCACACGCGAGCCCCCGGCGCGACCGCCGTGAGCCCCACGTCATCGCACCAGCTGCCGCTCCCCCAGGTCGTGGGGCTGGCCGGGTTGCTCCGCGGCGCGCCCCTGGAGGGTCGCTTCGTTGGTGTCGGCATCGAGTCGGTGGCCTTCGGTGAGGGGCTCAGCACGCCGGTGGCGGCCGCCGTCCCAGCGCTCGCGGAGGCCGTCGCCCGGGCCGTGCGTTCGCTCGGCTGAGGAAGGATCCGCCGGGCGGTGCGGGCGCCCGGCCCAGGGCAGGGTCGCTCGGCCGATCTCCACCCCGTGAACCCTCCGACTGGCTCGCCAGACCCAGCCGAGCGTGACACACTGCCGCCATGAGCGAACGTTTCGTCGAGGTCCCGGGTGGCCGGTTGGCCGTGCATGACTTCGGCAGCGGGTCGGCCATCGTCCTGCTCCATGCGAGCATCGTGGACGCATGGGCTTGGGAGCCCCTGACCCCCTACCTGCTCGATGCCGGCTACCGCGTCGTGGCCTTCGATCGTCGCGGCTGCGGCGCCTCGGTGACCGAGGACGTGGCCTTCTCCAACCGCGCCGACGTCTCGGCGGTCATGGACGCGCTGGGCATCGAACGTGCCTGCCTGGTCGGCAACTCCGTTGGCGGCATGGTCGCGCTGGACACGTCCATCGAGCACCCCGAGCGAGTCGTGGCGCTGGTCACGATCGGTGCCGGCGTGGCGGGCTGGGAGGTGGAGCCCACGCCTGAGGAGGCCGCCCTCTTCGAGGAGATGGATCGCCTCGAGGAGGCAGGCGAGCCGGAGGCCGTGGCCGACTTCGACGTCCGGGTCTGGGTGGATGGCCCAGGTCAACCAGAGGACCGTGTCCCGGACGAGATCCGCGAGCTGGTGCGCGAGATGGCGCTCCAGGTGGCCAGGGACCAGCGGGATCCGGAGCACCATTCGGGCCGACCGATCCGGCTGGCGCCCCCAGCCGCTCAGCAGCTGGACCGCCTGACGATGCCCGTGCTCGCCATCGCCGGCGCGCTGGACGTCTCTGACGTGGCGGCCTGTGCGCGGATGCTCGAGGAACATGTGCCCACCGCGCGTGCGTTGATCATGCCTGACGTCGCCCACATGATCGGCCTCGAAGCGCCTGAGGCGCTGGCCCGCGCCATCCTGGACCTCGTGGAGCCGCTGGCACCCTGGTGAGCGCCCCGCGCAAGCCGCGCGACGTCGGCAACGGTCTCGTCTGCGCTTCCTTCGGCCGGGATGGCGAGTGGCTCAGCCTGGCCACGGTGGACCCGGAGGCGGGCTTCGTGGAGCTCACCGGTCTGCCCGTCTTCGACCCGGAGTTGCGCGGCAACGCGGAGGCCGTGCTGCGCTACCGGTCCTGGATGCGACGCGAGGAGCATGCCTTCCTGCGCGTGGAGGCCGGCCGCGCCACCGTCACGACGCGTGAGGACCCACCGCGCGGCACGCGGGCCATCGTGCAACGCCTGGTCATCCGTGCTTCGCGACGCGACCGGCCGGCCGGCATCCGCATCCGCTTCAGCGGTCGGCTGGCGCGACCACCGCTGGCCGAAGTTCGCGAGACGGGGCTGCAGGGTCACGAGGGTCAGCCAGCGGCCCGGGCCGAGGTGGGGGTCCCGGCCGCAGGCGGCTCCAAGCCGCGCGCCAAGGCCCGCGAGGGCACCCTGCGTGTCAGTGGCGATGGCGCGCCCGTCGTGATCCAGGCCTGGCTGCGCAAGCCCGGCGGGACCGGCGCCGCTTCCGCCGGTCACGGAGGCACCGACGATCGCTCCGACAAGCGCCTGGCCTGGACCGTGCTGCGGCGGCGTCTGCCGACCGCTGTCGCCTGGATCGAGTGGCCGGCCGAGGCGGACGAGCTGCACCTGGACATCGCCTGTGCCTTCGACCGGTCGCCTCCCCCGGTTCCCGAGTGGCAGACCAGCCCCGCGCTCCGGCCGGGTGGCGGCGCGGAGGCGCTACAGCGCCTGCCGGAAGGCGGGCGTCCCGCGTCGCGTCCCGCACCGGTGTCCAACGAGTCGCGCCACCCGCGGGCGGCCGCCGAGTCGCGCCCGCTGCGTGTCCCGATCCGCCTCGTCAGGTCGGTCGGACAGTTGGATCAGCGCGCGGCCACCTACACGCGCGCCTGCACGGCCCTGCTGGTGGCGGGTGCCGAGCGCAGCATCCTGGCCGACCATCGGACGCTGCCCCTCTCGTGGACCCGTGATGCCTACTGGCAGGCGCGTCTGCTGCTGGCCACCTGGGCCCGGGGTGGCCACGATGAGGACGCGGCCATCGTGGCCGACCACCTGCGCTGGCTCTTCCTGCGCTGCGAGCGGCCGGACGGCCGCTGGCTCCGTACGCACCACGCCGACGGCCGTCGCGCGAGCCTGGCGTTCCGGGCGGACCAGCAGCTCTACCCACTCCTCGAGCTGGCCGACTTCGCCGGCGTCACGGGCAACCTTCCCGAGCTGCCGCCCGGGCCGACCTGGGCTGAGCTGGCCGGCCAGGCCTGGGCCTCGGCCGAATTGGCCATCGATGACGTGATCGCGCTCTTGGCGACCGACGTGGACGCGGCCGACGAGCTCCCGCCCTACCCCTTCCGCGCTTCCGACCAGGTGCTGCTCTGGCACACCGCGACGCGGCTGGCCGGCGTGGCCCGGCAGCTGGGCCTCGTGGCCGCCACCTTCACGGAGCGCGCGGACCGCACCCGTGCTGCCTTCGACACGCACGTGGTGGCAGATGGACCGCGCGCACGGCAGTGGCCCGGGTCCGTGGACGGCCGTGGTGGCGTCGAGCTGTCCGTCGAGGCTACCGACCTGCCCCTGGCGCTGGCGCCGCTGTGGAACTTCTGCAAGCCCACCGACCGCACCTGGCGCGCCACGATGGCCTTCGCCCTCGACGCCGCGAACCCCGCCTTCGTGCCCGGGTCCGCCGGTGGCCTGGGCTCACGTCACACGCCGGGCGCCTGGACCCTGGGCGACATCTTCGCCTGGGTCGCCCAGGGGCTCATGGGTGAGGCGGCATCCGCGGAGGCTGCCTTGGCACGACTGGTGAGCGTCGCCTTCAGCGACGGCATGCTGCCCGAGGCCTACGACCCGGAGGGCTCCGGCGACGTCGTGCGCCACTGGTTCGCCCTGCCCGGCGCGGTCCTCGGCGCCCTCGTGCTGGAGCACGCCGCTCGGGGCTCCGCGGCCGAGTCGCGCTGAAGGCGCCACCCCACGGCGCGAGGCGCCACCCACGTTTGGGGCGGCTCCCACGGCGCGAGACACCACCCATGCCAGGGGCGGCTCCCACGGCGCGACGCGGATTCGCTCAGAGCGACTCGCGGTACCGCTGGGCGGCCTCGGCGCGCTTGCGCACGTTGAGCTTGTGGAGGATGTTGCTGACGTGCGTCTCCACCGTGCGCGGCGAGATGATGAGGGCCGTGGCGATCTCCTTGTCCGTGAGACCGTCGGCCAGCATCCGCAGAACGTCGTTCTCACGTGGGCTGAGGCCCTCGATGATGCCGCCGCCGGCGCTGCGACCCTTGCGGGCCGCTTCCACGAAGTGCCGCATCGCCCGTGCCGAGAAGCGCCGTGACATGGCCAGCTCCCCGCGTGCCGTGCCACGCAGGGAGCGCAGCAGGGCCTCCGGGCTGAGGTCCTTGGTGAGATAGCCCGCCGCCCCGCGCGCCATGGCCTCGATCATGTCGTGCTCCGAATCCGAGACGGTGAGCATCACGATCTTCGTGTCGGGCAGGCGCGGCGACAGCTCCTCGAGCATCTGCAGCCCGTTCATGCCCGGCAGGTCGATGTCCAGGAGCATGATGTCCGGGCGCACCGCGAGGGCCAGGGCGAAGGCGTCCTCGGCCGTGGCGGCCTCGGCTACCAGCTCGACGTCCGGCGCGCTGATGGCCTGGCTCACCGCCGAGCGCACCAGTGCGTGGTCATCCACCAGCATCACCCGCAGGGCCGGCGTGCCACGGTCAGGACGTCCCACCACGGGGATGCCCGCGCTGTCGAGATGGACGCGCGGGTCGGGCGCCCACCGATCGGAGGCAGTCGACCATGGGCTGGTCGAGCCGGTCACGGGAGGTCGGTCGTCGCTGCTCATGCTGAGGTCTAGGGTTGCATACCCGTGGGGTTGGCATCTGGGGCACTCGCGGTGCCCCGCAGGGGTGTCAGCACGCTGGGGCTTGGGCCGGAGCGGTCGGGGAAGACATCGGGCAGCTCGAGCTGCAGCTCGTCGGACCCCGGGCCAGCCTCCGGCGCCATGGGTGTCCGCTCGTCCGTCTCGGGAAGGCTGGCCACGCCGCGGGTGACCATCGGGGCGCGAGCCTCGATGGTCGTGCCACCGGAGAGCTCGGACATGACCAGCAGGCTGCCGCCGACGAGGCGGGCCCGCTCACGCATGCCTCGCAGGCCCATGCCCTGGTCGAAGGCTTCCTCCTGGGCAAAGCCGCGGCCGTTATCGGTGATGGTGAGGACCAGCTCGCCTTCGCTGACCTCGGCGCTGATGCGCACCATGGTGGCGTCAGCGTGCTTGCGAACGTTCGTCAGCGCCTCGCTGACGATGCGCAGGAGCTCCACCTGGACGCGCGGCGCCAGGCTGGAGGGGATGCCGGTCGACATCGAGAATTCCACGCGCAGCCCCGACCGGGACTCGAAATCATCCACGGTGCGGGCCAGCATGTCCCCGAAGGGCACGTCCTCGGTAAGGCTGGCGCGCATGGTGACGAGGGCTTCGCGGGCCTCCACGATGGCGGCATCAAGGGCTTGCGACACCTCGGATGCCAGCGCTTGGTCCGACTCGGACAGCGTTCCGGCAAGGCGCTCGAACTTGAGCTTGGCGAACCAGAGGTGCTGGGCAAGGCCGTCATGGATCTCGCGCGCGAGCCGGGCGCGCTCCTCGAGCGCGGCGCGTTCGGCGTCGTTGACGCGCATGCGATCGAGTGCCGTGTAGGCCGAGCGCAGGGCGCGCAGGTCGGTGCGCTGGTCGGCGATGGCACCGGCGGCCAGCACGATGTAGGCCACGAGGCGCATGAGATCCGCGATGGTCACGACGTTGGAGTAGACACTGGGCCAGATGGCGTCCTGGATCTCCGCCACGACGAGGACGACGAGGCCCATGGCCGTGAAGGCATCGCTGCTGGGACCGCCGCGTGCCCAGGTCAGGCGGTAGAGCACGACGGCTGCCAGCAGCGCCGTGACGCCGGCCACGACGGCCGCCATGGCCACGCCGGTGAAGCCGGGGAGGAGGCCGAACTCCCTGGGGTCCGCCATCAGCGCCTGCAGGCCGATGGGCTCGATGAGGGGCGGCAGCAGGTCGCGGAAGGGGTAGATGACGACGGTGGCAGCCATGATGACGACCACCGGCAGGAAGATCTTGCGCACCCGCCGGCGCGTGCCGCCGTAGATGCCCAGGAAGGCCGCGACGCCGCTCACCATGAAGAGGCCGGCCACGCTCAGGCGCACGGCACCCGCGACCCAGGCCGGCAGCTGCTCCGGCTCGGCGAGCGTCATGCCCACCCGGCCGTCAAGGCGGAAGACGATGAGCAGAAGCGTGACGGCGCTGAAGATGGCCCACAGCACGTAGGCCGACGATTGCACGTAGGAGGCCAGGCGCCCGGTCTCCCGGTAGCGCATCAGGGAGAGCACCGCCAGGCCCGCCACCGCCACCATCGTGAGGGCCGAGAGGGCCACATCGAGGGTGCGGTCCTTCATGATGATGTTGAGGTCCGGGTCGAGCTGCGGCAGCAGCGTCGCCACCAGCAGGACGCCGGCCGTCGCCAGCAGCGACACGTCGAGGCGGATCGTCTGTCGGCGCCGACCAGTCGTCCGAGCGGGCTGCATGCGCCCGATGATAGACCCGCCAGAAATGCGAGAGCCGGACGCGCCCCAGCGCAGTCCGACTCTCTGCTCGCTCATCTCAGACCCCGCCGTGAAGGGTCGTTGGGGCGAGTGCGTGTATTCGACGTTGTGCCTCACATCATGGTTTTGGCGCCCCACAGCGTCATCCGTGCTGACACGGAACGCGGTACGGATAGGCACTCGGTGGCACCACGGAATGCACCCGGACACTGGCCGACACCCGACTGCCGCTGACCGTGGACGGCTTCGGCGCTGTGCCGCTACCGTGGTGCCGTGCTCGAGCGTCCACCCCTGCCCCGACCACGCCGCGAATGGCTCTCGCTTCGGCCGCTTCGGACCATCCCGGCGGTCGTGCCCCTGGTCGGGCTGCTCGTCCTGCTCCTGATGACTTCGCTCCCGATGGTTCCCGCTCGTGGGGCACAGCCGGCCGTGGCCAGCTACCGCCTGGAGGCCAGCTACGACGTCGCCGTGCACCTCGACTGGGACACCCGCTGGGTGGACGTCGATACGACCATCGCGCTGCTCAACACCAGCGGCAGCCCCGTCGACCGGCTGGAGCTCAACACGGCAGCCGCCAAGCTCGGTTCCATGCGCGGCCTGCGGGTGGTGGTGAATGGAGCCCGGGTTCGGCCGTCGGTCGTCGGTCAGACCATCACGGTGCCCTTCGACGAGCCGCTCGCAGAGGCCGCGGTCGCCAGCGTCCGGCTCGACTTCCGGGCAAGGCTGCGGACCACGGTCGCGGGGCGCTCCTACTTCTTCGCCCGGCTCGGCGACGTCGCCCAGCTGTACCGCTTCATCCCCTGGCTGAGCCGAGCCATCCGTTTCGGTTCCCAGGACCACGGTGAGCCGTTCCTGACCCCAAGCAGCCCGCAGGTGCGCGTCACGGCCACCTCGGATCGCGACCTCGTGTGGGCCACCTCGGGCCGCCAGGTCGGCCGGCCCGACCGTCGGACGGCCGTCTTCGTGGCCCACGATGTGCGCGACTTCGCCATCGCCGCCAGCCCCGCATGGCGGACGGTGCGCGGCACCTCGCGGGACGGTGCGACGACGATCTACGCCCACACGCGCCGGATGGATGGCCGGCGGCTCCTGGATCTCGCCCGCCAGGAGCTGGCACGCTACGCGAAGCTCACCGGCGTTGCCTACCCTTATGACACCTACCGTATCGCGGAGACGGGTGGCGGCCTGCCCATGGAGTCGCCAGCCCTGACATGGATCCCACGCACACGCGGGCCGGCCGAGCTGCCCTTCCTGGTCTCGCACGAGACAGCCCACCAGTGGTGGTACGCCATCGTCGGCAACGACCAGTCCACCAACGCCTTCGCCGACGAGGCCATGGCCGACTACTTCTCGCGCAAGGCCCACCTGACCATCCGGCCCAGCCGCTGCCCCATCGACCGGCTCGATCGTGACATCCGCGACTACTCCACGACCTGCTACTACGAGGTCATCTATAACCAGGGCGCACGCTTCCTGGATGGCCTGCGTCGCGACTTCGGCGAGGCGCCCTTCCGGCGAGCCGTGCGTGCCTACACGGCAGCCAACCGGCTCGGGATCGGCAGCAACGCCAGCCTGCTGGAGGCCTTCCGGGTGGAGATGGGGGAGGGCGTCCGCAAGCGGTTCCAGCGCCGCTTCCCGAGCCTCTACTAGGCCGACGACGCGGCGTCGGCCTCGCGGCGGCTTCCGCCCTGACGAGTGGCCATTGGCGGTACACTCTCGCCATCGGCGCCCTGCACCGTGCTGACGCGCGCCCGCCCATCACTGTCCGTCACTCGGGGATCCCGGATGAAGGTTGCCATCGTCAAGGAGACTGCGCCCTACGAGCGGCGCGTCGCCCTCGTGCCCGAAGCCATCGGCAAGATGACTGCCGCCGGGCACGAAGTCCTCGTCCAGGCTGGCGCGGGAGCAGGTGCCACCATCCCGGATGCCGACTTCGCCGCCGCCGGTGCGCGCGTCGTTCCGGAGGCGGAGCTGTACGCCGCGGCGGACGTCGTGTTGCGTGTCCAGAAGCCCACACCGGAGGAGACCGGCAAGCTCCATGCCGGTCAGGTCGTCATCGGCCTGCTGCAGCCGCTCATCGACCCGCAGGGCGCCCAGAACCTGGCCAAGGTCGGCGTCACCGCCATCAGCCTGGATACGTTGCCGCGCACCCTCTCGCGCGCCCAGACCATGGATGCGCTCTCGAGCCAGGCCAACGTGGGTGGCTACAAGGCCGTCATCATGGCCGCCGACGCCTACGGCCGCTACTTCCCCCTCTTGACCACGGCCGCCGGCACGGCCAAGCCCGCCAACGTCCTCATCCTCGGCGTCGGCGTGGCCGGTCTCCAGGCCATCGCCACGGCGCGCCGCCTCGGTGCGCTCGTGAAGGCCTACGACGTGCGCTCGGAGACCGAGGAGCAGGCCCGGTCGTTGGGTGCCCAGTTCCTGAAGCTGGAGTCAGTCGCTGACGCCACCGGCAGCGGCGGCTACGCGCGCGAGCTCAGCGAGGACGAGCGCCTTGCGCAGCAGGCCGAGCTCAACAGGCACATCAGCTCCATGGACGTGGTCATCACCACGGCCCAGGTGCCCGGCCGCCGCCCGCCCTTGCTGGTGACGGCGGAGGCGGTGCGCAACATGAAGGCGGGCTCGGTCATCGTGGACATGGCGGCCAGCGCCATGGGCGGCAACGTGGAGCTGTCCGTGCCGGACGACACCATCGTGACGGAGAACGGCGTGACCATCATCGCGCCCACCAACCTGCCGGCCACGATGCCCGGTGGCGCCAGCGGCTTCTACGCCCGCAACATCAGTGCGCTGCTGACGCACTTCATCAAGGACGGGAAGATGACGTTCGACTTCGACGACGAGATCACCGCCGGCACGGTCATCACGCACGACGGCAAGGTCGTGCATCCGGCCACGGCGGAGCTCCTGGCGCCAGCCCATGGCGGTGCCGCATGAGCGGCGAGATCAGCCTCCTCGGCTCGCTGGTCATCTTCGTGCTGGCCGTGCTGGTCGGCTTCGAGGTCATCAGCAAGGTCCCCGCGACCCTGCACACGCCGCTCATGTCCGGCGCCAACTCCATCCACGGCATCGTGCTCATCGGCGGCATGATCATCGCCGCCACCGCGACCGACCTCATCGGCTACGTCCTGGCCGCCATCGCGGTCCTCTTCGGCGCCATGAACGTGGTCGGCGGCTACGTTGTCACCGACCGCATGCTGCAGATGTTCAGGAAGCGCCCCAGCGCGCCCAAGGCCGGCTCCGGGAAGGAGGCCTAGGCGTGTCATCGGAGACCCTCGACGCCGTCGTCGTCCTGGTCGGCGTGCTCGCCGCGAGCGCTTTCGTCATCGGCCTGCACTACATGAACAGCCCGGCCACGGCGCGGATGGGCAACCGCATCTCGGCCATCGGCATGACCGTGGCCGTCATCGTGACCTTCGTCGCGCTCCTCCTGCGCGAGGGCGGCATCTCCACGGAAGGCCTGGTCATCATCATCCTGGGCTTCCTCATCGGCGGTGCCGTCGGCCTCCTCATGGCCCTGCGCGTGGCCATGACGGCCATGCCCCAGCTGGTCTCGCTCTTCAACGCGGTGGGTGGCGGCGCGGCCGCCATCGTCGCCCTCTTCGACTACGGCCACGTGGTCGGCACGCCGGAAGAGGACATCTCGACGGCCATCTTCGTGGTGCTCGGCGTGGTCATCGGCAGCGTCACCTTCAGCGGCTCGCTCATCGCCTCGGGCAAGCTCCAGGGCCTCATCAGGGGCAAGCCCATCCCCGTCCCGGGTGGCACGTACACCACCGCCCTCCTGGGCATCGTGGCCCTCGTGGGTACGATCGTGCTCGTCCTCAGCGCCGGCGAGTCGCCCGTGCTGGCGCTGGGCAACGAGGTCAAGATCCTGGCCCTGCTGGTCGTCTTCGGGGCGGCGCTGACCTTCGGCGTGACGATGGTGCTGCCCATCGGCGGCGCGGACATGCCCGTCGTCATCAGCCTCCTGAACTCCTTCACCGGCACTGCGGCGGCCATGTCCGGCTTCGTGCTGGAGAGCCCGCTGCTCATCATCGCCGGCGCTCTCGTCGGCGCGGCCGGCGGCATCCTCACCAAGCTCATGGCGGACGCCATGAACCGCTCGCTCATCAACATCATGGTCGGCGGCTTCGGCGCCGCCGAGGGTACGCAGACGGACCTGACGACCACCGGCGGCACCGTTCGCGAGGTCGGCGTGGACGACGCCGCCATCCAGCTGGCCTACGCCCAGAACGTCATCATCGTGCCCGGCTACGGCCTCGCCGTGGCGCAGGCGCAGCACGCCTGCCGAGAGCTGGGCGACGTGCTCGAGGAGCGCGGCGTCAACGTCAGCTACGCCATCCATCCGGTGGCCGGGCGCATGCCGGGCCACATGAACGTGCTGCTGGCGGAGGCCAACGTGCCCTACCCGCAGCTCAAGGAGATGGAGGACATCAACCCCGAGTTCCCGCGCTGCGACGTAGCCCTCGTCATCGGTGCCAACGACGTCACCAACCCGGTCGCGCGGACCGACACGTCCTCGCCGATCTACGGCATGCCCATCCTCGATGTCGACGAGGCCAAGTCCATCATCGTCATCAAGCGCTCGATGGGCCGTGGCTACGCTGGCATCGACAACTCGCTCTACACGAACCCCAAGACCGGCATGCTCTTCGCCGACGCGAAGGCCGGCCTGGAGAACCTGCTGGCGGCCGTCAAGGCCCTGTAGCCCGCTCGCGGCCTCAGCGGCGCGCTCAGCGGCGGTAACGGGCGGCGGCCTCTGCGTGCCGCGCGGCGACCCACTCACGGAGGTCCGCCGGCTCGAGCACCTCGGCGTCCGGACCCCAGCCGAGGATCCAGGAGCGGACCTCCAGGACGCCGGAGACGCGCGCCCGCCAGAGCAGGGTGCCGTCGTGCTGCTGCTCCTCGACCTGGCTCGGATGCCAGCGCGTCTCCGCCACGCGCTGTGCCACGGCTGCCTCGAAGCGGATGACGATCTCCACTGGGGCGTCGTCGCCGATGACGTCCCAGGCTGAGCGCATCTCGGCGGCGACCGAGGGGCTGCGGGACGGGAAGGTGTCCGGTGTCAGGGAGGCCGAGCGGATCCGCTCGACCTTGAAGGTGCGGCGGTCCTGGCGCTCCTCGTCGAAGCCGATGACATAGAGGGCCCGGGTCTGCGCGGAGGGCTCGATGGCGTAGGGCCGGAGTCGCAGGCGGCGCATGCCCTTCGAGGCGTCGTAGACCCCGGCCGTGTACTCGATCTCGACCACTCGGCGACCCGCCAGCGCCTCGGTGAGGGTGCGCAGGACGCGCGTGAAGGCTTCATCGCGCGGCGTGTCGGCGAAGGCGTCGGCGGTCTCGTGGAGCTGCTCCGCCAGCACCGGCGGGAGCACCTGCGCGAGCTTGACGAAGGCGCCGATGATCTCGGGGTCCAGCTCGTCGGTGGCCTTGGTGAGCAGGCGCGCGGCCAGGAAGAAGGCCAGGGCCTCCGGCAGCGTGAGCGCCAGGGGCGGCAGGAAGGCCCCAGCCTCCAGGCCGAAGCGGCCACCGTCGTTCCAGATGGCCAGGCCGGCGTCGAGGTCCATGGCCTCGAGGTCGCGATAGACCGTGCGCTTGGAAACTCCGATCTGCTTGGCTAGTGTGGCTGCGCTGATGCCGGCCTCGCCGTGCGCGTGCAGGACCTGGGCGATCTTCAGGTAGCGCGCCGCACGGTCCCACTTGGAGCCGCCGCGATCGTCGAACGTGCTCATGGCGCGGCGGACTCTAGCGCGTCCGCGGGCGCGCCGCTCGGCACCGCGGGCGCGCCGCTCGGCACCGTCGGTGCGCTGGCCCCGAGGGACAGGTCGACGGCCCGGTCGCGGTCCAGGGCGTCCAGCTCGGCCCGCAGCACGGCGCGCACGCCGGTGGCCTGCCAGTCGGTATCAGCGCGTGAGCCGGACACCTCCACCACCGCACGGCCCAGCTCGCCGTCGCCGAAGACCCACCAATCCATCTCGCCACGCCAGCGACGGATGTCCGCCTCGGTCCGCTCGGAGTCGTCCCGGAGAAGCCAGCGCAAGGGCAGGAAGCGTGTCAGCGCCGTCGGCCCATCCATGAAGGTGCGGCAGTGTCGCGCACGGGCACCCTCGAGGACCTCCAGGCCCAGGTCCTCGGCGACGATGGAGCCGCGCGGCACATCGACCCAGGCCTGGGGCGGGCCGTCCATCGTCAGCCGGTCCGGCCCGGAGCTGCCAAAGGGATCCGGGCTCGTCTCCTGCCAGGTGCTGCGGGGCGCCGCCTGGTCGCCCGTGGCATCGTTCAGCCATGCCTGTCCGCCGATGCGCAGGTAGGCCGTGCGACCCGTCCCGTCCGGGCCGCTCCAGGAGCCGCTCCACGATTCGTCGATGCCGCGGCGCTGGCCGGTCAGGATGGCTCGGCCCCGGATCTCGTCGTCCAGGCTGGAGACCGCCCTGATCGTGACCCGCGCATGCCGGCCCAGGCTGATGGGCTCGTCGCAGAAGGGCGGCACGAGGTCGGCATCCGTGGGTCCGTACCGCGAGCGCGGCGGTTGCGACGCACGCAGGCCCTCGTCGTTGATGAGCACGACCAACACGAAGGCGGCCGCGATGAGAGCGGTCACGGCGATGGCCAGGGCGATCGACAGGACCGTCGCACGCGTCTCGAAGACCGGCTCAGCGCGGCGGTCGTGGACGAAACCGATGAGGCTGAAGAGCGCCATCGTGAAGACCGCCAACAGACCGGCATAGGCGGCCTCCGCCGAGGGCACCAGCGATCGCTGCTCGTCGGTCACGAGGGTACTGATGACTCCGTAGAGGACCGGGATGGCGAGGAGGAGCGCCGCGATCCAGAGCCAGATGAGGGCCACGCGGTGGCGCTGCTGCTCGACTGCGGGTGGCCAGGCCACACCGGCTGCGGCCACCAGCACCGGGCCGAAGCAGATGAGGGCCACCAGGATGTCAAGGCCCCCTCCGGGTCGATAGGCCGTCGCGACCGCGAGCGCGGTGGCAGCCCAGAGGCCCGCCAGGACGACAGCGAGGCTGCGCATCAGGCCACGTGGGGCAGCGGGGTCGCTCATCGACCTCGGCAGCATAGCGCCGTGATGATGGGTGCCGTGCCGCGTACCATCGGTGCGTCATGGGCCGCACCTACACGGAGACCGTCAGCACGCCGGCCACCGTGCGCACCCCGGGCCGTCACAGCCGGCCCTTCGTCAGCCTGCTCAGCGACTTCGGCCTGCGCGACCCCTCGGCCGGCATCATGCGTGCCGTGGTGGCCGGCATCTGCCCGGCGGCCAACATCGTCGACATCGCCCACGAGGTCGACAAGTTCGCCATCCGCGACGGGGCCCTGCTGCTGTGGAGCGCGGTGCCCTACCTGCCCATCGGCGCGCACGTGGCGGTGGTCGATCCCGGCGTAGGCACCGCTCGCAAGGGCATCGCCATCCAGACCCTGCGCGGCGACTACCTGGTCGGACCGGACAACGGCCTGCTCATGCCGGCCGCGGCGCGCCTGGGTGGCATCACGCGGGCGCACCTGCTCGAGGATCCGCGGTACAGCCTGCCCGAGATCTCGAGCTCCTTCCACGGACGCGACGTCTTCGCGCCCGCGGCGGCGCATCTCGCGGACGGCGTGGCCATCGACCAGCTGGGACGGGCCGTGGACCCGCGCCGCCTGGCAGAGCTGGAGTGGCCGCGCCCCGCGATCCTGCCCGGTCGTCTGGCCAGCCAGGCCATCTATCTCGATACGTTCGGCAACGTGAAGCTCTCGGCACTGGTCGAAGACCTCGCCTCGGCGCTGCCCGGCCTCCAGCTCGGCGAGCGGCTGGTCGTGCGCATCGGCGCGGGGGCGGCCCTCCGCGAGATCGGCATGCCCTGGGTTCGGACCTTCGGCGAGGTCCCCACCGGCACGCCCCTCTTGACGACCGATTCCTACGGCCGGGTCAGCCTCGCCCTGCACCAGGGATCAGCCGCGGACACGTTCGGCGTGACGCTCGACGAGGCCGTAGAGGTGGGTCGAGCGACCGGACGGTCATACCCACCCCGGCCCTGAGACACTCGCTCGGGGGCGAGACTCAACTGAGGAGCTGGGGCTGCGGTTCAAGCTCGTCCACGGGCATCGACGGCGGCACGAACTCGCCGGCCAGCGCCAGGCCATCGGCGGCCGTGGCGACCCTGTCTCGCCCGGCGCGCTTGGCGGCGTAGAGGGCGCGGTCGGCGGCCAGCAGCAGCGAGGCTCGGCTGTCGCCGTCCTCGGGAAACGTGGCCACGCCCACGGAGCAGCGCATGGACGCTGGCTCACCATCCGTGCCGGGCACCTCGCGGATCAAGGCCCGCACCCGCTCGGCGACTTCGACGGCATCGCGAAGCCGCGTGCGGGGCAGGATGAGACTGAACTCGTCGCCACCGTAGCGGTACACGTGGTCGGACTCCCGGCTCGCCGAACGGATGGCGCCGGCGATGGAGCTCAGGAGCATGTTGCCGACCTCGTGGCCGTGCCGGTCGTTGTACGACTTGAAGTCGTCCAGGTCGAGCATCAGCAGCCCGAAAGGCTCTTCCTGGTGCACAGCGGCCAGCAGCTCCTCGCGGAAGGTGCCGTGGTTGCGCAGCCCGGTGAGGGCGTCCATCTGGGCACGGATCTCGACCGCCCGGTGCGTGAGCGCGTTCTGCAGGGCGATGGAGGCATGGGCCGCGAAGATGCGCACGAGGTCCAGCTCCCGCGCCTCGAAGCGGGCGTCCTCGCCCCGGCGCTTGATGTAGAGGATGCCCAGCACCCGGTCGCGTCCCCGCAGGGGCGCCAGGATGAGCGCCGCCGGGTCCGAGCCGGTACGCCGCACGCTGCGGGCCTCTCCCTTACCGAGCACCTCGGAGACCACGCCGCCGGTGTCGGGCAGACGGCGCGCCAGAAAGGCTTCGGCACCCTCACCGCGGGCCAGCAGCGGGCTGAGCTGGCGCTGGTGGACCTGGTGGACGTAGACCCCAAGGGTGTCCACGGCGATGATGCGACCAAGGCTTTCGGCGACCTCGGCCATGACGGCCGCAGGGTCGAGGTTGGTGAGGATGGCCTCGGTGACCCGCAGCAGCTCCCGCTGGCCGTGCAGCTGCTGGTCGAGGGTCTCTCCCTGGGCACGCAGGCGAGCGGAGATGTCGGCGTTGATCATGGCCTGTGCGGCGATCGACGCGTAGATGCCCAGGTAACGCAGGTCAGCGGGCGTGAAGCGGTCGAGGCCCAGCTTGGAGAGGACGATGACGCCGATGGCGCGATCCTCGTAGAGCATGGGCGCCACGAGCATCGACTCGGCGAGGTCAGGCTCAGTGCCCGGCATCTGGACGCCGCGCGGGTCCCGCGCTGCGTCGGGCAGGTACTGGGCGACGCCGTGGCTGGCCACCCAGCCGGTGATGCCCTCGCCGAGCCGGACGCGCAGCTGGCTGCCGTCTTCGTCGACGTACTCGCTGGTCTGGCCCTGCCAGGCCACCGGCACGACGTCGTCGCCGCGCACTCGGTAGACGCGGACGTTGTGGTAGTCGATGAGCTGCTGCAGCTCGGCACAGATGGCCTGGCCGATCTCGTCGACCGAACTCAGGTGGTTGAGTCGGGTGCCGAGCTTGGCGATGGAATCGATCTGCCCTTCCCAGTCGGCGACCGGCCCGTCCGATTCGCCCGTCGTGGCCCGGCGAACCGCGGTCCGCCCCGTGGACCGCCGCCTCTCCGACGCGCCCATGAATGCTTGCAGGTCATCGACCGGGAACCGGCGGTCGCCGCGGGCGTTCACTCGCAGGCAGCGCAACCGGCCCTGGTCTGCCCAGGCCCGCAGCGTGTTGGGGTGGACGCCCAGCATCCGGGCAGCCTTGGTGATGGGCAGTGTGGTGGTGTCTGGCGTGCTCGTCATGCCTGTGCCCCCCGGGCGCTTCGGTGCGCGCGACGGAACCCGACTGTAGGGCGGACCTCACATCTCCTCATATGGGAGTTCAGTACCACGTGCCTGATGCTGCGGGCGCAGCCGACCAGCGGTCCGTCAGCGGGTTCGAAGCCTCGCCAGGACTGCCGTCGCGAGGGCTGTCACGAGACCCAGTGCGACGACCCCGAGCAGCATGGCGACCGGGGAGCCCACGAGGCCCGGCCCGCCGCCTTCGGAGCGCGGATCGCCACCGGCCAGCAGGCCCACCGGAGCTGCCGACGGCTCGGCGGCCAGTGCCGCCACGGCCAGGACACACGCGAGCAGTACGACCAGCACGACGACCAGCAGCATGGTTCGTGTCCGTGATACCCGCGCGCTCACCGCTCTCACCGTCCCAGGAGCATGACGAGCAGGCCGCCCGCCGCGACCAGGGGGCCGGCCGTCAGCAAGCCCGTGGCCACGAGCAGACTGCGGCGCCGATGGGCACCCAGGATGCGCATGGCCTCGCTGGGCTCGAGCGTGGTCAGGATGAGGGGCCGGCGCAGCCCGGGTCCCAGGATCGTCCCACCGGCCTCGCCCAGCCGGGGCACGCCGCAGGCCGTCCCGTGATCGGTCGACGAGACCTGGTCGATGCGCAGTGCGACGGGCGTGTCCGCCGTCATCCCGTGTGGCGGCCCGTCTCCCGTCGCCGCCGCGAGGTCGGCCGCGACGCCGCGCGCCACTCGCGGCACCACGATCAGTCCGTCGCCCAGGGCCCCGACATCGACGCTCACCCGCTCGCCGCGCTCGACCAGGTCGAAGGGGACGGCGGACCGCTCGTCGTCGAAGGTCTGCCACCTGGACCCGCGGAGCGTGCCCGGCACGCTTCGCTGCAGACGGCGCCGCCGGAACACGAGGGGTGTGTCGTCGTCGCCGGGGAACTCCTCGGCGCTGTCGATGCGTCCGTGCAGCCGGACGTAGGCCTGCTCACCGCGGGCGGCCATCGCCCGGGCGTCGGCCAGGCTGCGCTGCGGTGCCGCCGCGAGGAGCCGTCCGATCCGCCAGCCCTCGCCGCCTCGGCGCAGGAGCAGCCAGCCGGCGAGCACCAGGAGGAGGCCGGCGAGGACCAGGAGGGGGCCGATCATGTGCCCGGCTCCATCGGCCAGCGTGCCGTCGGCTGCGGACCGTGGCCGACGATCGGCCCCGTCGCGAGCAGGCAACGACCCGAAGGAACCGTCCACGCGACGTGGGCCTTGATGCGATCGTGGCCGTTAGTCGGTTCCGGGGCCCCTTCGGGTCGTGGCTGACCGTAGGCTCGTGGGTGGCAGCAGGTCAATGCCGGCCGGAGCGAAGGTGGTGTCCGCAGGCACCGCGGTGTCCACCGCTCGTCCACAGCCCTCGCCCTCTGGCCTGGCGCCCCGGTCACCCTGGCAGGCTCCGCCCGGTCCGGGCGTCGAGCACGGCGACCGCGCCTCCATAGCCGGTCAGCGCCAGGTTCCCGCCCAGCAGCTCGGCCGCGGCGATGACGTCCCCGTGTGCCACGCGCCACAGCGTGCCGCCGGCCGCGTCGAGGGCGACGGTCTCCACCTCCCCCTGGAGGAGCACGTGCGGCAGAGCGCGTCGAGCCCAGCAACGCGACCAGGGGCGTGCCCGAGCGGTAGCTCCAGCGCAGCTCCCCGGTGCGACTGGCGAGCCCGTAGGCCAGGAACCCGTACTTGACGACCAAGAGCGCCTCGCTGTCCCAGAGCAGGCCGTCGGGCTCGTCGAAGACGGGGGAGGCAAGGCGCGCCGTCCAGGCACCGAGCGGTCCCTCCACGCGCAGCTCAGCCCGGCACATGCGTGCCGTATCGCCTCCCGCAAGGCCACCGTGATCGACCAGGTTGCCGCTGCCTTCGGTCAGGGCGAAGACGTCATCGCCCGAGCCGCTGCCGCCCCAGCGGTAGCGGGCCGTGAGCCCACCGGGATACGCGATGGTGGCGCGCTGGACCTCACTCACGGACCGGGCGTGTCGGCGCCAGCCGGCTCCGCGCAGGGCGCCACGAGGGCATCGGAGAGCATCGCCAGCGTGCGCGGCGAGACGGCGAAGACGGCGTTGGCAGTGCCGGCCGCGGCCCACACCTCCGGGTACCCGTCCAGGCCCGGGTCCATGACCACCTGGATGTGCTGGCGATGACCGAAGGGCGGGATGCCGCCGATGCTGAAGCCGGTAGCGTCGGCGGCTTCACGGGCCGTCGCGCGGCGCACCCGTGTCTTGGCCGTCACCGTGGCCAGCCTGGCGATGTCCACGCGGTCCGTGCCCCGCACCAGGGCGATGATGGGCGCCAGGCCGGCATCGTCGCGGGCCAGGTCCACGGGTGCCACGAAGACGAGCGACTTGACGATCTGGCCGAGCTCCACGCCGATGGCCTCGGCAGCCTCCTGGGCCGTGTGCGTTGATCCGTCGAAGACGACGACCTCGATCGCCACGCCTCGTCTGGCGGCTGCCTCACGGACGCGCTGATGGGCAGGGTGCGCTGGCTCCGGCACGGCGCGAGTCTAGCATCGGGCCTCCGGGCCTCCGGCCGTACGGCCCACGCCTCCGGGCCTCTTTGGGCCGCTGGGCGGGCAGGTGTAGCATGCGCACCACAACCTCACATGGGACAGGGGAGCGCCCACGCGGCGCTGAGAGTGCGGCCCCGGCCGCAGACCCTCGGAACCTGATCCGGTTCGTACCGGCGAAGGGAGTCACTGGCGCACCTCCGTCCCGCTCTCGACGGAGGCTTCGACGTCTCATGGCCAGCCACGCGCACGCACTCATCGTCGCTGCTGGTGACGTGGACGTCGTCGCGCTGACCGCACTTGCGGCAGGCGTGCCCCGGGCCGCGCAAGCCACCGCATCCGGGGCGCAGGCACAGGCCAGTGGGTCCAGCGAGCCGCCACGGGTCATCGCATCCGCGGACCGGCCAAGGGTCATCGCCGCCGATGGCGGCGCTGCGCGCTGCCTCGCGGCTGGCGTGCGCCCGGACATCGTCGTCGGCGACTTCGATTCGTTGCCAGTCGCGGCCCTGGCACGTCTCCGGGAGCTGGGGGTCGAGGTGCGCACCGCCTCGCCCGACAAGGACGAGAGTGACATGGAGCTCTGCCTCCTCGTCGCCCTCGAGCGGGCCGTGACACGCGTGACCATCCTGGGAGCCCTCGGCCTCGTCCGCCCGGAGCACTCCTTCGCCAACCTGCTGCTGCTGGCCGATCCGCGCTTCGATGACCTGGACGTGGCCATCGTCGGCTACGGCTCGCGCACCTGGCGCATCGGCACGTCGGACGGACCGGGCGAGGCACGCGTGAAGGGCGGCCCCGGCGACCATGTCTCGCTGCTGCCTCTCGACGCCCGCGTCGAGGGCGTGCGCACTGACGGCCTGCGCTTCCCGCTGCATGAGGAGTCCCTGCCGCTGGGCCCTTCGCGCGGCCTCTCCAACGAGCTGCTCGGGGACGATGCTCACGTGACCACCCGGCGCGGCCGCCTGCTCGTGGTGCACACCGACCGGCAGGCGGAGAGCGGGCTGCCCACCAGCCACCAGGAGGACTGACATGCGCCCTCGAACGCACACCCCGTGCCGCACGCCCCTGGCAGCCGCACTGGCGGTCTCGGTCGCGATCCTGGCCGGCTCGCTGCCGGCCATCGCGCAGCCGGAGACGCTGACGCTCATGACACATGACTCCTTCTATCTGCCCGACGCTGTCATCGAGGCCTTCGAGGCGGAGCACGACGTGCGACTGGAGGTGCTGCCCTCCGGCGACGCCGGCGCCATGGTCAACCAGGCCATCCTGACGGCCGACCGGCCCCTCGCCGACGTGCTCTACGGCATCGACAACACGTTCCTCTCGCGGGCTCTCGAGGCCGACATCTTCGAGCCCTACGCGTCGCCCGCGCTGGAGGCCGTGCCGCCCGACCTGGTCCTCGACCCCGGGCACCACGTCACGCCTATCGACACCGCCGACGTCTGCCTCAACATCGACCGCGAGGCCTTTGTCGATGGTGCCCTGCCACTCCCCGACGACCTCCGGGATCTCCTCGACCCGGCCCTGGCCGACCAGCTGGTGGTCGAGAACCCGGCCACCTCGTCGCCCGGGCTGGCCTTCCTGCTGGCCACCATCGCCACCTTCGGCGAGGACCCGGAGACGGGCTGGCAGGCCTACTGGGCGGGCCTGCGCGACAACGGCGTCCAGGTCGCGGCCGGCTGGGAGGAGGCCTACTACGGTGGCTTCTCCGGTGGCTCCGGTGAAGGGGACCGGCCCATCGTCGTCTCGTATGCCTCCAGCCCGGCGGCGGAGGTCGTCTTCGGCCCCGATCCCGAGGTTGATGAGTCGCCCACGGCGGCTCTCCAAGCCGGCTGCTTCCGGCAGGTCGAGTTCGCCGGCATCCTGCGCGGCACCGACCAGCCCGAGCTGGCCGCCGCGCTCATCGACCATCTCCTGGCGCCCGAGACGCAGGCCGAGCTGCCCTTGGCCATGTACGTCTACCCCGCCCGCTCCGATGTGGCGCTGCCCGAAGTGTTCGAACGCCACGCGCTTCGCCCGGCGGCACCCCTGGGCCTGGCGCCGGAGGTCATCGCGGTGGGCCGCGAGGCCTGGATCCGCGAGTGGACGGACATCGTGCTGCGGTGACGCGATCCACGGCCCTCCTGCTGGCGGCCCCGCCGCTGGCGTTCGTGGGCCTCTTCTTCCTGTGGCCGGTGGCCAACATCCTGGCCCTGGGCATCGCCCCCGGCGGCAGCCTGGCGCTGGGTGGCGTCATCGCCGCCTGGCGAGAGCCGTACGTGCTGGATGTCGTGCTCTTCACGGTCGGCCTGGCGACGGTCTCCACGGTCCTGACGCTGCTGCTGGGCCTGCCCGTCGCCTGGGTCTTCGCCCGCTTCGACTTCCCCGGCCGGCGGGTGGCGCGGGCGCTGACGGTGGTGCCCTTCGTGCTGCCCACCGTCGTGGTCGGTTCCGCGTTCCTGGCGTTGCTCGGCCCACGCAGCCCGCTCAACGCGGTCGCGGAGGCGATCCTGGGACCGGACGTGCCGCAGGTCCGCCTCGATGGATCCGCAGCAGCCATCGTCATCGCCCACGTCTTCTACAACGTGGCCGTGGTCGTGCGGCTGGTGGGCGGCCTCTGGGAGCACCTTGACGTGCGCACGGAGGAGGCTGCGCGTGTCCTTGGCGCTTCGCCCTGGCGTGCCTTCCGGGAGGTCACGTGGCCGTTGCTGCGCCCGGCCGTCATCTCGGCAGCCTCCATCGTCTTTCTCTTCACCGTCACCTCGTTCGGCGTCGTGCTGCTGCTGGGCGGGCCCCGCGACACGACCCTCGAGGTCGAGATCTACCGTCAGACGGCCATCCTGCTCGACCTGCCCACGGCGGCCGCGCTGACCATCCTGCAGATGGCAGGCATCCTCGTCCTGCTGCTGGCCAGCGCCCGTGCCCAGGAGCGGCTGGCCGTGCAGCAGCACCTTGCCGCCGCCGGCACCACGGCGCGACGGCCCAGGCCCGGCCGCGAGCGGATCGTGGTGGCCGGCATCCTCGTGGCCACGGCCGTCTTCATGCTGACGCCGCTCCTGGTCCTGGTGGAACGCGCCCTCGCCGGCCCGGATGGCTACGGCGTGGAGGCGTTCGCGGCCTTGTTCCAGGAGGACCCGCGCACGCGCCTGGCCGCGGCACCCATCGGCGCTGTCGGCGACTCGCTCCTCTTCGCGGTCGCCACCACGCTCCTGGCCGGCAGCCTGGGCCTGCTGGCAGCGGCCGCCGTGGGCTACCGGCGCGGCTGGCTCTCCAGATCCATGGACGCACTCATCATGCTGCCCCTCGGCACCTCCGCGGTCATCGTCGGCTTCGGCTTCCTGGTCGCGCTGGACACGCCGCCCATCGACCTGCGCACCTCCATCCTGCTCATCCCCATCGCCCACTCGCTCATCGCCCTGCCCTTCGTGATGCGTGCCGTGGTGCCGGTCATCCGTTCCATCGATGATCGCCTGCGGGAGGCGGCGGCGGTCCTGGGTGCCTCGCCGGCGCGTGCCTGGCGCGAAGTGGACGCGCCGATCCTGGGGCGAGCCGCGCTGGTGGGCGCCGGCTTCGCCTTCGCCATCTCGCTGGGCGAGTTCGGAGCGACCCTCTTCATCGCGCGTCCGGACACGGTGACCATCCCGGTCGCCATCTTCCGGCTGCTGGGGCAGCCTGGGGCGGCCAACTTCGCCACCGCCATGGCGCTGGCCACGGTGCTGATGGGACTCTCGGCAGGGGCAGTGCTGCTCATCGAACGACTCCGCGGCCGCGGGCCGCAGCCCTTCTAGAGGCGCGTCGATGCTCAGCGTGAGCGGGCTGGTCGTCGCCTACGAGGGCGAGGACATCCTGCGCGGCATCGACCTGGACGTGCCGACCGGCCAGCTGCTCTGCGTGCTGGGACCCAGCGGCGGCGGCAAGTCCACCCTGCTGCGTTCCGTGGCCGGCCTGGAGGAGCCACGGGCGGGCAACGTCCATCTCGACGGGCACGACCTGGCGGGTGTCCCCGCTCACGAGCGTGGCGTCGGCCTCATGTTCCAGGACTACGCGCTCTTCCCGCATCGCGACGTGGGCGACAACGTGGCCTTCGGGCTGCGCATGCGAGGCGCCCGGCCCGAGGCCGTCCAGGCTCGCGTCCGCGACCTGCTCGAGCTCGTGGGACTGCCCGGTGCGGAGCGGCGGCCGGTGGACCAGCTCTCCGGCGGCGAGCAGCAGCGCGTGGCACTGGCGCGGGCGCTGGCCCCCCAGCCGCGCCTCCTCATGCTCGACGAGCCCATGGGATCGCTGGATCGATCACTGCGTGAGCGCCTTCCGGAGGAACTGCGCGCCATCTTCACGGAGCTGGGCCTGACGACCATCTACGTGACCCATGACCAGGACGAGGCGCTCTCGGTGGCTGACCGCGTCGTCATCCTCGAGGCCGGCCGCCTCATCGCCGATGGCACTCCGGAGCAGCTCTGGCTGGCCCCACCCTCCGCCTGGGTGGCCCGTTTCCTGGGGTTTCGCAATGTCGCCCGGGGGCGCTCCGTCGGGGGGCGCCTGGAAACCCCCTGGGGCTCGCTGCTCCCGGACTCCGAGGGCGCCTGGGGCGCCAGGGGCGCCGGGGGCGCCGGGGACGCCGGTGATGCCGGTGTTGCCGCAGGAGCTGGCGCGAGCCTTCCGGGTGGGCAGGTCACCGTCGTGCTGCGTGCCGCCGGCCTGGTTGCCGCCGCCGACGGACCGATCCGCGGGCACGTCAGCAGCCGGCGGTTCGGCGGCGACCACGTCCTCTTCACGGTGGCTGTCCCGGGCGCGCCGCCGCTCCAGGTCGAGGCCCGCGGTGGGGAGTGGCCAGCCGTTGGCCAGTCCGTCACCCTGCAGACGCTGCCCGGCAGTGTCCATGTCATCCGCGACCCGGTCGAGGATCGCGGCCCCGCGAGAGGCCGCGCGGCGGTACCCTCTGCGCATGCGTGACGCCCCCTCCTCCGCGATGCCGGTCGTCGGCGACCTGGCCCCTGCCCTGGTATTGCCCGACGACACCGGCACGCTCCAGGACCTGGCCGACCAGCGCGGTCGCTGGGTCGTGCTCTTCTTCTATCCCAAGGACTTCACGCCGGGCTGCACGACCGAGGCCTGTGACTTCCGCGATCGCTCGGCGGCGTTCCACGAGCTGGGTGCGGTCGTCTGGGGCATCAGCGTCCTTGACAGCGCCTCCAAGGCCGGCTTCAAGGAGAAGCACGCACTCGACTACCCGCTTCTGGCGGACGAGGACCATGTGGTGGCCGAGCGCTTCGGCGTCTGGGTCGAGAAGCAGAGCTACGGCAAGACCTCCATGGGCATCGGGCGAGCCACCTTCCTGGTCGACCCCGAGGGCCGTGTCGCGAGGGTCTGGCCCAAAGTCAGCGTGGACGGCCATGCGGCCGAGGTCCTCACGGCCCTCAGGGCGGCCGCCGGGAGGTAGCTGACGTGGCCGTCCGGATGAGGCGGGGCGCAAAGGAGGCGGGGCGCAAAGAAAGACGTCGCTCGTGGGGGGAGACGAGCGACGTCTATAGGGTAACGATAGTGTGCCGACCGCAGAAATCAAGTAGCAAATTGGTTACACTTTCAGACGTCATCCATCGACTGCGAGGGACCGAGGTCCGATGAGCACCCAGGACGCGCTGCACACCGACCGACCGGAGCGTCTGCTGGTCATCACGGCGCACCCTGACGATGCCGACTTCGGCGTCGCCGGCAGCGTCGCGAAGTGGGTCCGCGAGGGCACTATCGCGCATCTCATCTGTTGCACGAGCGGCGACGCCGGTTCCGATGACGCGGACGCCGACCCGCTCGACCTCGCCCGAACGCGCGAGGCCGAGCAGCGCACCGCCGCCCAGGTGATCGGGTACGAGGACGTGACGTTCCTGCACCGGCCGGACGGCGCGCTCGCCAACGACCTGGCCCTGCGAGAGCAACTGGTCCGCCTCATCCGCACCTTCCAGCCCGATGCGGTGGCGGCACCTGACCCGCGCGTCATCGTCGACGAGAGCGGCTTCATCCAGCACGTCGACCATCGCGAGGCCGCGGCCGCAGCGGTCGATGCCGTCTATCCGGCGGCGCGCAATGCCATGGCCTTCCCGCATCTCGTCACGGCGGAGGGCCTGGCCCCTCATGCGGTGGCGCGCCTCTATCTCTTCTGGCCAGAGCGGCCCAGCGCCTATGTGGATATCACAGAGACGCTCGACCTCAAGCTGGATGCGCTCCATGCCCATGCCAGTCAGCACCGCCGGCCCGAGCAGCTCGATGAGCGGATCCGCAGCTGGGCCGCCAGGACCGGCGCGCCGCTCGGACTGGCCGCCGCTGAAGCCTTCACGGTCATCGACCTGCGGTAGGAGGCGCATCGAGGGTCAGATCGAGCGTCAGGAGCGTCAGATCGAGCGTCAGCCGGGCAGCGAGCCAAGGGTGTGGCGCGGGCTGAGCAGGACCGGACGGGCCAGGCCCCAGGCGTCCCAGAGCGGTCCCAGCTTGACGGCGCGCACCTCGAGCAGCCGCACGAGCTGGTCCATGGCCAGGTCAGGCGCGAAGGCGGCCAGAAAGGCCCGGGCATCGACGCCGATGGAGCTCGGCAGCGTCCGCAGTTCCGCCGCAGTCGGCAGGCCCCGCACGTTGCGGGCGTCGAGCCCCGCGTAGGCCAGCGCCAGGGTCAGGTCGGAAGGCGTCGGGGCACGACCGGCGTGCCAGCCCTCCGCCGGTTCGAAGCGGAAGCCGAGACGGTTCAGGGCGGCCAGCACGTCCCGGGCCTCGTTGACGGCCAGGTTGGACCAGAACGGATGACCGGGGTCGAAGAGCAAGAAGCCTTCCTGGCTGGCCGCGGAATCGATGGCATCCACGAGCTCCTGCAGCTGCACCCGGATCGCACCAGGGCTGAGCTGGCCGTGCTCGGCGATGGCCGTGGCCGCCAGCTCCAAGGCGCGCCGGTCGCCGCAGACCATGGACTCGATGACGAGCGGTTCGCTGTGGGGGATCTGGCTGATGCTGCCGACGGGGCTGCCGGCTGCCGCGGGAGGCTGCCCGGCAGTGGACGGGGCCCTGTCCAGATGTCCGAGGTCTACAGGGCCCGCGAGACGCTCTTCACAGGTGGCCAGGCGCACCCGAGCGTCGAGGCAGCCCGCCTCGGCGGCCTCGGCCCGGATGCGGGCGGCCTGCTCCACGCGTTCGGCCTCGTGGACGGCGCGTTCCAGGCGGGTGGCCTCGGTGCGGACCTTGGTCAGCGTGCGAGCCGCCAGGCGTGCGGCGCGGTTGATGCGGTCGACAGCGTGCGCCCAGGTCGCCGTGGCCGCGCTCAGCTCGGCCTCGCTCGCGGCCTGTTCGCGCGCCGCGAGGTAGACCTCGCGCGCCTCGGACTTCTCTGCGCTGCGGGGCCGAGGGTCGGCAGCCGACTGGGCGGCGGCCACGGCATGCTCCGCAGCCACCAGGTCGCGACGGACCATGCGCGTCCGCTCGGCAGCGGCAGCGTGCACCTGCGCAGCGGTCCGCGCCTCCTCACAGCGCGACGCGGCGACGCGGCGCAACTCCGCGCAGGCATCGGCGACCGTACCCTCCGGCCGCGGGACTGGTGCAGGCATGTGTGAAAGGTAGGCAGCCCGGCGTCCCCGGTCAACGGCACGATGGTCCCGGAGCGGCGGCCGCGCCCGGCCGCTCACCCGCACGAGCCTGCTCCACCGATGGTAGATTCGCGGCCACCCGGGCCATCAGGCCGACCGTCCACACAAGCCCCCGTGCAGGAGAGTCGATCCAGCGTGGTCATCGAGAGCCACCAGGAGTTCCTCGTCCAGCCCGTGGACGCTTCCTGGCTGCAGTGCAATATCGAGTGCCAGGAAGCCTGCCCCGTCGGCACCAACTGCCGCGGGTACCTGAACCTGGCCGCCGAGGGCCGCTTCGAAGAGGGCTACATCCTCTCGCGGGAGCCCAATCCGGTGGCCGCCATGTGTGCCTATGTCTGCTCGGCGCCCTGCGAGCGAGCCTGTCGTCGCGGTGACATCGACCGGCCGCTGGCCATCCGCGCCATGAAGCGCTTCCTCGTGGAGTGGCACGCCCAATCGGGCATCCCCGACGAGATGCCGCTCATCAGCCCGCGTGACACCACGGTGGCCGTGGTGGGCGCCGGCCCGGCCGGGCTGGCCGTGGCCCGCGAGCTGGCCGTCGCCGGCCACCAGGTGACCGTGTATGACGAGCTGCCCATGGCCGGGGGCACGATGCTCGTGGGCGTGCCGGCCTTCCGGCTGCCGCGCCACGCCATCGAGGCGGACTTCAAGCTCGTGGAGCGGCTGGGCGTCACCTTCCACTTCGACACGCGCGTCGGCCGGGACATCTCCTTCGAGGAGCTCACGGAGCGCCACGACGCGGTGGCCATCTGCGCCGGCGCCATGAGTGCGGTGCCCCTCGGCGTCCCGGGCAACGACCTGGAGGGCATCCAGTACGGCGTGGACTTCATGCGTCGTGCCAACCTGGGCGAGCCTCTGGAGGTCGGCAGGGACGTCGTCATCGTGGGTGGCGGCTACACGGCCATGGACTGCTCGCGCACGAGCCTGCGCCACGGCGCCGCCAACGTCACCATCGCCTACCGCCGCACCCGCAGCGAGCTCGTGGTGGACGAGGAAGAGCTCGGCGAGACGGAGCGCGAGGGCGTCGTCATGGACTTCCTGGTGAGCCCGGTGGAGATCGTCGGCGATGCCGAGGGCCGCGTGGCCGGCGTGCGCTTCGTGCGCAACAAGCTGGGCGAGCCGGACGCCACCGGGCGGCGCAGCCCGGTGCCCATCCCGGGCACGGAGTACCTGGTGCCGGCCCAGACGGTCATCCCGGCCGTCAGCCAGGCCGCGGACAACACCTTCCTGCCCGTGGAGGCCAGCTTCCAGATCAGCCGCGGCCGCATGCGTGTCGATCCGGGCACCTACGCCACCAACGTCCGCGGCGTCTTCGCCTGTGGGGACTTCGTGACCGGCCCCACGACCCTCATCGAGTCGGCCGGTCACGGCAAGAAGTGCGCCTACGCCATCGACCGCTACCTGTCCGGGCGCTCCACGGTCAACGTGGACACCAACGTGCGCATCGTCAGCTCTTGGCGGCACGACATGCCCGAGTACTACGACGTCCTGCCGCGGCAGCACATCCCCGTGCTGCCCATCGAGGGGCGTATCCCATCGGCCGATCCGGCCGTCAACTTCAGCACCGCCGCGGAGCTGGGCTACACGGTCGATGAGGCCGTCACCGAATCGACGCGCTGCCTGATGTGCAACTACAACATCTGGTTCGACGGCTTCCGCTGCGTCCTCTGCGGCGCCTGCGCCGATGTCTGTCCGGAGGGCGTCATCCACATGATCGACGTCAACCAGATGAAGTCGGAGGGCGCGCTGCCGGAGCTGGTGGACGCCTACGGCTGGACCCAGGGCGCAGCCATGGTGCTCGACGAGGAGCGCTGCATCCGTTGCGCGCTGTGCGTCAAACGGTGCCCCTACGACGCCATCACCATGGAGCGCTTCGAGATGCAGGAGATCAGTGAGGACGGTAGGCTCTACAAGGAGTCCTACCGCGACACCCAGCTTGGCCTCGAGGGTGTCGGCAACCAGGCACAGGCAGGTGGCACAGCCTCATGAGGATGAGACGGCAGTGAGCTTCCTCGAGCGCATCGACCAGGGCATCCGGCGAAGTTCCGTCTTCCGTTCGATCTTCCGGCAGCCCTATCCCAACGACGAACGATCGCGCGCCATGGCGGTCATGAACAACGTGTTCCTGCACCTCCACCCGGTGCGGGTCCGCCAGCATGCCGTCAAGTTCGCCTACACCTTCTGCCTGGGCGGCCTCTCCTTCTTCTTCTTCCTGGTGCTGACGGTCACGGGCGTCTACCTGATGTTCTTCTACGTGCCCTCGGCGACCCAGGCCTACTCGGACATCCTGCGCATCCAGGCGGAGGTGCCCTTCGGCCTGCTGACGCGGAACATCCACCGCTGGGCCGCGCATCTCATGGTCTTCTTCGTCTTCCTGCACATGATGCGCGTCTTCTATCACGGCGCCTACAAGCCGCCCCGCGAGTTCAACTGGGTCGTGGGCGTGGTGTTGCTCTTCCTGACCGTCTTCCTGTCATTCACCGGTTACCTGCTTCCGTGGGACCAGATCGCCTTCTGGGCCATCACCATCGGCTCCAACATGGCCAACTTCGCACCGCTCTTCAACAAGCCCTCGCAGCTGCTGCTGCTGGGCGGCATCGAGGTGGGGCAGAACACGCTGCTGCGCTTCTACGTGCTGCACGTCATCCTCATGCCGCTCGTGGCCGCCCTCTTCCTGGCCGTTCACTTCTGGCGCATCCGCAAGGACGGAGGCATCAGCGGCCCGCTCTAGGCCGTGACACAGACATGAGCGAGCAGACGAGCGACCCCCAGGTTCCCGCCCCCGCTCCGCCCGCCCAGCCGGAGCGGCGCAGCACCCTGCCCGCGGCGCCGCCGGAGCGGCGCATCACGGAGATCGACAAGCAGCGCGTGCCCATGGCCGCCAAGCCCTACCGCCTGCTGGCACTCGTCAAGCAGGACGCCGTCGTGCGTGTCCAGAAGGAGCCCGACGACACGGTCATGACCTGGCCGCACCTGCTCTCCATCGAGTTCTTCGCGGCGGCCATGATGAGCATCTTCCTCATCCTGATGGGCATCTTCGTGAACGCCCCGCTGGAGGAGCTGGCCAACGGCAACGTCACCCCGGTCGTGGCCAAGGCGCCCTGGTACTTCGTGGGTCTCCAGGAGATGCTGGCCTACTTCCACCCCTCCGTGGCCGGGGTGCTGATCCCAACCCTCATCCTGGTGGGCTCGGCCATCATCCCCTTCATCGACCGTGGCCCCAAGGGTGACGGCGGTCCCACGCGACCCTCCCAGCGCAAGGTGGCCGTGATGCTCTTCACCATCTTCTGGGGAGCCGGCCTCACCATCACCTTCCTCGGCGCCTTCTTCCGCGGTCCCGGGTACGCCTGGACGCTGCCGTGGGAAGGCTTCTACTTCGCACTGTAGGGGAAGCATGGGCAACTGGAAGCTGACCAGGGCACAGGAACCGCAGGCGCTCACGGAACCGGTCCTGCGCGAGATGCGCCATGGTCAGGTCGGGGGGCTCACGCGCCGCCAGCTCATCCGCCGCTCCATCGGCGCCGCCGTGGGCCTCTGGCTCCTGGAGGTCTCGGCCGGCACGCTGGGCTTCCTGTGGCCGAACCTGGCGCGCGGTGGTTTCGGCGGCCAGATCAACCTCGGAACCATCGAGACCGTCGACCAGAACCCGGAAGTCAAGGGCCTCACGCTGGCGGATGGCGCGCCGGCCTACTTCCCCCAGGCGCGCACCTTCGTGCAGCTCATCGACCCCAACCTGGGCTTCCAGAACGGCGATTCGCCGGACGGGTCGGGGACCACCACCAACGTGCGCACGTTGTGGCAGAAGTGCCCGCACCTGGGTTGCAAGCCCAACTTCTGTGACATCAACTACTGGTTCGAGTGCCCCTGCCACGGGTCGCGCTACGACCGGCTCGGGACCAAGGTGCAGGAGCTCGGCCCGGCCCCGAGGGGGCTTGACCGCTTCGCCCATGTGGTCCAGAACGGTGAGCTCCTCGTGGACACCGGGACGGTCATCCTCGGTCCACTGCCCGTCGCTCTCGGCCAGCCGGGTCTCATCCCCGCCAAGTCGCCCGGCGGCTGCATATGAGCGACGAGCCAAGCGGTCGCGAGCTCGCGCCGCGCGAGCCGGACGACGCTCGCGCTGAGGACTCGGCCCTCACGCCTGCCCCGGAAGGCGAGCAGCGCGCCGTGGAGCGCTTCTCGGCCGGGCCCAAGGCTCACATGGTGGGTCTGACCGAGGAACGCGGCGCCCAGATCGTGCGCCAGAGCGCCAATGCTCGCAGCTTCGTCTTCCTGGCCGTCCTCGTGATCGCGCTCTTCATCCCCGTCTACTGGTTCGCGGAGTCCGGCATCCCGGCCCTGGGCACGCAAGGGCGCATGGAGCAGGCGGCGCAGGACCAGTACGTCACCGACGTCGAGCGTGGCTATGCGCTCTTCCTGAACAACTGCCAGACGTGCCATGGCGACAACGGCCAGGGCGGCGTCGGCCCGCCGCTCAACAACCAGCCCAAGCTGTACAACGCCCTGACGGCCGGCGGGCAGCCCGGCACGGGCCACCTCAATCCGAACTACATCCAGAGCGTCCTGACGGTGGGTGGTCGCTACGTCTGCGGCGATGCCAATAGCCTCATGCCGGCCTTCAAGCAGCCGGCCGGGCCGCTCAACTACCGCCAGGTGGAGGAGCTCATCGCGTGGATCACGGCCAGCTCGGACGTCACGTTCGAGTACGCACCGGTCTCGCACGGCACAGGGGCAGCCGAGGTCGAGCCAAGGGTCGTGAGCGGTTGGCGGGATCCGAACTGGCAGCCAGAAGCCGGCGCCACGCCGCCGCCCGCCTGCTGGCGCAACCCCAGTGGTGTCATCGGCGGCTCCGCGCCGGCAGCCACCCCACCGCCGGCCGACGGCACGGTCGCCAGCCCGGAGCCCATCACGGGGGGCACGGCCGATGCGCCTCGCGTGGTCAAGCTCGAGGCCACGGCGGACCTGCACTTCAAGGATGAGGCCGGCAACATCGTCACCCAGCTGCTGGTCGCGGATGGCGAGACCATCCAGTTCGAGGTCGACAACACGGCCGGCTTCGATCACGACTTCTGGATCGGCACGCCAGAGGAGCTGCAGGTACCCAACGGGACCACGGACACCGGCATCCCGACCTGGCAGTCGGGTGTCCAGACGGTCACCTGGACAGCTGCCGGGGAGGGCCTGCAGTTCGCCTGCACCGTTCCGGGTCACTACTCGACCATGCACGCCGACATCGTGATCCAGGGCTAAGGGCAGGGGAGGCACGTGGCACAGCAGGCACTACCGGCGGGAGCCCTCAGGCGGCGGGTCGTCTTTGGGCTGCTCGACGCAGACGGCTGGACCTGGGCGACGCTGCGGGCGATCTTCTGGTTCCTGTTCATCGTCTTCATGCTGGGCTACATCCCCAACCTGGCCTACTTCTTCACCGTCAGCAACACCGTGAAGGTGGGCTACAACTTCGCCTCCATCGTGAACTGGTGCCCGGCCATCAACGAGGATCTGCCCTGCCCGGTCGCGCCCGGCACGCTGCTGCCGTGGCAGACCAGCCCGGCTGAGCTGGCCTTGCCCGCCGGGCGCGATGACTCGGTGGCCTTCCAGTCGGGCACGACGGTCTATCTCATCGGCGGCGCCACCGCCGATGGCGCCACGGACGAGGTCCTGGTGACGAACGCCACCACGACCGACGGGCAGCCCAACGGCAATCTCAGCGGCTGGCAGGCCGGGCCTGCGCTGCCGGAGCCTCGTGCCGGCGCGGCCATCGGCGTCTTCGGTGGGGTGCCCTATGTCATCGGTGGCCTGGACGCCGGTGGGGCAGCCACGGACACGGTGTTCCGGGGGGTCGTCGAAGCGGGCGTGCTCACGGGGTGGCAGCGGGCGGATGGGGCGGAGAGCCCGGAGGCGCTGACGCTGCCGCGGCCCATCAGCGATGCGACGGTCGTCCCTGGCACGGGCGGCTTCGTGCTCTTGGGCGGCCGTGGCGCCGACGGTCAGCCCATCGCGGACGTCTACCTGGCCTGGATCCCGCAGGAGCAGCAGCCACCCAGCAACACCCTGCAGCCGTGGCAACCACTCGAGGGTCTGGCGCTGCCAGAGCCCCGTGCGGAGGCGGTGGCGGGGACCATCGGTGACTTCACGTACGTCGTGGGCGGCGAGGGTCCGGACGGCCCCACGGACAGCGTCTTCCGCCTTGAGCTCATCGACGGCCAGCCTGCGACGAGCGAGACGGGCAAGCCACTCGGATGGGCGGTCGCCCAGGAGGACACGCTGCCTGAAGCGCGCACCGATGCGACCGGCTTCGTGGCCAATGGCTCCCTGTACGTCCTGGGCGGCCTTGATGCCGACGCACAGCCGCAGGACAGCGTCTACTGGGTCGTGCCGGACAGCACGACCGGCGATATCCCCGGGGGCTGGCAGCGGCTGGAGCAGACCGACCTGGCATCGGCCATCGCAGGCGCGCCCCTGGCCGGTCTGGGCTCCACGGCCTTCCTCTTCGGTGGCACGGACGCGGCGGGCCGTTCCGACGGCCTGATGCGTGCCGGCCTGTCGCCGGAGGCGCCGTTCTACCAGCTCGGCCTCTTCGGGGCCACGTTGCCGGGGCTGTCCATCAAGGGCGAGGTCGGGCAGCAGATCGGGTACATCAATGCCATGACCGTGGGCCTGATCGACTTCGCCATCCTGGTGCTCGTCGGCCTGGCCTTTTCGCACCAGGCCGCCACGAAGCGGATCATCTCGCGGCTGTCCGGCGGTCGCCTCAAGCTGCCGCCCGAGGAGGAGTACGGCTCCTAGCCCTGTCCTGCTCCGAGCTGCCCCCGCACGGCGCTGCGCGCCGATGGCATGGCTCAGCGGGGCACTGGTGGTAGTTCGCCCTCGCCAGGCTCCGTGGGACCGCTGAGCACCGGCAGGCCGGCGTTCTTCCAGGCGATCATGCCACCGTCGACGTTGGCGACGTTGCTGAAGCCCTGCTGCATGAGGAACATGGTGGCTCGCAGGCTCCGACTGCCGGAGCGGCAGACGAGCAGCAGCTGCCGGTCGCGCGGCAGGTCCGCGTGGCGGGCAACGAACTCGGCCAGAGGCACGGATACCGCGCCGGGCGCTCGCAGCGACTCGTACTCCCGCGGCTCGCGGACATCGACGATGAGGGCCGAGGCTTCCTCGGCCTGCAGCTGGGCCGCTTGCTGGGCGCTCACGATGGCGACGCCTCCGATGGGTTGCATGGCAGCGTTCATACCTACTCCAGGTCGATGAGGGGTTTGCGGCCGGCGACCCCGGCTTCCAGCTCGTGCCACCAGGCGATGTCCGCCTCGCCGAGCCTCCAGCAGAGCCAGATGGGCCGTCCGTTGGCGAGGGCCGGGAAATCCACCAGGCCCGAGCCGATGTCTCGGAGCGTGATGCCCCAGGCGTCGATCTGCCGGACGGTGGAGGCCATGCGGCGGACGACCAGCGTCAATCGCTCCTGCTCGCGTGCGAGCTCAGTGTGCTGGTCGTCGTCGCTCGCCCGCATGCGCTCGAGGCGCTCCTGTGAGCTTGCCACGGCATCGCGGTCGTCGCGCAACGCAACGAGCAGCGGGCGCAGGTCGACGACGCGTGCGTTCGCGGCGGAGAGGTCGAAGTAGCTGGTCACCGGGGGGATTCTCGCACGAGTGGCGCCAGCCGCACGTGGGGCACGCCGGTGCGGGGAATCGGGCGCGCGCGGCGGCCTCACCGCGCCCGCCGGCCGACGCTAGCATCGGACCGACGGCTGGCTGAGGGAGGAGCGACCGATGAGACTCGCCGATCGGATGGACCACATCGGCACGGAGACGGCCTTCGAGGCGGCCGCCCGTGCGCGCGCCCTGGCAGCCACGGGCCGGGACGTCATCCACCTCCATCTCGGGGAGCCGGACTTCGACACCCCGCCCAATATCGTGGAGGCGGCCGCCCGCGCCCTGGCCGATGGCCAGACACACTATGCGCCGCCTCCCGGGGTGCCCGCCTTCCGCGAGGCCATCGCGGCCGACTTCAGCCGGCGCCGCGGCGTCGAGGTGACGCCCGATCGCGTGGTCGTCACGCCGGGCGCCAAGCCGGTCATGGCCTTCCTGATGATGGCGCTCGTGGGGCCCGGTGACGAGGTCATCGTGCCCGATCCAGGCTTCCCCATCTACGAGTCGATGACCCGCTTCATGGGCGCCACGCCGGTGCCCATCCCGCTCACGCCGGAACGCGACTTCCGGCTCGATCTCGATGAGTTGCGCTCGCTCATCACACCGCGCACGCGGCTGCTCGTCTTCAACAGCCCGCAGAACCCCACCGGCGCGGTGATGACGCGCTCCGACATCGAGGGCATCGCCGCCATCGCCATGGCGCACGACCTCGTGGTGCTCGCCGACGAGATCTACTCGCGGATCCTGTACGAAGGCGAGCATGTCTCCATCCTCAGCGTCGAAGGCATGGACGAGCGCACCGTCGTCCTCGATGGACTCTCCAAGACCTACGCCATGACCGGCTGGCGCCTTGGCTGGGGCATCCTGCCCAAGCCGCTCGTGCCGATCTTCGAGCGACTGCTCATCAACACGGTGTCCTGCACGGCGACCTATGCCCAGTTCGCCGGCGCCGAGGCTCTCACTGGGCCGCAGGACGCGGTGGAGGCCATGGTCAGCGAGCTCCGCGCCCGCCGTGAGCTGATCGTGGCGGGACTCAACGCACTTCCCGGCATCACGGCACCCATGCCGCACGGCGCCTTCTATGCCTTCCCGGATATCAGCGGGACCGGCCTGACCGGGCGAACCTTCGCCGACCGGATCCTGATGGAGGCCGGTGTCAGCGTCCTGTCCGGCACGGCCTTCGGACAGCAGGGAGTCGACAGCCTGCGCGTCTCGTACGCCAACTCGCAGGAGAACCTGCGGCAGGCCCTGACGCGCATCTCCGACTTCCTGGCCGCTCAGTAGCGGCGGTACCCGACGCTAGAGTGCTTCGAGGATGCGTCGCGCGATGGTCGGCGGCTCGAGTCCGTCAGTGTCGATGACGGCGCGAGCCAGGGCCAGGTAGGCGGCCTCACGCTCGGCGGCGCGAGCCCGCAGCCAGGCCAGGTCCGTGGCGTCGCGGCGTCGCCCGCTGCCCAGGTCGATCCGGCTTCGCAGCGTCTCCGGCCGGGCGCGCAGATAGATGACGGCCGGCTGTGCGCGCAGCAGCTCGACCGAAGGCTGGTGCTCCACGACCCCCGCCGCGGCCGCGACGACGAGCGGGCCCGGCATCGAGAGGGCCCGACGCAGGGCCTCCGCTTCGGCCTGGTGGAGCGCCGCTTCCCCGTCGTCGGCGTCGATGTCCTCCGAGCGGCGACCACTGACGATGCCAACGAGCTCGTCGTTGTCCAGGTAGCGCCAGCCGGTCGCGAGGGCCAGGGCCCGACCCACGGTCGACTTGCCGGAGCCCATCATGCCGATCAGCACGACGCGTGGCAGGGGATCGGATGTCATGCCTGGACTCTACGGCGTGGCGCCGCAAGGCACGCCTCTAGACTGTCGGCGTGATCGTCATCCGCCTGGCCGGGCTGTTCTTCGCCTTCGTCCAGATCACGCTCTTCCTGCGGCTTCTGCTGCCGTTCGTCGAGGTTCCGAAGGCGCTCACGCAGTACGTGCCCGGCCTCATGGAGGTCACCGACGTCTGGTTGTCGCCGGTCGTCGCCGTGGTCGAGCGGTTCGAGCTCGGCGATCTGGCCCAGGGCGCCGTGGGCATCGGTGAGAGCCTGGTCGAAGGGCCGGAGGCGTTCGAGCCGATCGTGCTGGTGGCGATGGTCGCCTGGGCCGTGCTGGCCATGTTCGTGCTGTTCGTGCTGCGCCTCATCTTCCGCCCGGCCCGCTGACGCGGCCGGATCAGTCGTCGCCGGCTTCGGGCACGTAGAGGGCCGACTCGTCCAGGCCGCGCCGCTCGCGCGGCACGACGCCGCGCTTGTTGAGCACGATGCCCGCGTCGACGAAGGCGCGGTTGAGGCGGCGGCGGATCTCCGTGGCGATGGTCCAGCGATCGCCGGCCACGACCTTGCCGCGCATCGTGGCCGTCATGCCCAGGTCATCAGGATCGCCGATGAACGCCACGGAGGGCGTCTCGATGACGGAGGCTGTGAAGCGAGGGTCCTGTGCCACCTCGCGGCCGACGTCGTCCATGATCCCCAGCACGCGCTCGAAGTCCGCCTCGCGGATGCCCGGGATGGTGACCTCTGCCGCGGCGAAGACGCGGGTGCGGTTGGAGACGATGCGGATCTCGCCGTTGGAGATGGAGTGCACCGTGCCGTCCGCGGAGCGCACCGTGGTGCGCCGCAGGCCGACGTCCTCCACCGTGCCGGCCAGGGCACCGACGGCGATGACGTCGCCCTTGAAGTACTGCCCCTCCAGGATGATGAGGATGCCCATCAGGTAGTCGAGCACGATCGACTGGCCGGCCAGCGTGAGCGCCGCCAGGAAGAGGCCGGCCCCGGCGAGCAGGCCCCAGAGCCCCAGGAAGCCGATGACGAGGGTGACGATGACGCCCGCCACCACGATGCGCAGGAGGGCCGTGACAAGGCTCGAGAGGGTCGCGGCGCGCTTGTCCAGCTCGACCGCCTCCGGGCTGCCAGGCTCGACCTGGCCCTTCTGGGCGGCCAGCGCCCTCGAGACCGCACCGTGCACGACGCGGCCTGAGAAGACGTAGACGACGAGGAGCAGGGCGGCGATGATGAGCAGGAAGACGACGTTGGCGTCGAACCACTGCGCCAGAGCCTGCTGGTCGACCTCCGGTGTCTCGGGCATGGCGCCAGCCTAGCGCAGGCCCCTGGCCGCTTGCCGCTCCCGGACGCCATGCCCGATGGGCGATGACGGGCTCCGTCTCTGGCGGCATACTCGCCACATGACCGACGAGGCGGGCGCCGGGTCCCGCAGCAGCAGGCACTGGCCGTGGCTGCGACCGCTGGTCGTGCGCACGCTCTTCAACGCGGTGACCCTGATCCTGACGATCGTGCTCTTCAGCGTGATCGCCAGCATCCTCGACCGGGGTGACCCCGTGGGGACCCTGGAGGCGGTCACCTTCGAGATCGGCCAGGGCGAGATCATCGACATCCTCCTCTTCGGCCTGTCGCTGGCGCTCGTGAGCGCGTTCGTCCGGCCTGTCCTCACGGCACTCACGGGTTCGCTGATGTTCCGCACGTACGGGCTCGTCGTCATCATCATCGATGCCATCGTCTTCTGGCTGGCCATCGAGCTCGTGGCGCTCGTCCTCACCGTCCCGGTGACGCTCCCAGAGCCGCGTCTGCTCTGGCTTCTCATCCTCGCCGCCGGGTTCTCGTTGCTCCTGGTCACGGTCGAGACTCTGCTGGGGCTCAACCGGCCCCGTCTTGAGGACGCCGGAGAGGACCAGCCGCTGTGGCGTCTCCTGGATCGGTTGCCGCTCTCCGGCAGGAGCCACTTCGTGGAGAACCTGCGCCTGACCCAGGTCCGCCAGATCCTCCTGCAGTACGGCCTGGACATCTCGCTCGTGGGCACACCCCTGGCCCGCTTCCGAGGCGTCGCCGACCGGTTGCTGGGCCGCGACCCGGACGAGTTCGCGGAGCTGAGCACCCCGGCCAAGGTGCGACTCATGCTGCAGCAGCTCGGTCCGACCTACGTGAAGGTGGGCCAGATGGTCTCCAGCCGGGCCGATGTCCTGCCGGCGGCCTGGCGAACGGAGCTGGACAAGCTCCAGAACACCGTGCCGCCCTTCCCCTACGAGCAGGTCGAGGCCATCGTGCGCTCGGAGCTGGGCGCACCGCCGGACACTCTCTTCGCCTCCTTCGACCGCGAGCCGCTGGGCGCGGCCTCGCTGGCGCAGGTGCACCGGGCCACGCTACCCGACGGCAGCGAGGTCGTGGTCAAGGTGCAGCGACCCAACGTGCAGGCCATGGTGCGGGCGGACCTTGGCAACATGGAGGACCTCGCCCGCCAGGCCGAGAGGCGGGTGGCCGACGGCCCGGACGATGAACCTGGCGGCCATGATCCACGAGTTCGGGCAGGGTGTCCTCACCGAGCTCGACTACCGCATCGAGGCCTACCACGCGTTGCGCCTGGCCGAGGTCGTCGAGGGTATCGAAGGCATCCACGTGCCGCGGGTCTATCTCGATCGGAGCAGTGGTCGCGTCATCACCATGGAGTTCATTCGCGGCGTGAAGGCCACCAATGTGGCCGCGCTGGACGCGGCCGGAGTCGATCGAGACCTCGTGGCCAGGCGCTTCCTGCGGGCCGTCATCAAGCAGGTCCTCGTCGACGGATTCTTCCACGGTGACCCGCACCCGGGCAACATCGTCATCGACCCCGAGACCGGCGCACTGACGTTCCTGGACCTGGGTCTCATGGGCGAGCTCGACAGCAACCGACGCTTGCAGCTCCTGGGCCTCATGTGGGCGCTCCGCGAGCGTGACCCCGATGGGCTCGCCACGGCCATCCTGGGTCTCTGCGAGCGGACCGGACCGGTTGACGAGGCCGCCTTCAAGAGCGACGTGCGGCGCCTTGTCTACCAGTACTGGATCTACGGCTCGGGCGACTTCTCACCCCTGATGTCAGCCCTCTTCGGCGTGCTCTCCAGCCGCGGCCTGCGACTGGACCAGGCACTCACGCTGGCCGTCAAGTCGCTCGTCCAGGCCGAGGAACTGGTGCGCACGCTGAGTCCCCACCTGCCGCTCGTGGACACCGGTTACGAGGAGGCGCGCGAGCTCATCGAGGCCCAGATCACGCTCGATCGCATCCTGCAGATGGCCAAGGCGGAGGCCACCGCGACGGCCATGGAGATCGGGCGCCGGGTGCCGTCTCTTCGCGAGGCGACCCTGAGCTGGCTGGACCAGTATCAGAAGGGGCGCTTCGTCGTCACGCTGGACACGAGCGACCTGCAGAAGGGTCTCACCTCGGTGGACACCGGGAGCCGCAACCTGACCCTCGGTCTCATCATGGCCGGGCAGCTCATCGCGCTTGCACTGGTGCTGGCCGTCATCATCCTGAGCGACTCGCTGAGCGGGGAGATCGTGACCCTGGTGGCGCTGGGCTTCCTGGGCGTCCTGGTCTTCAGCCTGATGACGGTCCGGCGCGTCTCGAGATCCCGCGGCTGACATCCAACCGCGAGGGACCAGGTCAGGCGGGCGTCTGGCGCAGGACCTGGTCGAGCTCGGTGCGATACGTGCGCCCTGCCATCGTGCGGCTCAGCCACTCCACGTAGTTGCGGTCATGCGCTACGACCTGGGAGATGGCCCAGCCGCGGTATCGTCCGAAGGAGAGGACGCTGCCGCGAGGCAATGGGTACCCGGGCGGCGGGCCAGCCTCACCGTAGGCGGCGGAGGCAGGGGTCGGCTCGGCGTGGCTGCGCACGGACCAGGTGCCTTCCTCGTACTTCAGGTTCGTGGCGCCTGGGGCTGAGCGGCGGGCGAAACCCTCGGTGACACCCTGCTCCAGGCCCAGGAGCTCGTCATAGCGGGCCCGCTTCTCGGCGTTGCTCAGGACGGCATAGGCCTCGTTGATGTCGGCCATGCGCTTCTGTCCACCAGGTCCGGCGTGGTCCGGGTGATGCTGCTTGGCCAGCTGTCGGTAGACCGCGTTGATGACCTCGAGGGTCGCGGTCGGGTGCAGCATCAGGGTCTCGTAGAGGGTGCGCTGAGACACCAGGCTACCGTAACCAGCCGACGCGGGACCGGGACTGGCCCCAAGGTCCGGGTGGCGGGCTATCGCCCCCGTACTATGCGGTTCCCGCCCAGGGAGCTCGGCACGTCGACTGGGGGACTCGGTCAGTCGAACGAGGGCATGGCCGCCACGAGCTCGAGATCGCCGGAGATGGTCGTCTCGGCCGTGCCGGCCAGGATGGCCAGCGTGTCACCGCGCTTCAGCTGGACGTGGCCGTGTGCGGTCTCGGCCACGCCCTGGCCCTGGGTGACGATGATGACCGAGTAGATGCCCGCGTGCGGCCACGCTGCCGATCCACGGACGGACAGGCGAGTCGCCCGGAAGAAGGCGTGGCTCTGCTCGCCGAGCAGGTCATCCTCCATCCAGCCCGCCGACTCGCTGCCGGCGATGCGTGTCGGTCGTGGGCTCAGCGCCGCCAGGGCCGGGCCGGTCACGGCGCTCCGGTCGAAGCAGTCGAGCATGGTGTCCCAGCCCAGGCCCAGGTGGGCCTCAGCGGGCTGGATCGGATAGCCGCGGTACTCGGCCACGACCGAGAAGTCCGTGGGCTCCTGGGCCTCGATGAGGAAGACGCCGGCGCCCGTGGCGTGGGGCAGGCCAGGTCGCACGAAGACGGCGTCACCGGGCCGCACCTCGAACTCGTTCATGGCGGTCCGGATGGCGTCCGTGTCCTGGCGCTCGATCCACTCGGCCAACTGGTCGCGGGCGACCTCCTTGCGGAAACCGAGCCAGACGCGCGGCGAAAGCTGGCCGGGGATCTGGCGAGTGGCCAGCACGACCCAGGCCTCGGCCTTGCCGAACTGGGAGTGCAGGATGTGCCGCGCGAACTCGCGGGTGGGGTGCCCATGGATCGGCAGCCGCGAGCCGGCGTCGAGGAGCTTCACAAGGAGAGCCGTGGTGGGCCCATAGCGGGCCACGATCTCGCGTCCGGCTACCAGCTCCGGCGACTGCGCCAGGAGCTCCGCCAGCGACCAGGTCCGGCCCCCCACTTCGACCGTGCTGAGGCCCTCGCCATCGCGGGTGTGTTCGGGCGGGTTGATGGCGGGCGTGACGGAGCCGACCCAGTCCTCGGGAAAGTCGCTGTCGGCGGGGCCAGGCGCCCCCTGGAAGGCTTCGATCTGGGCCCCGCCACGATAGAAGCGATAGACCCGGTTGGGTGAGAGACGGAGCGGCAGCTCCAGCAGCTTGTCCATGCCGTCACGATGCCACACGTCGGCCGCGTCGGCGTGACCTGACGAGCCAACCAGCTCGGGAAAACGTTCGTACTCCGGTCCCCTGACCAAAGGACCATCGATGATGGTCATTCACGCTCAGCGATGGTGACTGCGAGCAACGCTTGGGCGGGGACGTGCGGTGAGGTACATTCCCACGCACAGCGGACCCGGTTAGGTTGGGAAGCGTGGGGGAGGACCACTGGTCGGAGCTGGCAGACCCGACCTGTCACGCCGATGTGAGGGAGGCGAGAACATGAAGCCAAGGGCAGCGTCGTGGCCGCGATGGCGTCGACGGCGCCACGCGTCGCCGGCACTGGCCTTGCCCGACAGCCGAGGCTGGGAGGGCGCCGCCACCGAGGCGGCACGCCGCGGCGATCTGCGCGCATGGGAGCACCTCACTCGCCGTCACCAGGAAGTCATCTTTCGGACCGCCTATCTGACGACGCGTGACTCGGCATCGGCCGAGGCGGTGACCAAGCAGGTCTTCATGCGCGCCTTCTGGTCGCTTCGATCGCTGGAACGCGAGGCGGCCCTGCGACCCTGGTTGATGGGCATCACGGCCACGGCAGCTCGAAGCCACACCCGGGAGCTGGCACTGCGGCGCGACGCCAAGATGCCCATCCCCGATCCCTGTCGGCGCATCCCCGCCACCCCGGTCTACCTCGAGGCAGGCGTGCCCCGGCCGACGCCCGTCGAACATGCGGCCCTGTTCGACGCCTTCGACGCCCTGGCGGACGAGGATCGGCTCATCATCGCCTCCCGCTACGCCTTCGGACTCTCCCGTGCCGATGCCGAAGCGCGCCTGGGCATCCCCGCAGACCAGCTGGATGGTCGACTCGTCGCCGCGCTCACCCGCCTGCGTGGTCGCCTGACGGAGATGATGGCCATGGCCATCGGGTCCGGCCCGGACGGCCCCTCACGTGCCGGCGTCGGCCCCCGCACGGGTCGGTACGCGTCGCTCCACGATGACCGACTCGGGACCCTGACGATGGCCGTCGTCATGTCTGAGTTGGCCTGGACACCGGATGTCGCCCCGGTCATCTGCGCCCGGCTCGCGCGCGAGGTCGTCACCTACCCTGAGCACCTGGACTCGTACCCAGCGCCCGTGTCGAACGTCCTCGCCCAGGGTTCGACGACACAGCCGGGGCTGGACGAGCAGGCCACGGCAGCCTCGAAGAGCCGACGGCCGGCATCGCGCGGTATCGGCGTCCTGCCGATGGCCGCTGCCACGCTCGTCACGATGGCCGCCCTCGTGGCGATGGCCGTCATCGTCGACACTCCGGGTTCGGGGATGCCGGCGGAGGTCCGTGCTCCTCTCAGCGTGCTGGACACCCCTGCAGACCCGGGGATCGTTGTGAGTGACGCGAGCGAGATGCCGTTGGCTCGATCGCCATCGGACCCCGAGCCGGCCGTGGCGCAAGCGCCCCAGCTGTCCATCGTCGGTGCACGCACGCTCGGCAGCGGGGATGTCGGCGCTCGAGTGGGGATCGACTGGACGCCGGTCGAGGAGCTCGGCACGGTCGTCAAGACGCAGCTCGAGCGGAAGATCGGCAACGGCGACTGGGAGCGGGTCGCCTTGATCGCTGCCCACGGTCGGATGCACACGGAGATGGAAGCCGGCCGATCGTATCGGTTCCGTGTTCGCTCCCACGACGAGACAGGTGCCACGGCCGTCTCCCCGACCCTGCGAGTCCGGCTGGCGGTCCGCGATCATCTGTCCGGAGGTCTGAGGCTCGCGCCAGACGACTGGATCACGCGTCGAGGCAGCATCATCAAGCGCAGGCTGATCGCGATGGCGCCTGATGCCAGTCTCTGGACCGAGTTCAGCGGCGACGACGTGGCCCTGGTGGGTCCCACCGGTCCCACGCGCGGCGCCATCGGCATCCGCATCGACGGTGGACCCTGGCTGCTGGACGATCTCAGGCTCCGCGACGAATCACCCCAGACGGTCGTGTTCAGCCAGGATCTGTGGCCCGGGCGTCACCTCCTGGACCTGCGTGCCGAGACCGACGGGGTCGCGGTCGACGCCATCCTCGTCGTGCGCACCCTGCCCGTGTAGTCGGGCGTAGCATCGATGAGGCTGAGCACCTTCCCTGTTCCCCAGGTGCGCACGATCGAGACCCTTGCTCGCGAGGTGCTGCCTGCGCTGCAGGGAGCGCGGCATGCCCGATGATGGCTCCATGACTCCCAGGGAGCGCGTGCTGGCTGCCTTCGCCTTCGAGGAACCGGATCGCGTGCCGGCCTGGCTCGGTGCGGCCCCCGAGACCCGGCAGCTGTTGATCGATCGCCTGGGCCTGCAGGATGACGAGGCCCTGTCGGTCTACCTCGGTGACGACTTCCGACGCGTCTACGCGACGTATGCGGGCCCTGCCGAGTCCGGCCCAGATGCGGGCCTGGCCCCTGGGTCGACGTATCGAACACCCTTCGGTGTGGAGCGGCACGGCTACGGGTACGGCATGCCCCGCGTCAACCCCCTGCTTGGAGCCACGCTCAAGGACGTGCACGCGTACCCCTGGCCCGATCCGACCTGGATGAGCGTTTCCGGCATCCGCGCTGAGATCGAAGGCTGGAAGGGGGACTACGCGATCCTCGGGGGCGACTGGTCCCCGTTCTGGCACGACGCCATCGACCTGCTCGACATGGAGCACCTCATCCTCATGATGTATGAGGAACCGGACCTGGTCGACGCCCTGCTCGAGCACATCGTCGACTACTACGTCGGGGTCAGCCAGCGCATCTTCGACGCGGCGGCCGATCTGATCGACATCTCGTTCATCGGGAATGACTTCGGCAGCATGAACGGGCCATTGATGAGCGAAGCCATGTTCCGGCGCTTCTTCCTGCCGCATCTGAAGCGCCTTGTGGACCTCGGCCACGACTACGGGCTGAAGGTGATGATGCACTGCTGCGGTGGCTTCACACCGCTCATCCCGGCCATGATCGAGATCGGGCTGGACGGCTTGCAGGCCCTGCAGCCATCGGCCAGGGGGATGGCCCCATCTGAGCTCAAGGAAGCCTTCGGCGACAAGGTCGTGCTGAACGGCTGCATCGACACCCAGTTCGTCCTGATCCAGGGCACGCCGGACCTCGTGAGGACCAGGACCCGGGAGATCCTGGACATCATGATGCCCGGTGGCGGCTACGTTGCGTCCCCGAGCCACGACTACGTCCTGCCTGAAACGCCGATCGAGAACATCCTCGCCTTGTACGACACCGTCCGCGACTGCGGCAGGTACTCTCGGTGATACCAGCGGGCCGGTAGCTCAGCGGTCAGAGCAGGGGACTTTTAATCCTCGTGTCCTGGGTTCGAATCCCAGCCGGCTCACCACAATACCTAGGTATTGTCGCTCTGATACGGCCTTATCTCTTGCGCGTGCGGTCTTTCAGCGCCAGCTGACAGCCACGTTGACAGCCACGTCGGACGCACGGAGTGACATTCGATGTACTTGATGAGCTTGTGTGGATGCACGACGCCGAGGAATGGACGATGGATCTGCCTGCGCGCGGGCTCCGGCAGCTTTCGGCCGACGTACTCGTGACACCGTTCAGCCGCTACTCGACGGTGACGGTAGCCGTCATCCTCGGATGGAACGAGCAGAGGTAGTCGAACGTTCCGGCCGTGTCGAAGGTATGGCTGAAGCTCTTGCCCTGGGCCAGGGACCCGCTGTCGAACGCCCCGTCACCCGCGGTCACGGTGTGCTGCGTACCATCCTCGTTCGTCCAGGTGACGGAGGTGCCGATCGCGATGTCGAGCGAGGCGGGTGCGAACGCGAAGCCCTTGATGGTGATCGCCTCGGTCGCGACCGCGGCATTGGATGCGGACATGGCGCTGGCCGGGGGCACGATGAAGACGGACACGGTGGTCGTGCCGTCGCCGTTGTCATGCAACAACGCGACACCGTTGGCGTCCGAGTCGTTGAGCTCGCCGAGACCGATCGGCAGGTCGGCTTCGCCGATCGTGATGCCGCCGATGTCGCCGCAGGCGATGTAGGTGCCGAGGTCATCCGCGCTGGCGTGGACGTTGATGGCGTGCTCGCCGGCCACGATGTCGGCGCAGCGCCAGGGGCACGGTCGTGACGCTGGCCTCGACCGGGATGGCCGAGGCCTGGCCGACCGGCTCCACTTTGGCCGAGGCGGTGCCGTCGACATTCATGTCGAACGACACGTCAGACAGGGCCGCCACGACATCCCCGGGCTCCGGACAGCTGCCGGCATGGATGTGTGCGGGATGGGGGGACATCTGCGCCGAGGCGCCGACGGCGAGGATGAGCGAGGCCCCGAGGGCGAGGGCGGACGCGAAGCCGAGCCGCTGGTTCATGTGGTGTGCCTCCGACGGGTATTGCCGCGGACCGGCCTGATCGTGCAGCGGCTGGCAGGTGGCGCGCCGCTCGGCCCCCCTCGGACCCGGATGTGGGCAGGAGTCTGCCGTGCTGGCCCACTATGTGCAAGCGGTCGACCGACGCCGGCACACCGCCCTGCCCACGATGCCCACGTCGCCGGGTCGCTGGTGGCCGTCCGGGACGGAGCCGTCGTCCGACGACAGGCTCACCCAAATCCATTGACATCGCAGCGGCCCACGCGTACGGTCCGTCCTTCACCCGAGACTGCATCTGGGTGCCTGACACGTCATGCGACGGGTGCGACCTGCTGCGGCACCGGCGCGCGGTGCGAGTAGGCCCAGATGCCATTCGCATCATGGGGGGCGCAAGGAGAGCTCCAGATGCGCGGATCCAGTGGTCAGGTCCATCGTCCTTGGGGTTTCGGTCGCCCTGCCCGCGGCTGGCATGTCCAGCCATGTGTTCGCTCAGGATGCGAGCCCGCCTGCGACCGAGTCGCCGATCACCACGATCGCCTCCGGTCTCACCAATCCGCGAGGATTCGGATGGGGCCCCGACGGCGCACTCTACCTGGCGCTCGCGGGCACGGGCGGTGAGACCCATATCGCGGACTTCCCAGGCTTCACCGTCGACATCGGCCTGTCGTCGTCCATCGCGACCGTCGCCGACGGCTGCCCGACCCCGGTCGTGAAGGGATTGGTCTCCACCCTGTGGGAGGAAGCGGGCTGGATCTGGGGCGCCATGGACGTCGCGTTCCTGGGCGACGAGGCTTACGCCCTGCTGAGCGGGGCGGGACCGTCCAACTTCTCGCCGTCGTCGTTCAGCGGCGTGTTCAGGCTCAACGCGGACGGGACGATGACGCTGGTGGCAGACATCACGACCTGGCTGCCCCAGCACCCGCCCGCCTTCGTCCCGCCCGACTACGGCTCCGACGGCTCGTTGTTCGACCTCGAAGCCGCCGGTGATGCGCTGCTCCTCTCCGAGGCCGTCGGCGGTCAACTCCTCCGGGTCACGCCGGCGGGCGAGATCGCCACGGTCGCCGACCTATCGGAAGGGCACCTCGTGCCGACCGGCATCGCCGTGGACGCGGATGGGAACGCCTTCGTGGGCCATGAGACCGCCGCCCCCTATGGGGATGGCGCCTCGAAGGTCGTGAAGGTCACGCCGGACGGGACGGTCAGCGACGTCTGGACCGGGCTCACCGTCGTCACCGATGTGGCGCTCGGGCCCGATGGGGCGCTGTATGCGGCGGAGATGGCGACCGGGTTCACCGAGGGCGTGCCGGACATGCCTCCGGACTCCGGCCGGATCGTGCGCCAGACGGGTCCCGACACGTTCGAGCCCGTGGTGACCGATCTGCCGTATCCGGTCCACATCGGGTTCGACGCCGACGGCCAGCTCGTCATCGCCGCACCAGCGTTCGGCCCGGACGCCGGAGTCGGGCAGGGCGTGCTCGTCTCGGTCGATCCGACCCAGGGACCCGTGTCGTACGCGGGGTTCGAACCGACGTCGATCGAGCTGCCCGTAGTCCCAGGGAAGGTCCCAGATCGGCGACGCGTTCCCACAGAGGCGCGCCGGTCTGGCTCCTCCCCATGACGCATCGAGCCCGCTTCCCCACAGCCGTCCACGACACCGGCTTCGACCATCACCCGCCCAGCACGGCGTCCATCCCGCGCGCCATCTCTTGCTGGCGCTGCTCGAGGACGTGACCGTAGGTGTTCGAGGTCAGCACGATGGTCGAGTGACCGAGGAGGTTCTTGACGTCTTCGAGGCCGAAGCCTGGGACAAGAGGAACGTCGCCGCGGAGTGGCGCAGGTCGTGGAAGCGGGTGTGCGGGAGCTCGGCGCGAGCGAGGGCCTGGTCGAAGGCCCGGCTGATCGTCGCGGCGTGATGCGGTTTCCCGAGCATCGTGGCGAAGACGTGACCGCTGTCGCTCCAGCGTGAGACGGCCACGAGGCGGTCCATCTTCTGGCGCGTCCGATGGGCCCGCAGGGCGATGGTCACCACCTCGGGCAGGACGAGAGACTGCCGCTCTTCGCGGGCCTGGCCAGGCGGCGAGGGTAGCCACGATCACCACCACGTCCTTCGTGGCCGGGTCACGCTCGAGCGCCACGGGTGGTGGCTCCATCTCGTCAGCCTGCTTCGAGCGCCTCGCTGCTCCATGAACCGCTGGCGATCGTCGAGGCGGGCCTGAGACCTCGGGAAGCCTACGAAGCGTCCCTCGCGAAGACCGCGATCTGCCGACGCCGACCTCGGCATGCCGGTGCAGGTACAGGTGGTGGCGTGCCAGGATGCGCGCGACATAGACAGCCCGCGGGGTCGTGAGCCGCCAGCCAGCTGCGCTTGAGGACCTGGCGCACGTTGCCGAGGTAGCGCCAGCCGTAGCAGACCGCCGCACGTCGCGCGCGGGTAGACCAGCCCATCAGAGCCAGCGCGCCTTGGCCGCAGACTGGTCGATGAGCGTGAGCGGTTCGTGCCAGCGAGCAGGCCGAGCGGTCGAGCGTCACGATGTCCGCTGGCTCGACGGTTTCGGCCGCCGAGCCGAAGTCGCCGCTCAGGTGGTTGATGCGATCACCGTGACCCTGGCGTCCAGCTCCGCCTGACACGCTGCCACATAGGCGGTGGACCTCGACCTCTTGCACCGACGCCACCCCGAGCCGGAGCAAGTCGTCCTCGACCGCGCCCACGCCGCCGCCGATGTCCAGCAAGGTCTTGCCGCCGGATGTCCGCGCCGCTGATGGCATCGAGCAGGGCCCGGGTGCTGGGGTCCGGACCGTGCTCGCGGTAGCGCGCGGAGCTTCTCCGTCGCGTAGGCCTCATCGAACCGCGAACTGGTCTGATCGCACCGGCACGCCGTCACAGGCCGGCATCGTCGTCCAGAGGCAAGTCCGCCACAGGCCAACCAGGTACGCAGCCGCCGGATCGACGCGGCTGCCAGCAGGCCGCAGCCGCCGTGGACGGGCCCCCGGATTGCCCCGCTGCCGGAGGCGAGGGGACTCGCGGTACCAAGCCGCGGCTACGATGCCCGCATGACTGCGGTTTGCCGAGGTCGTCTACCGGCTCATCGAGCGGCTGGCCTTCATCGGCGTGACGCCCACGGACGCGGGCGAGGTCCGTGATCGCAAGGTGACCCTTACGCTCGCCGCGGTGACCGTCACGGCATTGGCCGTCATCTGGGTCGGGACGTACCTGGCGCTGGGGCTGCCGGTCGTCGAGCTCCACGATCCCCTTCGCCTATCAGGTCGCGTCCCTCGTGACCCTGGCCGTATTCGCACGAGCGAAGACTACAGGTTCTTCCGCGCCAGCCAGCTCGTCCTCATGCTGCTGCCTGCCGTTCTTGCTCCAGCTG
>CAWGVH010000006.1:0-849848 GCA_963825995.1 uncultured Chloroflexia bacterium
GCTCCGCTCCGCTCGGGTCGCGGCGCTCGGGTTCGGCGGATGATCCCCGAGCACGCGGTCGGGGCATCGGTTGATGCAACCGACGTCCGTGGCCCTCTGCGCTCTCCTCTATCGTCATTGGGGACATGACCTCTGACAGGCGCCAGTCACAGCGATCGCCCGCCTGGAGATGGGTCCGCGATGTCTCGGGCCGGGTCCCTGCCACTCCTGCGGACCTGGAAGTCAGGGCGGTTCCGACTGTCCGTGGCTCTTGTCTTGGTCATCCTGGGCGTGCCCGCGAACGGCGTCTTCGCCAGGGTCATGCACGAGGCTCAGCCGCGATCCTGGGCCTATGACATGACTGTCTACTACCACGCCTCAGAGCGCATCGGGCCCACCCGTTCGCCATACCTCGCAACCGAGCTCGCCGGGCCAGTCGATGCGTTGTGCCCGGATTGCTACCTCTATCCGCCGCCGCTTGCTCAGGCGTTCGCGCTGCTGACCGCGGTCTCGCTCGACGCCGCCAGGATCATCTGGCTGGCACTCCAGGCGATCGTGATGTTCGCCGCGGTATGGCTTGCCGCCGGCATCGGCGGCGCCCGGCGCAGCCTCGAGAGAGCCGTCTGGTGCCTGGCCGCCGTGGTCTGGTACGTTCCGGTCTTCGTCTCCATGTGGTATGGCAATGTGAGCACGCTGCTCGCTCTCTGCGTCACGCTCGTGGCGATGGGCGGGATGGCGGCTGGGATCGGTGCTGCCGCCGGTAGCCTGCTCAAGGTCTCACCGGCCACCCTCATCCCCGCCGCTCTCGTCATGGACGATCGGGCGCGCAGGTCATTCGTGATCAGCACGGCTCTCATCGTGGGCATCAGCCTCGCCGTCACGCCAGAGGCGTGGGTCCAGTACCCGACGGTGCTGGCCAACATGATCCGGGGGTCGACGGACTACACGGGCAATCTCGCGCCGGCGGTGGTGGCAGCAGAGATGGGATTCGCGACCTGGGTCGCCGCCCTAGTACGAGTCGCGACCATCGTCATCGGCCTCTGCTGCGTGGTCGGAAGCGTGTTGGCGGCCCGCAGAGCAGATGGTGTTCGGTTCGCTGCCCTGTTGGCGACGATCGCCATGCTGCTGATCCCCGGGACGTTCTGGTATCACTACCTCGCTGTTCTGCTTCCGTTCGCGGCGATGGCTTGGCCCGGCTCGGCCTTCGGAGGGCGTGTCGGTCTGCTTGCGTCTGCGGCGTTGGTGTCCATCGGGCCAGGAGCACCCGTCATCGCGCTGTTGGGTGCCCTGTTGCTTGTCGTCGTTGCGGGTCACGCTCTCAGGCCGAGTGTCGGTGTCGACGTGTGGGCATCCCTGAGACGGGCCCAGCCGATGAGCCTCAGCTGAACGCCGTGGTGGAGCAGGCGGGTGGGGCGAGCGAGGCCGGGATGCCGGGCGCGCAGGATCCCGCCGTACCGAACCCGGAGGCGGAAGGCCGCTGGTCGACCTCGCGGCTGGTGCCCCTCGCGATCGTCATCACCGCGGCCGCCATCATCGTGGCGCTGCTGTTCTCGGCCCGGAGCGCGCAGGACGCCGGGCTGGCCACGCTCCGGGCGGGCACCGTGGAGGCAGGCTCGCTGCCGGTCACGCTGCCCATCCGCTACGTGGCCGGGCAGGTCGCCGTGGATGTGCGCCTCGGTGACGACGAGATGGTCCTGCCCATGCTGCTCGACACGGGAGCGCCAACGGCCATCTCCGACTCAGTGGCCGCCATCCACGGCGGTGATCCGGCCGGCACCGTCAGCACCTCTGACCATCGACGGTCAGGTCGTCAGCAGCCCGGTGGTCCCGCTGCGCCGGCTGCGCGTCGGCCCGGCCGAGTTCCGCGACGTGGGTGCCGTGGAGACCGTCATCGATCGCACGGACCCGCTCTGGTGCCTGGCAGATGCCGGCCTCATCGGCGCCAGCCTGATGCGAGAGGCGGTCTGGCAGCTCGACTACGGGGCGCAGCGCCTCACCATCGCCCGCTAGCGTTGAAGGGCTCGATCACGTCGACGGACGCGATCCGGCTGGACTTCGAGCCAGCGTCGGACGCATCACCCTCGCCGCTCGTCTCCCTGCCGGCCGGGGAGGGGACACTGACGTTCCTGGTGGACACGGGCTCGGATGGCTGGCTGACCGCCCACCCGGCCGACCTCGCGCGCATCGGCTCGGAGGTCGCCTCGGATGCGCCAACGGTGGCCACGCTGGCATCCACCGCCGGCGGCCGCGTCGCGACCCGGCTCGCCTGGACGACGGCCGACGTGTCACTCGGCGATCGGCAGCTGCGTGACCTCCCCATCGCGACCTCGACCGTGTTGCCGGAGGGCCAGGGCGCCATGGGCAACGCCTTCCTCGACGACTTCATCGTCACCATCGACTGGCCCGCGGGCGTGCTCTACCTCGATCCGGTCTCGGACGACCCATACCCGGCTGTCCCCATGTCCGTGTCGCCGGGCTGGCACGACGGTTACGTGGTCGGCTCGTTCGTCGAAGGTGCCCCGGGCACGGCTGACCTCGAGCTCGATGCGCCTCTCCTGGCCATCGACGGCGAAGAAGTCAGCGGTGCCACCTTCGGGGACTTCTGCTCACGACTGGCCGACCCGCCACGCACGCCTCGTCCGAGCTGACCATCGCCGGTGAGCCAGCGCGGACCCTCGTGTCAGCCCCGGTCGGTGGCTTCTTCACACCGCTGAGCCCATGACCAGGCGGTCCCTGCCGCGCCAGGCGATTCCGCGGCTGCGGATGGGGACACGATGGCGTGCTGATGACGGCGGCGCGCTCCCTCGGCCTCGTTGCGGGGCTGCAACACAACATCAGGATCGAGCACGAACCCACCTTTACAGCTGGCGGGTATCATCAGTACGGTAGTACTCCGGACCCGTGACGGTCGGCAGTAGACCCGGGGGGCCTAGAGGAGCGCTAGCCACGATGCTCGAGACACCGCGAGAGACAGCGACAGACCGCGGCCGCTCCGGGCAGGCCCTGGTCGAGTTCGCGCTCGTCTTGCCCATCCTGATGCGTCCTCTTCATGGGCATCATCGAGGTGGCTCTCGCGTTCAACGCCTTCGTCGGCGATCAACCGGGCGTCCCAGAACGGCGCCCACCTCGCCGCCATCCTCGGGCAACCAGGCGGGGGCCGACTGCCTCATCCTCAAGGAGATCGAGAGCGACATCACGGCGCCCAACGACCCCGCAGGATCAACTGGGTGGTCATCGAGCGCACGTCGCTGGCCGGCAACGATGCCCTACGTCGGAGCAGCGCTGGACGAGCGGACCGGCTCGACGACCTGCACGCTGCCGGACGGCACGTCTACCACGGTGCCCTACACGCGGACCGTCAACGACTATCCCGAGGACCAGCGCTGCCCGGTGCTGGCGGGGTGCCCCGGCCATGACCCCGCCCCGCTCGACGGTGGACAACATCGGCGTGAGCATCAACTACCGCCACCTCTGGGCCACGCCGCTCAACGCCATCTTCGACTTCTTCGCCGGCGGCGACGCCGGCTGGACCTTCACGCAGCGCAACATCTTCCGCATGGAGCCGACGCTATGAGGAGGCGCCCCATGGCTCGAGACGGCGTGAGCGAGGGCAGGGGCTCGTGGAGTTCGCCCTCGTCCTGCCCATCCTCGTCGTCCTCGTCGTGAGCGTCGGCGAGCTGGGCCTCATCTTCGGCAAGATGCAGCAGCCTCGGCTACGCCTCGCGCGAGGGGGCCCGCATCGGGTGCTGCGCTGGCACAGGGCACGGGTCCATCGTGCTGCGACCCTGGCAACCCAGGACCCGTCCCTCGTGGATGCCACCTCATCGGTGCCGTGCAGCGCATCCTCACAGTCGCCCGACTCGGGCATCGACCTCGCCAAGATCCAGGAGATCCGCATCTTCAAGGCCACGTCCACCGGTGGCGAGACGGCCAGCAAGGTCAACATCTGGACGTACTCGGGGCCGGATTCGGGTCCGACATCGATCCCGGTCCGGCGAGCGACCAGCATCGACTTCGGCCCCAGAGCACTCGCGTGGCCCGCCTGCGATCGCGCACAACGGAGGCCTCAGCGGCGTTCGATTCGATCGGCGTCACCGTCAGGTACACCTACGACTTCGTGACCCCGCTCCCGGCGCTGCTCAACGCCCTCTCCGGGCGGCGCGCTCTCCCTGACCCTCACGCGAGACCACCGTCATGGCACTGAATCCCACGCTCTAGGAGACGTCCCGTGAGCACTTCGCATGCTACCACCGCCTGGGCGGCCGTGGCTCCGGCCGCCTGCCGCGCGATGCCGAGGCCGTCAGCGGCCCGCTCGCGCGCAGCGCGGCCAGGTGCTGCCCATCTTCGCGGTCATGTCCGTCGTGCTGCTGGGCGGCGCGGCCCTGCTCACCGACGTGGCCTGGTGGTGGACGAACGAGCAGCGCATGCAGCGCGCCGCGGACGCCGCCGCTCTGGCCGGGGCCGTCTACCTGCCGGGCAACCAGACCCTGGCCTTCAGCACCGCGCGCGCCGAGGCCGCCAAGAACGGCTTCGTCCACGACGCGACTCGCAGGCGTCACGTGACGCCCCGCCGGGACCCCGACAACCCACGCAAGCTCATCGTCGACATCGACGGCGCGGTGGAGACCAACTTCGCGCGGGTCTTCGGCCTCCAGCAGGTCGACGTCGGCGTCACCGGCGCCGCCGAGTACGTCCTGCCGGTGCCCATGGGCAGCCCGCAGAACTACTACGGCGTGTCGGCTACTCATCGTGCGGCGCACGCCACACCCCAGCACGCGACCCAGGTGCACGACCGGACGAACTGGGGACTCGGCTGGCGCTCGCCCATCTCGTCGCCAGCGGAGCTGGCGTGGAGCGAACCTGGCACGAGGGCCTATCTCGAACGACAACAACAACTGCGTACGCGACGCGACGGGCACGACCCAGGTCTCAGCAGCTGGTCCGGCTTCGGCTCCAGCGGCATCCCCGACCGCGGCAACGACGAGACCGTGACATCGACGGCTCGAGGTGCGCGTTGACCGACGCCTTCATCAACAGCGCCTGCGCCGGGCTGCCAGATCCTGGTGCGGACCTCGTCGGGGGACACGGTCCCACCGGAACCTGCGCCCATCGTCGATGGGCGCACCTGGGACTGAGCACGCACGACCGCCGACTACCCCTGGGCAGCCCGACCAGCGCCGCGCCTGGGGGCCGCACCCCTGGACGCGCAACGACTTCAGCGACGCCAACTTCCGGATCCGCCTGACGGCGCAAGGAGCTGCACGCGCCAGGCGCACGGTTCAACGTCGACCAGGTCAGGCCCGAGCGTGGAACCTCACGGTACGACCCGACGACGCAGACCGAACCACCGACGACCGCTCCCGGGCCCGGGACGCCCTGCGCAACGGCCGGCCAACTGCTTCGACCGGACGGTGCTGGACCTCAACCCGCGAGGACTTCTGGGCGCACTGCATGAACACCCAGGGGCCCCGAACATCAACGGCGATGCCTACCAGACCTACTACGACACCCGCGACGCTCGGCCCTGCGAACGTGCGCCGGTCGACGCCGGCCTGCTACGACCCGGCTCTACTACAACTACGCCATCGAGATGCCGCCGGACGCGACGGGCGGCGAGGTCTAGGCTCTTCGATCCCGGCTTCTGCGACGTCGACCAACGACAAGGGCACCGGCGACCGCTGGTTCGGCGGCAGCACCGACCGGTGAGCACCTTCTACGAGCTCTACGACACCCACGAACACCCCTACGACCTGGCTCGACGACACGTCCGTCGCTCGACCACGGCGTACCTCTTCCGCAAGATCGACGCTGCCGACTCGCACGATGGGCGGCCAGCTGGCGGCGACGAGTGCCTGACCGGCACGACAGCCTACGGCGACGGCCGCGACTACCACAACCGTGGTACCTGCTGACCCGCGGGCTCATGACCGGCGGCCCGCGCGGCAACACCTATCGCATCCACACGACGTTCGACGGATCCGAGCAACCCCGACCGACCAGCTGAACACCGACGGCGCAGAACAGCTTCGCCATCTGCGCCAGCCGCCACCGGCGGCACGCCACGTAGTCTACGGTCTCGGCGCCATGGAGGCCTTACGTCCGCTCTCGCCCGGCGGCCAGCCTCCGAGTTCTACCTCGCCCAGATCGAGCGCGGCGCATGCCGGCAAGACCATGGAGATCCGGCTCTGGGATCCCGGCGACAGCCAGCTCCAGCTGGCCGTCCAGATCCTCGTCCCCAGACGACGACTGGGTGGCGCTCACCGGCGGCATACGTGGCCTGACACCGCCGCGACAGGCACGCGCGCAACTCAGGCGACATCCCACTGCAAGGAGCGACCGACGGCACTGACGACACCTCCGAACCACGAATCGGACACGGCAACGCCACCGGCAACGGCTGCAGTGGTGAGTTCAACGGCTGCTGGCTGACATCCTCGCGCACGCGACCCCGGAGCTACACGTCACGGACAGGACGGCTGGTGGAAGATCCGCTACAACATGAACGGTGGTGGCACACCACCGATGTGACGACGTGGGAGGTCGACTGCTCGGCAACCCGGTCCACCTCGTCTTCGAGCTAGGTCGCTGCAGTCGGCAACGCCCGTGCACCTCGTCCCGGAGTGAGCAGCTGGCGATCCAGTCGTCCGCGTCGATCGGTGGTCGGGTAGGACCTCGATAGCCCTCCTGAGCCACGACCGGTAGGCAGTCCTGAGTTGAACGGTGGGGTCTGGGGTCGACACCCCCGCGACCACGCCTGCGCCTGAGCGTGGGCCCGCCCCTGACCATCGCGTCATCCACAGGGAAGCCGCGGGCGCCGACCATGGGCGCATGCATGCGGACCGAGTGTTCGAGTTCGGCGTTGCGCTGGCCGCCAGCGTCGGCAGTTGACTGCGCCGCCCCAGGACGACCGCTCCAAGACCCGGGTGGGACGTTCGGGCGCATCGGAGCCGCATCGATGAGGCGGCGAGCATCGCAGGGTCGCCCACGCGAGGAGCGCGGCCAGGCTCTCGTCGAGTTCGCCCTGATCATGCCCCTCCTCGTGTTCGTCTTCATGGGCATCATCGAGCTGGCGCTCATGTTCAACGCCTACGTGGGCGTCAACCGCGCCTCCCAGAACGGTGCCCACCTGGCGTCGGTCCTCAGCAACCAGCCGGGCACTGACTGCTTCATCCTCACTGGGATCGAGAGCGATGTCGCGCCGCCCAGCAGCCACGACAGCGTCAAGTGGGTGAGCATCGACTACACGTCCATGGCCGGCAACGTGGCCCACCTGAAGCAGAAGTGGGACCGCACTGGCTCGACCGAATGCACGCTGCCGGACGGCACCACCACGACGGTGCCGTACACCCTGGCAGCTGGCAGCGACTACCCCGAGGATCAGCGCTGCTCAGTGCTGGCTGGGTGCCCTGGAATGGACCTGCCGCGCTCGACGGTGGACAACATCGGGGTCAGCGTCAACTACGAACACCACTGGGCCACGCCGCTCAACGCCCTCTATGGCTTCTTCGCTGGCGGCGACACCAAGTGGACGTTCACCCAGCGCAACATCTTCCGTATGGAGCCCACGCTATGAGGAGGCGCCCCATGGCTCGAGATCGGCGTGAGCGAGGGCAGGGACTCGTGGAGTTCGCCCTCGTCCTGCCCATCCTCGTGCTGCTCGTCGTGAGCACCGGTGAGCTGGGTCTCATCTTCGGCAAGATGAATAGCCTGGGCTACGCGTCGCGCGAGGGAGCTCGTGTCGGCGCCGCCCTCGCCCAGGGCCAGGGGTGCAGCGTCAGCAACCCGGACCAGGACCCCTCGAAGGTGGACGACACCCTCATCGGTGCCGTGCAGCGCATCCTCACCTCCCCGGACTCCGGGGTCAGCCTCGCCGACGTCCCGGAGATCCGCATCTTCAAGGCCAGCACCACCGGCGGTGAGACGTCTGGCACCGTCAGCCGTTGGACCCCGCTGGCGGAGGGTGAGCTCGGCACCGAGATCGATCCGGGGCCCGGAACCGTCAGGATCTCCTTCGCGCGCCGGGAGTGGAACTGGCCCGCCTGCCAGCGAAGGAACACCGGCGGCATGGCCAACCTGAACAACGTCGAATCCATCGGCGTGACCGTCAAGTACAGGTACGACTTCGTCACCCCGCTCCCGGCGCTGCTCGACGCCCTCTCCGGCGGAGCGCTCTCGCTGACCCTGAGCCAGACCACGGTCATGGCCTTGAACCCCACCACCTAGGAGACCACCCCGTGAAGACCGTGCGCATGCCTACGACAGCCGGGGTGCACCGGCTCCGTCGTCTCTCCGGGCGGGCGCCTGCCGACGACGGCCGCGTGCGGGAGCGTGGCCAGGTGCTGGCCATCTTCGCGATCATGTCCATCGTTCTGCTGGGCGGAGCGGCCCTCGTGACCGACGTGACGAACTGGTGGATGTTCGAGCAGCGATTGCAGCGTGCCGCTGACGCCGCCGCACTCGCCGGCGCCGTCTACATGCCCGACTACTTCGACACCAAGGCCGTCCCGGCCGCGATCGCCGAGGCCAAGAGGAACGGCTTCGACGATGCCTCGCCGGACGTGGTGGTGACGCCGCGCAAGGATCCGAACAATGCGCGCAAGCTCATCGTGGACATCGATGCACCGGTCCAGACCAACTTCGCCCGGGTCTTCTGCTGGAAGGGCGGCCCGTGCCTGGACCGCGTGGACGTCGGCGTCACTGGCGCGGCTGAGTACGTGTTGCCCGTGCCCATGGGCAGCCCCGAGAACTACTACGGCGTCTTCGGCACGCTCCGCGGGGCCACGTACACCGAATGGGTCGAGCAGACCAACGTCAGCAACTCGAATCCAGACCCCGATTCCGGGTGGCGAGTGGCCACGACCGCCCCTGCCGGCCGCCAGTGGCCGTCGACCAGCTCGGCCACCATCGTCACGGCCGGCGAACTCGAACAACAACGTCTACGCGTACACGACGACGAACACGGCGGTCCAGCAGTGGGGCACCTTCGGGCTCGTCACCCCGACCGGCGGAGCCATCCCCGTCCCGGCTGCCAACCAGGTCTTCACCATCACGGGCATCGAGGTCCGCCTGAGCGACGCGTTCGTCTCGGCCTCCTGCACCAACTCGCGCATCAGGGCCGAGCTCTCCTGGGACGGCGGGAGCCAGCTGGACGACGCCGTACGCCCAGACCGGCAGCAACCTCGACGACCACCACCAGCACGCGACTACACCCTCGGCTCGGCATCCAGCCTCGCGGCGTGGCCGAAGACCGGCCAGCCATGGGCCCGCGACGACTTCAGCGACACCAACTTCCGCGTCCGGCTCACGGCCGTCAAGGGCTGCACGACCGCAGCACGCGCATCAAGCTCGACCGATCTCGAGGTCAGGGTGACCTACGACGTCCAGACGACCACGACCAGCATGGTCGAGCAGCAGACGACGACCAACGACCTCCTCAAGGGGCCTGGCACGGCGTGCGCCAATGGGGCAGCGGACTGCTTCAACCCGGACGGTTCAAGCCTCAACGCGCGCGGCTTCTGGGCCACCATGAACACGCGCGGTGCATCGAACGTCAACGGCGACGCCCACCAGCCCTACTTCGATACGGCGGGCGGCACCGTGGCCCCGACCTGCACGACCGTCGGCAACACGCGTGCCTGCTACGACGCCTCCCAGTACTACAACTACGCGGTCGAGATGCCGCCCAACACCACGGGCGGCTACGTCTACGTCTTCGACCCCGGCTTCTGCGCGACCACCAACAGCACGGGCACCGGCGACCGCTGGTTCGGCACCAACAACGCTGTCAGTTCGTGGTACGAGCTGCGGGGGACCAACGCGACGCCGTACATCATGACCGACGACCCGCTCATCACGTCCACCGGCGCCCTCTTCGCCAACCTCGACGCGGCAGACTCCACGATGGGCGGCAGCGGCGGCGCCGACTGCCGGAAGCGCGACACCGCCTACAACGATGGGCGCGACTACCACCTCTCGTGGTACCTGCTGAACCCTGACAACCCCCTGACGGGCGGGCCGCGAGGAACGGTCTACCGCATCCACACCACCGGGACCGATCCGAGTGGCGTCATCAACAGCACGACCGACGGCGAGCAGTCCTTCGCACTCTATGCCACGGCGAGCGGGGGCTCACCGCGCATCTACGGCCTCGGGGCGATGCAGATGTTCAGCCCGCTGTGTGCCGGCGGCTACAGCGGCTGCCCGGTCTCGTCGACGACGACCTCGTCCGAGTTCTACCTCGCCCAGATCGACGAGGTCCATGCCGGCAAGACCGTGGAGATCCAGCTCTGGGATCCGGGCGACACGTGCTCCACTCCCGGCTCCAACTGCCTGGCAGCCAACGTCCAGATCCTCGTCCCCAACAGCAGCGGATGGACAGCCACCCCGCTCGACTACACGGCCCAGGTCGGCACCTCGAACAGCGGCGTCAACACGGCCTGCAACACGAACACGGGCGACGACGTCTCCTCGATCACGACCGCGGTCTCGAGTTCCTCGCTGGGACGCTTCAACGGCTGCTGGCTCACGGTCCAGATCCCGGTCGACGTGGACTACACGGCCCCGCAGGACGGCTGGTGGAAGATCCGCTACAACATGACCGGGACGGGCACGTCGAACGACGTCACGACCTGGAAGGTGGCCCTCCTCGGCAACCCGGTGCACCTGGTCTACCCCTAGCTGGATCGCGGCCGGGCCAGCCTGGGGCGGCACCCGCGGCCCGACTCGATCCCTCGCGAACGTCAGGGCTGGCTCGATCCGGCGGTCCCTGTTGCGCTGCTGCGGCTAATTCCGATAAACTAGGTCAGGATTAGCCAGCAACCCAGCGGCCCCGCCGGGCAGGAGTGTCATGGTCGCAGCCAAGCCCGAGATCAAGGATCGTCGCGCCGAGTACGCCTTCCACGACGACATCGTCTACCTCCACGAAGCCGCCCGGGGCCTGACCCGTGCCACGGTGGAGGAGATCAGCGCGCTCAAGGAGGAGCCGGAGTGGATGCTGCAGCATCGGCTGCGCTCCTACGAGCACTTCCTCAAGCGGCCCATGCCGCTCTGGACCGATGGCCTCGATCGCATCGATTTCGACAAGATCGTCTATTACCGCAAGCCATCCGAGCGCGAGGAGCGCTCCTGGGACGACGTGCCCGACCAGATCAAGGACACGTTCGAGAGGCTGGGCATCCCGGAGGCAGAGCGCAGCTTCCTCTCCGGCGTCGGCGCTCAGTACGACTCGGAGGTCGTCTACCACTCGGTCAAGGAGGAGCTCTCCAAGCTGGGTGTCGTGTTCATGGGCACGGACCAGGCGCTCAAGGAGTACCCCGACCTCTTCAAGGAGCACTACGGCACCATCGTGCCGCCGGAAGACAACAAGTTCTCCGCCCTCAACAGCGCGGTCTGGTCAGGCGGCTCCTTCGTCTACGTTCCGCCCGGCGTGGAGGTGCCGCTCCCGTTGCAGGCCTACTTCCGCATCAACGGCGAGAACACCGGCCAGTTCGAGCGCACCCTGATCATCGTCGACGAGGGTGCACAGGTGCACTACATCGAGGGCTGCACGGCTCCGATCTACGCCACTGATTCGCTCCACGTGGCCGTCGTGGAGGTCATCGCCAAGAAGGGTTCCAAGGTCCGCTACACGACCATCCAGAACTGGTCGAATGACGTCTACAACCTCGTGACCAAGCGCGCCCACGCCTACGAAGACTCCCGTGTGGAGTGGATCGACGCGAATACCGGCTCCCGCAAGACAGTCAAGTACCCGAGCATCTACCTGCGTGGCCGTGGGGCCACCGCGGACATCATCTCCGTGGCCGTGGCCGGCAGCGGCCAGCACCAGGACACGGGAGCCAAGGCCATCCACCTGGCGCCGGACACGCGCAGCCGCATCGTCAGCAAGTCCGTCTCCAAGGATGGCGGCCGGGCCACCTATCGCGGCTCGGTCAAGGTGGTGCCGGGTGCCACGAACGCCGTGGCCAGCGTCCGCTGCGACGCGCTGATGCTGGACGACAACAGCCGCAGCGACACGTACCCGTACATCGACATCCAGGAGGATGACACCACGCTCACCCACGAGGCCACGGTGGGCAAGGTCAGCCAGGACCAGGTCTTCTACCTGATGAGCCGGGGTCTGACGGAGAACGAGGCCCAGAACCTCATCGTGCAGGGCTTCCTGGAGGTCTTCACCAAGGAGCTCCCGATGGAGTACGCCATCGAGTTCAACCGCCTCGTCAAGCTGGAGATGGAAGGGGCCCTTGGGTGAGCGTTGCGCCGCTGAAGCTGTCCTGGGCGACGCCCACCCACGCCCGCGACAACTCGAGCGCCCTCGCTGAGCCGGAGTGGCTGCAGGCCGACCGGCTGGCCGCCCTGGAGGGCCTGGCCGACCTCCCGGCCGAGCCCAACCAGCTCTTCACCACCTACCTGGACCTGCGGGCGGTCGACTTCGCCGCCTTCGAGCCGTACCCGCCCACGCCGGCCGCGTTCGACCTGAGCGCCTCGCGCGCTGCCCGCAGGGTGCCGCGGCGTTCGTCCACGTGAACGAGCGCTCCCTGGTCAGCTGCGTCCTCTCGGAAGAGGCTCGGCAAGCCGGGCTCGTCATCTGCACCCTGTCGGAAGCGGCACGGGAGCGACCGGAGCTGGTGCGTCCCTTCATCGAGGGGGGCGGCTCGCTGCCCGCTGACGATGCCTTCGGGCAGGTCGCCCGCGCCCTGTCATCGCTGGGCGTCTTCATCCACGTCCCGGACGGCGTGACCATCGAGCGCCCCATCGTGCTGCGCTGGAGCAGCGGCGCGCCGGGCTCCGGCCTCGTCAACCGGACCGTCGTGATGCTGGGGCGCAATGCGCACGCCTCCCTCTTCGAGGAGCAGCTCGCCTCGAGTGATGCCAGCCGCGAGGCAGGCGCCCGGGCTGATGCCATCTGGTGGGGCAGCACTGAGATCGACCTCGCGGAGGGAGCGACGCTCCACTTCGCCGCCGAGCAGGATCTTGGGCCCGGCACGGCGGCGTTCGTCTCGCGCCAGGCTCGCGTGGGTGCCGATGCCTCCGTCGACTGGGCCATCGCCAGCGTCGGGGGACGCCTGCTTCGCAGCCGCATCGAGAACCTGCTCATCGGCCGTGGCGCCAGCGTCCGCCAGGCTGAGGTCGGCTTCGGCGACGGCAAGCAGCTCTTCGACCTGACCAGCTACACGCGCCACCGCGGTGAGGACACCACCAGCGACCTGCTCAGCAAGGGCGTCTTCACGGGCGCCTCGCGCGGCTACATCAAGGGCCTCATCGACATCGCCCGCAGCGCCCGCGGCACGGACACGTTCCTGGGCGAGTTCAGCATGCTGCTGCAACGCTCGGCGCGCTCGGTGACCATCCCCAGCCTGGAGATCGACCAGCCCGACGTCCGTCGGGCCATGCACTCCTCGTCGGTCGGCCCCATCGACGAGAACCAGGTCTTCTACCTGATGAGCCGCGGCCTCTCTCGCGAGGCCGCCCGGAAGGCCATCGTGCTCGGCTTCCTGGAGCCCGTGGTGGCACGCATCCCGCTGCCGGAGGCACAGGATCGCCTGCGTGGCCTGCTCGAGCGCAAGTGGCCGGAGGGTGCAGCACGCTTGACAGCGGCATAGAATCCGGCTTGATGACGTCTGGATCCGCAGCCCGCTGACTATCGCCGCTTGACGCGCACATCGCGCACTTGACACACACGGCGCGCACGCGGCGCGCTAGGCTTACGACCAAGCAGCGTGCCTCTGCACGCCACGAGCGGGAGCGACACCATGGACATCACGATCGAGGGGATCCTTCTCGGCCTCCTGGCCCTCGCCATCGGCCTGGCCTTCGCCTTCTATGGCTTCAAGCTCTTCCTGGTCCTGCTGCCCATCTGGGGCTTCTTCGTCGGCTTCCTGCTGGGAGCCGGCGCCATGACGGCTCTCTTCGGGGATGCCTTCCTGGCCACCGCGACCGGCTGGGTCGTCGGCTTCCTCCTGGGCCTGCTGTTCGCGGTCCTCTCCTACCTCTACTACTGGATCGCCGTCATCCTGCTGGGAGGTGCGTTGGGCTACCAGCTGACGATGGGCGTCCTGCAGTGGATCTCGCCCGACTTTGACGGCTTCATCGCCTTCATCCTGGCGCTCATCGTCGGTGCCATCTTCGCGGTCGGCTTCTTCCTGCTGCACATGCCGGCCGTGCTGGTCATCGTGGCCACGGCCATCGGCGGTGCCGGAGCCGCGGTCGCGGGCGTCGATCGTCGCGCTGGGGCTGGTGACGCACACGGGCCTGGAGAGCGGCGTCTGGGGTGTCTACCAGACTGACGACCTGGGCATCATCTGGCTCATCGCGGCCATCGCCCTGGCCTTCGCGGGAGCCATCTACCAGGCGCGGACGGTGGCGACCCTCTCGGCCGCCATCAGCGAGGAGCAGTACATGAACCCGGGCGTCAACCGGGGTGGGCCCTCCGGCACCGCTGCTGCCTGATCGAGGCTGCCGGGTCCCGCAGGACCCGGCTCACGAGTGGGACGGCCGGCGCGCTTGCGTCGGCCGTTTCCGATCCCCGGCCGGCGCATCGCACGCCGGCCGTTACCATTACCCCGATGGAACCCGAGATACGCCCCGTGCGCCGCATCACGGTCGCACGCGCCGCTGACCTCGAGGAGGGCACCATGCTCATGGTGCAGGTCGAGGGCACGAACATCCTCCTCATCAACCAGGATGGCCTGCATGCGTTGCAGGGCACCTGCTCCCACGAGTACTTCGAGCTGGACCAGGGCTTCCTGTCCGACGGCGTCGGTGACCTGCGCCCTGCACCTCTCCCGGTTCGACATCACGGACGGGGAGCCACTGGACCCGCCCGCCGACCTGCCCCTGGCGACCTACGCGGTTCGCCTGGACGGTGAAGACATCGTGCTCGAGCTGCCCGAGGGAGACATCCCCATCAACGAGTAGCGCTTCAGCCCAGGATGGTGCCGATGCCGCGTGCCTCGGCGATCCGCAGGACGGCGTCGGCGAAGACGAGGTCGGCCAGGCCCACGCCAAGGTGCGTCACGACGACACGACCGTTGGGCCTCGGGATGGCCGCGCGGCTGGCCTCGCCGATGGTCAGGGGGTCGTCGGGGTATCCGGCGAAGGTGGTCTCCGTGCGGTTGGCGAGGTACTGCTCGCGGTGGTCCACCAGGAAGAGGCCGGCGCTCCGCACCAGGCTGGCGGGCACACACATGTCGTAGTCGACGGCAACCACCAGGCTCGCAGAGTCGAAGGCTTCTGCCGCGAGCGCCTGGTGCCGCGGGCCGAAGGACACCATGGTGAGCACCACGTCCGCGCCGGCGAGGGCCTCGACCGGGTCGTCGACGGTCCGCACGCTCGGAAAGCGGCCGAGTCCCGATACCGGGCTCGCCAGGTCGCGCGCCAGCGCCGTCGCACGGTCTGGGTCCTGGTCGTGGAGCACGATCAGGGCGTCCGGCAGCAGGTGGGCGAGGACGGGCAGGTGGCTGCGGGCCTGGGCGCCGGCCCCGACGAGCACCACCCGTGGCGCACTCCCCGGCGGGGGTCCCCAGGATCGGATAGCCAGGCCGCTGATGGCGGCCGTGCGATGCGCCGTGAGTGAGCCGGCATCGACGATGGCTCGCGGGCGGCCGGTCTGCCCGTCGCTCAAGATGGTCAGGCCGCTGATCGCGGCGAGGCCGGCCGCGACGTTGTCCGGGAAACCCACCACCCACTTCATGCCCAGCAGGTCGTCCGAGCCATCAGCCGCCTGGCCGGGCAGGAAGGCGGGCATGACATGCGCGAACGAGCCGGCCGGGGCGGGCCCGACGCCGATCTTGGGCGGCAGCTGGGCCCCGGCCCCGAGCCCCAGCATGGTCCGCTCTGCGAGGCCCAGGCGCTCCTCCACGCCGGGCAGCGCAGCCTGGACGTCGATCGCAGAAAGGTAGCGTAGGGGGGTCTCGTGCATGGCCGGGATTCTAGGCCGGCCCCGGCTCGATAGGATGGGCCGATGACCCGGCCTCTGCCAGCTCTTCATCGACGGCAGCCTGACCTCGCCCTGCAGCGCGGGCTGATGACAGGCACCGCCGCGAGATGGTGAGCCAGGCCGACCTCCGGGCGCGCCTGGCCGCAGCCGGCCTGTCCGCCTCCGCGTGGGCCAACGGCCCCTTCGACCACTATCCCGAGCACCGCCACGGATACGACAAGGTGCTCGTGGCGGCGGTCGGGGCCATCACCTTCCACCTGCCCGAGCACGGTCGGGATGTCCTCCTCTCGGCGGGGGACCGGCTGGACCTGCCCGCCGGCACGCTGCACGGGGCGGATGTCGGGCCGGTCGGCGTGACCTGCCTGGAATCGCACCTGGCCGCGGGCACGCTCGGGCGGCTGCCCGAGCACCTGCCGGGCTGGGTCGCTAGCGCCGGGCCGGAGGAGGACCCGCCGGCGGCTGGCTGACGGGACCGCCGCCGGGACCGCCGCCGGGACGAGCCACCGGCGGCAGCGGGGGCGGGCTCCCCGCCGGCAGGGGCTGTGGTGGGCCCCCGGCCGGCGGCAGCATGCCCATCGGTGGGGGCGGCAGGCTGACCTGGTCCGGGCTCATCCTCGCCACGGGTGGCCGGGCCAGGCGTGGGTCGCGCAGGTAGGCCTGGTGCAGGTCGAGCACCTCCTCCACGAGGGAGGGAGGTGCCACGCCGCCGTATCGCTCGATGATGGCGCTGATCCAGGCGGCCTCTGCGGGACGCTCAGCAGGGCTGACGTCATCCTCGGCGCGCGGCAGCCGCACCATCAGCAGCCAGGTGACCACGCCGCCGACGGCCAGGCCGACCAGGAGGACCCACAGCACCCAGGCCTCGATCATGCAGGGCAGCATATCGTGCCCGTGCCCGTGCGGGCCTCCCGGCGACGTGTGGCCGCCGTCCGGGCCTCGGCTATCCTTCCCCGGTGCCGCCCGCGCTCATCGACGTCATCCCACCATCGGGTATCCCGGTCGGCCCACTGACCATCGGCTTCTACGGGGTCAGCTTCGTCATCGCGGTCGCCGTCATGATCCTCGTCAGCCAGTCGGAGGCCCGCCGCAAGGGCTACGATCCCGGGCTCGTGACGAGCGCCATCATCGTCGTGGCGATCTGCGCCATCATCGGCGCGCGCCTCTACCACGTCATCGACGACTGGCACCTGTACGCGGATGACCCGTTGCGAGCTATCCTGCCGCCTTACGCTGGCCTGGGGCTCTACGGCGGCATCATCGGCGCGACTGTCGGCATCTGGATCTTCCTGCGCGGACGCGACATCCCCATCTGGCGGGCGCTGGACATCGTGGTGCCCGGCACACTCCTGGCACAGGGCATCGCCCGCTGGGGCAACTTCTTCAACCAGGAGCTCTACGGGCCCCCGACGGACCTGCCCTGGGCCATGGCCATCGATTGCCAGCACCGCATCAGCCCCTGGCTCTGCCCCGGCGACCCGTACCTGCCAGCCGGCACGGAGGGCGTGGCATTGACGACGGGCTTCCAGCCACTGTTCTTCTACGAGTCGGTGCTCACCATCAGCGGTGGGCTGCTGGCCCTGCTGCTCTCACGGCGCTTCGGTCGGTACCTGCGGGACGGTGACCTGGCGTCGTTCTGGATGATCTGGTATGGCAGCGTGCGCCTGGTCCTGGAGTCCTTCCGCCAGGGCTGGAACTGGACCATCCTGGGTGTGCCCACGGCCGTGCTCATCGGCGTCGTTCTCATCGCCGCCGGCGTGGCTACCGTCGCCCGGCGCCACCACCGGCCGGCGGACCTGGGAGGCGCCACGATCACGCCTGCCGGGTAGACCCTGCCCGGCGGGCAGGCGCGTCAGGGAACTCGTCGCGGCCGGCCAGGGGCCTCGTCGCGGTCGATCAGGGACCGACGGCGGCCGGCGGCTCGTAGAAGGCGATGAGCTGGATGGGCCCGCGGGCGTTGTTGCCGTTGAGGACCACGAAGTCCTCCAGGCCGTTGCCGTCGTAGTCGATGGCCACCGCGTCGTCGCCACGGCCGGTGGCGGCTTGCGGGATGGCCAGCGACGACCAGGCTGACCCGCCATCACGGTTGATGAGCATCACGTCGTCGATGTTGTGGTCACCGTTGGCGCGCACGATGTAGAGGTCGTCCCGGCCGTCACCGTTGGCGTCACCGCCGCTGATGGCGCGCCCATAGGTCAGCCGGCGCTCGTAGACGGCCCGGAAGCGGCCACCGACGAGTTGGCTGACGCGCAGCCTCGTGGGCGACAGCTGCACGAGGTCCAGCTTGGCATCGTGGTCGACATCGACGAGCTCGGCGTCGATCTCCCCGATCGACCGCACGCGCATCTGGCGCGTCACCTCCACCAGGCCGCGGGGCGTGTTGCGGTAGAGGCGCGTGCCCTGCTGGCGGGGGGCCTGCAGCCCACCCGTGACGAGGAGCAGGTCCTCGCGGCCGTCCCCGTCGTAGTCGGCATCCTGCACCGTGAGCGAGCCGAGGCGGGCAGCGAAGCCGGTCCGCGGCCGGGTCACGAACAGGCCGTCACCCTGCGTCCGCATGAGCCGGCTCAGGGATGGCAGCCCATCGACGCGGGTCGGCGAGTTGGTGACGACGAGGTCCACGACGTCGCTGTCCTCGCTCTCCAGGAAGACCGCTCGGCGACCGCGGCCGGTCGGGTCGGAGAGCCCGTGCTCCACGGCCACCTGCTGCGGGGCAGGACCGCCCGGGTCGAGCCAGAGCTCGTTGGACTTGAGGCCGGAGCCCCGCTTGCCGCCGATGGCGCAGTAGAGGTCCGGCAAGCCACTGCCGTCCACGTCCGCGGCCGTGCACCCATGGCGGTCGATGTCCGGTTGTCTCAGGGCCGAGTGCTCGACGAAACGACCGTCACGGGCGAGCACGAGGCGGCCACCATGGCCGTGACGGCCGATGAAGAGGTCGTCAGCGCCGTCGCCATCGAAGTCGGCCACGACCGCCCCGTAGGTGGCCGTCTGCTCGGCGATGCCGGCCGCATCCGCCATGTCACGCGCCACGAGCCGTGCGTCGGGCCCGGCGGGCGGCAGCCCGGCCGAGGCGTGCTTGCGCGTGGGCTTGGCCTTGGCCTTGGCCCTGGCCTTCGGCCGGTCATTGCCGCTCCTGCGGGCCGCCAGGTTCGTCGTGGGGGCCGCCGAGGTCTGGCCGTCCTGCCCCGACCCCGCCACCTCGGCAGCGAGCGTGCCGGCCCCCTGGCTGGCCAGCTCGTCAGCGGGTGGCGGCTGCGGGCTCGGCCCACTGCTTCCGAAGATCCCGGACTGAGCCGGCAGACAGACGCGGGCGGTGCTCGACAGCAGCCCGGATCGGCCGACGGCCCAGCCATCCGTATCGAGCGAGCCGGCGACGTCGTGCAGCTCGGTGCCGCCCTCGGGACCCGCGACCTCGTTCCAGGCCTGTCCGTCCCACCAGGCAGCGACGGCCTCGTGGCTCTCCAGCGCCGAGTCCCAGGCCGCCCCGACCACCCAGATGCCGCCGGAAGTCGGGGCCGCTACGGCCGTGAGCACGACCTCCGGGGAGCCGAAGTCGGGGGCTTCCACGCGTGTCCAGGTCCGGCCATCCCAGCGCAGCACGAGCGGCAGCGTACTGCCGCCGACGTGCTGGTACCCCACGGCCCAGGCGTCGTCGGCGGCGCTGGCGACGACATCGGCGAGGACGGCCTCACCGCGCAGGTGGGGAGCCTTGATGCGCGTCCAGCGAGCGTCGTCGCGCCGGTAGATGACGGGGCCGATCTCCGTGCCCGGGCCGCCGTGGCCGACGACCCACAGGCCGCCGCGGCCGTCCGGTGCCACGCCGGTCAGGCTGACCGACTCACGCTTCCCGGTGCGAGGGCTGACGTACACCCAGCGAGTGCGGTCGCGCCGCGCCGCGATGGGCTCGCTGCCGCCGTCGGCGGTCATGCGATAGCCCACCGCGAGGGGGTTGGCCCCGGTCATGGCCACGTCGGTGAAGAGCGACGCCAGTGAGGTGTTCGGCCTGGGACGATCGATCCCCCAGGCGCGGCCGTTCCAGCGCATCGCCAGCGGCATGGTCTGTCCGGCGATGGTCGTGAAACCCACGGCCCAGGCCGTCCCACCATCAGCGGCGGTCACGGCCACGAGGCCGTCCTCGACGCCGGGGCTGGAGGCCGCCACCCGCGTCCACGCGTCACCGGCGTTGTAGACGGACGCCGGCCGCCGCTGTCCGAAGTCGTCGTCCTCACCCGCCCGACTGAAGCCGACGGCCAGGGCGCCGCGGCTGGTGAGGGCCACGCCATGAAGCGCCAGGGCGGCCTTGGAGTCCGTGTCGCCAAAGCCCGATGTGCACGCCACGGCGGCGGCTGGCTCCACGAGCTTCGCGGTCTCGGCGCCCTGGGCGGCCACGACGGCGCCGCCGGACCAGGCGGCCGGCAGGTCGGTGAGCAGCAGGAGCGAGAGACCGAGCGCCACGAGCGAGAGGCGTACGGTCACGGGACGATCAGGCATCGACACCCGAGATTAGACCGCACCGCACTTCTCCGCACCCGGGGTCGGTAGTACGCCCGTCGCGCTCCGGCAGTACCCCGGACTGCCGAGAGTCGGCCCGTCACGACGGGAAGGCGGCCAGCAGCTGCACCGGACCCGGCTGCTGGCGGCCGTTGAGGACGACGAAGTCGGTCCGGCCGTTGAGGTCGTAGTCGAGGGCGATGACGTCGTCGGCCAGGCCCTCCGTGGTCTGGGGGATGCGGACCGACGTGAAGGCGCGCCCTCCGCGCTGGCTGAGCAGCAGCAGGTCCTTGCTGTTCCGGTCGTCGTCGCCGGAGGCGATGTAGACGTCCGCGCGGCCGTCGCCATCGACGTCGCCGGCGGCCACGGCCACCGCCGCCGAGAGGCGAGCCTCGAAGATGCGGCGGTAGCCCGACTTCGAGGCCCGGCTCACGCGCAGCAGGCTCGGCGCCACCTGGATGAGATCCTGCCGGCCGTCGCCATCCACGTCCGCGAAGGCGACGCCGATGTCCCCGATGGGTGAGATCCCCTGGGCGCGCGTGCGGTCCACCAGTCGGCCGGCACGGTTGACCATGAGGCGCAGACCGGCTGGCCGTCCCGCGAAGTCGTAGGCCGTGCAGTAGGCCAGATCCTGGTCGCCGTCGCCATCGACGTCGCCGACCCGTGCGCAGAGCGTCCCGTGCGTGCTGTCAAGCCCAACCCCCGGCGCCGGGACGAACCTACCCTTCACGTTGCGGTAGAACCGATTGCTGCTCGGCAGCCCGTCTTCCCGGTCGGGCGCGTTGCCGATGAAGACGTCTGGCCAGGCGTCCTTATCGAGTCGGATGAAGGCCACGTGTCGACCTCGCCCCAGTGGGTCCGACATGCCCAGTGCCCCGCGGACGAGGTGGCCACCGGGCTTGTCCGGGGCCAAGGAAAGCTCGTTCCGCCGGATGGTCTTGCCGCGTTGGGCACCGACCGAGCAGAGGATGTCCTGGTTGCCGTCGCGGTCCACGTCGGCATGGTCACAGCCATGACGGTCCACGGGGCTGAAGGCATCGCCCGGTGCGTCGCTGAAGCCAACTGGACCATTCATGGCCAGGCGTGGCAGGGTCCCGCCGTGACGGCTGTAGAAGACGTCCTGGTAGCCGTTGCCGTCCAGGTCGGCACTGAAGCCGCCGAATGTCTCGGTCACCTGTGCCAAGCCCGTCGCCGCGGCGCGGTCCTCGATGACGAAGCCCTTCGGCGGCACCGGTGTGCCCAGCCGCTGGACCTTGGCGTCGGCGGGCACGAAGGCCCCGCGGTCCGCCGGTGGACCGCCATGCCAGTCCTCGGCGGCGTCCGAGCGGCCGGTCCGGCGCCTGGCCTGGATGCGGCTGACCTTGATGCGCCTGCCCTTCCCGTCGCCCGCCCGTGACGTCACGGTGCCCGTGGCACAGGTCTCCGTCACGAGCAGGGAGGCCGCCACGCTGGCCGCGATGAGAGCTCCGCGGGGCGAGGCGGCGACCGCCATGACCTCCGAGCGGACGCCATCCGGCACGTCCAACACGTCCAGCGACCAGTGGTCGGCGCTGCGGTGCGCCACGAAGCCTCGCGCTTCACGCTGATCGGTGGGTGTCTGTGCCCCGGCGATCCAGAGCGTGCCGTCGGCCCCCACGGCGACGGAGCGGGGAAGGGCGGCCGCATCGCTCGCCCAGGGGAGGGGCTGGCGCTCCCAGTGGCGGCCGTCCCAGCGCAGCAGGATGGCCTCGTGGCGGTCGCGGCCATCGGCGGCCAGGTAGCCCACCGCGTAGCCCTCGCGGGCGCCAAGGAAAGCGACGTCCGTGAGCACGGCGACACCGTCTGGCAGGCGTGGCACCTCGACCGTTCGCCAGGCCTTGCCGTCATGGCGCACGATGGCCGGGCGGAGGACCCCGCGACCGGCGGCTCTCCAGCCCACCGCCCAGATGGTGCCACCCGGAGCCCGTTCGACGGCCGTCAGGCCGCCCGCTCCGCCGAGATCGGGCTCACGGGCGCGCCATCGAGCGCCTGCCCACTGGGCTGCGTAGGCGCGCATCAGCCCATCCTCCAGGCGGGTGCCCACGGCCCAGGCGCCACCGTCCGGCAGGGCGGCCACGTCGGCGAACATGGCCCTCGGGCCGGCCGGGTCGGGCACGGGGATGGCCTTCCAGTAGGCGCTGGTCAGTCGGCCGCTGATGGGCTCCATGGCTCCCTCACCCTCGCCCACGACCTTGCGGTAGTAGCCCACGCCGAGCACCAGGTCGTCCCCCAGGAGCGCCCCCCCGACGAGGCCGCGGTGGCCGCCAGCGCTGGTGCCGGCCGGCACCCAGGCTGAGCCGTCCCAGCGGAGCGTCAGGATCCCCTGGCTGGCCCCGCCAAGGATCCAGGCGGGCTCGCCCTCGCGCGAGACGATGTCGAAGGGCGTAGAGATGAACGTCCCGTCCGGGATGGGCAGCTCGCGCCATCCGCCGACGCACGGGCCGGCCTCGGCGGTCTTGGCGGCGCTCACCGGGCTGATGGACGTGGCGACCGGGAGCCCCATGCCCAGCATGGGTGCAGCCAGGTCGGCCGCCAGGAGCACGGCCGCGAGCAGCAGGCCGCTCAGGCCGCTCCGGAGCGCGCGCCAGCGGGAGTCATTGGGGTGGGTCTCAGGGCCGCCCACCGCTGTTGCAGGTCCAGTCACGGCACTCGCGACCCTACCACGGCCGGCGGCGAGGCCCGTCGGCGACGACGCAGGTGTCCCGGTCCCGGCAACCGGGGCTACGGAGTTGACGGCTCGTCCCAGTCGAGGTCCATGTCCAGGTGGTCGGCCAGCGCTTCGTTGTGGGGGCGGTAGAACTCACGCAGCCGGGCCAGCACCTCCGGGTCGTAGGGCTCATGCGGCTTGTTGCGGTTGCGCATGACACGGGGCAGCCGCTCGATCCTGGGCAGGCCGAGGTAGTCGCAGACCTCGACCATCACCGCCACCGGGTCCCGGAACCAGCGCTCGCTCTGGATGACCATGACCTGGTCACTGCTGAAGTGGGTCTGCCAGCGCTCGAGCTGCGGCTGGTAGACGCCGCGCCGCACCACGAGCGGGTCACCAGGGCGCTTGTCGCGCGGGATGCGCAGGCCTGCCGTGTCCCCGGGCGCGCCGATCTCGGCCTCGACGACCTCGCGGAACGAGCGCGTCTCGCCGCTCTGGCGCAGCGACCAGGCCCAATGCGACGCGGCGCGGGCGGTGGGGTCACGCAGGAGCACCAGCAGCCGCGCCTCCGGGACGCCTCGCGCCACGCGAGCCGGTGCGTTGGGGTGGGACAGGTACGAGGGGCTCGATTCGCCGGTCAGGACCGGGTGCAGGCCCTCCGCAACGGCCTCGCGGTGCGCCGTGATGGCCGGGAACCGCAGGCGATACCAGGCCAGCCCGTACGTGTAACGGTGGCTGTCGAAGAAGTGCGTCTCACGCGGCCCGGGCAGGACGTTGGGGTGGGCGTTGAGCTGGCCCAGCAGGTGCGTCGTGCCGCTGCGGGCGGCGCCGATGATGATGAAGTCCGGCAGCATGTGCCCGCGCCCCAGGAACTGGCCGCGGACGCGGCGAGCGCGGCCCCGGCCGAGCGTGCGTTCAAGGGCGACGTTCAGGCCGTCTCGGGGTCCCATGCCGTGAGTATGCCAGCGCCGATGCGCCCCATCCTCGCTATGCTCCCTGTCATGGAACTGGGACCCGAGACGCTGCGGTCGATCAGCCACGACATGCGCAACCTGCTCACCGCGGTCCGTGGTCACGCTGAGCTGGCGCTCCGGGGACTGTCACCCGGTGACCCGGCTCGCGAAGATGTCGCGCATGCCGTCGTGGTGACGGCGGCGCTCTTCGATCTCATCGACCAGCTCGATGGCCATGACCCCTCGGCACCGCTCGTGGCGGTCAACCTGGACAGCACCGTCAACGCCATGCGTCGCCTGCTGGATGCCCTGCTGCCAACCTCCATCGACATGCGCCTGGAGCCCGATTCCGAGGGCGCTCACGTGACCATCTCGAAGCTGCGAGTGGAGCGCATCATCCTCAACCTGGTGATGAACGCCCGCGACGCCATGGACGACGGTGGCGTGCTCACGGTCACCACCATCCGGGCCTCGGAGGGCACCGCCCGGATCATGGTGGCTGATACCGGGCCGGGCTTCTCCGACGAGGCCCTCGAGCACCTCTTCGAGGACGGCTTCACGACCAAGCGTGACCGAGGTGGCAGCGGTCACGGCCTCTCCGTGCTGGCCGCCGTGGTGGGCGGCGCCGGCGGCACCATCGAGGTTGACTCTCGGACGGGCGAGGGCTCCAGGGTGACGGTGACCCTGCCGCTGGCGGAACCGTCGCTCGTGCCCGGTCGCTGAGCGGATGTCGGGCCGGCCCGGCCGGTCGGCGGGGAGTAGGATTCACGGCGACTTGTCCCCCTTGCAGGAGTCGCCCGGCCCATGGCTAATCCGCTCGTCACCGTGATCGGCGCTGGCAACGTCGGCGCCACGACCGCGCAGCGCATCCTCGAGCAGGGTCAGGCAGACGTCTGGCTGGTCGACATCGTCGAGGGCCTGCCCCAGGGCAAGGCGCTCGACCTGGCTGAGGCCGCCCCGGTCACCGGCTACGACATGGTGGTGCAGGGCACCAACGACTACGCCGATACGGCCGGCTCGGATGTCATCGTCGTCACCTCCGGCATCGCCCGGCAGCCGGGCATGAGCCGCGACGACCTGCTGGCCAAGAACGCGGGCATCGTGCGCAACGTCGTCGAGCAGGCTGTCTCCTACTCGCCGGAAGCCATCGTCATCGTCGTCACGAACCCGCTCGATGCCATGTGCCACGTGGCCCTGGAGGCCAGCGACCTGCCCTCCGACCGGGTCGTGGGCATGGCCGGCGTGCTCGATTCGTCGCGCTTCCGAACCTTCATCGCCATGGAGCTCGGCGTGTCGGTGGCCAACACCAATGCCTTCGTGCTGGGTGGGCACGGTGACACGATGGTGCCCCTGCCGCGCTACTCGACCGTCGGCGGGGTGCCCATCACGGAGCTCATGTCACAGGATCGCATCGATGCCATCGTGAAGCGCACGAGGGACGGTGGTGCGGAGGTCGTCTCCCTGCTCAAGACCGGCTCGGCCTTCTACGCCCCGGCCGCGTCCGTGGGTGCCATGGTCGATGCCATCGTCAACAACCGCCACATGATCCTGCCTTGTGCTGCCTACCTTGAGGGCCAGTACGGCGTGGATGGCCTGTACGTCGGCGTGCCCACGCGCCTCGGCAGCAATGGCGTGGAAGGCGTCGTGGAGATCGGCCTCACTGCCGACGAGCAGGTAGCCTTCGACCACTCGGCAGCTGCGGTCCAGGAGCTCGTGGACAAGCTGGTGGCCATGGGGGCACTGCGGGCCTGACCGGGCGACCCGCGCGCGCTTCAGGACGCACGATGAGCAGGGTCCGCGGATCGACCATGGCCGAGCTGCGCGTGGCCGCGCTCATCAGCGACATGGACGGCGTGCTCGTGGACACCGGCGGCGTGTACGACCGGCACTGGGAGCTCTGGGCCGAGCACCACGGCATCCCTCCTGCGCGCATCATCGCCGTGCACCCCGGCCGGCCGGCGGCAGAGACCATCCGACTCGTGGCCCCACAGCTTGACGCCGTGCTCGAGGCCAGGCGCTTCAACGATGCCCTCGCCGCCGACCCGTCCGCGGCCGGCGTCTCGGCGATACCGGGCGCCATCGAGCTGGTGGAGGCCATCCCGCCGGAGCGCTGGGCGATCGCTACGAGCGCACCGCGGACCATGGCCGAGCGCTGGCTGGCCCAGGCGGGGATGCCCCTGCCGAGCGTGCTGGTGACCGTTGACGACGTGGCGCGCGGCAAGCCCGCCCCGGATCCCTACCTCCGCGCGGCGGAGCTGCTGGGTGTGGCCGCCACCGACTGCCTGGTGATCGAGGACGCCCCGGCTGGCGTCAGTGCCGCCAGGGCCGCGGGTGCCACGGTGCTGGGCGTGCTTTCCACGCACGGCGCGGCGCACCTGGCGGACGCCCAGCACCTCGTGGCTGGTCTGGACGCGGTGGCCATCCGCCCGGACGGGACGACAGGCGGCCTGCTCGTTCGCTGGCAGCCCGCCCCGCGCTGAGGAGGTGCCTCAGGGAAGGCGCGCGGCCGTCGCCTGTCGCGGCAGGAAGCGTCCGTCACCCGGGCGGCCCAGGTACTCGCCATCCTCGACGATGACCTGCCCACGCGACAGCACGATGTCGCTGCCACCCTGTACCTCGCGGCCCTCGTAGCACGAGTAGTCGACGGCCATGTGGTGCGTCGCGGCCGACAGGACGTGGCGTCGCCCGGGGTCGTAGATGACGATGTCGGCATCGTAGCCGGGGGCGATGACACCCTTCGTGCCGCCCAGGCCGAAGGTCCGCGCCGCCGCGGTCGAGCAGACCTCGACCCAGCGCTCCACGCTCAGACGGCCCTCCACGACCCCCTGGAAGAGGAGGATCCAGGCGCTCCTCGACGCCAGGCAGACCGTTGGGGATCTTGCGGAAGTCACCCCGGCCCAGGTCCTTCTGGCCCGCGAAGTCGAAGGGACAGTGGTCGGTGCCGACCACCTGCAGGTCGTCGTTCGCCAGGCCCTGCCAGAGGGCCTCCTGGTGGTCCCGTGGTCGGAGCGGCGGCGAGCACACGAACTTGGCGCCTTCGAAACCGTTGCCCAGGTCGTCGATCGACAGCGCCAGGTACTGCGGGCAGGTCTCGGCGATGACCCGGGCGCCGCGCTGGCGGCCGCGCACGACCTCCTCGAGGGCGTCGCGCGAGCTGAGATGAACGATGTAGACGGGCACCTGCGCCACCTCGGCGAGGCGGATGACACGCTGCACGCACTCGGCCTCCAGGCCGGGGTGGCGCGAGAGGCCGTGATACCAGGGGTCCGTGCGACCGGCCTCGGCATTGACGTTGGCGATGACGTCGATGGCCACGCCGTTCTCGGCGTGCATGAGGATGAGCCCGTCGTTCTCTGCCGTCCGCAGCATCGCCCTCAGGATGGCGCCGTCATCCGACAGCTGGACGCCCGGGTAGGCCGTGAAGAGCTTGAAGGTGGTGATGCCCTCGGCAACCAGGCTGTCCATCTCGGCCAGCGTCGCGTCGCTGACGTCGTTGACCATCATGTGAAACCCGTAGTCGATGGCACAGCGGCCCTCGGCCCGCGACATCCAGGCCTCCAGGCCCTCGCGCAGGGGACGGCCCCGCGTCTGGCCGGCGAAGTCGATGATGGTCGTGGTGCCGCCGAAGGCTGCGGCCCGGGAACCCGTCTCGAAGGTGTCGCGCGAGACGGTGCCAGCGACGGGCAGCTCCATGTGCGTGTGGGGGTCGACGCCACCCGGGATGACGAGCCGCCCGCGAGCATCGATGATGCGGTCTACTTCACCCGGCGCCAGGACCGGCAGTGGCTGGTCGGTCGGTGCGGCACCCTCCGGGAGTCCCACGGCCGTGATCGTCTCGTCCTCGACGAGCACATCGGCCCGGCAGGAGCCGTCGGCGTTGACGACGATCCCGTTGGAGATGAGCGTGCGCATCCATGCCTCCGTCGTGTCGCCGCGGGCATGTCCACCTCGTGGGACCGCGGCCGTGACGTCCGTCCGCATGGTAGCCCGGGCCCGGCGGGCCGCGAGCGTCGGTGGCTCGTGTACCCTGTGGCCCGTCATGCCCACCCCTCGTGCGTCCCGTCCAGGGCTGACTCGCGTCCGACCCCGGACATGGTGAAGCCGCTCCGCTCCGGCTCCCGACGACGCCTGGAGGGCGCCTTGGCCGTCCTGGCGGCGGCCGTGCTCCTGCTCCCCGTGGCAGGCGTGTCGGGGACGGCTGGCGCTGCCCAGGCCGCCGGGCACCAGCGTGGTGAGAGTGGCGGGGCTGCCCGTGATGGCGGGAAGGCACGCGACGGCTGGGCAGCCCGTGCCATCAGCGCGGGTGGCATCCGCGCGCGCGACCGGGCCCTGCTCGCGACGCTGCCGCAGCAAGCCCGGCTCGGGTACCACCCGGGGACGGGTCGAGTGCGCTTCCTTTCCGGGTCGCAGAGACAGCCGCTCGCTGCGGGCCCCGCCGCCATCGTCGCCGGCAAGCGGCGGCTCACGGACTCCGACGCGCGCTCGCGCGCCAGGCGTTTCGTCGACCGTTACGGTGGTCTCTTCGGCCTGGCATCGCCCGGGCACGAGCTGCGGGCACAGCGAGGCCGCCGGCATCTTGTGCAGGCGTCGGGCGGCGCCCTCGTCGACGACGGCTCCGCCGACACTGGCTCCGCCGACACTGGCTCCGCCGACCGCCGGCGAGCCCAACCCGACTCCGCGGATCGCGCCTCGTCGACAGCGGTGACCGCCTTCAACGTGACCGTGCGCTTCGACCAGGTCCGCGCCGGCCTGCCCGTCATGGGGGGCCAGATCGCGGTCCAGGTCTCTGCATCGGGGGACGTCATCTCGGCGGCCGGTGAGGTGCTGCCGTCGGCGGCGCGGGTGGCCACCAGGCCCCGCATCAGTGCCGCTGCCGCGGGCGTCATCGCTGCCACCTGGCTGGCGCGCCAGGCGGATCGCCCACAGGCCGATGTCGATGCTCGCTCCGAGGGCCTGGCGCTCTATGACCCACGCATCATGGGCGATGCCTTCCGGGGCACGGCCGCGCCCCGGCTCGTGTGGCGCATCGATGCCCGACTGCCGGCCAGGGGGCGCGAGGCGGCCCGGCATCAGCTCGTGGTCGTGGATGCCCGCGGCGGGCAGGTGCTGACGTCCATCGGGCGCATCTATCGCGTGGACCGCATCATCTGCGACAACCGTGGCGTGCCCGGACGGCCGCTCCGCTGCGATCCTCCGTTCACGCGCAGCGAGGGCCAGGCCAGCACGGGCATCGCCGACGTCGATGCCGCCTATCGGCTGATGGGCTCGATCGACGGGTACCTGGCCAAGAGCTTCGGGCGCGCCGGCCTGGACGGCCAGGGGGCCCGGCTCAAAGCGACCGTGCGCTACTGCGCCGCCTTCGCCTGCCCGTGGAGGAACGCCGAATGGAAATGGGCGGAGCAGCAGGCTGTCTTCGGCACCGGATGGGCGCGCGCGGATGACATCGTGGCCCATGAGTTCTTCCACGGCCTGCTCGACCACGAGGTGCCGCTCTTCTACCAGTACCAGTCGGGTGCCATCAACGAATCGCTGGCCGATATCTTCGGCGAGCTCGTGGATCTTGATGACCCCAGCGGCACGGACACGCCCGCAGCCCGCTGGCTGATCGGCGAGGACACCCCGAGGGGTGCCTTCCGGGACATGCAGGACCCCTCGCGTTTCCGACATCCCGACCGTGTGCGCAGCCCTCTCTGGCAACGGAGCGCTGCCGATGACGGTGGCGTGCACCGCAACAGCGGTGTCGGCAACAAGGCGGCATCCCTCATGGCGGACGGCGGGACCTTCCACGGCGTCGCGGTGGCCGGCATCGGGGAGACCCTCACGGCACGCGTCTTCTACCAGGCCGTGACGACGCGGCTGACGCCGGCTGCCAACTACATCGACCTGGCCGACGCGCTCGTGGCGGCCTGCACGGACCTGGCTGGCAGCGGCGGCCTGACCATGGCGCATTGCGCCTCGGTTCGCGATGCCACGAGGGCCACGCAGATGCACCTGGAGCCTCGAGCCTGGGCCCCCCGGCAGGCGCCGCTCTGTTCTCCGGGCAAGCGCCCTGCCGACGTCTTCGCCGACGACCTGGAGGATCCTGGTGCCGGGCGCTGGGTCATCCAGCGCCTCCTGGGCACCCGGAAGGGCTGGTACTACCCGCAGAACCCCAACGACGACCCGGCCTGGGATGGGACCTGGGCGTCGAGCGGCGCGACCAACTTCTACGCCGCCGACTACGGCAGTCGCTCCGACACCGTCATCCAGACCCGCGACCCGGTCCATCTGCCGGCGGGCGCATTCCTGCGCTTCGAGCACGGCTACTCCTTCGATGCCTCAGGCGCCCGTCGCTACGACGGCGGCATCGTGGAGGTCAAGGTCGGGGGCGGGCCCTGGCAGGGCCTGAACGCGCTCTTCACGCACGGCGGTTACAACGGCCAGGTCACCCAGGGCACGGGCAGCACCCTGGCCGGCAGGCGGGCCTACACGGGCGACTCCCACGGGTGGTCATCAGCACGAGCAGACCTCTCCTCGTTCGCCGGCCAGTGGCTGAAGCTGCGCTTCCGGATGGCCTCGGATCGCGCCGTGAGCGGCCTCGGCTGGTACATCGATGACGTCCACATCTACACCTGCGCCGACGACGCGGACAGACCGACCGGCACGTTGAGCATCGATGCCGGTGCCGCCAGCACGAGCGATGCCGAGGTGAGCCTCGCCGTGGGCTACGCGGATGCCTCGACCTGGGTGACCGACCTGCGCGTGTCCGGCAGCCCGGCCCTTGGCGCCAACGGGCAGCTCCAGGAGGGCATCAGCATGCCCATCCGGGAGAACCTCTCCTGGGATCTGGTCGACCCGACCCTGGGAGGCACTCCGGGGGCGGGCCCCAAGGGCGTCTTCGGTCAGGTCCGCGATGCCGCCGGCAACTGGTCGGACGTCTTCAGCGACGAGATCGAGCTGCTGCCTTCACCGTGAGCCGTGGACATCCCGGCAGGTGGGTGGTGAGCCGGCCGACCGCGACTCGACGTGATCTAGAAGCGCTCGACGTCCAGGTAGACCTTGGCGTTCCTGACCTTGCCCTTCTGGGACCAGCCCAGCGACGACATGCCGGCGCAGCTGTCACCCCGGATGCCGATGACCGTACGCACCTTGCCATCGTCGCCCTCGAACATGTCGATGGTGCGGATCTGCTCGATGCCCTCCGGCTCCAGGAGGAGCTGGTCGATCTGCTGTCCGACGGTGGCATCCACGGGCCCGTCGAAGGTGACCACGATGGCGCGCGCGCCAGTCACGAGGGTGGCGCCGTACGTGGCCCGTGCCTCCTTCGGGGTCGTCCACTCCATGAGCGCGGTGGTGCCTTCCTTGGCGGTCCCGCGCTTGGACATCTCCCAGGTGATGCGCTCATAGCTGCCGGCCTCGTCCTCGCGGACGCCCGCCGTGAACTGGCTCAGGAGCCACTTGGAGGCGCCGAGGTCGGTGATGGCGCCGTTCTCGCAGGTGAAGTCGAAGGACGTCACCGCGCCGGCCGCCGTCTCGGCGCCGGTCTCCGGCACTGAGGGATCGACGGCATCAGGCGCTGTGTCGGGACCTGAGCCGTCGTCGCGAGGCGCGCTGCTGGACGCCACCCCGGGCGAGGTGGACGCAGCTGGATCGACGCCCAGCCGACCGCCGCTATTGAGGATGCCCCCGCCGGATACGGCCAGTGTGCCACCCACGAGGAGCAGGCCGATGACCATGGCCAGGCCGACCATCGCAGACAGCCCCGAGCGCTGCGCGGTGGGCAGGTCGACGTGTCCCGGCTTGACGCCCCGCAGCGGATCCGCCGTGCTGGCGATGGGCAAGCCGCAGTTGCGGCAGACCCGCGCGCCCGACTCGTTGGCGAGCCCGCACGCCGGGCAGGTCACTCCTTGCGGCGCCTGGTCGGGCGTCCACGGCGGACGTGGCGCGCTGCCGCCCTGGGGATCGGTCGATCGAGTCATGCCAGCGGATGGTGCCACAGGAGCCAGATGCGCGGGCGCGGCGTCCCGGCCATGCCTGCTGGGCGGTCGCGTAACGCTCGCCCCGCTGGACCGGGTCGCTCAGTCGATGGCTTGGGCGGTCGCCGCCGCGGGGCGACCCGCATCGACCCCAGCCGGCAGGCCTCGAGAGCCATCCGTGGCTCCCAGTTCGATCAGGGTCTCGATCCCGTGCCCAGAAGGGCAGGACGGCGGCCAGGAGGGCCACGAAGGGGAGCAGCTCGCTGGGCAGCCACGACAGCAGCGGCAGGGCCAGGGCCACAGGGCGGCCGCGGTCGGCCAACATCGCTGCCGGCAGGACGAGCATGGCCAGGTAGTGATCCCAGAGCAGTGGGGACAACAGCAGCGATGCGCCGACCGCCACGATGAAGCCCACCTCGCGGTCACGGCGCAGGCTCAGCAGGATGGCGCCGATCGCGACCGCGTAGCCAGCCAGCAGCGCCAGCGTTGGCAGCGGCTCAGCTGCCCCGAGAGCGACGAGCGTCGAGGCGAGGTCGCTGTTGCGCTCCACGCCCGTTGCGCCGCCCAGGTTGCGCAAGACCATCAGGTAGTCGACGTAGCCCTCGGCCCCCACGAACGGCAGGGTGAGCGCCACGAGGAGCAGGCCAGCTCCAAGAGTCCAGGCGACAGCCGACCACCGGCGGCGCAGGAGCTGCCAGATGATGAGCACCCCCAACATCGGCCGGATCGACATGGCCACCGCCTGCGCGATCGACCCGATCGGCTGGTCCAGCCAGCGCCACGCGATGGCCAGCGGCAACAGCAGGAGCGTGCTCACGTTGCCCAGTGCGAGGTCCCGCGAAACCGCGAAGCTGAATGCCGAGATGCCGAAGATGGCGAGACGCACGACGAGACGGACCGGCATGAAGGCAGCAGCAAGGCCGAGCGCGATGACGTGGACCAGGTACCAGGCCATGGTGCCGGCATCGACGGACAGCATCGTCATCGGGGCGACGGCGATACCCAACGGGGGTGCGTACATGTAGAGGCCGTACGGTCCCGGCCGGTACGGACCGCTGAGCGTCTCGGCCTGATAGAGCGAGCCGGTCTCGCCGAGGCGGACGGCAGCGTCAAGGTAGGCCCGATAGTCGTAGCCCCATCCCTCGCCGCCCGGGTACACCGCGAGGCCGAGGAGGAGCCAGAGCAAGCCGATCAGGGCCAGCCCTGCGGCCAACGGCAGCAGCCACACGCGGCGCCCTTGCTCGTTCACCTCTGTCGCGTGCGCGTGTTCGATCTCTTGGTCGCGATGGCCATGCTCCTACGGCCGGCCAGGCGCGCCCATGATCGGGGCGGCAAGAAGACCAAGTCTGCGGGGCTCAGGCTCACGGCAGTTGGGCAAGAGGGTACACCGGGTCAGGCGCGGCGCGCGGCTGGAGGAGACGGGCGACCGGGCCCGAGTTACTGTGCCGTGGTCCGACTCAGCGCAGCACGTAGAAGCCCTGGAACTCGACCGGCCTGGCAGGGTCCACGGAGCTGACCGCGATGGAGCGCGGCGTGATGCGGCCGAAGTTCATCGTCCACACGAGCTCGCGCTGGCTGCCCACCTCGCGATGCAGGTCGACGATGGCGGCGCGCTTGCCATTCACGAAGACGCGCACCCGGCCCATCCCTGGACCGGTCGCGGCCACGAGTGCGACCGAGCTACCGGTGAAGCGCGCCCGCGCCCACCTGGTGCTGTGGGCAGCCGCCGCCACCACGCCGCCGCCGCCCAGCCGGATGCCGACCGGACCCCGCAGGGCCGCGGTCAGGCCGTCGCTGTAGTACCAGGGGCCGACGCGGCCCTGGTCATCGACGCCACGCACGCGGAAGTGGTTGACGAGGCCCGTCTTGAGCCAGACGCGGGTCTGGCGTCCAGTCGGTGAGCCGAGCGGGAGGCCCGTCCAGTCGCCCCGACCGACACGGCGCTGGAGCATGTACCGGCTGACCCCGGGCGAGACCGGCATGGGCTTCCAGCTCACCGTGACGGGCGAGTCGGGCAACCGGCTACCGCGCTTGAGGACCATGTCCGGCTGCGCGAGGAGCGGGCCAAGGCGGTCGGACCACACGAACGAGAGGTTGGGTCCCAGGTATGTGCGCTGGAGACGCTCGCGTGTCCAGCCCTGCCGGGCGCAGGCCTCGACGCTGCGCGCGTAGAGCTTCCAGCCATTGGCATCGGCTGCGCACTGGCTGCTCACGCCGGCGCGGTAGCCAGTCAGGAAGAAGCGGCCGAACTTGCGCAGGGTCAGGGCCCAGGTGGCATCGACGGCGCGCTGCTGATCGATGGTGGGGTTGGCGCGCTCTGGTCGGTAGAGCTGGTCCATCGTGTCGTCTCGGACGTCGTAGCAGCGGTCGCCGACCCTGTAGCCGGGCCGGTGGTGACCGCGCATGGCGTAGTACCAGGCGTACTGCTTGGTCGCGACGGCGCCGACTTCCAGCGTGGCCATGTGCAGGCGCCCGGGCCACTCGCCGGAGGCCATGACCTCGGCCACATAGCGGTGGAAGGCCACTGTCTGGACGCGACCGGTCTGGGTCCGCAGGACGCGGATCGTCCGCGGGGGCACCGTCTGGCTCGTCCAGCCGGTGCACGACGAAGCGGCCGCCACGGGCGCTGGTCCGGTCAGCTGTGGGGCGCTGATGAGGGCCGCCACGGCGAGCGCGGCAAGGCCGGTGCGTAGGACGACGATGGGCCGCCGCCCGGAGCTGGGGCTGGTCGACGGCAGGGCGTGCAGTGATGACACGGGCATCAGGAACCTCCATGCGGAGCCGCACGGCATCGCTGGGGCGATGACGGGGCTCGGCGCCGCACGTCGGCAGGGTCGGGGGAGGGGAGGTCGCGACTGGGGTGGCGACCAGGTCGACAGCGAACGCATGCGAACGCGATCAACGGAAACGGGGCATCCGGCGTCTGGGGAACGCTAGCTGGCCCGTGGGGCGACGCGCATCCGTCAACGGCGACCGAAGCGCATCAGATCCCTGCCGTGGGCGCGGCGGGTCTTCTGTTGGTGAGCCTCGCTGGCGTGGATTTGTGCGCGAAGACTAGCAGGCCGCGCCGCCTCGTGCTGTCACGTCGACGATCGGAGGTGCGAGTTATCCACAGAATCGAGGACCGGGCCGCCCGCCTGGGCGACCCGGTCGGTCGTGCGGTGAAGGCCGCGGGGCGGCGCCGTGGTGGCGCTCAGTCCTCGCGGACGCGGAAGACCATCCAGGCGCCGTAGCCGGCGGCGAGGCCGCTGACCCAGAAGATGATGCGCCCGATCAGGTGCAGGAAGTCACCCGACCCGCCGCCGACACGCACCCAGGCGAGGAGGTTGATGATGGCGAAGAGCGCCAGCGAGACGCCCAGGGCGCCGATGAGGATGCGGTAGCCCTTCCCGAAGTCGTAGTGCCCCCAGCGATGGATCCAGATGGCCAGGATGGTGAGGACGGCCATGACCACCGTGAAGTCACTGACGATCGGATAGTCGAGCAGGAACTGGAAGAGCAGGTAGACGATCAGGACGATCACCGCCGCGGCCGTGAGCACCAACTGCTCGCCGGCCAGGAGTCGCTCGCGCACGATGGCCACGGCGTTGGTCACGGTCGTGGTGGCCGAGGCCGAGCCGCCGCCCGAGGATTTGGCCGGCTGGCCCGGCGGCGTGGTGGGCGGGGCCTTTGGCGGCGTGGTGGGGTTCTCGTTTCCGGGTCCAGACATCAGGCGCTCCCTCCTATGACAGGCAGGTGTCCACTGTACCGGGTTGGCACACGGCCGCGATGGCCACTTTGGCCTGCCTGACCGCCGGACCATCGACCCCCACCGCTCTCGGCTGCACCCAGTATCACTCAGTGGCGTGCCGTGCTCAAGTCGCCTCTGCACACCGCCGTCCCTGTCGGCGCCCCGCAGGGGTGCGATGGGGTCCTGGGTGCTCTGCGGGGCTTGGGTCGGCTGGACCCCGTACATCTGGCTCGGGCCTGGGCGCTGACAGGATGGTGCCCCCACAGGCCGCTCCGGCCTAGCCTCGATGCAGCGCCGGTACCGCTCAGGCAGGCGAGCGGCCGGCGCGCCACCCCCCGGGCCACGGTGAGGCACACTTCCCTTGTGATGCCCGTCGGTGCCCTCGTCATCAGCGTGTCGGGGGTCGTGGCGCTCTCTTTCGGGCTTGCCACGCTGCCACCCGCGACCTCGGCGCCCGTCGCTCCGCCGGCGCTGGACTGGGAGGTCATCTCGCGCCGCCCCCACGACGCCACGGCCTGGACACAGGGCCTCCAGCTGGATGATGACGGCCGGCTCTACGAGTCGACCGGGCTGCGCGGCCGATCGACCATCCGCGAGGTGGACCCGCAGACAGGGGCCGTGCTGCGCTCGGCGCCACTGCCGGACGAGCAGTTCGGTGAGGGGCTGGCCCTGGTGGGCGACCGGCTCATCCAACTCACGTGGCAGGAGGGCGTGGCCAACACGTGGGACGCCGCCACCTTCGAGGGACTGGGCGCTTTCGACTACGAGGGGGAGGGCTGGGGCCTCTGTTTCGACGGGCAGCGGCTGGTCATGAGCGACGGCAGCGACCGCCTCACCTTCCGCGACCCCGCCACCTTCGAAGTCACCGGCAGCGTCCGCGTCGAGTATGCCGGGCTGGCGGACATGCGCCTCAACGAGCTGGAGTGCGTGGACGGGATGGTCTGGGCCAATGCCTGGCTGACCGACACGATCGTGCGCATCGATCCGGAGGCGGGCCGTGTCACGGGCACGCTCGACCTGGCCGGCCTCCTGGACCAGCCGCCCCCCACCGACCCGCCCGACGCGACTGACCGACCCGGCGGGACCACCCCGTCGCCATCGACCCAGCCGCCACCCCCGATCGACCCGCCGGACGTCCTCAACGGCATCGCCTGGGATGCCGCGAGCCGGACCTTCCTGGTGACCGGCAAGCTCTGGCCGGCGCTCTTCGAGATCCGCGTCAGCGACCCAGGCTGAGGGTGGTCACGGCAGCACCGAGGCGCCGCACGTCTCCGCCGGGTCAGCCGGCGAACGGGACCCTCGGCCGGCCGGGCACCTCCAGCCGGGTGCGGAAGAGGCTGCCGGCCAGCGACTGGGCGGCGTGCTCCTCCTCCGACAGCAGCTCCCAGGCGGTCGTGATGTAGAGGTCGCGCAGGTCCGGGCCGCCGAACTCGCAGCTCGAGACGTTGGAGACGGGCAGCGGGATGATCGCGTCGAGCGTGCCGTCTGGCAGGTAGCGGTGCACGCCATAGCCGGGCCAGGTGGCCACCCAGACCGCCCCATCGCGGTCCACGGTCAAGCCATCCGGTCGCCCGCCACCCTCGCGGATGGTCACGAACTCGCGCCGGTCGCTGATGTCGCCGCTGACGGGGTCGAAGTCGAAGCGGTCGACGCGGCAGGTGGGCGTGTCCACGTAGTACATCGTCAGGCCGTCCGGGCTCCAGCCGAGCCCGTTGGAGATGGAGACGCCCTCGACCATGCGCGTCACGGTCCCGTCCGGGTCGAGCCGATACAGCGAGCCCAGCCCGGGCTCCGCGTGCCAGCCCATGGTGCCGGCCCAGAGGCGCCCCTGGGGATCGGTCTCGCCATCGTTCATGCGCGTGGCCGGGTTCGACGCCTCCACGGGTGCGATGAGCTCCGGATCGCCTTCCTCCGGGAGCGCGTAGAAGCCGTCCTGGAGGGCGGCCACATACCCGCCCGAGGCGCGCGGCAGGACGACGCCCACGGCCATCGGCAGGCGGCGCTGGACGGTCGAGCCGTCGGCCGGGTCGGTCACGAAGACGGTGTCGTTGGGGATGTCCACCCAGAGCAGGCGACCGATGCGCGGATCCCATACGGGGCCCTCGCCCACGAAGGCGTCGTGCTGGACCAGGAGCTCGGGTGCCGGCAGCACTCGATGAACCATGGCGGTGTCCTCCACTGACTGGACGCGCGATGCGCCTCGATGATGTCCCAAAGGCGATACCCTCGTCGGGTCAGCGAGCAGCCCCAAGGACCGCGACATGACCGCACGACCAGCCATCCCCGAGCTCATCCTCGAGAGCCGCGCCATCGCTATCGGCCGCCGCATCCCGGCGGCTGGCGCCCCCCGGATCGGCGCGGCCCTCGTGGCCGGCGGCGTGCGCGCCATGGAGCTGACGCTGAACGAACCCGAGGGCGATGCCCTCGCTGCCATCACGGCGCTGGCCCGGGCTGCCGATGACCTCGGCGCGCTGGTCGGTGCCGGGACGGTGCTGTCGATCGAGGCGGCCAGGCGCGCGGTCGGGGCCGGCGCCCGCTTCATCGTCTCGCCCCACTGCGACCGCGAGCTGGTGGCCTGGTGCGCCGGACAGGGTGTGCCCTGCTTCCCGGGCGCCCTCTCGCCGACGGAGATCCTGACGGCCTGGTCGGCCGGGGCCAGCGCCGTGAAGCTCTTCCCAGCCGCCGCCGTCGGTCCCGGCTACCTGGCCCAGATCGCGGGGCCCTTCCCCGACATCCCCTTGGTGCCCACCGGGGGTGTCTCGGCCCAGAACGCCGGCGACTGGATCGCCGCTGGTGCCGTGGCCGTGGGCATGGGAGGCTGGCTCATCGGCGACGGGGAGCCAGCCGGAGTGACCGTGCGCGCCCGGCTCGTCCGGGAGGCGCTCGAGGGCGCGGACCGTCGGCGGTCGGTATGACTGCACCGCCGACGCAGGCGCCGGTGTTCACGACCCTCGGCTCTTGTCCTGCGTGTGAAGCTGTGGCGTCATATCCGGTGAGCGGGAGGCGATGATGCGCGGTCCATATCCTGGCCGCCTGGACAGCGCCGAGCCACTGGCGGACCCGACCCGCGCCTGAGAGGGGGGTTCTTCATGCGCGGGGTGTGGACGATTGCCGCGACGATCCTGATGTGCCTGGCATTCGGTGGGGTGGTCGACGCGGCGGCCACGACACCGCTCGGTTACAACATCACGGTGAACTCGGGCGCTGAAGCGGGACAGGGTGGTACGGGCGGGGTCGTGGCCATCCCCCTCTGGAAGACCAGCTCCACGATGACGGCCGTGCGGTACGGTGCACCCGGATTCCCGAGCAAGGCCGACGCCAGGGCCGTCAACGGTGAGACGAACCTCTTCTATTGCGGCGCGAATACAGCGGGATCGATGGCTCGCCAGCGGGTCGGCATCCACGGTCGCAACCGCCTCATCGACGGCGGCGGCCTATCGCTCGACATCACCGTGCGCATCGGCTCCACTGCCAACGATGGCGACGCGGGCCAGATGATCGTCCGGTACCTCGACAGCGCCGGGGGCGTGATCGGCGAGCTTCAGACGTCGACCGTCGCGGCGACCGGTGGCCAGATGCCCCGGACCAAGGCCTCTGGCCCTGTGCCAGCGGGCACGCGTGCACTCCAGGTCATCTTGCAGGGCACAGGTACGGCGGGGACCAGCTGCGACGTCATCTTCGACAACGTGAGCGTGAAGCTCGTCGCCTGAGCGAGTCCTGCCCGGGCTTCACCGATGGCTGGTCGGGCCACCTGGCGATCGAGGCGTCTAGGCATACGGTCGCGACCGGCGCCCGCGCTGCCGTCTCGTCTGGGAGACAGTCGACGAGTTCAGGACCGCATGACCTCTGCGATCAGGCGCGCCCGCGCCGGGCTGATGAAGAGCAGCTCCCAGGAAGGCGCGACGCCGACGCCGGCCACGAGTACCTCCCGCAGTCGTGCCACGAGGTCCCCATCGGGGACATCGCACACGCCGGGGATCTCGACTGCATCGAGCCCGATGACGGCCCGCCCTGGTCCGACCGCGCTGCAGAGCCGTGAGGTCTCCACGCGTAGGGCCTCGAGCTGCTCGCCGTGGCCGTTGAGACTGGGCGCGGCGAAGCCAAGCAGGCCGGATAGGAAGCCTGCGGAGTCTGCCTCACCGGCTTCGTCGAGCCAATTCGCGTAGCCTCGCAGTTCGTACGGCATCGATGCCGGGCCGATGGCATCGAGATACGTCATCGACTTCAACCAGTCGCCCGATTCCGCGAGGCCCGCCAAGTCCTGTCCCACGCTCGGCGCCAGCGCCGGCGTGAAGACGTCCAGAGCTGACCGCAGGCCGGTGCCACGCAAGCCCCCGACGACTCGGCGCACCGCCTGCGTGGTGCGCTCACTGCGCCAGGCGAGGAACCGAGTCAGGACAGCATCATCACCTCGACCGAGCAGCGTCGCTACGAGCGACCGGCGGCCTGGGAGTGATCGCGAGAGCGACGCGACGTGGGCGGCGATCGCCGAGAGGTCGATACCATCCCGCGTCGCTAACGCGGCAGTGCGGCCACAGAAGCAGCACAGGTCTCTCGACGGATCCAGGCTAGGACTGGGCCAGCGGATGCGGTCGAGGAGGACTCCACTGGCGTCGACCTCGCGAGCCAAGCGGATCGCTCGTTGGAGCGCGGATCGCACGACCTCGTCATGGTCGAGACAGAGGAAGCGAAACTCAGGGAGGCCACGGAAGGGCGACGGGGGATCCTGACCCGGCCCGACGGCTAGCGCACCACTCCCTGATGGCAGCGTGTCCGGATCGACGAAGAGGGGGACCCAGCGCCACACGGTCACCTGTGGCGGGATGACAGCCCGGAGCGACCGGACAAGCGTCGGCCCCAGTCGCCACCCGAGCGCCAAGTCTGTGACCGGGATGATGTCCAGCGCCCTGGACAAGTGCCGGACCAGCTCACCCGGGTCGGTCTCGGTGAGTGCGTCAGACGGCTCAAGGAACTGCAGCAGCAAGCGCCGTCCGTCGTTGCCACGCATCAGGTCTTGCTCCTCGCGCACGGACGTCGATGCACGACCTTCCACCGACCTGGCGCCCTGCCGGCTTCGCCTTGACATCGCCATATCGGTAGCATAGTTTCTATCTGCATGCAACGAACTATCTCAGCGTCAGCAGGCCAGGTGTCGACCGCAGCGGCCACTCCTCGCCGAGGAACGGTGCGATGCGCCACGAGCTGATGTCGCAGATCAACGAGCACCTCGTCCTCGACGATGTCCACACCCAGGGGGTCACGACGCGCCCAGAGATCGCAGCCAGGCTGGGGCTCTCAGCAGCGACCGTGAGCCGAGCCGTGAGACATCTCGTCGATCAGGATCTGGTGCGCGAAGAGCCGGGTCCAAGCACTGAGGGCCGACCTCGGGCCGTGATCACCTTCAATGCCCGCTCGGGCTGCGTCATCGGGATCGGTCTGGGGGCCACCAGGTGCCGCGCCATGCTGGCCGATCTGACGGGCAGCCCGCTCTTCGAGGAGGTCCGGCCATCAGACGCGGATGGCTCACCCTTCGAGACGCTCGTCGCCTCCATCGACAGACTGATGCTCCGAAAGGAGCGGGCCGGGGCGTCGTTGGCTGCGCTGGCAGTCGGCGTTCCCGCCATCGTCGACCCGGTGACTGGTGTGGCCATCGGGGGTCCCAACGTCCATTGGGATGGCTTCCCGCTGGCGGCCACTTTGCGGGAGCATCTCGATGCGCCCTTCGTCATCGAGAATGACGTGAACCTCGCGGCCCTTGGGCACGCCTGGAAAGGTGACGCCAAGGGACACTCCGACTTCGCCGTTCTGTCACTGGGGACCGGCGTCGGCGCCGCGATCGTCGCCGATGGTCACCTGCTCAGAGGCCGCCATGGTGCCGCGGGCGAGATCGGATACCTGGCCCTCGATCGGGTCCTCCTGGTCGCACCGCGGCAGGGAGACCTCGGAGCCTTCGAGGCGCTCAGCTCCGGCGCCGCGGTGGCTGCCTTGGCGCGTGACCTACTCGATGACACCGATCGAGCCTCGCGACTTCGCTTGGTCCGGGAGGTACTGGATGCCCGTGCGGTCATCGAAGCCGCCGTCGCCGGTGACGGCCTTGCGGCCGAGATCGTGGACCGCATGATCGAGCACGTCGCGATGGCCGTGATCGCCATCGCGACCGTGGCTGACCCGGAGATCCTCATCCTCGACGGTTCGGTCGGTCGAGCACTGGGCAGATGGGTGCCCAGGCTCGAGGCGCTCACCAGGCGCCATCTCCCGGCCCCACCTGCCATCGTGGTCTCCTCGCTCGGTGGTGAGGCGACCGCGATCGGTGTCGTGGCTTCCGCTCTCGACCTGTCACGAGCCCAGCGAGGGCCGCAACGCTCGCCAGCGGCCCGTGGACCGCTGCTGCCGGAACCGCGCCAAGCGGCACAAGCCCATGGGTCGGCCTCGTGAGCGACCCACGACCGGCGGCGTCCGACGCCGCCGTGCAGACGCTCGGTGAAGGTCCGCGCCCATCTCGACTCGGCGACTTCATGGGCCGCTACGCGATCTCCGTCGTGTTCTTCGTCCTGCTCGTCGGGCTCCTCATCGCCTCGCCTGATTTCCGCGACCCGCGAAACCTGTGGAATGTCCTGCAGCAAAACTCGATCATCGGCATCGTCGCCCTGGGCATGCTGGTGATGATGATCGCCGGCGGCTTCGACCTCTCGGTCGGCGCCGTCGGTGCGGCGGCGGCCGTCGTCGCGGCGGCGGCCTTCGTCAATCTGAGCGTCCCGATCGGGGTCGTGGCCGCCTTGCTCGTGGGCCTTGCCATCGGGCTCACCAACGGCACCCTGATCGCCAAGGTCGGGATCAACCCCTTCGTCACGACCCTCGGCACGGCCGTCTTCATCCAGGGCCTGCTCTTCGTGGCCACCGACGCCAAGCCGATCTACGGCCTGCCATCCGAGTACACCTTCGTCGGACTGGGTCGGATCGGACCGGTCCCGGTCGCCTCGATCATCTACGGGGTGGTCGCGGTCTCGGTCTGGCTTGTGCTCCGTCTCTCTCGTTTCGGCCACTACGTCTACGCGACTGGTGGGAACAAGGAAGCCAGCCGTCTGGCTGGCGTCCCAGTCGATCGCGTGATCATCGGCGCTTTCGGGCTAGGAGGATTCCTGGCTGCGGTCGCCGGCCTGGTCCTGTTGGGCCAGGTGAACATCGGCCAGCCAGCGCAGCAAGCGGCGTGGCCGCTGGCTGCGATCGCGGCCTGCGTGGTGGGGGGGACCTCTCTCACGGGCGGCGTGGGCACGGTGCCTGGCGTCGTCGTGGGAACGCTCCTCCTGGGTGTCGTGGCGAACGCGCTGAACCTGTTCGGCGTGTCGCCCTATTGGCAGCCGGCGGTGACCGGCGTGATCATCCTCGCCGCGGTCGGCATCGATGCCGTCCAGCGGAAGAGGAAAGGAGGCAACGCATGATCGGAAGTCGTAGGACCATCCGGGCAGGCTGGTCCATCGGGTTGGCGCTGACGGTCGCGTCAGCGTTCAGCGGCAGTGCGGTGATGGGGCAGTCGGCCGAGCCGACGACCTGTCCAGAGCCTGCGGGCGAGCCCATCGAGGTCGGGGCGATGGTCTGGAACACGGCCATCTCGTTCTACTCGAACTTCATCAAGGGCAGGAGGACGCGGCAGCCTGCTACGGCGTCAACCTCGACCTCCAGAACGGCAACGGTGACCTTGCCACCGAGGTCGCGGTCATCCAGCAGTTCATCGCCCAGGGCAAGGACGCCATCATCGTCACGCCCAGCGACGTCGAGGGCATCGTCCCCGCCATCATCGAGGCCAACAACGCCGGCATCCCCGTGTTCGCCGCCAACAACCGCGTCGGCGAGGGCGCCGAGGTGGTCAGCTTCGTCGGCGCCAACGATGTCGAGTTCGGACGCCGGCAGGGCGAGATGCTCGTCAACGCCGTGGGCGAGGAGGCCAAGGTCGGCCTCATCTACGGAGCCTTGGGGACCTCGGCTCAGCTGCTTCGGGAGCAGGGTCTCACCGAGTACCTGGTTGACCATCCTGGTATCGAGATCATCGAGAAGCAGACCGCCAACTGGGATGGCGCGGAAGCATTGGCCCTCACGCAGGACTGGCTGAGCAAGTACGGGCCTGGTGAGATCACGGCCATCGTCGACCAGGGGCCAGAAGGCGTGTCGGCTGCCCAGTGGGCGGCGCAGAACGATCGCACGGACGTGGTCTTCCTACTGGGCGACTATCCCTACGACGTGAAGACCGCCATCAGTGAGGGGACCGTGGCCGGTACCGTCGACCAGGATCCCTATCCGCAGGGCTATGAAGCTGTGCAGTACGCGTACTACTGGCTGACCGACCAGCAGGACATGGTCGAGCAGCCAGACCACTTCCTGCCGCTGCCGATCGTGACGGCGGAGAATGTGGACGACTACGCCGCCGCCTGGGGCACCCCGGAATAGCCGGGAGAGGTCCACGCAGGTCATGAACGAAATGCGGCCCCCGGAGAGCCCCGTCACGCTCCTTGAGATGCGCGACATCACCAAGGACTTCTCCGGGGGTCGCGTCCTCTTCGGCGTCGATCTGTCGCTGATGGCCGGCGAGGTGCACGCGCTCGTGGGCCAAAATGGGGCGGGCAAGTCGACGCTGGTGAAGATCCTGGCCGGCGTCTACCCCGACTACGGCGGCAGCGTGCGTCTCGCTGGAGAGACGATCGACCTGCGCGACCCCAGGCAGGCCCTCGACCACGGGGTCGCCGTCATCTACCAGGATTTCATGCTCGTACCCGAGATGACGGTGGCGGAGAACATCGCGCTGGGCCACGAACCCGGGAAGCGCGGGCTGGTGGCCCATTCGCGGGTGCGCGAGGCGTCCGCCGCCGAGGCTGCGCGCCTCGGCATCGAGCTGCCCATCGATGCTCCCGTCAAGCAGCTCGGGGTAGCCGGGCAGCAGCTCACCGAGATCGTCAAGGCCATCTCGCGCCGCGCCCGCATCCTCGTCATGGACGAGCCCACGGCGCGCCTGTCCGGAAGTGAGCGCCAGCGACTGTTTGCGACCGTGCGGGACCTGGCCGCGTCTGGCGTCGGGATCATCTACATCTCCCACTTCCTCGAGGAGATCTTCGAGGTCGCCGACCGCGTCACGGTCCTTCGCGACGGGCGTGTCGTGACGGTCGAGTCCACGGCCCGGCTCGATCTGCCGCGCCTGGCGGGTCTCATCGTGGGACACGCGATGGCCGAGCGATCGGCGCGCCGGGTCACGACTCGCCGCGAAGGAACGCCTGCCGTTAGCCTCAAGGGGTTCGGGTTGCCGGGTCGCACGGGTCTGCTTGACCTCGACATAGCGGCCGGCGAGATCGTCGGCCTATCGGGCCTGGTCGGTTCGGGGCGAACGAGCCTGGCTCGGGGACTCGTGGGCATGGAACGCTCCGTGGTCGGCACCGTGACCGTGGGTCCGTGGTCGGGTCGGCCACGCGATCCCGCCCAGGCTGCCAGGGCCGGCATCCTGTTGCTCGCGGAGGATCGCAAGCGCCAGGGCCTGGTGTTGCCCCGTTCGGTCGCCGAGAACATCGCCCTTACCGCGTTGCGTACCACGCTGACGAGGTTCGGGCTCGTGCGGTCACAGCGGCGAGGCGTCGTCGTCCGCGAGCTGATGGATCGACTGAGCGTCGTCCCGGCCCGGTCGGATATCCCCGTGGCTCGGCTGTCGGGAGGCAATCAGCAGAAGGTGGTCTTCGCGCGCGCTATCGCAGCCAGCGCCCGCGTGCTTATCCTCGACCAGCCCACAGCGGGTGTTGACGTCGGCGCCAAGGAGGAGCTCTACGCCCAGATCGACCGGCTGGCTGGCGAAGGGATCGCGATGATCCTCATCTCGGACGACCTCGATGAACTCCTGCGCTTGAGTGACCGCATCGTGGTGATGCGGCGGGGTCATCCGCAGCCTCCGGCACCGGTCGCACACTTCGACCGCGCAGGCCTGTTGGAGGCCATCAGCGATACGAGTGCTGCCGCTGCCTGACGTGCGGCTGGTCCGCAGGTACCTCGTCAGCAGACGGGCTACCTCGCTACGGGCCTTGGCTTAGGCGATCGGACAGGGCGGTCCGCGTGCGCCGTCCTACTTCCTGCTCGACCAGGTGAGGTCGTCCTGGAGGACTTGGGATTCGATGACCTGGAGCTGGTTGACGTCCTGTGGGACCTCAAAGGTGACCCAGCCCTGCACCTTCTTGCCGGCCGCCAGCTGGCCTACGGTCAGGTCCGGCTCGATCTGGCCGAGGACCTCTGCCTCATAGCGGGCGCCTGACTTGTCGATGGCATCCCAGAAGATGATGTTGTAGTCGGCGCCGTCCTGCGAGGGCCTCGTAGCGGACCAGGAACGAGACGTACTTCTGGCCCTCGCCTGGCTGGTAGAACGAATCGGAGATGTCCGGCTTCCAGTCGGCCTTCAGGAGCGTGAGCTCGAGGTCGTCGCGCGACAGGGTGTCGCCGACCCCGGCTTCCTTGGCGGGCACGGCGCTCGCCTCGGCACTCGGCTCAGCGGCGGGCTTGACTGTCGGCTCGGCGAGTGGCACTCCGCTGGCATCCGCGCCTGGCTCGGCGGAGGGTGCCTCGACCGCGACCTGCCCCCCGACGAGGGTCGCGAATGCCTCCGGCACGATGCCCGCGGTCGCCATGCCCGTGATGATGCCTTCGCAGACGATGGGGTCCTCGCTCAGCAGGTCGCAGAACTCGGCGTTCGTGATGACCGTGACCGGCAGCGCGGCCTCGTCATCCTGGGCTGCCACGGGGAGCGCGGCAGCTGCGAGCGCGGCGACGGTCAGGAGCGAGCTGGCGACGATCCTCATGGAGGTCTCCTCACTGGATGTGGCCCCGGGACGTGGCACTGGCCGCCGCGCACGGGCCTGGCCGGGATGGTAGCGCGCCGGCGCTGAATGTACAGCGCCGGCATGCACGTTTCTTGGCGCAACGATGCCGACGGTCTGCCGGTCGGCTGGCCGACCGGCTGCGGTAGCTCGCCCGCCTGGAGTCAGCGGCTGACGCGGCCCGAGGCGTCCCCGGCTGCCAGGCGCTGCACCTCGGCCAGCGTCACGCGGTTGAAGTCGCCCGGGATGGAGTGCTTGAGACAGCCCGCGGCGATGGCAAAGTCCAGTCCTTCGGCAGCCGTCAGCCCGTGGAGCCGAGCGTAGATGAGGCCGGCCGCGAAGGCGTCCCCGGTCCCCACGCGGTCGACGATGTCGAGGACGTCATACGCCGCCCCGACGTGGAAGCCCTCGCCGTCACGCAGGCAGGCCGACCAGCCGTTCACGTCAGCGCCCCGGCTCTCCCGGAGGGTGATGGCGACGGTCGATAGCGAGGGGAACTCGTCCAGCACGCGGCCCGTCAGGCGCTCGTACGCGGCATGGTCGAGATGGCCGGCCGTCACGTCGACCGCGACCTCCAGGCCGAGGGCCTTCTGACAGTCCTCCTCGTTGCCGATGGCGACGTCCACGTGCTCCATGAGGTTCCGCATGACCTGCGGTGCCGTCTTGCCGTAGCGCCACAGCTTGGCCCGGTAGTTGAGGTCCACCGACGTTCCCAGCCCGGCGGCTCGAGCGGCCGCGATGCCGGCCAGGGCGATGTCCGCGGCACTGGCGGACAACGCCGGCGTGATGCCCGAGACGTGGAACCAGCGCGCACCGGCCAGGATCAGGGGCCAGTCGAACTCGGCCGGCCCGGCCAAGGCAAAGGCCGATCCCTCTCGGTCGTAGACGACGCTGGAGGCCCGCTGCGCCGCCCCCGCCTCCAGGAAGTAGATGCCCAGGCGGCCGGGGCGACGGATGAGGTGGCTTGTGTCCACGCCCAGACCGCGCAGCTGGCTGATGGCCGCATCGCCGAGCGGCCCATTCGGGAGCGCGGTGACGAAGCGGGCCGCCACGCCCCACTGTGCCAGCGACACGGCCACGTTGGCCTCGCCGCCGCCGAAGGTGGCCTCCAGCACGTTCGACTGGAAGAGCCGCTCGTGCCCAGGGGAGCGGAGGCGGAGCATGATCTCGCCGAGCGTGACGACCACGGGCTCAGGCGTGGCCTCGGGATCCACCATCGTGCTCAACCCTCCCGCAGGCGCCGGACGGCAGCGACCGCCTCGCGCGCCGATGCCGACACGGTCGCCCAGTCGCGGGCGCGCACGACCGCCGGCTTGACCATCCAGGAGCCGCCCACCGCCACGACCCGACTGTCCGACAGGTAGACCGCCATGTTGTCGGGGTCGATGCCGCCCGTGGGTACGAAGCGCAGTCCAGGGAAGGGAGCGGCGATGGCCTTGAGCAAATCGATGCCGCCCGCGGCCTCCGCCGGGAAGAACTTCACGCAGTCCAGGCCCAGCCGGCGTGCGCGCATCAGGTCGCTCGGGGTGGCGCAACCGGGCAGGCTTGCGACCCCGTGGCCGAGGGCACGGAGCACGACGTCATCATCGATGCCGGGGCTGACGATGAACCGCGCCCCTGCCTCGACCGCGGCGTCGACCTGGCCGGGCAGCAGCACCGACCCGGCTCCCACGAGGACGTCCGGACAGGCTGCGGCCGCGGCGCGGATGGCAGCCACCGCGGCATCGGTCCGGAAGGTGAACTCCGCGATGGGCAAGCCGCCCTCGCGCAGCGCCACGGCCAGGGCCGGGGCGTCGGCGGGGTCGTCGATGACCACCACGGGTACGATGCCCAGCTCGGAGATGCGGTCGATGATCGAGCTCACGGGCTCTTCCTCCTTGACGCATGGCGCATCACCCTGGCTGCCCAGCACCACGATACGCGGAAGCCGCGACTCCGGGAGGCCCGGTGTCGCGGCTCAGCGCCTGCCGGCCGGGCCGAGAAGGCCCATCCGGCACTCCATCGATGCCGACTAGAACACGCTGTCGGGGTTGTAGAACTGCTGGACGTTGTCGATCGTGATGAGCGGCGAGGGCATGACGGTGTCCTTCTCCGCGTTCGCACCGGCCAGGATCGCCATCAGGCGGTTGAAGCCCGCTCGCCCGATCTGGTCGGAGCTGTTGAGGCCGGTGGCCTTGTAGACGCCGTCCTTCATGATCTCGACGAGGGCAGCCGTCTCGCCGTCCACGCCGACCACGAAGACCTGGTCGGCCAGCCCCTGGTCCTCGATGACCTTCTGGGCACCCAGGCACATCGAGTCGTTCTCGCAGAAGATGGCGTTCAGGTCCGGGTTCTGCGCCAGCAGGGTCTCTGCCGCCGTGAAGCCGCCGTCCGTGCTCCAGCCGGCGAAGTCCGGGTAGGTGATGACCTCGATCTCGGTCGGCTCGACCTGGCTCAGCATGCCATCGGTCCGGTCGGAGCCGATGGTGTTGTCGGCCGGCCCTCCGCGGATGACCCCGAGCTTGCCTTGACCGCCCAGCTGCTCGACGATGAACTCGCCGTCCTGGACGCCGATGGCGTGGTTGTCCGGTCCGACCCAGCTCGTGTAGTCGCCGCCCGTCAGCAGGCGGTCGACCATGACGACCGGGATGCCGGCTTCCTTGATGGCCGCCAGGGCCTGTGGCGCCGCGTTGATGAAGGCGCCGGAGAGGACGATGCCATCGACCTTCTTGGCGATGAGGTCCTCGATGTCCGACGTGAGCTTCTCGACATCACCATCGGCGTTGGTGACCAGGACCTCGATGTTGTCGTAGAAGCTGGCCTCCTGCTCGACGGCTTCGGACATGCCGATGAAGTAGGGGCAGCACAGCGACAGGTTGGCCATGCCGATCTTGATCTTCTCTGCGTCGTTCTGAGCCGCGACACTGCCGACAGTGCCCAGGACCAGGACCAACGTCAGGATGGCAGCGCTGATTCGCTTCATCGTCTCTGATCTCCTGCTTCGGTTCGCGGGCAACATGTGGCCCGCCTCGACGATGGGCCTCCTACGGCCCGATCCGGTGTGGCACCTCGGTCACGCCATGCTCAGCGCTCCTTCCGTCGGGCGAGCACCGCGAGGACGATGAGCACGCCCTTGAAGATCTGCTGGTAGTAGGCCTGCACGTTGTACATGTTCAAGAGGTTGCTGATGAGGCCCAGGACCAGCACGCCGGCGAAGGTCCCACGCACGCTCCCGCCGCCGCCTCCGAGGATGGCCCCGCCGATGACACAGGCCGCGATGGCGTCAAGCTCATAGCCAGCCGCCACGCTGGGCTGGGAGATGCCGACGCGGGATGCCAGGAGGACGCCCGCGATCCCGGCAAGCGTGGAGCAGATGACGTAGGCCAGCGTCGTGTTGAGGCGGACGTTGATGCCGGCCAGCCGCACGGCCTCCTCGTTGCCGCCGATGGAGACGATGGCGCGGCCCGGAGTCGTGCGATTGAGGAAGAAGCTCATGAGCACGAAGGCCGCGATCATCAGGATGGTGATGACAGGCACGGGCCCGATCTCCGCGGAGCCGATGCGCAGGAAATCCGGGTCGTCGTAGACGACGGGCGTCTCCGAGATGACGTAGACGAGGCCGCGCACCGCGGAGAGCGTTCCCAGGGTCATGATGAACGGGGCGATCTTGAAGCGGGCGATGATGCCGCCGTTCACGAGGCCCACCACCGCCGCCGCGCTGACGGCGAGCAGGATCGCCACGGGCATGGGCATCGATTCCATGAGCACGCCGACGAGGATGGCGCTCAGGGCGACGACCGCGCCGACCGAGAGGTCGATGCCACCCGACAGGATCACCACCAGCATCCCCAGGCTCAGCAGCCCGTTGATGACGATCTGGCGCAGGAGGTTGCTGATGTTGTTCTCGGTCAGGAAGGTGTCTGACGACACGGCCGCGAACACGAGGAGGACCAGGAACACGACCGGGAGCGCCAGGTCCAGCCAACCGCGCGATCCGAGGCGCGATGTGAGGTGGCTGCCCAGGCTCGCAGGGCCGGTCGGGAGATCCTCGCTGCCGCGCATGCCCGGGCTGCTCGTGCTGCTCCCCGCGCTACCCGCGCCGCTCCCCGGGCCGCTCATGCGGCCATCCCCACGATCCCGGATGCGATGGCCAGCAGCCGCTCCTCGGTGGCCTCGGCGGCCGGCCACCTCGCCGGCCACGCGACCGTGGCGCATGACGATGATGCGATCGCTCATGCCGATGATCTCCGGCAGGTCGGAGGAGATGAGCAGGACCGCCAGCCCGCGGTCGGCCAGGTCGGCGATGATCTGGTAGATCTGGACCTTGGTCGCGACGTCCACGCCGCGCGTGGGTTCATCGAGGATCTGTACGCGTGCCCCGCGGATGAGCCACTTCCCGAAGACCACCTTCTGCTGGTTTCCGCCGCTGAGCATGCGCACGGTGCGACCGAGGGCCGGCGGCCGGATGTCCAGGCCCTCGACCTGGCCGCTCGCGGCTTCCTTCTGCTGCCGCCGGCGGATCACTCCGAAGCGGCTCAGCTGGCCGAGCGACGCCAGGGTCAGGTTGTCCAGGACGCTGGCCGGCATGACCAGCCCGTCCCGTCCGCGCTCCTCTCCGAGCATCGCCACGCCTGCCCGGAGGGCATCGGCTGGCGATCGTGGCCGGTAAGGCCTCGCATCGAGCGACATGCCTCCCGAGCTCAGCCGCGCGGCGCCGAAGATGGCCCGCGCCAGCTCCGTGCGCCCAGCGCCGACCAGCCCGAAGAGGCCCACGACCTCGCCGGTCCCGAGTGCCAGGTCCACGTGGTCGAATCCGGGTCCGCTGAGGCCTTCGAGCGTGAGCAGCTCGCTGACCGGCGGGCGCTGGCGTGCCGGGTAGATCTCGCTCAGGGGCCGCCCGACCATCATGCGGATGAGCTCCTGCTCGCCGACCGCGGCGGTCTCCACGGTGCCCACCCGCTCGCCATCCTTGAGGACCGTGATGCGGTCAGAGATGCGCAGCACCTCGTCCAGGCGGTGGGACACATAGACAACGGTTCCGCCATCCTTGCGGAAGGCCCGCAGGACGGCGAAGAGGCGCTCCAGCTCCTTGTTGGACAGGACCGCCGACGGTTCGTCGAGGATGATCAGGCGGGGGGTGCCTCGCAGGGCCTTGGCGATCTCCACCATCTGCCGCTGTGAGACGCCCAGGTGATCCACGCGCAGATGGGTATCGATACCCTCGAAGTCCAGCGCCGCCAGGCTCTCGCCGGCTTCCCGATGTGCGGTCGCCCAGTCCACGATGCCCGGGGCCAGCGTCGGCAACTCCCCGAGCAGCAGGTTCTCCGCCACGCTCAGCTGCGGGACCAGGCTGAACTCCTGGTGGACGGCACGGATGCCCTGGTCACGGGCATCGTGGGGTGAGCGCGGGTGATAGGCGACACCGTCGACCTGCATGGCGCCGGCATCGGCAGGCACGGCCCCGGAGAGGACCCGCACGAGCGTCGACTTGCCAGCACCGTTCTCACCGATCAGGGCGTGGATCTCGCCCGACCCGGCCATGAACCCCACGTCCCGCAGGGCGAAGGGCCGCTCCGTAGCGCTTGGAGATGCCCTCCATCCGGATCCGCGGCGCATCGCTCATTCGCGGCCGCCCGTGCCCTGCGAACCCACGGCCAGGACGTCGTGGAAGAGGATGGCCTTCTGCTCGGTCATCGACAACATCGTGTCGTGGATGGCTTCACGGCCGTGACCGCTCATCTTCAGGCCGCCGAAGGGCAGGTTCTCCGAGCGCACCGCCGAACCCCAGTTGACGATGACGCCACCGGCTTCGAGGCGGAAGGCCACGTTCATGGCCGTCTCGAGGTCCCGGGTAAAGACGGCGGCCTGCAGGCCGTAGGGCGAGTCGTTGGCGATCCCGATGGCCTCGTCGAGGCTGTCGAAGGCCACGATCGGCACGACCGGGCCGAACGTCTCTTCGCAGAAGAGCCGCTCGTCGAGGGGCACGTCGGCCAGGATCGTGGGCGCCATGAAGGCTCCGTCCCTGGTGCCCCCGGCGACAAGGGTGGCACCGGCACGCACGGCCTCTGCCACGCGCTCCACGACCTCGGCGGCCGCTGCCTCGCTGATGAGCGGGCCGACGTCGCTGTCTTCGCGCAGCTGGTCGGCGACCACGAGCTGCGCGGCCTGCTCGGCCAGCTCGCGGGTGAAGTCGGCCACCACGCGGCGGTCCACCAGGACCCGCTTCACCGAGCAGCAGATCTGGCCGTTGCCGCGGGCGAGGCGGCCCAGCAGGATGGCCCGGGCGGCCAGCTCGAGGTCTGCGTCGGCGCAGACGATGGAGGCATCGTTCCCTCCCAGCTCGGCGTGGAAGGGCTTCATGTGCTCGGCGGCGATCTTGCCCAGCTGGACGCCCGTCTCAACGCTGCCCGTGAGCGTGACGAGCTGGACACCGGCGCTGGCGGCCAGCCGCGGCCCGAGGCGCGCTCCGCTGCCGGTGAGCATCTGGTGTGCCGAGGTCGGCAGGCCTGAGTCCTGCAGGATCTCCGCCAGACGCAGGAGCGTCAGCGGGCAGTCGCTGGGCGGCTTGCCGATGACGGCGTTGCCAGCGCCCAGCGCCGCGGCCACCTTGTGCGCGTAGAGCTCGAGCGGGTAGTTGAAGGGCACGATGGCGGCTACCACGCCGATGGGCTGCCGGATGACCATGGCCACGTGACGTTCCGCCCCGGGCACGGCATCCATGGGCACCTGCCGGCCGAAGAGGCGCTTGGCCTCCTCCCCGAAACCGCGCAGGATACGCACGGAGGCATCGACCTCGCCCCGCGTCTGGCGGATGGGCTTGCCGTTCTCCTCGGCCAGCCGCCGAGCGATGGCCTCGCGATCGGCGTCCAGTCGCCGGGCGGCCTCGATGAGGGCGGCGCCCCGGGCGTGGGCCGGCATGAGCTGCATGGCACGCCGGCCGTCCTGCGCCGCCGCCACGGCTCGGTCGACGTCCTCGTCGGTGGCATCGGGGACCTGGTCGATGACGGCGCGGGTGCCTGGGTTCAGGACCGTGATGGTCGCACCGTCCGAGGCGTCGCACCATTCACCGGCGACGAGCATCCGCATCTGGGTCTCCTCTGTTCCACATACTGCAACGGCTTCGTATATGCTGGAACCATGTTGCATCTTACGCCGGTCGTCAAGCGCTGTGCGGCCCTCGACGCGTATGTCAGACTGTCTCGCATGTCAGGACCGCCGCAGCCGTTTCCGGAACGGACATGCCGGTAGTCGACACGCGCCGCGTTGCGAGCCAGTCGGCAAGCTCGACGGCCCTGAAGGCGTTGCGTGTCCTGGAGGCCGTGGCCGCGGAACCTCGCGCCCTGGCGCTGTCCGAGGTCGCCGAACGCGCCGGCCTGAACAAGAGCGCCACCCATCGGATGCTGGCCACCCTCCTGGCGGCCGGCTACGTCCGCCAGGACGACCACTCGCGGCACTACTCGCTCAGCTACCGTGTCGTCTCGCTGAGCCGGAACCTGCTGGCCGACGACGAAGTCATGCGGCTGGCCAGGGTCACCCTGGAGCAGCTCTCCGGTGCGTCCGGCGAGGGCATCCACCTGGCCATGCTCGACGGCATGGAGACGGTGCTCGTGCAGCGGGTCAAGGGCACTCGCATCGTAGCCGTGGACTTCCAGGTCGGGGACCGAAGCAGCCTCCACTGTACGTCCATCGGCAAGGCGCTCCTGGCCTTCCAGGGCGCCGAGAGCGTCGACGCCGTCATCGCGGCCGGCCTCCCGGCACTCACGGCCCGCACGATCACAGAGCCGGAGGTCCTGCGCCGGGAGCTGCGCCACATCAGGGAGCGCGGCTACGCCATCGACGATCGCGAGATGCACGACGACATGCGCTGCATCGCCGTGCCGGTCTTCGAGCGAGACACGCCCGTGCGCATGGGCATCAGCTGTTCCGGGCCCGCCACGCGCTTCACGCTCGACTACCTGGAGCAACTCCGCGGACCGCTACTGGCGGCCTCGCGCCAGCTCTCCGCACAGCTGGGAGGCAGGGCGCCGGTGCCCGAGCCACAGGACTGATCCAACCGGCACTTGGTCCCGGCCTGCAGGTGACACACCCGCGCCGCGCGCGGGCCGGACTGGCCGCTCAGTCCAGAGCCATCTCCGCGAACCGCAGCGCGGCCTCGAGGTGCTCAGGGCGCGCCGCGAGGACATCCGCGAAGCGCGTCCCGGCCGCGCGTGCCCGGCCCATCCCCAGGAGTGCCAAGCCCTCCAGGTAGCGCGCCTCCACGTGGGCAAGCGCGCTGAGGTCGTCGTCGAAGAGCAGGAGGGTCGGGAGCGAGGTGGCGAAGTAGGGGATGCGCACCTCGGACGTGGCCTGCCGGCGGGCCGTCGCGAGGAGGGCCCTCAGGCGCGCTTCCGCGGCATCGGCGTTGCCCAGCTCGCGGAGCGCCAGTGCCTGCCAATAAGGTCCATCGGCAGCGGGCGCGTCAGGGTCGCCCTGTGGGGCGGCGGCCCGTGTCCACCACTCCCGGGCCTCGGACCCATCCCCGCTCGCCGCGAGGCAGTGCCCCAACAGCAGCTGCAGCTCGTTCTCTGCCGTCAGCAGGTGCTTGCCTTCGCCGAGGTTCGCGGGGTAGTCCATGGCTGTGCGCACCAGATCCGCGGCCTCCGCCGCCCGACCCTCGCGCAACGCAGCACGCGACAGCTCCCGGTGGGCCACGACCCACTGTCCGGAGACCAGGCCCTCCCCGCCTTCCCAGGGGTGGAAGCGACGGGCGCCCAGGAGCGCGGCGGCACCGGCATGCCGCCCGACCCGGTTGAGCAGCGTCACGAACTCCACGGTCAGGTCGTCGCGCAGGAGCACCAACTCCCGTCGTGCCTCCAGGTCCCGCAGCCGGGCCGCCGGCGCGTCCCCGAGCCGCTTGCGCAGCTGGTCGTACTCGTACTGGAGACGCGCGTCCGACGGGTTCGCGCGCAGCGCGCGCCGGTAGGCGGCCCGCGCGCGCTCGGGCCGGCGCAGCACGTTGAACTCAGCGATGCCCAGGTTGCGGTGCACGGTCGGGAAGCCGGGCTCCAGTCGCGCAGCCTCGCGCCACAGACGATGGCCTCCCGGTACCGGCGTCGGTCGTAGAGGAGGTTGCCGAGGTAGTAGCGCGCCCGTGCATCGTTGCTGTCGCGCCCGAGGGCCCACTCGAGTACGGCGATCTCCTCGAGGCGGGCGGGAAAGACGTAGTCCGGTCGCGCGGCCCCGGCACGGGCCAGGTGGACAGCCGCCGCAGCCTCAGCGCCGCGCCGCGACTCCAGCCAGGCCAGCGTGTAGTGGAGGAGGGGCTCCGTGCCGCGGTCGGCACCGGCTGCCACGGCACGATGCAGCACGTCCACGGCTTCGGCGAGCAGTCCGGCGCGGGCTTCGTCGTGGGCCAGGTCGAGGGCCGTCTGGCTGCCTCCGGGGAGCGGCCCGCCGTCCCCGTCGAGGAGGGCCCGCTCGTGGAGGGCCCGGATATCGAGCGGGTCGGAAGCGAGCATGGCCGCCACGTGGACCCGCGCCGCCTCGAGCTGGCCGGAGCGGCGCAGCGCCGATGCTTTGAGGCCCAGCGCTGCCGGCTCTGCGGCGTTGGTCGAAAGGGCCCCCTCGAGGAACGCCATGGCTCGCGGGATGTCGCCCCTGAGAGCTGCGATCTCCGCCCGCGCGGTGTCGGCGGCGGACGCGAAGGCGCCGTCCCAGCTGGCCTTGCCGAAGGCCTCATCGGCCCCAGCCAGGTCGCCCCGCAGCCGCAGGACGAGGCCCAGCAGGTAGCTGGCCTCGCCGTGGCGTGGGTTGGCGTTGCGTGCGGTCAGGCGCGCCAGCGCAGCCCGCAGGTGGCGTTCCGCGGCCGGCAGCTCGCCGCGGCGCAGGTGCCACTCGCCCATGGCCGTGTTGCAGCGGCTGTCACCGGGATCGCGCCGCAGCGCTTCCTGGTAGTAGGCCTCCGGCCGGCGCGTGGCGTGGCGGTACTGCTGCAGATGCAGGCCGGTGAGGTAGAGCTCTTCGAGCGAGGTGATGCGATCGGGCGGCGGAGGCTCCGTGGCCGGGGCCGGTGGCTCGCGCTGCGACCGGTCTGCGGGCTGGTACGCGAGAAGCTCGCGACCGTCGTGGCACACCGCCAGGCGCAGGTCGGTCGTGGGGATCCCAGGAGCCAGGTCGATGTCTGCCAGGAGAGGCCGGTCGGGGGCCAGGTCGACGGTGCGCTCCTCGATGGTCGCTCCGCCTGCGGAGAGGGTGACGACCGCGCCACGAAGGTCCCGCGTGGCCGCGACGCCGACCCGGGCCCTGGCTTCTGAGCGCTCCAGGCTGACCGCTACGTCGAGGTTGGCCTCGTGCACGGGGCCAGTGCCCACGATGGGATACCAGTGCTGCCGGAAGGTCCGGATCTCGCCGGGCAGCAGGAACGAGAAGTCGGGCTGGTTGTCCGTGAAGACACCGGCCATGAGCTCCACGTACGGCCCGTCAGCGTCGGTCAGCTCGCGGTCCCAGGCATGGCCGAAGGCATGGTCGCCCCATGTCCAGAGCTTCTTGCCCGGCGAGATGGCGTGGTCGGCCCAGTGCACATAGCCCTCACCGGCGGCATGGTCGTAGCCGCCGAAGAAGTCGCGGTCGGTGCCCATGGCCATGTAGGACGTGGGCACCGGGATGTTGCGGTACCAGCGCAGATCGGCCTGCGCGGCCGAGCGTGCCCCGTAGTCGACGCCGTAGTAGCGTCCGCGGGCCACGGGGAACGTGGACATGGCGCGCCCGGCGTGATCGGCCACGTAGCTCACGTCCGGCGGGAAGAAGGCCTCGTACTCATCGTGGACGCGCACCGCCACATTGGCCCACCACAGGAACGTCTGTACGAGCGGCGTGCGGTTGGTGAGTCGCACCTGCAGCTCAAACACGGAAGAACCCGGCCGCAGGGTCGCCCCATGCATGCCCTTCAGGCGCTCGGTCGGCTCGTGCTCCGAGCACCAGGCCACGGCGCCACCGTCGGGCAGGCGCTCGATGGCCCAGTCGGCGGGCATGAAGGTGGACGGGCGGTGATGCTGGGGCCAGTTGAGCTCGATGCCCCCCGAGATCCAGGGACCCAGCAGGCCGACCAGCGCGGGCTTGATGACGTTCTGGCGGTAGACGATGTCGTAGCCGGTGTGGCGGTCCTGGACGACGTGGATGCGGCCGCCGATCTCCGGCAACAGCATGACGCGCAGATGCTCGTTCTCGAGATGGATGGCCTGCCAGGCGCGCGGCTCCGGGGTGTCGGAGACCCGGTCGGTGACAGGGTTCGGATAGACGCGACCCGATGAGCCCTGGTAGACGCGCTGCTCGAGGAAGAGCGGGTTGCAGTCGGGCTCGGGGACGGCGTAGGTGTCGATGACCACGAGCTCGGACCAGGCTGCCACGGCCAGGTCGCGCTGCTCAGCGGGTCGCGCAGGCAGCTCCATCACGATCGGAGCGGCTCCCGCCGCGCCCGACGTGTGCCGGCCCATGCCATCGGCTAGTCTCCTCTCGTGTCATCGGGCGACGGGCCCCGGATGGCCGCAGTCGTGGTGACGGACGGCCCTGTCACGGCTTGCCCTTCACCGGCGACTGTAATACAGTCCGGCCGATTGGTCATGACCAATCGTACCTTTGATACCACGCGGGCGATGGAGCCCCGTGGGCGAGGAGCACAAGGAGGAGGACCCGCACCAGAGACCGTCCGTTGACTGTCCGTGAGGCATCCCCACTACGCACCCGGAGGTTCCACGTGGTTGACTCCCGCACCAAGAAGGCGCTCGTGACGTTCGGCGCTGCCGCTCTCCTGACCCTCGGCGCACTGCCGGCTGCGGCCCAGGAAGAGGCGCCGCTCCTCTACGTCATCAACAAGAGCGCCGACCAGCAGTACTTCATCGACCTGCAGACCTCGTTCGAGGCCAAGGCCACCGAGCTCGGTGCCACGGCCCTCAAGGCGGACGCCAAGCTCGACCCGAGCCTCGGCGTGAGCCTCGTGAACGACGCCATCTCGGCCGGTGCCAAGGGCATCGCCATCACCGTGCCCGACCAGACCATCGGCCCGGCCATCTCCGACGCCGCCAAGGCGGCCGGCGTGGCGCTCGTGGCCACGGACGACGGCATCGTCGATTCCGAGGGCAACCCCGTCCCCTTCGTCGGCTTCAGCGGCCCGGACATGGGCGCCAAGGTCGGCGCGGAAGCGGCTCGCCTGCTGACCGAGGGTGGCTGGCTCGAGGATGAGTCGGTCGTGCTCGGCGTCCTCTCCACCGAGGTCCAGACGCTGTCGGTCTGCGAGGACCGCACCAATGCCTCCAAGCAGGCCATGCTCGACGCCGGCGTCGCCGCCGAGTCGATCTTCCAGGTCCCCTACACCGGTGAGACACAGTCGGCGCAGGATGCGGCCGGCCCGGTCATCACCGCCCATCCGGACGTGACCCACTGGGTCGTCTTCGCCTGCAACGACGAGGGCGTGCTGGGCACCCTGAACGCACTGGCCACCCAGGGCGTCTCGCCCGACAACATCATCGGCGTCGGCCTCGGCGCCTATGAGGCCTGCAAGTTCTGGGCCGCCGAGCAGCCCAGCGGCTTCAAGGCCGCCCTGTTCATCTCCGGCCTCGATGTCGGAGCCGCCGCTGCGGAAGTCCTCTACAACAACGTCGTGAACGGGGAGGCGCTTCCGGAGTTCACCGTCGCCCCCACGACCATCGTCGACGCCACGACCTACGCGGACGTCTTCAACGAGGTCTCCCTGGCCAACTGCTCGCAGTAGAGCGATCGATCGGCGCGCGGGGTCCGGGCCTCAGCTCGGGCCCCGCGCTCTTGCCCTCGACCTGCACGGGGTGAACCCATGACCCTGACCGCGCCTCCCGACGCCGCCGCAGCAGCCTTGACGGGCGGCTCCGGCGTCCTCGAGATCCGCCACGTCAGCAAGGCCTTCCCCAACGTCCAGGCTCTCGAGGACGTCTCGCTGGACGTGCGGCCCGGAGAGGTGCTGGCCTTCCTGGGCGAGAACGGCGCCGGCAAGTCCACCCTGCTCAAGATCCTCAACGGCGACTACCAGCCGGACGCGGGCACCCTCACCATCGACGGCGAGCCGCTCCGCTTCGCCAACCCGCGCGAGGCCCGCGCCGCCGGCGTGCGCGTCATCTACCAGGAGCCCGAGATCATCCCAGGCGTGGACGTGGCCGAGAACATCTTCGCCGGCGAGCTGCCCCGCCGTGGCCCGTTCATCGACCGCCGGTCGCTCAACCAGATGGTGGACCGGGAGCTCGTCGAATACGGCTTCGAGCGGGCCCTGCCTCGCGGTCGCATGGGCGACGAGCTCTCCTCCGCCCAGCGCCAACTCGTCGAGATCATGCGTGCCGTGAAGTCGCGGATGCGCATCCTGGCCCTCGACGAGCCCACCTCGTCGCTGACGGACGAGGAGGTCGAGCGCCTCTTCGCCCTGGTGCGCCGCCTGCGCTCGGAGGGCGTGGCCATCATCTACGTGAGCCATCGACTCCACGAGATCCTGCGCCTGGCCGACCGCGTGGCCATCCTGCGCGATGGCCGACTCGTCACGGTGCGCGAGGCGGCCGGCCTGACCGAGGACGAGATCGTGCGCAACATGGTCGGTCGCGACCTGGGCGAGGTCTTCGACCGACATCCGGCGGCCACCGACCGAGTCGTCCTGAAGGTCGACGACATCCGCAGCGACTGGCACCGCGGCGTCTCCTTCGAGATCCACGCCGGCGAGATCGTGGGCTTCGCGGGGCTGGTCGGTGCCGGCCGAAGCGAGCTGGCCAAGGTCATCTTCGGGGAGCTACCCAAGACCTCAGGCACCGTCAACGTCGACGGCAGGGAGCTTGACCTGCACTCCCCCAGCGCCGCCATCGCGCACGGCATCGGCTTCGCCCCGGAGGACCGCAAGCGGGAAGGGCTGGTGCTCATCCGCAGCGTCCTGGAGAACACCACCCTGGCCATCCTGCGGCGATTGACCCGCTTCCGGATCGTGCAGCGGCGCACCGAGCGCCGCATCGGCGCGGACTACGTGGAACGGCTCAACGTGCGCACGCCCTCCCTGGACCAGGAGGTGGGCAAGCTCTCCGGCGGCAACCAGCAGAAGGTCGTGCTGGCACGCTGGCTGGCGGCGCGGCCCAAGGTGCTCATCCTCGATGAGCCCACGCGCGGCATCGACGTGGGCGCCAAGGCGGAGATCTACCGGCTCATCGACGAGCTGGCCAACGCCGGCCTGGCGATCATGTTCATCTCATCGGACCTGCCCGAGATCCTGGGCATGTCCGACCGCATCTACGTCATGCAGGGCGGCCGCATCACCGGCGAGCTGCCCGGACCGGGGACCACGGAACGGCAGGTGCTCGAGCTGGCCATGCACGAGCACCTCAGCACAGGGCGGGCCGCGCGCGAGGCGGCCGCGGCTGGAGGGGAGATCAGATGAGCGAGACGCAGCCGGTCGCGCCGGCGCCGGAGCAGGCCCCGGGCGGCGCGCCACGCGGCAGCGCCCGCCTTGCGGCCGACGAGGACGTCAGCACGCTGAAGCGCGTCGTCAACACGGTCGGCGTGGACAACCTCTCGCTCGTCCTCGCCCTCATCCTCATCGTGGCCATCGTCATCTATCTGCAGCCGCTGTTCCTGTCCTGGCAGAACCTCATGAACAGCCTCAGCCAGTCGATCGTGATCGTCGGTCTGCTGGCACTGGGCGAGACCGTCGTCATCGTGGCCGGCATGCTCGACATCTCCGTGGGCTCCATCGCCTCAGTGGCCTCGGTGACCGCGGCGACGGCCATCGTCTACGGCTCCGTGTTCATGCCGGGCGACTTCGAGATCCCCATCCCCTTCGTGCAGGGCTCGATGCTCGGCGCGCTCATCGTGGGTATCGCCACCGGGATGGCGCTCGGCGTCGTCAACGGCCTCATCGTCACGAAGCTGAAGGTCAACCCCATCATCGCCACCCTGGGGACCCTGGCAGCCTTCGCGGGCCTCGCCTTCCTGGTGGCACCGGAAGGAAAGCCGGTGGGTGTCGTGACACAGCCGGACTTCACCTGGCTGGGCACTGGCCGCGTGGCAGCCGAGCTGCCGCTGCCAGAACTGGGCGGACGCGACTGGACCGGCGTCCCCATCCTCTTCATCATCTTCCTGGTCGTGGCAGTGATCTTCCACGTGATCATGAAGTACACGGACTTCGGCCGGACCGTCTACGCCATCGGCGGCAATGCCACGGCGGCCCGGTTGGCGGGCATCAACCTCACCCGGGCCAAGATCGGCATGTACGTCCTCTCGGGCGCCACGGCCGGCCTGGCCGGCGTCCTGCTGGCGGCCCGCACGACCTCCGGCAACCCCATCAACGGCGTGGGGCTGGAGCTGCAGGCCATCACCGCCGTCTTCCTGGGTGGCGCAGCCACGGCTGGCGGCAAGGGCACCATCGTGGGTACCGTCCTGGCCGTGCTGCTCGTGGGCGTCCTCAACAACGGCATGAACCTGGTCGGTGTCAGCACCTTCTATCAGCGCGTCGCGCTCGGCGTGCTGCTCATCGCGGCCGTGGCGCTGGCACAGTGGCGCCAGTCGCGTGCTGAGCGTGCCCGCACGCGCGTGGCCCTGGCCGCCTGAGCGTCAGGACGGCATGACGCAGGTCGAGATCAGCCACGGCACCTGGGGCGATTGGTCGTCCCTGCGGCTGGCCACCTCCGCGGTGGCCCTGGAGGTCGTGGCCGAGGTGGGCGCCCGCGTGGTCTCGCTGCGCGACCTCGCCCGCGGTCGCGAGTGGCTCCTGCAGAACACGCCACCCTCGGAGGCCGAGGGCATGGCCTGGTCGGCCGAGGACGTCGTCTTCGGCGGGCGTGAGTCGTTCGGCTGGGATGAATGCCTGCCCACGGTGGCGCCTTGCCCCGATCCGCTCGACCCGGCTGCGGCGCCACTGCGCGACCACGGTGACCAGTGGGGCCGGGGGGCCTACCTGGCCGTGGACGAGTCCGGCGGTGCCGTGACCCACACCTGGAGCGTGCCGCGCTGGCCCTATCGGCTCTCGCGCCGCCTCTCCTTCGCCGACGAACGCACCGTGCTCGCCGAGTACGAGCTGCTGAGCGTCTCCGACCGAGCCCAGCCGCTGCTTTGGTCACAGCACCCTGTCTTTCGCCTGGAGCCCGGCTGCCGCCTCGAGCTGCCCGGCGTGACCGAGGTCGTGCGTACATCGCAGTCAGGCATCGACCTGCCGGCGCGCGCCGGCTGGCCCGTGGCCACGCCGGCGGGTGTCGCGCCGATCGACCTGTCCCGGGTGCACACAGGCCTGGGCTGGTCGGCCAAGCTCTACGCAGACGCGCCCGCGCCCGTGACGGCCGCAGCGCCGGATGGGGCGCGCCTCGAGATCGACTGGGACCGCGACTTCGCGCCCGTGCTGGGCATCTGGCTCTCGTACGGTGGCTGGCCGCCCGGTGGGCCACCCTGCGAGCAGGTCGCCCTGGAGCCCACCACGTCGGCGCACGACGACCTGGTCTCGGCCCAGGCCGATGGCCGGGCACGGCGGCTGGAGGCCGGTGCGCGCTTGGCCTGGTGGATGCGCCTGCGGCTGTCATGATGCGAGCGCACGCGTCGGCCGCTCTTTCGGCCGGTCCGACCTTGCCAGCGGGCCATCCGGCCCATCACGGATGAGAGACGGCAGCCCGATGCTGCCGGGTGACCGGGACAAGCGATGCGAGGAGGTGGAGGGACGATGGTGGACCTGAATGCGCTGACCGCGGCCGTGGAGGCCGGTGACCGCAAGTCGGCCGTGAGCCTGACGCAGGAGGCCATCGACGCGGGCATCTCTCCCGACGTGATCCTGGGCGCCATGACGACCGCCATGACCGAGGTCGGCCGCAAGTTCGCCTGCAACGAGGGCGTCTACGTGCCTGAGATGCTCATCAGCGCCCACGCCATGAAGGAGGCCAGCGTGTTGCTGGAGCCGCTCCTCGCGGCCAGCGGCATGGCGCCCGAGTTCACGGCCGTCATCGGCACCGTCAAGGGCGACCTCCACGACATCGGCAAGAACCTGGTGGGCATGATGCTCAAGGGCGCCAACTTCGCGGTGGTGGACCTGGGCACCAACGTGGCACCGGAAGCCTTCGCCGCGGCAACCACCGAGCACAAGGCCCACGTGGTCGGCATCAGCGCGCTCCTGACCACCACGATGGTCGGCATGCGTGATGCCGTGGCTGCCATCCGGGCGGCCGATCCGAAGGCCAAGATCCTGGTCGGCGGGGCGCCCGTGACCGATGAGTTCGCGGCTGAGATCGGCGCTGACGGCTTCGCCAAGGACGCCGCGACCGCCGCCAACGTGGCCAAGGAGCTGCTCGCCGCGAGCGCCTGACGATGCGCCACCGCGACCGGGTGGCGATGGCCCTCGCCCGCGAGGTGCCCGATCGCTGCCCCATGCAGATCAGCTTCACGCCGGAGTTCGCCGAGCGACTCCGGGCGGACCTCGGCGTGCGGGGCATGCTCAACATCGCCCGCGGCGGCGAGCACAACCCGCACGGTGGTGGCAATACCTACGAGCTCGAGCGGGCCATCGAGTCGGACCTCATCCTGACCTCGGTCGGCTGGGCCAACTCCTACTACCAGGGGCACGGGACCTACACCGACGAGTGGGGTGTCACCTGGCAGGAGCATCCCTACGAGACGCCCTTCGGGACGGGTCACTACACGGAGATGGTGGGCTTCCCGCTGGCCGAGGACGGGGCCATCGACTCCTACCGGCCGCCCGACCCGCATCGCCCGGAGCTATACCACGACTCCGAGCGCGTCATCCGCGAGTACGGCGACGAGTACTGGATCGTGGGCGTGACGGTCACGACCATCTGGGAGACGGCCTGGGCGCTGCGCGGCTACGAGCGGCTGCTCATGGACCTGCTCATCGACCCCGACCTCGCCGAGCGCATCCTGGAGATCCCCTTCCGCTACCACCTGGCGGCCGCCGAGCGGCTCGTCTCGATGGGCGTGGACATGCTCTGGACCGGCGACGACATCGGCTCGCAGCGGGGCATGCTCATCGCCCCGGACACCTGGAGGCGCTTCTTCAAGCCGCGCATGGCGGAGCTGGTCAGCCGCGTCAAGGCCATCAAGCCCGACCTGCTGGTGGCCTACCACACCGACGGCGACGTGCGCGAGGTCATCCCCGACCTCATCGAGATCGGCATCGACGTCCTCAACCCGGTGCAGCCGGCCTGCATGGACCCGGCCGAGCTCAAGCGTGACTACGGCGACCGCCTGCTCTTCTGGGGCAGCATCGACGAGCAGGGCACCCTACCCTTCGGCTCACCGGCCGACGTCGCCGCCGAGATCCGCCTGCGCGTCGAGACCATCGGCCGGGGCGGCGGGCTCATCCTGGGGCCCACCCATCACGTCCAGCTGGACACGCCCCTGGAGAACTTCTGGGCCATGGTGGACACCATCCGCGAGACCGCCTACCAGTAGTCGGTCGCGTGGTCTCGGAGCGCCTCGGCCGTGACCCACGTCCCGTCCGTCGGTGACCATCGGCAGGTCGCTCACCTGGCCGATGGCCACGCGGCCCGTGTGAAACGGGCCGATGGGCACCACGGCGCGCCGTGGTGCCTGCCTATGATTGACAGGCACGACCTGTGGGCCCCCGCCAGGTCCCGTATCGGGTACTGGCTGGCGCGCAGGTCCCGGCCGTCCATCCAGTCGAACCCGAAAGGCACGCATGCCGATCCCGTATACCAAGCCGGCCCTGCCCAACGATGACAAGCGCTGGAAGATCGTGTCCACGCGCATGCGCCGCATGGGCGATCGTCCTGAGGCGCTCATCGAAGCCCTGCATGCCGCACAGGAGGCCTTCGGCTTCCTGGACAGTGAGGCTCTCCGCTTCGTCGGTGACACCCTTGGCGTGCCCCACTCGCGGGTCTTCGGTGTGGCCACCTTCTACTCGTTCTTCACCCTCAAGCCGCAGGGCGACCACACCTGCGTCGTCTGCACCGGAACGGCCTGCTACATCAACGGCGCCAGCGAGATCCTCGGGCAGTTCAAGGAGCGCCTCGGCATCAGGCCCAAGGAGACGACGGCGGACAACAAGATCTCGCTGCTGACGGCACGCTGCATCGGCGCCTGCAGCCTGGCGCCCGCGGTCGTCGTGGACGGTGAGATGCAGGGCAAGGCCAGGGTGGATGAGCTCATGGCAGCACTGGAGGCGATGTGAGCGACAGCACGGCCGCGACGACTCCCACCAAGCACCGCACCATCACCATCGGCGCCAGCCCCGCCAGGGCGCGCGCCACGGCGCGCGTCTGCGAGGCCGCCAGCTGTATCAGCGGCCGCTCCAGCGACATCACGACGCACCTCGCTGAGCTGACCGCGGACGTCGGCGACATCAACATCAAGCGTGTCGGCTGCCTGGGCCTCTGCGCGGCCGGGCCACTTGTCGAGATCGCGGAGACGGGCCAGCTCTTCGAGCACGTCTCCCCGGATGCCGTCGCGCCCATCGTGGCGGCCCTCAAGGAGGTCGCCCCGGGCGCCATTCGCCAGCCGCAGGGCCCCTTCTTCGAGAAGCAGGTCCGCGTGGCCACGGAGAACTTCGGCCTCGTCGACCCCGAGAGCCTCGAGGACTACCTCGCCACGGGCGGCTATCGAGCGCTGCAGAAGGTCCTCTCGGAGATGACGTCCGCAGAGGTCCGCGACCAGATCTCCGCGAGCGGCCTGCGCGGTCGCGGCGGTGCCGGCTATCCCACCGGCCTCAAGTGGACGACGGTGGCCAAGGCGGCCGGCGACAAGAAGTACGTCATCTGCAACGCCGACGAAGGCGACCCCGGCGCCTTCATGGACCGCAGCGTCCTGGAGAGCGACCCGTACCGCGTCCTGGAAGGCATGGCCATCGCGGCCTTCGCCGTCCACGCCAACGAGGGCTACATCTACTGCCGCGCGGAGTACCCGCTGGCCGTGGCCCGCCTGCGCACGGCCATCCGGCTGGCGCAGCGTGCCGGCTACCTCGGCGACAAGATCATGGACACCTCGCTGAGCTTCAACGTGGAGATCCGGCTCGGCGCCGGCGCCTTCGTCTGCGGCGAGGAGACGGCACTCATCGCCTCGGTCGAAGGCCGCCGCGGGACACCCCGGCCTCGCCCGCCCTTCCCGGCCACGGAGGGCCTGTGGGGCAAGCCCACGCTCATCAACAACGTGGAATCGCTGGCCAGCGTGCCCACGATCATCCGTGAGGGGGCGGACAAGTACGCCGCCATCGGCATCGGCAAGTCCAAGGGCACCAAGGTCTTCGCCCTGGCCGGCCGCGTCGTCAACACCGGCCTTGTCGAGGTCCCCATGGGCATGACCCTGCGGGAGATCATCTTCGACATCGGCGGCGGCATCATCGACGGCCGTCCCTTCAAGGCCGTGCAGACGGGCGGCCCGTCCGGCGGCTGCATCCCGGCCGAGCACCTCGACACCCCGGTCACCTACGAGTCGCTCATCGAGCTCGGCTCGTTCATGGGCTCGGGCGGCATGATCATCATGGACGACACGTCCTGCATGGTGGACGTGGCCAGGTACTTCCAGGACTTCTGCCGCGAGGAGTCGTGCGGCAAGTGCACACCCTGCCGGGTAGGCACGACGCAGATGTACATGCTCCTCGACCAGATCACCAAGGGCCAGGCCACGGAGGACGACCTCGCCCAGCTGGAGCGCCTGGCGGGCATCGTGCAGCGCATGTCGCTCTGCGGTCTCGGGCAGGGTTCCCCCAACCCCATCTTCAGCACGCTGCGCTACTTCAGGGATGAGTACATGGCCCACATCGTGGACAAGGTCTGCCCGGCCGGCGTCTGTACCATCGAGCAACCAGCCGAGGTAGTGGCATGACCGACGTCTTCACGCTCACGATCGACGGCAAGGACGTCGCCGGAACGGGCGGTCAGACCGTCATGGAGGTGGCCGAGGAGAACGGGATCGACATCCCGGGACTCTGCCACCTCGAGGGCATCAGCGATCGCGGCGCCTGCCGCCTGTGCATGGTCGAGATCGCCGGCTCACCGAAGCTGGCGGCGGCCTGCATGACCCGGATCTCGGAGGGCATGGAGGTCACGGCGCACTCGGAGAAGCTCCTCGAGTACCGACAGTCCATCACCGAGATGATGTTCATGGAGCGCAATCATGTCTGCGCCGTCTGCGTGGCCAACAACCACTGCGAGCTCCAGAACATGGCGGATGAACTGGGCGTCAAGCACTTCGACCTGCCGCGCATCAACCCCAAGGTGGACATCGACGCCAGCCACCAGCTCTTCGCCATCGACCACAACCGCTGCATCCTGTGCCTGCGCTGCGTGCGTGTCTGCGACGAGATCGAGGGCGCCCACACCTGGGACATCATGCACCGCGGTCTGGAGACAAGGGTCCAGACGGACATGGGTGCGCCCTGGGGCGAATCGACGACCTGCACGAGCTGCGGCAAGTGCGTCCAGGTCTGCCCCACCGGTGCGCTCTTCGAGAAGGGCCGCCCGGTCGCGGCCGGCAGCAAGTCCCGGCGTCCATTCCTGCCGTGGCTCAAGGTCGTCAGGGAGGAGCGTGGGCTGTGAGCAAGAAACCCCGTGTCGCCACGGTCTGGCTGGACGGCTGCTCCGGCTGCCACATGTCACTCCTGGACATGGACGAGCGCATCCTGGACATCTTCGGCCGCGCCGACCTTGTCTACAGCCCACTGGTGGACTTCAAGGACTATCCAGACGAGGTGGATGTCTGTCTCGTGGAGGGCGCCGTCTCCAGCGAGGACGACCTTCATAAGATCAAGATGGTCCGCGAGCACACCAAGACGATCGTGGCCTTCGGCGACTGCGCCGTGACGTCCAACGTGCCGGGCATGCGCAACCCCATCGGGGTGGCGCCGCTCTTGGACCGCGCCTACCGCGAGAACGTCACCATCAACGCCCAGATCCCCACGCAGGTGGTGCCGGCCCTGCTGCCCATGTCCACGCCCGTCCACAAGGTCATCAAGGTGGACGTCTTCCTGCCGGGCTGCCCGCCGTCAGCCGACCTCATCTACACCCTGCTCGATGACCTGCTCTCCGGTCGCGTCCCCGAGGCGGCCGGTGCCCGGTTCGGACGCTGACGGAGGCCCCCCACCCATGAGTCGAACCATCACCATCGATCCGGTCACCCGGATCGAGGGCCACTCCAAGATCACCATCCAGCTCGACGAGCGGGGTGAGGTCACGGACGCCCACTTCCACGTCACGCAGTTCCGCGGCTTCGAGCGCATCGTCCAGGGCCGGCCGGTCCACGAGATGCCGGCCATCATGGCGCGCATCTGCGGCATCTGCCCGGTCAGCCACCTGGTGGCCTCGGCCAAGGCGGTCGATGACATCCTGGCCGTGGATCCACCGCCCACCGGGGCGGACCTGCGCCGGCTCATCAACCTGGGCCAGATCGTCCAGTCGAACGCCCTGTCGTTCTTCCATCTCTCCTCGCCGGACCTGCTCTTCGGCTTCGATGCCGATCCGTCGGTGCGCCACATCCTGGCCGTGGCGCAGAAGAACCCGCAGCTGGCACACGACGGCATCGGCCTGCGCAAGTGGGGCCAACAGATCATCGAGCTGCTGGGCGGCAAGCGCATCCACCCCTCCGGCATCGTGCCCGGCGGCGTGGCCAGCCCGCTCACGGCAGAGGTCCGCGACCAGATCCTGGCCGGCGTGCCGGAGGCCATCGCTCAGTGCGAGCGGGCCATCGCCTGGTACAAGTCGGACATGATGCGTTGGGAGGAGGAGGCCGCCACCTTCGGCAACTTCCGCTCGGCCTTCATGGGCCTGGTGGACGAGAAGGGCAACGTCGATCACTACGGTGGCTCGCTGCGCGTGGTGGACGCTGACAACAACAAGCTGGCCGATGGGCTGGACCCGCGCCTCTTCAATGACTACGTGGGCGAGGCCGTGGAGCCATGGTCGTACCTGAAGTCGACCTACTGGAAGCCCATGGGCTACCCGGACGGCATCTACCGAGTGGGACCGCTGGCGCGCCTCAACGTGGCGGACGCCACGGGCACGCCCCGCGCGGACGAGGAGCTCCAGAAGTTCCGCTGGCGCGTCGGGCGAGTGGCCGGATCGTCCTTCCACTACCACTACGCGCGGCTCATCGACACGCTGCACGCGATCGAGAAGATCGAGCAGATCCTGCGCGGACCGGACATCCTCTCCAAGCACGTGCGCTCCGTGGCTGGCATCAACCGCAACGAGGGTATCGGCGTCTCGGAGGCGCCGCGCGGCACGCTCATGCACCACTACAAGGTGGATGACAACGGCCTCGTGGAGTGGGTCAACCTGGTCATCGCCACCGGACACAACAACATGGCCATGAATCGCTCCGTGCAGCAGGTGGCCCGCCACCACATCAAGGGCGGCAAGATCGAGGAGCCCATGCTCAACCGGGTGGAGGCGGTCATCCGCTGCTACGACCCCTGCCTGAGCTGCTCGACCCACGCCCTCGGCAACATGGCCCTGGACATCCAGCTGCTCTCCGCGGACGGGGAGGTGCTCGACCGCGTCAAGCGGTAGGTGCTAGGCGCCGGTGGCGAGGCCGCCATCATGGATCGCCGATCCGTCCTCGTCATCGGCTACGGCAACACCCTGCGCCGTGACGACGGCGTCGGGGTGCGCGCCGCGGAGCTGATTGCCGCCGACCCGCGCTTCGCCGGGGTCGAGGTGCTGATGGCCTATCAGCTCACACCGGAGCTGTCGCTGGACATCGGCACGGCGTCGCTCGTGATCTTCGTGGACGCCGACATGCGCGGCCTGCCCGGCGCCATCGACGTCCGCGAGCTGAGTGCGGGGGCAGGCGCGGCGGGTGACGTCTCGAGGCTGCCAGGGCTGGAGCCTGTCGACCAGGGTGCCAGCTCCCATCACGTGGGCGCAGACGAGGTGCTGGCCCTGGCGCGCGAGCTCACCGGCGCCTCGCCGCGAGCCGTGGCCGTGGGCATCGGCGTGGCTGACCTGGAGCTTGGCGAGGTCCTCTCTGCGTCGGTCGAGGCAGCTCTGCCGCGCGTCGTGGACGCCGTGGCCCGCCTGGTGGACGGTCACCGCGCGCGCTGATTCGCCGAACGAGCGCGAGACTTGCCCGCGTCAGCCGGCGTCAGCCGTCGCTGGGCCAGAGGGGTGGCTGCAAGGGCAGGAGCGGCGCATCCCAGTCGTCACGGATGGGCGAGAAGACCTCCACCGCGACAGCGCCCTGCGGTCCCGCCTCCGCGCGATGCGGCACGCCAGAGGGGATGTTCCACGTCCCGCCTGGTCCCATGGTGCGCGTCTCGTCGCCTACCGTGAACGTGAGCTGGCCCCGGATGCAGAGGCCCATCTGCTCAGCGGGGTGCTCATGCTCGGGAACGACGGCGCCGGGCTGCAGCTCGAAGACGGCCATCGTCATGCGCTCGCCCTCGATGCGGCGGGCGATGACCGAGCCGGGCCGCATCTCCAGCGGTGGGATGGCTGCCAGGTCGACGAGTCTGCTCATGCGGGCCTCCTCCAAGGGAGCGGGGTGACGGGATCAGTACGCGGCGTGCTCCAGGGCGGTCTGCACGAAGGCCTCGACGTTCTCGAGCGGTGTTCCGTACTCGAGGAAGTCCGCGTTCTGGAGGATGAAGCGGCCGCCGGGTTTGCCCGCGGCCATCGTCGCCTCTGTCGCGCGCCGCACGTCGTCCACGCTGCCCTTCTGGATGACATCCACCTGGTCCACGCCGGCGATGATGACGTAGGCGTCGCCCACCAGCTGCTTGGACGCCGCCAGATCCGCGTCACCCAGCTTGGGCGGCGGCGAGAAGGGCTCCACGGCCGACACGCCCAGCTCCTTGTAGGACTCCACGAGCGCCTGGATCTGGCCGCAGTTGTGGTAGGCCGCCGGCGTCCCCGCCGCTTGCGCCCAGGCGATGTGGCGTGCCTCCCAGGGGAGGACGTGCTGCTCGTAGTTGCGGCGTCCGATGAAGCCGCCGGGCACGTTGCCGCCGATGAAGAGGATGTCCACGCCCGGCGCGTCGACGGCCCGTGTGTAGTCGCGCACCCGTGCCAGCGAGACCTCCATGAGTCGGACGTAGTACTCGGGGTCCTCGTAGAAGAGCGCGTAGAGCTCCTGCTCGTCCACGATCAGGGAGGCCATGTTGAAGGGGCCATGGGGCGCCCAGATGCCTACCCATCCGTCGTCGCCGACCGCCGCGCGGATGGGCGCGACGCGCGCTGCCACCGCCTCCGGGAACCAGTCCGGCATGCCGGGCTCGTAGGCGGCCACGAGTTCCAGGTCCGCCCGGCTGCGCACGGGTTTCCGGGTGCAGGCGTACATGAGCGTGCCAGGCCGGATCTCGTCGATGGAGTACTCCTGCTCGAGGTTGCCACCGGGTGTGTGGACGACGGAGCGCCGGAGCATCGTTCGTCCGTCGTGCTCCTCGACCGTCTCCACCTGCCAGTCGTCCGTGGAGCGCGTCACATCCAGCCCACCGAGGAGCATCCAGTGGAAGGGTTCCAGCGTCCCGAACAGGAGGCGCGCCATGACGTCGGCGCCGAGCGCCTTCTGGAACTCGATGGCCCTGAGTTGGATGGCCAGCGAGTCCCAGGGGTCGAGGTCCGGGTGCAGCTGGTTGATGAAGTGACCCTGGTCCTGGATGAAGAGGGTCACCGGCACGCGGTCGGGGATCTGGCCGCGGAAGACGGCTGCGAAGCGCTCGCGCGGATTCATCGAGCCCGACCGCCGCCAGCGAGGCGCTGCATGACCTCCCAGGCTCGCCGGCCCGTATGCGCCGCATCGCGCCGCACGGCCTCCACCTGCCCGGCCCCATAGCGGAGCGCGGTCGAGGGAGAGGGGTACGTGGCCACGATGACGCCCCGTGGGTCGAGCCCGGCGAAGAGGTCGGCGAAGTAGGGCTCCGGCTCCAGGGGCGTGTAGTCGCAGACCATCAGCGCCACGCGCTCACCAAAGACCGTCTGGGCCCGGAAGACCTGCTCGAACTCGCCCATGCACCAGACGTTGACGCCCACCAGGCCGTCGGTGGCCAGGTAGTTCTCCAGCTGGTGGCCTCCATCGCCGCAGTAGTGCAACGTGCCGCCGCCGAAGGCAGCGAAGACGCGACCGTTGTAGGGCACCACGAACTCGCGATAGAGCCGCGGCGAGAGGACGGTGCTGTCGTCGTCGGAGAGCCACACCCCACCGACGCCATCCGGCAGCGGGACCAGGTGTGGGAAGGCTCCGCCATCGGCAGGGGCCCCGGCGCGCTCCTTCTGCAGCCGCAGCCAGTCGATGAGGACGGTCGTGCAGAAGTCCATGAGCTCGTGGACGACCGTCGGCTCCTCGGCCATCCAGATGATGAGACGCTCGAGGCCCACCAGGTTGAGCGCGATGTTCAGGGGACCCTGGTTGTCCGTGAAGCTGACGGGAAGGTCCGAATGCGCACGGAAATGGTCGATGCAGGCCAGCACGCGAGGCATGAGGCCGTCACGCTCCGGGTACGGCGGGATGAGGCGGGCGACCTGTGCCGGTTCCGTGATGGCGGGGCCTTCCACGGCTGGCTCCTCGCCTGGCTGGAAGATGATCGGGCAGCCGAGCGCCGAGGGTACGACCACGGTCCCGTACCAGGGGAACAGGTAGGGCACGTAGATGTCGTCGTAGGTCGCCAGGTGGGCGGCGATCTTGGCCTCCTGGAAGGCCTGCTGGCTGGCGCCGCCGCCAGCCTCGAAGTAGTCGACGGGGATGCGCGCCGGATCCTCGCCGGTGATCCAGTAGTTGACGTCGCCGACGAGCAGCGGCGGCGACTCGAGCGGTTCGTGGCGGTAGGTGGCGCGGACGAGGGCGATGGCACGTTCGGTGCGCGCAGCAAGTTCGGCTGGTCCCAGGATCGACATGCACTGCCCCTCGAATGGACGATGTACCCCAAGGGTATCGCCCGCCGCGAGGTCAGTGCTGCCCGCCCCGTGGCGTGCCGTCCGCCGCGAGGCGTGCCGCCCGCCGAGAGATCAGTGCCGCGCTGAACCCGGTGCCGGCAGGTCGGCGCCGTCGGCGAGGACGACGTCCAACTGGCGGTCCATCTCGCCGTTGCTGCCCGCCGAGGCCGAGCCCGGCGAGGCTGCTGGCGAGCTACGCTGGGCTCGCAGCACGACCATGATGCCGGCGCTCGTGACCAGGAGGCCGAGCATGTCCAGCAGCCCGACGGGCTCGCTGAGGATGAGCACGCCGGTCAGGATGCCGGCCACGGGCACGGCCAGGTAGCCGATGCTCGTGGTCGTGGGACCGATGGCCCGCACGATCGATTGGCTGGCCCAGAAGGCGAAGGCCGTGGCCAGCGCACCGCTGTAGAGGATGACGAGGAGTGTGCCCAGGTCCCAGTCGACCGTCGCCCACTCGTCGCGCTCCAGGACGGCGGCCAGGATGACCATGGGCACGACGGCGACGAGCAGCTGCCAGATCTGGACGTCGAACGGCGTGCCCTGCCAGCGGTGGGCGCGCACGTGGACGAGCGCGGCGGCCCCCGCCATGGCGCCCAGCAGCAGCAGCGCGGATCCGATGAGCACCTGTGGCGACGACCAGTCGATGGCGGCCGGATTGAGGAGGAGGAAGAGGCCGGCCAGGCCGAGGACCAGGCCGGTCACCTCAGGCCGTGTGGGCAGCGTGCGGGAGACGATGGCGACGATGGGCACGACCCAGAGTGGCAGCGTGTAGGCCAGGATCGATGCTCGACCGGCCTCGACGAAGGGCAACGCGAGGTTCATGATGCCGATGCCCGCGGCGATGGCCAGCAGGCCATAGGAGACGATGATGGGCACATCCGCCCGGGCCGGCAGATGCAGCCGTCCCGCACCCTGCATGAGCGCCGCCAGGACGGCCATCGCCACGAGCAGGCGGAGCATGGCGTAGGTGAAGGGCGGGATCGTCTGCAGGCCGATCTTGGCCACCGTCCAGTGGCAGCCCCAGACGATGACGAGGGCCGCCAGGAGCAGCCAGGCGCGACCGTTCGGGGACCTCGCCCAGGCGGCCATCGGCGGCAGGCGTCAGACCGCCGCAGCCCCGGCCCCGGCAGCAGGCTCCGCGGGGGCAACAGGTGTGGCACGGATGACCCGATCGTCGTAGCTCATGGCCAGCTGCTCGCCGGGCTCGACCACGAGCATGTCCGCCTCGGCCCAGTCGCCGTCGATGAGCTTCCTGATGAGGACGAGCTCGCCTGCCAGCTTCTCGAACTGCCATCCCCGCCGCTCGGCGTCGCCGCGGGCCCTGTCCTCCGCCAGACCTGCCGCTTCGGGATGAGCGACGCCCATGTCCACGTAGGCGGCACGGTCGTAGTGGGAGCGCCAGGCGCCGAGCGCCTCCATGAGGTAGGCGGCGTTGTCCTCGCCGTACTTCTCGACATACTCCTCGTAGGTGGCTTGAGTGGACGTGTCGGACCCGGAACCGACGCCGCCGAAGGCGCTGCCGTCGTCGGTCCGCTCCAGGTAGTCCTGGACGTACCAGTAGGTGCCGGGGTGCCCCAGGAACTCCGCGCTGTAGCGGTCCCGTGATCCCAGGAACAGCGTGATGCAGTCATGCGCACGCGGCACGACAAGTGGGATGGCGCCCGCTCGCAGCCCGGCCGTGGCGCCGCCGCAAAGCCCATAGGCGAGCACCACCGCATCGTAGGGCGCGCCGGTCTCGTCGACCTGGGCCTGCAGGATCGTGCGCAGGTTGGGTGGGTCGTCGTGGAGGCCGCGCCGGTTGAGGCGCACGTCCACGACGTGGGGCGAGCGTGCCGCGCAGAGGTAGACGCTGCGCGCCAGGACCTCGCAGGTAAGCGCCAGGATGTGGAGCTGGCGCTCAGGGCGTGTGGTCAGCGACAGGGCCTCCGTCACGGTCGGTCCATCCTCAGCGGCCCACCCCGACCCCGGAGTCGATGGCAGCGCCGCCGTACGTCAGCGCGGTGTCGAAGGCGGCCTCGATGTTTTCCGGTGGCACGAAGGCCTGGATGTTGTGCACGGTGGCGAAGACGAAGCCGCCACCCGGCGCCAAGTCGTCGATGCGGCGCTTGACCTCGTCGCGAACCTCGTCCGGCGTGCCGAAGGGCAGCACCCGTTGGGTATCCACGCCGCCTCCCCAGAAGGTCACGTCCTTGCCGTAGGCGGCCTTGAGCCGCTTGCTGTCCATACCCTCGGCGCTGACCTGCACGGGGTTGATGATGTCCACGCCGATCTCGATGAGGTGCGGGATAAGGTCGAAGACGGCGCCGCAGCCGTGGTAGAAGAGCTTGGCCTTGGTGCGCGACTTGATGGCCTCGAACAGGCGCTTCTGGCGTGGCTTGATGACCTCCACGTAGCTCTGCGGGCTGATCATCCAGCCCTGCTGGGTGGCCACGTCATCCCAGAACGTGAAGACGTCGATGAGCTCGCCGACCTGGCCCAGGTAGCGGTCGATCGACTCGATGTAGATGTCCGTGATGCCGTCCACGAGCTTGGCCGAGAACTCGGGAGCTGTGACCATGGCCATCATGAAAGCCTCCATGCCCACGGTCCGGCAGGGCTGCTCGAAGATGCCGCCGCCGATGACCGCGGAGCCGACGAGCGCGTAGTCGGTCGTGGTGCGCAGTTCCTCGGCGCGCCGGCGGAGCCCGGCGATGACCTCCGGCGGGTCGGGTTCCGGCCAGCGGTAGGCGTCCAGGGCCTCCACCGTCATCTCCTTGATGGGGAACTCGACCCAGTCGTAATAGAGCGGCCTGTCCTTCGGCATGCGCATCTTGCTGCCCCAGCGATCCCACATCGCCCAGTAGTCGCCGTCATCGACGATCTGCACGCCGTCGACGTGGGCCATCGGCAGCTGGACCATGCGGGTATCCACGCCGAAACGCGTCAGGACATCCTCTCCGACATAGGGGAGCTGCTGGACCTCATCGTAGATGGTGATGTCCTCTTCGGGCAGACCCAGGTGTGTGCGCAAGGGCACGTACGCGGCCTTCGTGATGGAGGTGACTGGGGTCGCCCCCAGGTCGACTGGGACCCGGTCGGGCTCTCGATGCTCGAGTGCCGCAAGGATGCGCTCGCGTGGCGTCATGGTCGCTCCCTCCCCAGTGTCTCGATCAGGCGTGTGCAGTGCCGAAGGTAAAGGCGCCGCCGGGCGCCTCCACGAACAGGATGTGCTGCTCGGCATCGCCGAGGCCGCGCTCCCGCATCATGGCAGCGAAGTCGGCCAGCAGCCAGGCCCAGCCGGGGGCGCCGCCGAACTGCGTCCAGTAGCCCTGGCGGGCGGCATCCAGGCCCAGGGTGATGTGGCCCAGGAGACCGTCCTCGGCGGCCCATTCGAGCAACTGCAACGTGCCGTTGGGCTTGTCGCCCCAGCGGAAGCCCTGGTCGTACTCGACCCGCGCGCCGGTGGCGGCGATGTCGTACTGGTAGGCTCGATCGACGATCTTGTCCACGTGTGAGAGCACGATGTGCGCCGGGTCGCCGCCGTGCCGAACGAGGACCTCGACCTGCTCGAGGGCCCCGGTGCCGCCCTCGCAGTGGGTGAGGATGGGGCAGCCAGTGCGGAGCTGGGCCATCGCCGCAGCTGCGAAGACCTTCTCGTCGCGCGTGCTCGGGCCACCGGTGGAGCCGGCGATCTTCATGACGCCGGCACGGTGCTCGGTGCGCTTCACGATGGGGCCGTTGTAGTCGAGCTCGTCGATGCCACCTTCGATGTCGGCCACGAAGAGGCCCGCGATCTCGTCGCTCGAGAGGCGCACGCTCCAGTGGCGGTCGTGGTAGTACCGCTCGTGGTGAAGGCCCGATGGAGCGATGACATGGATGCCGCTGCGCCGCGCGATCTCAGCCAGCAGCAGCACGTCGCGGCCGCAATCGGCGGGCATGGCATCCACCACGCTGCGCAAGCCGAGGGCCTGGGCGGGCGCCAGCTCTGCCACCGCCTTGTCCGCGTCGGCGAGCAGGAAATCCGGGAAGAGCTGGACGGCGCGCCCGCCGTGGATGGCGAGGTGCTCGTGGGCGTAGACGACGCCCAGCTCATCGGGCGCGACATCTCCCAGGACGGTGCGGGCGAAGGCCATGGGTCGAAGGCTCCTTCTCAGGTCGCGGCGGGATGGTGGGTCGGCGGTGCTGCGTGGCCGGTCGGCGACTCGGCATCCTCGGCTGCCTGCATGACGAGGGCGACGGCACCCAGGACCCCGGCATGGTCGGAGCGCTCGGCCCGCAGGATGGGGATGATGCGGTCCTTGGGATAGCGGAACGCATAGCGGTCCACGTAGGCCTGGACCGTGGGCAGGAAGTGGTCCGCCTGGGCCATGGGGCCGCCGGCCAGCACCACGACCTCCGGGTCGTAGGCGTGGATGGCCGTCACGACGGTGGCGCCCAGGTCGCGGGCGAAACGGGCCATGATCTCGATGGCGATGCGGTCGCCGGCCGCCACGCCGTCCGCGAGGGTGCGGAAGGTGATGCGCCCGGGCTCTCGCTCGTAGGCGTCGGTGATGGTGGAGGGCACCTTGCGGGCCACGGAGTCGCGCATGCGACCCACGACCGCATTGGCGGAGACCAGGGTCTCCGCACAGCCGATGTTGCCGCAGAGGCAGGTCCGGCCCCCGACCTCGATGGTGGCATGGCCGAAGGAGATGGCGGCGGCCAGATGGCGCGATGCCAGCGGCCGCCCACCCAGGATGACGCCCGCACCGAGGCCCGTGCCGAGCGTCAGGCCGACGACGTCCTGGTAGCCGCGCGCGGCCCCGAAGCGCCACTCGGCGAGCGTGGCCGCTGCGCCGTCATTGACGCAGCGGACCGCCACGCCGAGGTGGTCCGAGAGTCGCTCGCGCATCGGGAAGTCCTCGATGCCTGGCACCTTGCCAGGCAGGTTGCGCACGCCGAAGGTGGCTTCCACGACGCCCGGCGCCGCGATGCCCACGCCACGCAGTCCCCTGGCGCCCCGCTGGCGGATGGCCTCATCCGCGTAGGCGAGGAGCTGCTGCCAGATGGCCTCGAAGTGCTCGTGGCTCGTCTCCTCGACATGGGCGCCGTGGACCGTGCCATCCGAGGTGACGACGCCGGCCTTGCTGCGGGTGCCGCCGATGTCGAAGCCGAGCCACCACTCCGTGGACCGCGCTGCCATCACGCGGAGGCCTGGGTCCCAGCGCGTGCTGCCGCGGCTCCGGCCCCGGCCGCGGCCTCGGCGAACTCGAGCACAGCGCCATCACGCCGCAGCCGGTCACGCAGGTCACCGCTGTCCACGCCTCGCGGATCGCCGTCGCGAGCGGCGGCCATGGCGGCGGCCGTGCCGGCGGCCTGTCCCATGGCCATCGTCTGGGCCATCGAGCGGACGGAGGCATGGGCGTCATGCGTGGCCGAGAAGCAGCGTCCGGCCACCAGCGTGTCCACCGCGTCGCGCACGATGAGCGTGCGGTAGGGGATGCCCACGACCTGGCCGTCGGGCAGGTACTGCCAGTGCGTGTCGGCGCCCGGATGGTGATCCTCGATGGGCGCGCCGCAGAGCCCCACCTCGTCCTCGAAGCGGCGTGCACCCAGCACGTCCTCCCGGGTGAGACGGTAGTCGCCCTGGACACGGCGCGTCTCCCGGACGCCGATCTGCGTCGAGAGCGAGACGAGCGAGGCCTCCTCGTAGCCAGGCACGCGGTCGCGCAAGAAGCGCGCGTACTCGAGAGCCTGGCGGCGTCCGTTGATCTCAGCCTCGGCCAGCAGGCCCGGGTCGGTGGCGTTGACGATCTGGCCATCGACCTGCCGGAATGAATCGAGCCGTGTCATGACCGTGGCGACCATGCCCTCGATGGGGGTGATGTGATCCGACCCCTCGCGTCGGGGCAGCTCGTACTCCCCCGACTCGGCCGCCTCGGCCATGCGCTGGTGGACCTCCGCCGTGCTCATCAGCTTGCGTCGGGCGATGTCCACGTTGACCATCTTGAAGGTCGTGGTGAGCGTCTGGGCGGGCCCACCTGCTCCGGCCAGCTCGTAGCCGAAGCCGGCCTGGTGGCAGAGGTCGGCGTCGCCGCTGGCGTCCACGTAGACCTGGCCGCGGAGGCGCTGCAGGCCCGCCTTCGTGGCCACGATGAGCTCCTCCACGTGACCGTCGCGGACGGTGGCGCCCTGGAGGAAGGTATGCAGGAGCACGTGCACGCCGGCCTCTGTGGCCAGCCGCTCCCAGACGATCTTGAGGTGCTCGGCATTGTAGGTGACACCGGTCCCGGCACCGTAGGTGTTGGGGCGCTCCACGACCGGCCCCAGCTCGCGCAGGCCGGCCACCACGTCATCCGAGATGCCCCCGGCGACCTTGTGCGCCATGCTGCCCGGGGTGTAGAAGCCGTAGAACGTGTCCAGCACGGCGGTGCTCGTGCCGCCCAGGAAGCCCTGCTTCTCGACGAGCAGGACGGAGGCGCCGTTGCGCGCCGCGGCGATGGCGGCGCAGGCGCCCGCCGAGCCGGCGCCCACCACGACCACGTCTGCCGTGGCCGCCAGGGGTGCCCGCACCAGGATCAGGTCGTCGGCCATGGCTCAGGCCACGTCCGAGGACGGAACGGGGATGGCGCCCTCCGCGTCGTAGGCGCGCCCGATGCGTCGGAAGTACTCCTCGTAGACACGCTCCAGCTGAGCCTCGCCCACGTCGCTGCCCACGAAATGAGGGCTGGTGAGGACCGTCGGCACGACGCCGTGCGCAACGAGCAGCTCCGCGGTCCGCGTCTTGAGCGCGTTGACGACAGCGATGGCACCGATGGAGCTGACCGGCCCGACCCGGAACGGGATGCCCTCGATGTCCGTGGCCGCGTCGCCGGGCGGGCTGCAGTTGTCGATGGTGATGTCCGCGATCTCGGCCAGCTTCTTGCCGGATGGGTGGCGCGATGGCGTGGCCTGTGTGTGCTGCAGGGAGGTCACGGCGACCACCGGCAGGCGCATGGCCTTGGCCAGCAGCGCCATCTCCACGACGGTGCCGTTGATGCCGGTAGAGCTGAAGATGAGGAACGCATCGCCGGGATGGATCTTGAACTGCTGCAGGATGATGCGCGCGAAGCCGGGCACCTTCTCGAGGTACATGGCCTGGCGCAAGCCGTTGGGGCCAACGACCCCCACGTGGTTGCTGAGAGCCAGCTCGGCGACCGGGTGGAAGCCCGGGTAGGAGCCGATGCGCGGGAACATCTCCTCGGTGTTCATGCGCGAGTGGCCGGATCCGAAGACGTGCACGAGGCCGTCGGCGGCGATGGACTCGGCGAAGATGGCGCTGGCCGCGTCGATGGCCGGTGCCTGGGTGGTGCTGACCTGCTCGAGCACCGCTCGAGCCGTCGCCAGCCATCGATCCGAAGCGGTCACCGCGTCCTCCTTGCCTGGTGTCTCTGATCGCCTGATGGTCGTGGGATGGGTTGCTGCCGGAAGCCTGCAGCCTGGCGCTCGGGGCTGGAGGTCGGCGAACGGCTCTCACCGGGCTGCCCGCGGGCGGCGAGGCCGGAGCTGTCGACTGTGCGCTTGAAGAGGTAGCGCGAGCGATCGCCGCGCAGGAGCACCTGGCCGAAGGCCACGACGACGCCGTGTACGTCGGTGGTCACGCGCCGCGTGAGCAGCGCCGTCGTGTGGGGCGGCACGTCCAGCAGCTGGCACTCACGCGGCGTGAGGATGACCGGCTCGATGGTCTCCCGGGCTTCGGCCACGATGCGCCCGAAGTCGGTCCGCAGGATCTCGTACAGCGAACGGTGCTCAAGGTCCGCGTCGGCCAGGCCAGGAAAGAGCTCCTCGCGCAGGTGAGCGATGTCCAGGACCATGGGCTCACCGTTGCCGCTTCGCAGCCGCTCGATGAGGACGATCGGATCACCGGGCAGGCAGGCCAGGTCACTGGCCAGCTGGCGGCTGGCCTCGATGACGCGGACGCCGATGACCCTCGTGCTGATGGTCATGCCGTTCTGCCGCAGAGCGTCGCTGATGGAGAAGGCGCCGGCGATGGGCAGCTGCAGCCGCGGCCGGGTCACGAACGTACCGCGGCCCTGGTGGCGGCTGATCAGGCCCCGCGCCTCGAGCTCGCCAAGGGCCTGGCGCAGGGTGGACCGGGAGACGTCGAAGTCGCGGCAGAGCTGGCGTTCCGGGGGCAGCCGGTCACCTTCCTTCCACGCTCCCGTGGCGATGAACGCTTCGGCTCGGCTCGCCACCAGCGAGTAGAGCGGCTCCCCAGTCACGACCGCACCTCCGCGGGCCAGTGTAGCAGGATGGTCTGATTGGTCCATACCTTTTCGCAGTGGGGCTGTCGGGGGCAAGGGTGCCGTAAGATGCCGGAGGGCTGCACGTGCGGGCGCCCCGGCAGCAACCGATGCAGCGGAGGACGAGCGTGGGCACAGTCGCAGCCGAGAGCCTCGTCCGCGGTGGCGACCCGGACGTGCGGCGGGAGGCCCGCGTGCAGCGCCTGCCGGACACCCTGCGGCAGCGCATCCTGGTCCTCGACGGGGCCATGGGTACGATGCTGCAGGGCTATGGTCTCGTCGAGGCCGACTTCCGCGGCGCGCGCTTCGCCGACCATCATCGCGACCTGCGCGGCGCCAACGACCTGCTCTCGCTGACGCGCCCAGACGTGGTCGCCGAGGTCCATGCGAGCTACCTCGCCGCCGGCGCCGACATCATCAGTACCAACACCTTCAACGCGACGCGCATCTCGATGGCCGACTACGGCCTGGAGCCGTTCGTGGAAGAGATGAACCACGAGTCGGCGAGGCTGGCCCGCACGGCCGCCGATGCGGCCGAAGCCTCGGATCCCGAGGGCCGGCCCCGCTGGGTGATGGGCAGCCTGGGGCCCACCAACCGGACGGCTTCGCTGTCGCCGGACGTCAACGACCCCGGTGCCCGCAACGTCGACTTCGAGCAGCTCGCGGCGGCATACCTGGAAGCGGCCCGCGGACTCGTGTCCGGTGGCGCGGACCTCCTCGCCATCGAGACCATCTTCGACACGCTCAATGCCAAGGCCGCCATCTTCGCGGTGGAGTCGCTTTGGCAAGAGCTGCGCTTCCGGCTGCCGCTCGTCATCAGCGGCACCATCACGGATCTCTCCGGGCGCACGCTCTCGGGCCAGACCGTGGCCGCGTTCTGGAACAGCGTCCGGCATGCCCGGCCGCTGGCAGTGGGCCTCAATTGCGCCCTCGGTGGCCGCCAGCTGCGGCCCTACGCGCAGGAGCTCGCAGGCTTGGCCGACACGTTCCTGTCGCTCTATCCCAACGCCGGCCTCCCCAATGCCTTCGGCGAGTACGAGGAGGGGCCGGGGGACACGGCCGCCAACCTCGCTGAGCTGGCCGCCGATGGCGCCCTCAACATCGTGGGCGGCTGCTGCGGGACGGGCCCGCAGCACGTGGCTGCCATCGCCGCTGCCGTGCGCGGCCTGGCGCCGCGTGTCCCGCCGGTCGTGGAGCGCCGCACACGGCTGGCCGGTCTCGAGGCGCTGGACATCGGCCCCGACAGCCTCTTCGTCAACGTCGGCGAGCGCACCAACGTCACCGGTTCGCGGCGGTTCGCGCGGCTGGTCCGCGAGGGCGAGTACGGCGAGGCCGTCGAGGTGGCCCGCCAGCAGGTGGAGAGTGGGGCCCAGGTCCTGGACATCAACATGGATGAGGCGCTCCTGGACTCGGAAGCGGCCATGACGCGCTTCGTGCGGCTCCTGGCGGCGGAGCCGGACATCAGCCGCGTGCCCTTCATGATCGACTCCTCGAAGTGGTCGGTCATCGAGGCCGGGCTGCGAGCCGCCCAGGGCCGGCCCATCGTCAACTCCGTCTCGCTCAAGGAGGGAGAGGCGGAATTCCTGCGCCAGGCCCGCCTGGCCCGCCGCTACGGGGCGGCGGTGGTGGTCATGGCCTTCGACGAGGACGGCCAGGCTGACTCGGCGGACCGGCGCCTCGCCATCGCCCGGCGGGCTGTTGGCCTGCTCACCGGTCAGGCCGGCTTCGAGGCCGAGGACATCATCATCGACGCCAACATCTTCGCCATCGGCACCGGCATCGAGGAGCACGCCGGCTACGCGGTGGCCTTCATCGAGGCTGTCCGCCGCCTCAAGGCGGAGCTGCCCGGCATCCTCACCAGCGGCGGCGTCTCCAACGTCTCGTTCTCGTTCCGCGGCAACGACCCCGTGCGCGAGGCCATCCACGCCGTCTTCCTGTACCACGCCATCGGTGCCGGGCTGGACATGGCCATCGTGAACGCCGGAGCCCTGCCCGTTCTGGACGACCTGGACGCGGACCTCCGCGGACGCGTGGAGGACCTCGTGCTCGACCGTCGACCGGACGCCACAGAGCGCCTCCTGGAGATCGCCGACAAGGCCCGCAGCGCCGCCTCCGGCACGGTCCGCGACCTCGCCTGGCGCGAGGCGCCCGTGGATGATCGGCTCAGGCACGCCCTCGTGGAGGGCATCTCGGACTGGATCGTGGAGGATACCGAGGAAGCTCGCCTGGCGGCCTCGCGCCCGCTGGACGTCATCGAGGGCCCGCTCATGGCGGGCATGGACATCGTCGGCGACCGCTTCGGCAGTGGCCGCATGTTCCTGCCCCAGGTCGTCAAGTCGGCCCGCGTCATGAAGCAGGCCGTGGCACACCTGGTGCCCTGGATCGAAGCCGATCGGGCAGCTCGCGAGGCGGCAGGGGAGGGCGGGGACGCGAGTGGGGGCGGCCGCGCGTCCGTGGGCAGCCTGGGCACCGCGATCGGAGGGCGACGCTCGGCCGGCCGGATCGTGATGGCCACCGTGAAGGGCGACGTCCACGATATCGGCAAGAACATCGTGGGCGTCGTGCTCGGCTGCAACGACTACGAGGTCATCGACCTGGGCGTCATGGTGCCCTGGACGCGCATCCTGGAGACGGCCGTGGCCGAGCAGGCTGATCTCATCGGCCTCTCCGGGCTCATCACGCCCTCACTCGAGGAGATGCGCGTCGTGGCCTCCGAGATGGAGCGGGCCGGCCTGCGCGTGCCGCTGCTCATCGGCGGCGCCACGACCTCGCGGGCCCATACGGCCGTCAAGCTCGAGCCGGCTTACAGCGGTCCCGTCGTCCACGTCGAAGACGCCTCGCGCGCGGTGGGCGTGGCCGGTGCTCTACTCGACCCGGCGTCTCGGGATGCCTTCGTGGCGGCACGCCGGGCGGAATATGCCGAGACCCGGCGCAGCCACGAGGAGCGCGCGGCACCGGACCGCCGCGTCAGCTTGGCCGAGGCACGCAGCCGGCGCCTGGCCATCGATTGGAGCGCCCCGGCCTCTCAGCCTCCTCGCCCGTCGTTCCTCGGTGCACGGACGCTTGCCGACCACCCCATCGTCGACCTCATGCCCCGTATCGACTGGACGCCCTTCTTCGCCACGTGGGAGCTGCGCGGCCGCTATCCTGACATCCTGGCCGATGCGGAGGTGGGCGCCGCGGCCCGTGACCTCCACGCGGACGGCCTGGCGATGCTGCAGCGGGTGGCTGACGACGGGCTGCTGCGGGCCGATGCCGCGCTGGGCTTCTGGCCTGCCAACTCGACCCCCGAGGACGACATCGTGCTCTGGGCGGACGAGGGCCGCTCCGTGGAACTGGCCCGCCTGCACACGCTGCGCCAGCAGGTGGTGCGCTCCGACGACCGACCCGACGTGGCCCTGGCCGACTTCAGCGCGCCCCTGGACACCGGCCTGGTCGACTACCTGGGAGCCTTCGCCGTGACGGCCGGGCACGGCCTCGCCGAGGCTCGAGCGCGCTTCGAGGCCGCCCACGACGACTACTCGGCCATCCTCCTTACGGCCCTCGCCGACCGGCTGGCTGAGGCCTTCGCGGAGCGCCTCCACGAGCTGGTGCGACGTGAGCTGTGGGGCTACGCGGGTGACGAAGACCTCGGCAACGAGGCGCTGATCGCTGGCTCCTTCCAGGGCATCCGGCCGGCGCCCGGCTACCCTGCCTGCCCGGACCACACGGAGAAGGCGACGCTCTTCCACCTCCTGGAGGCCGAGTCGCGTGCCGGCATCAGCCTGACGGAGTCGATGGCCATGCTGCCGGCGGCTTCGGTGAGCGGCCTCTACTTCTGGCACCCGAAGTCGCGCTACTTCGGTGTCGGGCGGATCGGGCGTGACCAGCTCGAGGACTACGCCCGGCGCAAGGGCTGGACGATCGCGGAAGCGGAGCGCTGGCTCTCACCGAACCTGGCCTGAGAGCGCGTTTCGCAGGGCGGGGTGGCGCACGGTTGGCGGCCACTTCCGGTGGCCGCGGCTGGGTTACGCCGGGCTGGCGGGCGGTGGGTCACGCCGGGCTGGCGGCCGGTGGGTCACGCCGGGCTTGGCAGCGGTGCGGCGGCTGCCCCGTGGGGCTGGCCGGCGAGCCTGGACAGCCACGCTGCGTAGGGCTCGATCGAGCGATTGTCCCGGCGAAAGACATGGACACTCGTGCCCCCGCTGGTCTCGAGCGCGAGCACGGTCGCTGCGTGCCGAGCGTCGTCCTGCCAGGACACGCCGCAGAGGTTGGCGATCGGGATGTGGCACGTCCTGATGCCGTAGACCGCCTGCCAGCGGTAGGCGTAGGCTCCGCCCCGGTCGACGATCTTGAGCTCACGGCCATCGGTCAGATGCATCGATTCGAGGAGTCGTTTGCTGGCGATGCTGAAGAGGAGCCTGACGGCGGGGTGCACCCCGCCGTCGGCGACCGCCATGGTGGCCTGTGCGGCGAGGAGGCGCATCCCGGTCTCCCGGCGCCGCTCGCTCGCGAGCAGGCGATCGAAGTAGAAGCTCAGCGTGTCATCGTCGATCTGGAGCTCCGGGCCGGGCACGGCTCGCTGCTGCGGCGGCGCGTAGCGCTGGCGGACAGTCTGCACGACCCGCCGCATGAGGTCGTCCGAGACGGTGTTGTAGGGCAGATCGCAGGAACGACCGGGCAGGCCGAGGTGGACGTTGCCGCGTAGGAGGTCCTGCTCCACGCGCAGGTCCTGCACGTCCTGGTAGCGGAACGTCTCCGCCCGCACGTCGCGCCCGACGCGCTGCAGGATCGACATGTCGTCCTCGTAGAGAGTGACGAGATAGTCATAGAGGTCCATGCCCGGCTGCGCGTTGCGCCGCTCGATGTGCCTCGGGATCTTGATGCTGAGCAGCGCCGGCTCCGTGCGGGTCAGGTACGGCCTGAAGAGCGGCGGCGGCGGATCCTCGGTCGAGACCGCGATCGCCCAGGGACCGAAGCGGTCGTACTCGTGCTGTCGCTCGTCCATCCCGATCCCCCACAGCCCTGTCATCGTTCCCGTCCGCGCACCTGAACGGCGGCCGCAGGGCAGGCTCCATGGTGTCACAAGTCGGGCGTATGCCTGCCCAGCGGCGCGCAGATACCCGCTGCCGAGCCCGACGTGCAATCGCCAGGCGCCGGTCGCGCGCTGCGGTCAGCTGGCGAGGACGACGTCGCTGCGCGACTTGTCTCGTGCGTCGAGGAGTGATGGCCGGCCCGAGAGATACTCGTCCACCTCGCGGGCACACTCGCGACCCTCGGTGATGGCCCACACGACGAGCGACTGCCCGCGCCGCATGTCACCGGCCACGAACACGCCCTCACGCGAGGTCCGGTAGCCCGTGGAGGCGCAGTTGCCGCGCTCGTTGATGTCCACGCCGAGGTCCTCGAGGACGGCGTGCTCGGGATGCAGGAAGCCCATGGCCAGGAGCACCAGCTGGACCGGCAGCTCATGCTCGCTGCCCTCGATCTCGTCGGGCCGCCCAGAGTCCCAGTCGGCGCGCACGGCACGGATGGCGCGCAGGGCGCCCCGGTCGTCGGGCAGGAAGGCCTTGGAGAGGACTGCCCAGTCGCGCACGCAGCCCTCCGCCTGCGAGCTGGAGGTGGAGAGCATGCGCGGGCCGGGGTGGACCGGCCAGGGGGTGCCAGCCGTGCGGCCCTCGGCAGGTTTGGGCATGATCTCGATCTGCGTGACCGAGCGTGCGCCCTGCCGGATCGAGGTGCCCACGCAATCGGAGCCGGTGTCCCCGCCGCCGATGACCACGACGTCCTTGCCGGCAGCCAGGATGGCCTCGTCCTCCGGGACGACGTCGCCGGCAACACGGCGGTTGGCCTGGCGCAGGAAGTCCATGGCGAATTCGACGCCCGGCAGCTCCCGTCCGGGGATGGGCAGGTCGCGCGGTGTCGTCGAGCCGCCGGCCAGGACGACGGCGTCGAAGCGGGCCACCAGCTGCGCAGCCGGGTAGTCCACCCCGACGTGGACACCCGTGCGGAAGGAGATGCCTCCCGCCGCCATCAGCTCGATGCGGCGCTCGACAACGTCCTTCGACAGCTTGAAGTCGGGGATGCCGTAGCGCAGCAGCCCGCCGACCCGGTCTGCGCGCTCGAAGACCGTCACCGAGTGACCCGCGCGATCAAGCTGGGCTGCGGCAGCCAGTCCGGCCGGACCGGAGCCGACGACAGCCACCGTACGGCCCGTGCGCTGGTGCGGCGGACCTGCTGTCATCCAGCCCTCGGAGAAGGCCCGTTCGATGATGGCGACCTCGATGGACTTGATGGTGACCGGCGGGCGATTGATGCCCAGCACGCAGGCCGACTCGCACGGGGCGGGGCAGACCCGGCCCGTGAACTCCGGGAAATCATTCGTCGAGGTGAGCGACTCCAGCGCGGCCCGCCAGCGCCCCTGGTACACGTGGTCGTTGAAGTCCGGGATGATGTTGCCCAGCGGGCAGCCGTCGTGGCAGAAGGGCACCCCGCAGTCCATGCAGCGCGCGCCTTGGGCCTGCAGGTCGGTCTCGGCCATGGGCAGCGCGAACTCGCGCCAGTGCCGGATGCGCTCCTCTACCGGCTGGTAGGCGGGGACCTGGCGGTCGTACTCCCGAAAGCCCGTGACCTTGCCCATCTTGCGTCCTACGCCGCCACGGCCGCCGCAGCCGCCTCGGCGGCCCTGGTCCCCTCGTCGGCGACGGCCGCCTCGGCCGCCATCTCAGCAAGGGCGCGCTTGAAGTCGAGCGGCATGACCCTCACGAAGTGGCGGACCTGCTCGGCCCAGGCATCCAGGATGCGGCGCGCCCGCAGCGAGCCGGTCAGGCGCGCGTGCGTCTCGACGAGGGTCCGCAGCGCGGCCTCATCGGCCGCATCGGCCAGGTCCTCGAGGTCCACCATCTCCTGGTTGACACGTGCGCGCGAGCGCGCATCCTCGTCCCAGAGGTAGGCGATGCCGCCGGACATGCCGGCACCGAAGTTGCGCCCGACGGGGCCAAGAACCACGACCCGCCCGCCGGTCATGTACTCGCAGCCATGGTCGCCGACGCCCTCCACGACGACCTCCGCACCTGAGTTCCGCACGCAGAAGCGCTCGCCGGCCGGGCCCAGGATGAAGGCGCGCCCGGACGTCGCCCCGTACAGCGCGACGTTGCCGCAGATGACGTTCTCGTTGGGGTCGAACGTCGCTTGGCGTGGCGGGTAGAGGATGGCCGTGCCCCCCGAGAGCCCCTTGGCGAAGTAGTCGTTGGCCTCACCCTCAAGCTCGATGGTCAGGCCTCGCGGCGCGAAGGCCATGAACGACTGGCCCGCTGACCCGACCGCCTTGAAGTGGATGGTGTCGTCTGGCAGACCGACCTCGCCAGTGCGCCGTGTGATCTCCTGGCCAAGGATCGTGCCCACGGTCCGGTTGACGTTGCGGATGGCGAAGGATGCCGACACCTTCTCGCCCCGCTCCAGCGCCGGGGCGGCGAGCCGCACGAGCTCGTTGTCCAGCGCCGTTTCCAGGCCATGGTCCTGGGACTTGCTGTGGAAGGCGCCCGTCCGCTCCGTGGCCGGCATGGGCCTCAGAAGCCGGGCGAGGTCGAGCTGACGGGCCTTGTCGTGCCGGATGTCGCGGCGCGGGGCCAGCTTGTCCACGCGCCCGACCATCTCGTCCACCGTGCGGAAGCCGAGGCGGGCCATGTGCTCGCGGAGGTCCTCCGCGATGAAGCGGAAGAAGTTGACGACGTGCTCGGGCTCACCGCTGAAGAGCTGGCGCAGCTCCTCGTCCTGCGTGGCCACGCCAACCGGGCAGGTGTTGAGGTGGCACTTGCGCATCAAGATGCAGCCCATGGCGATGAGCGCGCCGGTGGCCACGCCCCACTCCTCCGCTCCGAGGAGGGTGGCCATGGCGATGTCCCGCCCCGTCCGCAGCAGGCCGTCCGTCTGGAGCACCACGCGGTCGCGCAGGTGGTTCTGCATGAGGACCTGGTGTGCCTCAGCGAGGCCCAGCTCCCAGGGCAGGCCGGCATGCTTGATCGACGACAGCGGCGAGGCGCCCGTGCCGCCATCGTGGCCGGAGATGAGGATGGCGTCCGCGTGTGCCTTGGTGACGCCGGCGGCGACCGTGCCCACGCCTACCTCGGCCACCAGCTTGACGCTGATGCGCGCCCGCGGGTTGGCGTTCTTGAGGTCGTAGATGAGCTGCTTGAGGTCCTCGATGGAGTAGATGTCGTGGTGCGGCGGGGGCGAGATGAGACCCACCCCCGGAGTGGAGTGGCGAGTCCGCGCGATCTTGAGGTCCACCTTGTGGCCGGGCAGCTGGCCGCCCTCGCCGGGCTTGGCGCCCTGGGCGATCTTGATCTGCAGCTCGTCGGCGTTGACGAGGTAGTTCGAGGTCACGCCGAAGCGGCCGGAGGCCACCTGCTTGATGGCCGAGCGCATGCTGTCGCCGTTGGGCAGCAACGCGTAACGTGCCGGGTCCTCGCCACCCTCTCCGGTGTTGGAGCGCCCGCCCAGCCGGTTCATGGCGATGGCCAGGGTCGTGTGCGCCTCCCACGAGATCGAGCCGAAGGACATGGCGCCGCTGGCGAAGCGCCTGACGATGGCGTCGACCGGCTCCACCTCGTCAAGCGGGACAGGGGAGACGTCCTGGAACTCCAGCAGGTGCCGCAGCGTGACGGGCGCCTCAGCGTGGTCGTCGATGAGCCGGGCGTACTCACGGTAGAGCTCGTAGTCGCCGCTGCGTGCGGCCTGCTGCAGCTTGGCGATGGTGTCAGGGTCGTGCAGATGCCGCTCGCCCCGCAGGCGCCACTGGTAGAGGCCCCCCAGCTCCAGGTCCGTGTCGTCGTCGTCGACGTCGACGTCGACGACGTAGGCGGCCCCGTGGCGCATGAGGGTCTCGCGCTCGATCGTGGCCACGTCGATACCGCCGATGCGCGAGACGGTGCCGGGGAAGTGCTCCTCCACGACCTCGTCGGCGAGCCCAACGGCCTCGAAGATCTGGGCGCCGATGTACGACGACATCGTGGAGATGCCCATCTTGGACATCGTCTTGAGGAGCCCCTTGTCGATGGCCTTGAGATAGTGCTCGCGGGCTTCTTGAGCGCCCATCGATTGCGGCAGGAGCCCCCGGAGGCGCATGTCCTCGATGGTTTCGAGAGCCAGGTAGGGATTGATGGCCGAGGCGCCGTAGCCAAGCAGGGTGGCGAAATGGTGCACCTCGCGAGCCTCGCCGGTCTCCACGATGAGGCCGGTGCGCGAGCGCAGACCCTTGCGGATGAGGTGGTGGTGGACCGTGGACACGGCCAGCAGCGCCGGGATGGCGGCGTGGTCCGAATCGACGGGGCGATCGGAGAGGATGACGACCTCGTAGCCATCGAGGACGTACTCCTCGGCCTCCCGCCGGAGCCGCTCGAGCGCGCGCTGCATGCGGCCCGGCTTGGCCGCGAAGCAGATGGAGATGGTCTTGGCCTGGAAGTGCTGCCGGTCGACCCAGCGCAGGCGCTCCAGGTCCTCGTTGGTCAGCACCGGGTGAGGCAGCTCGATGATGCGCGCGTGCTCCGGCCCGGAGGCCAGCACGTTGCCCTCGCCGCCCACGAAGGAGACGAGGCTCATGACCATCTCCTCGCGGATCGAGTCGATGGGTGGGTTGGTGACTTGCGCGAAGAGCTGGTGGAAGTAGTCGAAGAGGCTGCGCGACTTCGAGGACAGCACGGCCAGCGGCGTGTCGTTGCCCATCGAGCCGAGCGGCTCCTGGCCGTCCCGGGCCATCGGCGCCATGAGGACGCGGAGGTCCTCGAGCGTGTAGCCGAAGGCACGTTGCCGCGTGAGCACGCGGCGGGTGGGGGGCTGTAGGATCTGGCGCGGCGGCTCCAGCTCGGAGAGCGCGATCTTGCCCTCGTCGAGCCACGCCTGGTAGGGCTCCGCCGAGCAGATGCGGGCCTTGATCTCCTCGTCGGGGATGATGCGTCCCTCCTCCAGCGAGGCCACGAACATCTTGCCCGGCTGCAGGCGGCCCTTGAGGACGATCTTCTCCGGGGGCACCGGCAGGACGCCCGCCTCCGAGGCCATGATGAGCAGGTTGTCGTCCGTGAGGCAGTAGCGCGAGGGTCGCAGTCCGTTACGGTCCAGGGTGGCCCCGATGAGGGTGCCGTCCGTGAAGGCGATCGACGCCGGGCCGTCCCAGGGTTCGATGATGCTGCCGTGATACTCGTAGAAGGCCTTGCGCAGCGGCTCGATCTCGGGGTCCTTCTCCCACGCCTCGGGGATGAGCATCATCATCACGTGGGGCAGGCTGCGGCCGCCCAGCATGAGGAATTCCACGACGTTGTCGAGGATGCCCGAGTCGGAGCTGCCCTCCTGCGTGATGGGCCGCATCCTGGAGATCTCGTCCGCGGAGAAGAGCGCGGACTCGATGAGGGCCTCGCGCGAGCGCATCCAGTTGACGTTGCCACGCAGCGTGTTGATCTCGCCGTTGTGGGCCAGGGTGCGGAACGGGTGCGCGAGCGGCCAGGTGGGCAGCGTGTTCGTCGAGAAGCGGCTGTGGATGAGCGCCAGGGCGGACTCGAATGACTCGTCGCCCAGGTCCGGGAAGTAGGCCGGCACCTGGCGGGGCGTGAGCATGCCCTTGTAGACGATCGTCCGCGAGGACATCGAGCAGACGTAGAACTGCTGAGCGCCCTTGACCGACTCGCGCACCGTGCGGGTGGCGAACTTGCGGGCCACGAAGAGGCGTCGCTCGAACTCGACCTGGGTGTGGCAGCCGACCGGGCGGGCCACGATGACCTGCCAGATGGCCGGCTCCCCGGAGATGGCCGTGGCACCCAGGGTGCTGTCGTCGGTGGGCACCTCACGCCAGCCCAGGACCTCCAGCCCCAGCTCGTCGAGGGCGCGCTCGAAGTGGAAGCGAACCCCGTCATGGGTGTGGGAGTCGCGCGGCAGGAAGCACTGGCCGACAGCGTAGTCGCCAGGTCCGGGGAGGGAGATGTGGAGCTCCGAGCACTCCCGCAGGAAGAAGGCGTGGGGCAGCTGGACGAGGATGCCAGCGCCATCGCCCGTGTCCTCCTCGGCGCCGCGGGCGCCGCGGTGGTCGAGGTTCGCCAGGACGTCGATGCCCATGCGGACGACGTCGTGCGAGACGACGTTGTTGAGATCAGCCACGAAGCCGACGCCGCACGAATCGTGCTCGAAGCTGGAGTCGTAGAGTCCCTTCTTCGGCTGCGGGTCGTCCATCGGGGCGTCCTCGTGAGGGATGTGCGTCCACGGGGCCAGCGACCAGGCGGACCCGCCAGCCGCCGGATCCCGCCTCGCGCCTCCCCAGGCTCGTACGTGGTCAGAGGACGATAGAGAACGGCGCGGGAACGGTCAACGGCGGGTCCGGCGTCGTCCGCGCCCTGCCGGCGGCAGCTTGGTGACGGATGGGATGCGATACGGTAACGAGCGAGCCAACGGCCGGACCAGCCTGCCTCTGTGGGCGCTGCGAGCACGGCGCCGTCTGCCGCTGCTGGCGCCCGGTTTGACCGCAGGGCGGCCGGACGCCACCATCTGGGCATGCCACAGCACGATGCCCGCCGTCGGACGCTCGAGGCCGCGCTCGAGGCCGCGCCCGGGGTCAAGGCCGGGGTCAAAGCCGGGGCCGAGCCGGCACCCCTCGACGAGATCAGCTTCCTCGCCGAGGTGGCGCACCTGGCGGCCACCGCGCGAACGTGGGATGAGCTCATGGTCACCGTCATCGACCGAGCCAAGGCAGCCGCGCGAGCGGACGTCTGCTCGCTGTACCTCACCGACCGCGATGGCAGCGGCCTGACCCTCGCGGCGACCAACGGCCTCGATCTCGAAGCCGTCGGGGTGGCCCGCCTCGAGATGGGCCGCGGCATCACCGGCCTTGCGGCCCAGGTGCGCTCGACCATCGTCAGCCCTGACGTGCACGCCGACGACCGCTTCGCCTGGATCCGTGGCGTGGACCAGGCGCAGTTCACCTCGATGTGCTCCGTACCGCTGGTCTGGGATGAGCAGGTCGTGGGTGTCCTGAACGTCCAGACGGTGGAGCCACGCGAGTTCACGCCCGCCCGGCTCCGTTTCCTGGAGACGCTGGCGGGGCTCCTGGCCGCGCTCGTCGAGAAGAGCCGGCTGCATGCCGAGGCCGAGGCCCAGATCGACTCGCTGCGCGCCATCGACGAGGCACGCGCCAACCTCGTGGCGGTGGTCACCCATGCTCTGCGAACGCCGCTGGCAGTCGTGCGCGCCTATGTCGAGTTGCTGGGTGGTCAGGCCCGTTCGGCTGGCAGTGCCGAGGCCGCGACCTGGGAGCACGAGGCCCTGGCCCAGGTCGACCGCATCGACCAGACGGTCGATTCGATCCTCGAGAGCTTGCGCGTCATGCCCTCGCCGACAGCCGAGCTGCTGCCGGTGGACCTCGTCACCGTCGTCTCCGAGATCACCTCGGAGCTCGGGCCGATGCTGCGGTCGCATGCCCTCGTGTCCACCTTCCGCGACCAGCCCCTCGTGGCCATGGCCTCCAGCCAGATGCTCCACCGCCTGCTGGGCTACCTGCTCGAGAATGCCGCCAAGTACGCGCCGACCTCCGGCCGCATCGACATCTACGGCTGGCGTGACGGCGCTCGCGCCCGGCTGGCCATCACCGACGACGGTCCGGGCATCCCGGAGGCCTGGCGGGAGCGCATCTTCGAGCCCTTCGTGCGGCTCGATGACTCGCCCCGTGGCGCCGGCATCGGCCTCTTCGCGGCCCGGCACCTGGCCCGCTCGATGGGCGGCGAGCTGAGCGTCGAGCCGCGCGAGCCCCATGGCTCACAGTTCGTGCTGGAGCTGCCCTACGTCGGTCCATCCGGTTAGCAGCCGGCGCCTGCCAGCGAAGCCGCGGACGACCGTCGCGGACAGCCGAAGACCCGCGGGGAGGGAGCCCCACGGGTCTTGCGGACTTGATGGCGATCCGGCCCGCCAGGACAGGAGGCATCCTGCCGGGCCGCGATCAGGTCATGTCGACCGGCTCAATACTTGGCGGTGGCGATGGTCGCCGTCTGCCCGGTGACCGGCGCGTGTGCCATGGAGGCGCTGGCGCCGACGCCCGAGGGTGAGCCGGACCAGGGCACGTAGGCGGTCTCGCCGTGGACGGCGATGTCCAGGCCGGCCTCCTCGGCGTCGAGGCCGACGCGCAGGCCGAGCACGACGTCGATGACCTTGATGATGACGAAGGTCATCACCGAAGTGAACACGACGGTGAAGGCGACGGCGCCGACCTGGATGATGAGCTGATCGACGTTGCCCTCGACGAGGCCGGAGACCCCGCCGATGGAGGCGACTGCGAAGATGCCCACGCCGATGGCGCCCCAGATGCCGCCCACGCCGTGGACCGCGAAGACGTCGAGCGAGTCGTCGATCGCCAGTCGGTCACGCACCAGCGTGACGCCGAAGCAGACCGCGCCAGCCACGAGACCCAGGATCGATCGCCCCACCGACGGTCACGAAGCCGGCGGCGGGGGTGATGGCCACCAGGCCGGCCACGGCACCGGCAGCGGCACCCACGACACTGACCTTGCGGCCCTTGGCGTAGGAAGCCCCGACCCAGGTGAGTGTGCCGGCGGCCGCCGCCACCGTGGTGACCATGAGGGCCTGTGCCGCAAGGCCGTTGGCCCCCAGCGCCGAGCCGGCGTTGAAGCCGAACCAGCCGAACCACAGGAGGCCGGCGCCCAGGACGGTCATGGGCACGTCATGCGGCTCCACGTGGTGACCAGACACGCGCTTGCCCATGACGAGGGCCACGACGAGGGCTGATACGCCGGAGGCGATGTGGACGACGGTGCCGCCCGCGAAGTCAAGGGCACCCAGGTCGAAGAGGAGCCCTCCGCCCCAGACCATGTGGGCCATGGGTGAGTAGACCAGGAGCGACCAGGCGATCGTGAAGACGACGAAGGCACCGAAGCGCTTGCGCTCGGCGAAGGCGCCGCTGATGAGCGCCGGGGTGATGGCCGCGAACATCATCTGGAAGGTGGCGAAGAGCACGAAGGGGATGCCCTGTGCGCCGCCGAAGCCCTCCACGGGCTCCATGCCGACGCCCTGGAAGAACGCGAAGTCCAGGCCGCCGACGACGCCAAGTCCGCCGACCGACGGGGCGAAGGCGAGGCTGAAGCCGACGACGACCCAGACGACCGTGACGATGGCCAGGCCGAAGAAGCTGTGCATGATCGTGGACAGCACGTTCTTGGCCCGGACGAGCCCTCCGTAGAAGAGCGCCAGGCCCGGCAGCATCAGCATCACCAATGCTGTCGACATCAAGAGCCAGGCGGTGTTGCCGGTGTCGATGGCCATCCGTTGATCCTCCTGCGGTGCGAGTCCCGTCTCGCGAACTCGGGCGTAGGGGTGCTCAGCCCGCACCCTGACGCTAGGGAGGTTGCCGGCCCATGTCAGCGACGGAGCGGTGGGAAGGCAGTGCCCGCGCAGTGAACGTTGGGTTGCGGGGCGGTGACAGCCAGGACGGCGTCGGGAGCGGCGCGGTGTCGGGGATCGCCCGTCCCGTGCTCGACGAGGCCTGGATCAGGCCGGCATGGGGACGCTGTCCCGGTCCTCAGGCGTCGAGGCGGTAGCCCACCCCTCGCACGGCCACGGGCACCGGCGCACCGGCGTTGACGAGCTTCTCGCGCAGCCTCGCCAGGTGCGGCTTGAGCCACTCGGGTGCCGGGTCGGGCACGTCCGGCCAGCCGGCTGCCAGCAGCTCGTCGTGCGTGACGACCTCGCCGAGGCGTTCGATCATGGCCCGCAGAAGGCGGAACTCGATGACCGTCGTGGGGAGCGGGCTGCCCTGCCAACGGATCTCGTGCCGCCGCCGGTCCAGCTCGTAGCCGGCCGGGTCACCCAGGCCGGGCTTGCGGGCGCGGGTGCCGGCGCGACGCGACACGGCGCGCACGCGGGCCAGCAGCTCGTCGGCCCGGAAGGGCTTGCGCACGTAGTCGTCTGCCCCCAGGTCCAGCAGCTCGATGGTGGCGGCATGGTCGCGCTCGCCGGAGACGACGATGACGGGCGTGTCGCTGACCTCGCGGATGCGCCGACAGACGGTGGCGCCATCCATGCCCGGCATGGCCAGGTCGAGCAGCACGAGGTCCGGCTCGTCGTCGCGGAAGCGCCGCAGCGCCTCCTCGCCGTCGTAGGCGGCGATGATGCGATGGCCGGCCTGCCCGAGCAGCGCGCCCAGCGCGCCGACCATGGCCGGCTCGTCGTCCACCACGAGGATCTTGAGCGGTTCGGACGACCCGATGTCCGAGGATCCCGACCCCGGGTCAGTCATCGTCGGTGTCCCATCAGCGTCGCCGTCGGCCGGAGCGCCTCGAACCGCGCCAGCCACGCCCGGAGGCGGGCGTCGTCGGCGAACAGCACGAGGATGGTGTCGTCCCCGGCCAGCGTGCCCTCCTGCTCGTCGAGTGTGGATTCGTCGATGGCCTGGGCGATGGCCCCGGCCGTTCCTGCCTCCGACAGTAGCAGCAACGTGAGTCCCGAGCGACCCACTCGCACCGGATAGTCCACCAGGATGCGTCGGAGTCGTTCGTCGTCACCCGCCGGCATGGTGGGCCCGAATCCGTCGGGCGAGGCGTAGACGTGGCGGCCACCGATGCCCACCTTGACCAGGCCAAGCTCCGCGACGTCTCGGCTCACGGTGGCCTGCGTGACGGGGACGCCACGCTCGGCCAACCGCGAAACCAGGTCGTGCTGGCTCGTCACGGCCTCGAGGCCCACGATCTCGCGGATGAGCTGCTGGCGCGCGCGCTTGCTCGTCCGGACCCGCTGACGCTGCCGCTCCATGACCGGACTATACAGTCGCATCGCATCACTATGCATCACTGGCTATTGGACGAGGCATTCGTCGGGTGACCGATGCATATGTGTAGTGCCCCACTTGCCTTTTCGTGGCAGCTGCCGCTATCATCCGCTCCATGCCGACGCCCGCTGCGACCATGGCGATGCCCTCGGCCCCGCCGGGATCGGACGGGGCCTGAGCCGGGCGCTCACGTCGCTCCGAAGTCAGGCCGGATCCCCGGGGCCGCGACCATGAGACGAAGGTCGCGGCCTTCGTGATTCCCGAGCACCCCGCCGGTACCGCGGCCGGCCTCCCGCCCGGAAGGACTCCCTGATGACCCTCGTCGCCCTTCGCCCCGAGCCATTCATCACCGAAGGCAGCTCACCCCCTCGGCCTGACCCCTTCCAGCCCGGCTTCACGGGCCTGCGCTGTCGCGCCTGCGGCGAACCCGCCGCTGAAGGGCCGGTCTTCGTCTGCCGCCGCTGCTTCGGCCCGCTGGAGGCCAGCTATGACCTGCCGGCGCTTCGGGCGCGACTCAGTCGCGATCGGATCGATGCCCGGGAGCCCGACCTGTGGCGCTTCGCCGAGCTCCTGCCTCTCTCGAGCCGTCCGGCGGGTGGGCTGCGCGTCGCCCGTCTCGCCGCTCGTCGAGGCGCCCCGGCTGGCGGCACGCCTTGGCCTCGAGCGGCTCTGGGTCAAGGATGATTCACGCAACCCGACGCTCTCGTTCAAGGATCGCGTCGTGGCCGTGGCGGCGGCCCGTGCCGCGGAGTGGGGCTTCCACACCCTCGCCTGTGCCTCGACCGGGAACCTCTCGGCCGCCGTGGCCGCTGCCGCGGCGGCCCGGGGCTTGCGGGCCGTCGTCTTCGTGCCGGCCGAACTCGAGACCGCCAAGGTGGCCCAGGCTCGCGCCCTGGGTGCCACGCTGGTGCGCGTCGATGGCCCGTATGACGAGGTGAACCGGCTCTGCCTGGAGCTCACCGACGAGCTGGAGGGCTGGGCCTTCCTGAACGTCAACCTGAGACCCTTCTACGCCGAGGGCTCCAAGACCATCGCCTTCGAGATCGCCCAGCAGCTGGGCTGGCGCACACCTGACGTCGTCGTGGCGCCGCTGGCCTCAGGGCTCGCTGTACACGAAGCTGGCGCGCGGCTTTCGGGAGCTGGCGGCCGTCGGCCTGCTGGACGAGGCGCACGTGCGCTACCTGGGTGGTCAACCGACGGGTTGCGCGCCCATCGCCACCGCCTTCGGTGATGGCGCGGACCTGGTCCATCCCGTGGAGCGCCCGGAGACCATCGTGCGCTCGCTGGCCATCGGCTCACCGGCGGACGGTGCCTATGCCGTCAAGCTGGCCCGCGAGAGCGATGGGGCGCATCCTGGCCGTGTCCGACGACGCCACCGTGGAAGGCATCCGCCTGCTCGCCGAGACGGAGGGCATCCTTACCGAGACGGCCGGCGGCGTGACCCTGGCGGCCCTGCGAGCGGGCCATCGCCGACGGCGCGGTGCGCCCTGGCGAGGAGGTCGTGCTCGTCATCACCGGCAACGGCCTCAAGACCCTTGATGCGCTCGGCGACGAGAGGGCGACGCTGCCCGAGCCCATCGCCCCGACGCTGACCGCCTTCGAGGCCTGGTGGGACACGAGCGCGCAGGCTGCCTGATGCCCGGGGACCCGGACTCCGGTCCTGGCGCGAGCCATGCGCGTGCAGTCGCGACACCGCCACCAGTTCGCGCTTGACGGATGGCTCGGCTTGCCGTCACACTCCGACCTCGATGTCACGACCGCATCTTCTGAAGCGCAAGCCGACGCGGCCCTGCCTGGAGGCACGGGCCTAGACGGCTTCGTTCGGGATGACCGACTCGGGGCCGCTGGGCCGGCTCCGAGGGCCGCAGACGCCGATCGCGGTGACTGCGGCTTTTTCATTTGCCCGGAGCCCGGCACGACGGTCCCACCAGCCGAGAGGGACCAGACCACGATGCGAACACTCATCACCGGCGCCGGCAACATGGGCCGCGCCATCGCCAGCGCCCTGGCCACCCGGGGCGACGAGGTGGTGGCCCTGGTCGGCCGTGGTCCGGACCGTCCGGAGCGCGGCGACGCTCGGCTCGATCGATGTCGCCTTCGAGTTCAGCCACGCCGCCTCGCTCCTCGCCAACGTCGAGTTCGCCCTCGCTGCCGGATGCCGGGACCTCGTCATCGGCACGACCGGCTGGTCCGCAGACGACCAGACCGGCAGGTCCCTGGTCACGCGCCTGGCCGACGCGCATGCGCGCGCCGTCGTGGCCCCCACGTTCTCCCTCGCTGCCGTGCTCTTCGGCGAGTTGGCTGAGGCCGCCGCCCGACTCTTCGGCCACTTCCCCGACTACGACCCGTACGTCTTCGAGCAGCACCGCCGCACGAAGGCCGACCGCCCATCAGGGACCGCGCTGGCGATCGCCCAGCGGCTGCTGCCACACCTGCCGTCCAAGCGTGAGGCGCGCCTGGCCGAGGGCACGGGCGCGCCGGATCCCGACGTGCTGGAGGTGGTGGCCCTCCGCGCCGGCAGCCACCCGGGCATGCACATCGTCGGTTTCGACGGCCCGGGTGAAGCGCTGGAGCTGCGCATCGCGGCACGTGACCGCTCGGCCTACGTGGCCGGAGCGATCCTGGCGGCCGACTGGCTGGTGAGCCGGTCCGGGCCCGCCGGGATGACCGAATTCCGATCGCTCGTCAGCGAGCGTTCCACCGATGGATGACCAGCCGGCGGCGGGATGCCAGCCGCGACCCGACATGAGAGGAGCCCGAACCATGACCACCCAGCCGATCCTCCGCGGTGCCTTCACCGCCCTGGTCACGCCCTTCACCCGAGATGGTGACCTCGACGAGACGGCTCTCCAGCGGCTGCTTGGGCGCCAGCTCGACGCGGGCATCGACGGCCTTGTGCCCGTGGGCACGACCGGCGAGGCCCCCACGCTCAGCAGCGACGAACGCGACCGCGTCATCGAGCTGACCGTGCAGGCCGTCCACGACCGTGGCGCCGCCGGGCGCGTGCCGGTCGTGGCCGGCACCGGCAGCAACGACACCCGCGCCAGCATCGCGGCCACCCGGCGTGCCGCTGCCCTCGGCGCCGATGCCGCCCTCGTGGTCGCGCCGTACTACAACAAGCCCGATCAGCGCATGCTCGAGGCCCACTACCGGGCCATCGCAGACGAGGGTGGCCTGCCCGTCGTCGTCTACAACGTGCCCGGTCGGACCGGGGTCAACATCGCCGCGGACACCGTCCTGCGCCTGGCGGAGCACGAGCGCATCATCGGCCTCAAGGAGGCCTCCGGGGACCTTGAGCAGATCATGACCATCGTGCGTGACCGTCCGGACGGGTTCGCCGTCCTCTCCGGTGACGACAGCTGGACCCTGCCGCTGCTGGGGGTGGGCGGAGACGGTGTCATCTCCGTCGCCTCCAACGAGGTGCCGGATGTCATGACGAGCCTCTGCGCCGCGGCGCACGCCGGTGACTGGGCCACCGCGCGTGCCCTCCACGAGCGTTACCTGCCCCTCATGCGCGTCAACTTCGTGAGCCCCAACCCGGTGCCCGCCAAGGCGGCCCTCGCCGAGATGGGCCTCATCGAGGATGTCCTGCGCCAGCCGCTGCTGCCGCTGGCCGAGCCCGGGCGGAGCCGACTGCTTGGGATCCTCAGGGCCCTGGACCTCGTGGGCGAGCCCACGCAGGCGGTGGCCGCGTGACGATGACGCTCGACGACACCACGCCCGCCACGGCGTTGCAGGCGCGCGTGGAGGCCGTGTCCGCCGCTTGGGCGTCGGCCGCCGGGAGCCCCGACGACGAGCTCGTGGCGACCGCCCAGGCCCTCGTGACAGAGGTCCTCGACCTCATGGAGCTCGGCCGCGTTCGTGCCGCCTGGCCGGATGCCATGGCACCCGGTGGCTGGCGCGCCGAGGCCTGGGTCAAGGCCGCCATCCTCCTGGCCTTCCGGTTGCCCGGACTGTCCGAGCTCCGCGACGGTCCCATCCTGGCCGCTCGTGATCGCATCGCCCTGGGCGCCATCGACCTGCTCGATGGCGCCGGCTCCCGGGCAGCGACGGCCGCCGGTGCGCCCTGGCGCATCGTGCCCGGCGGCACGAGCGTCCGGCGCGGCGCCTACCTGGCTCCAGGCGTGGCCGTCATCCCGCCAGCCTTCGTCAACGCCGGGGCCTGGGTGGGGGAGGGCACGATGATCGATTCCCACGTCCTCGTGGGTTCCTGTGCCCAGGTCGGACGGGACGTCCATCTCGCGGCCGCCGTCCAGGTGGGTGGCGTCCTGGAACCGCCCGGCGCGCGCCCGGTCGTCGTCGAGGACGGCGCGTTCGTGGGTGGAGGCGCGGGCCTCTACGAGGGCGTCGTCGTCGGCTGCGGCGCGGTGATCGGCGCTGGTGTCATCCTGACCGGGCAGAGCCGCCTCGTGGACCTCGTGGAGGAGCGCGAGATGCGCGGCACACCGGAGGCGCCCCTGGTGGTGCCGCCGGACGCCGTCGTCGTGCCCGGCACCCGGCCCGCCGCATCGGACTGGGCACGGCAACGTGGCATCGCCGTGAGTGTCCCGGTCATCGTGAAGTACCGCGACCAAGGCACCTCGGCCCGGGTGGCGCTCGAAGACGCGCTGCGGTGACCGCTCTTCCCGGCTTTCCGACATCCACCCTTGGCGAGCCCCGCATCGAGGTCGGCGCGACGGTCGCCGGTCTGCCTGCCGAGGATCTGCTGGAGCGATACGGCTCACCCCTCTACGTGTACGACGCGGAGGTCATCCGGGCGCGGGCCGAGCGGCTGCGGGCGGCGCTGCCGGCCGGCGTGGAGGTCGCCTTCGCCACCAAGGCCAACCCCTCGCCGGGGGTGCTGCGGGTCCTCGCGTTGGCCGGCCTCGGCGCGGACGTGGCTTCCGCGGGGGAGCTGAGGGCTGTCCTGCGGGCCGGCGTGCATCCCGCGCACATCGTCTTCACCGGGCCCGGCAAGACCGATGCGGAGCTCGAGGCGGCGCTCGCGGCGGGCATCGGCGGACTGACGCTGGAGTCGCTCGACGAGCTCGAGTCCGTCATCGGGCTGACCGGCCGCGCCCGTCCGGGCCAGGGGCTGTTGCTGCGCCTGGCCACCACCGACGCCGGGGAGGAGCAGCCCATCATCGGCGGTGCCGGGAACGCCAAGTTCGGTCTCACCGACGCCGAGGCGGATGAAGCCGTCACCAGGATGCGGGGGGCCGGCATCCTGGCCGACGCGGGACGTGAGCCGCCGGTGCCGGCCGTGAGTCCCAGGGGTCCGTATGTCCTGCGCGGCTTCCACGCCTTCGGTGCCTCGAACGTGCGCGACGCTGGCCGGCTCGTGCAGGGCGCGGCTGACCTGGCGCGGCGAGCCGAGCGCATCGGGCAGCGGCACGGTCTGGCCCTCGAGCTGCTGGACGCAGGCGGCGGCCTGGGCATCCCGTATACCGACGACGAGGCAGCCCTGGACGTGACGGCCATGGGCGAGGGCCTCGCCGCTGAGCTGACGACCTGGGCGGGTCGACCCGTACTGGCGGGCTGCCGAATGCTCTTCGAGCCCGGCCGCTGGCTGCTCGGCCCCGTCGGGGCCTACCTCTGCCGAGTCGTGCGCACCAAGGCACGGAACGGACGCTACGTGGCCGTCATGGACGGTGGCATCCACCACCTGCTCCGCCCGCGCCTGGTGGGCCAGGACCATCGCGTCGTGCCGGTGGGGGAGGCAGCCGTGCGGCCGCGCGATGCCCGCGTGGATGTGGTGGGCCCGCTCTGCACCGGCCTGGACCTGCTGGCTGCCAGCGTGTCCCTGCCGACCCCACGGGCGGGCGACGTCTACGCCGTCCTGGACGCCGGTGCCTACGGCTACAGCGAGGCCATGCCCTTCTTCCTCTCACACCCCATCCCGGCCGAGGTCGTGGTGGAGCGGGGTGACGTCAGCGTGTCCAGGGAGCGGATCGAGCCAGCCTGACCGGGCGTCGGCGTCAGCCGCTGATGCCGAGCCTGGCGGCTGCCACTTCCAGCTCGGCGTGCACACGTGGGGGTGCGGTGCCGCCGATGACGTCCGGCCGGGCGAGCGCGCTCTCCAGCTCGGCAGCCGCACGGAGCATGCCGGGCACACCGACATCCTCTGCCAGGCCGGCCGCCACCGTGTCCGAGGACGCCCTGAGGGCCGCGCGGATGTCGCCGTCGTCCAGACCCGTCAGCTCCACTCCGGTCGCTTCCGCGCGAGCCACCAGCGAGCCCACGATGTGATGCGCCTCCCGGAAGGGCACGCCGCGCTCCACGAGTGTGTCGGCCACGGCGGTGGCCGTGGTGAAGCCGGTCGTGGCCGTCGCGCGCATGCGCGCCTCGTCGACGTGCAACGTGGCCACGACACCGGTCATGACACGGAGCGAGGATCCCAGCACAGCCAGGGCATCGATGAGCGGTGGCTTGTCCTCCTGGAGGTCACGCTGGTAGCCGCCTGGCAGCCCCTTGAGAAGCGTCAACACGGCCACCAGGTGGCCGTCCACGCGGGCCGTCCGTCCCCGCACCAGCTCGGCCGGGTCGGGGTTTCGCTTGTTGGGCATCATCGAGGAGCCGGTCGACCAGGCGTCCGCGAGGCGCAGGAAGCCGAAGGCCGGGTTCGACCACCAGACGAGCTCCTCGGCCAGGCGCGAGAGGTGCGTCATGGCCAGCGCCGCCATGGCCAGCGCCTCGACGACGAAGTCGCGGTCGCCTACCGCGTCGATGGAATTGCGGGTCACCCCGGCGAATCCCAGGTCACGAGCCACGGCCTCGCGGTCCAGGGCGAAGCCGGCCCCGGCCAGGGCGCCCGATCCGAGGGGTGATCGGTCGGTGCGGGCCAGCGTGTCGGCCAGCCGGCCACGGTCGCGCTCGAGCATCTCCACGTAGGCCAGCAAGTGGTGGGCGAAGAGCACCGGCTGGGCCGGCTGCACGTGCGTGTGCCCGGGCATGATCGCCTCACGGTGCAGCAGGCCCTGGCTCACCAGCGCCCGCTCCAGGCCCACGAGGGCCTCATCGATGGTGGCCAGCCGCCGCTTCAGCCAGAGGCGCAGGTCCGTGGCCACCTGGTCGTTGCGTGAGCGGCCGGTGTGAAGCTTGCCGGCCACGGGCCCGATGCGCTCGGCGAGGGCCATCTCGATGTTGAGGTGGATGTCCTCCAGTGACGGATCCCAGGCGATGGTCCCGGACTGCACCTCGGCCTCGAGGGTGCGCAGGCCGTCGCCGATGGCAGCCGCCTCGGTCTCGTCCAGCAGACCCGCGGCCCGCAGCCCGGAGACGTGGGCCAGCGAGCCCCGGATGTCGTCGAAGGCCAACTCGGCATCGACGTCGATGGAGCGCCCGAAGGCAGCCGCGTCCACGTCCGGCTCGGCGGAGAAGCGACCGCCCCAGGCCTTCATGGGCGGCTAGGCCGTGGGCGTCGCGGGCTCGGCATCAGCCACGCTGACCGGCAGCTCGCCGAGCATGGGCTGGGTCCAGGTCCATGCGGAATCGTGCCGCGCAGCCTCGGTGCGCAAGGGCAGGCCAAAGATGCGGATGAAGCCCACCGACGCAGCGTGGTCGTAGGCATCGTCCGAATCGTAGGTGGCCAGGGTGCGGTCGTAGAGCGAGTCGTCGCTGCGGCGACCCACGACGGAAGCGTTGCCATGGTCGAGTCGCATGCGCACCTGGCCGTTGACGACGCGCTGCGCGGAGTGGACGTACTCGCGCAGGTCGCGGTGCAGGGCGCTGAACCAGATGCCGTCGTAGGTCGCCTGGGCCAGCTCGTCGGCGACGAGGCGGTTGAAGCGCAGCTGCTCCTTCGAGAGAGTCAAGCTCTCCAGGGCGGCATGTGCCGTGTGCAGGATGGTGGCCGCCGGGGTCTCGTAGATCTCACGGCTCTTGATGCCCACCAGGCGGTCCTCGACGTGGTCGATGCGCCCGATGCCGTGCCTGCCCCCGAGGGCATGGACACGCTCGATGAGCTCCACGGCCGGGACGGCCTGGCCGTCCAGGGTGACCGGGATGCCGCCCTCGAAGCCGATGGTCAGCTCGGTCGGGATGTCCGGCGCGCGCCCCGGCTCCACGGTCCACTCGTAGGCGTCCGGGGGCGGCGTGGCCCACGGATCCTCCAGCACGCCCGTCTCGCAGGAGCGACCCCAGAGGTTGACATCGATGGAGTATGGCGAGGCCTTCGTGATGGGGATCTCGATGCCGCGCTCGATGGCGTAGTCGATCTCCTGCTCGCGCGAGAGACCCATGCCCACCCGCATGGGGGCGATGACCTCCAGTCGCGGATCGAGAGCGTGGACGGCCACATCGAAGCGGACCTGGTCGTTGCCCTTGCCGGTGCATCCGTGGGCGACGGAGCCGGCACGCTCGCGGTCGGCGACCTCAACGAGGAGCTGGGCGATCAGGGGACGCGCCAACGCCGTGGCCAGCGGGTACACGCCCTGGTAGAGCGCGTTGGCCTGCAGGTTGGGCCACACGAACTGGCGTACGAAACGCTCGCGGCCGTCGACCACGTAGGCACGGCTGGCCCCGGCTTTGAAGGCACGGCTGGCTACATCATCGCGCATCGAGCCACCACCGAGGTCCACCGTCAGGGTGATGACCTCCACGCCGTACTGCTCCTTGAGCCATGCGACGGCGACCGACGTGTCCAGCCCGCCCGAGTAGGCGAGCACGACCTTCTTCACTGGCGACCTCCAAGCATTGAGCTACCGAGTCTGACATGACCCGGGGGTGGGTCGCCAGACGCACGTGCGCGGCGTCCGACCGCTGCGGACGCCCCGTTGATGTTCGGGGACACGACGCAGTCGCGGCTCACAGACCTGCATTAACATGCGCGTGCCGAGCCAGTATTGCATAGTCATGCATTCGGTGCCGGCCCAGGCGGCAACACGGAGCGGGCTCCGGAGCCTGTCCGGTGGTATCAGGAAGGGCGGTGGGTGGCGGGGTGTGGCCGTTGAGGCCGGTGCGCGCGGGCACAGTCCGGGGTCGACGTAGCGGTATCGGGCTACTACCCATCGTCGCTCGAAAGGGGTTGACTGGTGCTCCAGCCTTCACGGAGCGAGCATGGCCACAGCCCGACCCCGGATCGACGTCTCAACCCCGGCACCGCGCGATCGCCGCCACCTGCGATCCGCGCTCATCAGTCTGGCCGTGCTGCCCGCGCTGGCGGGCGTGATCGTGACGGCCCTGCTGCTCATGGCGACGAGCGCAGCCAGGCCTACGCAGCGCTTGGCAGCCGCGGCTCCGACGGGCTCGGCGCAGGGCGACGACGCCCTGGCCGTCGAGCTCGTCATCGGCCTCGCCGTCATCATCGTGGCGGCCGGCGTGGTGACGCTCGTGCTGCTGCGCTACCTGATCCGGCCGCTGGGCGAGTTGACGGCGTCGCGCTCACATCTCGAGGTCCTCTACAACCAGGCGCGCGAGGATTCGCGGCGGGACGGACTCACTGGTCTGGGCAACCAGCGTGCCCTCCATGAGGAGCTCGGCCGCGAGATCGCAGCCGCGGCGGAACGGGGTGACCGCTTCAGCTTCGTGCTCATGGACCTCGACGACCTCAAGCTCGTCAACGACCAGGATGGCCATGCGGCCGGTGATGAGACGCTCCATTCGATGGCGCGCACGATGCGCGAGCTGACCCGTCCCGTTGACCGGCTCTTCCGCCTTGGTGGCGATGAGTTCGCGATGCTCTTGCCGGGGACCGACATCGAGACGGCCGTGGCCATGACGGAGCGCCTGCTGCACTTCGCCCGGCGCCCGGCGTCAGGTGCGCGGCCCAGCCCGTTCTCGGCCGGCGTCTCGGGTGTGCCCCTCTTCGGACGCGACCAGGAGATGGTCTACCGGCAGGCAGATGCGGCCCTCTACTGGGTCAAGCGGCACGGACGTGGCGCCGTGGAGGTCTTCGAACCCGAGCGCGACCAGCTTCCCGACAACCTCGTCGACGTGGCGCGCAACGCCGTCCAGGAGGTCATCGTCGGACGTCTCCTGTCGCCGGTGTTCCAGCCCATCGTCGACCTTCGCACGGGCCGCGTCCTGGGCTTCGAGGGACTCATCCGGCCCGACCCGACAGGACCGCTGCCTGATACCAACCAGCTCTTCGCTGCCGCCGCTGCCGCCGGGCGCACCGTCGAGCTGGACGTCGCCTGCATCGAGCAGGTGCTGATCGCCGCGCGCGCCATCGGTCCCGACCGGTTGCTGACCCTGAACCTCTCGCCCCGCACGCTCGAGGTGCGAGATTTCGACGCCGGCTGGCTGCTGCAAGGCCTCTATCGCAACGGCATCTCCCCCGGACGCGTCATCGTGGAGCTCACGGAGCGCGACGAGATCGACGACCTGGCTCGGCTGCGACAGACCTTTCGGCACCTGCGCGAGTACGGGCTACGGCTGGCGGCCGATGACGTCGGCGCCGGCAACTCCGGCCTGCGCCTGCTGTCGCAGGTCCAGTTCGACATCGTCAAGCTCGATCTCTCGCTGGTGCAGGACGGCGTGCGTCGCATGGGGGCTCGATCGGTCCTGCAGTCGCTCCGCGACCTGGCGCTCGATCAGCACGCCCATGTCGTGGCGGAGGGCGTGGAGACGGCCGCGCAGCTGCATGTCCTCCGCGATCTCCAGATCGGCGCCGGGCAGGGGTACCTGCTGGGTCGACCGGGTATCTCGGTGGGGGCCACCTTCGTGGACGTCGACTACCTCGGCGACGAGCGCCGCGTCGGCGCGGCCGACCTGATCCCTGCTGCTGTGATCGTCCCCGCTGCGCTGGTCAACGCGGCATCCGGGCGGGCCGCACCATCCGATGAGGATGGCTCTCGCCAGGGTCGCCCGGTCGTGGGCCACGATCTGCGCACCATCGTCCTGCCCGGCGCTCGACTGGGCGGCCTGGTCGGATCTTCGCCCGGCCCCGCCTGAGCCGCCGCGGGCAGCTACCAATCGGGCGGCCCGGTGCCTATCCGATCCGGAAGCCGGTCCCGCCACCCTCGTGCAGCGCGCCGTGGAGGGCGGCCTTCGTGCGGCCATCGGCGATGACCGCCCGTTCCGCCCGAGAGCCGGGGCCGAGGGCGCGCAGCGCTGACCGGACCTTGGGCACCATGCCACCGGCGATGACGCCCTCGGCGATGAGCCGCTCGGCCTCCTCCGGGCTCAGCTGCTCGATGCGCTGGCCGTCGGCGCCGCGCACGCCGTCGGTGTCGGTCATGAGCACGAGCTCGCCGCCCAGGGCGGCGCTGACCGCCGCCGAGGCGTCGTCAGCGTTGACGTTGCAGATGCGGCCCTCGGGGTCGAGGCCCATGGGTGTCAGCACCGGCAGCCTGCCAGCGGCCAGCAGTGCCTGGAGCAGCGATGCGTCCGCGACCGGCTCTGCGATGACCAGGCCGAGTCCTTCGGCGCGCGCGCCACGGATGGTGCGCCCGTCGATGCCGTGCACACCCACGGCATCCGCGCCCAGGCCCAGCAGCTCCGCGGTCAGCTCGGCGTTGATGACGCCACCCATGACGGCCAGGAAGACCTCCAGCGTGGCCTCGTCCGTCACGCGCCGGCCGGCCTCGAAGCGGCTGACGACGCCGAGCTGCTCCAGCCATTCCGTGAGGCGCTTGCCGCCGCCGTGGACGACGACCACGGGCCGCTGGTGTCGTTCCTCGACGATCTCGCGCAGGACACCCTTCTGCTCGACGATGGTGGTGCCGCCGAGCTTGACGACGACCGGGCTGCCGGCGGCCGCGGCGCCCTGGCTCATGGCCTGTCGCTCACGTCGAGTAAGCCGAGTTCTCGACCACGTAGGCCTCCGTGAGATCGCAGCCGAAGGCCTCGCCGACGCCCGGCCCCTGGCCGAGGTCGAGGTGGATGCACACCTGGCCGCCGCGCATGCGGGCGCGCAGGTCGGCATCGTCGAAGGGTAGTGGGGCACCCGCGAAGACCGGCACATCCTCGATCTCGATGCGCAGCCGGTCGGGCTCAAGCTCCACGGCCTGGCCGGCGCGGACGCGGGCTTCCTCGGGCGGGAGGCCGACCGCCTCCAGGACCGGCGCCAGCGGCTGGTGGGCGTTGCCGGCCGCCCCTGCGATGCGTCCCCAATTGGGATCGGCGCCATGGATGGCGGCCTTGACGAGGTTGCTGCTGATGACGGCGCGGGCCACGGCCCGAGCGTCCGTGTCATCGCGGGCACCGCTCACCGCGCACGTGATGAGGGTCGTTGCACCCTCGCCGTCGGCGGCCTGCTGGCGAGCCAGCGAGCGGGCCACCGCCTCCAGTGCGCTGGCGAAGACCGTGCTGGCCTCCGTGCCGGCCTCCAGGGGCAGGGCCCCGGACGCACCGGATGCCGCCAGCAGCACGGTGTCGTTGGTGGACTGGTCACCGTCCACGCTGATCTGGTCCCAGGTGCGCGCCACGATGGGCCGCAGGAGGGTCTCCAGGAGCTCCGGCGAGGCGGCTGCGTCCGTGAGAACGAAGCAGAGCATGGTGGCCATGTTGGGGTGGATCATGCCAACGCCCTTGGCCACGCCGCTGATGGTGACGGGCACAGCCAGACCGCCCGGCCCGGGCAGGTCCACCGTGACGGCCGCCGCCTTGGCTCGGGAATCGGTGGTGCGCAGGGCCTCCGCGATGGCCGCGAAGGCGGCATCCTCCGTCCGCAGTCCACCGGCCACGACGGTGCCGATGGCGGTCTCCACGCGCGCGACCGGGAGGCGGCTGCCGATGAGTCCCGTGGACATGGCCAGCACGTGGGTGACATCGGTCCCCACGGCTGCGGCCAGGGTCGCCGCCAGGCGGCGCTGGTCGGCCAGACCGGCCTCTCCGGTGGCGGCGTTGGCGCAGCCGCTCGTGGACATCATGGCCTGCGTCCAGCCACGGCGACCCGTCCCGGCAGGATCCGTGGCGGCCAGGTGCTCCCGGTCCAGGCGCACCGGGGCGGCCGGCAGGCGATTCGTGGTGAAGGTGGCAGCCACGGCCGCCGGGGCGCCGTCCACGACCACGATGGCCAGGTCCAGGCCGCCGGAGGCCTTGATGCCGGCCCTGGTGGCAGCCACCCGGAAGCCGGCCGGCAGCCGCGCCTCCAGCGACGCCTCGGGCAGGTCGAGGAGGGAGCGGTGCATGGCGGTCACGGGATGAGCGCCAGTTGCTGCAGGCCCGCGACCTCCGGCAGGCCATACACGAGGTTGAAGGCCTGGATGGCCTGACCGGCGGCACCCTTGACGAGGTTGTCGAGGACCGAGATGACGAGGATGCGCCCGGTCCGCTCGTTGAGATAGGGGTGCACGTGGGCGACGTTGCTGCCGCGCACGTGGCTCGTCGCCGGGGGCTCGTCCACGACGCGCACAAAAGGCTCGCCCGCATAGGCGGCGTCGTAGAGGTCGCGCAGCTCAGCGACGCTGACGGGACGCGTGGGGCGGACATGGCAGGCGGCCAGGATGCCGCGCTGCATGGGGATGAGATGGGGCACGAAGTCGACATTCCGTACCCCTGGGTTGGACTCGGGCGCCGCACCGGCCGCCTGAAGCTCCTGCTCCAGCTCGGAGATGTGGCGATGGCCGGTGATGCCGTAGGCCTTGACCGATTCGTTGACCTCAGAGAAGACGAGGTCTGCCTTGGCGGCCCGGCCGGCGCCGGATGTGCCGCTCTTGGCGTCCACGACGAGATCGGCGATGAGCCCGGCCCGGGCGAGGGGATAGAGGCCCAGCAGAGACGTCGTGGGGTAGCAGCCCGGCGCGCCGACGACGGCCACCTCCGCACCCTGCAGGGCGCGGAGCTCCGCGCGATGCTGCTCGGGGAGGCCGTAGACGGCCTGCTTCAGCAGCTCCGGGGCGGGATGCCGGAAGCCATACCAGCGCTCGTAGTCAGCCGCGTTTCGAAGTCGGTAGTCGGCCCCCAGGTCGATGACGCGGCGCCCCTGCGCGACGAGCTCCGGGACCAGCGGCGCGGAGGCGCCATGCGGCAGGGCCAGGAATACGGCGTCGACGTCCGGCATGTGGGCGTCTACGTGGAGGTCCGAGCCGGCCAGCTGGGGATGCGAGACGGTCACCGGCTCATGGTCACGGTCCCGACCCTGGAGGCCCGCGATGTGCACGTTCGGGTGCCGCTCCAGGAGGCGGATGAGCTCCCCGCCGACATAGCCGGCGGCGCCGATGATGCCCACTCGGATGGCCGCCCGTCCGCCCATGGCGGGAGTGCTGATGTCGCTGCCACTGTGATCTGTCATGGGCGCTGACGATACATGGCCGGACCGTGCCCGGTCGAGCGCGCGCAGCCTTTCCCTTACGTGGCTCTTCCCTTGCGTGGCTCTTCGGGCACCCGTGCTGCGTCCCGCGTGTGCCATAGTCTCGTCAGCCATGAGCACGACGAAGCGAGAGCGCGAGATCGAGCGGCCGGACCTCGCCATCCCCGACGGCGAGCGCATCTTCACGGCCATCGAGCTGCGCACCACCGACGATGCGGACCTCGTGGAGATCCTCCTGCGCCTGCGGGAGGCGGGCGCGGAGATCGTGACCATCAACACCTTCCCCGCCACCAAGAAGGGCGAGGGCCAGGACATCACTCGCGTCTTCGATATCGAACTGCGCGACCTCGATTCCGCGGACGCCACGCGCATCGCAGAATCGGTGCCCGGCGTGCGTGTCGCCGGGTCCCGACCCACGCTGGGCCAGATCTTCGGCAAGCGCGTCATCATCGTCGGCGGCGGTGCCCAGGTGGCCCAGGTGGCGCTGGGCGCGGTGTCCGAGAGCGACCGCCACAACCTGCGCGGTGAACGCATCTCCGTGGACACCATGGCCCTCGTGGGGGAGGAGAACATCGCGGCCGCGGTGCGCGCCGTGGCAGACCTGCCGCGCGCCCACATCCTCGTGCTGGCCGGCTCGCTCATGGGCGGCGAGATCACCAAGGCCGTGCGCGAGCTGCGCGAGATCGGCATCCCGGTGGTCTCGCTGAACATGGCCGGCTCCGTGTCGGCTGCTGCTGATCTCGTCGTCAGCGACCCGGTCCAGGCAGGCACGATGGCCGTCATGGCCATCGCCGACACGGCCCGCTTCGACTTGGGCAAGCTCGGCAACCGGCGCTACTAGCGTCCCGACCGCCAGGCGTGGCCGCGCGGCCGGCGGCGCGAGCGGCCGTCCGCCCGGTGAGTCGGCCGCCCGCTTATCCTTGGACCATGACCGACACCAGCCCAAACACCCGGGACCGCTCGCTGGCGACGCTCTCGCCCGTCCTGGGCCGCTACTTCCAGCAGGCCTGGGTGCGTGGCGAGGGCCACCGCCTCTTCGACAGCGACGGCCGCAGCTACCTCGACTTCGCCAACGGCATCGCCGTGACTTCGCTGGGCCACGCTCACCCGCGGGTGAACGCGGCCATCCATGCCCAGGTGGACCAGCTTCTGCACGTCTGCAACGGCCTGGGTCACCTGGAGCCGGTGACGCGCCTCGCGGAGATGATCGTCGCCGAGATGCCGGATGGCCTGGACACGGTCTACTTCGGCAACTCCGGCGCGGAGGTCGTGGACGGCGCTCTCAAGCTGGCGCGTCGCACCACGGGCCGCAGCCACATCATCGCCTTCAGCGGGGCCTTCCACGGCCGAACGTACGGCGCGGTCAGCGTCACCACCTCCAGCCTGAACTACCGCACCGGCTTCGACCCGCTGCTGCCGGATGTCCACATCGCACCGTTCCCGTATGCCTACCGCGACTTCGGGGGCGACGAGGAGGCCGCCAGCGCCTCCGCCCTGGACCACCTGGAGCGGCTCTTCGCCACCATCGTGCCGCCGTCTCGCACGGCCGCCTTCATCATCGAACCCGTACAGGGCGAGGGCGGCTATGTGCCCGCCCCGGCTTCATTCCTGCGCGGACTGCGCGAGTTGGCGGACCGGCACGGCATCCTGCTCATCGCCGACGAGGTCCAGTCGGGCTATGGCCGCACGGGGCGCATGTGGGCCTTCGAGCACGCCGGGATCGTGCCGGATGTCGTGCTGGCAGCGAAGGCGATCGCCAACGGCCTGCCACTGGCAGCCCTCGTCTCCTCGAGGGACCTCCAGCAGCGCTGGGGCGTGGGCGCACACGGCTCCACCTACGGTGGCAACCCCGTCGCCTGCGCGGCCGGCATCGCCGTCCTGGAGGTCATGCGTGAGCAGGGGCTGGTGGCCAACGCGGCGGACCGTGGGGCAGAGCTCACCCGCGGCCTGCAGGCGCTCGCCGCGGAGGATCCGCGCATCGGTGACGTCCGCGGGCCTGGCCTCATGATCGGCGTGGAGATGGTGAAGGACCGCGAGACGCACGAGCCGGCCGGCGAGTTGGGCGAGGCGCTCACGGCCGCCTGCGCAGACCGTGGGCTGCTTCTGCTCACCTGTGGGCCAAGCCACAGCATCATGCGCTGGATCCCGCCCGTCGACGTCGACCGGGATGAGGTCGAAGAGAGCCTGGGCATCTTCCAGGAGGCCCTCCTCGCGACCCGCTGAGCCAGCGGGCCACCGCGCGAGCGGTCGCTCAGTCGGGGCGTACCTCGTGGCAGGGGTTCTCGAGCCGCCCGATGCCCTCGATCTCGACGGTCATCACGTCACCCTCGTGCATGACGACCTTGGGATCCCGGTACCAACCCACGCCAGCCGGGGTGCCCGTGGCGATGACGTCGCCCGGCTCCAGCGTGAAGGCCCTGCTGCAGAAGGCGATCAGGTGCGGGACGCTGAAGATCAGGTCTGAGGTGTGCCCATCCTGCATGAGCTCACCGTTGCGGTAGCTGCGCACGGCCAGCGTGCCCGGGTCGGCGATCTCGTCAGCGGTCACGAGGACCGGGCCCATGGGGCAGAAGGTGTCCAGCGACTTGGCGCGCACGAACTGCTTGTCGGCGAACTGCAGGTCCCGGGCGCTGACGTCGTTCAGGCAGCTGTAGCCCAGGACGTGATCGAGCGCCGTCTCCTCTCGCACGCGCCGTGCACGGCGGCCGATGACGACAGCCAGCTCCGCTTCCATGTCCACGGCGTCCGTGAGCACCGGGTCCCACTCGACCGTGGCGCCGTGTCCCACGACTGCGGTGGGGAACTTGGCGAAGAGCATCGGTGAGGTGGGGATGGCGGCTCCACCCTCCGCCGCGTGGGCGTGGTAGTTGAGGCCGACCGCGACGACCTTGCCCGGCCGAGGCACCGGGGCGATGCGCCGCGACGCGTCGACATCGCCCGGCCGTCCGGCCGCTTCGGCGCCCCGCGCGGCGCCCCGCAGGGCCTCCAGTGCATGGCTACCCGCAGCCAGCAAGTCGGCCATGGAGCCAGGCAGGCCGGCACCCAGTGCGTGGCTCGACCAGATGCGGCCGTCGGCGTGCTCCACGCCCAGCCGGTCGCTGCTGCCATCCAGGTAGGAGACGAGTCGCATCGAGAGCTCCCTGCATGCGTCATGCCCTCCGCGCAGCCGTCGCTCAGGCGCGTCCCTGGCTCGCGGTGCTGGGTGCCACTCTATCCGGCACGGCGGGCGTCGGCAGCCGCTGCCGGTCGGCCGATGCCGGCCGACCGGTCTCGGCCAGGATGACAGCCGCCAGGACCAGCACCCCTCCCACCACCTGGACGGGCGACAGGCTCTCGCCGAAGAGGATCATGGCCAGCACGATGGTGTAGACGGGCTCGACCGTGCTGATGAGCGAGGCGCGGGCACCGCCGACACGCTTGACGCCGGCGTAGAACGTCTGGATGGCGACGGCGGTCGCGATGATCCCCAGCCCAAGGAGCGGCAGCCAGGCCCCCGCCGGAACGTCCGACGGCCAGAGCGAGGACCCGGTGGCGAGCGCCAGGACGGTGAAGACGACCGCCGTGGCCGTGGTCATGAGGGCCCCGGCCGCGGCAGGATCGGGGATATCGGCCATCGTCTCAGCATCCGCCGGCGGCAGCTCGAGATGTGCCACGACGTCATCCGCAGCACGTTGGTCGGCAGCGCGCTGGTCGTCGGTGAGCGCCGGATCGGCCATCGTCACTGGACCGCCGGCCGGCTCTTCGTCCGTGCTGGCCGGCCGGTCGCCGGCGAGGCGGGCCTGGAAGACGATCCAGGTGGCGTAGATGAAGGGGTTGGCGAAGGACAGTGCGAGGCCCCATAACGGCGGCATCTCGCCGTCGGGGACGCCCCCCAACGCCAGCGCCACGCCGACCAGTGAGAGACCCAGCGCGAACCAGGCACGGCGTCCCTCCAGCCGCCGCACGAGGCGCAGCGCCATGACAGCCACGATGGCCGGATACAGGTAGGCGATGATGGAGTTCAGCGAGATGGGCACCACCTGCAGGGACCCGATGTAGGTGAAGCTGTTGCCCACGTAGAGCGTGCCCAGCAGCAGCAGCACCACCACGCGCCGCCGGGTCAGCAGCCGCAGCGAATGACGCGTTCGGCTGCCTGCCAGGAGGTAGCCCCAGCTCACCAGGGCGGCCGTGACGAAGCGCCAGGCGAGCAGCACGAGGACCGTCATGCCGGCCGCGTAGAGGGGTTTCACGAACAGCGCGACCGACCCGAAGCTGGCGGCTGAGACGAGCACCAGCAGGATGCCCGTCGCCTGCGCTGAGAGGCGCACGGAGCGGCCGGGCATGGTCGTCGGGGTCACGAGCTGATGCTACCGGCTCGCTGCGCCGCTCCGCGGCCGCCTCGCGCAGCGGGCGCAGGCGGGGCATCGCGTTACACTTGGACCACTGCGATCGTGGCTGCCTTGGCCACGTCGTGCAAGGCCAGTCGCGCCGACCAGGAGCCCGCCCCCGCGTGACCATAGAGACAGACCAGCACATCAGCCCCCCGGTCCTGGAACTGGAACGAGTCACCATCCGCTTCGCGGGCGATTCCGGCGACGGCATGCAAGTGACCGGGTCGCAGTTCACTCGGTCGGCCGCCGTCTTCGGCAACGACATCGCCACCCTGCCGGACTTTCCGGCTGAGATCCGCGCCCCGGCCGGCTCGCTGGCGGGTGTCTCCGGCTTTCAGATCAGCTTCTCGTCCTCGGAGATCCACACACCCGGCGACTCGCCGGACGTCCTGGTGGCCATGAACCCCGCAGCCCTGCGGGCCAATGTGGGCGACATGCCGGCGGGCGGTGCCATCGTCGTCAACGAGGATGCCTTCACGCCGCAGAACCTGGCCAAGGCCGGCTACGCGGCGAACCCGCTGGCGGACGGTTCGCTCTCCGACTACAACGTCTTCGAGATCCCGGTCGGGACGCTCAACGCGCGCGCCCTCGAGGGCCTCGAGATGACCGCGAAACAGGTCGACCTGACCAAGAACTTCTTCGCCCTGGGCGTCATGTTCTGGCTCTTCGAGCGCTCCATGGAGCCCACGATCGCCTGGATCGAGTCCAAGTTCTCCGCTCGTCCGGTCATCCTGGATGCCAACCTGCGGGCGCTCAAGGCTGGCTACGCCTTCGGGGAGACGACGGAGATCTTCCACAACACCTTCCGCGTCAAGCCTGCCCGGCTGGCCCCCGGCACCTATCGCAACGTCAACGGCAACGAGGCTGCCGCCCTGGGCTTCGTGGCGGCCGCCAAGCTGGCCGGGCGGGACCTGGTCTACGCCTCCTACCCCATCACGCCCGCCAGCGAGATCCTGCACCAGCTCTCGACCTACAAGCACTTCGGCGTCCGCACCTTCCAGGCTGAGGATGAGATCGCGGCCATCGGCGCGGCCATCGGCGCCGCCTTCGGTGGAGCGCTGGGGCTGACAGCTTCCTCGGGCCCGGGCATCGCCCTCAAGTCGGAGGCCATGGGTCTCGCGGTCATGGTGGAACTGCCGCTCGTCATCGTGGACGTGCAGCGCGCCGGACCCTCCACGGGCATGCCCACCAAGACCGAGCAGTCGGACCTCCTGCAGGTCATGTTCGGCCGCAATGGCGATGCGCCCATGCCGGTCGTGGCCCCGGCCACGCCGTCCGAGTGCTTCGACCTGGCCATCGAGGCCAGCCGCCTGGCCCTCAAGTACATGACACCCGTGGCCTACCTGTCGGACGCCTACCTGGCCAACGGCTCGGAGCCCTGGCGCCTGCCGGAGCTGGCCGGACTGCCGGACATCTCGGTCGTCAACCACACCGACCCGGCCACGTTCCGCTCGTACCAGCGCGATCCCGTGACGCTGGCGCGACCCTGGGCCGTGCCTGGCACGCCCGGTCTCGAGCATCGCATCGGCGGCCTGGAGAAGGCCGACGTGATGGGCACCGTCTCCTATGATCCTGACAATCACCAGCGCATGACGGAGCTGCGGGCTCGGAAGGTGGCCGGCATCGTCGAGGACATCCCGGACCTGGCCGTGGCCGGCCCGCAGCGCGGCGACCTGCTCATCCTCGGCTGGGGCTCCACCTACGGTTCACTGCGCACCGCCACCGAGCGGCTGCAGCGCCAGGGACACGCCGTGGCCCACGCCCACCTGCGGCACCTCAATCCCTTCCCGCGCAACACCGGCGAGGTGCTGGCCTCCTACCGCCGGGTGCTCATCCCGGAGATCAACAACGGCCAGCTGCGCCTGCTCATCCGGGCCCGCTACCTGATCGATGCCATCGGCCTTGACCGGGTGCGCGGCAAGCCCTTCGCGGTCCCAGAGGTCGAGAGCGCCGCACGACTGCTCCTCGGCGAGGAGGGTGCCCAGCCATGAGCGATACGACCGCCACCAGCACGGAACGCCAGCCCATCACGCTCACGCGCAAGGACTTCGTCTCCGACCAGGAGGTGCGCTGGTGCCCCGGCTGTGGCGACTACTCCATCCTGGCCCAGACGCAGCGCGTCATGCCGGACTTCGGCTACGCGCGCGAGAACATCGTCTTCATCTCAGGCATCGGCTGCTCCGGCCGGTTGCCCTACTACATGAACACCTTCGGCTTCCACTCCATCCACGGACGTGCCCCCACCCTGGCCACGGGCCTGAAGCTGGCCCGACCGGACCTCATGGTCTGGGTCATCACCGGCGACGGCGACGCACTGTCCATCGGTGGCAACCACGTGCTGCATGCCATGCGCCGCAACGTGGACATCAAGCTGGTGATGTTCAACAACCGCATCTACGGCCTCACGAAGGGCCAGGCCTCGCCCACCTCTGAGCTGGGCAAGCGCACCAAGTCCTCGCCGGACGGCACCGTGGACCAGCCGATCGTGCCGCTCTCGGTGGCGCTGGCAGCGGAGGCCACCTTCGTGGCCCGCACCGTGGACACCTACACGGAGCACATCCAGGAGACGCTGGACGCCGCCGGCCGCCACCAGGGCTCCGTCTTCGTGGAGGTGCTGCAGAACTGCAACATCTTCAACGACGGCGCATGGCGTGAGTTCACCGAGCGCGAGGTCCGCGACGATCGGATGCTCAAGCTGCGTCACGGCGAGCCCATGATCTTCGGCGCGGCTGCTGACAAGGGCATCCGCATCGTCGGGCTGCGGCCGGAGGTGGTGACGCTCGGGAACGGTGTCACCGAGGCGGACCTGTCCGTCCACGACGAAGGCGACGATGCCCTCGCCTACATCCTGTCGCGCATGTTCTGGCCCGACTACCCGGTGCCGATCGGTGTTCTGCGGCGGGTGAAGCGGCCTTTGCATCATCAGCTGGTGGCCGACCAGATCGAGGTGGCTCGCGCCCAGAAGGGCGAAGGTGACCTTCGCGAGCTGCTCTTCAGCAGCGACGCCTGGACGATCTCCTGAGCCGCGGCATGGTCGTCCTCGCAGACGACCTCCTGTGGTCCACGCGGATCGCCGAGGCCGTGCGGCGGGCCGGTGGCACGGCGGTGACGCTCGGCAGCGACGCTGAGCTGGCCATCGCCCTTGAGGCGCACGAGCTGGCCGACCAGGCCACCCTGGGCGGCGCCATCGTCGACCTGGCCGGGCGGCGCTTCGACGCCGTGGCCGCCATCGGACGCCTGCACGCGTCGCGCCTGCCGGTCATGGCCGTGGCCCAGCACGATGACCAGCTGACACGACGGCGCGCCCTGGCAGCAGGCGCCAGTCGGGTCTTCTCCTACCAGAAGTTCTTCACCGACGGCACGCGACTGGTGAAGGGCTGGCTGGACGCGTCTGCCCCCCACCGGTCGCCGACATGAGCGCGACCATCGGACCGGCGCGCTTCGCGGAGCGCCTGGGCCGGGCCCAGGCGGCCGTGGCCCGCGCCGGATCGGCAGCCATGCTCGTGGGTGTCGGCCCGGAGCTCGAGTGGCTGGTCGGCTATCCGGCGGTCGGTCACGAGCGGCTCAACCTGCTGGTCGTCCCGCCCACCGGGCCGCTCACCTTCGTCGGCCCGCGCCTGGAGGCGGCGGCGGCGGAGCAGGCCCCCGGGCTGGCCGCGGGGAGCGTGCAGCTCGTGACCTGGGAGGAGTGGGACGACCCCTACAGGCTCCTGCCACCCCTGCTGCCCGACCCGGACGCTGGTCGTGGCCCTGCCGCCGATCCCGAATCTGCCGCCGGTCGGATCCTCGTCTCCGACGGGCTGCGAGCCGCCTTCCTGCTGGGTCTCCAGGGCGTCATGGACGGCGCCCGCTGGGGGCTGGCTTCAGTGCTGCTGGCACCGTTGCGCCGCTCCAAGGACGCTGACGAGCTGATCCTCATGCGGGAGGCTGCCGAGGCGGCAGACCGCGTCATCGAGGCCATCGCCGCCGGCCCCGTGGTCGGTCGCACGGAGGCCGAGGTGGCCAGGGAGGTGCGCGAGCGGCTCGTTGACGAGGGCCACGATGCCGCTGAGTTCGCCATCGTCGCCTCCGGGCCGAACAGCGCCTCACCGCACCACGGACCGGCCGAGAGGGTCATCCGCGGCGGCGAGCCGTTGCTGCTCGATATCGGCGGCCGCCGGGCGGGCTACTGCTCGGACACGACACGCACCTTCTGGATCGCAGCCGAGGATGGCGCCGCACCGCCGGACGGCTTCGTCGTGATCCACCGGCTCACGGAGGAGGCGCAGGCCGCCGCGCGTGCCGCGGTCCGCCCGGGCGTCAGCTTCGCCCACCTCGACGCGGCCGCCCGCGACCGCATCAGCGCCGGCGGCTACGGTCGGCACTTCATCCATCGCCTCGGACACGGCATCGGCCTGGAGGTGCACGAGGAGCCCTACGTCATCAGCGGCAACGAGGACCTGACCAGGGTCGGCGACACCTTCAGCATCGAGCCGGGCATCTACCTCGAGGGTCGCTACGGGGTGCGCATCGAGGATGTGATGGCGGTCGTGCCGGACGGCGGGCAATCGCTCAACACCACGGACCGCGGCCTCCGCATCATCGCCGGCTCCTGATCCCGCGGTCCCATCCGCAGGGCCGCCCGGCCAGCCGTTCGTGCCCGCCCGACTGCCCCGCGCGCGGCTGATGGCGGCGCACGGGTCGGGGTGTATCATCCGCCGACTGGTCGCTGGTTCCCCTCGGTGGCCGTTACTGATGATGATCGATGGACGGCGCCCCGGGCGCCGCCGAGATGCTGAGCTTCCCCGACACCACGGGGTGACGATATGGCCGACGACAACGGCAGCCACGATGGCTGGCAGAGCCAGGGCTGCACACAGGCGCAGCTGCGCCGCTTCATCAAGTCACGCCCCTATGTCCCCATGCACGAGTTACGCCGTCGATTCGAGATCAACGGCGAGGCTGACGACGTGCATCCCGTCGACACGCGCGAGGGTCGTGTCTGGATCGGCCTGCCAGCGCGCGAGAGCGGCTTCCTGGCCGAGCTGGTGGACCGCGGCGAGGTCGGGCTCGAGCTCTGCCACGACCCCTGCGTGGACATGGTGGTGGGCGTCTACGCCATGAAGCCGGTCGGCCGCTAGCGAGGTCCATGCCGGTGTCGGCCCCGGAACCCATCATCCTCTCGGTGGGGGTCGAGGGTATGACCTGCGCATCCTGCGTCAACCGCATCGAGCGCTTCCTGCGCCAGACGGACGGCGTGGCCGAGGCCAACGTCAACCTCGCCACGGAACGCGCCACGGTGCGGCTCGACCCCTCGCTGGCCGGGCGTGCCGAGGTGGAAGCGGCCATCGCCGCGGCCGGCTACGACGTTCGGGCAGAGCCCATCGAGGCGGCCGACACGCTGACGCTCGACGCGGCCGACCCGGATGCTGGGGCCCGGGCCCGTGAGCAGCGACGGCTGGGACAGAAGGCGGCCGTCTCGGTCGCCGTGGCCGCCGCGATCATGGCCATCATGCTCTGGCCGGGCGGCCTGGGCATCGACATGCACACGCTCAACTGGCTCCTGCTCGTGCCGGCCACCTTCATCCAGGTCTGGGCCGGCGGTGTCTTCGTGCGCAATGCCTGGCGGCAGGGGCGGCACGGCACGGTGAGCATGGACACGCTCGTGGCCATGGGTACCCTGGCGGCGTGGGGCTACAGCGTCGTGGTGACGGTCGCGCCCGAGCTGGTCATGGCAGCCGGCATCGAGCCGGTCACCTACTTCGACTCGGCGGCCATGATCATCGGCCTCATCCTGACCGGTCGCTGGCTGGAGGCGCGCGCGCGGTCGCAAGCGAGCGGCGCTGTGGCGGCCCTCGTCGGCCTGCAGGCACGCACGGCACGCCTCGTGCGCGGCGACGAGGAGACGGACGTGCCGGTCGAGCGCATCGTCGTCGGCGACCTGCTGCGCGTCCGACCCGGCGAGAAGGTGCCCGTGGACGGGGTCATCACCAGCGGCACGTCCGCCATCGATGAGTCGATGCTCACGGGGGAGCCGCTGCCGGCGGCCAGGGTCGTCGGCGATGCGGTCATCGGCGCCACCCTGAACGGCAGTGGCAGCTTCCTCATGCGCGCCACGCATGTCGGACGGGACAGCGTCCTGGGCCAGATCGTGCGCATGGTGCGCGAAGCGCAGGGCTCGAAGGCGCCCATCCAGCGTATCGCCGATCGCGTCACGGAGTGGTTCGTGCCGCTGGTCATCGTCCTGGCGGCCAGCACCTTCGTGGCCTGGCTGCTGCTGGGTCCGGAACCGGCCCTGACGCTGGCGCTGATCTCCGCCATCTCCGTGCTCATCATCGCCTGCCCCTGCGCGATGGGCCTGGCCACTCCCACCGCTGTCATGGTCGGCACCGGCCGGGCGGCGCAGAGCGGCGTGCTCATCCGCGGTGGCGCGGCGCTCGAGATGGCCGGGCGGGTGGACACCGTCATCTTCGATAAGACCGGCACCCTGACCGCGGGCCGACCGGCCGTCATCGCCGTGCGCCCGGTGGGCCTGGCCGATGCCGACCAGGTGGTGCGGCTGGCCGCAGCCGTGGAGCGTGGCTCGGAGCATCCGCTGGCCGCGGCCGTGGTGGCCGACGCCGCGCGCAGGGGACTCCCGACTGACGAGGCTGAGGGCTTCGAGGCGCTCGTCGGCCGCGGCGTGCGAGCGACCGTGGGCGGGCACGTCGTGCTCGTGGGCAGCAGCGAGTTCCTGGTCGAAGGGGGTGTCGGCCCAGCCGACCTGCCGCCGCTGGCTGCTCCTGGCACAACGGCCGCCCGCACGACCGTCTTCGTGGCCGCCGACGCCGTGGCCCTGGGTGCCATCGACATCGACGATCCCATCAAGCCGGGTGCCGCTGACGCGGTGCATGCCCTGCACGAGGCCGGCCTGGTGGTCCATCTGCTCAGCGGCGACACGCCGGCCGCCGCCGAAGCGGTAGCCGCATCGGTCGGTATCGAGTCGGTCACGGCCGGTGTGCGACCAGCCGACAAGGCGGAGCGTGTCAAGGCCCTGCAGGCGGCCGGTCACGTGGTGGCCATGGTCGGTGACGGTATCAACGACGCGCCGGCCCTGGCGCAGGCGGACGTCGGCATCGCCATCGGCAGCGGTACGGACGTGGCCATCGAGGCCTCTGACATCACGCTCATCGGCGGTGATCCGCGCCTCGTGGCCTCCGCCATCGCCCTCTCACGCCAGACCTTGCGTGTCATCCGCGAGAACCTCGCCTGGGCGTTCGGCTACAACCTCGTGCTCATCCCGGTGGCCATGGGCCTGCTCTACCCGCTCGTCGGGCTGCGATTGGACCCCATGCTGGCCGCAGCCGCCATGGCCTTCAGCTCCGTGAGTGTGGTCCTCAACTCGCTGCGCCTGCGGGGCTCCAGCCCGCCTGCCGGCAGTCGGCCATAGCCGCTCCCGACCAGCCGGGCCCGCGCTCCGCGGCCCGCGCCTCCAGCCGGGGCCGATCCTTGGTAGGGTGTCGCAGTCGTGGAAGCGTGTCGTCCGTGCTGAGCAGCCGCCTCGTCCGGGCCTGGAGAGCCGTCGCTCCGCCGTGGCGTTCCACTGCCCGCTGGCCGCTGCTGGTCGTGCTGCCGCTGCTGGTCTCGGCCTGCATCAGCGTGACGCAGCAGGCTGAGCCTGGCACCACGATCACGCCGGCCCCAGTGCCCAGCCTGGCGATCGCGAGCACCGGCCCCGGGCCGTCGCTCGCGGTCCCCGTGACACCGAGTCCCGCGCCCACGGCCTCGCCGCGACTCGTGCCAGCGCCCAGCGAGGTGGTGGGCTTCCTGCCCAGCTGGCTCCTCGCCGATGCGGCCCAGGCGCTCGACAGTGACCTGCTCACGATGCTCGCCTTTCACGGGGTGGAGGCCTCGGCCGATGGCCGCCTGGTGGGGGCCAAGCCCTCCGGGGACGTGCCCGATGGCTGGGCCGCCCTCGGCAGCGACGAGTTCACCAAGCTGAAGGACCGACTCCAGGCCGCCGGCGTGCGGGTCGTGCTGGTCATCCAGCGCTTCGGCTGGTCCGACGACCTCCTGGAGCGGACGCGCACCCTGCTCACGGCCAAGCCGGACCGTCGCGCCCTCGCCGAACGCATCGCCAAGCTCATCGAAGAGCGTGGCCTCGATGGCGTCAACCTGGACGTGGAACCCGTGCCCGAGGACCTCGCCGACGAGTACGTGACCTTCGTGCGCGAGGTCCGACGTGCCCTTGACGAGGTGGACCCGACGCTCCACCTCAGCGTGGACGTGGTGGCCAGCCTGACCGGCTATGACCTGGCCGGGCTGACCGCGGAAGGCGCCGCCGACCTGGCCATCCTCATGGGCTACAACTACCGTACGGACGACGCACCCGTGGCCGGCTCGACGGCACCCTTGCACGACGAGGCCAGCAGCGACCTCGCCACCACGGTCGAACGGGCACTCGCCCAGGCGCCGGGCGAGAAGCTCGTGCTGGCCCTGCCGTGGTTCGCGACAGCCTGGTCCACCGATTCGGACGCGGCTGGCGCCGCGACGATCGAGGGCCGCGACGTCGAGGGTCCGGCCTCGCCGTCCTACGCCGAGGCGGTGGCGCAGGCCATCCTGACCGGCCGGAGCTATGACCCCGTCCAGGCCTCGGCATGGACGGCCTACCCGAGCCGCAGCTGCGCCACCTGCCCGGCCACGTGGCGGCAGGCCTGGTACGACGACCCGGATGGCTTCGGCGCCAAGATCGACCATGCCATCGAGCAGGGGTTGTCCGGCGTCGGCATGTGGGCCCTCGGCTACGAGGCGGGCCGCGAGGAGCTCTGGTGGGCCCTGCGCGAGCGCGTGCATCCCCGCGCCGACGATGCCCCGCCGAACGGCTCGGCCTCGCTCGACCCGGACACCATCCGGGGCGACGTCGAGGGTCGGGACGTGGTGCAGGGCTCCGCCTCGCTGCGGCTCTTCGCATCCGACGGTGACGATGGCAGCGGCTTGCTGCTGGCGCGCATCGGACTGGACGACGCGTTGGACGAGGACGGGGCGCTGGTCAGCGGCCGCAGCTATCCGGCCACCGACCGCGTCGAGTTCGCGCTCGCGGACGAGGAGACCGGCGGATCGCCCGAATCCGGGCCGCGCTCGGTGCACGTGCAGTGGCGCGACGTGGCCGGCAACTGGTCGGTGCCCATCGTCATCGAGGTCCACGTGCTCGACCCGGTGGCCTCCTCCACGCCCGAGGATCTCTGAGAGCGACTCGAACGCCTGGGACCGAGGGCCGCCCGACAGCTCAGCCTCGCGGCTCGCGGGGCTCCGTCTTGCGCACGACCAGGAAGTGGGATAGGCCAAAGACGTGCAGCGGCGTGTGTTCGGCGACGTACAGGGCGCGTCGCAACAGCCCGCCCAGGCGTGCATGGCGCGCGCTGATGTTGTCGAAACCCGGGTAGATGACGCGGTGGTGGATGAGGCGCACCGACTGGCCCGCGAAGAGCCGGCGGATGCCCCGCTGCGTGTAGGCGCGCACGTGCGGCGCGAGACGGTCGCGCAGCGGATCGGGCAGCCAGTTCACGAGCGGGATGTTGCCGAAGACGTAGCGACCCCCGATGTAGGCGCCATGCGTCTCGAAGGGGTAGAGGCGGTTTGGCGCGAAGGCCACGATGACGCCCCCCGGGCGCGTCACGCGCACCATCTCGGCTACGGTGCGCCGGTCGTCGTCGACGTGCTCGATGACCTCGTTGGAGAAGACGAGGTCGAAGTGATCATCCGGGTAGGGCAGGGCCTCACCCACGGCCAGCACGATGTTCGGCAGACCGCTGTCGGCGGCTTCCGCCACGCGCTCGGGCTCCACCTCGATGCCGTGGACGTCGTCCGAGAACTGGCGGAAGCGACGCACGTAGGTGCCGATGCCGCAGCCCACGTCGAGGATGCGCGCGTCCTCGAGGCCAACGAAGCGGCGCACCATCTCCAGCCGGCGGTCCTGTCCGGAGCGCCACGAGTAGCTGGGACGCCCGCGCTCGATGGAGGTCTGCGAGGTCTGCTCGGAGCCGGGGGGGAGGGCGCCGCTGATCGAGCCGCGCGGGGCACAGCGGGCTGATCGGGGGCTCTCGCGGCCATCCACGCTACGGTACGGCACGGCGCGCCCGCGTGCCGGCCGGCGCGTCGAGCGGGGCGCGGGTAGCATCGTGTCATGGCCCGGGCAGCGCGATCGCGACCCATCGATGGTGACTTCCGCTATCGCCATGCCATCGAGATCCGCTACGGTGACACGGATGCCCTGGGCCATGTCAATAACGCTGTCTACCTCTCCTACTTCGAGATGGCGCGCGGCGGCTACTACACGGCCGTCGTCGGCCACCCCTTCGGCCACGGGCCGGAGGCCGACCGGCGCACGTACGTCATCGCTGAGGCGCACCTCACGTACCGCACGCCAGCCCTCTACGGTGAGCCGCTTTCGTGCGCCTGCCGCGTGGGCTGGCTGGGCCGCTCCTCGTTCAGCCTGGAATACCGCCTCGAGGTGGGCGAGTCGGCCATCGGCCCGGCGCGCCTCATCAGCGACGGTTCCACCGTCCAGGTCTTCTTCGACTTCGTGGAGGGCAAGGTCATGCGCATCCCGGAGTCCATGGTGCATCGGCTGACCGACTTCGAGCGCCGCGCGCTCCCGTCACGGCCCGCCGGCGCCTGAGGACGCGAGCTACCCTTCCGTGACCGCGGCCGAGGCCAGGAGAGCGTCGAGGCGCGTCTCCATCTCGGCCGCCCGCTCCGGCTCCGCCTTGGCGAGGTTCTTGAGCTCCCAGGGGTCCGCGGCCAGGTCATACAGCTCCCGCTTGCCGTCATCCCAGCGGACGAAGCGCGCGTCGGGTGTGCGCACGGCACTCCAGCCCACGTAGCCGACCTCGTCGGATCCCGGCATGACCTCGAGCAGCTCCTCGCGGCCGTTGAAGGGCTCGCCCCGCAGCAAGGGCAGGAAGCTGGCGCCGTCGGCCCATGCGAGGTCCACGCCGGCAGCCTCAGCCAGCGTGGGAGCGATGTCGATCTTGGAGAGCAGAGCCTCGCTGCTGCCCGGTGGGCACCCCCGTCCCGGCCGCATAGAAGGGCGCCCGCGTGGCCGGTGGCGTGTGCTTCAGCGAGAAGCCCTTCTGGCCCCAGGACATGCCGTTGTCCGACATGAGGACGAAGAGTGCAGGTCGCTCACGGTCGGCCTGTGCGGCCGCCACCTGGCCCACGGTGCGGTCCACGACCAGGAGCGACTCGCACACCTCGCGGAGTCGCCAGCCTCGCGGCCAGGGCGGCATCGCGCGCACCTCACGCGGGTTCGTGCGGGTCGTGTACGAGGGTGGCTTGAACGGCGCCAGCGATGCGCAGGCCTCCGCTCCCTGGTCGCGGCCCATGACCTCCGGCGTGTAGCACTGCTCGCCCGTGGCCTCGCAGACGTGCGGCGCACCGAGCGAGACCCAGGAGAGGAGCGGTTGGTCGGCAGGAGCCTCGCGCACCTGGCGCACGGCTTCCTCGCGGATGACGTCATCGCTGAAGCGGCCCCGGTAGCTCACCGGCCGGCCATCCCGCCAGAAGCTCGGCTTGGCCTCCGAGCGGAGCATGAGGGCCTCGTCCCAGCCGGGCGGCACGATCGAGCCGTCATAGCGATTGAGGTACTTGCCGGCCATGGCCGTGTGGTAGCCCGCCTCGTCCAGCGCCACGGCCAGCGTCTCGGTGTCGTCGAGGGGTCGAGGGTCGTTGCGTTCGACCCCATGGGCGAGCGTGTCCTTGCCCGTCAGCAGCGAGGCCCGCGAGGGGCTGCAGAGCGGTGTCTGGTCGTACATGCGCTCGAGGCGCAGGCCGCCCTCCAGCCAGAGCTCGCGGATATTGGGCAGCTGCGACAGGACCCGATCATCGGTCACATAGCCCAGGTCGTCGGCCATGACGATGATGATGTCCGGGGCATCCGACGCCGGCGGGTTCGATCCGGGCGGGGTCGACTCGTCGACACGGGCCGCGGGCGCGGCCGATTCCGACTGCGCCCCGGCTGGGCTGGCGGCCAACAGCGCCAGGCCGAGGGTGACACTCAGGGCCAGGGCCCGAGGCATGACGGCCGGTCAGGCCTCGAAGCGGCGGAACACGGCGACCGCGTTCTGGCCTCCAAACCCGAAGCCGTTGATGATGGCCGTATCCACCTTCGTGCGGCGCGCCACGTTGGGCACGTAGTCGAGGTCGCAGTCGGGCAGGTCCGGGTTGTCGAGGTTGATGGTGGGCGCGATGACCCCCTCGCGGATGGCGCCGATGGCCACCAGCGCGGCCACCGCGCCGGCCGCGCCGAGCAGGTGACCGACCATCGACTTGGGCGAGGAGATGGCCGCCCGGTAGGCGTGGTCGCCGAACGCGGACTTGATGGCGCGGGTCTCCGTGGCATCGTTGAGCGGCGTGGACGTGCCATGCGCCACGATGTAGTCGACCTCGTCGGCGGCGATGCCCGCGTCCGCGATGGCCTTGCGCATGGCCATGGCGGCGCCCCGGCCGGTCGGCTCGGGGGCCGAGATGTGGAAGGCGTCGGCGGTGAGGGCGGCGCCGATGACCTCCGCCTGGATGCGGGCACCCCGACGCATGGCGTGCTCTGCCGACTCCAGGACGACGACGCCCGCTCCCTCGCCGAAGACGAAGCCGTCGCGGTCGCGGTCGAAGGGTCGGGAGGCCTTCTCCGGCTCGTCGTTGCGCTTGGAGAGGGCGCCCATGTTGGAGAGGGCCGCGAAGCCCATCTTCAGCAGCGGGGCCTCCGAGCCTCCGGCGATGACGACGTCCGCCTCGCCGCGCTGGATCATGCGCAGCCCGTCGAGGAAACAGATGACACTCGAGGCGCAGGCGGCGACCTGCGTGATGACGGGACCGGTGAGCCCGTACTCCATGGACACCAGGCAGGCGGCCATGGAGCCCGAGAGTGCCGGGATGGCGAACGGGCTGACGAAGCGCGCCCCCCTCGTTCTGATGGTGTCCTGACCCTCGATGACCTGCTCCATGCCGCCGCCAGAGGTGTTGAGGGCCACGGCCGCGCGGTCGCGCTGCTCCGGGCTGAAGGAGGAGAAGTCCAGCCCGGCGTCGGCCACGGCCTCTTTCGCCGCCGCCATGCCGAAGTGGATGAAGCGGCTCATGCGGCGCGCCATCTTGGGATTCATGGCTACCGACGGGTCGAAGTCCTTGACCTCCGCCGCGATGCGCACATCGAGGTCGGAGGCATCGAAGTGCGTGATGGGGCCGCCCCCGCTCTTGCCGGCCACGGCGTTGGCCCAGAACGTGGGGTGGTCGTTGCCGATGGGTGTGACGGCCCCCAGGCCGGTCACCACGGCACGACGTGCGGGATCTTCTTGGTTCACGGGTCGGAGCGCTCCTGCGGCACGGTTGCAGGGATCGTAGCCGAGGCCGGGCCTGATCGCGCCCCGCCGGCGCTCCGCCGGCGCTCCGCCTCAGTCGCCCGCGTAGCGCTTGAAGATGATGGCGCCGTTGTGGCCGCCCAGCCCGATGTTGTCGCTCATGGCGTAGCGGATGCGCATCTGGCGCGACTCGCCGTGGACCACGTCGAGGTCGATCTCGGGGTCCGGCTCGAGGTAGTTGATGGTGGCCGGCGCGACCTGGTGGTGCACGGAGAGCACCGTGAAGACGGCCTCCACGGCGCCCGCAGCGCCCATGAGGTGCCCGGTCATCGACTTCGTGGCGCTGATGGCGACCTCGTGGTAGCGGTCCGCGAAGACGGCCTTGATGGCCTCCGCCTCGCGCAGGTCGCCGAGCGGCGTGGATGTGCCGTGCGGGTTGATGAGGTCGATCTCATCGCGCGGCACACCGTGCCGCTCGAGCGACATCTCCATGGCTCGTCGCACGCCGTCACCCTTCTCGACAGGCTGGATGAGGTCCCAGGCATCGGCCGCGTTGCCGTAGCCCACCACCTCGGCGTAGATGGTGGCGCCCCTCGCCTTGGCGAACTCGAGGTCCTCGAGGATGAGGGCACCCGAACCCTCGCCGAGCACGAAGCCATCGCGGGTGCGGTCGAAGGGCCGCGAGATGTCGCTCAGCGGCCGACCCTCCCGAGGAGTGCCCATGCCGCGCATGTTGGCGAAGCCGATGTAGCCGACCTCGTAGAGGGGCGTCTCCGTGGAGCCGCAGATGGCCGCGATGTAGTCGCCGCGACGGATGCCCTCGGCGGCTTCGCCGATGTTGTGCGTGCCTGTCGAGCAGGCCGTCACGATGCACATGTTGGAACCCTTGGCGCCGGTTTCGATGGCGATCTGGCCGGAGGCCGTGTCGGGCAGCATGTTGGCGATGAAGAAGGGGCTCACCGACTTGGGGCCCTTGGTCTGCAGCGTGCTGATGGCCTCGGACATGAGCGCCGGGCCGCCGACGCCGGAGCCGAAGATGACGCCAACCTCCTCGGCGTTGGCCGCGTCGATGACGAGCCCGGAGTCGGCCAGGGCCTGCTTGGCGGCGGCCACGCCGAAGACGACGTTCTTGTCCGTGCGACGGACGGCCTTGAAGTCCATCCAGTCCTTGGGCTCGAAGTCGTTGACCTCGCCGGCGGCATGGCAGGGGGTGATCTCGGGGTCCCAGCGCGTGATGCGCTGCAGGCCGGAGTTGCCGGCCACGATGTTCTGCCAGGCGGTGGCGATGTCACTGCCGACGGGGCTGATGATGCCGAGGCCGGTGACGGCCACGCGTCGGGTGAAGTCGGGTCGGCGCATGGTGCTGGGTCTACTCCTTCGCGGCTGTGTCAGCGGGCAGTACGAGGCCGCCCTGCGTGGTGATGTCGTCGATGGCGATGATGGTGGCCTCACCGTCGATGCGCTTGACGAGGCCGGCGAGGACCTTGCCCGGACCGACCTCGACGTAGGTGCGCACCCCGGCGCCGGCCATGGCCTCGACGGCGGCCACCCAGTCGACGCCGCGGGTGAGGTGCTCGATGAGCTCGGCCCGGCAGGCTTCGCCCGTGGTAAGTGGCGCGGCGTCCGCGTTGGCCAGCAGTGGGGCGCGCGGCTCATGGAAGGCGACGGGCGCCAGGGCTGCGCGCATCCCGGCAGCGGCATCCGCCATGAGGGGCGAATGCGCCGCCACGCTGACCGGCAGCAGCTTGGCAAGGCGGGCCCCGAGGCCCTTGGCGGCGCCCGCGGCGGCTTCGACGGCGGCGCGTTGTCCGCTGATGACGATCTGGCCGGGCGAGTTGCGGTTGGCCACGGTGAGGATGCCGTAACCGCTGCCGGCCGCCACGAGGTCCTCGAGCCGGTCGTCGGGCAGCCCGATGACGGCGGCCATGGCGCCGTCAGCCGAGGAGGCCTGCATCAGTCGACCCCGCTCGCGCACGAGACGGAGGGCATCACCAAGGTCGAGCACCCCGGCGGCCACCATGGCGCTGTACTGGCCCATGGAGTGTCCCGCGTGGAACCGAGGGGAGGCCAGCCAGGAGTCGCTCTCCGCCATGGTCGCATCGAGGGCACGAAGCGCGGCGATGGAGGCGGCCAGCAGCGCGGGCTGCGCGTTGACCGTCCGATCCAGAACGTCGGCGGGGCCCTCCCAGGCCAAGAGCGAGATAGGCTCGTCGAGGGCCTCGTCAGCCTCCTGCCAGACGGCTGCGGCTGCCGCGGATGCGTCCGCGAGCGCCCTGCCCATGCCGACCGACTGTGATCCCTGGCCCGGGTAGATATAGGCAGGCACCGAGATGAGTTCCCTCCGACCTTCTGACATGATCGCGCGGTGACGCGCGTCCGGCGGCGCCAAGTGCACCGTAGCAGGACCGCCTGCCCTGCCGTGCGATTCGTGTGCAATCATGCAGGTGATGGATGACGCGCTGCTCTCGCCGGTCGTTCGGGCCGCTCGCGACGAGCTCCAGAACCCCCGCATGCTCTCCGATCGTATCGCCGTGGGTAGGGCTCTCTGGCGCGAGCTTGTCATCGGCTTCGCCCAGCAACTGGGCTCGCTCGACCTGGGATTCACGCAGTTGGCTGCCCTGTACGCGGTGGCCGGGCCTGTCACCCTCACCGTCGCCGACCTCGCCGAGCAGCTCGGACGCTCACCCTCAGCCACCAGCCGCATCGTCAGCGGCCTTGTCGCGCGCGGCTACCTGGGCCGCAGCGAGGAAGTCGCGGACCGGCGCCAGCGGGTGCTCTCGCTGACGCCTGAGGGCAGCGCCTTGCTGGCCAGCATCGACCGCGCCCGCGCCGACCAGTTCCTGGCCGTCGTGCGCCCCATGCCCGTGGCCGAGCGGGCGCTGGTGGCCATGGGTGTGGCGGCCCTCGCCAGCCACGCCCTGACGCAGCGGGGCGGCCTGCGGCGAGGCGGCGACGCGATCTGATGCGCCCATGCGGGCTTGGGCCGTGGGCCGCTGGGTGCCGCAGGGGACTGGGCCTGCGGTGCCACCGATCGAGGATCTCTCGGCCGTCTGCCTGCGCGGCGCACCCGGTTCGGTTAGGCTGGGTGCAGAGGGTGGGCCATCGCGCATACGAGACTGTTTGGGAGGAACGCCATGGTCCGCAAGTCAAGACTCCTACCCGCTATCGCCACGGCCCTGGCCTTGGTGATGGCGGCTGCTGTGCCTACGCTCGGTGCGTACAAGGCTGCCAAGCCGGATCCACTCGTGGAGACGAGCCTGCTGCGCGTCCTGGACATCGCCACGGCGGGCAAGACAGCCAAGTACGGTCCGGTCGTGGCCATCGGCTGGCGCCAGGGCACCAAGCCCGGCGAGCTCTTCGTGACGTACTCCACTGACGGCGGCCATTCCTACCTGAAGAGTGGTGACAACATCCGCAAGTTCCGCGTGGCCGGTGACGGCATGCGTGGGCTCTCGCTGGACGTCTGTGCCGGTCGCATCTGGGCCGGGACCGCGGCCAACTACCCGGGTGACAGCGCTGCCGACCGGGACGTGCTGCTCACCAGTCGGACCATCGGCGGCAGCGCTGCGCAGGCCTTCCTGACCCAGGCTGACACCGAGCGGACCGTGAGTGCCATGTCCATCGGCTGCGTGGGCAAGCGACTGCTGGCCGTGGCATGGCTGGAACAATCCTTCGGCAAGTCGCGCGCCAAGCTCATGCTGCGCAGCGTCGAGCCGCTGGGCGAGACGCCCGCCTACCGCAAGGTCATCGGACTTGGTGACGCAGATAAGAAGGGTGGCATCGCCGTGGACGCCAGCGCGGATGCCGTCCACGTCGCGTGGACCGCCGGTCCCGACCGCGACCTGCTCTTCACGCGCTTCCAGGTCAGTCCTGATGCGCAGCCCACCATCAAGCGTGGAGACACCCAGACGCTGGCCTCGGGCGATACGGCCCTGCCTCAGGTCGCCACACGTGGCCTGAACGTCGTCGTCGCCTACACGGGCAACGGCAAGGTCAGGGCCATGACCTCGGTGGATGACGGCGTCTCGTTCGCCCCGGCGGTCACGCTCGTAGACTCGGGCAGTGTGGCCAGCCCGTCGGAGGTCCACTCAGCTGACGTGAGCGGCTCCCGGATCGTCGTCGAGGCCACGGCCAGCAAGAACGGTGAGTTGACTCCCCAGCGCCTCGAGAGCGCCGATGGTGGGGCCACCTGGGCGACGAGGGCGTTCGGCCACGTGGGTGCCCGCGTCGGGGCGCTCCTGAAGGACACCCAGACGACCTCTCTGCTGGCGGAGGCATGGCAGAACAACTCGTCGGGCCAGGACACGCTGCGCGCCCAGTACGAACGCTGACTCGCGGCAGACGTCACATGCCGCGGGGGCTCCGGCCCCCGGCGGGCGGGGGCCGCTCGGGTCCCGGTGCGCCCGACGTCGGGAAGGCCCGGCACGACGCCAGAGTGGGTCGCCCGTCTAGGGTCGTGGGTTCGTGACGGCGCCGAGACTGGCTGAGCTGACGAGCGCGGCGTACTTGGCCATGACGCCGCTGCGGTAGCGCGGTTCCGGAGCGCGCCAGCGCGCCCGGCGTGCGGCGAGGACCGGCTCCTCCACGTCCAGATCGAGGGCGCGCCGGTCAACGTCGATGGTGACGGTGTCGCCATCGACGACGAGAGCGATCGGTCCGCCGAGCGCGGCCTCCGGGGCCACGTGGCCGATCATCAGGCCGCGCGTACCGCCGCTGAAGCGGCCATCCGTGAGCAGCGCCACCGACTCCCCGAGGCCCTCGCCCACGATGGCGGCCGTGACGCTGAGCATCTCCTGCATGCCCGGTCCCCCCACCGGACCTTCGTAGCGCAGCACGACCACGTCGCCCGGCTTGATCTCCTGGCGCTTCAGCGCCTCGAAGCAGGCAGGCTCAGAGTCGAAGACGCGGGCCGGACCGCTGAAGGAGCGCCGCTCGTGACCGGCCAGCTTGATGACGCAGCCGTCCGGGGCCAGAGTGCCGCGCAGGATGCGAAGACCACCCGTGGCCTTGATGGGCCGCTCGATGGGCCGGAAGACCTGCTGCCCGGGCGTCTCCTCGACACTGGCGGCGATGTCCGCGAGGGACTGGCCCGTCACGGTCGTCGGCTCACCGTGCATGAAGCCCTGCTTGAGTAACTCGCGGATGACGATGCCCACACCGCCGGCGTCGTCGATGTCCGCGGCGGAATAGCGGCCACCCGGACGCAGGTCGCCGATGAGCGGGGTGCGGGCCGCGACGACGTCGAAGTCATCGATATCCAACGGGACGCCGAACTCCGAGGCGATGGCCAGCAGGTGCAGCACGGCATTGGTGGAGCCACCCGTCGCGGCCACCCCGGCGATGGCGTTCTCCAGCGACTGCCGGCTGACGATGCTGCTCGGTCGCACGTCGCGTCGCACGAGGTCCATGACCAGCATGCCGCAGCGACGGGCGGCCTCGTCCTTGCGCGGATCTTCGGCGGGGATACCGTTGAGGCCCGCCGGTGAGAGGCCCAGGAACTCCAGGCACATGCTCATCGTGTTGGCCGTGAACTGGCCGCCGCAGGCGCCCGCGCCGGGGCAGGCCACCGATTTCGATCTCGTAGAGCTCCTCGAGGCTGATCCTGCCGGCCCGGTAGGCACCGATGGCCTCGAAGACGCTGACGACGTCCTGGGCTTCGCCCTTGTAGGTGCCCGGATAGATGGTGCCGTTGTAGAGGATGACGCTGGGGATGTCGAGGCGGGCCACGGCCATGGCCGCACCCGGGTTGGTCTTGTCGCAGCCGGAGAGCACCACGAGCCCGTCGAACAAGTGCCCACGCGACACGAGCTCGATCGAATCGGCCACCACCTCGCGGCTCACGAGCGAGGCCTTCATGCCCTCTGTGCCCATGGCCACGCCGTCCGAGACGGCGATGGTGTTGAACTCCATGGGTGTGCCGCCGGCCTCGCGGACGCCCGCCTTCACGAACTCCGCCAGGCGGCGCTGGTTGAGGTTGCAGGGCATCGTCTCGATCCACGTCGTAGCCACGCCGACGATGGGGCGGGACAGGTCTTCGTCCGTGAATCCCATGCCCTTGAGCATGGCTCGCGCCGCGGCACGGTCGGGACCGTCGGTCAGGGCAGCCGAGTGGCGCTTAGCCGGGTCACTCGGTCGATCATAGGGCAGGTCGGGCATCACGGACCTCGGGTGGGAAGCCTGAAAGGGTGAGTCGATCGAAGTGTATCGGTCGCCACCGGCCCCCGATGCCGCGACCGGGCACATCAGCTGTTGCCATGCCCCTCGGACGGGGAGGCTCGACTCCAGCTCCCTGTCCCTGATCACGCACCAGCCCGTGCCCCTCAGGTGGCGCTTCCACCGGCCTCCTGCAAGCCTCGGATGCCCGCCGGGGCTGATGCCAGCACCTGGCCGATCAGCGCCTCGAAGTGGGCAGCATCGTCGGGCATCGCCGCTGTCGTCCAGGTCGACACCTCGCTTGTTGCCCACTCGGCCCATGCCAAGCGAGTCATCGCCAGCTCCCATACCAGCCGAAGCATCACGGCGTTGACGTGGATGCGCTCGACGAATCGACCTCGCCCGACGGCGTAGTCGCTCGCGACCGAGATCCAGTGCCGCAATTCGAGTTCTGCGCCCCGTCGGATGCGCTCGATGGCTGCGAGGATGTCCTCCCTCGCTCCGCAGTTGCCGAAATAGACCTGCACGAGCGGAGCGCACTCGAACGATGTCCGCTCGATCGTCGGGTCGGCCAGCCATCCGCGCAGGGCCGCCGCGCCAGCCTCCGTGATGCGGTACTCAGTGCGCGTTCGACGGCCGGACGCGAGCACCTCGGAGGTGGCATAGCCGGCCCGCTCGAGCTTCCGGGGTTCCTCGTACAGCCCGCTTTCCACACGCGGCCAGATGCGGTCAAGACTTCGACGCATGAGCTTGGCCAGCTCATAGGTGGACCAGGGCTGGATGGCGAGGAGTCCCAGGATGGCATACGACGTCGTGCTCAGCCTCGCGTCGCTCCTGGGCAAGTCCGACGGATCTGGCACGGCACCCCTTGACGGTTGCTCCGAAGTGGAGTATCAATAGCACGGGGGCGATACTCCAGAACGGAGCATAAGCAGTCGGTGCCCGACGGTCAAGGGCGCCGCGGGAGGCAGCCATGACGGAGGGTCACCCCCTGGCGCGACAGCACCCCGAAGTCGCGGCTCAGGCAGGACCCGGACCGCTCATCCGGGACGCGGAGATGGACGAGATCTCGGCCGTGGCCGAACTCATCGTCGATGGGTTCGCGGAGTTCCGGCGCTTGGTGCCGCGGGCGGTGTGGCGGGCGGCGGTACGCGACTGGCGCGATGTCGAAGGACGCATGGCCTTCTCGGACCTCATCGTGGCCGAGGTCGACCGGCAGCTGGCTGGTACCGTCACCTTCCTGCCAAGTGGTGCTCAGGCCGTGGCCGAACGCTGGCCATCCACATGGGCCTCCATCCGCGCCCTCGTCGTCCGGCCGCGACTGCGTGGCAGGGGTGTCGGTCGCGCCCTGACGCTGGAGTGCCTCCGCCGAGCACGTGCCAGCGGGATCGCCACGGTAGGACTGCACACCACCGACTTCATGGTGGCCGCGCAGGCTACCTACCTGCGGATCGGCTTTCGCGGCGACCCGGCCTTCGACATCGGCTGGCTGGGTGACCGGTCGGTCGCGCCGGGGACCCCGGGCTCCGTCTACGCCAGGGGATTCCGGCTCGACCTCGTGCCGGTCATGGGACCCTGAGCGGTGGAGGCAACGTGGGTGCGGCCCACTGGTGTTCCTGATGGTCGCACCTCGGAGATCGGCGACGACCGGGTGTTGGGGCTCATCGTCATCGTCGGATCGGGCGCCATCGCGGTGAGCGGATCTCTCGTCCCGGAGGATCTCGCATCGGCCATCGGGAATGCCATCCAGAGACTCCTTCCGAGCGCCACCCGGACGGTGACCCCGGAGGCCCTCCCGCCAGCGTCCGCGGTCAGTGCGACCTTCCAGCGCGAGGCCGAGTACTGGACCGTGGGGATGGCCACGACGGTGCGGCTGCGTGACGCCAAGGGCCTGCGCTATCTCGCCGCGCTCCTGGAGCAGCCTGGAACGGAGCGCCATGCGCTCGACCTCGTGCGTGCCGGTCTGCCGGCCCCGACGGGGCTGCTGGCGGGACCGGAAGCGACGGCTCTCGGGCTCTACGTCGACCGGGCGGGGCCCGCGGACGATGTCCTTGATCCGGCGGCACGCGCGGCGTACCGCGAGCGCATCATCGAGCTCCGCGCAGAGGTGGAGGCCGCCGACAGGGATCAGGACCCCGGGCGTGCGGAGCGGGCCGAATCGGAACTCGACGCGCTCACCGCTGCGCTGGCGGCGGCCTACGGCATGGGCGGGCGCTCCCGACCGGGAGCATCGGCGGCCGAGCGCGCACGCCAGAGCGTGACCAAGGCCATCCGCGTGGCGCTCACCCGCATCGATCGGGCCGAGCCGATGCTCGGGCGCCACCTGGAGCGCGCGATCCGCACAGGCCTCTACTGCTGCTACGACCCCGATCCGTCCGCCCAGCCGACGTGGCGGCTCTGAGATCCCACGAACGTCGCCGGTGTGACGACCGACTTCACGCCTTAGCAGTGACGGCCGCTGCAGACGATGCGGCTGCACAGCGAGGGAGAGCACGATGAGCGCATCGACAAGGCCCGCTCGAGTCGAGCAGGACCAGTCTGGACCGGCCACCTGGGGCAAGAGGTGGGATCAGGCGCGACAGGGGGCTCACCCGCGCAGAGCTGGCCTCCGGGCGATGTTCCTGGCCGGGTCCCTCGTCGTACTCGCGGTCGGCAACGGAGCCGGGCAGGGTCTGCTGCCAGATCCTGCCCGTTGGGCGGGTTGGCTCGAGGCGCACCGGGCGATCGAGTATGGCGATGAGGCCAGGATCGACGCGGGCCCTTCCGCCGCGACCGTCGCCGCGTGGCTGCAGGCGCATCACCGGATCGAGTACGGACGAGGCGACGCAACGGGCGGCGAGGACGACTAGGCTCCTCCGCTCGGGCGGCTGTCCACGCGGGCAGGGTGGGCACTCTCCCAGGCATCGATGGCCGACGTGCGGGCCAGCAGCCAGCCGATCTCGTCGGTGCCGTCGAGGAGCATGCGCCGGGCGAAGGGATCCACCGAGAAGGCGATGTCCTGATCGTCCGGCAGGTGCACGAGCTGCGCCTCCAGGTCGACCGTGACCTCCATGTCCGGATCGGCCGCGAGGCGCTCGAAGAGGGCCCGTTGCGTGTCCGCGTCCACGACCACCGGCAGCAGCCCGTTCTTGAGCGAGTTGCTGCGGAAGATGTCCGCGAAGCTCGTGGAGAGGATGGCCCGGATGCCCCATGAGGTCAGCGCCCACGGGGCGTGCTCGCGCGAGGATCCGGCACCGAAGTTGTCCCCGGCCAGCAGCACGGCCCGGCCCTGCATGGCGGGCTGGTTGATGATGAAGTCCGGACGGGGCTGCCCGTCGGCGTCGTAGCGCCAGTCGTTGAAGAGCGCGTCCGCGAGGCCAGACTTCTCCGTCGTCTTGAGGAAGCGCGCCGGGATGATCTGGTCGGTATCGACGTTCTCTGCCGGCAGCGGGATGAGCGCGCTGGTGAAGGTGCTGAATGGCTCTGCCATGGCTAGTTGCCCCCCACCACTGCCGGGCTGCGGTCGATGAGCGGCCTCGGGTCCGTGACCACGCCGGCCAGTGCGCTGGCGGCGGCCGTCAGTGGCGAGGCCAGGAACGTCCGCGCGCCCTTGCCCTGGCGGCCCTCGAAGTTGCGGTTGCTGGTGGACATGATGTACTCGCCCGGCGCGCCCTGGTCGCCATTCATGGCGATGCACATCGAGCAGCCTGCCTCGCGCCAATCGGCACCGGCGGCCCGGAAGATGTCCGCCAGGCCTTCCCGCTCCGCCTGGACCTTCACCGGCTGGGAGCCGGGCACGACCATGACGCGCACGCCATCCGCCACCGTGCGGCCTTCAAGCAGCGCCGCGGCCTGGCGCAGGTCGCTGATGCGGCTGTTGGTGCAGGAGCCGATGAAGACGGTGTCCACCTTGTGGCCCAGCAGCGGCTCGCCGGGTCGCAGGTCCATGTAGTCGAGTGCCTTCTGCAGCGTCCGGCGGCCGGATTCGTCTGCGGCCGCGTCCGGGCTGGGGACACGTTCCGTGATGCCCATGCCCATGCCCGGGTTGGTGCCGTAGGTGATCATCGGTTCCAGGGCGGCGGCGTCGATGGTGATGGACTTCGAGTAGCCGGCGCCGGGGTCCGATGGGAGCGTGCGCCAGCCGGCCACTGCGGCCTCGAAGTCGGGCCCCTGCGGGGCGTGCGGCCGGCCGGCCACATACTCGAACGTGGTGTCGTCCGGCGCGATGAGACCCGCCCGGGCGCCACCCTCGATGGACATGTTGCAGATGGTCATGCGCTGCTCCATGGTCAGCGCGCGGATGCCCTCGCCGGTGTACTCGAAGACGTGGCCCGTGCCGCCGCCCACGCCGATGCGGCTGATGAGGTTGAGGATGATGTCCTTGGAGGTGACGCCCGGTGCCAGGCGGCCGTCCACGCGGACCTCGTACGTGCGCAACTCTCGCTGCAGCAACGTCTGAGTGGCCAGCACCATCTCCACCTCGCTGGTGCCGATGCCGAAGGCAAGGGCCCCGAAGGCGCCGTGGGTGGCCGTGTGCGAGTCGCCGCAGACGATGGTCATGCCCGGCTGCGTGAGGCCCAGCTCTGGGCCGATGACGTGGACGATGCCCTGGCGGTCCGAGCCCAGCGCATAGAGCGGGACGCCGAACTCCTGGCAGTTGGCGGCCAGCTTGGCCAGCTGGTAGCTGGCCTGCTGATCGAGGATGGGCAGGGAGCGGTCGTGGGTGGGTGTCGAGTGGTCAGCGGTGGCCACGGTTCGCTCGGGGTGGCGCACGGTCAGGCCGCGCCGGCGGAGGCCCTCGAACGCCTGCGGGCTGGTGACCTCATGGACGAGGTGCAGGTCGATGCCGATGACTGTCGGCGCGCCGGTCTCCTGGAGGACGACGTGGTCGTCCCAGATCTTCTGGACGAGGGTGCGCGGCGCTGGCGTGCCGCTGCTGGCGGGCGTGTCGGACATGCCCCCGAGCGTACCAGAGCCGAAGCTCGCCCTCGTGTCGGTGCCATGGCGGGGCCGTGGTCCGCACCGAACCCGCCCGGACCATCAGCCTCGGTGGTGGCAGGACGAAGGAGCATGCTGGACACGCTCCCTCTCGAGCGTGTAGAGTCCACGTCACGTCTCCGCAAGGAAGGACAATCTCGACTCATGGGTCAGACAGACCGGGAGCGCCAGTTCGTCGCCATCGCCGTTCGCGCTGATGGCACGCGCGTGCCCGTGCGCCTGCCCCACAACGTCGAGGTATCCCTTCTCGGCAGGCTCGAGGTACTCGCCCTCGAGCTTATCGGCCTCATTACCGGCTCCCGGCGGGAGTCTGGGGACAGGCGGAGATAGCGCCACAGGGCGCGACGGACGTCGAACCACCAGGACCCTCGTCGGGAACGGCGAGGGTCTTTGTTATGTCGGTCTGCCGGCTTGGACGAGCGAGCCGGGCGACCGCCCCCAGTGAACGATCGGCCAGCCAGAGACAGGGAAGGGCAGCAGCGATGACCACCGAGAACCTGACCGGAGAGCCCGGGGAGCGCGGCTCGCCAGGGCCGGATGCCCGGACGCAAGCCGGCGCCGTCGTGGCCGACCCATCTGTCGAGGCATGGGCGCCGTCCACCCAGGCTGCCGGGTCGACCCAGCCGGCGTCTGGCCGAGGTCGCCACGTGCCCGCCTTCGGCACGGCGGAGGCGGAGGCCGTCGAGAAGGCCCGTGGCGACATGCTCCGTGACGGCAAGCCGCTGAACCGCACGCGCATCGGTGCCGACGCCTTGTGCGAGGCGCTCGTCCGCCAGGGCGTGGAGGTCATCTTCGGCTACCCGGGTGGCGTCATCCTGCCCCTCTACGACGTCTGGGCGGACCATCCCGAGCTGCGCACCATCCTCGTCCGCCACGAGCAGGGGGCTGCACATGCAGCGGACGGCTATGCCCGCGCCAGTGGCCGGGTCGGCGTCTGCCTCGGCACCAGCGGCCCCGGCGCCACGAATCTCGTGACCGGCATCGCCACCGCCCAGCTCGACTCCGTGCCCATGGTCGCCATCACCGGCAACGTGCCTGGCGCACTCATCGGCAAGGACGCGTTCCAGGAGATCGACATCAGCGGCATCACGCTGCCGATGACGAAGCACAACTACCTCGTCCGCAAGGCCGACGACATCCCGCGCGTCATCGCCGAGGCCTTCCACATCGCCCGCACGGGCCGCCCGGGTCCCGTCCATGTGGACCTCACCAAGGACGCCCTCACCAGCGAGACGCAGGCCCAGCACCCCGACACGCTCGACCTGCCCGGCTTCAAGCCGCGCTTCGACGGCCACCCGCGGCAGGTCATGTTGGCCGCCAGGGAGATCGCAGAGGCCAGGCGGCCGGTCATCCTGGCCGGCCACGGCGTGCTCATCGCCAATGCCACCGACGAGCTTCGCCAGCTCGCCGAGAAGGCCCAGATCCCCGTCACCCACACGCTGCTCGGCGTCGGCGCCATGGACGAGCAGCACCCACTGTCGTATGGCTACATGGGCATGCACGGCTGGAAGCACGTCAACAAGGCCATCCAGGCGGCGGACCTGCTCATCGCCCTGGGCATGCGCTTCGACGACCGCGTCACCGGCACGATCAGCTCGTACGCGCCCCACGCGCGCATCATCCACGTCGACGTCGATCCCTCCGAGATCGGCAAGAACGTGGCCGTGGACGTGCCCATCGTGGGTGACGTCGGCAGCGTGCTGCGGGCGCTCATCGTGGCCGTCCCGCAGGTCGATCCGGCCGATCGCGCCGAGTACCTGGGTCAGCTCGCCGAGTGGCGCTCGGAATCTGAGGCCGTGCCCTGGCACGGCTCGGGGGGCTGGCGGCAGGGCATCCTCACGGCTGACTACGTCATCACCCGCCTGGGTGAGCTCACCGGGCACGACGCCACGCTCGTCTCCGACGTGGGCCAGCACCAGATGTGGCTGGCTCGCTATGCCGGCTTCCGGCGGCCCAACAGCCACCTTTCGTCGGGTGGCCTGGGCACCATGGGATACGGCCTGCCGGCCGCCATGGGCGCCGCCCTCGGCCGGCCGGACAAGGAGACCTGGGCAGTCGTGGGCGACGGTGGCCTGCAGATGACGACCCAGGAGATGCTCACCGTGGCCGTCGAGGGCATCCCGGTCAAGGTGGCTCTCATGGACAACAAGAGGCTGGGCATGATCCGCCAGTGGCAGGAGATCGTCTACGGCGGCAACTACCACTCCTCGGACCTGCCGGCGCCCAAGTGGGACCTGCTCGCCGAGGCATATGGCTGGGCCACCTTCAAGGCGACCACGCCCGAGGAGGTCGATGGCGCCATCCGCGCCGCGCGGGCGCATGATGGCCCCGCGCTCGTCTGGTTCGAGATCCATGAGACCCAGAACGTGTTTCCGATGATGCCGGCCGGCAAGGGGCTCTCCGACCTCATCGAGGACTGGGGTGCGCCCACGGGCCAGGGGGAGGACCAGTAGATGGCCGCCATGAACGATCCCATCGCCGCTCCCGAGAAGGCCGCGCCCAAGAAGCGCTACATCCCGGGCTCCGGCCAGACGCACCGCCACGTCCTGGTCGTGCTCGTCAACAACCAGCCCGGCGTGCTCAACCGCGTCGCCTCCATGGTCCGCAGCCGCAACTTCAACATCGAGTCGCTGGCCGTGGGTCACACCGAGCGGCCCGACATCAGCCGCATGACCATCACCCTGCGCGGCGATGACTTCGCCGTCGAGCAGATGGCCAAGCAGCTCTACCGTCTCATCGACGTCCTCAAGGTCCAGGACCTGCCCGAGTCGGGCGTCGTGGAGCACGAGCTGGCGCTCGTGAAGGTGCGGGCCACCGAGTCCAGGCGCGGCGAGGTCCTGCGCATCATCGAGCTCTACAAGGGCCGCATCCTGGACGTCGGGCCTGAGACGGTCATCGTCGAGCACAGCGGCACCGAGCAGGAGATCGACTCCCTGGTGGCGCTGCTGGCCGGGTTCGGCATCAAGGAGATGGTCCGCACCGGCACCATCGCCCTGGGCCGCGGCTCCGGCGCCATCGACGTCGAGGCCATCTTGCGCGCAGGCCCTGTGCCTGCGCTGGCCGAGGACGCATGAGCGCACCGCGCCCGGGTGAGCCGGCCGACCGCACGAGCCCCATCCTCGAGACTCACTCCGCAGCAGCCACCAGGTAGAGGGAGACGAACGCCATGCCCGCCCGCATGTACTACGACAACGACGCCGACCCGGCGGCCCTGGCCGGCCAGACCGTGGCCGTCATCGGCTACGGCAGCCAGGGCCACGCCCACGCCCTCAACCTCTCGGAGAGCGGCGTGAAGGTCATCGTGGGCCTCGCCCCCGGCTCCAAGAGCCGGCCCATGGTCGAGGCAGCCGGCCTCGGGGTGATGGACGTGGCCGAGGCGGTCAAGGCCGCCGACGTCATGATGCTGGCCCTCCCGGACACCGTGCAGAAGGCCGTCTACGACACGGACATCGCGCCCCACCTGCGATCCGGCCAGCTGCTCATGTTCGCCCACGGCTTCAACATCCGCTTCGGCCGCATCGTGCCGCCGGACAGCGTGGACGTGGGCATGGTGGCGCCCAAGGGTCCCGGCCACCTGGTGCGCTCGGTCTACCAGGCGGGCGGTGGCGTGCCGGCCCTCTTCGCCGTCGAGCAGGATCCTTCCGGCACCGCCCGAGCCCGCGTCATGGCCTACGCCCGGGGCCTCGGCAGCACCCGCGCCGGCATCCTCGAGACGACCTTCGCCGAGGAGACCGAGACCGACCTCTTCGGTGAGCAGGCGCTCCTCTGTGGCGGCGTCTCGGCCCTCGTCAAGGCCGCCTTCGAGACCCTCGTGGAGGCCGGCTACCAGCCCGAGCTGGCCTACTTCGAGACGATGCACGAGCTCAAGCTCATCGTCGACCTGATGTACCGCGGCGGTCTCAACTACATGCGCTTCAGCGTCAGTGACACGGCCGAGTACGGCGACTACGTGAGCGGTCCGCGCGTCACCGAGGGTGCCAAGCAGACGATGCAGGACATCCTGGCCGACATCCAGAGCGGGCGCTTCGCGGAGCAGTGGATCGCCGAGTACGACTCCGGCGGCGCCGAGTTCGCTCGGCTTCGCCAGGCGGATCGCGACCACCAGATCGAAGAGGTCGGCGCCCGGCTGCGCTCCCAGATGAGCTGGCTGGACCCGGTGGAGGTCGCGGCCGGCCAGGCCCAGGCCTCCACCACCGGCGCCGCACGGCCCGCAGCGAGCGCGGGGGAGGGGACAGACCGATGACCAGCGACGTGCCCGTACGCATCTTCGACACGACCCTGCGCGACGGCGAGCAGGCGCCGGGCGCCGGGCTCACCGTCACCGAGAAGCTGGAGGTCGCCCGCCAGCTGGCCCGCCTCAAGGTGGACGTCATCGAGGCCGGCTTCCCGGCTGCTTCCCCGGGTGACTTCGAGGCCGTTCAGCGCATCGCCGCCGAGACGAAGGGCATCGCCGTGGCCGGTCTGGCGCGCTGCCGCGACGGCGATCCGCAGCGAGCCATCGAGGCTCTGCGGGCCGCGGAGAAGCCGCACCTGCACCTCTTCATCGCCACCAGCGACATCCACCTCGTACACAAGCTGCGCATGGACCGCGAGGCGGCCCTCCAGGCGGCCGTGCAGTGGGTGCGCTACGCCCGCCACGAGCTGGGCCCGGACGCCGAGATCGAGTTCAGCGCCGAGGACGCCAGCCGCACCGAGCACGACTTCCTGCTGCGCGTCTTCGAAGCTGTCGTGGACGCCGGCGCCACCACCGTGAACATCCCGGACACCGTCGGCTACGCCATCCCGGCCGAGTTCGGCGAGCTCACCCGACAGGTCGTCGAGCGCGTCGGCGCGGGTGCCACCATCTCCGTCCACTGCCACAACGACCTGGGCCTGGCCACGGCCAACACGCTGGCCGCCGTGCAGGCCGGGGCGCGCCAGGTGGAGGTCACCATCAACGGCCTCGGTGAGCGCGCCGGCAACGCCTCCCTGGAGGAGGTCGTGATGGCCCTGCGCACACGCCCCACCGAGTTCGACGTGCGCGGATCCGGTGTCAACACCGAGCAGATCAGCAACGCCAGCCGCCTGGTCTCCTACCTGACCGGCTTCACGGTGCAGCCCAACAAGGCCATCGTGGGCCGCAATGCCTTCGCCCACGAATCGGGCATCCACCAGGATGGCGTGCTCAAGAACGCCCTCACCTACGAGATCATGACGCCACAGTCGGTGGGCCTGGCCGGCTCCCGCCTCACGGTCGGCAAGCTCTCGGGCCGTCGCGGCCTGCAGGGCAAGCTCCTCGAGCTCGGGGTGGAGCTCGAAGGTGAGGCCCTCGACCGCGTCTACCGCCAGGCCATCGCGCTGGCCGACGCCAAGAAGGAGGTCACCGATGCGGACCTCATCGCCGTCGTGGAGTCCCAGTCGGCGGCTGCCGGCACGGCAGACGACGCTGTGTCCGACGCACCAGTCCGTCTCGAGGGCTGGTCGGTCAGCTCCAGCAAGGGAGGCAGCTCGCGCGGCGACGTGACTCTCGTCGTGAACGGCCAGGCGGTCGGCGCCCAGGCCGAGGGCAACGGCCCGGTCGATGCCCTGTTCGTGGCCGTCGACACGGCCGTGGAGCCGCTCATCGGCTGGTTCCCGCGCCTGACCGACTATGAGATCCGTGCCGTCTCCGGCGGCGAGGATGCCCAGGGCCGGGTCATGGTCCGCGCCCGGCGCTCCATCGACCCGGAGGGCACGGCCGAGACCGTCACCGGCCATGGTCTTTCGACGAACATCATCGAAGCCTCCCTGGAGGCCTACATAGCGGCGCTGGAGAAGCTGCTCTGGCATGAAGCCGCCAGCACGTCGACCGTGGCGGCCGGGAAGGAGTCCAGCCTGTGAGCCCGGACGGCGCAGCCACCTACCAGGTCGCCAAGATCCCCGGCGACGGCATCGGGCCGGAGATCGTGGATGCCACCATCGTCGTGCTCGAGGCGGCTGCCGGGCGCTTCGGTTTTGGCTTCGCCTGGACCGAGGTACTGGCCGGGGGTGTCGCCATCGATGCGTACGGCACGGCCATCCGCGACGAAGACCTTGACGTGCTGCTGGCCCAGGACGCCGTGCTGCTGGGGGCCGTCGGCGGGCCGAAGTGGGATGACCCGGCAGCCACGGTGCGGCCGGAGCAGGGCCTCTTGCGCATGCGCAAGGTCCTCGGTCTCTACGCCAACCTGCGCCCCGTGGCCGTCGAGCCCTCGCTCGTGGAAGCCTCGCCGCTGCGCCCCGATCTCATCGCGGGTGTGGACCTCATGATCGTCCGCGAGCTCACCGGCGATGTCTACTTCGGCGAGCGCCGCGAAACCCACGATGGCCCGGACGGCCGTCAGGCCTACGACACCATGATCTACTCGGAGGGCGAGGTGCGGCGCATCACGCGCCTCGCCTTCGAGCTGGCGCGCGGCCGTCGCAAGCACCTCACCAGCGTCGACAAGGCCAACGTGCTGGCGTCCAGCCGGCTCTGGCGCACGCTCGTCGAGGAAGTCGCGCCGGAGTACCCGGACGTAGAGCTGGAGCACCGCCTGGTGGATTCGACGGCCATGTCGCTCATCACCAAGCCGGCCTCCTTCGACGTCATCGTCACCGGCAACATGTTCGGCGACATCCTCTCCGACGAGGCCTCGGTGCTGGCCGGCTCGCTGGGCATGCTGCCCTCGGCTTCGCTCGGCGAGCGCACCACGGCGCACGGCACGGCGGGCATGTACGAGCCCGGTCACGGCTCGTCGCCGGCCAAGACGGGCCTGGACATCGCCAACCCCATCGCCACCATCCTGTCGGGGGCCATGATGCTGCGCTGGTCACTGGGCCAGCCGGCGGCTGCGGATGCCATCGAGACCGCCGTCCGGGCCACCCTGGATGGCGGCACCCGGACCGCCGACGTCATGGGCGTCCATGGCGAGGAGCTGGGCTGGCGTCGCGTGGGCACGGCCGCCTTCGCCGATGCCGTGGCCGCTCGCGTCCGCACCAGCTAGCCAGACCACGAGCCAGGGAGAGACCGTGAGCACCGAACCAGCAGCGGCGACCAGGGCGCCGGTCATCCTCTACGACACGACCCTCCGTGACGGCACGCAGGGCGAGAACATCACGCTCTCCCTGGCCGACAAGATCCGCATCGCTCGCATGCTCGACGAGTACGGCATGCCCTACGTCGAGGGCGGCTGGCCGGGCTCCAACCCCAAGGACATCGAGTTCTTCGCAGCCGCCCGCACGATGACCTGGAGCCACGCCAAGCTGGCGGCCTTCGGCTCCACACGTCACAAGGCCAACCCGGCGACGAAGGATCCCAACCTCTACGAACTGGTGGCGGCGGAGACGCCGGTGGTCACCATCTTCGGCAAGTCCTGGGACCTCCATGTCATCGAGATCCTCTCTGCCACGCTCGACCAGAACGTGGACATGATCGCTGAATCGGTGGCCTTCGTCGCCGGGCACGGCCGCGAGGTCATCTATGACGCCGAGCACTACTTCGACGGCTACAAGGCCGATCAGGAGTACGCACTGCGCACCCTCCGCGCGGCGCGGCAGGCCGGTGCTCGCGACCTCGTCCTCTGCGACACCAACGGCGGCACGCTCACCGACGAACTGGTGCGCATCTTCGAAGGCACCCGCGACGCCCTGGCGGCCGACGGCGGCGCACCTCCGGTGACATGGGGCATCCACACCCACAACGACGCGGAGCTGGCGGTGGCCAACACCCTGGCGGCCGTGGCTGCCGGGGCCCGACACGTGCAGGCCACCATCAACGGCTATGGCGAGCGCTGCGGAAACGCCAACATGGTCAGCGTCATGGCCAACCTGGCCCTCAAGACGGACCTGCCCCTGCAGCCGGCCGGTGGCGGCGACATCAGCCATCTCACCATCCTCTCGCGGACCGTGGCCGAGATCGCCAACGTGGCGCCACTCGACTACCAGCCGTTCGTGGGCCGCTCCGCCTTCGCCCACAAGGGTGGCGTGCATGGTGCCGCGGTGGCCAAGGTGGAGCGCAGCTACCAGCACGTCGACCCCGTCCTCGTGGGCAACACGAGCCGCCTGGTCGTCTCCGAGCTCGGTGGTCGTGCCAACACGCGCATCCGCGCCGAGCAGCTGGGGCACACCCTTGAGGGCGTGGTCGACGCCAAGGCCCTCAGTCAGACCATCAAGGAGCTGGAGAACCAGGGCCTTGCCTTCGAAGGGGCTGAGGCCTCCTTCGAGCTGCTCATCCGGCGCAAGGGCGCCGACTATCGGCCGCCCTTCGAGATCGTGGACTACACCGTCCTCTCCGAGCAGCGCGAGAACCAGGAGTTCCTGGCCGAGGCGACGGTGAAGGTGCGCGTGGAGGGCGAGACGGTGCACACCGCGGCCGACGGCAACGGCCCCGTGAACGCGCTCGACGCGGCCCTGCGCAAGGCGTTGGGAGCCTTCTTCCCGCAGCTCGCCTCGATGCGCCTCGTGGACTACAAGGTGCGCATCATCGACGGGACGGCGGCCACGGCCGCCCGCACCCGGGTCATCATCGACTCCATCGACGAGAGCCTCGAGTGGTCCACGATGGGCTCAGATACGAACATCATCTCGGCCTCCGCCATCGCGCTGGCGGACTCCTTCGAGTACGCGATCTGGAAGCGAGATGCGGCAGGTCCGGCCGGCGATGCGGCCGGCAGCGCGGCCGGCAGGGCCGCGCGCTGAGCCGGTGGGCCCGATGAGCGGTCCACCCCGTCTGGAGGTCGCCTTCGCCGGAGAGCCCGGCTCGTTCGCCGAGGATGCCGTCCTGGCGGCGTATCCCGGCGTCGTGGCGCAGCCCGTGCCGCTCTTCGAGGATGTCGTGCGGGCCGTGGCCGGTGGCGCCGTGGCCGCCGGTGTGCTGCCCATCGAGAATGTCGTGGGTGGCGGCGTGCGGGAGGTCTACGACCTGCTCCTCGACAGCGAGGTGGCCGTCGTGGGTGAGGTCATCGTGCCGGTGCGCCTGTGCCTGGCGGCGCTTCCCGGACAGGACCTTGCGTCCGTCGAGCGCGTCTACTCGCACATCCAGGCTCTCAGCCAGGCGGAGCCCTTCCTGCGCTCACGCCCCTGGACGCTCCTGGCTGCCACCAACACGGCCGGTGCGGGGCGCATGATCGCTGACCGCGGCGAGCTGGGCGCGGCAGCCGTGCTCTCGCCCCGCGCGGCCGCGCTCTTCGGGCTGGAGATCCTGGCCGCGGACATCCAGGCTGAGCGCAGCAACCGGACGCGCTTCCTGGTGCTGGCCAGGCCTGATGCGGCGAGCCTGCCGCGACCCGCCACGGCATCGCCCGACGGCAGCCGGCGCAGCGCCCTGGTCTTCTCGGTGCGCAACGAGCCTGGCACGCTGGTGCGCGCCCTCGGCGTCATCGCCGACCACCGCATCAACATGACCAAGCTGGAATCGCGACCCAGCCGAGAGGGTGCCTGGGAGTACGTCTTCTGGGCGGATCTTGACGCAGACGTCTGCCCGGCGAGCGAGGATGGCGAGGCGTTCCTGCAGGACCTGCGCGCGGTCTGCGTCTGGGTCCGCATCATGGGCTGCTACCCACGCTGCGTAGAGCCCGACATCTGAGGCGCACGCCGAACGACGCCGCGACCAGGCACTGGTGACCTGCCACCATCGCGATCCAGGAGGAGCCAGCCATGACCAGCACCTCATCGAGCCAGCCGAGCGGTGGTCGCCCGGGCAGCCGCCTGCACGACCGCCGTCTCCTGGCGCTCATCGGCCTGGCCGTCCTGGCGCTGCTGGCGATGGCCGCCGTGGTGACGATCTGGGTCGTCTTCTTCGGCACCCCGGCGCCCGCGGCGCCCACGCTGGAGGACGCGCTGCAGGTGCTGCTGCCCTCCGCCTCGCCCGCCTAGGGATGCGGATGGTGCCCGTCGGCGCGCGGGCTCAGACCTCCGTGATGGCCACCGAGAGGATCTTGACCGGCTGCTGCGGCCGGTCCTGTGGTCCCGTGGCTGCCGAGGCGATGGCGTCGAGGACCTCTTCGCCGGCGCTGAGCTTGCCGAAGATGGTGTAGCTGGGCGGCAGGCCGTAGTCGGCGTGCATGACGAAGAACTGGCTGCCGTTGGTGTTGCGTCCGGCGTTGGCCATGGCCAGGGTGCCGCGCAGGTATCGTCGCGTGACCGGCTCGTCCGCGAAACGGTAGCCAGGCCCGCCGGTGCCGGTACCGGTCGGATCGCCGCCCTGGATCATGAAGCCGCTGATGACGCGATGGAAGATGACGCCGTCGTAGAAGCCCTCGCGGGCCAGGAAGACGAAGTTGTTCACGGTGCGCGGTGCCTCCGCGACGAAGAGTTCGGCGGTCATCGTTCCGGCGGAGGTCTCGATGGTCGCCGCGTAGGACCTGGCAGGATCCACGACCATCTGCGGCGGACTGGCGTACTGGGGCACGGGCGACTCCTCATGGTTGGGTTCGCCCACCAGCCTACCCGGAATGGGTGGATGGCTCATGGCTCGGGCCTTTCTTGCTGGCGATGGGTACGATGGGCACTGCCATGATCGCCGAGCCACACACCCCCGGCCCCACCGGCGCGCACCCCATCTACCTGGCCGGTCAATGGGTGACCTCGGCAGAGAGCCTCGAGGTGACCGATCCCGCCCATCCCGGCCAGCCCGCCGGAGCCACCTACCTGGCCAGCGCCGAGCAGGTCGAGGCGGCCATCGCGGGGGCCGTGCGCGGTTTTGAGGCCATGCGCCGCCTGCCTGCGTTCGAGCGCAGCCATGCCCTGCGCACCATCGCAGCCGGCATCGCGGCCCGGCGCGACGACATCGCCGAGACCATCACGCATGAATCGGGCAAACCCATCCGGGATGCCCGTGTGGAGGTCGACCGCGGCGCCCTGACCTTCCGCCTCGCGGCAGAAGAAGCCGAGCGCCTCGTCGGCGAGACCATCCCGCTGGACATCGGGCCTGCGCACGTCGGCCGGCTGGGCGTCACGCGCCGCTTCCCCGTGGGACCGGTGGCTGCCATCAGCCCCTTCAACTTCCCGATCAACCTGGCTGCGCACAAGGTGGCGCCGGCCATCGCGGCGGGCTGCTCGGTCGTGCTCAAGCCACCCTCTGCCGCGCCGCTCACCATGCTCACCGTGGCCGAGATCATGGCGGCGACGGACCTGCCCGAGGGCGCCATCTCGGTCCTGCCCATGTCGCGGGAACTGGGCGAGCGGCTCGTCGTCGACGATCGCTTCAAGCTGCTCAGCTTCACCGGCTCGCCGTCCGTCGGTTGGCGCATGAAGGACATGGCCGGGCGGAAACGGGTCGTCCTCGAGCTGGGCGGCAACGCAGGTGTCATCGTGGATGCCTCGGCGGACCTCGACTGGGCCGTCCGCCGGGTGTGCACGGGCGCGTTCGCCTTCTCCGGGCAGGTCTGCATCAGCGTGCAGCGACTCTATGTCCACCAGGCGGTCTGGGGGCCGTTCATGGAGCGCTTCGTGGCCTCCGCGGCAAAGCTGGTCATGGCCGACCCTCTCGATCCTGCGACGGACCTGGGGCCCATGGTCGATGCTGCGGCCGCCTCGCGCACCGAGGGCTGGGTCGCCGAGGCCGTGGCCGAGGGCGCTCGGGTGCTGCTGGGTGGCCAGGCTGACGGCGCCTGGTTCCCGCCCACCGTGCTCGTCGACACTCCGTCCTCGGCCCGGGTCTGCTCGGAGGAGGCCTTCGCGCCCCTGGTGGTGGCCGCGCCCTTCAGCGAGATCGAGAGCGCCTTCGCCGAGGTCAACGCCAGCCGCTACGGTCTCCAGGCGGGCATCTTCACCAACGACCTGCAGCATGCCTGGCGCGCGTTCGAGGTCCTCGACGTGGGTGGCGTCGTCATCAACGACGTGCCCACCTATCGCGTCGATCACATGCCCTACGGTGGTGTCAAGGACAGCGGCATCGGTCGCGAGGGTGTGCGCTTCGCCATCGAGGACATGACGGAGCTCAAGCTCATGGTGGTGGCGCGACCGGGTTGAGCGGCACTGCTGGGGGCATGGGGTCCCCTGCCAGCGGTCCTGTGCCGCGGTGTGTATTTCGGGTCATTACCGAACGGTCCCCGGAGACCTTGAATGGCCAGACCAGCTTCGGCTGGCACGATGCGTACACCCCGACTGGTCACCACACGCCGCCCGCGCGTCCGACTCTGGAACGGCAGCCGCCTCATCCGGGTCCGGCTCTGGTTGGCCATGCTCGGCCTGGCCGTCCTGCCCATGGTCGGTGTCATCCTGCTCACCAACGCTCTGCGACCCGAGGGCGACAGCACGACTGCCGAGCGGCGTGCCTGGCAGACGTCCGCGGCGGCGGCAGATCTCACGGCCCGCGTCGGTGAACTCGAGACCAGCGTCCTCGGGGTCGCGGCCGACCCCGAGCTCCCGCAGCTGGCCGATGGCGTGGACGGCGCCGAGGAGCGCCAGGTCGCAGCCCGGGCGCTGGCGGCGCTGGGCGTCGGCGACGATTCCCTCATCCGGGGTGCCTGCATCACGAGAGCCTCCGATCCGGCCGGCGTGCCACTCACGGGGTCCGCGCCTGCGCTCGGCATGCCGGGCAGCGCCAGCGACTCGGAGGCTGGAACCGGGGCCTGTGCCTCAGCGGACGTGACCACACTGGCCCTGGCTGCCCCGCCCGGTGCCGTGGTCCGTGACACTCGCTGGGGGAGCGACCTTTCGCGCCACCTGATGCTCTCCACCAGGCTCGCGGGCCCGATGCGTCGTGAGGCCGCCGTCCTCACGGCGGAGGTCAGCCTGGCCCGGCTCTTCGAGGCCATCCCGAGCGCTTCGGGCGCAGCCAGCGGAGCTGCCCTGGTGGATCTCACCACGGACACCGTCGTGGCCGGTTCGCGGACCGACCGCGTGGCTGCCGGTGCCGGCGGCCCAGGTGCCCGTCCACTGGGGGACCTGCGCGTCCACATCAACGGCATCACCTCCGGACACGCCGGCACGGTTCGGACCCTTGCTTCAGCCGGCTGGGTCAGCACCGCGGTGCCACTCTGGCAGGCCAGCGACGGCACGCAGTTCGGCCTCATCCACGTCTGGCCGGTGGTGCCCGATGCCGATCAGACCCTGCTCGTGGCCGCGCTCGTGGGCTTCGCCCTCATCGTCCTCGTCATCGCCGTCGTGATCGCCCGCACCTTCCTGCAGCCCTTCGACGATCTGGCCGGGTCGCAGGCGCAGCTCGAAGTGCTCTACCGTGAGGCCCGCGAGGATTCGCTCCACGATGGCCTCACCGGCCTCGGCAACCATCGATCCTTCCAGGAGGAGCTTGACCGGCAGCTGGAGACCCACCGGCGTCACAAAGTGCCGGTCTCGCTCCTGCTCCTCGACCTCGACGACCTCAAGGTCGTCAACGATGCCGAAGGTCACCCGGCAGGGGACCGCCTCCTTGTCGGCATGGCCAACAGCATCCGCGATGCCCTGCGCTACGGTGACCGGGGCTTCCGCATCGGTGGTGACGAGTTCGCCGTCATCATGCCCCACACGGAGGCTCCGGACGCCCTGACCGCTGCCAACCGACTGCGCCACTTCTGCCTGAGGCCCGCGGCGGGCGAGCGGGCCATCCCATTCTCGGGCGGCATCTCGTCGGTGCCGCTGCTGGCAGTCGACCGCGGCGAGCTCTTCCGGCAGGCGGATGCCGCTCTCTATCGCTGCAAGCGCAACGGCCGGGGCACGGTGGCGGTCTACGATGCCGATCGCGACCAGGCTCCCGATGCCTTCGCCGACCAGGGTGCCATCGCGGCCATCCGCGACGTCATCCGGGCTCGCGCGCTGACGCCCGTCTACCAACCCATCGTCGACCTGCGCGACGGTCGCGTGCTCGGTTTCGAGGGCCTGATCCGGCCAGCTCCTTCCACGCCGTTCAGCAATCCGGGGCAGCTTTTCGAGGCGGCCGCCGCAGCGGGGCGCCTCGTGGAGCTGGACCTGGCCTGCTTCGAGGTCGTCACGGCCGGCACCACGGACATCGACGCCAACCAGGTCGTGACCATCAACCTCTCGCCTCGTACGCTGGAGGTCCAGGACTTCACGGCTTCGTGGCTCCTCCAGATCCTGGCCCGCCACCGACTGAGCCCGGGTCGCGTCATCGTGGAGCTCACCGAGCGGGAGGCCATCACGGACCTCGACCGCCTGCGCCGCAACGTGGCCGGCCTGCAGCATGCCGGCGTGCGCATCGCTGCCGACGATGTGGGGGCCGGCAACGCCGGCCTGCGCCTGCTCTCCCAATTGCGCTTCGACATCGTCAAGATCGATCTCTCGCTCGTGCAGGAGGGCACCCAGCGCGATTCGTCGCGCAACGTGCTGCGCTCGCTCAAGGACCTCGCCGACCGGCAGGGTGCGGTGGCCATCGCGGAGGGCCTGGAGACGGCCGAGCAGCTGCGGGCGCTCCGGGAGCTGGGCATCGCCGCCGGCCAGGGCTATCTGCTCGGGCGGCCCGGCCGCAACGTGGCCCTGGGACAGGTCGATATCGAGGCGCTCGCCGCCGGCGCGCTCATCCTTGGTGCCGCCCAACCCACGCGGCCACCGGAGATCGCCCCGGCCGGACACGAAGCGCTGCAGGGCAGTCCCGCCGGCGCCTGAGCCCTGCCCAGCGCCGGAGCCTGGCCCGCGCCGAGCCCCTGCCCAGCGCCGGAGCCCTGGCCCGCGCCAGAGCCCCTGACCCGCCCCTGAGGGAACGCAAGTCGCCCGCGCGAGCCCTGCGCCCACGCCCGTTCGGGCGTTCCTGGTGCCTGCCGACCTACACTCGCGACCGTGGAGACGCAGCAGATCATCCAGAGCCTCAGCTACATCACGTGGGTGCTGCTGGGCTCGCTGGCTCTGGGCAGCTTCGCGCTCACCTGGCTGCTGCGCCAGGTCACGGATGCCGCGTCCGGCTTCGTGGGCTTCAGCGCCTTCCTGGCCAGCCTCTTCGGCCTCGGCTGGCTGGCCACCGACTGGGGTCTGCCGCTGCCGTCCGAGCTGGCCATCGAGAGCGGCGCCGCGCTCGACGAGCCGCGTCGGGCGGCCATCGCCTTGTTCGTGGCGCTGTCGCTGCTGGCCAGCCTGCGCATGCGCCGTGGCGGAGCGGCACGCTGGCTGGGCGTGGCCGCCGTGGCCGCCGGGGTGGCTGCCCTGGCGCTTGCGGCCGGGGGCTGGGCTGCAGGGGAGCCGCTGGCGGTGCCCCTGCTGGTGCAGTCGCTGGCCCTGGCCGTCGTCACGGGAGGATCGATGGCGGCCGTGGTGCTGGCACACTGGTACCTCGTGACGCCCCGCATCTCGGAACGTCCTCTCGTCCTCAGCACGCGCATCCTCTTCTGGGCCATCGTGGTCCAGCTCCTGCTCTACAGCACGTGGCTGGCGACCGGCACCCCCGGTGGCGAGCCCTTCGCGGCTCTCACGGGACCGAACGCGGCATTCGTGTGGTTGCGGCTCGTGGTAGGCCTGCTCTTCCCACTGGCGCTGGTCTGGATGGCTTGGAAGACAGCCCTCTCGCGCTCGATGGAATCGGCCACCGGCCTGCTGTACATCGAGTTCGCGTTGGTCATGGCCTCCACCATCGTGGCCTCCGGTCTCGCCCTCGCTGAAGGGCTGCTGGTCTAGCCGTGCGCATCGAGGTTCGTCTGTTCGCCATGCAGCGCCTCCAGACGGGAAGGTCGCGCCATGCCCTCGAGCTACCCGAGGATGCCGACGTGGCCGCGGCCTGGACGGCCCTGGTGTCGGCCTTCCCCGACCTGGCGCCCGCGCAGGCGAGCGTGCGGTTCGCGCGGAACGGGCGCTACGTGGAGCGTCATGAGCGGCTGGCGCCGGGGGACGAGCTGGCCGTCATCCCGCCGGTGGCGGGCGGCAGTGCGGACCTCGGTCGACCTTCCGACGGCGGTCCAGCTTCCGACGGACCGCGCCGTCGACGCCTGGAGATCGTTGAGATCCCGCTGGCCGACAGCCTGCTGGCCGACCTTCAGGCGAGCGTAGCGACCGCGGCCGATGGCGCTGTCGTCGTCTTCCTGGGCCAGACTCGCGAGACGCCTGGGACTCCCGCTCCAGGCCAGGAGGCCGAGGCCGCCCGCTTCGCTGGCCAGCGTGTCGTCGGCCTCGCCTACGAGGCCTTCGAGCCCATGGCGCTAGTCGTCCTGGCCGAGATCGCCGACGAGATCGAGGTCCGTTTCGGCGTGCATCGGCTGGCCATCGTCCATCGCGTCGGCGAGGTCGCGGTCGGGGAGGCCAGCGTTGCCATCGTGGTGGCGGCAGCGCACCGGGAGGAGGCCTTCGGGGCCTGTCGCTACGCCATCGAGGAGCTCAAGGCGCGAGCGCCCATCTGGAAGGCCGAGCACTTCGCGGACGGCAGCATCTGGCTGGGCGCCCCGGCCCGCCACGAGGCGCTCGAAGCATCCGATCAGCCAGCGGGCACCCCGAAGGCGCTCGCCGAGCCCGGGAAGCCGCCTCCCGGACGAAGGTCGGGCGCCGCATGAGGCTACGATTGTCGGCATGAGCGCTTCCTACCCGGGACCCAGGCCCGTAGGTCCCCCACCACCGCCAGGCAAGCAGGGTCCACCGCCGGGACCACCCCAGTACGGTCGACCGGGCAGCGGTCCATGGCCGGGCCCGGAAGACCCCTACGGCTCGGCGTCGCCGCCCCGGATGCGCGTCTACTCGTGGTCGTCAGGCTGGTCGCCGACCGGCCGCTCGTTCCCCTGGTTCGCCATCCTGCTGCTGGTCCTCGGCATCGGGCTGCTCATCGAGCTGCTCATCCCCGACCTCAGCTTCGGGTCCTTGATCATCCTGGCAGCCGGCCTGGCCTTCGGGACCGCCTGGCTGTTCGGCCACATCGCGGCTGCCACCATGCCAGCACTCGTGCTCACGGCGTGGGGACTGGCCGGCATCGGCACCGACCTGGGTATCCTGACCGGCGATGGCTGGACCTCGCTGCTGGTCGGCCTGGCCTTCCTGGCCGGCTGGGGCCTGGGTCATTTCCAGCACGTGCGGCGCGCCTGGGCCCTCGTCCTGGGCGCCATCCTCGGCATCATCGGCCTGGCCGACGTCTCGGACGCCCTGAACCTCGACCTCGACATCACCGTGCTCATCCCGCTGGCGATGATCACGGTCGGCGTCTACTTCATCCTGCGCGGACGGCTCGTGGCCCGCACCTGAGCGAGATACCCCGAGCCCGAGCGCTTGGACAGGGCCGTGCCGAGGGCCGCAGGGTGCGCTCAGCCCGTGTGGCGGCCCTCAGGGTCCAGCACCTCGCGGATGAGCCGCAGCTCCTCCTGGCTGGGCGGGGGCGTGGTGGCCAGGTCGACGGATATGCGCACCGGCCAGCCCATGGCGCCCCGGACATCCTCGAGTGACGCTCCCGGGTGCAGGCTGTCGAGTCGCATCTCGCCGACGTCGTCGAAGTGGTAGACCCCAAGGTCCGTGACCACGACGGACGGGCCCCGGCCCGACCAGCCCTGGGCCTTGCGCACGCCGGTGGCGTCGGCGCTGCCTCCGAGGTTGCCTGGCGAGGTGCGGAAGTCGATGCGCTCCACGAACGACCGCGCCGACTGACGCATGACGATGAAGACCTGGCGGGCATTGACGGCGATCTCGCAGGCGCCGCCCGAGCCTGGCAGCCGCGTCCTGGGCGCCCCGTAGTCGCCGATGACGGTCGTGTTGATGTTGCCGAAGCGGTCGATCTGGGCGGCGCCGAGGAAGCCGACGTCCACGCGCCCACCCTGCAGGTAGTAGCCGAAGAGGTCGGCCATGGACATCACGGCCAGGGCGCCGCGTGACGATGGTCGGATCGCCGATCGAGAGCGGCAGTCGGGCCGGCTGCGCCCCGTAGGCGCCGGCCTCGTAGATGAGCTCCAGCTGTGGGGCCACGGTGTGCAGGGCCAGGTTGACCGCGATGTTGGGCAGGCCGATGCCCACGAAGCAGACTCTCTGGCCGGCCAGCTCGCGCGCAGCGGCCGCGATCATCATCTCGGTGCGGCTCCAACCTGCCTCGGGGCTCATGGGATCTGCTCGATGTCCGTGTAGACGGGCTTGCCCAGCCGCCGTGCCGTCTCGACCATGCGGTCGGCACCTGCCGAGGGGCCGCCGATGCGCAGGCAGGCATCGCAGCGCGCCAGCACGCGCTCCGCGATGGGATGGAAGATGGCCTCGTCGTGGTCGACGCCCGGCTCGACGCGCTGGGCATGCTCGATGAGCGGCAGCGCGAACCACTCGCCCATGACGGGCAGGTGCCCACGGCGGTAGAGCTGCAGCGATACGCTCGTCATGGCTTCGACGTTGCGGGCGATGCGCACCGGGTCACCATCCGTGCCCGAGCGGTACGGCCCCGCCACGAGGATCATGAGCGCGCCGCTCACCGGTACTCCCCATAGTCGATGGGCCCGGCTGGGGCAGGTCCGCTGGGCCGGATGCGCTCGCGGGCCGCAGGCCCGAGGCGCTCCATGTACTCGGCCCGCCCGTCCAGGCCGTGGACCCACTCGTCCAGCCAGGCCTCCAGGTCGGCTGCGTCCCGGCTGACGGCATCCCATTCCACGTAGAAGGCGTTGTCTCGGTCGTAGTGGCCCTGCGCGTAGGAGGGGTGGGCCCCGAAGGGCTCTACGACCACGGCGTCGACGATGAGTCCGGGAATGATGGTTCGGTTGGGATCGGCCCGGATGATCGACTCGTCCACGAGCTCCTCGACGACGACGATGACCCGCTCGGCCGCGAAGGCTGCCTCTTTCTGGGCTCCCAGCAGGCCCCACATCTGGGTGTCGCCGGCGGCATCCGCCCGCTGGGCGTGGATGATGGTGACGTCCGGCTGCAGCGGCGGCACGACATAGACCTGCTCGTCGCCGTAGGGCGACTGCAGGGGCCGGATGCGGGGGTTGGCGACCGGCATGTCCGTCTCGTAGTAGCTGCGCAGCGGGAAGAAGGGCAGGTTGGTGGCGCCCGCGATGTAGCGACCCACCATGCCGTAGTGGCTGTACTCCTCCAGCTCGAGGCTTGCCCCCGGGCCCTCCGTGACGCGCCGGATGGCGTGCAGGCCGCCGACGCCGGGGTTGCCGAGCCACGAGAAGACCAGCTTGATGGCCACGCCGGCGCCGATCATCTGGTCGTAGATGACGTCCGGCGTCATGCGGATGAGCGTCAGGTCGCGGCGGCGCTGGCGGATGATCTCGTGGCCGGCGGCGAAGCAGATGAGGTGCGTGAAGCCCTCGATGGCGACGCTGTCGCCATCGCGAACCAGCGTCGCGATCGCATCGCGCATGCTGGCCACCTTGGAGGTGGTCACGCGGCCATCCTACAGCCGCCGGCGGGAGGTCAGAGGGCTGCCAGCGCGGCTTCGATCTCCTCGACGGTGACGGCGCCCTCGAACTTGGCGCGGACCAGCCCGTCGGCATCGATGACGACCACGAAGGGCTCCGTGCGCAGGCCCCAGGTCTCGGTCCAGGGCGCTGACTGCAGCCAGCCTTCCTCCGAGAGGAGGGGCTGCAGGTAGCCGTCCTTGACCTGCATGAGGTAGGGCTCCACGTGGACGACGTTGACCTCGGGATGGCGCTCGGCGACTGCCTTGACCTTCTCGATGGTCGGGCCGCAGGTGCCCGACTGGCAGAAGCTGGGCGTCACGAAGGCGATGATGGCCGGTGCCCCGGCGTCGATGGCGTCCATGATGGAGAGGTCGTAGAAGCGTCCCTCCGGCTCGGGGTCGGTGGAGATGCGCGACAGGTCACCGCCAACATCGGCGGCGGTGGGGGAGTCGACCCGCGGCGCGGGTGCGCCGATGGCGGGGGTACTGGTCGTCTCCCAGACGTCGTAGTCGGCCCGCACCGTCTCCTGGCGCCCATCGGGGAAGGTGGCGTCGAAGCGCGTGCCCCAGCGTCCGGCGCGGGCAAACTCGGCGTCGGCCGCGTACAGGCCGCGCACGCCATCGATGGCCCACAGGAAGCGAGAATCGGCCTCGAAGACGACCGCCTCCGGGTCTGCCCCGTCATCGTAGAAACGCAGGTGGACCGTCACGTCAGGCGCGGCCAGGGGCGCGCCATCCGGGTCGGTGAGGCTGAAGAGGAAGCGGTTGGGGCCCACCGCCAGCTCCGACGAGGCCAGGATGGGGATGATGGCGGGCCGATCCTGGGCGGCGGCCGGCCTCCCTGCCGGCAGCCCGACGGCGATCGCCAGGAGCATGGTCGCGGCCAGGCCAGGCAGACGGCGCAGCGCTGGCAGCCAGCGCTCCAGGGTCGCGGACATGGGGCCAAGGGTACGTCGGAGGGCTGGAACCCGCAGTCAGGCTGCACCGCCCGCCGACCGGCGCAGCCCGACCGGCGCAGCACCGCCCGGCTGTCGTACCCTCGGCGGCGTGACCTATGCGTGCCTCCCCGCAGCCTGGCCGACAGCATGATCGCCGTCGTCGCGGGGCTGGTCACGGCGTTCGCCTGGGCCCTCGCCACGATCGCGGCCGCCCGAGCCAGCCGGGTGCTCGGCCCCTGGTCGACGACCGCCCTGGTCGTCTTCGTCGGTCTCCTGGCGACCTTGCCCCTGCTCGCCATCGAGACCACCGACGAACCCGTGGCGACCGCGGACATCGCCTGGCTGGCCCTGGGTGGCCTGGGCTACGCCGTGGGCATGGTGCTCAGCTACGCGGCGCTGTCCGGCGGCAAAGTGCCCGTCACGGCGCCCATCGTCTCCACGGAAGGCGCCATCGCGGCCACCATCGCGGTGCTCAGCGGTGAGGCGGCCACACCACTGCTGGGGGCCATGCTGCTGCTCATCGCCGGAGGGATCTTCATGGTCGCCCTGCAGCCGGGCGGGGGGCCGGACGTCCTGTCCGGATCCGGGACGCGGTACGTGGGCTTCGCCGTGGTCGCAGCGCTCATCTTCGGGCTGGGTCTCTACGCTTCGGGGCGCGCCAGCGAGGGCGTGCCGGCCAGCTGGGTCGTGGCGGCCGGCCGGATCGTCGGCGTGGCCTTCCTGACCCTGCCGCTCGTCGTGACGCGGCGGTTGCGCTTCCGGCGCGACCTCCTGCCCGTCATCGTCTTCGCCGGCCTCGCGGAGGTGGCGGGCGTCTACACCTACGCCTGGGGCGCCCGCGAATCGATCGCCGTCACGGCCGTGCTCTCGTCACAGTTCGCGGTCATCGCCGCGCTCATCGCCCACGCCATGGGCGAGCGCATCAGCCCGCGACAGTGGCTCGGCGTAGGTGCCGTCACGTTGGGCGTGGTCGTCATCACCGTGACCCGCCTGTAGCTGCAGCGCCCTCGCGACCGTCGCGGCGATGACCCAGCGCCCAGCGAACGACGCGCGGCGACCCGCGCGCGCGTCAGTGATCCGCGGAGGACAGGGCGGTGCCCACGGCCGCCATCCTGGCCACGGCCTCCACGGCCTCCTCGAGGACGGCCAGGCCGCTGGCCATGGTTCCTTCGTCGATGACCAGCGGCGGGGAGACGCGGACGGCTGACTTGCCGGCCCCGAGCACGAGCACGCCGCGCCGGAAGGCCTCGTATTGGAGGGCCTCGGCAAGCTCCGGGGTGGCCAGCTTGAGGGCCAGCATGAGCCCCTTGCCACGGCTGGCCTCGACGACATCGGAGAAGCGCTCGCGCATGCGTTCCATGGCGGTGAGCCCCTGCTCGCCGCGCGCTGCGGCGTTCCCGATGAGCCCGTCCTCGAGCAGCCTGAGGGTCACCAGGGCGGCCGCGCAGGCCACCGGATTGCCGCCGTACGTCGAACCGTGGGCGCCTCTGCCCCAGGCCTCCATGAGCGAGGCCCGAGCCACCACCGCGGAGAGCGGCATGCCGGAGGCGATGCCCTTGGCCGAGAGCAGGATGTCCGGCTCCACGCCCCAGTGCTCCACGGCCCACATGGCACCCGTGCGGCCGGCGCCGGTCTGGATCTCGTCGGCGATGAGCAGGATGCCGTGGCGGTCACAGAGCTCGCGGAGGCCGGGCAGGAAGCCGTCCTCCGGCAGCACGTAGCCGCCCTCACCCTGGATGGGCTCGACGATGATGGCGGCGACCTCCGTGGCCGGCACGACCTTGTCGAAGAGCACCTCCTCGAACCAGTCGAGGTCGTGGACGTGTCCGAAGGGAGCATGGTGGACGCCGGGCAGGAGCGGTCCGAAGCCGGCGTGGTAGGCAGCCTTGGAGGCCGTCAGCGAGAGCGCCCCCATGGTGCGTCCGTGGAACCCTCCCAGGAAGGAGACGATGGCGTGGCGGCCGGTGGCCCGGCGTGCCAGCTTGAGACCCGCCTCCACCGCTTCCGCGCCGCTGTTGCCCAGGAAGACCCGCCTGGACCCGCTGATGGGCGCCGTCCGCGCGATGGCCTCGCAGGTCTCCGCGTAGATGGGCAGGTAGAAGTCGGAGGCGCTGTAGTGGAGCAGGTCCTCGGCCTGTTCCTGGATGGCGCGCACGACCGCGGGGTGGCCGTGACCCGTGGAGTTGACGGCGATACCGGCCGCGAAGTCGACGAAGGTGTTGCCGTCGATGTCCTCGATGGTGGCGCCGCTACCGCGGACCGGTACCAGCGGGTAGGCGCGGGGCAGGCTCGGCGAGGTCCAGGCCTCGTCGTAGGCGACGTGCGCGCGGGCTCGTGGGCCGGGCACCTCGGTCACGAGATGCGGAGCCATGATCGCCACCCGCTCGACCACGTCCACCTGGGCCACTGAACCCTCCTTCGATGCCTGCCCTCCTGCATGGATCGTATGCAGCCTGCATAGCCGAGTATAGAGCCAGCACGCCGCTGGCTCAGTCGACGATGGTGTGGCTCTGCTCGCGCAGGAATTGGGCCACGTACCAGGGACCCAGAGCCGCCTTGCCGGTCGAGCCCGAGCCTTTCCAGCCGCCGAAGGGCTGGACGCCCGGCCAGGCGCCGGTCGTGGCGCCGGCCCGCCGGTTGACGTAGAGGACACCGGCCTCGATGCCTTCCAGGAACTGCTCCACCTGCGCGTCATCGGCGCTGTAGATGCCGGCCGTCAGGCCGTAGACAGATGCGTTCGAGAGCCGCAGTGCCTCCTGCAGGGAGTCCACGGCATGGACCGCGGTGAGCGGCGCGAAGAGCTCGTCGCGGAAGAGACGGTGGTCAGCCGGCAGCCGGCCCACGACCGTCGGCTCGACGTAGAATCCGCGGGCGAGGTCGCCGTCGCCGAGCCGCTCGCCGCCACAGAAGACCGTGCCCTCGGCGCGGGCCTCGGCCACCGCTTGCTGGTGGCGGTCGACGGCGGCCTGGTCGGTGAGGGGGCCCAGCCAGTTGGCCCGTGTCAGCGGGTCCCCGATGGTGACCTGCTCGGTCTTCTCGACCAGCAGTCGCACCAGCTCATCGTGGATCGGGCGCTCCACGTAGACCCGGCTGTTGGCCGAGCACTTCTGGCCGCCGAAACCGAAGGCCGAGCGCATGATGCCTTCGGCTGCCTCGTCCAGGTCCGCCGAGGCCATGACGATGGCGGGGTTCTTGCCGCCCATCTCCACGATGCAGGGGCGTGGATAGGCTTTCGTGAAGGCGCGCTGGAGGCCCATGCCGACGTCGTAGGAGCCAGTGAAGACGATGCCGTCGATGGCTTCGCTCCTGACGAGCTCGTCGCCCACGATCGACCCCGGGCCCATGACCAGGTTGCAGACGCCATCCGGGACCCCGGCATCTCGGTAGGCCTCCACCAGGAGCACGGCGCTCATGGCCCCGGCACTGGCAGGCTTGAAGACACAGGTGTTGCCGGCCAGCATGGCTGCCGCCGTGGGCCCGGCCGCGAGGGCCATGGGAAAGTTGAAGGGCGCGATGACGCCGAAGACGCCGTGCGGCCGCAGCACCGAGCGCGTGTGCGTGGCTGGGTCGCCGAGGTTGCCCATGGGCTGCTCATAGAAGCCGTTGTCGATGGCGGTCTGGGCGTAGTAGCGCATCAGGTCGGCGCTCTCCTCGACCTCGCCCAGCGACTCCATGCGATTCTTGCCCACCTCGATGGACATCAGGGCGCCGTACGTCATGAGCCGCTCGCTGATGAGGTCCGCGGCGCGGCGGACGATCTCGATGCGAGCCTCCCAGCCGAGTGCCCGCCAGGCCGGCTGCGCGGCTCGGGCGGCGGCGATGGCGTCGCGCATGTCCTGGCGCGTGCCCCGGGCGAAGCCCCCCACGAAGAGGTCCGTGTCGATGGGCGAGCGCAGCTCGAACTCACCGTCGCCGGCTCGCTCTGCGGCGCCGATGACGTTGGCGTGGGATCGGCCAAGGCGAGCACGGGCAGCCTCGATGCCGGCCTCGAAGGCCGCATGCAGGTCCTCGTTGTCCGCCCGCAGGGTGGCGTAGGTGATCTTGATGCGCGGTGTGGCAGCGCGGTCAGTCATCGATGGCCCCTCCTGCGTCCGGCGGATCTGCGCGCCGTTCGACGCGACGCGTGACTTTGCCTCGGCTCCGAGTCTATCGGGTCTGAGGGCGCCCACGGGGCGCGCGAGTCGACTCGGCGGCCCGACGAGGGCTCCCAGGGGACACGCGAGGGATGGCCCTGGCGATCCACGCGCGGACCGTCGACGCGCGCCCGTACACGTCGAGACGCGCGCCCGCACACGTCACGACCGCCCCGTCTGGGGGGCGGTCGTGGTCCACTCTGGCGGCTTCGTTCAGGCGCTGGCGGCGTCGCTGCCTGTCCTGGCCTGGACGATGCGGAAGCAGTCCGAGCAGTAGACGGGCTTGTCCATGCGCGGCTTGAAGGGCACCTGGGCGGCGTTGCCACATTCCGAGCAGATGACCGCGAAGTACTCGCGGGGCGAGCGGTAGTCGCCGCGCTCGTAGCCACGCGGCCCGCCGATGTCGCGGGTGTCGTAGCCACTCGTCTCGCGCATGGCGCGTCGCGAGGCGCGGCAGCTGGGGCAGCGCTTGGAATCAGAGACGAAGCCCTTCTCCGCGTAGAACTCCTGGTCAGCCGCCGAGTGGATGAATTCCACGCTGCAGTCGACGCATGTCACGGTTCGATCCGTATAGGACACCGATGGACCTCCTGGGGGCGCGATGACGATCGATCCTCTCCGGTGACATCCCGCAGCCAGCACGAAACAGCGGACGAATGGCGTTCGGAGTGCCGGGCGCCGTCTATCCCAGTCCTGTCCTGCGGTCCCGTCTGGTGGGCGCACCGGATCGTTGCGGCAGGGTACACCGAGCCCGGAGAACCGGCAACGAGAGACTCGGCCGGACGTCCGACATGCGGGCCTGGGCCGTACTTCGCACTCGGCTCGAGGGCCGATATCTCGAGGGCGGATATCATGACCAGCGCGATGTGGCATCCGTCGGATGAGCCTCGATCGGCGCCTGAGGATGGGCGCAGCCGTCGCAGGACGAGCCTGGAAGCGATGCGATGGACCTGGAGTGCATCGCATCGGCGTGGCCCTATGCTGAGGGCGCAGCCCATGCTCCGGCACATGCGGCTGGTCGCCGCCCTCCGCCGATGGTCCCTGCCGGCCATCCTGGCCATCGTCATCCTCGCTTGCTCGTCGCCTGAGACCACGAAGGGCCCGGGTGGTGCGACGGGCGATCCGGGCGACACGGCCGCCCGTTCCGACGTCGTCCGCGTCCTGGGCTCCTGGGAGGAGTCGGAGCTGGAGACGATGAAGAGGGTCGTGGCGCCGTTCGAGGAGCGGACTGGGGTTCGCGTCCGCTTCACCACGACGCGAGACCTCAAGGCGGAGCTCGAGGCGAGCATGGCAGCCGGTGACCCACCGGACATCGCCGGCCTCCCCGGTCCCGGGTTCATGACCCAGCTTGCCAAAGTCCGGCCGGCTCGTCGACCTCGGGACGGTCATCGACCCGGGCTTCTACAAGCGCCACACGGCGCCGGCCTTCGTCAGCCTGGGGACCGTCGACGGCCGGCTCGTGGGGGTCTTCCTGAAGGCCACCGTCAAGGGGCTGCTCTGGTACAACCCCGACGTCTATCGGGCGGGACCATTCGCAGCCTGGGTGGGAGTGCAGCACGCCGCGATGACCGCCGTGGAAGGCGTCCGCCCTTGGTGCAACGGGCTTGCCTCGGATGCCTCCTCGGGCTGGCCGGGCACGGACTGGATCGAGGACTTCCTCCTGCGTCAGAGCGGCCCCCAGGCCTATGACGAGTGGATCGCCGGCCGTCTTCCGTGGACCTCGCCGGAGGTCCGCTGGGCCTTCCAGTCGTTTGGCACGACCGTCGGCGATCAAGATGTGGCCGGCGGCATCGAGGGCGCGCTCAAGACGCACTTCAGCCATGCCGGGGACGGCCTCTTCACGGATCCGCCCGAGTGTCTCTTCCTCCACCAGGGTACCTTCATGTCGACCTTCCTCGATGAAGCCGTCGCGCGCAGCGGTGGCCGCTATGAGGTCATGGCCTTCCCGGACATCGATCCTCGTTTCCGGGGGGCGCTCATCGGGGCCGGTGACCTCATCGCGCTGTTGCGCGACACGCCCGGCAGTCGCGCCCTGCTGACGTACCTCCTGAGCGACGAGGCGCAATCGATCCTCGTCAGCGGCGGGGGCGCCCTGTCCGGCAACCTCCTCCTGGAGGACTACCCAGACCCTCGACTCGCGATGCAGGCCCGACTCCTGGCCGAGGCAAGGATCTTCCGCTTCGATGCGTCCGACGCCATGCCCGATGAGATGAGCCGGGCCTTCTGGCAGGCCGTCCTCGACTTCACCGCCGACCAATCCAGGCTCGACGAGATCCTGGCTCAGCTGGAAGCGGTCCGGGCCACGGCCTACGGGAACTGATGTACCCGCTGCGGTACCCTGCCGGGCGCCACGATCCGCACCTCCGTGTCGCGGCTGTGGTCATCTGGCTTCTCATCTGCGGGACGGTTGCGCTCTCCCTCGGCTCCTGGGCGGCCCGTGGCTTCCCGCCACAACCGGCCAGCTGGGCGCATAGCGCCATCGGCGTCTCGGCCATCGCGCTCGTGGCGCTCGTGTACGCCACCATCGCGGTGGCCATGGTGGCTCGCTCGCCGCGCAATCCCATCGGCTGGGTCTACCTCGCCATCGGCCTGGCCATGGGGTTGGTGATCCCGCTCAACCAGTCACTCGAGGGCATCCTCTATGCCGTGCGCCCGGTGCCCGCACTGATGCTGGTGCTGGCCTGGAGCTCGGGTGCCGTCCTGCTACCGGGAACGGTCGCCGCGGCCGCCCTCGTGCTGCTGCTGTTCCCGTCCGGTCGGCCCGAAGCCCGTCACTGGCGGCCAGCCATGGCCCTGGGCCTGGCCGGGTTCCTGCTGCTGACGGTCAGCACGGCGCTCCGGCCCGAGGGATTGCTCTGGTACCCCACGCTACCCAACCCCCTCGGCGTGCCCGGCTCCATCGAGCCGCTCGTCGTCGTTGGATCAGCCTTGGGCGTGGCCGCCCTCGTCGCCTCATTGACGCTGGCGGCTGCCTGGCTGGCCCGGCGCTATCAGCACGCGCACGCGGTCCAGCGTCGCCAGCTGCTCTGGGTCGCCCTGGGAGCGGCCGTCATGATCGTCACCGTGGGGATGCTGTTCGTGGCCCGCTACGTCGGTGCGACCTCCGACCACGACGGCGAGCTCCTGATGCTCATCGCGGCCCTGGGCAGCGTGCTGTTCCCGATGACGCTCCTCCGCTTCGTCACGGTCACCGCATCCCAGGGTGTCGAGATGGACGACCTGACCTTCCTGTTCACCGACCTCCAGGACTCCACGCAGATGTATGAGCGTGTCGGTGACGCCACGGCGTACGACCTCGTGAGACTGCACTTCCGGGTCCTGGAGACCGTCACGCGCGATCATGGGGGGGTCATCGTCAAGACCATCGGCGATGCCATCATGGCCCGCTTCATCGATCCGGCCCAGGCGGTACGCACGGCCGTGGCCATGCGAAAGCGGATCGATGATCTGGCCCGCAGTGGCACAGCCGAACTCGTCCTGCGCATCGGCCTGCACCGCGGGCCAGCCATCGCCGTGGCCGCTCGCGATGGCATCGACTACTTCGGCCAGACGGTGAACGCGGCATCCCGGATCCAGGCAGCCGCCGCTCCCGGCGAGATCGTCCTGAGCGACGACGTCTACCGCGGCCGGGACGTGGCCGAGCTGCTCGTGGGCTATGACGTCGTGGTCGAGCGCCGCGAGCTGCGTGGCGTGTCCCGCGAGATGCTGCTCCATCGGGTGGCCGGTCAAAGCGCGGTCGACGTCGCCCCCGCGACCGGTGATGTCGTGTCCGCTCGGCAGAGCATCGCCTGACCGCTCAGTGGTCCTCGGGCAACCGTCCTGACGAGCCGGAGCCCGCGAATCACCCGCGCGCGTGCTGCGAAGGGGCACCGCCCTGGAGGCTGCGTCCCGAGAGCTGTTGGAGGCCGTCGTACGCGGCGTACTTGTAGACCTCCGAGCGGGTCGGGATGTTGAAGGTCGTGTGGATGAACCGGTCGATGGTCTCCTCTGCGTGGAGGACGGCCTGGCCGGCATGGATGAGCTCGGCGGCCTCCTCGCCAACGATGTGGACGCCCAGAAGCCGGCGGTCATCTCGGCGGAACACCAGTTTGATGAAGCCGTACGTGGTGCCGGCGATGAGGCTCCGTGGGTTGTTGGCGAAGTCGTGGCGACCCGTGGCCGTCTCGATCCCAGCGGCTGCCGCGGCCTCCTCGGTGAGGCCGACCATGGCAGCCTCAGGGATGGAGTAGATGCCGAAGGGCGGCAGTGGGTCGACCGTCTCCTTGAAGGGGATGTCGAAGGCGTGGCACATCGCCACCCGACCCTGCTCGGCCGAGACGGAGGCGAGCGCGGGTGGGCCGATGACGTCACCGGCAGCGAAGATGCCCGGCGCCGCCGTCCGGTACTCGGCGTCGACGACGATCCGTCCACGGGCATCGAGCTTGACGCCGGCCTCCTCGAGGGCGAGTCCCTCAGTGTTGCCGCTGCGACCGGCGGCGAAGAGGACCGCGTCGCTGACCAGCGGGTCACCGGCGCCGAGGGAGACCCGCAACCTGCCATCGACCCGGGCCACCTCGGCACGTGGGGAGCCGAGCATCAGGTGCATGCCCATGTCCGTGAAGCAGGCGCGCAACTGGTCGGAGGCGTCGCCGTCGAGGAAGGGCATCAGGCGCTCGGCCCGATCGACGAGTGTGACCTGGACCCCCAGCGCCGTGAAGATCGAGGCGTATTCACAGCCCACCGGACCGCCGCCGATGACGACAAGGCTCGCTGGCAGACGCTCGATACCCAGGATGGTGTCGGAATCATGGACGTCGGGGTCGTCGAAGGGGACTGCAGCCGGGCGGAATGGCCGCGAGCCGGTGGCGATGAGGACGACCGGGGCACGCAGTGTCCGTTCTCTGCCGTCTCCACTGCGGACCTCGACGCCGCGATCGGGACCGAGGCGCGCATCGCCGTGCACGAGCTCGATGCCGTGTCGCTCGAGGTTCGCACGCACGGACTGTCCGGCCAGTTCCGAGACCGACGCGGCGCGGGCGCGGAGCCGGTCCAGCGTCAGCTCCGGCGTCAGGTCGAGACCGATGCCGTAGACCTCCCGACGCCGGAAGCCGGTCAGGTAGAGCGCGGTCTCGCGCAGGGTCTTGGTAGGAAGACCGCCACTGTTGACGGGCGCGCCACCGGGCCGTTCCTGGCGCTCCACGAGAGCGACGCGTTTGCCGAAGTAGGCCGCTTGCGCAGCCCCCTTCTCGCCGGCGGGTCCGGAACCGATGACGATGAGATCCAGGTCCAGGTCACGCATGTGTCCCCTCGTGGCTTCGTCGCGTCAGTTGCCTGCCGCTCAGGTCAGGCTCGAGTCTAGCGTCGACGCTGGCTCGGGCGGCCCTCGCTGCCATCGTGGGTGCGGCCGCCATGGCCAGGGTCACAACAGCGCACCGTGGGCACCACGGCGAGATGGGCTACCGCCGGCCAGGACCCCGGAGGGAGTCGCGTCGACCGGTCGCGATGGCACAATAGCCCGGAGCGGGCCGCGCACGCCAAGAGCCAGGGACGGAGGGTGACGCCAGGAATGCCACTGCTGCTGCACCTGGCCGACGTCCACCTGGGTGCCCGACACGCCGACATGGGCGCAGCCGCTGTGAAGCAGCGTGAACGGCAGCTGGCTGCCTTCGTGCGGGCCATCGATGTCGCCCTCCGTGAGCGGGTGGACGCCACGCTCATCTGTGGGGACCTCTTCGATTCCAACGCCCAGCCGCGACGATCGGTCGAACGGGCCGCCAGCGAACTGCGGCGCCTGACCGATGCCGGCATCCGCGTGGTCATCATCCCGGGCACCCACGACGCCTACGACAGTCACTCCATCTACCGCACGTTCGACCTCGTCGAGCTGGCCGGCCTGCCCCCCGCCAGCGAGCTGCTGGTGGTGCTCACGCCGGACCGCCCGGAGGTCCTCATCGGGGACCTCGACCTCGTCGTCTATGGCCGCGTCTTTGCCACCAAGCGTGCCCCGCGGAGCCCGTTGGAGGGCTTCGACGCTGGCGCCGATGACCGTGCCACCTGGAAGGTGGGCATGGTCCATGGCTCGCGTTTCATCGCCGGCAAGGTGGAGCGTGACGACGTCCTCTTCACCGACGACGAGATCGCCGCCAGTGGTCTCGATTACCTGGCGCTGGGCCACTGGCACTCGTTCCTCTCCGGCCGTGCCGGCGCGACCACGTGGGCGTACGCGGGTGCCCCGGAACCCGTGGCCGTGGACCAGGACGGCGCCGGAGACGTCTGCCTGGTTCGCCTGGAGGATGGCATCGGCGGGCGCAGCAGCGTGCACCTGGAGCGGGTGCGCGTCGGCCGCACCACGTTCAGGAGCATGGAGTTCGACGCGGCCCAGCTGGCCAGCCAGGACGACCTCGTGCGGCGACTCGCCGAGCAGGCCGACTCTGACCTGGTCCTCGCCGTGACCATCGCCGGCATCGCGCCAGACATCCTGGAGATCCAGCCTGACGAGGTGCAGCGGGCCTTGGAGGGGTCGTTCCTGCACCTGCGGATCCTGGACCGCAGCGCGACGGAACTGGCCGCCGGTCCGGAGCTGCCGCCCGACACCGTGGCCGGGCGCTTCATGGCTGACACAGGGGCGCGCCTCGCGGCCGCGGAGGCGAGCGCTGACCCGGTAGCTGCCGAGCTGGCCCGCCAGGTGCTGCGGCTTGGGCGCCGCCTGCTCCTCGACGATCCCGACCACGTGACCCTGGCCTGAACCGGTGCGCATCACCCGCCTCGGCCTCACCGACGTCAAGCGCCACGCTCAGCTGGACATCCGGCCGGCGGCCGGCCTGACCATCGTGCGCGGCCCCAACGAGGCCGGAAAGTCGACCGTCCACGAAGCCCTCGAGATGGTGCTCTTCCGCAAGGCGGACGCCAACCGCGAGGACGTGCGCGGCATCCACCGCTGGGGCACGGAGGCTCACCCCGAGATCGTCCTGGAGTTCGAGGTGGACGGCCGGCAGGGCCGCCTGGTGAAGCGATTCGCCGGCCCGCGGGCGGAGGCCGAGCTGACGCTCGACGGGCAGACCACCCGCGACTTCGCGCTCATCCAGGAAGAGGTCGCGGTCATCACGGGCATCCCCAACGAGGCCTTCTTCCGGGCCACCGCAAGCGTCGGGCACGCTGAGCTGTCGGCCGTGGCCAACGACGAGCCGGCCATCTCCGATCGCCTGCAGAAGGCCATCAGCGGCGCCGACCGGGGCACCGGCAAGGCCAAGAAGAAGCTGGATGCGGCCATCCATCGCTATCGCACCGAGGGTCAGAAGAACCCCGGCCTGCTGAGGTCCGTGCGGGAGGAGATCGGCCTGCTCGAGACGGAGCTGGCGACGGGCGAGCAGGCCTTGGCGCACCTCGAGGCCGACCGGGCCCAGTGGGCGGCAGCCCACGCCCGCCGCGAGGCGCTGGACGCGCAGCTCACCCGTGAGCAAGCCGACCTGGCCGAGGCCAGCCGCGCCGAGGCGCTGGCCACCCAGCGCGACGAGGCGCAGGAGCGCTACCTGAAGCTGAAGCGGGCCGCCGAGCTGGTGGAGGAGGCCGAGGGCCTGCGCCGCGACTTGCCCACGACGATGTCATTGCCAGTCCTCCGCAGTGCCGTCGGTCGGGCCACCAACCTGGCCTACGAGGTTTCCGAGCTGGAGGCCGAGCTGGACGTCGACGTGGAGGTCTCACAAGCCGCGGAGTCTGTCGTCGCACCACCCCATCCCGGGCGCTGGCTGGTCCTCGCCGTGGTCTTCCTCGCCGCCGCTGCCCTGTTCGGGTTCCTGGTCGGTGACCTGCCCGGCGGGGTGGGCCTGGTCGTCTGCGTGGTCATCTCGCTCGGGGCCCTGGCGCAGGCCTACCGCGTCGCCTCACGCCGGCGCCAGTACGGCCTCGCCCACGGCATGGCCCAGGACAGCGCAACGCGGCGCCAGGAGCTGCAGCGAGACCAGGAGGACCGCCTCCGCCGTCGCCGCCGCGAACTGGAGCTCCTGTTCGAGGAGATCGACGTGCCGGATGTCGCAGCGGCCGAGGCGCTGCTGGCCAGCATGGAGCAGAACACCGATCGGCTGGCACACATCGAGGGCGAGCTGCGCGGGCTGGGCGTGCAGGAGCGCAGCGTGCGGCGTCTCGAGGAGGCGCGTGACGAGGCCGCCGATGACACCGAGCGGGCCAGCCATGCCCTGGCCGGCATGGGCGACCTGGGGCGTGAGCCGGCGGCCCTCCGGCAGGCTGCCCGGCGCCTCGTGGAACAGACCCAGCCGGCCCGCGACCGATCACGATCCGAAGAGGACCAGGCACAGGGCCGCGTGGACGCCAACCCCGTGGATGCCGAGCTCGTGGCGGACGTCGCCGAACGCCTGGCCGCGGCGCGCGAGCGGCAGGCTGAGCTGCAGCGTCGCGTGCTCATCTACGAGGCCACGCTGCAGGCCATCGAGGTGGCCGAGCAGGCCACGCTCAAGACGGCCGCCCGCTACCTGGAGGATCACATGGGCCCGGCGGTCGAGCGCATCACGGGTGGGCGCTACCGCGAAGTCCAGGTGGACGACCAGAACCTTGCCTTCCGGGTCCGGGCGCCGGAGACCGGGACCCTCGTGGATGCCAGGCAGCTTTCGCAGGGCACGTCCGATCAGCTCTTCCTGGCTGCCCGCCTGGGCCTGGTGCGCCTCGTGACGATGGACCGCCGACCGCCCATCATCCTCGACGATCCCTTCGTCACCTTCGACGATGACCGTGCACGGCGTGCTCTCGAGCTCCTCAAGGAGGTCGCCACCGAGCAGGGTTTCCAGGTCCTGCTGCTCACCTGCTCCGAGCGCTTCGATGCGCTCGCCGACGAGCTCATCGTGCTCGACGAACCGTCGGCCGTGCCGAGCGTCGCGCCCGCCGCGCTGGACGTCGTGCTCGACGAACCGTCGGTCGTGCCGGATCCCGTGCTCGACGAACCGTCGGCCGTGCCGAGCGTCGCGCCCGCCGCGCTGGACGTCGTGCTCGACGAACCGTCGGCCGTGCCGGATCCCGTGCTCGACGAACCGTCGGCCGTGCCGGACGTCCGCGCCCGCCGCGCTGGACGTCGTGCTCGACGAACCGTCGGCCGTGCCGGATCCCCGCGCGCCGCCCTGGCCGACCCGGTGACCGGCGTGGTCGATCCGTTCCGGCTGGCCGGCCCACCCCGCGGCTGAGGCGAACAGCTGAACCAGCTGCTGGCGCCGCTCTTGGCACTCCTCTCGGCAGCATCGTGGGGTGCCGCAGACTTCGCCGGCGGTATCACCACGCGGCTCTCGAGCACTGCCGTCGCCGTCCTGCTCAGCCAGGGCGTCGGCCTCGGGCTGGCCGCCATCCTGCTGGTCGCCAGCTCAGAACCGATGCCAGGCCAGGAGGCACTTGCCTGGGCGGCCGCGGCGGGTATCTCCGGGGCGCTTGGGCTGGCCTTCTTCTACCTGGCCCTGTCGCGCGGCACGATGGGCCTGGTGGCGCCCCTCACGGCGCTGCTAGCGGCTGCTATCCCAGCTGCCGTTGGGCTGCTCGGAGGCGATGACATCGGCCCCCTCGACGTGGCCGGCATGGTCGCCGCCCTCGTGGCGGTGGTGCTCATCTCGCTGCCCGACCGACGCCTCGGGGCGCCCGTGCTGCCCACGTTCCACGGTTCTCGGGTCCGTGAGTGGCTCCTCATCCTCGCCGCCAGCCTGGGTTTCGCCGGCTTCTTCCTCGGCGTGGATGCCTCGCACGGCTCCGGCGGCGAAGTCTGGTGGCCGCTGTTCGTCATCAAGGTGGCTGGCGTCGCGGGCGTGGGCCTGGTGGTCATCGTGGCCTGGCCGCTTGGCCGGGCGCTGGTGCACAGGGTGCCTCGCGCCGCCCTGCTCATGGGGACGCTGGGCGGCGCCGGAGACTTCGGCGGGAACCTCTTCTTCGTCCTGGCCAGCGACCTGGGCCAGCTGTCCGTGGTCGTCGTGCTCGCCTCCCTGTACCCCGTCGGCACGGCCCTGCTGGCGCGGCTCTTCCTGCACGAGCGGCTGGGGCCCGTGCGGATGGCCGGCGTGGCCCTGGCCGTGGGAGGCGTCATGCTCATCGGCCTCGGCGCGCTCTGAGGGTCGGTCGGGCCCGCTCAGTTGGGCCAGCCCACGCCGGACGGCCAGCGCAGCAGTCTCACCGCGATGAGCACGCCGAAGGCCGCCAGCACGAGGATGGTGGCGGCCGCCAGGGCCGCCTCAAGGCTGTCCTGGAACTGGCTGTAGACGAGCAACGGGAGCGTCTGCGTCCGGCCCTCGAGATTGCCGGCGAAGAGGATGGTGGCACCGAACTCGCCCAGTGCCCGTGCCCAGGCCAGGACGAGGCCGGCACCCAGCGCCGGTGCGGCCAGGGGCAGCGTGACACGGCGCAGCACCACCATCTCCGCGGCGCCGTCGATACGGGCTGCCTCCTCGACCTCCGCCTCCACCGTGCGGAAGCCGGCCCGTGCGGCCCGGATGAAGAAGGGTGCAGCTACGAAGACCTGGGCCACGATGACGGCCGGCGTCGTGAACGGCAGGGTGATGCCGAACACCTCCAGGGTGGGCCCGGCCAGCCCGTTGCGCCCGAAGGCGAAGAGCAGCGCCAGGCCAGCGACGGAGGGTGGCATCACGATGGGCAGGTCCACGAGCGCTTCGGCCACGGCCTTGCCACGGAACGTGGTGCGGGCCAGGACGAAGGCCAGCGGGATGCCGAAGACGACGATGAGGAGCAGCGCGACCGTGGTGCTCGAGAGGCTCAGGGCGAGGGCGTCGAGGACGGCGCGGCCCGCCAGTGCCGAGCCCAGGGCTCCCGACTGCAACGCACGGAGCAGGAGGGCCACGATCGGCAGGGCCAGGAAGAGCAGGGCCACGGCGGCGAGCACCACCATGGCCGCTCCCGGACCGCGGCGCCAGTGGCCAGTCGTCAGCCGCTCGCCCGAGGGGACCGGGCTGGCGCGGTCGCTCACCCGTCCGCCGGCTGGAAGGCTGCGTCGGCAAGGACCGTCTGGGCGGCTGGTCCCGTCAGCCAGGTCACGAATGCGGCGGCGGCCGGGTCGTCGCTCACCTGGACAGCCCCGTACTCGGCGGTCACCTGCACGGCCTCCGGGAAGGGCACCTCGCGGACGGCGTCCGAGGCGCGTGCGTCGGTCGCGTAGACGATGGCGGCGTCCCCCTCGCCCAGCTCCACCTTGGCCAAGGCGGCCCGGACGTTGTCCTCGCGGGAGACCACATTGGCAGCCACGGCGATCGAGAACGCGGCGGGGTCGGGCGTCGTGGCTGCCAGCTGGGCGATGGCCTCCTCGGCGTAGCGGGTGATGGGCACGCTCGTTCCGGCCGCCACGAGGCGGATGCCGGGCTCGGCGAGATCCATGGCCGTCGTCACGACCTGACTGTCGCGGGGCACGACGATCACGGGCGAGTTCTGCGCGAACGTCACCGGCTCGCCGCTCGTGAACCCGGCCTCGGCTAGCTCGGCCGGCCGCGAGAGGTCGGCGGACAGGAACACGTCGACGTCGGCGCCTTCAGCGATCTGTGCGGCCAGCACGTTCGAGGCGTCGAAGGCGACCGTCAGCGGGATCTCCGGGAACTCGCCCAGCCAGGTCGCCTCGAGGTCTTCGAGGACATCCGCCAGCGACGCCGCCGCGAAGATGGTGAGCCCGTCGCCCGGAAGCCCGGACGGTACCGGCTGGTCGGCCGCCTCAGATCCTGCCATCGTGCCCGGGCTGACCGGTGGCGAAGGGGAGGCCGCAGTGATCGACGCCGCCGGCAGCAAGGCCAGCGCCAGCGCTACCAGGCTGGCCAGCGCCAGCACCTCCCTCCTGGCCAGCAGGGCTCGGTCCAGGGCGCGGTCGCCGCGCGATCGTGACATGACTGCCTCCGTCGGGACACGAACGGATGGGCTGTGGACCAGCCTCACGGCGAGGGCAGCTCGACGATGACGTTGGTGGCCTTGACGACGCAGACGACCTCGTCTCCGGTCGCCAGGTCCAGCTCGTCGGCAGCCTCACGCGTCATGAGGCTCACGAGGCGATGCGGCCCAGCCTGGACCTCTACGACGGCGGCCACGCCGTCACGTTCGACGCGTGTGACCGTGCCGCTGAAGCGGTTGCGTGCGCTCTGGGCGACGATGGGCCGCTCGGCGCCCCCGCGGCGCCGCTCGGCGGCCAATCGTGAGACGTCCGCTTGGCTCACGGTCCGCTGCCCGCCGGGGGTCAGCTCGACCGTGATACGCCCCGCGGCGGCCCAGCGTCGCAGGGTATCGGGACTGATGCCAAGCTGGCCGGCGGCCTCGCCAAGGCGCAGTCGGTTGGCCGCCTGGTTATCGTGCTTATGGTCTGTCATGCGGCTGATTATCGCGCATCAGCGTCTTCTGCCGTGTGCCGATGCGGGACTTTGGAGGCCGCCGAGTGTCCCCAACGACGTTGCTGGCGGCACGAGCGGATGGCGTCGGGCCTGCTACGAGGCAGGAGCCCGAACTAGAGCCGCGCGGCGCTCCCCGGCTCCAGCAGCCACACGGTGTTGGGCCGCAGGGCAAGCTGCGCTGGCAGGCGCCGCAGGTTCGACGGAGATGTGAAGCACTCCGCGACGACCTCGGCCTTGGCGACTCCCGGGACCATGACCACGACGCTACCTGCCGCGCGCAGGAGGTGGGGCGACAGCGTCACGCGGGGCAGGTGCGGTTCGATATGTTCCGGCGCCGGGACGCCCAGGGCCAGCTCCTCCGACTCGTCGACGGCACTGCCGCCTGGGAAAGCCGAGAGGATGTGCCCGTCACCACCGACACCCAGCAGCCAGACGTCGAAGGCCGGGAGACCCAGGCCGGCCCGGCGTGGCAGGCGGCGCGCCATCTCTTCGCCGTAGCGCGCTGCCGCCCAGCTCTCGTCATGGCCGGCAGCGATGGCCGCCTCCACGGGGACGGGGTGCCGGTTCGCGGTGGGCACACCGGCACCGGCCGGCTGGTCGAGCCAGTCGCGCAGCGCGACCGCCCAGTTCGAGTCGGGATGCGAGAGTGGCACGAAGCGCTCGTCACCTTGCCAGACGTGGACGGCCGACCAGTCCACGCGGCGGGCACGCGGGTCACCGCGGAGCCGCTCGAAGAGCGCGTCCGCCGACGAGCCGCCGGTCAGGGCCAGGTGCGCCTCACCGCGCTCGCGGCAGGCCAGGCGCAGGCCGTCCACGACAAGGTCGAGGGCGCGTTCGGCGATGACCTCACGGTCCGGGCAGACGATGACCACCGGGCCCCCGCCGGTCGGGCCCCCGCCGGTGACCACCGGGCCCCGCCGGTGACAGTTCCACCGCCCACGACCGACCCGGCGTGCCCGTCGGCGCTCACGGTCGGCTGTCGTCGCCGATGAGAGCGACGGCTTTCTCCACGGCCTGGCTGAAGAGGCGCTCGTGGCTGGTGCGATCGAGCGACTCGGCCAGGTAGGGCACCTCGTCGAAGCGCTCCAGCTTGCTCGCCCGGCGCATGACGGAGGCGCCGTTCCAGTCGGCCGTGGCCAGCAGGTGATCGGCCTGCCGCGTGACGTTGACGAGCGTGCGCGTGTCTGGGCGGGCCGTCGCCAGCTCCGCTCGGACGACAGAGCCGGCCGCGCGCGCAGCGCCGCTGAACTCGACCTCCACCGGGCGGATGGTGACCGCCACGTCTCGCCGACCGGACCGCAGCGTGGCGCTCCAGGTATCGCCTGGTCCCCGGCGCAGCGGATCGGCGACCGAGAGTCGCAGGCGGGACATGAGCCAGCCCACGAAGAGCACGGCGCGCGAGAGCCGGACATCCGACCCTGGGCGGGCCACGTCCACCTGGATCGACTGGAGGTGACGCAGCTCGCGGGTGAGCAGCGGGTGGTCGAAGCAGGAGGCCAGCAGCTCGCGCCAGAGCATCAGCCGCATCCAGCTCACGTCGTGGACGACGAGACCACCTGAGACGGCGTCGGCGAGGCCCAGCAGGCGCTGCAGCCCATCGCCGCGGAAGTGTCCCGAGTCGACGAAGAGGCGGTCGCACTCGTCGGCCAGCTCGGTGAAGTCGGCGCGACCGAAGGGCACGTCATCCGGCCACCAGAGCACCACGGGCAGGTCGTGGATGAGCAGTGGCGCGACCGTGCTGGAGAGGTGCTGCGCCAGCTCGCCGCCCAGCCGGATGAGGATCTCCTCGGTGCAGATCTCGCTGCGACCGCGCTCGGGCACCTGGCAGGAGGCATAGACCCGCGCGTCGAAGTCCGGCGGGCCGTCCGGGTCGGCAGGGGAGAGGATGACCGCCCGGGAGGGATGCCGGGCGGCAAGCGCGGCCACGCCCGCCATGGCCCGCTCCACGACCTCCGGCCGCGGCGCCACGACCACCAGGGTCAGCACGCTCGTCCGCGTGCGCACCTTGACGCCGTCTTCGTCGCTGCGCATGGCGCCGGCCAGGCGCGGATCGCCCCGCGCGATGGCGCTGGCCGTCTCACCCCCGAGGGCTTCACCCCCGATGGCCTCGCCTCCGACGGCCTCCCGGGCCACCCGGCCCCAGAGCCGCGAGAGGGCCTCCGTGGTGCCGCGGATGGAATCGGTGCGCGCGTGCCAGCGCCAGGTGCCCGTCTCGTCGAAGGCGATGGGCGCTACAGGCGTCGCCATCGCCTGCCGTCGCGTTCGAGCAGCCGGTCGGCAGCCTCCGGGCCCCAGGTACCGGCCTCGTAGGGCTGGACGCTGCCGTCAAGCGTGCCGACCGAGGCCTTCGCGCCGCGCCCGCGCCCGCTGCCCTTGCTCTCGCCGCCGCCCCCACCCCAGTCCCGCCACATCTCGCAGAGCGGGGTGACCAGGCTCCAGGCCGCCTCCACCTCGTCGGCACGGGTGAAGAGCGAGGCGTCGCCAAGCATGGCGTCCAGGAGCAGCGTCTCGTACGCCTCGGGCGCGTCGCTCAGGAAGGTCGAGCCGTAGGTGAAGTCCATGTTCACGCTGCGCACGTCCAGGCCCAGGTCCGGCACCTTGGCCGCGAAGCGCAGCAGGATGCCCTCGTCGGGCTGGATGCGCATGGCCAGCATGTTGGGTTCGGGATCGGAGGCGCTCTCCCGGAAGAGCGTCAGCGGCGGCCGGTTGAACTGGACGGCGATCTCCGTGGCGCGCCGTGGCAGGTGCTTGCCCGTCCGCAGGTAGAAGGGCACGCCGGCCCAGCGCCAGTTCTCCACCTCCAGGCGCAGGGCCACGTAGGTCTCGACGCTGGAGCGCGGCGAGACGTCCGGCTCCTCGCGGTAGGCCACCACCTTGCGATCGGCCACCCAGCCGGCCCCGTACTGACCGCGCACGACATCGGCGCGCACGCGGCCCGGCGTCCAGGAGGTGTCGATGGCGCGTAGCACGCGCACCTTCTCGTCGCGCAGCGCGTCGGCCTCGAAGTTGATGGGCGGCTCCATGGCCACCAGCGAAAGCAGCTGCAGCATGTGGTTCTGCAGGATGTCGCGACTGGCACCGGCCTCCTCGTAGAACGGGCCGCGGCCCTCCACGCCGAGGTCCTCGGCCACCGTGATCTGCACGTGGTCCACGTAGCGCCGGTTCCAGACCGGCTCGAAGATGCCATTGGCGAAGCGGAAGACGAGCAGGTTGCGGACGGTGTCCTTGCCAAGGTAGTGGTCGATGCGGTAGACCTGAGACTCGTCGAAGGGGCCCATGACCGCGTCGTTGAGGTGGCGGCCGGACTCCAGGTCGTGGCCGAAGGGCTTCTCGATGACGATGCGCGACCAGGCTCCCGGGCGGCTGGCGAGCCCCGCGGCGCCCAGACCGGCCACGATGTCCTCGTAGGCGCTCGGCGGTGTGGCCAGGTAGAAGAGCCGGTTGCCACGGCAGCCGGCGGCAGCGTCGATCTGGTCCAGGCGGGCGGCCAGGCGGGTGTACGCCGCGGGATCCTTGAAGTCACCCTGCTGGTAGTGGATCTGGCGGGCGAAGTCGTCCCAGAGGGCCGACTCGACCGGGTTGCGCGAGTGTTCCGCCACCGATGCGCGCATCTCCGAGGTGAAGTCGGCATCCGAGTACGGCCGCCGGGCATAGCCCACGATGCTCGTCTCCGACGGCAGCAGGCCCGCCCGCCGCAGGTTGTAGAAGGCCGGCAGGATCTTGCGGTGCGAGAGGTCGCCGGTGGCCCCGAAGATGACCACGAGAGACGGGTCAGGCACCCGCTCCAGGCGCGTACCGACGCGCAGGGGGTTGGCGTCCGCGGCGTCGGTCAGCGCGTCGCGATGCATGACGTGCCGTGTGCCGGGGGCAGTCTCCGGGCTGGCGACCCCCGGTCGCCTTGCCTGCCCCGTGCTCGCCGCCCGCCTGGCCATGCTGCGCTGCTCCTACTTCTCCTTGATGGCGTGACCGCCGAACTGCTCACGCAGCGCCGCCAGGACCTGGGCCGTGTAGGACTCCTCCTGGCGACTCCGGAAGCGCGTCAGGAGCGACAGCGTGATGACCGGAGCGGGCACATCGAGGTCCATGGCTTCCTGGACCGTCCAGCGACCTTCGCCCGAATCGGCCACCCAGCCACGCACTCCCTCCAGGTCCTCACCGCGCTCCTCGAAGGCGTTGCCGGCCAACTCCAGGAGCCAGGAGCGGATGACGGTGCCGTGCTGCCAGGCACGGGCCACGGCCGCCAGGTCGAGCGGGTACTCCGAGGCATGCAGGATCTCGAAGCCCTCGGCGTAGGCCTGCATGAGCCCGTACTCGATGCCGTTGTGGACCATCTTCGTGTAGTGGCCGGCGCCGGATGGCCCGGCGTGGATGTAGCCGCCCGCCGGGGCCAGCGACTCGAAGATGGGCTCCAGGGGCGCGACCGCCTCGCGATCGCCTCCGACCATCGTGCCGTAGCCGTTCTGGAGGCCCCAGACGCCCCCGGAGATGCCGGCGTCCACGAAGTGGATGCCACGCTCCGCCAGCAGGGCGTGGCGCCGCTTGGAGTCCTTGAAGTTCGCGTTGCCGCCGTCGACGATGGTGTCGCCCGCCTCGAGCAGCGCGGCGAACTCCTCCATGGTCTCCTCGGTGGCATCGCCGGCCGGCACCATGAGCCAGACGATGCGCGGCGAGGGCAGCTTGGCGACGGCTTCCTCCGGCGTGAAGGCCCCGTCCAGCCCTTCGGCCATGATCTGGCGGACCTTCTCCTCCGAGCGGTTCCAGGCCACCACGTGGTGGCCGGCGCCGTGCAGGCGTCGCGCCATGTTGGCGCCCATGCGGCCGAGCCCGGCCAGGACCAGCTCCATCGTCTTACGTCCCTCCCTGTCCCGGGTGGCCGGCCGGGGACTCGTCGATCGTGCTCACGCCAGGGCGTCGCCGAAGGCCGCCTCCAGCTCCGCCAGCCCGGCATCGACGTCGTCGCCGAGGTCGATGTGGATGGCCGGCAGGTCATGGGCGCCGAAGGCCTGGAAGTCGCCCAGCGCCTGGGCGCGCACGAGCGTGTCGAAGGTCTCCTTGCGGCCCGGGATGGGCACATCCGCCGACCCACCCCCGGTGAGCTGGATGAAGCAGCCGTTGGGCTTGCCGCCCTTGTGGAGCTGGCCGGTGGAGTGCAGGAAGCGCGGGCCGTAGCCGAGCGTGGAGGCCTTGCCCGTGGCGTCGCGCAGCCTGGCCTGCAGGCGGCGCAGGAGCTCCGTGCGCGCCGGGCTGGGTGCGACGTAGGCCCCGACCTGGAAGTAGCCGTCGGCGGGGACCCTGGCGAGGTGCTCGCGCAGCGCCGTCACCAGGTCGCCCCGATCACGCGGCTGGCCGTCCGTGCCGGGCTGCGTGTAGGCCCGCAGTGCGCCGCGGGTGGCGGCCGGCTCCACGTGGGGCAGGCGGCCCTCGTTGGCGAAGACCTCGAGGACCGCGGCCGTGTTGTGCTTGGACTCGGTGACGTTGGGCTCGTCGAAGGGGTTGACCCCCAGGCCGATGCCCGCCACGGCGGTGGCGAACTCCCAGCGGAAGAACTCGCCGGCCACCCATGCGGCGTCGTCGAGGCGGATGTCGATGAGCGGATGCCCGGCCGCGACGAGGGCTGCCAGCTTGACGTCCACCTCCTGGTGCCATTCGCCGTCGCTGACGGGGCCGAGGCGCACGAAGACACGGTCGGGTCCGTAGACCTCCGGGGCACCCAGCGGCTCGCCATCCACGGGAACGATGCCGACGCCCTCCTTGCCGGTGGACTCGGCGATGAGCTGCTCGAGCCAGGCGCCCAGGGATGCCAGGTCGGGCTCGATGATGAAGGTCAGCTTGTCACGCCCGGCACGCGCCAGGGCGGCCATGGCTGCTCCCAGCACGAGGGCCGGGTTGTCCCCGGCGTCGGTGCGCGTGAGGTCCGCCATGATGCGGGCGTCCTCGAGGAGCGCGTCGACGTCCAGGCGCAGCAGGGCCGCCGGCACGAGGCCGACGTACGTGAGGGCGCTGTAGCGGCCGCCCACGTCGGCGGGGTTGAGGAACGATTCGCGGAACTTGCCCGAGTGCGGGATGGCCGCCAGGGCATCGCCCGGATCGGAGACGGAGACGAAGGCGTCGCCGGCCTTGTGGCTGGAGAAGCGCCCCACGCGGTGGACCTCGGCCTCCCAGTGGTGGGCCAGGAAGGCGAGCGTCTCCGTCGTGGTGCCGGACTTGGTAGCCACGACTCGCAGGGTGCGCTGCGGGTCGAGCGTGGCGTCCAGTGCGGCCACGGCGTCGGGATGGGTCGAGTCGAGCACGTGGAGCGTGAGGCCCTTGTCTGATTCCGGGTACACGAGGCTCAGGACTTCCGGGGCCAGCGAGGAGCCGCCCATGCCCATCACGATGGCATCGCTGAAGCCCTCGGCCTCGATGGCCTCACCAAAGGCCATCAGCTCGGCGGCCTCAGCCTCGAAGGCGGTCGGCGCGGCGAGCCAGCCCAGGCGCGCCCAGATCCTGTCCTGGACGTCGTGATCGCTGCTCCAGAGGCTCGTGTCCCGCTCCCAGAGTCGGCTGGCCCAGCGCTCGCCGACGGCGCGGGCGATGGCCTCGTCGACGGGACCCTGGAGGGATGCCGGGAGCGTCAGTGTCGTGTCCATCAGCGTGCCTCCAGGGCGTCGAGGGTGGTGCCTCCGGCATGCTCGCCTGGCGCGGAGACGACCCCGCGGATCTCGCCGGACAGGACGCCCTTGGCGACCCTGACGACGTTCTCTGTGCTGAAGCCGAAGCGTTCGAAGATCTGCTCGGCCGGCGCCGAGAGCCCGAAGCGGTCGATGGCGATGATGGCGCCGCGGTCGCCGACCCAGCGCTCCCAGCCCAGCGACACGCCGGCCTCGATGCTGACGCGGGCAGTCACGCCACGCGGCAGGACCTCGTCACGGTACGCAGCCGGCTGCGCCTCGAAGCGCTCCCAGCTGGGCATCGAGACGACCCGCGTCCGGATGCCCTCGGCCTCCAGGGCCTCGCGGGCCGCGACGGCCAGCGCCAGCTCCGATCCGCTGGCCACCAGGATGAGCTCGGGGGCCGTGACGGTGCCGTCGGCCGTGGTGGCCTCGGCGAGGACGTAGGCCCCGGCGCGGACGCCGTCGCGCGCGCGCTCGGCCGTGCCGGCCAGGATGGGCAGCTTCTGGCGCGTGAAGGCGAGGGCCACCGGGCCTGCGCGATGCTCCACGGCCAGGGCCCACGCGGCGGACGCCTCGTTGGGATCGCCCGGCCTCACGAAGGTCAGGTTGGGCATGGCACGCAGCGAGGCGTAGTGCTCCACCGGCTGGTGCGTGGGACCGTCCTCGCCCACGCCGATGGAGTCATGCGTCCAGACGTAGGCGACATGCAGCCCGGAGAGCGCCGCCAAGCGGACCGAGCCACGCATGTAGTCACTGAAGTTGAGGAACGTGCCCACGTACGGCAGCAGGCCGCCGTGGTAGGCGATGCCGTTGGCGATGGCGCCCATGGCGTGCTCGCGCACGCCGAAGCGGAGGTTGCGCCCGGCCTGCTCGGGCGTGAAGTCGGCCTCGCCGGCCAGGTCGGTGAGGTTGGAGCCGGAGAGGTCCGCCGAGCCGCCGAAGAGCTCGGGCAGGCGGCCCTTGAGCGCCTGCAGGGCGTTCTTGGAGGCATTGCGGGTGGCCAGGCCGGCGTCACCGCTCTGGTAGACGGGCAGGTCGGCGTCCCAGCCTGTCGGCAGCTGGCCGGCGATGCGGCGGCGCAGCTCGGCCGCCTCGGCCGGGAAGGCATCGCCATAGGCGCTCAAGCGCCGTTCCCAGTCGGCGACGAGGTCCTCGCCCTGCTCGGCAGCGGCACGGAAGTGCCCCAGGATGTCTGCCGAGATCGTCGAAGGACTTGTCGGGATCGAGGCCGTAGGCGACCTTGGTGAGGCGCACCTCGTCGGCGCCGAGGGGCGCCCCGTGGGTCTCCGACGAGCCGGCCTTGTTGGGCGAGCCGAAGCCGATCGTCGTGCGCACCGAGATGATCGAGGGTCGCTCGTCAGCCCGGGCGGCCTCGATGGCGGCCTCGATGGCAGCCAGGTCGTTGCCGTCGACGACGCGCTGGGTGTGCCAACCGTAGGCGTCGAAGCGGGCCAGGACGTCCTCCGACCAGGCCATGCGCGTCGGCCCGTCGAGCTGGATGTCGTTGTCGTCGTAGAGGACGACGAGCTTGCCGAGGCGCAGGTGGCCGGCCAGGCTGGCCGCTTCGGCCGTGATGCCCTCCTGGAGGTCGCCGTCCGAGCAGAGCGCGTAGGTGTGATGGTCGATGATGGCGTGGCCCGGGCGGTCGAACTCGGCGGCCAGGCGTCGCTCCGCGATGGCCATGCCCACGGCATTGCTGAAGCCCTGGCCGAGGGGTCCGGTGGTGGCCTCCACGCCGGGCGTGACGCCGTACTCCGGGTGGCCCGGCGTCCGTGAGCCGAGCTGGCGGAAGCGCCGCAGCTCGTCGAGCGGCAGGTCGTAGCCGGTGAGGTGCAGCATCGCGTAGAGCAGCATGCTGGCGTGCCCGGCACTGAGCACGAAGCGGTCGCGGTCGAACCAGTCGGGACGGGTGGGGGCGTGCTTCAGGTACCGCATCCACAGGGCGTAGGTCATGGGCGCGGCGCCCATGGGGGCACCGGGGTGACCGCTGTTGGCCTGCTGCACGCCGTCGATGGCGAGCGCGCGGATGGTGTTGACGGCCAGCTGCTGGTCGACGGATGGGGCGTTGCCAGTCAAGTCGCTTGCTCCTCGAGGCTCCGGGCCGGCACGGGTCGGCACCCGTGGCGGCGGAGCGTGGGTCCCGGCGAGTGATGCTCGCCGGGTGGTGGGCCAGAAGGTCGTTGGGGAGGTCCATGATACTGGCGACTCCCACCGGAGCACATCGTTGGAGCCCGCGCCGTGACCACGCCCCGCCAGCCTCGCCTCGTCGTCCTGGGCGATCTGCTGCTCGACATCGTGGTCACGCCCGAGCGACCCGTGGAGCGCGGCACCGATGTGCCCGGCCGCATCTCCTTCCGCCGTGGTGGCTCGGCCGCCAACGTGGCCGCCGCCTTCGTGCGCGCAGGCGGCACCGCCACGCTCATCACCAGCCTTGGCGACGATCGGCTGGGCAGTCGCCTGGCCGCATCGCTGCGTGCCGACGGGGTGCGCGTGCGGGCCGTTCGCCAGCACGCCGCCAGCGGTCGACTGGCCGCCCTCGTGGACGAGCGTGGCGAGCGTTCGTTCGTGACGCAGCGCGGTGCCGCCGACCTCCTCCGGCCGGCCGACCTCGCGCCTGGCTGGATCCGCGGCGCGGACATCCTGCACGTGCCGGCCTACTCGCTCTTCGCCGAGCCCATCGGGTCGGCGGCCGTGCACGCCGCCGCAGCCGCACGCCAGGCAGGCATCCTCGTGAGCGCCGACCTGTCCTCGCGAGGTCCCCTGGTGGCGTTCGGGGTGCGCCGCTCGCGCGAGCGGCTCGCGGAGCTGGCACCGGCGGTGCTCTTCGCCAACCGTGACGAGGCCGCCGCCATCCTCCGCCAGGCCGGCCGGCGCGCCTGGCCGGGCCTCCTCGAGCTCGCGCCGCTGGTGGTGGTCAAGGATGGCGCCTGGGGCTGCCGGGTCCTGTGGCGCGATGCCGCGACCGGCACCGTGCGGCAGCTGGACGTGGCGGCGCAGCGGGTGGGGCGAGTGGACACGACCGGTGCCGGGGACGCCTTCGCCGCCGGCTTCCTGTTCGCGCTGGCGGGCTCCGCCGCCCCGTCCACCGGACGACATGACCACGTAGGGCGTCCGACCCCGTCCCATGGCCGGAGCCCGTCCTGCGGCGCGCGGCGCTGGCCGGCCACGAGGCGGCCGCCGAGGCCCTGCGGCGCGGTCGCCCGGAGGTCGACCCATGGTGAGCGTCGCGCGCGCTCCCTCCGTTGCGCGGTAGGCTGGCGGCCATGAGTGCGCACGACCGACCTGTTGCACATCGCGCCCGAGGTGCGCGCGGCGCTCGACGACGGCCGGGCCGTGGTCGCGCTGGAGTCGACCATCACCACGCATGGCCTGCCCCGTCCGGACAACCTGCACGCGGCGCGTGCGGCCGAGGCCGCCGTTCGCGCGGCCGGAGCGGTCCCGGCCACGGTGGCCACCCATGACGGCCGCATCCTGGTCGGCCTGGAGGCCGACGAGTTGGAGGCGCTGGCCGCCGCCGAAGGCATCCCCAAGGTGTCGCGGCAGAACCTGGCCGCCGTGCTGACCGCGCCCGGCTGGGGCGGCACCACCGTCTCCGCCACCATGATCGCAGCCCACCTGGCCGGCATCGAGGTCTTCGCCACGGGCGGCATCGGCGGCGTCCACCGCGGCGGCGAAGCCTCCATGGACATCAGCGCGGACCTGGACGAGCTGGCCCGCACACCCGTGACGGTGGTCTGCGCCGGCCCCAAGTCCATCCTCGACGTGGGCCGCACGTTGGAGGCCCTGGAGACCCGCGGCGTGCCCGTCCTTGGCTGGCAGAGCGACGAGGTGGCCGGCTTCTACAGCCGGAGCAGCGGCCACCGCGCGCCGTCGCGCGTCGACTCAGCCGATCAGGTCGCACGCCTCATCGCCATCCAGCGAGCGCTCGGGCTGAAGACGGGCATTCTCGTCACCGTGCCTCTTCCGCAAGACGTCGCGCTCCCGGAAGCGGAGGTCGCTGCGGCAGTCGAGCAGGCGGAGGCCGAGGCGGCCGCGGAAGGAATCCACGGTCCGGCCAGCACGCCCTTCGTCCTCGGGCGGGTGGCCGAAATCACGAGTGGGCGCAGCGTCCGCGCCAACCTTGCCCTCATCGAGCGCGATGCCGGCGTGGCCGGCCAGATCGCCGTGGCTGTTGCCGCTCATCATGACCATGCAGCTCGCCTGGCCGCCGAGGACGAGACCGCGACCTAAGCCTGGCAGACTCAGCCACCGACCAGAGAGTTGGTGATGATGCACGTCTCAGATTGACCGCCGGTGATGCTGACGTCCACACAGTTGTCGTAGCTGGGGGCGGGCCAATTGTCCGGAGGCTCCTCCTCGACCGTGTATGTCCCGGGGGGAACGGTCAACACGTTTTGGCCAGATGGAAGGAACTCTTGCGGTTCTCCTCCGTTGACCGAGAAGCTGAACTGCTCTGGCCTGGTATCGCACTCCTCGCAAACGACCACCTTCTCGACGATGAGGGTGGCGGTCTCCGCGGCTCCGACGCAATTCGGGAATGATCCCTTCAGCTGGGCCGGATCGCCGAATCCACCCCAAGGCTGCCCCTCATACCAGAACCTCGGGATGACGTCGGTACGGCCCCGATTGTTGGGCCGACCAAGAGCGTGCTCTTTGTGCCCCATGACCTTGTCGAGGCCGCCGCTGCTAGCGATGTCGACGGTGATCTCGATCCACCCGTGCTCGATCCTGCTGCTGCTCGTGGCGTGACATATCGTTACCTTGTGCCCGTCGCCGACCACGTCCGGTTCGCTAGGCTTGGTGGCCGTGGCCGGCGCTGCGACTGCTGCGACGAACAGGGCTGCTGTCAGCCCGATGCCGATCTTGCTCACGATATCCCGTCCCCATATTCTGCTCGGAGCCTGATTGCCGACCTGACAGGCTACGGCCGTCTGGCCCGTACCCTTGGGCCCAGTCGGCCCATTTTGGCGCAGGAGCGTCTAGGCGGATGCAGGAGGTAGTCCTTCCACGATAGGACGCCAGTACCGGTCGAGATCAGCCGGACGTTCCTTGCCAGCCGCGCGGCTGCGGTCTATCGTCGCGGGTGGTGCCGTTCGGACTCCGTGCGCCTGCGAGTCCAAGGCGGGCGGAGACATCGACGGGGGATCCACGGAGGCTCTCGATGCGTATCTATGAAGGCAGTCCGCGCCAGGACTACGAGGAGGTCTTTCGCTCCATCGGCGCCTTCGTGGACCAGCGCGGCCTGCAGGAGATCCTGATGGCCGAAGCACCGGACGGCTTCATCCTCCAAGGCATCGTCGGTCAGGCCTTGGCAGGGTCGGCTTGGCAGGACCCGTCGATGGCCATCACCAAGGAGACCTACACTTTCCTTGACGAGGACGTCGTCCGCTTCCTCGAGGATGCCCACGCTCGCCGCCGCACGGGCCCGGCCAACGATGGCTCGCCCATGGCCGGCCCCTACGAGCGCATCCTGCGGGTCATCGGCCGCTACATCGATGACCAGAAGCCCAAGGACGTCTTCTTCTTCGAGCAGGAAGGCGCGTATGTCCTGCGCCTCCTCATGAACACACGGCAGGGCGCCAAGCACCAGCTCGCCGAGTTCACCGTCGCCGACCTCGAGTCCATGGTCCACCAGGCTCCCGGGCTGCGCGGCGAGCCCGCCTCACTGCCGCCCCCCAACCCTCGGTAGCCCCCGGGTAGCGGCTGATCCGACCGCTCCGGGCCGATCGCGAGGACTCGGGCTGCGGCCATTCGGCGAGCCCGGGCCCAGCACTTGCACGTTCCGCCCGCGCGTGCCATCGTCAGGGGCACAACGAACGCACAAGCGGCACGATCCCGCAAGCGGAGGACGTGCCCCCGAGGAGGTCACTCATGGGCATCATCAAGTTCATCGGCGCAGTGCTCGGGCTGCTCATCGCCGCTGCCGTCATCGTTCCGCTCGTCGTCCTGGCCGGGCTCTTCATCTGGCTGAAGCTGACCGAGGAGGCTGACGAGGAGGCACTCGAACTTGAGCAAGAGGCGGGCATCTAGCCCTCGCACACACTGACCGAAAGGAAGCCGGGTCGCCCGACCCGGCTTCGTCGTCCCCGGACCTTGGCTGCCACATGAGCCGCGCACCGCTGCGACCGACGTTCGATGGTGCACCGACGCCGGTCAGCCTCCTCATCGACTTCGATGGCACCATCAGCCTCCAGGATGTCGGCGACGCCCTGCTGCGGGATCTCGTGGCCGACCAGGCCGCGGTGCGTCGCATGGACCAGCTCTACCACGAGGGCCGCAAGGGCTCTCGTGAGCTGACGGCCTGGGACATGGACGTCCTGCCGCGTGACGCGGCGGCGCTCCACACTGCGGTCGACGCCCTGCCGCTGGACGGTTCGTTCGTCGATCTCGTGCGGATCGTCCAGGACTCGGGCGCTGCCATCGAGATCGTCAGCGATGGGGTCGGCTTCCACGTCGAGCGCATGCTCGCCCGACTGGGCCTCCACGACCTGTCCGTGGCCACCAACGCGGCGGTGCTCGGCCGGGGTGGCGCCGGCGTGACCTTCCCCTATGGGCACCCTGCCTGCCATGTCTGCGGCACCTGCAAGCGCGAGCGGGTCCGCGCACACCAGCGTGCCGGGCGGGCCGTCGTCTTCGTGGGCGATGGACCGAGCGACCGCTACGCGGCCCACCACGCCGATGTCATCTTCGCGAAGTGGTCACTGGCGGACTGGTGCCGCGAGCAGGGCATCGCCTACGAGCCCTGGGAACGGTTGACGGACGTCGCCGCGTGGTTCGAGGCCGCACTCACCGACGGCCGACTGCCGGCCGATGCCGACGCCTTCGACGCATGGGCCAGCAGCGTCCGCCCAGAGGTGCCGACATTCATCTGTGGACCCGAGGTCTGGGACGAGGACCGCACCACGGCGGAGGATGCCAGCTCCAAGCCCAATCAAGAGGCGACCCGCAGCCTCGGGCTGCCGCCGAGCGTCGACCTGACAGAGGCCCTCCGACTGGCGGCGGAGCACGAGGATGAGGAGACAGTGCGCAAGCTTGAACTGCCTACGTGAGGATCCCCGACCTCTACCACCTGGGCAAACCTTGGACCGCACCGCATCCGAACATGCAGCCGCGCTGCGCTGGTGGAGCCGCGCACCGGAGATGCTCCACGGACCGTGACTTCGAGCTCATGGCTCGACACATCGGCCTTCGCCTGTGGGGGCCCTGACGCGTCGAGGCCGGAGTCGTCGTTCGGGTCGGACAGGCTGAGTACACTGGCGGCCTCATGGTCGGGGACAGTGGGAGGTAGGCACAACCATGGCAATCGCGGACGCTCATCCTGCTGGGTACTCGGAAGGGCGCCTTCGTCCTCGAGCTGGACGCCGCGCGCCAACACGCCAGCGTGCGCGGACCCTTCTGTGAGGCCATGCCCATCCAGCACCTCGCCTGGGACGCCGAGCGGGGCGCCTTGCTGGCGGGTGCCGGCAGCCCCTGGTACGGGGCCATCGTCTGGCGCAGCACCGACTTGGGCGAAACGTGGACGCAGTCAGGCGCGGGCCTGACCTATGGCGAGAGTGCAGATGTCCCCGCCGTCACGCGGGTCTGGAACATCACGGCCGCAGGTGACGCCCTTTACGCGGGCGTGGAGCCGGCCGGGCTCTTCCGGTCGGACGACGGCGGCTTGACCTGGTCCCACGTCGCGGGCCTGCGCGAGCATCCGTCGCGACCGGACTGGCAGCCGGGTGCCGGTGGGCTGATCCTCCACACCATCGTGCCGCATCCGACCGACGCCGCCCGCATGTGGGTGGGTATCTCCGCCGTGGGCATCTTCCACACCGCTGACAGCGGGGCGACCTGGGAGGCGCGAAACCGGGGTGTCCGCGCGGTCGGTCAGCCCGACGAGTACCCCGAGACGGGCCAGTGCGTCCACAAGTTCGCGCTCCATCCGGACCGGCCCGAGGTCCTCTATCAGCAGAACCACTCGGGCGCCTATCGATCCGACGATGGCGGGCTCGAGTGGCTGGAGATCAACGCCGGCCTGCCCTCGACGTTCGGCTTTCCCATCGCTGTCCACCCCCATGACCCACGCATCATCTGGACCGTGCCGCTCAACGGGGATGACCAGGGTCGCTTCGTGCCAGGGGGTCGAGCGTCCGTGTGGATGAGCCGCGATGAAGGCGCCACCTGGGAGCCGCAGACGGAGGGCCTGCCGCAGGAGCACGCCTACCTGGGCGTCTTGCGCGAGGCCATGGCTACCGACCGCCAAGACCCGGCCGGCGTCTACATCGGCACCAGCACGGGGCAGCTCTTCGGCAGCCGCGACGAGGGCCGCAGCTGGAGCCTCCTGGCCGACTTCCTGCCGGGCATCTCGTCGGTCGAGACCGTGCAGCTGGACGACTGATCCGGCGTGGCCCTGGTGCACGTGCCACGCTCGCTGGCCACGCTCTTCCCCGGCGTCCCGCGACGGCTGGAGTTCTCCGCGGATGACCTCGCCGCGCTCATCCGTGAGATGGACGCGCGATACCCCGGCATGTGGGACCGACTCTGTGAACCTGGCCCCAGGCTTCGGCAGCACATCAACGCCTTCGTGGACGGCCAGCCGGCGACGCTCGAGGCTCCGCTGGCGCCAAACAGCATCGTCCACATCATCCCCGCCGTGTCAGGCGGGGCCTGAACGCTGCCCTGTGACAGCATCATCATCCGATGGGCCAGAATGGGCCCATGGCCCACGAGCCAGGCGGCCAGGAGCCCGAGCGAGTCCACGCCGAGACGGTCGAGGCGTGGCGAGCCTGGCTGCTCGCGCACTACACCCGGCGCGAAGGCGTCTGGCTCGTGCAGTGGAAGGCGCGCAGCGGCAAGCCCGCCATCCCCTACGAGCAGGCCATCGAGGAAGCGCTCTGCGTCGGCTGGGTGGACAGCACGTACCGCAGCCTGGACGACGAGCGCGGCATGCTCTGGTACTCGCCTCGCCGCAAGGGCAGCCTCTGGGCGCGCTCGAACAAGGAGCGCGTCGCGCGGTTGGAGGAGCAGGGTCGCATGACCGACGCCGGTCGGGCGGCCATCGAGCGGGCCAAGGCGGACGGCTCGTGGACCATCCTGGAGCCGGTCGAGGACCTCATCGTGCCTGATGACCTCGCAGCGGCGCTGAACGCCCGGCCGGGTGCTCGCGAGCACTGGGAGGCCTACCCGCCCACGGCCAAGCGAGCATTCCTGCTCCGTGTCGCGACCGCCAAGCGCCCGGAGACCCGAGCCCGCCGCGTTACTGAGTGCGCCGATCTGGTCCAGCGCGGCGACCGCATCGACCGATAGCGGGCCGTGACGATCCTCCGCGAGCGGGTCCGGTGTCTGCCAATCCACAGCCGGTTCGATCGGCTGATGCAGGTTGGCAGCACTGGCCCGGAGCCGTCGAGTACATGGCTGAGCTTCGCCGTGAGGCGGCGTGCGACCTTGAAGCTCTACGCTCCGGTCGGGCTGATGCTCGAGCCTGACCACGATTCGTAGCCGGCCTGAGCGACCGAGAGTCGTCCACGACCATCGTCGAGGCCGAAACACGGCTCCGCGCCAAGAGACCGCCGCATACGCGGACGGTACTGACGCGATGCACCCTGTTCCTCCCACCCTGTTCACAGCGAGATGGGGTGCGCCTACCGGCCTCTCATGCCGTCGACCCACGCGTTCCGTCAGTGAGCTGACGAGGTCTTGCGTTGGCGGGCCATCCGGGTCTACGCTGAGGGACCGCCCATCAGGAGACCTTGTGCCCAGGCCTCGTGAGCGCACCGCATCTGCCGCCTCGACCGACGCCGTCGGCACGGCCGCCGTGCCCGCAGACGGCTGGACCTGGCCGGCTCATGCAACCAACCCGGCCTCGGCACCCTCATCCCTTACGGAAGATGAGGTCGCGCTGTCTCGCGCCCTTGTATCGGGCGATGAGCGCGCGTTCGACGTCCTCATGGAGCGGGAGTCGACTCGCGTGTTCCGGGCCTGCTACCGCGTGTTGGGACGGATCGACGAAGCGGAAGAGGCCACCCAGGAGGCATTCGTGCTCGCATATCGGGCGCTCGGGACGTTCCGTGGTGATGGACACCCCGCAGCCTGGCTGATGCGCATCGCGACGCGTGAGGCGTGGCGCCGGTCCGCGGCACGGTCGCGCCGGCAGTCGATGTCGATGCCGCTCGACGACGGAGTCCTGTCGATCCCGAGCCAGCGACCCGATCCCAGCGACGAGGTCCTGCGGGCGCAGGATCAGGAGCGGGTACGGATGGCCGTCAGTCGATTGCCCGAGCCATATCGAGAGGTCATCACGCTTCGATACTTCGGGGACCTGAGCCTTGGAGAGATCGGCGTCGCCACGCGTCGGCCGTTGGGAACGGTCAAGGCCCAGGTCCACCGAGGTCTCGACCGCCTGCGGGCGCTCATCGAGGAGGACAGGCGATGAGCGTGCTCAGCGGCATCGATCACCACGGTCCTGTGACCCTCGGCGGGATGCCGGGGGATCCGGTCGTCAGCATCGACCAGGTGCTGGACCGCTTCCGCCGGTCCACAGACATCCGGGCATCCGATGACCTGCTGCCGCGGATGCGATCGCGGGTCTCTGCGGAACCCCGGTCGACAGCCCCACGACGCTTCGTCGCCGCCCTGCGAGCGCTCTCCGGTCCCGGGATGTGGCGCGGATTCATCCAGAGCGCCGGGGCGGCCTTCAGCCCCGGGACCCGTTCGATGGTCTTGCGCATGCAGGCCCTGGCCGTGGTCTTCGTGGTGATCGCTGCGACGGGCGCCGGTAGCGTGGCAGCCGTCGCCGCTGTTGCGCGGGTCGTCACGGAGGTCCGCGGCCCCGCCATCAGCGACCACAACCCTTCGCGTCAGCAGTCTCCGTCGCGGCCGACCGACGTCACGCCCGAGGAGGACGCATCGCGGATCCAGCTTCCTGACAGGCGACCGGGCAGGAGCGATCCGGCCACAAAGGAGGCGGAGACGGGCGAGCAGCCCGCCGCGCCGATCGAGCAGGGAGCGACCGATCCATCGTCCGTGCGATCTGAGAACGACGCCGCGGGCAGTCTGGCACCGCGCCCCGCGGTAGCACCAACCAGGACCCCACCGCGAATGCCAGCGAGAGGGCGGAGTCTGTGCTGGGCGGCATGGCTCAGGCGAAGACAGATGCCCAGGGGAAGGACGACGCCCAGGGGAAGACCGACGCCCCGGGTCAGTCTGGCGCGGCGCCGCGCGGCCGCGCCAACGAGAACACCATTACGAAGGCCAACAAGAACGCCCACACGAACGTCGGGTCCGCGCCCACTGTCAAGGCCACTGGGAGGCCCGACGCCCCGGGCCAGTCCGGCGCCGCGCCCCACGGCCGCGCGAACGAGAACGCCAACGAGAAGTCGGGGTCCGGCCCTAATGGCAAGGCCCAGGAGAAGACCGACGCCCCGGGCCAGTCCGGCGCCGCGCCCCGCGGCAACGAGAAGGCCAACGCCAACGCGAACGAGAAGGCCAACGAGAAATCGGGGACCGCCCCTAACGCCAAGGCTCCGGCGAAGACGGATGCCCAGAGGAAATCCGACGCCCCGGGCCAGTCCGGTGCCGCGCCCCGCGCCGCGCCCCGCGCCAACGCCAATGCGGACTCCAACGCCAATGCCAACGCGAACGCCAATGCCAATGCGAACGCGAACAACGCGAACGCGAATGCTGATGCGAACGCGAACGCGAATGCTGATGCGAACGCGAACGCGAATGCCAACGCAGGAACGCCCATGCCAATGCCAACGCGAACGCGAACGCCAACGCGAACGCCAACGCGAACGCCAACGCCAACGCGAACGCCAACGCGAACGCCAACGCCAACGCGAACGCGAACGCCAACGCGAATGCCAACGCGCAACGCCAACGCGAACGCCAACGCGAACGAGAACGCGAACGCGAACGCCAACGCGAACCAGAACGCGAACGCGAACGCGAACGCCAACGCGAACGCGAATGCCAACGCGAATGCGAATGCCAACGCCAACGCGAATGCCAACGCGCGGCCCGCTGCCGACGGGACGTCAGCCTGAGGAAGAACTCCGACTGAAGGGTCGATGGCGACCTGGGCGCGGACCGGCCACGTTAACCGAAGCGCGCATGGCGAGGTGCAGGAAAGAGTCTTCCTTCGCAACCTTTCGGGTCCAGCGGCCCTCATACAGAGTGCGGGGACCCGTCACCGGTAGCCGTGCCTACATTGGTATCTGCGTCGGTCTGCGACAGGAAGCTTGTCTGGAGTGGGACTTGCTCGCCTAAGCGCTGCCGGCAGGTCGGAGGAGGGTAGTTGAGCGACAGAGCCATCGTGGCGACCGGGCCATCGCCGCCCGACATCGATGCGAGAGACCGACTGTGAGTCTTCCATCCGACGGACACCAGCGCCGCTCTCGCGGACAGTCGCTTGTCGAGTTCGCGCTCTTGCTCCCAGTGTTGCTCCTGCTCGTGCTGCTGGCCGTTGACTTCGGCCGGCTGTTCTTCACCTACATCGCGGTGAACAACGCGGCCCGCGAAGCGACCTACTACGCGGCCGCACATGCCGCCGACATGTCGTTCGTCCAGGCGAGCTATGAGTTCGCCGTGAGCGAGGCCGGCTTGAAGGAGGCGAACGTCCAGGGCCAGGGCGGCGAAGGCAGCCTGACCGTCGGCACGCCGCTCTGCTTCAGCCCTCCGGATACCGCGACGTCCATCGACTGCCACACCGCCGCGCAGTTCGCCGGTGGCATCGGCAAACAGGTGACAGTCTCTGCCAGGCAGCCATTCACCTTCCTGACGCCGCTCATCGGCGATCTCTTCGGTGGGCCGCTGACGCTGACTGCTTCAGCTACGGCTCCAGTCCTGAACCCGCTCGACGTGTCCATCCTCGCAGGTCCCAGCCAGCCGCCCCTCCCCACGCCGACGCCAACGCCGACCCCCACGCCGACCCCCACGCCGACGGCGACTCCTACGCTCCCGCCTGGGGCGACCCCAGCTCCGACGCCGACCGCGCCCGCCGACCCCGACCCCGACGCCCGTCCCGACGTGCATCGTGCCCGACTACGACAAGGGCTTCTGGAACAACACCGGCGGGAAGACCGCGCTCCAGGTGTGGCAGCTGGCCGGCTTCACCGGCACGCTGACGAATAACGCCGGCACCGACCAGATCAAGACCCAGACGATCCACAAGGGTCGAGTCGTACCTTGCACCTCCGACATGGCAGTGGGTAAGTAGGGCGCCCATGACGCTGCGTCCTCCCCGGCTTCCGCAGGTCCGGAACGGTCAGGGATTGGCCGAGTTCGCCCTGGTCCTGCCTGTCTTCCTGCTCGCCGTCTTCGGGCTCATCGATGTCGGTCGGCTTGTCTACACCAACTCGGTGCTCTCGCAGGGGGCGCGCGAGGGTGCACGCTTGGCGGCGACGGAGGCTGGCTGGATCGGAATCACCGGCGCCGCCTGTGTCGGTTCTGCGAGTGCCATCGGAGCGGGGAATCCAGGTGCGCACGTGTGCCCTCCGACCGTCGCAGCGCTCAAAGCTGACATCGTCGGCGCAGTCAACCGGATGGTCGCCGCCGTCGGGCCCGTCACGGTGGTCCACATCAGCTGCAACGACGGTACCGGTGGCGACCTCGCCCCCTCAGGTGATTGGACAGACGCCTCAGGCGGCAACGGATGCAAGGATTCCTCCGGCAACCCCGTCAGCGGCTCCGGCGAGCTGGTGTCCGTCCGCGTGGAGTACACCTACCAGCCCATCACTCCCGTCATCAGCTCTCTCATCAGCTCAATGCCGCTGAGCGGCTCGGCCACGATGGTCATCCACTAGGAGTCCAGGATGGAGCCTTCCGCACACTCGTCACAGCGCGGGTCAAGTCCTCGCTCTCTTCGCATTGATGCTGACGGCTCTGGTCCTTGGCGCGGCAGTCGTGGTCGATGGAGGCTTCGCCTTCGCACAGCGGCGCGAAGTCCAGAATGCCGCGGACTTCGCGGCCATGGCCGGCACCCGGATCGTCGGCCAGAAGCTGACGGGGCGACCGCTCGGTTCGGGCACGGCCGCCAATGTCGAGGATGCCATCAACTCGGTCCTGGCGGCGAATGACGCCCAGTTGGTCAGTGCCCAGTACGTGGATGACGAGGGCAACGCGCTCGGGAGCGTGGTCGGCGCCGGGAGCATCCCGAATGGGTCTTTCGGAGTCGTCGTGGAGGCCAAGACCAACTGGCGTCCGTTCCTGCTCGGCGTCGTCGGCGTGATCGATTGGGTGGCGTCGGCGCGCGCCACGGCCATCACGCCCGGATCGAGCATCGGGGGTGGGGTGATGCCCGTCGGCATCCAGGACACGATGTTCAACAGCCTCGAAGAGTGCCCTGTGACAGCCATCGACACCTGCATCGACCAGAATCTGACGTCCGGCCACCTGAACATCCCGGGCGGCTTCGGCTGGCTGAAATTCGGACTCCAGGGAAATGGCGGCAAGTGCGACTGGGCGATCAGCCTGGGGATGGTCGCGGACGACGGCTGCCAGTCGAGCAAGGTCTTCCTCGATTCGCAGATCGGGCCACCCACGAACTCGCATGGCTGCTGCACGGCGGTCGACCAACCGGGCAGCGAGGACAAGATCGGCAACCTCACCGGCAACGAGTGGGGTGACCTGAGCTTCTACATCGACAACCAGATCCCGGTCTGGGTCCCGATCTGGGACTACGGGGACGACACCGGGGCGAACGGCTATTACCACATCGTCGGCTTCGGCGCCATCGTCTTCACCGGCGACAACGAGCATGCCAAGTGGTTGGAGGGGGCGGCGATCGCGGACGCGTGCCTGCCGGGGACTGAGATCGTGGGCAGCAACTTCTGCACGGCACCCGGAGGCGAGTTCAGCATCGACGTGACCGGGGAGGTCCAACTCGTGCGCTGAAGCCGTGGCGCAGATCGCGGCCACCGCTCGCTCCGCGCGAGGCCGGCGGCCCCGTGGTGGTTCGGCCGGGACCGGCGTGAGCCGCTGCGCATGATCGCCGTTGCTGACGAAGCGGGGTAGCATCGACCCGGGGGATCTCTCGCCTGCCCTACGGAGGAACCATGAAACCACGGCAGCACCGATCCATCGCCCTGGGCCTGGGGACCGTGCTGGCGGTAACCGTTGCCCTGGCTGGCTTGGCTGCGCAGACGGCTGCCCAGGATGCCAGCCCAAGCCCCGCGGCAGCCACGGCCCCGCCCGCATCCCCGGTCGTCGTCGAGGAGTGCGTGGAGCCGGAGGCGTCGCTGGCGCCAGTCGCGAACGAGACGCTCTCGATGCCGGAGGAGTATCGCATCGGGCTCTTCGACGGGGTCTGGCAGGGCATCCGCGACGCCTACGTCGACCCGGACACCCACGGGCTGGACTGGGATGCCATCGGCGACGAGTACGCGCCGCTCATCATCTCGACTGACAATGCCTACGAGGTCTACGAGCTGCTGAGCGAGATGGTCGCCTTGCTCGAGGATCCATACACCGGCTTCTTCGCGCCTGAAGACCTCGGCGATCCTGAAGCCGTGGACCCCAGCTACGGCGGCATCGGCGCGCTCGTGGACACCGGCGCGGCGGGCGAGGGCAGCGAAGGCCTGCGCATCACGTACGTCTTCGACGGCGGGTCCGCCAAGGAGGCGGGCATCAGGCCACGGGACCGCGTCATCGCTGTCGCTGGCGACCCCTGCGCGCGCGTGGCTGACATCCGGGGTCCGGAGGGCACCAGCGTCACCCTCACGGTCGTCTCGCCGGGGCAGGAGCCACGTGAGGTGGCCCTCGAGCGGCGCCGCATCGAGCCGCTCATCCTGCCCGAGGCGCGGCGGCTGGAGGACTCACCCGGGGTGGGCTACCTGCGCGTCATCTCGCTCTCCGGTCAGGAGGCCATCGACGGCATCGAGCAGGCGCTCACGCGCTTCGTCCGCGACGAGCCGCTCGAGGGGCTGGTCATCGACCTGCGCGGCTCCAACCAGGGCGCCCCGGGCGTCATCCTGGAAGCCCTGCGGCCCTTCGTCTCCGGCGACGTGGGTGCTTTCCACTCCCGCTCCGGCACGGAGCCCATCCAGATCGAGCCCAGCGACCTGGCCGACGACTACGCCGGCGTACCGGTCGTCGTGCTCGTGGACGAGGCCACCGAGGCCGATGCCGAGCAGCTCGCGGCCATCCTGCAGGACCAGGGCCGGGCCACCGTGGTCGGCACCCAGACATCGGGCCAGACGCACGGCGCGCAGACCATCGACTTCGCGGACGGCTCGCTGCTGCAGATCGTGACCTTCGGCTTCCAGTTGCCGGACGGTCGCACCCTGGAGGGCCAGGGCGTGACGCCGGACGTGGAGGTCACGGCCGACTGGCTCGACTACCCGGAGGCCGAGGACCCCGGCATCCTCGCCGCGCTGGAGGTCATCGAGTCGGCCCCGGCCGAGTCGCCACCGGCCGAGTCGCCACCGGCCGAGTCCTCCGCCGAACCGTCCGCGATGCCGTCCGAGCCCGCTCCGTCACCGTCACCGGCCGGGTAGCCGTCACCGGCCGGGTAGAGGTGGCAGGCCACGTGGTGGCCCCGGCCGACCTCGATGAGCGGCGGGATGACGCGCTCGCACGTACCGGCGATGGCCACCGGGCAACGGGGGTGGAAGGCACAGCCAGTTGGTAGGGCGCCGGCATCGGGCGGCTCGCCGCCCACGACGGCCCGCTGTCGCAGGCGGTTGGCGGGGTCCGGCTCCGGCACCGCCGCCAGCAACGCCTTCGTGTAAGGGTGGCGAGCCTCGCCCACCAGCTGGCCGGCGGGCGCCAGTTCCACGATGCGTCCGGCGTACATGACCGCGATGCGGTCGGCGAAGTGGCGCGCGCTGGCGAGGTCGTGCGTGATGTACAGGAACGTCAGCCGGCGCTGCGCCTGGAGGTCCTTGAGCAGGTAGAGGATCTCAGCCCGGCTGGAGGCGTCGATCATGGAGACCGGCTCGTCGGCCACGAGGTAGTCGGGGCCCAGCACCATGGCCCGCGCGATGCTGACCCGCTGCCGCTGCCCACCCGAGAGCGTGTGGGGGTACGTCTCGGCGAACTCCGCGGGCGGCGACAGCTTGACCTGCTCCAGGGCGGCCAGGACGCGCGCTCTCCGCTCGTCACGAGAGCGCGGGCCGTGGATCACGAGCGGCTCCTCGACGATCTCACCGACGCGCATGTACGGGCTCAGGCTGGAGAAGGGGTCCTGGAAGATGACCTGTGCGCGCTGCCGGAAGGCGCGCAACCCGGGGCCGTCGAGGGCGCCGACGTCCGTGCCCTCGAAGACGATGCGTCCGCTGCTGATGGGCACCAGGTGCAGGGTGGCGCGCCCGAGCGTCGTCTTGCCGCTGCCTGATTCGCCCACGAGGGCCACCGTCTCGCCCGTGGCGATGTCGAGGTCCACGTCGCTCACGGCGGCGATGGGCCGCGTGGCGAAGAACGACGTGCGCACGAAGAAGCGGACACTGAGACGCTCGATGCGCAGGAGTGGCTCATCCACCGGGCGTGGGGTGGTCACGAAGCAGGCTCGTCTGTGGGCGCGGCGGCGTCAGTGGCGGCCGCGGTCAGCGGGACAGCAGCGGCAGTGGTCGGCGGGCCGGCTGGGGCGCCCGCATGGGCTGGGTCCAGCAGCAGGCAGCGGGCCGTGTGGCCCGGGTTCCCGGCAGGGGCTCGCAGCTCGGGTGCCACGGTCAGGCAGGCTTCGAAGACCTGCGGACAGCGGGGCGCGAATCGGCAGCCCGGGAATCCGTCTCGCAGGTCAGGCGGGGCGCCGGGCAGGAATCGCGGTGGTCGCTCGGCGTGCAGGCTGGGGATGCTCGCCAGGAGCCCCTGGGTGTAGGGGTCGAGCGGCCGTGACAGGACCTCCTCGGCCGAGCTGTGCTCGCGCAGCTGGCCCGCATAGACGACGGCGATGTGGTCGCACAGGTCGCTGGCCAGGGCCAGGTCGTGGGTGATGAAGAGCATCGAGATGCGGCGCTCGGCCTTGAGCTCCTTGAGCAGGTTCATGATCTGCGCTTGGATGCTCACGTCGAGGGCACTGGTGGGCTCGTCCAGGATGAGCAGCTGCGGGTCGTGCGTGAGGGCCGTGGCGATCATCACCCGCTGCTTCATGCCGCCGGAGAGCTCGTGCGGGTACCGGCGACCGATGCCGGCCGGCAGCCCGACCCGGCCCAGCAGCTCGTCGACGCGCGCCTCGACCTGCTGCTTGCCGAGGCCATCCGCCGTCAGGCGCTCGCCGACCTGGTCGCCGACGCGGATGACCGGGTTCAGCGAGTGCATGGCGCCTTGGAAGACCATGGCCATGCGGCTCCAGCGGACACGCTGGCGGAAGCCCTCGTCCGCGAGGCTGCCGATGTCCTCGCCCGCGAGGCGCATCGAGCCGCCCAGCAGCGTGGCGTTCCGCGGCAGCAGGCGCATGAGCGCGAGGGCCAGGCTGGTCTTGCCGCTCCCGGACTCACCGATGATGCCCAGCGCCTCGCCCTCGGCGACGTCGAACGAGATGCCATCGACGGCCCGCAGCGGCCCGCGCGAGGTGGCGTACTCGAGGCGCAGGTCGCGGACCTCGAGCAGCGCTGTCGAGCGTGGGTCGTCCATCGGGATCAGTCGCGCCTCAGGCGGGGGTTGACGACGGGCTCCATGGCCAGCGCCAGGAGCATGAAGGTCATGGCGGTGATGACGATGAGCAGGCCAGGGGAGACGACCCACCACCAGTAGCCCAGGAAGACGGCGCCGCTGCGGAAGCCGTCCTCCAGGATCTGGCCCCAGGTCGGCAGCGTCGGGTCGCCCAGGCCCAGGAAGGAGAGGCCGGCTTCCGCGAGGATGACAGCCGGCACGAAGAAGATGAGCTGCGTGAATACGTAGGGCGCCGTGTGCGGGAAGATGTGCCGCCGCAGGATATGGCTCGTGGAGGCGCCAAGTGCGCGAGCGGCTTCCACCTCCTGGCTGCCGGAGAGGCCCAGCACCATGGAGCGCACGAGGATGGTGAGGCCCGGCCAGCTGAAGGCGACCAGCAGCAGCAGGATGAGCCAGAGGTGGGCCCCCAGGATGAAGACGAAGAAGATGAGCAGGGGCAGCAGCGGCACGTTGTTGACGACGTCAGCGGTGCGCTGGATGACGAGGTCCACGCGCCCGCCCTTGTAGCCCGACAGCAGCCCCAGCCCGGTGCCGATGGCCGTGCTCACGGTCGCGGCCGCGAGGCCGATGAGCAGTGCCACGGGCAGCCCGAAGGCCAGGCCTTCCGCCAGGTCGCGGCCGTTGGCGTCCGTGCCCAGGAGGCCGTAGACGGAGCCGCCGACCACGAGCCTCACCCAGTCGAGCGTGTCGGCCGGGTCGGCCAGCGCGACCCGGACCTGGGCCGTGTAGTCGCCCCGGAGTGGCTCGATCGTGCCGTCGTCGGCGGGCAGGCCGAAGAGCGCCGCGCTCACGTCCGACGCGATCTCTGAGACTGGCATCTCCACGCCGTAGGCCTCGGCGTAGAGCTCGGCGATGGCCTCCGCCGTCTCCGGCTCGGCGCTGACCAGGACGCGGAGCGGTGTCTCGTCGTTCCGGACGTAGGGTGGCTCTTCCCCCGGGCGCGGACCGCGGACGGTGGACCGCAGCAGGGTCACCTCGGTGCCGTCCGGTCGCTGGAGCACAAGGCTGAGGGCGGGCGGCCGGTCCTGGAACGCCAGTGCCCCGTGGCTGAAGGAGACGAAGGTGGGCGCCTCGTCCTCGTCGAAGGTGAAGGGCAGGTCGTAGGTGTCCACGCGCGCCTCGCCGCGCTCGGCGGATGCACTGGGCTCCGAAGCTTCCAGGATGCGGTGCTCGGCCGGGCGACTGGCCGAGAAGACCGCGCTCCAGGCGGGCGGCACGGCCTTGGGGTAGTCGGCCCAGGCGGCCGGATCCGACCATCGCGTGGGGCCGAAGTCGAGCGGGAACGTGGCCATCACGACGAGGGCCGCCACGCCCAGCACCAGCGCCATCGCCACGCCGAGCTTGCCGGCACCGCTGGCGAGGACCTCACGCAGGAGGCCGCGCCGCTTCACTGGTAGCGCACCCGCGGATCCAGGAACACGTACAGGATCTCGAGCAGCAGCCGCGCCCCCACGTAGATGAGCGTGAACATGAAGGTCAGGCCGATGATGATGGCCTCGTCCGGCTGGCCCGAGAAGGTCTTGAAGTAGAGCTGCCCCATGCCCTCCCAGGCAAAGACGGTCTCGATGAGGATGGCGCCGCCCACGGTCGCGGCGAGACCCAGGATGAGTCCTGTGACGATGGGCGGGGCCGCCACGCGCAGGATGTGGCGGCGGCGGATGAGGCCCTCCGGCAGGCCCTTGGCCCGCGCCACGGTGACGTGGTCCTGGAGGGCCACGTCCAGCGTCAGGGTCCGGATGACGTAGATCGAGGGCCCCACGCTCACCAGCACCAGCGTGAGGATGGGCAGCAGGGCGTGCCAGAGAAGGTCAAGGAACGATGCGACCGCGCCCTCCGGCGGTGGCGTGCTGTACATGCCGCCGGAGGGCAGGATGCGCAGCCAGAACGAGAAGACGAGGATGAGCAGGATGCCCGCCCACCAGGCCGGCAGGCCGTTGGTGATGGCGGCCACGTAGCTCACGATGCGGTCGACGCGCGAGCCCGGTCGCGTGGAGAGCCAGACGCCCACCAGCAGGCCGATGACGGCCGTGATGAGCAGCGAGGTCGTCAGCAGCAGCACCGTGCGCGGCAGACGCTCGGAGATGATGTCGCCGATGTCATTGCTGCCGTTGGCGGCACGGATCGATCGCGCCTCGCCGAGGTCGAAGACGAGCACCTGGCCGACCACGCCGGGCAGGCGCTCGTACCAGGCGCGGTCGAGGCCGTAGGCCGACTCCAGCTCCGTTCGCCGAGCTTCGACGACGTCCTCCACGGCATCCGGGTCGCTGATGGTCTGCGAGAGGCTCGTGCGGAGCGCTCGCAGCTCCTCGCCGACCTGGGCACCCAGGATGCGGTCCGAATAGCCCGTGGCGCCCAGGGTGAGCACCAGCAGCACGAGCACGATGATGAGCACGGCGCCCAGGCTGGCGGCGCGCACGAGGATAGGGCGCAGCAGCGATGGGCCCACGCTCTGGTCAGCCCTCCGGGCGTGCTACGGGATGGTCAGCGGCACGCTCAGGGGACCACCTCGAGGTCAACCTGCCGCTCGGTGATGCGCGCCAGCGAATTGGATTCGGCCGCCAGGTAGAGCTGGTAGAAGCCAGGGAAGAGCGCGGCGGTGACGTCGGCAGGGACGGTGACCGCGTACTGGCCGTCATCCGTCTGCTCCGCCTGGCCTTCGACGACCACCTCGCCCAGGGCCGGGTCGAGCAGCAGGTAATGCAGCCCCACCGTGCCCGGTCCGGTGACGGTCGCCGTGACGACCGCGTCCTCACCTGGCACGACCGGTTCGGCGCTGATCTCGTCGATGGACAGCTCGGGTGGTTCACCGCGGTAGAGGTCGCCCGGCTTGAAGGGGTAGCTCGGATCGCGGAAGGCGCGCAGCTCCGCGAACTGCGCGGGCGGGTCGAACTGCTCGAGGTAGAAGGGGCCGTCGCTGATGACGAGGTGCTCCTTCTCGTCGAACCACGCCTGGGCGGCCTGGTAGCGCGCCACTGCTTCCTCCGGCGTCACGAGCGTGCGGTCGCCGAACTCGAAGACGCCGGGCGGGACGACTTCGTCGCGCTCCATGTCGCGCAGCGTGCGGTCCACGAGGCCGGCATCGCGCTCCAGGACGAGGCTCAGCCACGGCACGCTGTAGCGGCTGGCGGCCGTGTCGCTGTAGGCCGCGCGCCGCTGTTCGAAGACGAGGTCGTCCATGGCGGCCTTGACTTCCCAGGGCATGTCGAAGCTGACCGGGCTGGCGTAGGCAGCGATGTGGTCCGCGTCGAAGTGCCAGTAGTCGACATAGACCTCGAGGTGGTCGTCATCGGTCATCCGGTAGCCCTTGAAGGTCTCCAGGACCGGGCGCGCGGTGGCCGCCAGGGCCGTCTCGATCTTGGCCTTCTCCGGGTCATAGGCACGGTCGACGGTCTGCGCGATGGAGTAGATGGCATCGGCCATCGTGATGGGCTGGCCGTGATGCCAGTTGCTGCCCGTGTACCGAGAGTAGTCGAAGGTGACCTTGCTGACGGCCTGCGTCCCGGGTGCCACGGGCACCCAGGTCTTGGACTCGACGTCCCAGGTCAGCGCGTCGGCGGGCACCTCCAGGGTGCCGTCCGGTCCGGCCGTCTCCACCTCGTAGGTGGCGCGGAAGGGCTGGGGGATGCCCGTGAAGGGGTCGTTCCAGATGGGCGGGTCGGTCAGGTTGCGCCAGAGGTCGACCGAGTAGACGTCGCCGAGGCCGCCGACGGGGTTGTAGGTGGTGCGCTCCGTCCAGACCCATTGGTGGCCGACGCGGACGTCATCGGAGCCGGGCACGTAGGCCTCACGCAGGGCCCACGGGTTGCGCGGCCCGGCCACCAGGTCGCGCGTCAGCCCCTCCATGCTCGCGACGACCGGAAAGCTGTTGTTGACGGTGGCCAGCCAGACGCGGATGGATTCGTCGAGACCGGCCGCGGTCATGGTGCGGTAGATCTCGTCGCGCTCCTCGCGGCTGTCGAACTCGCCCCGGTAGAGCTTCTTGCCCAGTTCATCGAGCTCGGCGTTCTCGTACTGCCAGAAGCCCTCCTCGCGCCAGCCGGGCATGTTGCCCAGCCAGGGAGCATTGAAGGAGTTGACGTTGCCGACGTCGTAGCGCTGCGGCGCGCCGCGGCCCCAGCCCTCCGTGTAGATGTGCCACTCGAGGGAGGCCGGGTCGCTCGAGTAGACCTTCTGCACGGCCGGCGCGAACTGCTCGTAGGTGATGGCGACCTCGAAGCCGGCCTGCTCGAGCTCAGCGCGGACCATGTCGGCGATGTCGCGGCGCTCGTCCTCGACACGGCCTACGAGCTTGATGCGGATGGGCTGCCCCTCGTACTGCCAGAGGCCGTCCACGAGCTCCGCCCCCGCGGCGGTCATGGCCTCGCCGATGAGGCTGCGGGCCAGCTCCGGGTCATAGGTGATGCCCGACCCACGGTCGATGTCGTAGACGGTCAGGAAGTCGGGGTCGGACGGGCCGACGTGGGTGATCATGGGCTGCGCCGCGCCACGGTAGACGTCCTGTGCGATGGATTCCCGGTTGACGAGGTACTGCATGGCCTGCCGGACCTCGGGGATGGCGAAGGGGTTGAGCTCACCCTCCGGCGCGGGTGCCGGGTTGAGCAGCAGCGAGACCGTCGTGGCCGGCGCGTCGATGAGCTTGACGTCTTCGCTGCCGCGAAGTTCCTGGGCCGCCTCTGTCTTGAGGCCGTACAGGTAGATGTCCATGTTGCCGGCAGCGATGTCCAGCGGGGCGCGGTCGACGAAGAACGAGTTGTAGAGGAGGCGCTCGGCCGCCGGACCGGGCTTGTCATGGGGAGGCTGGTAGGCCTCCGCGTCGTCCTGGGCGGCCACCGCGCCGGGCAGTTGCGCCGCCAGCAGCAGCAGCACCGTCAGGCTGATCCGGACCACCGGCCGGAACGACCCGAGCCGGGCGCGGGGCGTCGACATGTTCGCCATCGTCTAGCCCTCGTCGCCGCTGGGGGTCGCTGACGCCTCGGGGTTGGCGCTGGCAGCACCGTCGCCGAGCTGTTGCTGGAGGTCCTCAAGGAGCTTCTGGATGTCGCCGAAGCCGAACTCCGTGAAGAAGGACGTGTTGGCGCCGTTGCCCGACTCGTCGAAGACCGAGATGGTCTGGCTGCCCTGGCTGGTGATGGGCATGTAGATGCGAGCCGTGAACTCTCCGTCGAGGTCCGAGCGCAGCGTGGAGATGGTGCTGTCGCCCAGCTGCACGAAGATGCCCATGTCGGGCTGGAAGTCGAAGCCTTGCAGCGTGACCTCCTGGCCGCCCGGGCCGGAGGGCGGTGAGATGAAGAGCTCCGGCGCTGGCACGGCCTCCGTGCGCGCCACGGCGATCTTCTGGTTGATGGGCCCGAACTCTCCGAGGCGGGAGTCCGACCAGGCCAGGTGGACGTCGTCCTCCGTCGCGGCGATGGAGAAGTAGTCGCCGATGAAGAGGCCTCGCGGGAAGGCGTAGTTGGGGTTGGAGGGGAAGTCCGTCACGCGCGTGTCGCCGGAGCGCAGGTCGAGCTCCTCGTTGACGAAGCCGAAGGTCTCGCCGCCGTCGTCGGAGCGCGTGTAGTAGATGTGGTAGCGAGTCTGATGGGGGTCGTCGCGCATGTCGCCCCACATCACGTGCACCGCCCCATCAGGGCCGACGTCGATGGAGGGGAAGAACTGGACGTGCTCGGTGTCATCGTCATTGAGGACCTTGGGGCGGCTCCACGTTGCGCCGCCGTCCCGCGAGGACACGAGGAAGATGTCGCCGTCGTCGTTGGGCTTGTCCGAGGGCCTGGCCGTGTAGGCGATGTGGATCGAGCCATCCGGTGCCGAGGCGATCTGTGGGAACGCCGTGGCCCAGAAGCGGAAGTAGGCGCTGCGTGGCCGGAACTCCGGCTCGTTGAAGGAGGAGGCCACCACCGGGGCTGACCAGGTGCGACCGGTGTCGCTCGAGCTGGCCATCCAGATCTCGCCCACGCCCTTCTGGGAGTCGTCGTCAGTGCTGTCCATCCAGGCCACGTGCACGGCGCCGTCCGGCGTGATCGTGGGTTGGCTGCCCTGCACGACGCGGAGCGTGCCGAAGACGCCGGCCGCCTCGCTGCCGTCGCCCTGCTCGCCGTAGGCGCGCCGCACGGTGGGGCTGACGGCCACCGGGTCACTCCACGTCTGGCCGCCGTCCTCGGAAGCCACCAACTCGATGGTGGTGCGCATCTCCGTGGGCAGCAGGTTGGGGATCTCGCCGATGTAGAGGATCTCGTAGCTGAGGTCGAAGTTCGTGTAGGTGACATACAGGACGTCGCGCTCGGGGTCGTCCGGGTGCGGCCCCGAGGCCATCCAGGGCTTGTCCAGGAAGCTGATGTCGACCGTGCCACGCAACCGCCCGAAGCGGTCCGCCTCCAGGCCGTCCGTGTTGACGCGACTGCGCGCGGCCGAGATCTGCACCGGCCACGTGAAGCCGTCGTCCTCCGAGCGGGCCACGGCGATGCTGGAGACCTCCGCCTCGATCGCCACGGGGCCCAGGTCGAACTCATCGACGCCGATGGAGATGTAGTTCATGTAGACGTTGTCGTCGCGATCGAAGGCGATGACCGGGTCCCCGCCGGCCACCAGGTCCTCGGGCAGGTAGGGCACCTGGAAGGGGCCCTCCCAGCGCTCGCCGCCGTCGAAGGAGACGTAGGAGGACATGGCCGGGAAGGAGTAGTCGATGACGCCCAGCACGAGGTGCCCGGGGTCGTTCGGGTTGGCCTCGATGTGGGGCTCCGTCTGATAGGTCGCGGTCCCGAAGTCGCGTGTGACCAGGATGTTGCGCGAGAAGGCCGGGCCGGGTTCGCGGTACGGCACGGGCGCGCCGGCCCCGGCGGCCTGCGTTCGCGGAGACTGGGTCCCGGCATCAGCGGCCAGGTCAGGACCGGTCAGGGGATCCGTGCCGGGCATCTCGCCCGTGCCGGGATCCAGGCCCTCGGTCATGAGCCAGGGCCGACCTGACAGCAGCGGTCCCATGGGCGCCAGGAGATCTGATGGACGCGCCGTGAGCAGTGGGATGACGGACGATCCGAGGGAGCCCTCCTCGCCCTCCTCGGCGGCGGCGGGGAAGGCCGTCGTGGCCGCAAGCAGCGTCGCCAGCCCGAGGACGGCAGGCCATGAAGGTCGGGGCGTGGTCATTGGGTCTCCTTGTCCGGTACTCCCAGCGGAGAGCATCAGCAGCGGTGAGGGATGGGACGGCCGCGATGCCTCAACGCAGCCGGTCGATGACGGTCAGGATCCCGTCCAGCCGGTTGGCGACGGACAGGAGCACCTCGTTGCGGAACTCGCTCATGGTCGTGTCGAAGGCGCTGGCACCGCTGTCGACATAGGCCTGCGCGGCCTCGGTATCCGAGACGTGGTCCTCGAAGCGCCAATCGAGGAAGACCGGTGCAGCCTCCCCGAGCCGATCGACGAGCTGGCCCAGGTGAGCCGGGTCCGCCGCCAGCGCCAGCGAGCGTATGCGCTCCAGCTGGGCCTCGGCCTCAGGTCGTGTCTCCGGAAGTTCCTTGCGCAGCTCGAAGAGGAGCTGGCGATCCGCCTCCATGGGCTCGTACACGTCGTCGAAGTGGCTCAATGTCCGCGCCATCTGGTCGCGCTCGGCGGAAAGATCGTCCACGGCCTGCTGCAGCGACATGTTGTCGGCAGACAGCTCTTCGTAGCGCAGGCTCAGGTCGTCGAGCTGGGCACGCAGGTCGGCGCTCGGGGCCTCATCGGAGACCTGGCCGCTCGTCGGCAGATCCGGGTCCGTCGACCCGGTGGTGCCCGTGTCCGTCGCCAGCACCGCGGATCCTGACACGAGGAGCAGGGCAGTCACGGTCAGGCAGGTTGCCAGCCCGCGACGCCCACGTCGAGGGGGTTTCGTCATCGACATCGCCAGAGGTACCTCTTCGGCCTTGCAGCTCCGGGTCGGGCGTCCCGGTTGGGGGATCTGTCGGCGGCCTTCCCTCCAGTCAGCCCCGTTGTCGCGCGAGCCTACACCGGATAGCGCGGAATCGCACCTGCCTGGTGTGTCGGTCGTGTGACCGACCGGGACGTGTCAGGAACGGAATCCGGGCCGCAGCACGAGGGCCAGCAGGCCGAAGCCGGCCACGATGAGGGCCGCGTCGAAGGCAGCGGCATCGTCGAGGCCCCGGTCCAGGGCGTTCATGTAGACGAGCACGTTGAGCATGAAGACCACCAGCGTCAGCCCGCCCCAGAGCGTGGCCACCAGGTCGAAGCGCCGTCGCGCCGCCATCAGCGCCCCGCTCGCGATGAGGACGGCCGGGAACAGCCAGCCCGTCGGGAAGAGCGAGGACTGCACGCCCCCGAAGACGTAGGCGATGGCCAACAGGAAGCCCAGTCCGAGGTAGGCAAGGCCAGTCACGAGCAGCACGGTCGCCCAGGCCGATGCCGGTCGAGGGAGGGGTGCCGGGGTCGGTTCAGCCATCCTCGATATCCTATCGGCCTCACGACCTCCGTCATTCCCGGGAGCCAAGCCTTGTTCATTCCCCGTCGGCCAGCCACCTGCGCCATCCCTGCTCACGCGGCACGAACCGCCAGCCTCACCCTGCTCGCGGCGCTCCTCGTGGCCAGCGGGTTGCTGGCCGCCCAGCCGGCGGGGGTCCGCAGTGCCGATGAGGCCCGCCACGTCTCCTTCATGGTCTTCGGCGACCCTGCTGAGCTGGCCGCCTACGAGATCCCTTGTGGCCGCCTTCGAGGTCGGCCACCCGGATATCGACATCGAACTCATCCACATCCCCAGCCAGAGCGACTACCGGCTGCGCCTGGGGGCCGACTTCGCGGCCGGCAGCCCACCGGACGTGGCCCTCATCAACTACCGCCGCTACGCGGCGTTCGCGGCCCGCGGCGTGCTCGAGCCGCTGGAGCGGTACCTGCGTGGTAGTGACGTCATCGCCGAGACCGACTTCTATCCCGAGGCCATCGGTCCCTTCCGCTGGCGGGGAGAGCTCATGTGCATCCCCCAGAACGTCTCCAGTCTGGTCGTCTACTACGACAAGGACCTCTTCGACGCGGCCGGACTAGCCTACCCAGCCGATGACTGGAACTGGGATGACTTCCTGGCCACCGCCGAGGCGCTGACGATGGACCTCGATGGCGACGGCCAGACCGACCAGTACGGACTGGGCACCGAAGCCTCCATCTTCCGGGTGGCGCCCTTCATCTGGCAGAACGGAGGAGAGCTCGTGGTGACCGAGCAGGTCGGCGCGCCTCTGCGCCTCGCGGTCGACTCGCGCGCCGCACGAGAGGCCATCGAGTGGTTCGTGGCCCTGCAGACCGAGCACGGTGTCGTGCCTGACGCGTCCGCCGAGGCCGCCCAGGACAGCGAGAGCCGCTTCCTTGATGGCAGCCTGGCCATGTTCCTCGACAGCCGTCGCGCCGTGCCCACTTTCCGGCAGATCGAGGCCTTCGACTGGGACGTGGCGCCGCTGCCGCAAGAGGAGCAGGCCGCTGGCATCCTCCACTCGGACGGGTACTGCATGGCCGGCGCGGCGCAGGACAAGGATGCCGCCTGGACGTTCATCGAGTTCGCCAACTCCCCGGAGGGTCAGGCCATCGTGGCCGAGTCGGGGCGTACCGTGCCCTCGCTCAGCGAGGTGGCCGAGTCGGAGGCCTTCCTGGACCCGGAGGCCATGCCGGCCAACAGCCAGGTGTTCCTTGAGACCATCCCCATCCTGCGTGAGGTCCCCGTCATGGCCGGCTGGGTGGATGTGGAGGAGCTGGCCGGCGACGAGCTCGAGCGGGCCTTCTACGGCCAGGCCACGGTGGACGAGGCCATCGACGCCATGATCACGCGCACGCTGCCCTTCTTCGCCGGCGAGGAGGGCTAGGGCCCGGCGGCCCGGTGACGATCGGAGCCCCTTGACGCGCATCTCGCTGTCCTGGCGCACGGGCCTCTGGCTGCTGCTGGCGCCATACCTGCTGGGCACCCTGCTGCTCGTGGCGCTGCCGGCCCTCATGTCCGGCGTGCTGGCGTTCACGTCCTACGATGCGCTCTCGCCGCCGGTCTTCGTGGGCTTCGCCAACTTCCGGATGCTGGCCGCCGACCCCACGGTCACGACCGCCTTCGCCAACTCGCTGCTCTTCATCGTCCTGGCCGTCCCCTTGCGCATCATCGGCGCCCTGGCTCTGGCGCTGCTGCTCTTCCGGCCCCGCCGCGGGGTAGGCGGCTACCGGGCCGCCGTGTACCTGCCGACGATCATCCCGGACGTCGCATACGCGCTCATCTGGCTGTGGGTCTTCAACCCGCTCTACGGGCCGGTCAACCAGGCGCTTGCCGCCCTGGGCCTGCCCATGCCGGCCTGGCTGGCGGACGAGTCCACGGCACGGTACCCCTTCGTGATCATGGCGCTCTTCCAGATCGGTGAGGGCTTCGTGATCCTCCTGGCTGCCCTGCGGGGCCTGCCGCGCGAGACGCTCGACGCCGGAGCCGTGGACGGCGCCGGACGGTGGGGCACCTTCCGCTACCTCACCTTGCCGTTGCTTCTGCCCTGGCTGGTGCTGCTGACCTTCCGCGACATCATCCTGAGCTTCCAGCTCACGTTCACGCCGTCCTTCGTGATGACCGGCGGCGATCCCTACTACGCCACGCTCTTCGTGCCGCTGCTGACCTACGAGGAGGCCTTCGACCGCTTCCGCTTCGGGCCAGGTTCGGCGCTCATGCTGTTGGTGTTCCTGGCCAGCGCGGCGCTCATCCTGGCCACCTGGTGGCTCTTCAGGCGGCGGGGATACACGGGCGATGTCTGAGCCGGGCAGCCCCCGTCGCTCTCGCCCGGATGCGCCCACGGCCGGGCGGCGTCAGCGCGCCATCCGGGGCATGCGCAGCCACGTCGTGCCACTCCTGGTGGCCGTCCTCTTCCTGCTGCCGCTGTGGTGGATGCTCAGCGCCTCCCTGCGACAGCCGGGCCTGCCTCCAGCGCAGACCGTGGAGTGGCTGCCGACCTCGCCTGTCCGTTGGCAACTACGGCACGGTCTTCGAGCTGCTGCCGTTCGGCCGCTACCTGCTCAACTCGCTGGCCGTGGTGGCCCTGGCCGTGCCCTTGACGATCGTGACGGCCTCGCTGGCCGGCTTCGCCATGGCGCTCCTGCAGCGTCGCTCGCGGCTGGTCCTCGTGGTGCTTTCCGTGGCGCTGTTGATGGTGCCGGTGACGGCCCTCTGGCTGACACGGTTCCTGCTCTTCCGCTGGGCGGGCCTGACCGATTCCCTGCTGGCGCTCGTCGTGCCGGCCCTGGCCGGCACGAGCCCGCTCTTCGTGCTGCTGTACTTCTGGACGTTCCGGCGTGTCTCCGCCGATGTGTTCGAGATGGCACGGCTGGACGGCGCCGGTCCGCTTGCGACCTGGCGGCGCATCGCCCTGCCCCTGTCGATCCCCACCACGATCGCCGTGTCGGTGCTGACCTTCATCCTCTACTGGAGCGACTTCATCAGCCCGCTGCTCTACCTGCGCTCGCAGGATCTCTACACGCTGCCCTTGGGATTGCGTCAGCTGCAGCAGCTGGATCCCTCCGACTGGCCCCTGCTGATGGCGGGCGCTGTCATGCTGACCCTGCCTGCCGTGCTCTTCTTCCTGCTCGTGCAGCACCTCCTGCTGGGAGAGCGAGGCCTGGGCAGCCGACGCGGTTGAACCAGGGGCTGGGTTGGAGCCAGCGAGCCGCGGTTGCGCCAGGAGCCGCAGCCACGCCGGCCACCTACGGGGAGCGGCTCCGCCATCAGCGCTTCGACGGCTGGCTATGCCGCGGGTGACTGAACTGACGGCGCGGCGGGGTGAGCCTGGCGGATCGATGTCTCCTGTGACTGGTGCAGCAGCCGGGACGTCAGTTCATGTCGCTGCCGACTGGAACGACACCGCGGGAGCGACCTGGAACGTCAGCCGTGATCAGCTCCGCGACGCGCGCGGCCCGTTCAGTCACTGGCGACATGAAGATGTGGCGGCGCCCTCCGATCGTCGGCGTGGACGCGGTGTCGGCGTTGATCTGGCAGGTGCCGCGCCTGCGCCCGACCCTACGCGTCCTCGATGGTGGCCAGCACGGCGCCAACGGGGGCGTCCGCACCGGCCGGCACGACGATCTCGCGAAGGACCCCTGTGGCCGGCGCCTCCAGGTCCAAGGTCGCCTTGTCCGTCTCGATCTCGGCGATGGCCTCGCCTTCCGTGACCGGGTCGCCGGCGCTCTTGAGCCAACTGCTGACCCGGCCTTCGGTCGCCTCGGCGCCGAGGTTGGGCATCCGGACGGATGTGCTCACGGGGTGAACCTCACGCTGGGGCCCGCCTGGCAGTGGCCGCCGTGGCCGCCGTGACGAGCGCGGTCTCGATGTCGGCATCCTGGATGTGGACGTGGGTCTCGAGGGGCCTGGAGACCGGCGAGTAGACGTCCTGGCCGGTGACCCGCAGCGGTGCCGTCCGCAGCAGCTCGAAGGCCTCAGGGAAGAGGTAGTCGAGGATCTGGTTGCCCATCGAGTTGGAGCGCAGGGCATCCTCGGCGATGACCAGGGCGCCTGTCCGGGCCAGCGAAGCCAGCACCGCTTCCCGGTCGAAGCTGGCGCGGTCCAGCCAGCGCGGGTCGATGACCTCGGCCTCGATGCCCCTGGCGGACAGCGACTCCACCACTTCCAGCACACGCAGGAGTCCATAGCCCCACGACACCACGGTGACATCCGAGCCGGCCCGCACGAGGCGTGCCTTCCCGATGGGGGTGACATGGTCGAAGCCGGCCGCCGGCAGCGGGCCGGATGTCTTGGCCAGGCGATGGTCGTCGATGACGATGACCGGGTCGCGGCACCACAGGGCGGCGTTGAAGCAGCCCACGTAGTCGGCCGGAGTGGTCGGTGAGACCACGCGCCAGCCTGGGAAGGTGGCGAAGAGCGCAGCCGGGTCGGTGCTGTGCTGCGGTCCGTAGCCGCGACCGCGGCTGACCTGGGTGCGCACCACGATCGGGACCTCGTGGTCTCCGCCGAACATGTAGCGGCTCTTGGCGATGTGGTTGAAGAGCTGGTCGGTGGCTTCCAGCACGAAGTCGGGATACATGAACTCCACGATGGGATGCATGCCCGCCAAGGCCGCGCCGAGCGCCGCGCCGGTGAAGCCGTTCTCGCAGATGGGCGTGGAGAGGACCCGCCCCGGCGCGCTGGCCAGGGCGCCCTTGGTGAGTCCCATGACACCGCCGCCGAGGTGGCCCACTTCCTCGCCCAGGACGAAGGCCTCCGGGTCGCGCTCCAGGGCACGGCCGATGACGCCCTGGATGGCCTCCGTGTAGGTGATCTGCTGGCTCTCGGCGGGCGGGCGTCTCGTCCAGCAGGTCAGCGCGGCAGGTCGGGCAGGCCGGGTCCCAGCATGCCGCGCCTCGTGTCAGCCAGCGGCGGGTAGAGCTCCGGCGGCACGTGCGTACCCTCGGGCGTCTCGACGGTGAGGGCTGCCACGCAGCGTGCGACGAGCGCTCGGGCGAGACCCTGCACATGCACCACCTCGTCCTGGGTCAGCAGGCCCGACTCGACCAGGCGTCGCGGCCAGGCGACGCTGGGATCGAGCGCGCGCCACTCCTGCTCCTCCTCCTTGCTGCGGTACTTGAAGGCGCTGCCCGGCAGCGGCCCGTTCTGGTGGTAGTAGCGGTAGGTGATGGCCTCGACGAGGATCGGCCCACGACTCACGGCGTGCTCGCGAGCCTGGCGCATGGCCTCCATGGTCGCGATGGGGTCCATGCCATCGACGACGATGGCGGGCATGTCATAGCCGCGCGCCCGGAGCCCCAGCTGCGCGAAGCCGGCCGTCTCGATGACGTTCGTGGCCACCGAGTACTGGTTGTTCTCAAGCAGGAGGATGAGCGGCAGGTCCCAGGCTCGGGCCAGCGAGGCCGTCTCGTGGAAGGCGCCGATCTGCATGGCGCCATCGCCGAAGGAGGCCACACCGACATCACCCGTCGCGCGCAGCTTGGACGCCAGCGCATAGCCTCCAGCCGCCGGGATGCCGCCACCCACGATGGCGGTCGTCATGACGCCGCCCTCGCGATCCCAGAGGTGCATGGAGCCGCCGCGACCGTGGCAGAGGCCCTGCTCGAGGCCCATGATCTCGGCCAGGGTGCGCTGCACCGGCACGACCATGCCCTCGGCCACGGTGTCGGCGGTGAACGGCTCGAAGTCCTCCGGCGTGGCGGCCAGCAGCAGCTTGGCCACGACATCGTGGTGGGCCCGGTGGGTAGAGGTCAGCCAGTCGGACCGGCGCAGGGCCAGGGCGGCGCCCGTCGCCGTGGCCTCCTGCCCGATGCTGGAGTGCAGCGGACCATGGACGAGCCCGGCATTGTCGAGCAGCCACTTCTCGAAGCGCCGGATCGTCTCGATGACGAGGATGGCCTGGCCCAGCGTGCGTTTCGGGGTGGCCGCCAGTTGCGCCGGCGAGAGGGTCACCCGGGTGAGGCCGGGATCATCGGGAGCGCCGTCGCCGGCGATCCTGCGGGGTGCTGGCGCGGCGGCCTCGATGGTCATGGTGGTCCTCTCCTGGTGGCTCAGGCGATGGTGTCCGGGATCTCGTCGGGCAGCGCCTCGCCAGGGGCGAGGATGACCGCGAGGACGCCGTTGATGGGCACGATGTCGCCGGCACGGTGGAGGATCCGGGCGACGAGGCCGCTGGCCGTGGCCTCCAGCTCCACGGTGGTCTTGTCCGTCTCGACCTCGACGATGGGCTGCCCCTCGGTGACCTCATCGCCCTCGTTGACGAGCCAGCTGACGACCTCGCCTTCCTCCTGGTTCATGCCCAGCTTGGGGAGCGCGAACAGCGTGGCCATGAGTCGTTGCCTTGCCTCCTGTCGCTCAGCGGTCCAGCACGGCGAGGATGCCGTCCCTGATGCGTGTCTCGTTGGGGATGACGAGCGCCTCCAGCCCACGGTTGTAGGGCATGGGCACGTCCAGCCCGGCCACGATGCGCGGCGCTGCGTCGAGCAGATCGAAACCGCGCTCGACGACCTGGGAGACGATCTCGCCGCCGATGCCGCTGCGCCGGTTGGCCTCGTGGACGACCACGAGGCGCCGCGTCTTGCGCAGCGACGCCAGCACCGTGTCGTAGTCGAAGGGGTAGATGGTGCGCGGGTCGATGACCTCGCACTCGATGCCCTCCGCGGCCAGCTCCGTGGCGACGGTCATGGTCTTGTGGCGCATGATCGAGATGGCCACCACCGTCACATCGCGACCCTCGCGGACGACGTCGGCCACGCCGAAGGGGATGGTGTACTCGCCCTCGGGCACGTCGCCCTTGATCTCGTAGCCGCGCTTGTGCTCGAAGAAGAGCACCGGATCGTCGCTGCGGATCGCCGTGCGCAGCAACCCCACCACGTCTGCGGGCGTGGAGGGCATGACGACCTGTAGCCCGGGGACGGCGCTGAACCAGTTCTCGAAGGACTGGGAATGCTGGGCGGCCTGGCCGCCACCGGCACCGACCGGCGCGCGGATGACCAGCGGCACGCTGATGGCGCCGCCGAACATGTAGCGGATCTTGGCGATCTGGTTGACGAGCTGGTCCATGCCGATGGTGATCCAGTCGCTGAAGAGGATCTCCGCGACCGGCCGCAGGCCGGTGGCGGCCGCGCCCAGCGAGGCTACCCACGATGGCTGCCTCGGAGATCGGCGTGTCAAGGACGCGGGCGGCTCCGAACTCCTCGTAGAGGCCCTTGGTGACGCCGAAGGGGTTGCCGCGGACGCCCACGTCGCAGCCCAGGATGATGACCGTGGGGTCGCGCTGCATCTCTTCGCGCAGCGTCTCGTTGATGGCGCGCTTGACGGTCAGGCGCCGGACGGCGGGTGACTCTGCTCGAGGGCCGGCGGGCATCTGGGTGGTCATCGTGTCAGCTCCTGCTGGCGCATGGACTCCGGTGAGTAGAGGCCCTCGTAGAGCGTGTCAAGCGCGGGCTCCGGCGCCGCCTTGGCGAACTCGACCGCATCCTCGACGGCGGCTACGGCCTCTGCGTCCGCCTGTGCGATCCACTCGGCCGAGGTGATGCCCTGCTCCAGCAGGTAGGTGCCCATCCGCACGATGGGGTCGAAGCGCTCCCACTGGCGATTGCACTCGGTGTCGCGGTAGGACTCGTCGTCGGCCACGAAGTGCCCGATGTAGCGGTAGAAGCGGGCCTCGATGAGCGTCGGCCCGCCGCCCGCCCGCGCCCGCTCGGCAGCCTCGCGCACCGCGCCGTAGACCGCGAAGGGGTTGAAGCCGTCGACGGTGACGCCGGGGATGCCATAGCCCTTGGCGCGATCGGAGACCGTGGGGTTCCGGGTAGCCTGCTCATAGGGCAGGCTGATGGCCCACTGGTTGTTCTCGCAGAGGAAGATGACAGGCAGGTCCCAGGCAGCCGCCAGGTTGATCGATTCGTGCCAGACGCCCTGGTTGGTGGCGCCGTCGCCATGGAAACAGACCGTCACGAATGACTTGCCCAGCGTCTTGGCCGTGAGCCCGGCCCCGACCGCGATGGGCATGGCGCTGCCGACGATGCCCGTCGCACCGAGCATGCCCATGTCCACCGCGGCGATGTGCATGGAGCCGCCCTTGCCCTTGTTGTAGCCGTCGGCGCGACCCATGAGCTCGGCCATCATGCGGCGCGGGTCACCCCCCTTGGCGATGGTGTGGCCGTGGCCGCGATGCGTGCTGGTGATGTAGTCGGATGGCTCGAGCGCCGTGCAGGCCCCCACCGCGATGGCTTCGGCGCAGACGTACGAATGCGCCAGCCCGTAGATGAAGTCCTGCTTCCAGAGATCCTTGACCACGGTGTCGAACTCGCGGATGAGGCGCATGCGCCGGTACATCCCGCGCTGCTGCTCGTGATCGAGCCCGGCAGGCGCCGCGAGGGGGACGAGGACGTCCCGCTCGAAGGTCTCGACGGCGTCGCAGTTCTCGGTGGACGTCATCCGATGTCTCATGCCGTGACTCCTGACCGTTCTGGTCGCTGGCTCAGGGATGCAGCTCGATGGTCTCGCCCGGTGCCGGGACGGAGACCTCCGGCGACCAGTCACCCGCGGCCCGGTGGGCTTCGATGAGCTGGACGAAACGCTGCACGTCAGGGTGCGAGGGGTACTGGTAGTGACTGGCGATGACGTGCCGCAGGCCCAACCACTGGCTTGCCAGGACGGCCTCCTGGACATTCGTCTCGCCGCCCCGGTAGACCTCGAAGTGGGGGAGCGAATCTTCCGGAAGCGCCACGACCATGAGGCCGTGGGTGGGGTGGTAGAGCTCGCCGAAGAGGCGGAAGTCGTAGGTCATGGCTGAATCGCCCTGGTGGTAGAGGCGCACGCCGGGAGCAGCGTCGATCATGAAGCCCATCGCCGGCCCTGACAGGAGCTCGCCCGACGGCGTCACCGAGAACGACCAGTGGTGGCTCTCCACGGGATGCACGCGCACCCCGGCGACCTCCATCGGGATGCCCCAGATGGTGACCCGGATCTGGTCGGGATCCACTCCCTTGACGGTCGTCAGGCTGTGTGCCACGTCCTTGGCGCAGATGACCGGGCAGCCGTCGCGCTTGAGGATGTCCGCCGCCTCGCCGACATGGTCGTAGGCGTTGTGAGTCACCAGGACGAGGTCGACCTTGTCCAGCTCGGCCACCTTCACCGGGCTGGCCGGGTTCGAATCGAGGTACGGGTCGATCAGGACTCGGGCGCCGGACTCCGTGATCAGCTCATAGGCCGCCGTGCCGAAGAACCTCAGTGTGGCTGCCATCGGCGCGCTCCCATTCGGGTGGCGTCAGAGGCGCGATGTGCGCCATCCATGCACCACTGCGTCCGATTGTAGTACAATCCAACAAGCGACCGTGCAGTCGACCTGCCGCCTCGGAGCCGACGATGGAGCCTGCGATCCTCGACCGCCCACCGAGCCTCACGGATGCCGTGGTGGCGCACATCCGCGACGGCATCATCGTGGGTAGCTATGCGCCCGGTCAGCCCTTGACAGAGCTGCAGCTCTCAGAGGAGCTGGGCACTTCGCGAGGCACGGTCCGGGAGGCGCTGCGCGAGCTCGGCAGCCTCGGTCTCGTGACCCGCACGACCCACCGCGGTGCCGTGGTCTCGACCCTGACCCCCAAGCGTGCCGAAGAGGTCTACACGCTCCGGGCGACCCTCGAATCCCTCGCTGCCCGCTTGGCGGTGGAGCGGGGCAACCTGGACAAGGCCGCCATGGCCGACCTGGCGCGTCACGTGGAAGCCATCGAGCGGGCCGGTACGGCTGCTGACGTGCCCGGCATGATCGCCGCGGACATGGACTTCCACACGGCCCTGTCCGCCCTGTCCGATCACGAGCTGCTCATCGAGCACCTGGCCGCCATCCAGGCGCACAGCCGCCGTCTGCTCTCGTACATCGACTTCTATCGGCCTCACCCGGAGGTCGTCGTGCGACGCCACCGTGACCTGCTGGCGGTCCTGAGCAGCGGCGATGCCGATCGGGTGGCCCGTGCCGTGGACGATCACATCCGCGGTCCCGGCCGGGATATCGTGGTTCGCATGCTGGAGCGCTCCGCCGCATCCGGAGAGGGCACACCATGACGCGTGACCTGAGCGACCTGTTCTCGCTGGCCGGCCGCACCGCCCTCGTCACCGGCGCTGGCTCGGGCCTGGGCCGCTGCATCGCGGAGGCCTTTGCGCAATACGGCGCCCGCATCGCCGCCGTGGACCTGGACGAGACCGCGGCCGCGCTTGTGGCGGATGGCATCCGCGCTGCCGGCAGCGACGCCATCGCCATCGGCTGCGACGTCTCGCGCCCGGACGAGGTCGAGCATGCGTTGGCAGCGACCCTCGAGGGCCTCGGTGACATCCATGTCCTGGTCGCCAATGCCGGCATCGGCGACCGGGCGCCCGCAGAGGCCATGACCTTCGCCCAGTGGTCGCGCGTCCTGGATATCAACCTCACCGGGGTCTGGCTCTTCGACCAGGCCGTGGGCCGGCACATGATCGAGCGTGGCATCGCGGGCCGCATCATCAACATCTCGTCCATCACGAGCCTGGTGGGCATCACGACCGGCAACGCCAACTACGCGGCCTCGAAGGGCGCGGTCAACGCCCTCACGCGGACGCTCGCCATCGAGTGGGCCAGCCACGGCATCCGCGTCAACGCCATCGCCCCGACCCACGTGAAGACGGCCCTCATCGAGAAGAAGATGCGCGATGAGCCCGGCATGGCCGAGTTCTTCCTCAACAACATCCCGCTGGGACGCATGGGCGAGCCGGAGGACGTGGCCGCGGCTGCCATCTACCTGGCTTCGGAGGCCGGCTCGCTGGTCACGGGGCACGTGCTGGTGGTCGATGGGGGGCACACCATCCGATGACGGACAGGCCCTTGGTCCGCGCGGTGCACATCACCGGCCCGGACCGTCTTCGGGATCATCGAGAAGCCGATGCCGGAGCCAGGCCCCGCCATGACGCTCGCCGCGCCGGCCTACGTGGGCCTCTGCGGGACCGACCTGGACCTCTTCGATGGCAGCATGCCCTACCTGCATCAGGGCTTCGCCTGGTACCCGCTGCAGCCCGGCCACGAATGGTCGGGCACGCTGCTGCAGGCCGGTGACGGCCTCCCGGCGGGCACGCTGGTGATCCTCGATCCGATGATCAGCTGTGGTCGCTGCGAGCGCTGCGCCGGCGGCCAGATCGTGCGTTGCCCGGACCGCTTCGAGCTGGGCGTGCGCAACGGGCTGGATGGCGCCATGGCCACGGCCGTCGCGGTGCCGGTCAGCAACCTGCTGCCCATCCCGGAGGGTGTCGCGCTACGCGATGCAGCTCTCGTGGAGCCCATGGTCACCACGCTGGAGGGCATACGGCGCACGGATCCACAGCCGGGCGAGGAGGTCCTCGTGGTCGGTGCCGGGACCCTCGGCCTGGTGGGCGCCATGATCCTCGGCGCCCGGGGCCTCCGCACCCACGTGCTGCTGCGCAGCCCGGAGCGCGCCGCCACCGTGGAAGCGGCCGGCGGCATCCCCTGGGTGGCAGGCACGAAGGCCGCGGTCCGCGAGTTCGACGTCGTCATCGAGGCCGCCGGCACGCCGGAGGGTGTGCAGGCTGCGCTGGCGCACGTCGCGCCCGGCGGGCGCGTGGCGCTACTGGGTGTGCCCACGACCCTGGTGGAGGTCGACGCGGCCGCCATCGCCGTCAACGATGTGACCATCAAGGGCGTCCTCAATGGCCCCGGCCAGTACAGCGTGGGCCTGGCGGCCATCGCGTCGGGCGAGGTCATGCCAGACCTGCTCATCGATCGCGTCTATCCGTTCGATGAGATCGAGGCGGCCCTGGCGCGATCGAAGGAGCGAGGCCGGGCGCGACCAAAGGTGCTCATCCAGGTCGACGAATCGGCAGACAACGACGCATCGCACGCCTGGCCATTCGATGGTCGCAGGGATTGACAATCGGCATACCATCAGGCCATCACACCGGAAGGAGGGACCGTGGCTGGGGGGATGAGCTCGCGTGGCTGACCACTACTTCGAACGCGTGCGAGAGACGACTGGCTCGCGCTTCTGGGTGAACAACCCGACGGTCGGGGAGATCGACCTGGCCTTGCGTCACGGGGCGATGGGCTGCACGACCAACCCGGCGTATGGGGGCAACCTGGTCAGGCGCGCTCCTGAAGAGGTCCTTCCCTTCGTGCGCGAGTGCCTGGCGTCCAGCGAGGACGACGAGATCGTCGCCGACCTCGTGCAGCGACGCCTTGTCGGGCGCATCTGCGAGGGCTTCCTACCGCTCTATGAGCGCAGTGGCGGGCGCGAGGGGTTCGTGTCCATCCAGGGGGCCCCCGAAGCTGACACCGACGCCTCCAAGATCCTCGAGGAGGGTCGGATCGCCCGGGGCATCGCGCCCAACGCGACTCCCAAGATCCCGGCGACCGCACCAGGACTCGAAGCCTTCGAGACGCTCGTCGCCGAAGGCTCCCAGGTGATCGTCACCGAGGTCTTCAGCGTCGCCCAGGTCATCGAGACCTGCGATCGCTGGCTGGCCGTCACGGAGCGGACCGGGGTCCGTCCACCGTTCATGATGAGCCCCATCACCGGCATCCTGGGCGACTACTTCAAGCAGCGTGCTGGGCAAACGGACCTCGCCGTGCCCGCCGAGGTCATGGAGATGGCTGGCGTCATCCTGGCGCGGGCCTGCTTCCGAACCGTCCGTGAGCGCGGCTACCCGGTGCTCCTGCTTTACGGTGGCGCCCGCATCGACCTCGACTTCAGCGGCCTCGTGGGGGGCGGCATGGCCGCCACCATCAACTGGTCCACTGCCGCCGACCTGCTGGCTGCTGATGGCGACGGCCTGGCGACCGTCGATGACCCGATCGATCCGTCTGTCATGGAGTCGCTCCTGGGGGCTTTCCCGGAGATGCGCCAGGCCCTCGATCAGGACGGCCTCGCGCTGGACGACTTCGAGAGCTTCGGTCCCGTGCAGCACTTCCGCGACCTCTTCATCGGGGGCTGGCATGCCGTGCTGGAGATGATCCGTGCGGCGCGTCAGGGCTCGGATGAGTGGACTCGCATCACGTGACGCACACGCCACGACGTATGGCAGGAGAGGAGGGCAGTCGACACCCTGAGGCATGAGTGAGCCGAGTTCTCTGTTCGGGTCGACCGCCATGGCGGTCCACCCTGCGTGAAGGAGCGCCGATCGGCGCACGCGCGCAGAGCGCCGCACGCGGCGCAGAAAGGACGTGAAGGAGTTGAGGAAGACCATCTCGGTCGCAGCAGCGACCGTTCTGTTGGTCGGGGCCCTTGGCGCCGTACCGGTCCAGGCACAGGACGACCAGGTCGTCATCGGCTATTCGGCGCCAAGCCTTGTCGGCGCCCAGCTGCAGATCCAGCAGGGCCTTGTCGACGCCGGCGAAGCCAAAGGCTGGACGGTGCTGACCACCACCTCCGGTGGCGACGCCAACAAGCAGGCCAACGACATCCGCGACTACATCGCCCAGGGCGTGGACGCCATCGTGACGGTCCCGGACGACAGCGCGGGCATCTGCGTCGTGGCAGAGGAGGCCATAGCGGCCGGCATCCCCGTCTATACCATCGACCGCTCGCCCTCAGGCTGCAAGATCAACATGACCGTGCTCAGCGATAACTACCTGGCCGGCAAGCAGTCGGGCGAGGCCGTCGTGGCCTACCTGACCGAGAAGTACGGCGAGGCCAAGGGCACCGTCCTTGAGATCACCGGCGACCTGGCCCAGAACGTGGCCCAGCTGCGGGGCGGCGGCTTCCAGGACGTCATCAAGGCCAACCCGAACATCAACCTCATCACCAAGATCGGCAAGTGGGATTCCGCCGAGGGCGTGAACATCGTCCGCGACGTCGTTTCAGCCGAGGATCTCGACGCCATCTACATGCATTCCGACTGCGTCTACACCCCAGGCACCCTCCAGGTGCTCGAGGAGCTGGGCAAGCTCGTCCCGCGCGGCGAGGATGGCCACATCTTCCTGGCCGGCGTGGACGCCTGCCTCCACTCGCTCAACGCCATCCGCGACGGCAACTCGGACCAGGCCTCCAACCAGCCCATCCCGGACTTCGGCGTCGTGGCTGCTGACTACATCGAGAAGGCCCTCAACGGCGAGACCATCGAGCCAGGTGAGGTCGTACAGGAAGGCGCCCTCTGGTCGCCCGCCCGCCTCGAGGACAGCGACGTCGGACCGCAGCTCTTCCTGGCCACCACGTCGGTGGGCCCGGACAATGTCGACGACCCGCGCCTCTGGGGCAATATCGAGGGGGCCATGGCGGCCGCCTCGCCGGCGCCTTCTCCCGCGAGCTGATCGGCATCTCACCCGTACCAGTGACCACAGGGTGGGGCATCCCGGAGCGCGGGGTGCCCCACACCACACCGGATCCGCAGGGCAGGCAACCATGAACACAGTCAACGGCGATCTGGTCGTCGAGATGACGAGCATCATGAAGACGTTCCCGGGCGTGCGCGCCCTGGACGACGTCTCGTTCGATGTGCGCAAGGGTGAGATCCACGCGCTCGTCGGCAAGAACGGCGCCGGCAAGTCCACGCTGATGAGCATCCTCACGGGCCTCTACACGCCCGACTCCGGGACGATCCGCGTGCGCGGCGAGGTCATCGAGCACATGACGACGTCACGGAGCCAGGAGGCGGGCATCGCCATCGTCGCCCAGCATGCACGCTTCGTACCGGGCCTCTCCGTGGCCGAGAACCTCTTCATGGGCCAGATGCCCACGCGATCGGGTGGCTTCGTGGACTGGCGCACCGTGCGCTCCTCGGCCACCGACCGTCTGAGGCGCTTCGGCCTGGACATCGACGTGACCAAGCGCATGGAGACCGTGACCGTCGCCGAGCGCCAGATGATCGAGATCGCGCGCGCCATCTTCGCCGACGCCAGCGTCATCATCCTCGACGAGCCGACGGCACCGCTGCCCAAGCACGAGGTGAGCCTCCTCTTCGACTTCGTGCGCCGCCAGCGCGAGGCCGGCGCCTCGTTCATCTACATCAGCCACTACCTCGACGAGGTCTTCGAGATCGCCGACCGCGCCACCGTCCTTCGCAACGGTCGGGAGGTCGGCACGAAGGCCGTCGGCGAGCTGACGCAGCCCGAGCTCATCCGCATGATCAGCGGCACGACCGTCGAGCGCTTCAGGCGTCGCGCGCGTGAAACCACCGGCGCGCCCGTCCTGCAGATACGAGGCCTCAGCCGGCGCCGGGCCTACCAGGACGTCGACCTGACTCTCCATGCCGGCGAGGTCGTGGGCCTGACGGGCCTGGAAGGCAGTGGCCCCGGCAACCTGGCACGCGGTTTGTACGCTCTGGAGCCGCTCGGGGACGGCGAGGTCACCCTGGACGGCAAGCCGTACCACCCCGGGGCTCCGAGTCACGCGCTCGAGCAGGGGCTCGCCTACCTGCCCCGCGACCGCCACGGCCTGGGCATCGTGGCCATCCGCAGCGTTCGCGACAACGTGAGCATGTCGGTCATCGGGCGCCTGACGCGCCTGTTCGGGATGATCGATGGCCGACAGGAGCGCGACCTCGTGTCGGGGTTCATCGACACCCTGGGGATCATGACCCCGAGCATGGACACGAGCGTCGAGAGCCTCAGCGGTGGCAACCAGCAGAAGGTGGTGGTCGCCAAGCTGGCTGCCACCGAGCCGCGGGTCCTCCTCCTGGATGAGCCCACCCAGGGCGTGGACGTGCAGGCCAAGGTGGAGATCCTGCGCATCGTGGACGAGCTCACCGAGCAGGGCGTGGCCGTGGCCGTCGTCTCGGACGAGCTCACCGAGCTCATCGACACGTGCGACCGGATCGTCGTCTTCCATCGCGGGCGGATCTCACGGGAGTTCATCAAGGGCAAGGACGAGCTGACGCCGGCGCTGGTCCTGGCGGCCATCGAGGGCGGCGAGGGGGAGGCAGCACATGCACTGGCGTAGGTACGTGCCGACGGTGATGGACCACCTCATCTGGTTGATCCTGGCCGGGGTCTTCCTGTTCTTCGTCATCGGCTCGGACAAGTTCCTGACGCCCATCAACATCGTCAACATCCTGTCCGCGGCGGCCGTCCTGGGCGTGGTCGTGGTGGGCCAGACATTCGTGCTCATCACCGGCAACTTCGACCTGTCGCAGGAGTCCACGCTGGGCCTGGCTGCCCTGGTGGGCCTCTGGATCATGGTCTCAGCGGGCGCTCCCTGGTTCGGCGGCGGCGTCCTCCCGGGGCTGCTCGGCGAATCCGTCCTCAACCCCTTCATCTCGATCGGCCTCGTGCTGCTCATGGGTGTGCTCATCGGCACCATCATCGGCGCCCTCATCACCTATGGGCGGATGAACAACTTCATCGTGACGCTGGCCATGCTGCTCATCCTGCGCGGCCTCATGCTGGCCTTCACGGAGGGCAACGCCGTCAACGCCTTCGACTTCGAGGGTGGCGACATCTTCTACTGGCTGGGCCACGAGACCTTCCCGGTGCCCTGGCTGGGCAACGTACCCGTCGCCGTGCCGGCCATGCTCATCGTCTTCGCCATCGGCCACGTCGTGCTGACCTACCGCAGGTTCGGGCGCGACATCTACGCCGTGGGCGGCAACAAGCAGGCCGCCATCGCCTCCGGCATCGACGCCAACAAGCGCATCCGGCAGGTCTACATGATCAGCGGCTTCCTGGCGGCGCTGGCCGGCATCATGATGGCTGGCCGCGTCGGCTCGGTGCAGGTCAACCTGGGCGACGGCTACATCTTCACCGTCTTCGCGGCGGCGGTCATCGGCGGCGTCAGCCTCAACGGCGGGCGCGGCACGATGCTCGGTGCGCTGGGTGGCGTGTTGCTGCTCTCGACCATCGATCGCGGCCTGAACCTCATGCGCGTCTCGGTCTTCTGGATCCAGGTCATCCAGGGGCTCATCATCCTGTTCGCCATGTTCATCGACGCGCAGCGGGTCCGCTACCGCGCGCCGGTCGAGGCGGCGGCCGCGCCTGCCAACCCTCCGACCGACACCAAGGCGTCGCCAGGCGGTGTGGTCGCGTCGTGACGATGGAACGCCTGGTACCGGAGCTCGAGCGGAGCGCCACGCTCGCGGACCGCGTCGAGCGTGAACTGCAGCGGCTCATCGTGGAGTCCCGACTCGGCGAAGGCGACCGATTGCCCTCGGAGCGGGAGCTTGCCAGCCAGTTCGGGGTCAGCCGCACGGTCGTTCGCGAGGCCGTCAGGGCGCTGGCCGCCAAGCGGCTCGTGGACGTCAGCGGTGGACGCGGCACGGTCGTCCGGGTGCCATCGCCGGAGTCGGCGGCGGATTCCATGAAGCTCCTGCTGTCGATGCAGGCCGGCGAGACCGGCGTCGACAAGGTCAGCGAGGCGCGCCACATCATCGAGAGCGAGATCGCAGCGTTGGCTGCATCGCGTCGCAGTGACGAGGATCTCCGGGACCTCGTGGCTATCCTCGAGAAGACCCGGCAGCACCTCGACGACCCCGAGGTCTACATCAAGAGCGACGTTGCCTTCCACGCTGCGCTGGCGCGTGCGACGAAGAACGAACTCCTCGTCATCATCCTCGACTCACTCGTAGAGGTCATGATCGAGGTGCGACTGCTGACGCTGCGCGTCCCTGGCATCACCGCCTTGGCACTGCGCCACCACGAGCGCATCCTTGAGGCCGTCGTCGCCGGAGATCGCGAGGCCGCGAAGGCTGCCATGGACGCCCACATGGACCAGGCGGCGGACACGCTGCGCCAGGCTGTCATCAGCGATCCCGCGTGAGCATCCTTGCCCTGGACATCGGTTCCTCGCGCATCAAGGCGCTGCTTGCCACCCTCGATGGCCAGCTGGTCGAGGTGCGCAGTGCCAGCACGCCACGGCTGACCACCGAGGTTGGTGAGCACTCGTACCCCGCCGACGCTGTCCAGGACACCATCGAGGGGCTCATCGCTGGCATGGCAGCGGCGTGGTCGCGGCAGCCGATCGGCACGCTGGTGTTCAGTTGCCTCGGAACGGCGATGGTGCCGGTCGATCGTCAGGGCCGACCCCTGGGCCCTGCCCTGGCGCCGGCAGACCGGCGACCACTGGAGGGACCCGGCGTGGCCGAGGCCGTCGACATGAGCCCGGCCGAGCTGCGCGAGCGCACAGGGTGCGACCCCGCCGTGGCCTCATCCCTGTTGCACTTCCTCTGGTGGTGGCGCAAGAAGCCAGAGGTGATGGCCGATGTGCATCGCTTCCGCTCACTGCGTGGCTTCGCGATCCAGGAGCTATGCGGTGCTGATGCCGAGGACGCGACGTGGGCATCCCGGACCATGCTGGCCGACCTGGACACCAATCGCTGGAGCGGGGCCATCCTGGACGCCGCCGGGTTGCCAGCAGCCGTGTTGCCGCCGATCGAGCCAGCGGTGACGACGTTGCCGGTGCGCCGATCGGCGGTCGAGCGGCTCGGTCTGGCGCCGGGGGCGGTCGCGCTGCTGGGCGCGATGGACAACTGCTGCTCGTACCTCGGCGCGGCGGCGACCGAGCGGTCGGATCTGGTGAACATCGTCGGCACGTACGAGCACATCGCCGGCGTCGCCAGCCTGGCGGAGGTCCGCGAGGTGGCTGGGGCCGCGGCGGCCATCGTGCACACCTACCTGATGCCCGACCGCTACATCGCCATGACCAGGGTCGCGATGGGCGAGCTGCTCGCGCTCGCGGCTGGCGGCGACCTCACGAGGCTCGATCGCTTGCTCGACGCCGTCTCGGCGACACCTCAGGGCGTTGCCATCGAGCTCACCCCCGAGGCCGTCCTCGAGGCTTTGGATGTCGGTGTGCCTTCGGCACGGATCCTGCAGGCGCTGCTCGAGTCCGAGTCCGCGGTCCTGCGGCGCTTCGTCGATGCCTGGCCGGGCGACGGCTCCCGCAGGCCGATCGCTGCCGTCGGCGGTGGAGCGAGCCACCCGGCGGTGCTGCAGCTCAAGGCGAACCTGCTAAGTCAGCCGCTGTCCACGCTCGTGACTGACGAGGGGGCTGGCATCGGCGCGCTGCGGCTGGCCGCCATGGCCACGCAGTCCATGTCGTCGGGCGAAGCCAGCCGGCTCTTCCCGAACCCGAGCGTCCGTACCTACTACCCGACCGCCGAGGCCGCCGGGCCTTCGCGCGGCATGATGCCACCCCCGGTCCCGATCCACGGAGGTGCTTGATGTGATCAGGGACCCAGATCCCACCGCCGGGAGGCACGTGCTGGCACGCGTGGCCGGTTTGCTCTACGACCGACGGCTCACCGAGCTGCAAGGTGGCAACATGAGCTTGCGCGTCGGGGATGCGGCCGTCGTCTCGCCGACCAAGGCCTCGGAGAACGATGGCTGGCGACTGACGGCGGAGGACATGCTGGTCCAGGACCTGGACGGCAGCGTCCTAGCCGGTGACCCCGCGCGAGTCTCGCGCGAGATCCGCCTGCACCTCCGCCTCTACCGCACCTACCCCGATCTCGGCGCGGTCTTCCACCTGCACCTGCCGGAGGCACTCGGCGCTGCCGCTTCGGGTCGCTGGGCACCGGGAGTCGTGGCTGCGACTGGTGAGCCCTTCGGTGCCGCGCTCGTGGTGCTTGAGCCCGGGTTGCCGGCCCAGACCGAGCCGCACGACGGCCGGGTCGTCGAGCTGCTGGGAAAGGTCTCTCGTTCGGAGGGTGCCATCTCCATCTCGCCAGGTCACGGCATCTTCTGCGTGGCCCGCGACGTTCCTACCTGCCTCCGTGCCGCCGACGTCTTCCGACAGCGGCTGGAGCTGGCGCGAGTGCGCGGCCGCCTGCGCTCGGCGAGCCAGCGGGCCGGCGCATGAACGAGCTGATCCCCGCTCTCGTCGCAGCGGACGAGGTCCTCGTGATTGTCTTCAACCGCCTGTTCGAGAACGAGTTCGCCACGCTCGATGGCATCGCCATGAGCCGGAAGACACTCGATGGCTTGCGCTACCTCGACGAGGCCGTGGCGCTTGGCCGCCTGCTGGGCATCCAGGACGTCGACGAGCCGTTTGAGCCAGCCGATCGGGGGATCCTGGACCTGCACAGGGCGCTGTACGCTGCCACTCCGGAGGTCGACACGGTGGTCAGTGGCTGGTCCCGGCACCTGCAGGCGCTGCTCCTGGAGGGCATGGCGCTGCCGGCCCCGACCAGCATGATGCAGAAGCGCGGCATCCCGGACCTCGGTCCACACGTCGTGGCGCCGGGGGCGCTGCTGGGTCCACGGCAGGCGGAGTCGATCGCGATGACCCGCGCGCTGGCCACCCGGAACGGCATGAAGCACCTCCTCCTGATCGGACCCGACGGCTTCGTGGTGGTGGCCGGCACGGGTGCCTGGGAGGTCATGGCTCATTGGCACAACGTGGAGTTCGCGGCACGCGCGGAGTGCCTGCGCGTGGAAGAGGCCGAGGTGCTGACTGCCGGCGCGCCGCGGCGCAGTGAGAGACCCGGGCATGCCTGACGCGGCGCTGTGGGAGTTGGCCGTGGACGCCCACGACCAGATCGGCGAGGGTCCGTCCTGGGACGACAGTGACCAGTCACTGCTCTGGGTGGACATCGCAGGGCGGCGCGTCCGGCGGCTCGACCCCGCGGACGGGAGCACGTGGCAGCGCACCTTCGACCAGATGGTGGGCGCCGTCCTGCCGCGATCGGCAGGGGGACTCGCCCTCTGCCTGCAAGATGGCGTCTGGCTGACGGACTCCGACGAGGGATCCGTGCGACGCCTGGTGGCCATCGAGGCGGACGATCCGGACACCCGGTTCAACGATGTCAAAGTAGACCGGGTCGGCCGCCTCTGGGGCGGCACGATGGCACTCGACGCCCGGCCTGACGCCGGTGCCTTCTACCGCATCGGCGCCGACGGCTCGGTGGCTATCATCGCCAGTCCCACCACGATCTCGAACGGTATGGACTGGAGTGCTGACGGTGAGCTCATGTACTACATCGACAGTGCCACACACCGGGTCGACGTCTTCGACTTCGACCTGGCCAGCGGCACAGCACTCGATCGGCGGCCGTTCGTCAGCTTCGAGGAGTCGGCAGGGCTGCCGGACGGCATGACCGTCGACGCCGAGGGCTGCCTGTGGGTCGCGTTCTACGACGGCTGGTCGGTGCGCCGCTACACGCCCGCGGGTGCCCTCGACCGTATCATCGGCCTGCCCGCCGCGCGCATCACCAGCTGCGCCTTCGGCGGCCCGGACCTGTCCGACCTCTACGTCACGAGCGCCACGGACGGCCTCGGAAAGGCGCAGCTCGCCGAGCAGCCCCACGCTGGCGGCCTCTTCGTCATCCGGCCGGGAGTGGCCGGCTTGCCAAGCACGCCCTTCGCCGGCTGAGGCGAGCAGGAAGGAGCACGACCGTGAGATCCATCCGACGCGCCGAGGTGCCGGCCGACCCGCTGCCCGGCCGCGCCGTGCAGCGCATCGTGGGCCGCGGTGCCAGCCTCGCCAGCGAGGAGATGACCGTGGGCACGGCCCGCTACGGGGACGAGTACGGGCCCATGGAGCCGCACCGCCACGCCGAGGAGACGATCGTGGTCCTCGAGGCCGACCGGGCCTGGGTGCGCTGGGGACCGGCTCGGGACGATCTGCCCCACCGCCTCGACCTGGAAAGCGGGCTGGCCATCAACACCCCCGCCTGGGAATGGCATGTCTTCGAGTGGCAACCGGGGGGACATGCCGAGATCCTCTTCATCTATGGCCAAGTGGACGACATCCGACCCGAAGATGCAGGACGTGCCTCATGACTGACACCGCCGTTCCCTCGATCGGTTTCATCGGCCTTGGGATCATGGGTCGCCCCATGGTCCGCAACCTCCTGGCGGCCGGCTACCGCGTGACCGTCCTGGACGTCGTCCCGCCCGCCGTGGACGAGCTGGCCGCCGAGGGTGCCACGGCCGGCACCTCGCCGCGACAGGTAGCCAACGACACGGATGTCCTCATCACGATGCTGCCCGATTCCCCGGAGGTGCAGCAGGTCTACCTCGGCCCGGACGGCGCCTTCGAGGCGCTGCGGCCCGGCTGGCTGGCCATCGACATGAGCTCCATCGCCCCTGCCGTCGCGCGAGACCTGGCCGCGCGAGCTGCTGCCGCAGGGGCAGATGCCATCGACGCCCCAGTGAGCGGCGGCGACAAGGGTGCCATCGCCGGCACGCTGTCCATCATGGTCGGTGGCACTGAGGCCGCTTTCGAGCGTGCTCGCCCGATCCTGGAGGTCATGGGCAAGACCATCGTCCACGTCGGCCCGGCCGGGGCCGGCCAGGTCGTGAAGGTCTGCAACCAGGTCGTGGTCGGCGTCGTCATCGAGGCCGTCGCGGAGGCGCTCGTGCTGGGCGCCAAGGCCGGAGTGGACCCCAACTGCATCGCCGACGTCCTGCAGGGCGGCTTGGCCGCCACCAAGGTGCTGGAGATGCGGCGCGACAAGTTCCTCTCGGGTGACTTCGAGCCCGGCTTCCGTATCCGGCTGCATCTCAAGGACCTCAAGAACGCCGGCGAGCTGGCTCGCGAGACCGGCGTGGCCCTGCCTGCGGCCGCCATCGTGGAGCAGCTCATGCGAGCCGCAGCGGCCAATGGCCACGGCGAGTACGACCATTCCGGGCTCATCACCGTCCTCGAGGACCTGGCCGGTTCGCGAGTCGCGGACGCCGTCAGGAGCTGACGCCGCCAAGCCCTGACCGCCGATCCAGGAACCGAAGAGAGGGACTCGCGCAGCGCCCCGCGATTCGGTAGCATCGGGAAGACCAGCACAGCACTAAGGATGGCCGTGGCGAAGTATGTCTTCGTGACCGGTGGGGTCACGTCGTCGTTGGGCAAGGGCATCACTGCGGCCAGCATCGGCCGTCTGCTCAAGAGTCGCGGTCTCTCCGTCTCCATCCTCAAGCTGGACCCCTACATCAACGTCGACCCGGGGACCATGTCGCCCTACCAGCACGGCGAGGTCTTCGTGACGGACGATGGGGCGGAGACGGACCTCGACCTCGGCCACTACGAGCGCTTCATCGACGAGAACCTCTCGCAGCTCTCCAACGTCACGACCGGCCGCATCTACCAGGCCGTCATCGCCAAGGAGCGGCGCGGAGACTTCCTGGGCGGCACCGTGCAGGTCATCCCCCACATCACCAACGAGATCAAGGAGCGCATCGGCCGGGTCGCGCGTGACGGCAGCGCGGACGTGGTCATCGTGGAGGTCGGCGGCACGGTCGGCGACATCGAGTCGCTGCCCTTCCTCGAGGCCATCCGCCAGATGCGCAAGGACGTGGGCCGGGACAACGTCCTCTACGTCCATGTCACGCTCCTGCCGGCCCTGGCCGCCACCGGGGAGCTCAAGACCAAGCCAACCCAGCACTCCGTCAAGGAGCTGCGCAGCATCGGTATCCAGCCGGACATCATCGTCGCCCGCAGCGACCGCCCGGTGGACGACGACCTGCGCGAGAAGATCGCGCTCTTCTGCGACGTCAACGTGGACGCCGTCGTGCCGGCCACCACGGCGGACACCATCTACGAGGTGCCCCTGCACTTCGAGGACTGGGGCCTGGGTGAGCTGGTGGTGCGCCTCCTGCACCTGGAGTCGCGGGTGCATGCCGCTGACCTGTCCGCCTGGCGCGGCCTCGTCGAGCGCATCAAGGCGCCCAAGCCGAGCCTCGAGATCGCCCTCGTCGGCAAGTACATCGAGCTGCCAGACGCCTACCTCTCGGTGACCGAAGCGCTCGACCACGCCGGCTGGGCGGCCGGGCATGACGTGAGCGTGCGCTGGGTGAACTCCGAATCGCTCGGTGAGGACGACGTCGAGGCGGCCCTGGCCGGCGTGGCCGGCATCGTCGTGCCCGGTGGCTTCGGCCATCGCGGCATCGAGGGCAAGATCCTGGCAGCCCGCTACGCCCGCGAGCGCCAGGTGCCCTACCTGGGGCTCTGCCTGGGCCTGCAGTGCGGTGTCATCGAGTTCGCCAGGAACGTGGTCGGGGAGGGGGACGCCAACTCGACCGAGTTCGACCTCTTCACCTCCGCGCCGGTCATCGACTACATGCCCGATCAGCGCGACATGGAGGAGAAGGGCGGCACGATGCGCCTGGGCCTCTACCCGGCACGCCTGGCACCCGGCTCCAAGGTGCATGCCGCGTACGGCAGCGAGCTCATCTACGAGCGCCACCGCCACCGTTTCGAGGTCAGCAACCACTACCGCGAGGCACTGGAGGCGGCCGGCATGATCCTCTCGGGCCAGTCGCCGGATGGCCGACTCGTGGAGATCATCGAGCTGCGCGACCACCCCTGGTACGTGGCCAGCCAGTTCCATCCCGAGTTCAAGAGCCGGCCCGATCGGCCCCATCCGCTCTTCGCCGGCTTTGTCACGGCGGCCATCGCACGCGGCGGGCAAGTGCAGGTGAGCGCGGCAGGTGCCCCGGCATCCGTTCACGTGCACGCAGAGGGCAGTACGGCCTGACGTCGTCGGACGAGACGTGCGTGGCATCTCGCCCCAAGGCGTGTGTGTTGACGATGTAGCTTCCAGAAGCTACCTTGGCAAACATGCGAGCGGTCGGCCTGAAGGTCCTGAAGAACCGGTTGAGCGAGTACGTGCGCATCGCGGCGTCTGGCGAGACCGTCCTCGTGACCGATCGCGAGCGCGTGGTGGCCGAGTTGGTGCCGCCGCGAGAGGGTCGCGCGGAGGCGACCCGGGATGCGCTCCTCGCGGATGCGGTCAGGAAGGGATGGCTGACTCCGGCCGTCGGAGCGGCTGGGGGGACGGTGCCTCGCCGGCCCGTGACCACGCTCGGTGTGTTGCTCGAGGAACTGGCAGACGACCGCGCCGACCGGTGATCTACGTCGATAGTTCTGTCGTCCTTGCCCAATTGCTGGGGGAGGACCGGTCTCCGGCAGGATCGTTCTGGGAGGCAGCACCGCTCGTCTCGAGTCGAATCCTCGAATACGAGGTGTGGAACCGCATCAATGCACGCGGGCTGAGTTCGAGCCACGGCGAGGATGTGCGAGCTCTGCTGGGCCGGCTGTCATTCCTGGAACTGGTTGCGCCGGTGCTGGTTCGGGCGCTGGACCCCTTCCCGACGACCGTGCGGACACTGGACGCGCTGCACCTGGCGTCGGTCGAATTCCTGCGTGGGCTGGGGCAGCGCCCTTCGCTGGCGACCTACGACGCACGTTTGGCTGAGGCTGCCTCCGCGCTGGAGATTCCCCTGGCGGACGTGGACGCGTGGGGAACAGCCGGCTGATTCGCCGGACCGATCACGAGAAGGTTCGAGCTCCGATCAGCCCCGGGCTACGACTCGAAGGGTGAACCCTGGCCCTCGAATGGATCGCGAAAGTTCCGGATGGAGACGTCGGAGACGAGGACCGGCCCGGGTGTGCTCAGGACCCAGAGGACCGCGTCCGCGATGGTCTCCGGCGGGATGAAGCGGTCGAGTTGATCGCTGGTCAGGCCCGGTGCATTGTCACGCCAGAACGAGGTGTCGGTCGCACCAGGCGAGACGAGGTGCACCTTGATGCTGTCCTTGCGCAGCTCGATCTGCAAGGCGGCGGTCAAGCCCTCGAGCCCCCACTTGGCGGCGCAGTACGCGGTCCGGTTGTCCTCGCCGACCTTGCCCGCCTGGGAGCCGATGTTGACGATGGCGCCGCCACCCTGGGCGCGCATCGTGGGATGCACGGCGCGGGTCAAGAGGTACGGCCCCTTCAGGCAGGAGTCGATGGTGCGATCCCAGAAGGCTTCGTCGCTCTGCTCGAGGCTGCCGGGCGGTCCCCAGAACGCGCAGTTGACGAGGATGTCGATGCGCCCGAAGCGGGTCAGGACCGCCCCGACCATGCCCTCCACGGACGCGCGGTCCGCGACGTCCGCACTGAAGCCGACAGCCTCACCGCCCTGTGCCTGGATGTCCGCTTCGACCGCTTCAAGGTCCGCTGCGGTCCGGGCGACCAGCGCGACCCTGGAGCCCGCCGCTGCGAGCCGCGTCGCGATGGCGCGACCCATGCCCCGCGTGGCCCCCGTGACGATGGCCACGCTGCCGTTGACGTCCATCGGTCGTCTCCTCCTCGTCGCTCACGTGCCCCCGGGTTCAGTATGGCCATCAGGAGGCGCGCTTGGATCCTGGTCACCCGTTCCTCGGGCATGGCGCCGATCCCTGTCCCGAGGCTCCGTCGTCGTCCCTGGCCTTGCCGCGGTGCGTGCGGCGGGAGGGTCGGTAAACCTAGGGTCGCGCGCGGTCGCGGCTGACGACCCGCAGGGTGGCTGCGGGCCGTTCCAGATGAGCATCTCTGGCGCGATGTCAGCGCCGTCCCTCAACCAGGACACCGTCCCGTTGGCGACGGTGACCTCGGCAAACGCCTCGTCATTGGCGGCGATGCGCTCGAAGACGGTCCCCACAAGAGATTCGACACGTCCCGCTCGACCACCCGTCCGCCAGACACGGTCAGGCGCAGGCAACGCCCCGGGCGGTGTGGCGGCTTCGCTGGCATGGCACGGACCGTGGACCGAGCCACTTCGTCGGAGATCACACCGGACATACGGCCACCTTCGCCACGCCGGCTGCGGCCTCGAGCGCGAGTCGTACAATCGGCCCATCTAGGCATCACGCCCAGCCCCCTCCGACCACCGAGGAGTCTTCCCGACATGAAGCTGTTCCTGGACACCGCCGTCATCGACGAGATCCGCACCGTGCACAGCTGGGGTGTGCTGGACGGCGTGACCACCAACCCCACGCTTTTCGCCATGGCCGGCGGCGGCTCCTACGAACAGGTCCTCGAGGAGATCTGCGGCATCACGTCTGGTCCGGTCAGCGCAGAGGTCATCGCCGATGATCTGGAGGGCATCCTGAGCGAGGGCCGAGCCTTCACCAAGATCGCCCCCAACATCGTCATCAAGGTGCCCATGAGCGAGGTCGGCCTGAGCGCCATCTCGCGCTTCGCCGAAGAGGGCATCAAGACCAACTGCACGCTCATCTTCAGCGCTGCCCAGGGGCTCCTGGCTGCCAAGGCCGGCGCTTGGCTGCTGTCACCCTTCGTGGGCCGGCTCGACGACATCAACCAGGACGGCATGGAGATGATCCGCGAGCTGGCGGCCATCATCGAGATCCACGGCTTCGAGTCGGAGGTGCTGGTGGCCTCGGTCCGCTCGCCGCGGCACGTCATCGATGGCGCGCTGGCGGGCGCCGGTGTGGCCACGTTGCCCTTCAAGGTCTTCAAGCAGATGGTCCATCACCCGTTGACGGACAAAGGCATCAGCCAGTTCAAGGCCGACTGGGCCAAGGCCACGGCGGAGGCCGCCAAGCGCTGACGCGCCCGCCACCGCACCTGCCGGGTCTCCGCCGCAGGGCGCCGTTCACAGTGCCGCGCCCGGGGCTTGACCGCTCCCGGGCGCGTGCTACCATTCTCGCAGCCCTCCCACCCCCTGGACGCCGCCGCTTGTCCGGCATCCGTCCGGTCCACGGCGACCTCGGTCCGGGACGGCACCCACCCCGCAGCCATGAGATGCGCCGCGCGCTGCGCCGCCTCGGCTGGATAGACCCCCTTGCCGCAAGGAGCGGATACCCCCCACGATGGACATCAAGGAACACGAGTACCGGGACGCCGAAGACACGGCGCGCTACGCAGTCGACGTCGATGCGACGGATGAGGGCATGTCCACGGACGACCAGGGCGAGCCGGGAACGGCGCGGCACGTGGAGAACGGCGGCCAGCGCTACGCGGCCGGCATCCTGGACCTCGTCGAGGACGGCTACGGCTTCATGCGCCGCCGCGGCCTCATGCCTGGGCCGGATGACATCTACGTCAGCTCCAGCCACGTGCGCCGCTTCGGTCTGCGCGCCGGCGACCGCGTGGCCGGCATCCCCAGGCCGCCCAAGAAGGGCGAGAAGTACTGGGGTCTCGTGCGCGTCGACACGGTCAACGGCATGGATCCCATCGATGCGCGCCGCCGGCCGCACTTCGACGAGCTGACCCCCATCCACCCCATCCAGCTCATCAACCTCGAGGCCGACCCCAAGAACCTCAGCCAGCGCCTCGTCAACCTCGTGAACCCCATCGGCAAGGGCCAGCGCGCGCTCATCGTGAGCCCGCCCAAGGCCGGCAAGACGATGCTCCTCAAGGCCATCGCCAACGGCATCAGCACCAACTACCCGGAGATCCTGCTCATGGTCGCCCTCATCGGCGAGCGACCGGAGGAGGTCACCGACATGCGCCGCTCGGTCAAAGGTGAGGTCATCTCCTCCACCTTCGACGAGCCCACCGAGAACCACACGCACGTGGCGGAGATGGCTCTCGAGATCGCCAAGCGCCAGGTGGAGAGTGGCCGTGACGTGGTCATCCTGCTCGACTCCATCACGCGCCTCTCGCGTGCCTACAACCTGGCCCTGCCGCCGTCCGGCCGCACGCTCACCGGCGGCATCGACCCGGTGGCCCTCTACCCGCCCAAGCGCTTCTTCGGCGCGGCTCGCAAGCTGGAGGAGGGCGGCTCGCTGACGATCATCGCCACTTGCCTGGTGGACACCGGATCGCGCATGGACGACGTCATCTACGAGGAGTTCAAGGGCACCGGCAACTCGGAGCTCATCCTCGATCGCAAGCTGTCCGAGAAGCGTATCTTCCCGTCGATCGACGTGCAGCGCTCGGGCACCCGGCGCGAGGAGCTGCTGCTGGAGGAGCCCGTCCTCAAGATGGTCTGGACGATGCGCCGCATGCTCGGCGCCGTGGGCACCAACGAGGGCATCGAGCTGCTTCTCAACCGCCTCTCCAAGACGGAGTCCAACGCCGAGTTCCTGGCCACGCTGACCAGGCAAGCCGCGGCCGACGCCTGACGGTGAGCAGCGGTGACCCGACGGTCACCAGGGCCTGACGCATGTTCCTCGACCACGTCGAGCTGACCGTCACGGCCGGCGACGGCGGTGACGGCGCAGCCTCGTTCCGTCGCGAGGCGCACGTCCCGCGCGGTGGTCCTGACGGCGGCGACGGTGGCCGTGGCGGCTCCGTCTACCTCGTCGTGGACGTGGGCCAGACGATGCTCGTCGACTACCGCTTCAGGCACCACTTCCGCGCCCAACACTGGCGGCCGCGGCGAGGGTTCGCGACGCCACGGCAAGGCCGGCGGGGATCTCGAGTTGCCCGTGCCGCCAGGCACCGTCGTCTTCGACGGCAGCAGCGGGGATCTCATGGCCGACCTCGTCTTCCCCGCCCAGCGGGTCATGGTGGCGCGTGGAGGGCGCGGCGGGCTGGGCAATACGCACTTCGCCACGGCCACGCATCAAACCCCCAAGCACGCCCAGAAGGGCGAGCCTGGCGAGCAGCGTCGCCTGCGCCTGGAGCTGCGGCTGATCGCCGACATCGGACTGGTGGGCCTGCCGAACGCGGGCAAGTCGACCCTCCTGGCGGCCCTCACCGCAGCCCGTCCCAAGGTGGCCGACTACCCCTTCACGACCCTCGAGCCGAACCTGGGCGTGCTGGATCTGACCATCGATGATCCTGCTGATGAGCGGCGCCCCACCCTCGCCGATCTGCCCGGTCTCATCGAGGGCGCCAGCGCGGGCGCCGGTCTTGGGCATGCCTTCCTGCGGCACGTCGAGCGTACCCGCGTGCTCGTGCACGTCGTGGACATGTCCGCGCCGGATCCGGAGCGCGACTTCGGGGTCATCCGGGACGAGCTCGAGGCGCGCGACCCGCGGCTCCTGGCAAAGACGACGCTCGTGGCGGCCAACAAGCTCGACCGCGATCCGGACCCGGACATCCTGAGGTCCTTCTGTGCCGCAAGGGCACGGGATGGCCTGGAGGTCGTGACCATCTCGGCCGTGCAGGGCACGGGGCTCGCGGAGCTGCGCGCGGCCCTGGCGCGCCTGTTGCCCGAGGACGAGGAGCTGGGCCTGCCCGGCGAGACCGCCGGCGTGGTCGTGCACCGCTTCGACGCCGCGGAGACCGGGTTCCGGATCGGGCAGGCGCCCGACGGCACCTGGCAGGTCGACGGACGGCGCGTGGAGCGGCTCGTGGCCCAGACGGACTTCGAGAATGACGAGTCGGCCGGTCGTTTCCAGCGCGAGCTGACCCGCCTGGGCGTCGTGGAGGCCCTGCGTCGGGCAGGTGTCGTCGCCGGCGATACCGTCCGCATCGGCGACACCGAGCTCGAGTGGGGTGGGCAGGCAGGGGCCTGGGCCTGATGCCCACCGAGGCGACGGACGACCGGCGTGCCGTGGGCATCCTGGGCGGCACCTTCGACCCGGTCCATGTCGGCCACCTGGCGCTGGCCCGCGAGGCCCATCGGGCCCTCGACCTGGGGCGCGTCCACTTCGTGCCCAACGCGCAGCCCCCGCACAAGCCAGCCGACGAGGTCAGCCCGTCCCGGCATCGCGAGGCCATGCTGGCCCTGGCCATCGCGGGGCAACCCGCCTTCGTCGTCTCGCGCCTCGAGCTCGAACGGGCCGGCCCGAGCTTTGCGGTGGACACCGTCGCCGAACTCGCCGCGCAGAGCCGCGCCGAGGGTCGGCCCGCGCCCTGGTTCATCCTCTCCGCGGAGGTCCTCGACGACTTCCACACCTGGCGCGAGCCGCTGCGCATCCTGGAGCTCTGCCGTGTCGCGGTCTCGCCGCGCCTGGGTGCCGAGCCGCTCGACCGTGCCTGGCTCACGGAGCATTATCCGGGCCACGAGGACCGCTTCGCCTTCCTGCCCGGGCCGGTCATGGACGTGGCCTCCACGGCCATCCGGGGGCGTGTCGCGGCAGGTCAGTCCATCACTGGCCTCGTGCCACCCGCCGTCGAGCGCTACATCCGCGAGGCCGGGCTCTACCGCGTGACCCCGGGGGAGGGGTAGTGGCCTCGCCAGCCCGTTCGCCCCGCACCATCGGCCTGCTGGGCGGCATGAGCGCGGAATCGTCGATCGAGTACGAGCGGCTCATCAACGCCGAGATCCGTCGGGTGCTCGGCGGCAGCCATTCAGCCAGCCTTCTCGTGCGCTCCTACGACTTCGCCGTCATCGAGGAGCTGCAGTCCCGGGGCGCCTGGCAGGAGGCAGGGTTGCTGCTGGCCGGCGATGCGCGGCAGCTGCAGGCGGCTGGCGCGGAGCTCATCGTCCTCTGCACCAACACCATGCACCGCGTGGCTCCGGCCATCGAGGGGGCCATCGAGGTGCCCTTCCTGCACCTCGCCGACACCACGGCTGCCGCCGTCCGCGCGTCAGGCCTGCGCACGGTGGGGCTGCTGGGCACGCGCTTCACGATGGAGGGCACCTTCTACCGCGACCGCCTTGCCGATGGCGGCGTCACGACCCTGGTGCCCGATGAGCCCGACCGCAGCCTCGTGCATGACGTCATCTACGACGAGCTCGTGCAGGGCATCGTGGAGGCGACCTCGAGGGCGCGCGTCGTGGCGGTCATCGAACGGCTGGCGGCACGCGGCGCGGAGGGCATCATCGCCGGCTGCACGGAGATCGAGCTCCTGGTCACGGCCGACGATGTGTCGCTCCCGTACTTCCCGACGACCCGGTTGCACGCGCTGGCGGCAGCCCGCTGGGCGCTCGGCGAGGCAGCGAGCCGTGATCTGGCCGAAGGCGGCATCATGGACGTGTCACGCACGCAGGGAGGATGACGAGCAGGTGACGGACGAGCAGGTGGCGATGTCGACGACGTCGGAGGGTGAAGACGAGGCAGCCGATCCACGGACAGCCAGGCGGCCGGGTCTGCCCTCCCGGCGGACCGGCGCGCAGGCCGAGCAGGATGGCCTTGACATCGAACCGGGGCGGATCGATGAGACGGTGCTGGCGCTGGCACATCGTGTCGTGGAGCTGGCGGCCGGCAAGAAGGCGTCGGACATCATCCTCTTGGACGTCCGCCGCCAGACGACCATGACCGACTACTTCGTCATCTGCAGCGGGGCCTCGGACCGCCAGCTCGGTGCCATCGCCGACGGCATCGTCGAGGGCCTGCACGACGAGGGCACGCGACCGTTGAGCCGGGAGGGTGATGCCGGCTCGCACTGGGTCCTTCTCGATCTCGGGGGTGTCATCGTCCACGTCATGAGCGTGCCCGAGCGCGAGTTCTACCAGCTCGAGAAGCTCTGGGTGAAGGCCTCGCTGCTGCTCCACGTCGTCTAGTTCGGCGAGCGTCATTTCGCCCGGCAACGGCGCCTGCCCCAGCAGGCCTAGGGGTCGTGGTACCACCGGGGCATGGGGACCGTCCGCCACGCCACCGTAGCATCCAGCCCTGGATCGATCGGATCGACCGGTCGGGCGACGAGGATGGACGCGAACGATGACGTGGCTCCGGGATGACTGCCCACAATGCGAACGCCGCCTCGTCAACTCGCGCTTCGACACGACGTTCCGCATGCCGGATGGCGACGAGCGCCTCTGCTTCGCCATCCCTGCGGCGCTCTGCTCCGACTGTCACCAGCTCTACCTGGACCCCGATCTGCTGGAGGTCCTCGACATCCCTGACGGTCGCTGCGTCTTCGCCATCGAGTCGGACGCCGTGGTCCAGGAACGGGCGACCCAGTTTCCAGTCTGACCGACTTCTCCGTCTGACCCGGTCAGCTGTCTGGGTCTCTGCCCCCGGCGGGCCTCCGGTCGGTTCGTGCCGTGTTCGCGCCTGTCAGCGTCGCCCGCGACCCTCAGGCGCAGCCGCGTGGCCGGCCAGCCACGCCTGGAGGGCCAGGGCATCCACCGCCTCGGACATCCGCGCCGTGGAACCATCGAGCGAGATGCCCTTCGAGCGCAGGTCGAGCGCCAGCAGGTCGGTGAGAGCCTCCTCGAGTGCGTGGAGCGTCCAGGCGTGTGCCTGCTCGGCGAGCTTCTGGGCGCGGAACGGCTGCAGCTTCATGAGCCTCACGATCTGCGGTGGCGTCGTGCCGGCATCGAGGTGCTCGCGGACCAGCAGCAGGTCGCGCAGTCGTCGGTGCAGTTGCGAGATGAGCACGGGCAGGGGCGTGCCGGCCTCGAGGAGACGCTCTGCGAGCTGCATGGCCTGCGCTGCCGCCCGGACGCCGATCGCGTCGAGGAAGGCCCAGGTGGAGCCGGGGATCGATTCGCTCACGAGAGCCTCTACGTCAGCCGCGCCGATCGAGCCACCCGGTCGATAGAGCGCCAGCTTCTCCAGTTCGGCGTTGGCCAGCTCCGTCCGCCGCCGCCGATCGACGTCCGATTCGCGAATGTGGCCGCCGACCCGAACAGCGAGCAGGCGAGCGGCCGAGGGTTCCAGGTTGGCCCCGAGCTCTGCGGCGCGCTCCATCAGCCATGCCTCCAGCCGTCCGGCCGGCAGGACCTGGAACTCCGCCACGACGCCACCGGCAGCGGCCACGGCGTCGCGCAGGACGCCCTTGGCCGCCGGCCCGCGAGCGCCGCTCGCGGTGAGGTCGGTCACGCAGAGCGCGTTGCCGGGAGGCACCTGGCCAACCAGCGCGAGGAAGCGGTCGCGCGCGTCTGCGGCGGCCAGCAGGCTGGCCGGCTGTCGCACGACCACGACCGTGCCGCCACCGAAGAGCGGCGCCGTAGCGAGGTGCTGCTCGATGGCGTCCAGCGCGCGCACCCGGCGCCTGCCGGCCGACGCCGAGGCGGCCTCGCCTTCCGCGGCATCCTCCAGGTTCAGGCGCCAGGTCTCCATCGGCACATCCGGTGACGCCAGGCGCGCTGCCCAGTCGCGAGCCGCCCGATCGATGCTGTAGGCGTCCTCGCCCCAGAAATAGGCGAGCGGGGCCGTGCCGCTCACGCTGCTGCGGTCGGACTTGGTTCCGAAGCAGCGTCGCCGGCGCCGCGGTCCCTCCCGGCGTCCCTGCCGCGCTCTCCCATGCCGGCCCGGGCGAGGGCATCCTCCACCCAGCCCAGCCGCTCGACGGCCTCAGGTTGGATGCCGATGCACCCGCAGACCTCCGTCTCCAGTCGGCGGGCCATCACCAGCGTCTCAGCCAGCCGATCCGCGTACTCGGGGTGCTTGCGCTGCCAACGGCCGAAGCGCTGCTCGAGTGACACGACGCGCTGTGTGGCCCGCTTGTCCGCGTAGCACACGATGCGATCCTCCAGGGGTGCGCCGGTGATCCAGTCGCCGGCCCCAGGCTCGTCGAGCTGCATCACGGGATGCGCGGCGACGGGGCGCGCCAGTTCGGCGTGGCCGGCCTCGCGCAGCCAGGCGGCCCCGGCGCGTCCGTGCCCGAGTACGCGCAACGGGTGGTCCACCGGCAGGGCCTTGTCGATGTCATGGAGGAGCGCCGCCGTCTCGACGAGCCGGCGGTCCACGCCCAGGCCGGCCTGGGAGGCTCGAAAGGCCATGAAGGAGGCCACCTCCGCCACCACGGTCACGTGCCGCAGCAGTCGCGCCGATGGCGCCGTGGACATGAGCAGCGCGAGTGCTTCCGTTCGGGTCGGGACCGCCATCTGGCCGAGGGTAGCAGGCCCCGGGGCTCGGCGGCCGACCCGGGTGGTGCGGGCATCCCGACGGCGGACGACGCGAGCGCCGGGCGACGGTCTCAGGGCAGCACCGCCGCGCCCTCGGACCGACCATCGAGTGCGATCGAGAACGTGCCCTGCCGGTCCGTGCGCCAGACGGTGGCGCCCACCTCCGCCAGCCGCTCAAGCAGCTCCGCTGCCGGGTGGCCGTAGTCGTTGTCGGCCCCGACGCTGATAGCGGCCACGCGTGGCCGGATGGCTGCCAGCAGGGCCCGGCTGGTGGCCCCGGCGCTGCCGTGATGGGCGACCTTGAGCAGGTCCCAGGGCTCGCCCAGTTCGCCGATCGCCGCCAGCAGCTGCCCGTCGCGGTCTTCCTCGAGGTCACCCATCAGCAGCACGCGCTGCGACCCGAGGCCGACGGCGAGCACGAGAGAGGTGTCGTTGACCTCGCGGTTCGTGGTCGGAGCCGTGGCATCCACGTCGTCGCGCGGCGGCCACAACACGTCCACCCGCCCCGCTCCCAGCCGGAAGGCATCGCCCTGGTTCAGCCTCAGGCGGCCGATGCCGAGGCGATCGGCGGCGTTGCGCAGCTCTCGGACCCCGGCTCCCTCGCCGGTCACGCCGGTCTCGGCGATGCGCCCGACGCGATAGCGCGGCACGAGGCCCGCCAACCCCCCGGCATGGTCCTCGTGTGGGTGGGTCAGCACGACAAGGTCGATGCGCCGGTCCCAGATGGGGATGCGCTCGTCGAGTCGCCGCACCAGCAGGTCCGGATCGGCCCCGCCATCCACGAGCAGGCGTGAGCCATCCGCCGCCTCGACCAGGATGGCGTCCCCCTGGCCCACGTCGAGGACCGAGACCCGCAGCGGCACCGCCGGACCGGACGCCAGGACGAGCCACAGCGGCACGACCAGGGCGGCGCCAACGCCGCCCGCAGCCAGCCTGCGGGTTCGCTGCGCCGATCGGGGTGCCCCGGGACGCTCGGTCGGCCACGTGGCGTCCTCCGCCTCATCCCGGCCTCCACGCGACCGTGCCCGACGCAGCGCCGCCAGCAGGGCCAGCAGGGCCAGCCCGGCGCCGCTGGCCGCCAATGGCCCGGGCAGCTCGAGGCTGGCGAAGGGAACGTCGGCCAGCAGACCAGCGCTGCGCACCATCGCGGTCAGGGGCAGCCACGCCGCCAGGCTGACCGGCGCAGCGGCGAGCCCGACGACCGGGACCCCGATGAAGGGCCCGGTGGCCGCACCGAGGACCGCCCCGAGCATGGCCAGCGGCACGAACGGCGCCATCAGCAGGTTCGCCAGCGGCGAGATGATGGAGAGCCGGCCGAAGTGCAGCAGGATGAGCGGCAGCGTGGCCAGCTGGGCGGCCAGGGAGACGCCCAGCGTCTCCGGCAGCCAGCCCGGAGTGCCCGTGGGTGCCAGCCGGCGCACGGCGGCTTCCGCCGCACTGCCCAGTGCCAGCAGGCCTGCCGTCGCTGCCAGCGAGAGCTGCAGGCCGATGTCATCCACCATGCCTGGATCTGCCAGCAGCAGGCCCGCGCAGGCGACGCCCAGCGCCGCCGCGGCGCCGGCCGGACGCCCACCCTCGCGCGCCAGGAGCACCACGCCGCCCATGACGGCGGCTCGGACGACGCTGGCTTCTGCGCCCGCCACGATCGTGTAGGCGCCGATGGCGACCAGGACGACGAGGCTGCGCGCACGGCGCCGCAACCCGGCCGCGCGTAGCAGCCCCGTGGCGATGCCGGCCACGAGCGCGATGTTCCAGCCACTGATGGCTACGACATGGGTGAGGCCGGTCGTGGTGAAGTCATCCGCCAGCGCGCGCCCCACGCGCTCACGCAACCCGATCAGGATGCCCGACGCGAGGCCCGCCTCAGGCTCCGGGATGGCGCGTCCGATGGCCTCGTCGATGGCCCGGCGGAGTCGTTCGACCGCGGCCATGGCACCAGGTCCGGCCGCGAGACGCTCGAATGCGTCTGCCTTGAGCGTGCCCACGGCCCCCCGCCCGGCGAGGAAGTCGGCGAAGCCCGGGGCATCTTCTGGCGGCGCATCCAGCGTACCGCGCAACGACAGCCGGTCACCGGGTACCAGGGAAGGGTGCCGTGGAAGCCAGGCATAGACGAGCCAGTGACACGGTGGCTCACCCTCATCGGTGCCAGCCAGGGATAGCTTCAGGAAGGCCCGTTGCTGGTCGCCGGAGGGCGACGACACATCGGCCACCTGGGCCGACCACGGGCCACTTCCTGCCGGCAAGGGCAGAGTCGGGGCTGCTGGCACGGCGATGAGGCCGATCCCGGCACGCAGGGCGACGGCCCCGAGACCGAGCAGGAGGGCAGCCCCTGCCATGTGGCGCCGCGCCAGTGCCACGACGGCGCCGACCAGCGTCCCTGCACCGATGACCACAACCAGCGCCGCCGGCAGGCCGAGGTCGAACCGACCGCCACCCGCGAGCAAGGCGGCGATGATGGCGCCCAGGGCCAGCCAGCCGGCGCGTGGCAGGACAGGCACGACGGGCCTCCGGGCGCCAATGCGTTACCCGGAGGCCCGCACCAGGTCCGCGATGTCGTCGTACACGGCCTGCCCGACGATGCCCCGGTCGAGCAGATCGCCAACGGACGTGAAGCGACGCTCCGCGCGAGCTGCCATGACCTTGCCGGCCGTGACCGGGCCGATGCCGGGCAGTGACTCCAGGGCCGACTGGTCCGCTGCGTTGAGGTCGATGCGGTCGTCCCCGGGAGCTGCTGCCGCCGCCGCGGCGTCCGTCCCGAGTTCCGGCACCACGACCTTGATGCCGTCTGCGAGCGGCTGCGCGAGGTTCAGGGAGCTGCCCGCCGCCGCGAGGTCCACACGGGGCGCGTAGCCACCGGCGGCGTCGATGGCGTCCGCCACCCTGTCGCCGATGCGCAGTCGGTGGAGTCCAGGCTGCTGCACCGCGCCGGCGACGTCCACGACGAGCTCAGCGCCGGTCGCGTCGTCGCGCACATCGTCGGAGGAGAGGGTTCCGACGGTGGCCATCTCAGCAGGACCGTCGAACCCCACGTCGACCGGCTGATCGGCACCGCCGCCCTGGCCGCCTGCGCCCGGGGCCACGAGGAGCACGAGGCCGAGGATGGCGAGTGCGGCGCCCCCTGCCGCCCCGCCAAGTGCCGCCGCGACGAGCGCCACGCCATGGCGGGCTGTCCCGGTCAGGTAGGGCACGGGAGGTCCGCCCTCGGGAAGGTCCGGCGGTGCTGCGCCAGCCGTGCTTGCTGAGAACGTCCGCCAGCGGGGCAGGGCCTCGTTCACTCGATCGCTCCTGGCGGCGGTGTGGTGGCGGGTGGCTTGGGTGCCGGCAGACCGGGCGGGGCCGGCTGCGGCTGACCAGGGTCGGCCGCCCTCAGACCCTACCGAGACACGCTTACGCGCCGCTCACGGTCGACTTTGCTTCGGCGTTGCGTGCGGCGTTGGCCGCCGGCAATGGGCTCACCCACGGAGCCGGGCACGCCCCGGCCAGGGCGATGACCCGGTATCCAGGTCAGGCCTCTGCCTCAGCTGCCGACGAGGGCCTCCAGGCGAGGCCGGACCTCGGTCGCCAATCGCCGCATCGTCTCCTGGTCGTACGGGGAGGGAAAGCCGCAGATGAGGTGCCGATAGCCGGCCTCGACGAACGGAGCCAGCTGCTCGTAGACCTCGTCCGGGCTGCCCGCGATGCAGCGGTTCGACTCCACGCTGGCGGAGCCGGGACGGTCCTCATCGCGCACGGCGCCGCCGTTGCCCGCGAGCATCTCGACGTCGGCCGACACGGCCGCCTCGCGTGTATCTCGGACGATGACGCGCTGCAGCTCGACGGTGCGCTCGATGTGGCGCTCGTCGCGACCTACCGCCTGGCAGTGCTCGAGAAGGATGGCCTCCGAGCGGAGCACGTCCTCGATGGGATTGCCCAGGTTGTTCATGTCGGCGTACTCGGCCACGAGGCGCAGCGTGACCTTGGGCCCGCTGCCGCCGATGAGGATGGGGATGCGCCGCTGGACGGGTGGCGGGTCGTTGCGGACCTCCTGCACGGCGTAACGGCCGTTGGCCGGCGAGCTGTGCTGGGCCCCACCGAGCATGTCCCGGAGGATGGGCAGCGCCTCGGCGAGCCAGCGCAGCCGTGTGCCCGGCCGGTCGCCGTACTCGAGGCCGAAGGCCGTGTGCTCGGGCTCCATCCAGGCGGCGCCGATGCCCAGCACGGCCCGCCCACCGCTGATGTGGTCGATCGTGGTGATCATCTTGGCCAACAAGGCCGGGTTGCGGAAGGTGTTGGCGCTCACGAGGTGGCCGATGGTGGCGCGCCTCGTCTGGGAGGCCACGGCGGCCATGGCCGTGTAGGCCTCGATGGCCGGGCCTTTCCAGGTGCCCACGATAGGGTAGACATGGTCCCAGGTGAAGAGGGAGTCGAAGCCCAGGTCCTCGGCCCGCAGCATGGCGTCCAGGAAGGCGGGCCAGTCGGTGTACTGGTTCCAGAGGTTGGCGCCCAGCTTCAGTGGTGCGTCCATGTTCGGCATCGTCGTGCTCCTGTCTGCTGCCGTTCAGGAAGCCATGAGGGCCTGGAGGCGCGGCCGCACCTCGGTCGCCAGGCGCGTCATCGTCTCCTCGTCGTACGGGGACGGGAACCCGAAGATGAGATGGCGATAGCCCCTCTCAAGGTAGGCCCCGCAGTGGGACACGACCTGGTCCACCGTGCCCACCGGCTGGTCGGTCCAGGGTCGGGCGTTGCCGTTGCGGGCGAAGACATCCTCGAGCACGCGTCGTGCCTCGGCCTCCGAATCGCGGACGACCGGCACGCCCATGCCCACGGTGCGCTCGACCTCGGCCTCGTTGCGCCCCACGGCCGCGCAGTGGGCCACAAGGTTCGCCTCCGGCTCGTCCAGGCTGGCTCCCCTGCCGCCCAGGTTGCAGGCATCAGCGTACTCGGCCACGAGCCGCAGGGTGACCTTGGGGCCGCTACCGCCGATGAGGATGGGCAGGTGTGACTGGAGCGGCGCGGGCAGGTTGAGGGCGGCCTGGGTCGTGTACCGCTCACCCTGCACGGAAGGGGCGGTGCCGTCGAGCATGCCGCGCATGATCGGGAGCGCCTCCGCCAGCCAGCGCAGCCGCTCGCCGGGGCCGCTGCCGAACGGCAGGCCGAAGGCACGGTGCTCGGTCTCGAACCAGGCGGCGCCGATGCCGAGCACGGCACGGCCGCCGCTGATGTGGTCAAGCGTGGTGACCATCTTGGCCACGAGGGCCGGGTTGCGGAAGGTGTTGGCACCGACCATGAGCCCGATGCTGGCGCGCCCCGTGCTGGCCGCGACGGCGGCCATGGCCGTGTAGGCCTCGAAGATGGGACCGTCCGCAGAGCCGACGATGGGATAGAGGTGGTCCCACGTCCACAGCGAGTCGTAGCCGAGCCGGTCCGCGCGCTGCTGTGCCGCCAGGAAGGACGGCCAGTCGGTGTATTGGTTCCAGCAGTTGGCGCCCAGCTTGAGGGGCGCGGTCAGGTCGGGCACGGGACGCTCCTTGAGTTCGCGAGGTGCCCCGAGGATACGCGGCCGGCGGCCGGTCCGGGTATTCGGCCCGGGTCGACGCCTCGATGGCTGTGAACCCCGCAACTGCGACCCGCCGAGCCCGACCTTCGGAGCCCGGTCGCCCACGCTCCTTCGCAGGCCGATGCGGTAGGCTGCGCGACGTGCTCGGCCAGGCCGCGCTCGCTCCCCGTCGCATGCCGAGGGTCACACATGGAAACGTCGATCGACTTCGTCATCATCGGGGCCGGCGCAGCGGGGGAGGCGGCGGCACACCTGGCTCGTGCGCGCGGCGCCTCGGTGGCCATCGTCGAGCGTGATCTCGTCGGCGGCTCGTGCGCGTACTGGGCTTGCATGCCTTCCAAGACGCTGTTGCATGCGGCTTCCATCCACGCCCTCGGAGGTGACTATGACTGGGGGCGCGCGTCGGCACGGCGCGACTACATGATCGACCGCGAGCACAGGCCCTACCCCGATGACGGCGGTCACGTCCGCCGTCTGGAAGAGGTCGGGGCGACGGTCATCCACGGCACCGCCCGGGTCGCCGGACCCGGCCGCGTGACCGTCGCGCACGGCGAAACCGAGCGAACCCTGAGGGCAGGGCACATCGTCATCGCCGTCGGCTCCGTCCCGAGTGTCCCGCCCATCGAGGGCCTGGATGCCATCGAGCCCTGGACGAATCGAGAGGCGACGAGCACACGTGAGCTGCCCGGGAGCATCGTCATCCTGGGCGCTGGTCCCACAGGCGTAGAGATGGCCCAGGTCTTCGCCAGGTACGGGGTGCACACCACGCTCATCGCCTCGCAGGCGCGCGTCAACCCGCGGGATCATGTCCGGAACTCGGCCGCGCTGGAGGCGCTTCTCCGGCGTGACGGGGTCGATGTGCGGACCCAGGTGCGAGCCGTTCGCATCCGCCCCCGGACCTCGGAGACGGGTGCGCATCGCATGGAACTCTCGGACGGCTCGGCCGTCGAGGGCCACCAGGTCGTCTTGGCCGTGGGCCGCACCATCCCGCTTGATGGCCTTGGGCTCGAGTCACTCGGTCTTGACGTGAGCAAGGGCCTGCAGGTCGGCTCGGACCTGCGTATCGCAGAAAGCGTTTACGTGGCAGGCGACCCGGCGGGCCCGGAGATGCACACTCACGTCGCTCACTACCAGGGTGAGATCGCCGTTCGCATCGCGCTCGGCGATGACGTGCGGCCCGACTACCGGGCCATCCCTCGTGCGGTCTTCACCGACCCCGAGGTAGCGGGCGTGGGTCGATCGCTCGAGGAGGCCCTCGATGCCGGGCTGGACGCCTTCGAGGAGGTGGCTGACGTGGGCACGACCGCCAAGGGCTACGTGGCCGAGGCGTCAGGGCACGTGACCATCGTGGTGGACCGCGCGACCCACACGCTTCTGGGCGCCTTCATGGCCGGCCCCGCGGCGTCCGAGGCCATCCATGAGGCCGTGCTGGCCATCAAGACCGCCACCCCGATCGACGTGCTGGCGGACACCATCCATGCGTTCCCGACCATGGCGCGCGTGCTCGGAGGCCTCTTCAGGCAGGCGACGGACCGCGTGGCAGCCGGACGCTGAGGCGCGTGACGGAGCCCCTCGACGGCCGGCTCCGCCGCGCATCGTCAGCGGACGACGATGTTGACCAGTCGCCCGCCGACGTGGATGACCTTGACGATCTGCTTGCCTTCGAGGTTGGCGATGACTTTGGGCTGCGCCATGACGACGGCTTCGACCTCGGCCTCCGAGAGTCCGGGCGCCACGAGGACCTTGTCGCGCAGCTTGCCGTTGACCTGCACCGGTACCTCGACCTGGTCCGCCGCCACCAGCGCGGGGTCGAACGTCGGCCAGGGCTCGCCATGGATGGAAGACCATTCGGCCGCTGCGGCCTCCAGGCGCCTGGCCCAGAGCTCCTCGGCGATGTGCGGAGCCACCGGCGCCAGCATCAGGAGCAGCAGGCGGACGGCTTCGTCCCAGCCCGGGGTACCCGCCGCCGGCGTACCGCGGTAGCGCATGAGCAGGTTGGTCAACTCCATGAGCTTGGCCACGATGGTGTTCCAGCGGAAGCTCTCGTGGTCGGCCGTGACTCCCTGGAGGGCGCGGTGGGCGCCGACGCGCAACGCTCGCTGGGCTGCCTCGACGTCCTCGCCATCCGGCAGCCGGGCCGCTGATGCATCGCTGGCCTCCAGCCCGCCCGGGTCGAGGGTCACGTTCCAGGCGCGGCGCAGGAAGCGGTTGACGCCCTCGATGCCCTGCGGGTTCCAGGGGCCACCCTGGTCCCAGGGGCCCATGAACATGAGGAAGAGGCGCACGGTGTCCGCGCCGTAGCGGGTCACCAGCTCGTCGGGATCCTGCACGTTGCCGCGGCTCTTGCTCATGCGCTCGCCGTCGGCGCCCAGGATCTGGCCCTGGTTGAAGAGGCGCCGGAACGGCTCGCGTTCGCTGACCACGCCCAGGTCGGCCAGGGCCTTGCAGAAGAAGCGGCTGTAGAGCAGGTGCATGACGGCGTGCTCGGCGCCGCCCGTGTACTGGTCAACGGGGCACCAGCGCTCCTCGAGCGCACGGTCGATGGCGGCGTCCTCTGCCTTGGGCGAGAGGTAGCGCCACCAGTACCAGGAACTGTCCACGAAGGTATCCATGGTGTCCGTCTCGCGGCGCGCCGGCCCGCCACAGCTGGGACAGGTGGAGGCCAGGAAGGCCTCAGCCGTCTCCAGCGGGTTGCCGCCACCAGACGGATAGACGAAGTCCTCCGGCAGGAGCACTGGCAGCTCGCTCTCCGGCACGGGCACGATGCCGCAGCCGGCGCGGCAGTAGACGACCGGGATGGGCGTGCCCCAGGCCCGCTGGCGACTGACCAGCCAGTCGCGGATGCGGTAGGTGACTGTGGCGCGGGCTTCGCCACGGGCCGCCAGGTCCGACACGATGGCCGCGAACCCTTGGGCCCAGGGCATGCCACTGTAGCGCCCGCTGGCGACCAGTCGGGCCGCCTCGTCCTTGGTCAGATCGGCCTGTGCGAGCGGCGCGTCGTCGGCCACGTCGGGCCCCGCCACGACGCGTCGGATGGGCAGGCCGAAGCGCTCTGCGAAGGCGAAGTCACGCTCGTCGTGCCCGGGCACCGCCATGATGGCGCCGGTGCCGTAGGTGGCAAGCACGTAGTCGGCGATCCAGATGGGGATGCGCTCACCGTTGACGGGGTTGACGGCCTCGGCGCCGATGGGCACGCCGGTCTTCTCGCGCTCGGTGGAGAGGCGCTCGATCTCGGTCTCGCGCCGCGCCGCCGCCACGTAGCCCTCGACCGCCTCGCGCTGCTCGGGCGCGGTCAGCTCCGCTACCAGGGGGTGCTCCGGGGCGAGGACCATGAAGGTGGCCCCGAAGAGCGTGTCCGGCCGGGTCGTGAAGATGCGCAGCTCCGCGCCGCCGGCGTGGTGGGCCGAGGGGGCCGTGCGGAAGATGACGTCGGCGCCCTCCGAGCGGCCGATCCAGTTCGTCTGCATGAGGCGCACCGGCTCCGGCCAATCGAGCCCAGAGAAGTCGAGCAGCTCGTCGGCGTAGCGGGTGATGCGGAAGAACCACTGCTCGAGGTCGCGCTTGATGACCGGCGTGCCGCATCGCCAGCAGACGCGATCGGTGCCCTCCACCTGCTCCCGGGCCAGCACGACCTGGTCCTTGGGGCACCAGTCCACCGGCGCCATCTGGCGGTAGGCCAGGCCGGCCTTGATGAACTGGAGGAAGATCCACTGGTTCCAGCGGTAGTACGCAGGCTCGCAGGTCACGACCTCCGCCGACCAGTCGAGCGCGGCGCCCATGGTGCGGAACTGGCGGCGCATGTTCTCGATGTTGCGCAAGGTCCAGGTGGCCGGGTGGACGCCGCTCTTGATGGCCGCGTTCTCGGCCGGCAGGCCGAAGGCGTCGAAGCCGATGGGCAGGAAGACGTTGTGCCCGTTCATGCGCATGAAGCGCGCCCGCGCGTCGGTCGGTGTGACGATGTACCAGTGGCCGATGTGCAGGTCACCGGAAGGGTAGGGGTACATCGTCAACAGGTAGTAGCCGGGGCGCGTCTTGTCCGCCAGGTCGGTGTCGTGGAGCCCGAGCTCTTCCCAGCGCTGCTGCCAGCGAGGCTCGATCCGGGCCGGGTCGTAGCGGTCGATGCGCGGGCGCGAGGTTTCGATGTCCAAGTCGGATGGGCTGGTCATGGCGGCATTCTCACTCATGCGCCCGGCGCGCGGGGTATCCGGCACGACGAGACCCCCGCCGGTGACGGGGGTCTGTGATCGGGTCGGGTGGTGGAGCGACGGGGACTCGAACCCCGGACCTTCTGCCTGCCAGGCAGATGCTCTCCCAGCTGAGCTATCGCCCCGTCGCGACATGGTACCCGACCCGCGCCAGAGCCGCGGCGGGCATAGCTGGCTCGGCGGCAAGGCGGCCCCGCCGCGTAGGATGGCGGACGTGCCAGGCATCGCGATCGAGCCCGCCCGCCGCCGCCCGCGCCCCGCGTGAGCGGCCATCCCTACGTCGTGCGGCGCTCCGATAGGGCGCGGCGCTCGCGCCTGACCGTGACTGGTTCCGGTGAGGTCGTCGTCGTCCTGCCCCGCCGCGCGCCGTTCGCGGAGGCCGCGCGGCTCGTGCTGCGGCACGACGCCTGGCTCGCCCGTCACGTAGGTCGCCTGCAGGCCGAGCGCGCTCGCCTGGATGCCCGCCCGGCCATGGACGCCGGTCGCATCCTCGACGTCGAGGGGCGGTCGCTGCGGGTGAGTCACCTCGACGGTGCGGCGCCGCCCGCCCGTGGCACGGTCCGGCTGGTGGGCGACCAGCTCGTGGTCAGGGTGGGCCGCGATGGGCGGACCACGGCGGACCTGCTCGAGCGCTGGCTGCGGGCGCGTGCGCGGCAGGCCATCTCCGAGCGCGTCGCTGCCCGGGCCGCTTCGCTGCGGGTCATGCCCGGGCGCATCTCCATCCGCGACCAGTCCAGCCGCTGGGCCTCGGCCTCACCCGGCGGAGCGCTCTCGTTCAGCTGGCGCCTGATCCTGGCGCCACCCGAGGTGCTCGACGCGGTCGTCGTCCACGAGCTCGCGCACCTGCGGGTGCGCGGTCACTCCCGGACCTTCTGGGAGCTCGTCGAGCGGCACGCCCCCCAGACTCCCGCCGCGCGACGCTGGCTGCGCGCCCACGCTCGCGAGGTTCGCGCCGCCCTGGAGTAGGCGGGCGCCCGTCAGCAGCGGGCCAGGATGGCGAACGCGGCCAGCTCCTCGCTGAAGGTCTGGGCGTCGGTCTCGACGTGCGTCACGGCGCGCTGTGGTCGGGAGTTGGTGCGGAAGTCCTCGACCGCCAGCTCGACCTCGCCGAGTCGATAGGCAAGCCGCGTGAGCGGCCCCTCCAGCTGCTCCGCGAAGGGGCCGAGGTCGGCCTGCGCCAGCTCGACGAAGGCGGCCTGCAGCTTGCCCAGCTCGATGTCGAGGGCCACGCGATTGGGCAATCGAAGCTCCACGGCGCGCAGCGCGGCGATGCGTGACTCCACGGCCCCGACCTGCTCACATAGGCTGAAGCCGCTCTCAAGGGCCGACGACGGCCGCGCGGAGCCGGGCGCCGCAGCACCCGGCGATGGCGAGGGGACTGCGCTCCCGGCCGGGGATGGCGTGGGCCCCACCGCTGTGCCGCCCGCGCAGGCGGTGGCGACGATCATGAGGGCCGCGTACATCACGACGCGGTGGGCGAGGCGGCGACGATGGCGCTGGCTGGGGCTGGCTGCGTCTGGCATGCGACCCGTGTCAGGTCCGCCCGGATGCGGTGAGGGCGGATGGTGGAGATGAGGGGACTCGAACCCCTGGCCTCTGCGATGCGAACGCAGCGCTCTCCCAGCTGAGCTACATCCCCACTGGTGGTGGCCCACGGCCACGCTCGGCCCGCGAAGTATACCTCCGGCCCCCGGCCGCCGGCCCGAACGGCACGACCGGCTCCCCAGGGCAGGGCGTAGCATCAGTCCGAATCTCGCTCGCCATGCCTTGAGGAGGCCGCCGGCATGTTCTGGCTCACCCGATCCGCCGTGAAGGCGTCCGTCCGGCTGCTGCCCATCGCTCTCTCCATGCTGGTCGGCATGGCCCTCGTCTTCTTCGTGAAGCTCCGGCAGGAGCAGCAGACGTGGGGTGTGCTGCCCGGCGACGCGAACAGGCCGCTGGCCGGCGATGACCTCATCACTGACCCTGGCATCGTCGACACGCGCAGCCTGGTCATCGACGCACCTCCGAGTGCCGTGTGGCCGTGGCTGGCGCAGCTGGGCTTCGGTCGTGGCGGCTGGTACAGCTACGACCGGATGGATATGTCGGGCAGCAGCGCAGACCGCATCCTGACCCGGTTCCAGGACCTCGCGCCCGGTGACGTCGTGCCCACACACCCCGGTGGCGGCTTCCTGGCCAAGGTCGTCGAGCCGCAGCAGGCGCTCGTCCTCTACCTCGATCACGAACTCGTGCGCAGCCAGGCGGAGGCCGCCCAGGCCGAGCGTGGCGCGGCTGCCCACGCAGCCGCCGACGAGCACCTGCCCGGCGGCCTGCAGCTGGCGGGCGCCATGGGCGGCCTGACGATGCCCGAGTTCCGGGCCACCTGGTCGTTCGTCCTGGAACCGCAGGCGGAAGGTACCCGGACCCGGCTCGTGGAGCGCTTCCGCGTCTGGACCGCGGATGCCGGCGTGCCTGCCAGGATGGGCATGCCGGTGATGGGCCTGGGCGTCTTCGCCATGACCCGCAAGCACATGCTCGGCCTCAAGGAGCGTGCTGAGGGCCTCGCGTCCCAGCCGATGCGCGTCTCCGCGATGCCGCCAGCACCTGACACGATGCCGGACCCCGTCCCGGCCCAAGCCTGATGGACCGCGTCATCCCGCGGTCCGGATCGGAGGTCTGAGCATGTTCCGCCTGGTCTGGTTCGTCTTCAGGGTGGTCTTCAGGCTGAAGATCGTCCTCCTCTCGATGGCTGCCGGCGCAGCCATCGCCGGCGGTCTACATGTGCGTGAGCAATCGCGCACGTGGGGTCTGCTGCCCGGTGACGCCGAGCGCGAGCTGCCCGGCGACGATCTGGTGGTCGGGCCCAAGCTCGTGGAGACACGCAGCCTCGTCATCGAGGCGGCACCCGCGCAGGTCTGGCCCTGGCTCGTCCAGATGGGCTTCGAGCGAGGCGGCTGGTACAGCTTCGTGCCACTCGACCGCGCCTGGAGCCCGGGCGGCGGCGCTCCCCGCCACAGCGCTGAGACCATCCTCCCGGAGTTCCAGGACCTGGCCGTCGGTGACATCGTGCCGACCTACGCGGGAGGTGGGTTCGTGGCCAAGGTCGTGGAACCGGGAGCTGCCCTCGTCCTCTACCTCGACGACGTCATGGTGCGGGAGCAGGCCCATGAGCAGACCGCGGATCATCCCGTGGCCGACGGCGTGGGCGTCCGCGACATGGACATGCCGGCCTTCCGTGTCAGCTGGGCCTTCATCCTGGAGGCGGAGCCCGATGGCGGGACGCGCCTCGTGGAGCGCATCCGCATGCACATCAGACTGACGGCACCGCAGCGACGCGGCGTCCCCATGCTGGGACTGGGCCTCTTCACGCTGATGCGCAGCCAGATGCTGGGCATCAAGCGTCGTGCTGAGGGCACCTCGCCGCAGGATGCCTGAGCGGTACCCCTCCGGCTCAGCGTTGACCGGGTGACGCGCCCGCCCGGCCCTGCGGCACGCTGAACCAGAAGCGGGTTCGCCCCGGCACGGACTCCGCTCCGACGCGTCCGCCCCAACCTTCCACGAGCTGCTTGACGATGGCGAGGCCGATGCCCGCTCCGCCCAGGGCACGGTCGCGCGACTTCTCGACGCGGTAGAAGCGCTCGAAGAGGTGCGGCAGATCCTCGTCCGGGATGCCCTCACCGCTGTTGGCGAGGCTGACGAGCACGGTGTCATCGCGCTGCTCCGCCGAGAGCGTCACGACACCGCCCTCCGGTGCGTAGCGCGCGGCGTTCTGGAGCAGATTGCCGAGTACCTGGGCGAACTGGTCGGGATCCGCCCGTGCAGGCAGGGGCATGCGCCAGCGGCGCTCGATCGTCAGCCGCTGAGCCTCGAAGGCCGGACGTGCCAGCTCGACCGCGGCCGCGAGCAGTGTGGCCAGGTCGACGTCGACGGCGTGGGCCTGCTTGGCGGCCCGGTCACCGGCCGCCAGGTCGTCGAGCGAGTGGGCCAGCCGCACCAACCGCTCGGTCTCCTCGAGCAATGAGTCGTAGGTCTGCTGGTCGGGCACGATGATGCCGTCCCGGATGGCCTCCAGGTAGCCTTCCAGGTTCGTGAGCGGCGTGCGCAGCTCGTGCGCCGTGTTGGCGATGATGTCGCGCCGCTGGCGCTCGCTCTCCTCGAGCTCGGCCGCCATCTGGTTGAACGAATCAGCCAGGCTGGCCAGCTCGTCAGGGGCGGTCCGGGGGACGCGAGCGGCGAGGTCCCCATCGGCCACCCGCCGAGCGGCGGCACCGACGTCGGCCAGCGGCCGGGCGATCATGCGGGCGAGGGCGATGGCCAGTCCCACGGCGGCCACGATGGCCACGCCCATGGCCACCAGCAGCACCTCCCGGATGGACTGGTCGAACATGGCGTACGAGGTCGACGTCGATTCGCCGTGCTCCATCATCAGGTGTGCCAGCGCCTCGGCACCGAGGACCCAGACGCCCACCGTGACGATACCGACCGCCACGACAGCGGACGCGATGCCCACCAGCGCGATACGCCAGGCCAGCCCGCGCCCCAGGGTCAGGCTGCGGTGGCCCGTCCGAGGCTCGCTCATGCCTCCCCGCGCGGCGGTGCGGCACGGTACCCGACGCCGCGCACGGTCATGACGTAGCGCGGCTGGTCGGCATCGTCACCCAGCTTCTCGCGTAGGCGACCCACGTGGACGTCGATGGTGCGATCGAGCACCTCGCCGTCTTCCGAGCCGTAGACCGCATCGAGCAGCTGGTCGCGCGAGAGGGCACGCCCGTCAGCCGCCACGAGCGTCACGAGCAGCTTGAACTCGACGGGTGTCAGTGGCACCAGCTCGCCACCTCGGCGCACCTCGTAGCGTTCGGTATCGATGGTCAAGTCGTGCTGGGTGAGCGTGGCGGCAGCGGTCGGGCGGCCGCCGCCAGGGTCCGGGCGGCGCGCGCGGCGCAGCACGGCCTTGACGCGCACCACCAGCTCGGCGGGGCTGAAGGGCTTGGGGAGGTAGTCATCGGCGCCTCGCTCGAGGCCGATGATGCGCTCCGGGAGCGAGCTGCGCGCGGTGAGCATGAGCACGGGCACGTCACTCTCGGCACGGAGGATGCGCATGACCTCCAGGCCGTCCACCTCGGGCAGCATGAGGTCCAGCACGATAAGGGCGGGGTCGTCCGTGCGGGCGCGTTGCAGCGCCTCGCGGCCGTCGTAGGCACTGACGACGCGGTAGCCCTCGCGCTCCAGGTAGGCGCGCACGAGGGCCACGATCTTGCGGTCGTCATCGACGATCAGGATGGGTCGCGAGGGGGCCAGGCCGACACCAGGCTGGGGCTTGGGCATCAGGTCATGCATGCTAGCGCCGCAGTGTCGTGGTCATCGGTGACGGCGTCGTGACGCTTGACAAGATAGAACAGATGTTCGATGATTCGTCGGGCCATGGAACGGCCCACCGAGCCCCTCAGAGGCGCCCTCGCCACCCTCCAGACCCGCTGGGGCAGCGCCGTCGTCCGTCTCGGTGACGGCCGCGCGGCCAACTCCTCGGGGAGCGCGGACACGGCCGTCCACGGCGCCCTCGCCCTGGCGGCGCGTTGGGACTCCCGCCCGGAGGCGCCGCAGGCCGGCCCGGAAGGCCCGGCTGATGTCATCTCCACCGGGTTCCCGGACCTGGATGCCATCCTGGGGCCAGGCGGCCTGCCGCGTGAGGCCAGCGTCGTCATCCGTGGGGGACCTTCGAGCGGCAAGACCACGCTGGCGCTGCGCTGCGTCGCGGAGGCGCAGGCGGCGGGTGACATCGTGGCCTGGCTGGACCTGGGGCGGGCCTTCGATCCGGTGGAGGCCGTGGGTCGCGGCGCGGACCTGCGCTGGCTGCTGGTCATCCGCCCCGCGGACGTCATGGAGGGCCTGGCCCTGGCCGGGTCGCTGCTCTCGGGACGCTGCCTGGGCCTGCTCGTGGTGGACCTGCCGGCTCGGCGGCAGGTCCGGGTGGACGGTCAGCTCGGCCGCCTGGTGGCGCATGCACGCCGGACCGGCGCACGCCTGATCGTGCTGGAGCCAGCCGCGGTGGACGGAGCGCTCCAGGCCACCCTGGCACAGGCCAGCGGGCTTCGCCTGGAGCTGGAACGGCGCGCCTGGCTGCGTCTCGGTCGGGACGTGGTCGGCCAGCGCACCACGGTCGCTGTGACCAAGAATCGCTATGGACCGCCTGGCCGCAGCGTGGACCTGGACATCCAGTACCTCCCGGATGGGGAGCGCGCCGTGGCCACGCATCGGCTGGCCTCGGACGGCGCCGCCGGCTGGCCATCCGCGCTCACGTCAGCGGCCCTCGCGACGCCGGTGCTCACCCCCGCGGGGCTCGTGGTCCCGGACCGGGAGCGCCCCAGGCCGCACCTGATCGTGGTGTGACCACGGCCCTGCCGGGAACACGCTGTCGAGGATCCCATGCGCCTGCTGTACCTGGACTGGCCGCACCTGCCACTGCGCCTGGCCCTGGGCCGTGAGCCGGGTCCGGGGGAGGTGGTCATCCTCGGCGGGCGACCCTGGGACCCGGGGCATGTGCTGGACCACAGTCCGGCTGCCGGGGCGCTGGGTGTGCGCCGCGGGCAGCCGCTCGGCACGGCCCACAGCCTGACTCCGGAGGCGCTCTTCCTGCCACCGGATGCGGTCACGCTGGCGGGTCCCCTGGAGGCCGCGCTGGAGGCGCTCGGCGCCCTGGCCCCGGCCGTGGAAGGGGAGGTGGACCCCACGGCCGCCTCGTTCGGGCGCGTCCTCATCGGCATCGAGGGGCTGACGCGCCTCTGGGGTGACGAGACTGCACTGCTCCGCCAGGCACTGGCGCTCGTGGAGCCCTGGCTGCCTGGTCGGCCGCGGACGGGTGTCGGCAATACGCGCTTCGGTGCTGCGGTAGCGGCCCGCGTCAGGGCCGGCGCTATCCCCATCGGTGGCTGGCGGGAGGAGGCCGCCTTCCTGGCGCCGCTGCCACTGGCGCTGCTGCCCGCCACCACGGAGACACAGGAGCGCCTGCGCGTGCTGGGCCTGCGGCTGATGGGGGAGTTGGCTGCGCTGGATCGCTCGGCGGTCATCGCCCGCTTCGGCACGGAAGGAGCCGGCCTGCACGACCTGGTCCGGGGACTGGACCGGCGGCCCCTGCGGCCCCGCCGTCCGGTGGAGCGTCTGTCCGCTGAAGCCGCGCTGGAGCCGGCGGCGGAGACGTCGGAGCCGCTGCGGTTCGTGCTCCATCAACTCTGCGGCACGCTCTGCGAGCAGCTCTCGGCGCGCGGTGCCGGCGCAGCCCGGGCCACGCTCACGCTGTGGCTGGACCCGCCTCGCCGCCGATCACGCCCGGCCATCCTGCGCTACCAGCAGACGCTGCCGGAGCCGGCGGCGGCGCCCGGACTGCTGGAACGGCTGCTCATGGCTCGCCTGGAGGCAGAGCCGCCCGGTGCACCCGTGGAGCGCCTGGGCCTGGAACTGGAGGGCGCCACGCCGGAGGCCGGCCAGCAGCTGGCTCTCTTCGATCGTCAGCCGGCCCATGCCGCCAGGCTGGGCTGGCAGCTCGCCAGCCTGGCCATCCGCTTCGGTGAGGACCGCATCCTGCATGCCACCGGTGGTGACCCTGAGGCGCTCCTTGCCGAGCGGCGCTTCGGCTGGCGTGCCGCCGGCGAGCCATGACCAGGCTGCTCGGCCAGCACCCCGTCATCGAGGTGGAGGTGGACGCCCGTGGTTGGCCGGCCCGGCTGCGCTGGCCCGGTGTCCGTGAGGCCGTCGAGACCTGCAATCACTGGCGCATCGAGGAGTCCTGGTGGCGCCGTCCGCTCGTGCGCGACTACTTCAAGGTCGTCGGCCCCAGGCTGCTGGCGCTCGTCTACCGAGATGGACTGGACGGTACGTGGCACCTCGAGCGCCTCTATGACTAGCGGCCAGCCGCAGCCTGACGAGGGTCAGTAGTCAGCGAGGCGGGGCGGCTGCGCCGGAGGTGCGGGCTTGTCCGTGCGGGCTCGCCTGCCGGCGTTCAGGTTCAGGACCGCGAGCGGATCGACGTGCTCCCGCGCGTAGTCCGGGTAGCCGCGCTTGCGCTCCGGATCGGCCACCTTCAGCCAGCCCCCATCCATGCGCACCAGCTGATAGCGCATCATCTGCCGGCCCTCACTGCGGCTCATGGCACCGATGACCGTGCCGGCCTTGACCGCGTCACCAGGCTTCACGCGCAGATCCTGCAGGCCGCTGTAGACGCTGCGGTAGCCGTTGCCGTCATCCACGACGATGCCCAGCGTGGCCTGCTCGCCCCGGCGCTTCTGTCGCGTGTACAGATCGTCCAGCGTGCCGTCATAGCCGACCTCGCGTTCCCACTCGCGACCGGCACTCACGACGGTGCCCTCGTGCGCGGCCTTCACGATGGCACCCTCGAACCAGGTGATGACGAGGCCAGCATGGACGCGACGGCCGTCGATGACGAAGCGACCGTCATCCGCCCAGTCGTAGTAGTCGGCGACCATGCCGCCCCGGACGGGCCAGCGATAGCCCTTCAGCGTGTCTGGGGCCGGCGATGTAGGCGTGGCCATGGCGGCCGGCGCAGTGCTGGCGCCAGGGGATGCGTCATCGGAGGCGGCGAGCGCGGCGGGAGCACCGGCTCCGGCGCCAGCGGCCGGCGCAGCGTACTCCGGCGCGCCGATGATGATGAGCAGGACCACCGAGATCACGGCCAGCAGGAAGCCGGCCGTCAGAAGCCCGGAGAGGACGTCACGGCGGGCCGAGGGGTCTGGTTGCTGGCCCGCTCGCGCCGAGGGCACGGCGTACGCTTGCAGGCCCCTGACTGCCATCGTCGCTCATCTTACCTGCATCCCCTGGGCGTTGACAGCGCGCACCATCACGCGTCCGGGTGGCATCCATATAGAACATCTGTTCTATCATGGGACGGGTGACCACGACCTTCGCGGAGCTGCACTGCCACACCGACTTCTCGTTTCTGGACGGAGCCTCGCCCGCGGACGACCTCGTGGAGCGGGCCGTGGAGCTGGGGCTCTCCGGGCTGGCCGCCACGGACCACCAGGGTCTCTATGGTGCGGTGCGCTTCATGGCCGCAGCCAGGGAGGCGGGCCTGCATGCCGTCGTGGGCATGGAGGTGGAGCTACTCGATGCTGCCGCAGACGACCCGCACGGCATCGTGATTCCGCCACGCCGGTCATCGAGGAGGCGCTCCAGTGGCACCACGCCGGCGTTCGGCGTCCTGACGCCGCCGCAGGCGGCCGACAAGGCCAGGGCAGGAGAGCCGGCGCGGCCGGCCATTCCCCGGCAGCGACCGCCGGGCCATCGCGATCCGCGCCGGGAAGACCTGCGGGGCGTCCGTGCCCGGGAGCTGGGGCCGCACCTCACGCTGTTGGCAGCGAGCCAGGCCGGCTACACGGATCTGTGCCGCCTGGCCAGCCACGCCCACCTGGCTGGCAGCAAGAGTGTGCCTCGCTTCAGCCACGCGCTGCTGGCCGAGCATGGCAGCGGCCTCATCGTCCTCACCGGCTGCCGTCACGGAGAGCTCTCACGTCGCCTCCTGGCCGGTGACCGGGAGGGTGCCGTGTCCACGCTCCAGCGGCTGGCCGCGCTCGTCGGCCCTGGTGACCGTCTCTACGTGGAGCTCCAGCACCACCTGCTCCCGGACGACGATTGGCTGGTGGCAGAGCTGGCACGCCTCGCCCATGAGGCCGGCCTGCCCACGGTAGTGACGAACGACGCCCACTACGCCCTGCGCTCGGACCGCGAGCTGCAGGACGTGCTCGTCGCCATCCGCCATGGCCGGGATCTCGACGCCAACGCTCACCTGCGCCGACCGAACGCCGAGTACGCCATCAAGAGCGGGGCGGAGCTGGCGGGCCTGCCGCCCGGGGACGCGGCTGGCGACCCCCTCGTGCGGGCCGCCTGGCTGGAGGGTATCGAGCGGGCCGGTCACGTGGCGGCCCGCTGCCAGGTCTCGCTGGAGTTCGAGCGCTACCGTTTCCCGGGTTTCGCGGTGCCCGGTGGAGAGACGCCCTTCTCGTACCTCGAGAAGCTCTGCCACGACGGCGTGCGGCAGCGCTACCAGCCCATGACGCCCCGCGTGCTCAAGCAGATGGCGCACGAGCTGGACGTCATCGAGCACACCGGCCTGGCGGAGTTCTTCCTCATCTGCTGGGATCTCATGCGCTTCAGCCGGGAGCGCGGCATCCCTGCCCAGGGCCGCGGCAGCGCCGGTGACTCGATCGTCGCCTATGCCCTGGGCATCACGCGGGTGGATCCCATCCGCCACGAGCTCCTCTTCGAGCGCTTCATCAACGAGGGCCGCACCACCTACCCGGACGTGGACATCGACTTCGCTTCGTCGCGTCGCGAGGAGGTCATCGCCTACGTCTACGAGCGCTACGGCCCCGCGCATACCGGGATGGTCTGCAATGTCGTCACCTATCGGGCCCGTTCCGCGGTCCGTGAGGTGGGCTGCGCACTGGGCTTCCCGCGGCCGCTCGTGGATCGCGTGGCCAAGGCTCTCGAGACGTACGACTCGGTCATGGTCCGCCGCGACCTGGAGGCGGACGGCGGCTTCGCGGAGTTCTTCGCAGCCCCGCCTCCAGGGCTCGTCGGAGCCGGGCAGCTCCTCGACGGGATGGGGGTGCTGCGCCGACCGGGCCTGGCTCCTGGCCCGCTCAGCCCGGCCCCATCGGGTGACCTGCGCGACGGTCCGGCCGACGACGAGGGCGGACCCGGTGACACACCGGCGGGCGCCCGCTACCTGCGCGCTGAGCCGGAGCGCCGGGCGGCCCTCGCGACGCTCGGCGGGCGACGGGATCGGGACGTCCCACGAGACGGAGGTGAAGGGCGGCGCGGGGTGACCGCGACGAACGCCGCATCCGCGCCCGAGCGGCGCATCCTGGTCACCAGCCTTGGTGGCATCGAGCTGGACTCGCTGGCGCCACGCCGGCGGGGCTCCACGCTGGGGCTTTCGCCCTGGGATCGCTGGCTGGAGCTCTGCGCCCGCATCGACGGCCGGCCGCGGCACCTCTCCATCCATGTCGGCGGCATGCTCGTGACCCGCGCACCACTGGTGGATATCGCGCCGCTGGAGCGTGCCACCATGCCCGGCCGGGTCGTCGTCCAGTTCGACAAGCGGGACGTGGAGACGATGAAGCTCATCAAGCTGGACCTGCTGGGCCTGCGCATGCTCTCGGCCATCGACGACGCCCTGCGGGACATCCGCGCCGACTGCGCCGTCTGCCTCGACATGGACCGGCTGCCGGAGGACATCGCGGAGGTCTTCCGCATGATCTGCGCGGCGGACACGGTGGGTGTCTTCCAGATCGAGTCGCGTGCGCAGATGCAGACCCTGCCCAAGAGCCGTCCGCAGACGCTGGACGATCTCGTCGTGGAGGTGGCCATCATCCGGCCGGGCCCCATCCAGGGCGATGCTGTGCACCCTTACCTGCGCCGCCGCCAGGGCATCGAGCCGGTGACGTACCTGCACCCCTCGCTGGAGCCCATCCTGGCCGAGACCTTGGGGGTCATCCTCTACCAGGAGCAGGTCATGAAGGTGGCCATCGACGTGGCCGGCTTCAGTGCGGCGGACTCGGACGGCTTCCGCCGGGCCATGGGCACGTGGCGCTCACAGCGTGAGATGGAGAAGCTGCACGCCCGCTTCGTGGCTGGCTGCGTGACCACCAGCGGGCTGACGCTCGCGCAGGCCGAGGAGCTCTTCGCCAAGGTCGCCGGCTTCGCCAGCTTCGGCTTCAACAAGAGCCACGCGGCGGCCTTCGCGCGGACGGCCTACGAGTCGGCCTTCCTGAAACTCTTCTACCCCGCCCAGTTCGTGACCGGGCTCATCAATGCCCAGCCCATGGGTTTCTACCCGGTGGAGGTCCTCGTCAACGATGCCAAGCGGCACGGCGTGACCGTGCTGCCCGTGGACGTCAACGCCAGCCGCTTCCGCACCGCGACCGAGTGGACCGGGCTGCCGGGCACGCCGCTGCCGGAGGGGTCGGGCATCGAGCAGCGGCCGGAGGCCGTGGACTCACCGGCCATCGTGGTGCCGGACGCTGCCGCTCGTGACCGTCTTGCGGCCCCATCCGCCCGCGGCTATGGCATCCGCCTGGGCCTGCACCTCCTGAAGGGCATCGGGGAGGCAGAGGGCGAGGCCCTCGACGCGGAGCGCGCCCGTGGTGGCCCCTTCCGTTCCCTGGCGGACCTCGTGGCTCGCACGGAGCTGTCCGAGGAGATCGTGGAACGGCTCATCCGCGCCGGAGCCGTCGACTCCCTGGGCCAGCCCAGGCGCGAGGCGCTCTGGCAGTTGCGCGAGGTCGCGGGTGCAGCCCGCGGCCGGAGCAGTTGGCGCGGCCGGAGCGGTCCGCGCAGTCCCGGGCCAGGCGGGACGCGGGGGAGGCCGCTGGACATCCACCTGCCGCCCACCCCGGCGCCGGCCCTGCCGCCACCGACGGAGCTGGAGCGCCTCGGTGATGCCTACGCGGTGCTCTCACTGGACGCTCGGCACCAGGTCATGGAGCTCTACCGACCGGCGCTGCAGACGCTGGGAGCCCTGTCACTGGCGGCGCTCGGGGAGCGCCGCCCGGGCCGCGTGGCCATCGGCGGGCTGGTCGTCACCCGACAGCACCCCATGACCGCCAAGGGCACGGTCTTCCTGGCCCTCGAAGACGAGACGGGCATGGTCAATGTCACGCTCTGGCCGCGCACCTGGGGTCGCCTGCGGGGCGTCGTGCGCCGCCACGCGCTGCTCTACGTGGAGGGTGACCTGCAGGTGGAGGCCGGTGTCATCAACCTGGTGGCACGCCGCGTGGCTTCGCTCGTGGACGTCTGCCGTGGCCACGGTGGCCCGGAGCAGCCCGGCGGTGTCCGCCAGCTGGGCCAGGCCGGCCGGCGCCGCACCGGATGATCGACATGATCGGCGAGCGCCGTGCCCGGCTGCACGCTCAACGTGACACGAGCGCGCGGCGAGCCTTCCGCAGAGTATCGCTGTCATCGGCCGTGAGCAGCAGCACGCTGCGGTCGTCCGCTACACCGGGATCGAGGGAGACGCCCTCGAGGACAGCCTGCGCGTCCGCCCAGCCCGGCATCGCTTCGCGGGCCGCCGTGGCGAACTCCGCGGCATCCGCGGGCGTATCCCAGGCTGTCTGCCAGGCGACCACCCAGGCGCCGCGCGGGCCATCCACCGTCACGACGCGATCGCCGCCCCAGCCCTCGGCGGCCTCGGCGTTCGGCAGCCTGATCCCGGCGAGGGGAAGCAGCGGGATCTCGTGGTCTTCATTCCCGGCCGCCAGGATGCTGAGCCGCAGCTCGCCCATGGTGGATTCGGGGCCCGTCGTCCAGTCCTTGCCGAGGAGGCCTGCCACGTCGGGCAGCTCGACGGCGACAGGCTGATCGTCGGGATAGCGCTCGGGGTGCATGATCTGCTCGGTGGAGAGCGGTGGATCGGCCCACACGGCCTCCACGTTGTCCCAGCCACCGCGTCCCCACATGCGCTGCGCGAAGTAGAGGCCATCCAGGTAGGGGAAGAGCAGCTCGCGGTTCAGCATCGGCGGCATCGAGCCCAGGTCGGAGGCGTCCATCTCAAGGAGAGTCTGGTCGTCCGGGACCGGCGCGGACGTGCCGGCGAGCGCGTCGCTCATGGCGAGAGCTGTCATGAGCAGCGTGGCGTCGCCCTCGACCAGGGCGGTCACGGCCGTCTGGGCATCCCCTTGTGGGCGGCTGTCGATGGTGGCCTCGATGTCGTGGTGCTGGTCCTGCAGCGCGTGAACGTACTCGTGCGCCACGACCCACGGGGCGAAGGCGTCGGGGACACCATCGTTATCGACGACGGCGATGTCCCCCTGCTCCGGTCGGTAGTAGCCTGCGACTCCCTTGCTGGCGAGCGTCTGGAGGGCGTCGAGGAGGTCGAAGCCCTCGGGCAGGAAGCCCAGTCGCGTGAGCAGGTTCTCGTCAGCGCGCAGCTCCGCGAGGTCGTCCGGCGTGATGGCCGCGAGCTGTTCGCTGGCCGATGCCTGCGGATCGACGGTGCGGATGGGCACGTCGACCAGGGCTTCCAGGCCACGGATGCGCTCGACCCGCTCCAGGATGCCAGGCGCCATCTCCGAGAGCGACAGGGGCTTCGTGGTGGCCTCTTCCGACGCGGCCCGAGCCATCGAAGGCAGGCTGAGCACACCGGAGCCGACGATGACCGCCAGTCCGAGGGCCAGGATGGCAGTGGTCCGGGTGGTCGTCATGGCGCACCTCTGTGTCCGGGCGATGGCGCGGCTGGACCGGCAGGACCAGGGCACCGACTATGGAGTACGGCGAGCGTCCTTGGTGGCCTGCTTGTCAGCCTTCGCCTGCTCCTTGGCCTTCTTCGCCTGCTCCTGCTCGCGCATGGCCCGATTGACCTTGGCGCGCTCCTGGGAGGAACGCAGGAAGCGCTTGTACCAGGCTGCGAATGCCGCCGCCAGGATGCCCACCAGGATGGCGATGCCCCAGAGGGGCAGCAGTGACTCGATCGTGACGGTGGCACCCTGCTCCTGGGTGGCCGTGAGACCCGTGTTCTGCAGCTGGGTGTTCGAGGAAAGCGATGGTGCCATCAGGTACAGGATCGTGAGCAGCAGGGCATCGAAGGCGCCAAGGATGGCGCCCACGAGGTACGAGGCACGAGTCGCCACGAAGCCGCCGATGAAGAAGACGAACAACGACGTGGGGGGCAGCGTGAGGCTGACGTAGAGCCCCGCGATGTCGCCGACAGCACCCTCCGGCAGGGCCTCGTCGACGATGAGCAGCACCAGCACGAATGACAGGACCAGCATCCCGAAGGGCACCCACACCAGGGGCTTGCGGAAGACCTGCGGCAGCGCCTTGATGTCCGCGACGACGTCGGGCATGGCGAATGACGAGCGCGACCCTGTCGCGGCTGCGGCAGTGGAGGCGGCAGCCGCCACGACCGCGGAGTCCTCGGCTTCGGCACCGGCCGACCGCTGCTCCTCCCGGTAGCGGCGGCGCGCCTCGGCGCGGCTTGTGTCCTTGGCGCGGATGCGGTTGCTGCTGCTTTGGGGCACGCTTGATCTGTCCTTGCGACGTGGTGGGCCGTGCCGATGGTACCGCAGGTCCGCCGACCAACGCGCCCGGTGTCGTCCACGGCGTCGCATAAGTGCGAGTGAAGGTCTCGCCCCGAGGATGGCGTCGGACCGACCCGCCCGGCCGCGCCCTGGTCAATCCGCCACACCCCGCCGGTCTCGGAGGTCGACGATGTCCCGGCGATGGCGAACGATGCTGCCGATGGCCCTTGGCATAGCGCTGCTGCTGCCCGCCCTGCTCCATGCGCCCGGCCCGGCCCGGGCGGCGGCTGACTGGCCACCCTCAGGCGACGTGGTCGTCGGCGAAGTGGTGACCGGTGGGACCGGCGGCTCGGATGAGTACGTGGAGCTCTACAACGGTGGCCAGCTGCCAGTCGAGCTCGGCGGCCTGGAGCTCGTGTACGTCACGGCCAGTGGCGGGACCGTCACCTCCAAGCACCGATGGTCCGAGCGCCGCCTGGGGGCCGGCGAGCACATCCTCCTGGCCAACGCCGACGGCATCTTCGCAGGCCTCGCCGACCACACGTATGCCAATGGTCTGAGCGCGACCGGTGGCTCCCTCGTCCTGCGCGTCGTGGGGGGCGGGGTGATCGACTCGCTGTCGTGGGGAACCGCGGCTTCCGCATTCGTGGAGGGCTCGCCAGGCGCCGCACCACCGGCCGGCTCATCGCTCGAGCGCCTGCCCGGCGGTCTGGCCGGCAACGGCCGTGACACCAACGACAACGCGGCCGACACCGTCATCGACTCGATGCCCATCCCGGAAGCCTCGGCGCAGAGCGTCGACCCGACTCCGCGGCCGACACCCGATCCCACCCCAGAGCCCACCCCAGAGCCCACGGCCGAGCCCACGCCAGAGCCGACGCCGACCGAAGACGAGACCGCGACCCCGGACCCCACACTCGAGGCCACCCCAGATCCCACACCCGAGGCCACTCCGGACGCGACTCCAGACCCGACCCCCGAGCCCACGGCTACCGCGTCGCCCGCCCCCACGCCGCGGCCAACGCCGACCTTGGGACCGACGGCGCCCCCGACGAGCACGTCTGCACCCACCTCGGCGCCGACGCCCACGCCGACTCCCAAGCCGACGCCCACTCCCCAGGCGACTGCGACTCCGCGGCCGACCGCGACCCCGAGGCCCACTGCTACGCCCAAGCCCACTGCTACGCCCAAGCCGACCGCTACGCCCAAGCCGACCGCTACGCCCAACCGACCGCTACGCCCAAACCGACGGCCGAGCCGCCGGCCAGCATGACCATCGCCGAGGCTCGTGCGCTCCCGGTCGGGTCCCAGCCGATGGTCACGGGCGTGGTGACTGTCGAACCAGGCCGTCTGCTCGGCGAGCGGACGATGGCCATCCAGGACGGCAGCGCGGGCATCTTCGTGCGACTGCCCGCGAGCTACCCGATCGCTGAGATGCCGCGCGGCCGGATCGTGCAGGTGCACGGCGAGCTGTCCGCCCCCTACGGCAACCTCGAGATGCGTCCGCTCGACTCGGTAGACGTGGTGGCCATCGGCAGTGGCGGCCTGCCCACGCCCGTGCCGCTCACCAGTCACGGTATCGACGAGTCCGCGGAAGGCCTGCTGGCCACGGGCGACGGGACGGTCACCCTGGTCGAGCGACGCACCGGCGGCGCCTTCTCCGTCACGGTCCGCGACGACGAGGGTACGGCACAGGTCTACGTGCACGCCGAGCTGGGCCTGGACGCCGCGAGCATCCAGCGAGGACAGCACCTCGGGGTGACGGGCATCGTTGGCCAGCGCGCCAGCGGGTCCGGAGCCGCCGACGGTTACCGCCTCTGGCCGAGGGATGGCGCGGACATCGAGGTCTCCGTCGCGGAGCCACCCTCGGGGACGCCGCGACCCGATCCCGGGCCCCGGAGCGACAAGCCGCCCCGGGGGCGATTTCCGCGGGGCCACATCCGGGATGCCTCCCCAGGCGACAGCCTGACCATCGTCGGCACCGTGACCTCGGCCGCGGGCGTCATCGACTCAGAGGGACGACGAGTCACCGTCGAGGACGGCAGCGGCGCCATCCTGGTGCGGTACCCGAATGGCACCGTCCCGGCCCGCGTGGGCACGGTCATCCGTGCCTACGGCGAGGTGGGCACCTGGTACGACGGTCGGCAGCTCGAGGCTGAGGAGGCGCCCCGTCGACTGCGGCAGGGCAGCGCCGTTCCCACCATCCTGCACCGACCGCCGGAAGAGAGCGACGAGTGGCAGCTCGTGGCAGTCACGGTGCGCGTCCTGGACACTGAGCGTGACGGTGATACCTGGCGAGCGGAGACCACGCTCGGAGCCGCCGGCGATCTGCCCATCGTCGGCATGGCCGGCAGTGGCACGTCGGCTGACGGGCTGGAGGCAGGCCGAGCGGCGCGCATCATCGGCATCGTCAAGCGAGCCCACCCCAGCGCGTCGGACCAGCGCTTCGGCATCGCCCCTCGGTCAGGCCACGACATCGAGCTGGGGCAGGTCACGCCCGGCGGGACCGCTGACGCGAGTGGCCTGGGCAGTGACGATGAGCAGAACCTGGCCGCCCGAGGCAGTGGATCCGCCAGCGACGGCTTCGCCGTGCCGTCAGCCACCCTCGACTCGCTGGCCGATCTCGCCGACAGACTCGTCCGCGTCGGTGGCCGCGTCGAGCGCATCGAAGGCCGCCAACTCACGCTGGACGATGGGACGGCGGAAGTCGCTGTGCGCCTGGCTGCCTCTGTCGCGCCGTTCGAGCCGGCCCTCCAGGTCGACGAGGTGCTCAACCTCGTGGGCCGGGTGCGCAGTCGTTCTGGCGGCCGCCTGGAGGTCGTGGTGCGAACGGGTGCGGATGTGCGGCGCGCGGTCGTGTCCGCGCCGGCCGGGCGCGGGTCGTCCGCGGAGATGACGGCCTTGACGTCCGCCGCGCTGCCCGAGGTCGCGGCAGACGCCCTGTCGACCGAGAGGCACGACCCAGCGGGCGGCCCCTCACTGTCGCTGCTGCCCCCACTGGCGGTGGCGCTGGCCGGCCTGGCTGTGCTCCTGCTGGGTGGGGCGGCCGTGTCACAGGGGTGGCTTCGCCTGGGCGACCGCTGGCGCATGCCTGGACGGGTGGCCTCCGACCCACGGGGCGGCAGCGATCCGAACGGCACCGCGGACAGCGTGCGGATCGGCCCTGTCTGACAACGAATGCATGCCTAGACTTCCTGCTACCGATCCCGTTGGGGACAGGGAGGTCCCCAGGGTCAGAGAGGAGGCCGCCAGGGCAGTTCCAGTCAGGGTCTTGGCCAGGGAGTGAAGAACAACGGAGGATGAACGTGAAGAGACCATTCGTAGCGCTCGGGTCGGTCGCGGTGCTGATGCTGGCCATGGTGCCGGCGGCCAGCGCCCAGGACGTCGAGAAGCCCAAGATCGGCTTTCTGCCCGGCGTCGTCGACCCCTTCTACCAGGTCATGGAACTGGGTGTGAACCGGGCCGTCGCGGACTACGGGCTTGAAGTCGTCTCGCAGTACCCGGACACCTGGGGTCCGACCGTCCAGACGCCCATCCTGGATGCCATGGTCGCCCGCGGTGACATCGACTGTCTGATCACGGCCCCGACCGACAAGGAGCAGATGGTCGCGCCGTTGCAGGCGGCCATCGACGCCGGCATCAAGGTCGTCACCGTGGACACCTTCCTCGGTGATGGCGATTACGCGAACGGCCCCGTGACGTTCCCGCTCTCGTACATCGGGTCGGATAACGTCGAAGGTGGTCGGATCGCGGCACGCGCGCTGGCCGAGAACCTGGGCGGCGAGGGCACCGCTTACATCCAGAACACCAATGAGGGCGCCAGCACCACCGAGCAGCGCAGCCAGGGGTTCCGGGAGGGCATCGCCGAGTTCCCGGGCATCGAGATCGTCGGCGAGGACTACAACCTCGATGACGCCAACACGTCCGCTGAGCAGACCACCGCGGTCCTGCAGCGGGAGCCCGACCTGGGCGGCATCTTCGGCGTGAACGTCTTCAGCGCCGTCGGCGCCGGGACGGCCGTCGTCAATGCCGGCCTCGGCGGTGTCGTGGACGTCATCGCCTTCGACGCGACCGACTTCGCCATCGAGCAGCTGAACGACGGCGTGGTGAGCCTCGTCATCGCGCAGAAGCCCTACGACATGGGCTACCTCGGCGTGGCCTTCTGCATGGCCGACGCCGCCGGCGTCTCCAGCCTACCGAAGCATGTGACGACCGGCTTCGCGGTCATCGACGCAGAGAACGTGGACGACCCCGAGGTCGCCCGGTTCATCTACAAGGTCCCCGAATAGCGGACCACGCGGTGGCTGGGGGCTCACGGCTCCCAGCCACCGGGACTTCCCCATCGTGCGAGGGTCGAACATGACGTCCCCGTCTGAGGTCGCGGTCGTGGCGCCTGAATCGTCACGAGACCGGCAGCGCCGCCTGATCCTGGCCATCAGCCGCTTCTGGGCCTGGGTGTTCCTGTTCGGGGTGGTAGCGTTCTTCTGGGTAAGCGTCACAGTCACCACCGACGGAGAGGTGAACTTCCTCTCCCTGCGCAACATCATGAACGTGCTGGTGGCTATCACGCCCATCCTGCTGATGGGCCTCGGCCAGACCTTCGTCATCATCTCGGGTGGCATCGACCTCTCGGTCGGCTGGATCATGGGGCTCTCCTCGGTGGTGGCGGCCCTGGTGGCGCGCGACTTCGTGGAGGCCGGCAGCGGTGATATCGCGGCCATCGGCGCCGCCTTCGTCGCCGGCACCGGAGTGGCCATGGCCTTCGGGCTCGTCAACGGCCTCATCATCGCCAAGCTGCGCGTGCCGGCGTTCATCGTGACCCTGGGTATGTCCTTCGTGGCGCGCGGGGTGGCCTTCCTGCTCTCCGGGGGCAACGTCGTGGGACAGCAGCCGGACGGCATGCGCACCTTCGGGAACGAGTCGCTCATCTACGTCGACTGGGCCAACGGGGCCCTCGCCTTCTTCTTCAAGCCGCAGGTGACCGACCTCGCCCTGCGCCAGCTCGACCGCGTCTTCTCCTGGCCCGTGGTCCTCACCGCGGTGGCCGTCGTCATCGCCGCCTTCATCCTGCACCGCACTCAGCCGGGTCGACACACCTACGCTGTCGGCGGCAACCGTGAGGCGTCACTGCGCGCCGGCGTGCCCGTGGACCGGCTCACCATCCTCATCTACGTGGGCTCGGCGATGACGGCCGGGCATTGCAGGCGTGCTGCACACGGCGCGCTTCGCCGGCGGCTCCTCGATCGCAGGCGAGGCCCTGTTGATGTCCTCGATCGCGGCGGTCGTCATCGGCGGCGTGAGCCTGATGGGCGGGCGCGGCAACATCATGGGAACGCTCATCGGCGCACTCCTCATCGCGGTCCTCACCACCGGACTCGTGATGCTCAACGTGGAGCCGTTCTGGCAGTACATCGTCATCGGCATCGTCGTCATCCTGGCCGTGCTCATCGACCAGGCGCGCGACCTCGTCATCGGAAGGGCGGACAGCCAGTGAACGACGTGCGATCCTCGGGCAGCGAGCCGCTCCTCTCCGTTCGCAATCTCGTCAAGCGCTTCGGCGGCCTGACGGCCGTCAACGACGTCTCCGTGGACGTCTACCCAGGCGAGGTCGTCGGCCTCGTGGGCGACAACGGCGCCGGCAAGTCCACGCTCATCAAGTGCGTCTCCGGCGTGCACCATGCCGATGGCGGACAGATCTTCTTCGAGGGCCGGGAGGTGCACTTCTCGCGGCCCATCGAGGCGCGCCAGGCGGGCATCGAGACGATCTACCAGGACCTGGCCCTGGCCGGGAACCTCGACGTGAGTGCCAACATCTTCCTCGGGCGGGAGGTCAAGAAGCGCTACCTGCTGGGCGCCGTCAAGACGCTCGACGACAAGACCATGCGCGGAGAGTCGGATGCCATCCTGCAACGGCTCGGCATCAAGATCCCACAGATGCGCCTGGAGATCGAGAAGCTCTCCGGTGGGCAGCGGCAGGCGGTGGCCATCGCCCGCGCCATCTACTGGAACGCTCGCCTCATGATCATGGACGAGCCGACCAACAACCTCGGTGTCCCGGAGCAGCGCAAGGTCATGTCGCTCATCGACACGCTCCGCGAGGCGGGTGTACCGGTGATCCTCATCAGCCACACGCTGCCGGACGTCTTCGCCATCACCGACCGCATCGTCATCATGCATCGCGGTCGGAAGGTGGGAGAGATGCCCACCTCGCAGACCGATACGACCGAGGTGGTCGAGTACATGGTCGGGGCGCGCGAGCAGCGCGACTCGGAGGTTCCGGCCGCGGTCACCGCGTAAGGTCCTGGTCTTGCTCGGCCGCGTAGCGATCTACGAGTTCGGAGACGGCGTGGATGAGGATGATGTGCATCTCCTGGATGCGCGCTGTCACCGTCGAAGGCACGTGCAGTCCGCGCTCGGCGGCATCGCCGACCCGTCCGCCGGCGGCACCGGTGAGCGCCCATGTGCGGGCTCCGCGCCCGCGTGCCAGGCGCAGGCCGCGCGCCACGGATGCCGCACCGCCGCTGGTGCTCAGGCCGACGACCACGTCATCAGGGCCACAGAACGCTTCGACCTGGCGCTCGAAGACCTCGTCATAGGAGAAGTCGTTGGCGATCGCCGTGACGGTCGAGGAGTTGGCCGTCAGCGCCAGGGCCGGCAGGGCCCGCCGGGAGCGGCGGAACCGTCCCGCCAGCTCGGCTGCGAAGTGCTGGGCATCGGCAGCGCTGCCGCCGTTTCCGAAGGCGATGAGCTTGCCGCCCGCGTCGAGCGCGTGACAGATCTCTCGGGCCAGATCCGCGGCGTCGGGCAGGAGGGTGCGCGCACTGGCCGCAACCGAAAGGTGCTCATCGAGGATGGAGTCCAGGATGGCAATGTCGTCGTCCATGGCGGCCATGGTAGGGGCTGCCCGGGCTGCCCGGCGTGTGCTCCTCGCGGCCCCCGGGTGGTGCGCCGCGGCTCGCCGGTCGCGGTGGTGGCTTGACGCTCGACGGTCACGGTGACTATGGTTCCGCGAGGCCATCGCGTCCCGCGAGGCCGAGGAGAAGGAGTCACCGTGCCTGACGCGGACCCGCCGGTCTCGACGCCCGACACGGATCGCCAATACCACATCGATCTCGCGCCCGGCGAGGTGGCCGACTACATCCTCCTGCCGGGCGACCCGGACCGCACCGACCGCATCGCGTCGCTCCTCGACGAGATCGAGGTGCAGCGCCGCCACCGTGAGTTCCACTCCGTCACCGGCAGCCACCGTGGGCTGCGCCTCTCGGTGGTCTCCACCGGCATCGGTGCGGACAACGTCGAGATCGTCATGGCTGAGATCCTGGCCGTCACGCGGCGGCCCACGTTCATCCGCATCGGCTCCTGTGGCGCGCTGCGCGAGGATATCGCCATCGGCGACCTGGTCATCACGACCGGGGCGCTCCGCCTGGAATCGACGACTTCCTACTATGTCGAGGACGGCTATCCGGCGGTCGCCGACTATGCGGCCGTGGCCGCGCTCCTGGAGGCGGCCGCGCGCACTGGCAAGCGTGCCCACCCCGGCCTGACTGCCACGGCCCCGGGTTTCTACGGCGCCCAGGGCCGGCCCATCCCGCACCTGCCGCTACGCTTCCCCGACCTCGCTGAGCGCTTGGCCGCGCAGGGTGTCGTGAACTTCGAGATGGAGGCCTCGGCGGTCCTGGCGTTGGCAGCCCTGGCGGGCTGCCGCGCGGGCGTCGTGTGCACCGTCTTCGCGCAGCGCACCAGCGGCGCCTTCGCCTCCGCCGAGCAGCGGCAGCTGGCTGAGGCGGGGCTGGTGGATACCGGCCTGGAGGCCCTCCACGTGCTGGCTGAGATGGACGAGCAGCGATCACGGGCTGGCGAGCTGCACTGGCGTCCGTCACACTGGGTGCCGAAGATGGCACTCTAGTAGGGCCACGGACGGCAACCTGACTGATCGAAGGTCGAGATCCGGCAGATGACCGGGTCCCAGAGGGTGCCGGGTCACAGCATCAAGGACCCGGAGGGATAGGAGGAACGGGATGGCCGAGGCGTATTGCGTCAAGGACAAGAAGAAGGTCGAGATCCAGAACCCGCAGAAGATCATCATGAAGAACGGCAAGCCGGCCACCAAGGGCACCTGCCCCGAGTGCAAGGGCAGTGTCTTCCGCATCGGCGGCTGACTTCTCCCTCACGCGCAGCTGTGACCCCGGTCGATGAGACCGGGGTCGCTTGCTGTCTCTAGACTTGGGAGCGCAACGCGACGTTGACATCCGTCAGCGGCGATCACACGACAGGGTCACCACACCACGCATGCCCGGCACATTCACGACCACGATCCTCAGCGGACCGGTCTTGGCCCTCGACCTCGGCGGCACCAATGCCCGGGCTGCCGTGGTCCTGCCGGATGGTCGCATCGCCACTCGCCGCGCGGGCTCGACGCCCATGGCCGAGGGCAGGGCGGCCGTCGTCGACTACTGCCTGCGACTGTTGCGGGCCGCTCGTGACGAGCATCTCGCTGCTGGCGGCAACCCGCCCATGGCCGTGGGCATCGCTGCGCCAGGGCCCCTCTACCCGGGCACGGGCACCCTCATCGACCCGCCCAACCTCCGTGACGACTGGTGGGGCTTCCCCCTGGCGCCCACCATCGGCGACGCACTGGGGCTGCCCTGGGCCCTGGGTAAGGACACCAACGTCAACATCCTGGGCGAGCGCGACTTCGGGGCCGGCGAGGGGTCGGGAGACCTCGTCTACCTGACCATCTCGACGGGCATCGGCGGCGCCGCCATCAGCGCCGGGCAGCCCATCGTGGGTCCCGACGGCGTGGCCGGCGAGCTCGGCCACATGACCGTGGACATGGATGGACCGACCTGCGGCTGCGGTGGCATCGGCCACCTGGAGGCCGTCGCCTCTGGCACCGGCATCGCCAACGCGGCGCGCGCCATCCTCGAGAGCGATCGCGCGGCGCCTGAGCTGGCGCGCATCGCCGCCCGCATCGCGCCGCAGCAGTTGACCGCGGTGCACGTCGCGGAGGCAGCCGAGCGCGGCGATCTCGCTGCAGCCGTCATACTGGAACGAGCCCGGCGTGCCGTGGCCGTCGCGGTGGTCTCCATCGTGAACGTCTTCGGCCCTGACATGGTCATCCTGGGGGGCGGCATCACGCTCGCCTGGGGGGAACGGCTCATCGCACCCGCCCGCGAAGCGGTGGCGAAAACGGCCTTCCGCATCCCGGGGCAACGCGTGCGAGTGGTGCAGGCTGCCCTTGGCGATGACGTCGGGCTTATCGGCACGGTGCCTCTCGTCGCATCGGCCCTGCCTGGACTGGTCGCGCTCGGCGACCATGCCGGTGCGGCCGCCGGCTGAGCGGGCGCGACCACATCGTGTCAGGACCCGGGGTCGCCACGCGCGGCACCGGCTGACTGGCCAGTCGAACAGATGTCCTGCTGCGGCCCGGTGAAGCGGCTGGGCGCAGCGCCACAGCAAGGAGACCATCCATGACAACTCGCGTCGGCATCAACGGTTTCGGCCGCATCGGCCGCCAGTCCCTCAAGGCCATCATCGAGCGCGCCCCCGACATCGAGGTCGTGGCCGTCAACGACCTCGTCTCCACCGAGATGAACGCCCTGCTCTTCAAGCGCGATTCGACCTATGGCATGTTCAAAGGCACCGTGTCGCACACCGCGGATGCCATCGTCGTGGATGGCAAGGAGATCAAGGTCCTCTCCGAGAAGGATCCCGCCAGTCTGCCCTGGGGCGACCTGGGCGTCGACATCGTCATCGAGTCCACGGGCCGCTTCACCGACGCCACCGTGGCTGCTGGCCACATCAAGGGTGGCGCCCGCAAGGTACTCATCAGCGCCCCAGCCAAGAACGAAGATGTCACCATCGTGCTGGGCGTCAACGAGGACCAGTACGACTCCAGCAAGCATCACATCATCAGCAACGCCAGCTGCACTACCAACTGCCTGGCGCCGGCGGCCAAGGTCGTCCATGACGGCTGGGGCATCAAGCGCGGCCTGATGAACACCATCCACTCCTACACCAACGACCAGAATGTCCTGGACGTGGCCCACAAGGACCCCCGCCGTGCCCGTTCCGCCGGCCAGAACATCATCCCCACCACGACAGGCGCCGCCAAGGCCCTGGCCCTCGTCATCCCGGAGCTGAAGGGCAAGTTCGACGGCTTCAGCCTGCGCGTCCCCACCCCCACGGTCAGCGTCGTGGACTTCACCGCTGAGCTGGAGAAGCCGGCCACGGTGGAGGAGCTCAACGCGGCCTTCCGTGCCGCCGCCGCAGGCCCCATGAAGGGCATCCTGGGCGTCGAGGATGGTCAGCTCGTCTCCATGGACTTCAAGGGTGACGACCGCAGCTCGATCATCGACGCACCGTCGACCATGAGCCTGGGCGGGGACTTCATCAAGGTCATCGCCTGGTACGACAACGAGTGGGGCTACAGCTGCCGGGTCGCCGACCTCGTCAAGTACATGGCCGAGCGTCTCGCCTAGAACGCCGATCGAGCACATCGAGCCCACCGCCATGGAAAAGCTCACCGTCCGTGACTTCGATCCGCAGGGCAAACGCGTCCTCATGCGGGTCGACTTCAACGTACCCATCGAGGACGGCAGGGTCCGGGATGACTCCCGGATCCGCGCCGCACTCCCCACTGTCGCCTACCTGCTCGAGCACGGTGCCTCCGTCGTGCTCATGAGCCATCTCGGGCGGCCCAAGGGCAAGGTCAGCGACTCGCTGCGCCTGCGCCCCGTGGCCCAGCGTCTCTCGGAGCTCATCAAGCGGCCGGTCCCGGCCACCGGGGACGCTATCGGCGCCGGCACCGTGGACGCCGTCAAACGCATGAAGCCTGGGGAACTGCTGCTCCTCGAGAACCTCCGCTTCCATGCGGAAGAGGAGGCCAACGACCCGGACTTCGCCGCGGCATTGGCCAGCTACGGTGATATCTACGTCAACGACGCGTTCGGCACGGCGCATCGCGCCCACGCTTCCACGGTCGGTGTGGCGGAGATCCTGCCGGCCTACGCGGGCCTGCTCATGGAGCGCGAGATCCGCAACCTCTCCCTGCTGCTGGAGGACCCCGCACGACCCTTCGCGGCCGTCATCGGTGGGGCCAAGGTCTCCGACAAGATCAAGGTCCTCGAGTCGCTCCTCGACCGTGTCGACAAGCTCGTCATCGGCGGCGGCATGGCCAACACCTTCCTGGCTGCCCAGGACTATGGGGTGGGCAAGTCGCTCCTCGAGCGTGATCGCGTCGAGGATGCACAGCGCATCATGGCCCGTGCCGCCGAGCGCGGCGTGGACCTGCTCCTGCCCACCGACGTGGTGGTGGCCAAGGAGGTCACGCGCGGCGCCGAGCACAAGGTCGTGTCCGTCAAGAAGATCCCCAACTCGTGGTCCGCGGTCGATGTCGGCCCTGAATCGCGGGTGGCCTTCGAGGCGGCCCTGGCCGACGCCCAGACGGTCCTCTGGAATGGCCCGCTGGGCGTCTTCGAGGTGCCCACCTTCGGCGACGGCACGCGCTCCATGGCGCGTTTCCTGGCCGATCGCGCGGAGACAGGTGCCTCGGTCGTGGTCGGCGGCGGTGACTCCGTGGCGGCCATCGAAGAGCTCGGCCTGGCGCCGCGCTTCACGCACATCTCGACCGGCGGCGGCGCCTCGCTCGAGTTCCTCGAGGGACGCGAGCTGCCGGGCATCAAGGTCCTGCAGGACCGCAAGCCGGAAGTGGTGGCCTGATGACCAATATCGACTACATCGACGCCCAGGAGATCCTCGACTCGCGAGGCAACCCCACCATCGAGGTGACGGTCGTCCTCGATGACGGCGCCGTGGGACGGGCGGCCGTGCCCTCGGGTGCCTCCACGGGCGCCCACGAGGCGGTCGAGTTGCGCGACGGCGACAAGTCGCGCTACAACGGCAAGGGTGTCCAGCAGGCCGTCGCCAACGTCGTCGAGACCATCGCCCCGGCTATCCTGGGCGAGGACGCCTCGGACCAGGGCGCGATCGATGCCTTGCTCATCGAGCTGGACGGCACTCCCAACAAGGGCAACCTGGGCGCCAACGCCGTGCTCGGCGTGTCGCTCGCCTGCGCCCATGCGTCGGCCGTGTCCTATGGCCTGCCGCTGTACCGCTACATCGGTGGCGCGGGCGCCTGGACGCTGCCCGTGCCCATGTTCAACATCCTCAACGGGGGGCAGCACGCAGCCGACTCCACGGACTTCCAGGAGTTCATGGTCATGCCCGTCGGCGTGGACAGCTTCGCCGAAGCGCTTCGTGCGGGCTCGGAGATCTTTCATGCCCTGAAGGCGGAGCTGCATGACCGAGGCCTGGCCACCGGCCAGGGCGATGAGGGCGGCTTCGCGCCGACGCTACCCTCCAACCAGGCGGCTATCGAGACGGTCCTGCGGGCGGTCGAGCGAGCCGGCTATCGGCCTGGAGACCAGGTCGCCATCGCGCTCGACCCAGCTACAACCGAACTGGTCGACGGCGAGCCCGACTCTGAGGGCGAGCTCACCTACAAGCTGGCCAAGGAGGGCCGATCGCTGAAGACCAGCGAGATGGTCGACTTCTGGGCCGACTGGATCGCCCGGTACCCCATCGTCAGCCTCGAGGACGGCCTCGCGGAGGACGACTGGAAGGGCTGGAGGCTGCTCACCGAGCGGGTGGGCGACCGCTGCCAGCTGGTCGGCGACGACCTCTTCGTGACCAACCCCGAGCGCTTGGCTCGTGGCCTCGAGGAGGGCTCGGCCAACGCTATCCTCATCAAGCTCAACCAGATCGGCACGCTCAGCGAGACGCTGCGTGCCGTCGATCTGGCCCGTTCCAACGGCTGGGGTGCCGTCATCAGCCATCGCTCCGGCGAGACAGAGGACACCACCATCGCCGACCTGGCCGTGGCCACCAACAGCGGCCAGATCAAGACGGGGGCCCCGTCGCGATCGGAGCGCGTGGCCAAGTACAACCGTCTGCTGCGCATCGACGCGGAGCTGGGCGACACCGCCCGCTACCCGGGTCGCAGCGCCCTGGCCGGCGCCTAGCGCGGCGGCCCGGTGCACGAAGGGCCTCGCACCGACGAGGCCGGCCCCGCCGTCGATCCGACCGGAGCGCCGGTCGAGGACGCAGGCCTTGGTGAAGACGTCATGGCGAGCACCCGACCGGCTTCCGGTCGGGTGCTCGACCGTGGTGCCGTCTACGCCGCCATGGTCGGCCTGGGCATGGCCGTCACCATCGCCATCTCGTTCGCGCTGGTGGTGGCCGTCCAGTCCCTCGTCTTCATCTCGGCGCCCGTGGCGGGGGCCATCATCGGCTTCTACGCCAATCACAAGTCAGAGCGCTGGCGCCCGCGCTGGCGGCTCTTCGCCAATGCCGGTTTCGCCGGCTTCGTGACCGGGCTCAGCCTGGCCCTCATGTACGTGGGCATCCGCCTGCTCTTCATCTACGCCGATTCCGGATACCGGCCCGAGCCCATGGGTGGCCAGTTGGACTGCACGATGGGTCCGGACTGCTACTACGCCCGCCTCGTCGACGAGGGAGAGGCCGGATCGCTGGCGAGCGAGGGCATCGTGGACGCGGCCGCGCTGGAGCGGGCTATCTGGATCGAACTGGGTGAGTGGCTTGTCATCCTCACGGGTCTGTCCCTGACTGGAGCACTGGCGGCTGCGACGTGGCGCGCGGTGCGCACGCCACCGGCGGGCGCGATGCCTGCCTCGCCCTGACGACGAACCAGTCGCGGCCACGCCCGCGATGTGCCACCACGGTGGGCACGGATGCCAGGGGTGCGCGTCCCGGTTACTCGCGCGCGTGCGGCGAGGTCGTGTGCTTCGGCGATGAAGAAGCGGCGGTCCTCGATGCCTCGAGGCCCGCCGCGTACGGTCCGCAGATCGGGGGATGGTCCCCGGCTACGACTTCGTCTTGCTCGTGCTCGACTTGCTGGTGGCGGCCTTGGCCGACGCGGTGGTCTTGCTCGCGCTCGACTTGGCCGCTGTCGTGCCTGTGCTCGCCTTGGTCGTCTTGGGCTTGGCGGCCGTCGATGCCTTGGCCGTGCTCGACTTGGGGGCCGTGGTCTTGGCGGTGGACTTGGCCGGGCTCGACTTGGCTGCTGTCTTGCTCGTGGAGGTGGAGGCCGCGGCGGCCGTAGCCTCTGCGCTGCGGGTCGACTTGGAGAGCGCCGCCCGGGCCTTGCCGGCAGCGGTCTGCTCGCCCTTGGCCTTACTGGCCTTGCCAGCCGCGATGCGCACCTTGGCGGCCTTGGCTGCCGCGCTCTTGCTGACCTGACGCTGTGGCTTGATGGCCGAGGCCAGGACCTCGCCACCCAGGGCTGCGTTGACACGCAGCATCAGACGGCTCTTGCGACGCGCCGCGTTGTTGGGGTGGATGGCACCCACCTTGGCAGCGCGGTCCAGCGCGGCGGCTGCCTCCGCCACGGCCTTGCGGGTCGCATCGGCGTCACCGGCGATGGCCGCCTGCAGGGCGTCCTTGACCTCTGTCTTGGCGGCCGAACGGCGCGGTTGCAGGATGGCGTTGCGGCGGTTGGACTGACGGACGCGCTTGAGGGCCTGGGGCGTACGAGCGCCGGACCAGCCCCGCGATGAATGGGCCAAGGTGTTCTGTCCTCGATCAGGTCTGGGTGGTGAGATGGCGCGGTGTCTGCCACCTGGTGAGCATACGGTGCCACCACGCGGCGCTGACGCGCGCGACGCTGAATGGTAGCGCACGCCGGCAGCGCGCGCCAGCACCTCTCATGCGGGCATCAGACCCCCCAGGGGCGCCGCCCGCTTCAGGAGCATCCGCCTTGTTAGAATCGCGCAGCCCCATGGAACGGATCCCCCAGGCTCGCCTGCGCAACTTCTCGATCATCGCCCACGTCGACCACGGCAAGTCGACGTTGGCCGACCGTTTCCTGGAGGTCACCCATACTCTCGACAAGCGCCAGATGGTCAGCCAGGTCCTCGACAGCATGGACCTCGAGCGCGAGAAGGGCATCACCATCAAGGCACGCGCCGTGCACCTGGAGCACGTTGCCCGCGATGGCCTGCGCTACGGGCTCAACCTCATCGACACGCCCGGCCACGTCGACTTCTCCTATGAAGTCAGCCGCAGCCTGCAGGCCTGCGAGGGCGCCGTCCTCGTAGTTGACGCCGCGCAGGGCATCGAGGCCCAGACCCTGGCCAACGTCTACCTGGCGCTGGCGCAGGGCCTCGTCATCATCCCCGTCCTGAACAAGATCGACCTGCCCTCGGCCCAGCCGGACGTCGTGATCGAGGAGCTCGAGAACGTGCTGGCCATCCCGCGCGAGGAGGTCATCCTCGTCTCGGCAAAGGACGGCACCAACGTGGAGGCGGTGCTGGAGGCCATCGTGGAACGGGTGCCGCCACCCAAGGGCGACCCGACCGCGCGGCTCCAGGGCCTCATCTTCGATTCGCACTACGACGCCTACAAGGGCGTGGTCGCCTACGTCCGCCTGGCACAGGGCACCCTCCGGGCGGGTGAGTCCATCCGACTGGTGGCCTCTGGTGCGGAGAGCGAGATCCTGGAGTTGGGCATCTTTCGCCCCCAGCTGGTGCCGGTGGACGTGCTCGGCCCCGGCGAGGTGGGCTACGTGGCCACCGGCCTCAAATCGGTGCGTGACTGCCAGGTGGGTGACACGCTGACGTCAGCGGACCGCCCGGCCCCCTTGGCGCTGCCCGGCTACAAGCCGGCCAAGGCGCTCGTCTTCGCCGGCATCTACCCCGTCAACGGGCCCGACTACCCGGTCCTGCGCGACGCCCTCGAGAAGCTGCACCTCAACGACGCCTCCATCAGCTTCGAGCCCGAATCGTCGGTGGCCCTCGGCTTCGGCTTCCGCTGCGGTTTCCTCGGCCTGCTGCACATGGAGATCATCCAGGAGCGCCTGGAGCGCGAGTTCGACCTGGACATCATCGCCTCCGCGCCATCGGTCGAGTACCTCGTGACGTTGACCCACGATCGCGGCGAGGTGCGCGTCGAGAACCCGGCCCTGCTGCCCGGCCCCTCGGACATCGAGGCCATCGCCGAGCCCTGGGTCAAGGTCGGCATCGTGACCCCGACCACCTACATCGGCACGCTCCTGGAGTTGGGTACGAACCGCCGGGGTGCCTTCCTCGACATGGAGTACCTGGACCCCATGCGCGTGCTCATGAACTTCGAGCTCCCCCTGGCCGAGGTCATCGTCGACTTCTTCGACCAGCTCAAGAGCCGCACGCAGGGCTACGCTTCGATGGACTACGAGGAGATCGGCTATCGGGAGGAGCGTCTCGTCAAGCTCGACGTGCTCGTGAACGGTGAGCCCGTCGACGCCCTCAGCGTCATCGTCCATCGAGACAAGGCGCAGGCCATCGGGCGCGAGCTGGTGAGCAAGCTGCGCACGCTCATCCCGCGGCAGATGTTCGAAGTGCCCATCCAGGCGGCCATCGGCTCCAATGTCATCGCCCGCGAGACCATCGCGGCCATGCGCAAGAACGTCCTCGCCAAGTGCTACGGTGGCGATATCACGCGCAAGCGCAAGCTGCTCGAGAAGCAGAAGGAGGGAAAGGCGCGCATGAAGCGGGTGGGCAGCGTGGAGATCCCCCAGGAGGCCTTCCTGGCCGTGCTGCGAGGTGGCGAGAGCAACTAGGCCATGCCGGACTTCCTGCAGTACTTCCTCTTCGTCGGCTTCGCCGGGTTGATGTTCCTGCTGCGCCTGGACGCCCGTCGCTTCGGCGCGGCCGAGTGGGACACGGAGGATGGCGACCGGCGTCTGTGGCTGTCCCGCCTGACCTGGTACGCGGCCGGCCTGGCGCTGGGTCTCCTTGTCTTCGCCCTGCATCCTTCGCCGGTGGCCGACCTCAATCTCGTCTTCGCTCCCGATCAGGGCCAAGCCCTGTTGCTGGGGCTGGTGTACGCCGCCGGCGGCATCGCGGCGGCCTTCGGGTTGGCCCTCCTGAGCCACGGCCGTCTCAGCTTCCCGCACCCGTCGCGCTACCCGGGCGGCATCCTCTGCGCGGTCGGCACGGCCTTCTATGACGAGTTCCTCTTTCGCGGGGTCATGCTGGGCCTGCTGCTGAGCCTGGACCTGCCCGATCCACTGGCGGTCATCGGCGCGGCCCTCATCTATGCCGGCGCCATCCGTGCCAGCTCGCCCGGCCGAGGCCCGCTGACCCTGCTGGTCGCCCTCGTCATCGGTCTCGTGGGTGGCCTGCTGGTGCTGATGACGGCCGGCATCGCCGCGGCCTTCATGGGTCATGCCGTCACTCGCTTCGCCATGTTCATGACCATGGGCTACCCCGAGCGTGTCGAGGTCGGCCCACGGCCGTCCCCAGCCGGTGGTACCGCCGACACGGGCGCCTGGGTCATCCCGGCGCGCGGCGACCGGCGTGGCGCCGATGAAGGTGGCTGGCGCGGACGCGGCGGCCCGGTCCGTCCTGCCTGAGCCGGCGCCCTCGACGCGGCCTGCCCGCCCGCCGGGCGGTGCACCAGAGGGGCTGTACATCCACGTCCCCTTCTGCGTCTCGATCTGCCCATACTGCGACTTCGTGGTCATGGCCGGCGCAGTGACCCGCGGGCCCCGCAACCGCATCGCAGAGTTCCTGGCGGCAGTCCTGCGCGAGCTGGACCTGCGCATCGACCGACTCGAGCGGCAGCCCGGCGGCCCGCCGCCCCCGCTTGTGAGTGTCTATCTCGGAGGCGGGACACCCTCACTGCTGTCGCCCCCACAGGTCGGGCAGCTCCTGGGGCGTGTCAGCGAGCGTCTCGGCCTGGCGGCCGAGGCCGAGGTCACGCTGGAGGCCAACCCTGGACCGGACGAGCTCGGTGACCTGGCCGGCTTCCGGGCCGCCGGCGTGAACCGCCTCTCCATCGGGGCGCAGTCGTTGGTCGACGCGGAGCTGCGGCGCCTGGGTCGCCGCCATCGCGCCGCTGACATCGCCGCAGCCGTCCGCACCGCCAGGGCGGCCGGCCTGCGTGCCCTGAGCCTGGACCTGCTGACGGACGTTCCGGGTCAGACGCTGGACTCGTGGCGACGCACGCTCAGCCGCGCACTGGACCTGGGTCCGGAGCACCTCTCCGTCTACACGCTCACGCTCGACGATCCCGACGCCGAGGGTCTCAGCGGCCCCGGGGGCGACCGCCTGCCCGTCTCGCGCGGGGCGAGCGCCTGGCGGGACCGGGCCCGTGGCGAGCAGTCCGAGGACCGGGCTGCAGAGATGGAGCTCCTCACCGACGAGCTGGCCGAGGCCGCCGGGCTGCGCCGCTACGAGATCGCCAACCTGGCGCGGCGCGGCTTCGAGAGCCGCCACAACCTGCTCTACTGGCGCCGCCGACCTTACCTTGCCATCGGCCCCGGGGCGCACGCCTCCGACGGCGCACAGCGGCGTACGTGGAATGCGGCACGCCTGGACGGCTACCTGGCAGCGCTCGCCGACGGCCGGCTGCCGCCCGGTGGCAGCGACGAGGTCGACGCCGCCACCGTCACCGCCGAGTCGGCCATCCTGGGCCTGCGCCTGGTGGAGGGCATCGACTCCGAGCTCAGTCAGCATCCGCTGGTCGCGCCGGGCCTGGCCTGGGCCCGTCAGCACGGCATGGTCGAGGGCATCGCGGGGCGGACCCGCCTCACCCAGTCCGGCCGGTTGCTGGCCAACGAGGTCTTCGCTCGCTTGCTGCCCCCGGTCGGCCGCGCGCAGGCAGGCGTGTCGCCGGCAGGCGTGTCGCAAGCAGGCGTGCCGGATGCAGGCCCCGGGGCCAGCGCGTAGGATGCGCGCCATGCGTTCCCCCCGAGTCAGTCGCGCCGCGCCCCTCGCGCTGGCGGCCCTGCTCCTGGCCGGATCGGCCCTGCCGGTGGCTGCTGCCGACGAGATCCTCGCCGGCGTGACCCCTGCGCCGCCCCCGGAGCTGAGCCAGGCCCTGACCACATTGCTGGCAGAGTCCACGTCCGAAGCGCCCGTGGCACGCCTGCCGGCCTGCCAATACCGCGACGACCCGACCCGCTACGGTGCCGTCCGCGAGTGGCGCAGGACGCTCCTGGACACGAACCTGCGGCTGACCCGCTCCTATGAGCCCTGGGACCTGGTGTCCGTCTCGCGGGCCGGCCTCAGGGGCACCGGGCTGGTACGCAACCTCATCATCGCCGACCTGACCGCTCTCGCCGACGCCGCACGCAAGGCCGGCAAGCCGCTCGCGGTGCGCTCGGCCTACCGCTCCTATGCGACCCAGGAAGCGACCTTCGCGATGTGGGCGCGGCGCAGCGGCTACGAGCAGGCGCTCAAGTTCTCGGCCCGGCCGGGGCACTCCGAGCACCAGCTGGGAACCACCATCGATTTCACGACAGCGCCCGGCGAACCGCTCTCGAGCACCTTCGGCGAGTCGCCGGCGGGCGAGTGGTTGGCCCGCAACGGCTGGCAATACGGCTTCATCATGTCCTATCCGAAGGGCCAGCGGCGCGTCTCCTGCTACGGCTACGAGCCCTGGCACTGGCGCTTCGTCGGACGCGACATGGCGCGCCAGATCCACGAGAGCGGCCAGGTGCCGCGGCGCTTCCTGTGGGAGTACTCCGAGAGCCTGCCCTAGGCTGCCGAGGGCTGTAGGCGCAGATCGACGACGCGCGTGGCGATGGCGAAGCGGCGCCGTCCGGGCCGACCGACCGGTCTTGGGTCTGCCAGATGGACCGTGCGGGCGCTCTCCCCGTCGCTAGCATGTCGGGCAGGGCAACGGACCCGCGGATAGAAGACGGCAGACGGTCGCGATGGGCGGAGATCGACCTCCCGCCGGCCGGGAAAGGATCCACGAGCCATGGTGGGCACGCAGGCCATCGACGCCAGTTCCAGCAGCATGATGGAGCGCCTCCTCTGGGCGATGGACGACCTCGAGATCGAGTTGCCGTCCTGGGGCTTCGTCAACACGGGCACACGCTTCCGCGTCTGGCAGCAGGCCGGGGTGCCGCGCAGCGTGGATGAGAAGATCGACGACGCCGGTACCGTGCACCGCTACACGGGCATCGCCAAGTCCGTGGCCCTGCACATCCCCTGGGACAAGGTGGACGACTACGCCGCCCTGGGTGACCACATCGAAAGCCGCGGCCTGCGGGTGGGCGGCATCAACAGCAACACATTCCAGGATGCCGACTACATGCTCGGCTCGCTGTGCCACCCGTCCGCGGAGGTGCGGGCGAAGGCCGTGGCGGCCATCATCGAGTGCTGCCGGATCGCCGCCACCATGGAGGCTCCGGCCGTCAAGGTCTGGCTGGGCGATGGCACGAACTATCCGGGCCAGGACGACCTGCGCCACCGCCGCCACCGCCTCGTGGAGGGCCTGGCGGCCATCTACGCGGAGTTGCCCGCGCAGTCCCGCATGCTCGTCGAGTACAAGATCTTCGAGCCGGCCCTCTACTCAACGGACGTCCAGGACTGGGGCCAGGCGTTGGCCGTCTGCCGCCGCGTGGGCGAGCGAGCCGTGGTCTGCGTGGACACCGGACACCACTCGCTGGGCGTCAACATCGAGCAGATCGTCGCCCTGCTCCTGGCGGAGGGCAAGCTGGGCGCCTTCGACCTCAACGACAAGAAGTACGGCGACGACGACCTCATGGTCGGCTCCATCGATCCCTACCAGCTCTTCCGCATCATGCACGAGCTCATCAACGCCATGCGCGACCACGGCGACCCGGGCGCCCAGGAGTGTGCCAGGGACACCGTCTACATGCTTGACCAGTGTCACAACATCGAACCCAAGATCCCGGCCATGATCCGCTCCGTCATGAACCTCCAGGAGACCTTCGCCAAGGCACTCCTGGTGGATCGCGAGGCGCTCGTGGCGGCCCAGGCGAAGGGTGACGTCCTGGAGGCCAACGCCCAGCTCTGGGCGGCCTTCAGCACCGATGTGCGCGGCCCGCTTGCGGAGCTGCGCCAGGAGCGCGGGCTGCCGGCTGATCCGTTCCACGCCTACGTCGCCAGCGGCGAGGCGGAAGAGCGTGCGGCCGCCCGCGTCGGAGGTCAAGCCGCCAGCTGGTAATGCGCGCCGGAGTCGGGCGAACGAAGCCGCTACGGCCAGGTGGCTTCGTTGACACTCGCGGCCCCGGACTGCTACCATTCCGGCACGGCGTTAGCACTCTGAGCGATAGAGTGCTAACCATCATCGAGACGCAACCGATCTCAGCCGAGGATCCATGGCCCGACGCAAGGTCCGACCCGGTCCTCTGGAGGCCCGTTCGGCGGCCATCCTGAGGGCTATCATCGAGGAATACGTGGCCACCGCCCAGCCCGTGGGCAGCGTGGCCCTGGTGGAGAAGTACGCGCTCTCCGTCAGCCCGGCAACCGTGCGCAACGTCATGGCCGAGCTGGAGTCGGCGGCGTTGCTGGGCCACCCGCACACCAGCGCCGGTCGGGTGCCCACCGAGCGCGGCTATCGCTTCTACGTCGAGTCCATCGCCGGATCGGTCGCCCTGGCGCCCGTCGAGCAGCTCATGATCCGCCATCAGTTCGGCCAGGTCGAGTTCGCCAGCGAGCAGTGGTTCCGGCTGGCAGCGGCAACCCTGGCCTCAGCGACGCGGGCAGCCGCCATCGCCACACCAGCCAAGCCGCGCACCTGCCGTGTCCGCCGCGTGGACATCCTGGGCACCGCGGAGCGCTCTGCGAGCTTGGTGCTGCTCATGGCCGATGGTCCAGTCAGGCAGGCCCTCCTCAACCTGGCGCACGAGTACGCGCAGGAAGACCTCGACGAGATCGCACGCCAGCTGGACGGACTGCTCGTAGGTCGCACCACCCGCGAGGTGGACGCGGCCCTTGCCGCACTGCAGGCGCAACCCGGCATCGCCGATGCGGTCTACACGCAGGCTATCGAGCGCATCAGCCGCCTCATGCACGAGTTCGACTCGGCCGCCGTCGAGGAGGTCTTCAGCGAGGGCCTGCTCAATGTCATGGCCGAGCCTGAGTTCGCTCGATCGGAGCGGCTGCGCCGCGTCTTCGCCGTGCTGCAGGACCGTGTCTACCTGGGCGACCTCGTAGACCGCCTCTCCGAGTCGGATGATGTGAGCGTCTTCATCGGCAGCGAGAACGAGCACGAGGAGATGAACGAGGTCTCGCTCATCGTGGCCGCCTATGGCCGCAGCGACCGGGCCATCGGCGTGGTCGGCGTCATCGGCCCCACGCGTATGGCCTACCCGCACGCTATCTCGACGGTCCGCTACGTGCGCGGCCTCATGAATGAACTGGTGGATCACCTCTACGCATGAACGATCGAACGAACGGCGCCCCGAAGCCGGGCTCTGACCAGGAACCTGCCGTCACCGCCTCGCCGCCCATCGGCGGCAGCCGCGCTCAGGAGCGTATCGCTGCCCTCGACACGAGCAGCGCGGCGACCTCGGCTCGCGTCGAGGAGCTGGAAGCCCAGCTCGCGGTCGCCCAGGCGCGGACCGAGGAGGCGGAGGCCGGCTGGCAGCGCGCCCGCGCCGATTTCGCCAACCTCAAGCGACGCAACGAGGAGGAGCGTGCCGACCTGGCCGCCTCGGCGAGCGACCGGCTGCTGCTCCGTGTGATCGAGCTGGCTGACGACTTCGACCTGGCCGTGGAGCACGTGCCCGAGGACGTGCGCACCACGGCTTGGGTCGAGGGCATCGGCGCCATCGACCGCAAGCTCCGAGCTCTGCTGGAGGCGGAGGGCATCCGACCCATGGGCGACGCTGGGGAGCCCTTCGACCCACACACGCAACAGGCCATCTCCTACGAAGACGACACCTCCGTGCCCGATGGCACGGTCACCAGGGTGCTGCAGCGCGGCTACACCGTCCGCGATCGTGTGCTCCGACCGGCCCTCGTGGCGGTCGCCCGCAATGACGACAGCACCATCACACCCGACAACGACTAGGCAGTCACAAGGAGCGCGAGCAGCATGGGACGCATCATCGGTATCGACCTCGGCACCACCAACTCGGTGGTCGCGGTCATGGAAGGCGGCGAACCGACCGTCATCCCCAGCGCGGAAGGCGGTCGGACCGTGCCCTCCGTGGTGGCCTTCAGCAAGACGGGCGAACGCCTCGTGGGCCAGATCGCCAAGCGCCAGGCCATCACCAACCCAGCCAACACCGTCTACTCCATCAAGCGCTTCATGGGCCGCCGCTGGGACGACCCGGAGGTGCAACGATCCATCAAGCTGGTGCCCTACAGGGTCGAGAAGGACAAGCAGAGCGATGGCATCGTGGTGACGCTTGCCGACGGCAAGTCCTACACGCCGCCTGAGATCAGCGCCATGATCCTGCAGAAGCTCAAGGCGGATGCGGAGGCGTACCTCGGCGAGCCCGTCACGGAGGCCGTCATCACCGTGCCGGCCTACTTCGATGACACGCAACGCCAGGCCACCAAGGATGCCGGGCGCATCGCCGGCCTGGATGTCAAGCGCATCATCAACGAGCCCACCGCCTCCTCGCTGGCCTATGGCCTGGAGAAGAAGGCGGACGAGCAGATCGCGGTCTACGACCTTGGTGGGGGCACCTTCGACATCTCCATCCTGGAGCTCGGTGACGGCGTCTTCGAGGTCAAGGCCACCAACGGGGACACGCACCTCGGCGGTGACGATTTCGACCAGCGCGTCATCGAGTGGCTGCTCGAGGAGTTCATGAAGGATCAGGGCATCGACCTGGCCAAGGATCAGCAGGCCCTGCAGCGCCTCAAGGAAGCCTCCGAGCGTGCCAAGATCGAGCTCTCCACGACGAGCTCGACGGAGATCAACCTGCCCTACGTGACCGTCGACGCCGATCGCAATCCCAAGCACCTCGTCATGACCCTGACGCGGGCCAAGCTGGAATCGCTGGTGGCGGACCTGGTGGAGTCGACGGCCAAGCCGGTCGCGGCGGCCATCAAGGACTCCGGCCTCAAGGGCTCGGCCATCGACGAGGTCATCCTCGTCGGCGGCCAGACGCGCATGCCGGCCGTCGTCGAGGCCGTCAAGAAGATGTTCGGCGGCAAGGAGCCGCACAAGGGCGTCAATCCCGACGAGGTGGTGGCCGTCGGTGCGGCGATCCAGGCCGGCGTGCTGGCCGGCGACGTCAAGGACGTGCTGCTCCTGGATGTCACGCCGCTGTCGCTGGGCATCGAGACGCTGGGTGGGGTCATGACGCGGCTCATCGAGCGCAACACGACCATCCCGACGTCCAAGAGCCAGGTCTTCTCGACCGCGAGTGACAACCAGCCGCAGGTGGAGATCCACGTCCTGCAGGGCGAGCGCGAGATGGCCTCTGGCAACAAGACACTCGGCACGTTCATCCTGGGCGGCATCCCGACAGCGCCGCGCGGCGTCCCCCAGATCGAGGTCACCTTCGACATCGACGCCAACGGCATCCTGGACGTCAAGGCCAAGGACAAGGCCACCAGCCGCGAGCAGGCGGTGCGCATCACCGCCTCCTCGATGCTCTCCAACGAGGACGTCGACCGCATGGTCAAGGAGGCCCAGGAGCACGCTGCGGAGGACCGTGCCCGGCGTGCCGCGGTGGAGGCCCGCAACCAGGCCGACGCCCTGGCCTTCCAGGCCGAGCGGACGCTGCGCGATCTTGGCGACAAGGTCAGCAGCGAAGATCGCCTGGCCCTTGAGAACCGCATCAGCGCCGTCCGCGACGCCGTCAAGGGTGACGACGACGAGGCTGTCACGCGCACCACCGCGGAGCTCACCCAGACGCTCCAGGGAGTGGCCACGAAGGCCTACCAGTCGGCCTCCAGCGACCCCGCGTCAGGTGGCCCCGACGGAGGCGCCGGCACGGGCGACTCGGGCGCTGATGCCGGCGACGACGAGGCCGTCGAGGGCGAGTTCAAGGAAGTCTAGGCCGAGCCCGCGCCGACCGACGGCGACCGCCCATGCTGGGACGTCCGCGCGAGACCCTGCGGCGCCTTCGGCCTGGGCCGGAGGCGCCGAGTGCTGCTGCCGGCCGCAAGCGCCAGCGCGGCACACCTCCCGACGTCGTCGGCAAGGGGCCCCTGCTTTCGTCGCCCGGCCTGCGGCTCGCCGTCGTCGTCATCGTCCGCGACGAGGCGCCGTACCTCGAGGAGTGGCTGGCCTACCACCGTGCTCTCGGGGTGCAGCACTTCTTCGTCTACGACAACGGCAGTCGCGATGCCCTTCAGGAGGTCATCGAGCCGTGGGTCAACCACGGGCTGCTGACGCTGGTGCACTGGCCCCTGCCCGGCGGGCAGATGGACGCCTACTCGCATGCCCTGCGCTTCTACGGGCCATCCGTCGACTGGCTGGCCTTCTTCGACGTGGACGAGTTCGTGGTGCCCCTCGTGGACGACGACATCCCATCCCTGCTGGCGCGCTGGCCCGCCGCTGCCGATGTGCGCATCCCGCGCGTGGACTTCGGCTTCTCCGGCCACCGGGAGCCGCCCGAGGGCCTGGCCATCGAGGCCTACACCGAGGTGGCCAACGTCTTCGGGCGTGACCCCTCCAAGCCGCCACGCGTCAAGTCGGTCGTCCGATCGTGCTCCATCTCGGCCGTTGGCATCCACACGGCCACCGTGGCGGACGCGGCGCTGGACGCGGCCGGCCGGCCGGTGCCCCACGAGACGATCGGGCCGGCCTGCCACGCGTTCGTGCAGCTCAATCACTACTACACGCGCTCTTTCGCGGAGTTCGAGGCCAAGCGCTTCCGAGGCAGCGCCACCGGACGCATCGCCCGCCCCGCCGTCCCCTTCGACCTGCCCACCCTGCGCGTGGACAGCAGCGCCGTGCGTTTCGCCGAGCGCACCCGCCAAGCTTTGGCGCTCGTCCGCAGCCTGGAGCCGAGTCCGTACCACTACGGCAGCCAGCTGGCGCTGCAGCAGTTCCCACACTTCAACGACCTGGGCCTCTTCGCCGAGTTCGCCATCGCCAATGTGGTGGCCGGGGAGCCCGCGCCGCGCCGGGAACCCCGGCTCCGCATCGAGAACCGTCACGCGGGGACCGGCTTCGTGGGCGAGCTCTCCGGCACTGGGCACGAGCCGCACCCCGGGGACCTCTCGGGCTCCGTGCACCTGGCGCCGCTCCTCGAACGAACACGCGGCCGGCTCGAGAGGAGCTGGGCAGGGCAGCTGGAGGGCATGGCTTCCACGCTGCACTGGGGCTCGCTGCGACCGGCCGATCAGGGCTGGCGCCTCCTCGGCGCGCGCGGCCTGGCCGAGGTGGATCTGCCGATCCAAGCTGAGGGACGCCGGCGCTGCTACGCCCTGGGCTTCGTGCTGCGCACCGAGGGAGAGCTCTCGCTGCGGCTCGAGCTCCGTCGCCCGGACGGCAGCACCGGTCCCGCGACGGACGTCCTGCTCGACGCCGCGGGGACGTACGCTGGCGTGGTGGAATTCGAAGCACGCCCGGACGTCGTCAGCACCGCCGTCGTCGGCCTGCGCATGTCGACCGGCGAGTGCCTGGTCCACGATCTCTTCGTGATGTCCTATGGCTGATCGGCCGGTCCGCGGATGCGGCGGCCTCCTGGTGCCTGCATGACCCTGCGACGCCGCCTGTCGCGCGTCGTCGGCGGCCGGGACGAGGGTCCGCAGCCATCATCCCCGGCATCTGCGCCGGCGTCGCGACCGACCGGCGGCAGCGGCCGCATGAAGCGCGCCAAGCCTCCCAACGTCGCGGGCCGCGGACCGCTCCTGGGCAGCCCTGCCTTCGGCGTGGTCATCGTCTGTATCGTCAAGGACGAGGCCGACTACCTCGAGGAGTGGATCGCCTTTCACGCCGCGCTGGGCGTGGACCACTTCATCGTCTACGACAACGGCAGCACGGACGGCAGCGCTGCCCTGTTGGAGCGCTACCAGAACCATGGACTGCTGACGCGCATCGACTGGCCCCTGGGGGGCGGCCAACTGGCGGCCTACAACCATGCCCTGCGCTTCTTCGGCCGTGCCGCCCGCTGGCTGGCCTACTACGACGTGGACGAGTACCTCGTGCCCCTCCTGGACGACGACATCCCCTCCTTCCTGGCGCGCTTTCCGGACGTCGCGGTGGTGCGCGTGCCGCGCCTCGAGTTCGGCTACTCAGGGCACCGCAGTGCGCCGCCGGGCCTGGCCATCGACGAGTACACGCAGGTCGCCAACGTGCTCGATCTCGACGCGGACCTGCCGCCACGCGTCAAGTCCATCGTCCGCCCAGAGGCCATCTCGGCGGTTGACATCCACCTCGCCTTCCCGGCCGACGTGCCGGCACCGGGAGTGCCCACCGGGACCGCGGAGGAGGCCGTGCGTGGTGTGGCCCAGCTCAATCACTACTACACGCGTTCCTTCGAGGAGTTCGAGGCCAAGCGCTATCGCGGCAGCGCCACGGGGCGCATCGAGCGGCCGGCGGTGCCCTTCGACCTGCCCACCATCGAGACAAGCACGGTGGCCCAGCGCTTCTCGGCGCGCACCCGGGACGAGATGGCGTGTCTCCGGAGGCTGGAGCAGCGGCCCTACATGTACGGTAGCCAGCTGCGGCTGGAGTGGTTCCCGCGACCCAACGACCTGGGCCGCTTCGCCGAGTTCGCGCTGGCCAACCTGGCGGCCGGACTGCCGGAGCCGGCGCGCTCGGCGGCGTCGCGCCTGCGGAACCTGCACGAGGGCGTCGGGCTCGCGGCGGACCTGGCTGCTGCCGGCTACCGGCCCGTGCCCGCCGGGCTCTCAGGCTCGGCCCACCTGGCGGTGCTCGTCGAGCACATGCGTGGGCGTCTCGAGACGATCCTGACCGCACCGGGCGCGGAGGCAGCGGTCGCGGTCGAGACCGGCAGGCTGACGCAGACCGAGGACGGCACGGTCGGCCTCGAACTGGTGGGCGGCGTCGGCGAGCTCAGCCTGGCCCTTCCGCCGCACGACATGCTGCGCTGTTGGTCAACCGGCTTCCTCATCGGCTGTGCCTTGCCGTTCCGCCTGGAGTTGGCCGTCGAACACCTCGACGGCGTCACGAGCGAGCCCACGCGCCTGGCCCTGCCTGCCTCGGCCGCTCTGGCCGGGGTCATCGAGGTCGAGCCCGTGCCATGCCAGGCTGCGCGCCTGAGGGTGCGCCTTGGCAGCGAGGCCCCACGGGTGGCGCTCCACGATCTCTTCGCCATCTCCAACGGCTGAGGTGCTGCCATGGGCCTGACGGGGCGTGTCGGTCGGATGCTGGGACGATCGGGAGGCGGAGGCGCGCGACGGGGCGGTCGCTCTGCCACACGGGGAGGTGCCGCGAGCCGTCCTGGGACACGGGTGCCGCTCACCGAGCGCGGCCGTTTCGGAGTCTCGGTCATGGCCATCCTCAAGAACGAGGCGCCCAATATGGCGGAGTGGCTCTGCCACCACATGGCCATCGGCGTGGACCACTTCTTCCTCTACGACAACGGCAGCACGGACGACCTCCACGAGGTCCTGAGGCCCTTCGCCGACCACGGCATCGTGACCACCGTCTACTTCCCCATGCGCGGCCTGCAGCGCGACGCCAACAACCACGTCGTGCGCTTCTTCGGCGCCACGACGGAATGGCTGGCCTATGTCGACATCGACGAGTTCCTGGTGCCGGAGCAGGATGAGCAGATCGGCGAGATCATGCGGCGTTTCGGCGACGCTGAACAGGTGCTCGTCTCGCGCAAGGAGTTCTGCTATGGCGGCCACCGTACGCCGCCCGGTGGGCTTGTCACGGAGGCCTACCGGGAGTACAGCGTCGACGTGCCGCGGGTAGGCACCTCGGAGATCCTCGCCAAGCCCATCATCCGGCCGGCGGGCACGGCCCGGGTGGGCATCCACAACGCCACGACCGTGCACGGCCGGACGGTCAACACGGCCGGCCAGCCGACTTCTGAGGAGGCCACGGTCATCGAGGACCCCAGCTACGCCCGCCTCCAGATGAACCACTACTTCACCAAGTCGTGGCAGGAGTTTCAGGCCAAGCGCAGCCGGGCCACGACCTCCACCCACAGCTTCGGGCTGCCCGAGGTGCCCTTCGACATCCCAGGCCAGGTGGACCACGTCGTGGACCGCTGGCTGCCGCGCACGAAGGCCCTCATGGAGCAGATGGCGACCCTGTCGGCCAGCCCGTCTCGCTACGGCAGCCGCCTGCGCCTGACAGGGTTCCCCAGCAGCGACATGTTCGGCCAGGAGGCCACGGCGGTCGTCACCAACGAGGCGGCTGGCGTGACGGAGGCGCGCAAGAAGCGCACGGCGCGCTCGTTGCCCATGCCCGGCGTTCGTGGCGCCCTGGCCCGTGCCGATGACTTCGAGTACCGGGCCAGGCCGGGGGCTTTCCTGGCCTCCCCGCACGTGGTGCAGCAGATCGCGTGGCTGCAGGCCGAGATCGACCTGGGCCGTCGCCGATGGTCAGCCGCCGATGCGGGTCGAGGGTGGCACGACAGTGGCGTCCGGTGATGCCGACGCCGCCGGCGAGCCCCTGGTCATCGGCTTCGAGGGTGGTCAAGGCGCCATCGTCATCTCCGCCGGCGGGCCGAAGCTGCGCTGCCACGCCCTCCTCTTCACGCTGCGCGTGGATGACGTGGTGGTGGTTGCGGACAGCCCACCAGGAGACGCGGACGACGTTCCGTCCGTGTCTGTCGAGGTGTCCGCGCTCGAGGCAGGGGAGTGGCAGTCATCGGCGACGTTCACGATGCCCGGCCCGGGTACCTACCTGGGCCTGCTGGCCCTGGAGAAGTGGCCCCGAACCATCGATGCCGTGCGAGTCGCCCTCGCCGGTGCGCGGAGGGTGGCGGTCTACGACCTGGCGCTGCTGACCTTCGGCTGAGCCCGGCCGCGGCCCTCGCGCCCGCCCTGGGTCGCGCCACCTCCCGCCCCTGGTGGTCCCGCGGAGGCACCGGCGGCGGCGCCCCCCGCACCGCGGATGCGGCCCAGCGAGACCCAGGCCTCCGGGTCGTCGGCAAGCTCGCGGACGCGGTCGGGCAGCTCGCCATCGCGCAGGTTCGCCAGCGAGGTCGTCTCCAGGATCTCGCGCAAGGCCGCCCGGACGGCGATCCAGACGTCCGTCAGTGGCTCCGCTGCACCGCGATATTCCATGTTCTCCGGACGGTCGCCCCGCACGTTGGCAAGCGGCCCATCCACGGCCCGGATGACGTCCGCAAGGCTGATGTCCTCGGGCGGGCGGGCCAGCGTGTAGCCGCCATCGGGCCCGCGCTGGCTGCGCACGATGCCGGCGTGCTTGAGCTCCAGCAGGATCGTCTCCAGGAATTTGGCCGGGATGCCCTGGGCTTCCGCGATGCGGTCGGCCGTGACCGGCGAATCGATGGCCGTGGCCAGCTCGGCGGCAGCCCGGGCGGCGTAGTCGGCCTTGGCGGAGACTCTCATGCTGGCCCATTGTCCCCTATCTCGATAGGAAATGTATCGGGGGAGGGTCGACGCCGGGCCGATGGTATCCTCGGACCTGAAACCGACCTACGGGTCGGAAGTCGGGTGAGGTGACCTGGACGTGAAGCAGGAACGCAGCGTTCGTCGTCGAGAGCGCATCCTCGATGCCGCCTTCACGGTCTTCAGCCGGCGCGGCTACCGCGAGGCCGGCGTGGACGAGGTGGGCCGCCAGGCGGAGACGAGCAAGGGCGGCATCTACTTCCACTTCCCGACCAAGGAATCGCTCTTCCTGGAGCTGCTGCGGACGACGGCCGATCGCCTGGTGGGCAAGGTCGAACGATCGATGGCCGGCATCCCCGATCCCATCGACCGCGCCGATGCGGCCCTGCGCACGGTCCTGGGCGTGTTCGCTGGACACCGCACGATGGCCCGCCTCTTCCTCATCGATGCCGTTGGCGCAGGCGAGGCCTTCCAGGTGGAGCTGGGCCGCATGCACGAGCGCTTCAGCGGCCTCATCGCGGAGCAACTCGAGACCGCGGTGGTCGAGGGCATCATCCCGCCCATCGACACGGCCGTGGCAGGCATGGCCTGGTTCGGCGCCCTCAACGAGGTCGTCGTGCGCTGGCTCATGGCCGAGCCGCACGGCCGGCTCGACGACGCCTATCCGACCCTGCGGGCCATCCTGCTGCGCAGCGTCGGCATCCCGGAGACTCGCATCACAGCGCTGGAGGCGACCGCGTGAGTGCCGTGGCGGCGGCATCGCCAGCCCTTGCGCGACGGTCAGCCCACCCGCCCGGTCCTGCCCTGTACGACGCCCTGCGTGCCGCCCTGGCTGCGGCTGTGGGCGCTGCGCGGCCGACGCTCGTCTCGGCCGTGCTGCCCACCGCGACCGTCGATCCGGTGGCGCTCTTCGCGGCGGCTTCAGCAGCCGGCCAACAACGCGGCCTGTGGCTGCAGCCGACCGAGGGCTTCGCGCTGCTCGGTGTCGGCGCGGCCTGGTCGATCCGGGCGAGCGGACCTGGTCGCTTCGTGCAGGTGGCCGAGGCCTGGTCCGACCTGGCGGACCAGGCCGTCATCATGGGGGATCCCGAGATGCGCGGCTGCGGACCGCTGCTGCTGGGTGGCTTCGGCTTCGCCGATGTCCCGGCGCGGACCCCGGTGTGGCGTGGCTTCGAGGCCGCCGACGTGGTGCTGCCGGCCCTGCTGCTGAGCATCACCCCGGAGGGCGCGTGGCTGACGGCCAGTCACGTGCTCTCGCCTGGCGAGACCGCCGGATCGGCCGCCGAGGCGCTGGCCTCGTCGTGGACCCATCTGGTCGGGTCGGCCGTGGCGTCCTCTCCACCTTCGGTCCGGCCTTCGCTCCGACTGACCGCCAGCCGGCCCGAGGCCGCCGACTGGCGCGCTTCCGTGTCGCGGCTGGCCGGCGCGGTCGGTCGCGGGCGTCTGGACAAGGTGGTCCTGGCGCGACAGGTCGATCTCGTGGCGGAGTCGGCCATCGATGTGCCCGCGGTGCTCGGGCGGCTGCGGGCGACGGCCCCGGAGTCGACACTCTTCGCCATGGGTCGCAGCGGGCGGACGTTCCTGGGAGCGACCCCGGAGCGGCTCGTGAGCCTCGATGGTCGCCGCCTCCGCAGCGTGGCCATGGCCGGTTCCACCCGGCGCGGCGGCGACGCGGCTGCGGATGAGCGCCTGGCCGCCGAGCTGCTGGCCTCGGACAAGGAGCGCGAGGAGCACGCCGTCGTGGTGGACATGTTGCGCGCCACGCTGGCGCCGTTGACCGACGAGCTGGCCATCCCGTCGGTGCCTCACGTGGAGCAGCTGCACCACCTGCAGCACCTCGTCACGCCGGTCGAGGGACGCCTGCGCGAGCCGTCCAGCGTGCTGCGGTTCGCGGAGCTCCTGCATCCCACGCCGGCCGTCGGCGGCATGCCGCGCGACCTGGCGCTGGAGCTCATCGCCGAGGAGGAGGCTCACGAGCGCGGTTGGTATGCCGGGCCGTTGGGATGGGTGGACCGCTCGGGCGATGGTGAGCTCGTGGTGGCGCTGCGCTCGGGCGTCGTGGAGGGTCACACGGCCACGCTCCTGGCAGGCTGCGGCATCGTGGCCGATTCCGATCCCGAGCGCGAGTGGCAGGAGTCGACGACCAAGCTGCTGGCGCTGGGATCTGCGCTCGGGCGGGTCGAAGCATGAGCGACACCGGACGGCAGGCGACGGGCACGCCGGCAGCGCCGCTGCGGGCCATGGTCGACGAGCTGGCACGCCGCGGCGTCCGGGACGTGGTCATCTGCCCAGGGTCGCGCTCGACGCCGCTGGCGCTCGCGCTGCGCCTGGAGCCGCGCCTGCGCTGCTGGGTCCACCTCGACGAGCGTGCCGGCGCCTTCTTCGCGCTCGGGGCTGCGAAGGCTTCGGGCAGGCCCGTGGCCGTGCTGGTGACCTCGGGAACGGCCGCCGTCGAGCTGGCACCAGCCATCGCCGAAGCCCGCTACGGGCGCGTGCCGCTCATCGCCCTGACGGCGGATCGTCCACCGGAGCTCCGCGATCGCGGCGTGCCGCAAGCCATCGACCAGGGTCATCTATACGGACGCTTCGCGAAGTGGTACGCGGAGCTACCCGTGCCGGAGCCGGGCGACCTCGCGGAGGTCAACGTGCGCGGCACGGTGGCGCGTGCCGTGGCCACGGCGCAGGCTGCACCGGCTGGCCCGGTGCACCTCAACCTGCCGTACCGGGAGCCCTTGGTGCCCGTGGGCGACCTCGTCGGCTTGGTTGGGGGCGAGGCCACCGTGGCCGGTGATGGAGCCGGCCGCGGCGTGACCGTGGCCGGCCAGCGTGCGCTGCCGGCGCACGAGCTGGCGCGACTGGCCGACCAGGTTGCCGGCGTCCGCCGCGGCGTCATCATCTGTGGCCCGCTGGATGCCCCGGGCTTCGGCGAGGCCGTGGCCGGGTTGGCTTCGGCTACGGGCTACCCGATCATCGCCGACGCGCTCGCCAACGTCCGCTTCGGACCGCACGACCGGTCCCATGTCATCGCCCGCGCCGACGCGCTGCTGCGAGTGGCCTCGTTCGCAGAGGCCCAGCAGCCCGATCTCGTCCTCCGCTTCGGCGGCACGCCGACCTCCAAGGCGCTCCTCGGCTGGGTCGTGGCTTGTGCCGCAGCCCAGGTCGTCGTCGACGACGGCGGTTGGGACGAGCCGACCCTGCTGCCGGTCACGATGGTGCAGGCCGAGCCGGTCGAGCTGGCACGAGGGCTGGCAGCTCGTCTGGCTGGGGGAGGAGCCAGCTCGCAGGCGAGCGCCGGCCATGTGGCGAGGAGTGCCGAGCCTCCGCCACCTGGCGGTTGGCTGGCTTCCTGGCTGGCTGCGGAGTCCGCGGCCGGGGAGGCGACTCAGGCCTGGCTCGAGAGCCTGGACGAGTCCTTCGAAGGCGAGGTCTTCGCGCGCCTCGGCGCGACGCTGCCCGATGGAGTGTTCCTCTTCGCGGGCAACAGCATGCCGGTGCGTGACATGGAAGCCTTCCTGGGCTCCGGGCCGGCGAGCATCCGCTGCCTCGGCAACCGAGGCGCCAACGGCATCGACGGGCTCGTCTCGACGGCGCTGGGCATGGCGGCCGCGAGCGGCGCGCCAGTCGTCGCCGTCGTCGGCGATGTCTCCTTCCTCCACGACCTCAACGCCCTGGTCGCCGCGGCTCGACTGGGTGTCTCTGCCACGATCGTCCTCGTCGACAACGATGGCGGGGGCATCTTCTCGTTCCTGCCCCAGGCCGACGCCGACGAGCCCGGCGTGGGATTGCCGACGCACTTCGAGGAGCTCTTCGGTACCCCGCACGGGACCGAGTTCGGGCCGCTGGTGCGGGCACTGGGGGCCGGCCACGAGGTCGTGGCGAGCGACGCCGTGGCTGGGGCCGTGGCCGCCTCGCTGGCCCGGCCGGGCGTGCAGGTCCTGGAGGTGCGCACCGAGCGGCGTCGCAACGTCGAGCTGCACCGGGCGCTGCAGGCTGCGGTCGCTGCGGCCCTGAGCCAGCCAGCCGCCGACCCTCCGGCTGGCCGTGTCGGTGAGGATGGACGACGGCCATGACGCGCGTCGCCCTCGATGGGGCAGAACTCGAGGTCGAGGCCACCGGTCGCGGACCGGCGGTCCTGGCGCTGCACGGCTTCACGGGCACGGCACGAACGTGGGTATCACTGGCGGCCGCCCTGCTCGACCAGCGGCGTGTCATCGCACCGGATCTGCTGGGTCACGGCCGATCGGCCGCCCCGGCCGACCCGGCTCGCTACGCGCTCGAGCGCCAGGCGGACGACTTGGCCGCCCTCCTGGCGGCCCTGGACGCCGTCCCTGCCGACGTGGTGGGCTACTCGATGGGCGCCCGACTCGCCCTGGTGCTGGCGCTGCGTCACCCGTCGGTCGTCCGCGGGCTCATCCTCGAGAGCCCCTCGGCCGGCGTCCACGACGCCACCGAACGAGCCAGGCGCCGCGCCGCCGATGAGGCGCTCGCCGGGCAGCTCGAGCGCGATGGCCTGGCGTCGTTCGTCGAGACCTGGGAAGCCCAGCCACTCTTCGCCAGCCAGTCGGCCCTGCCCGACGACCTGTGGGCTCGCTTGCGCACCGAGCGCCTCGCCCATGACCCACGTGGCCTGGCGGCTTCACTGCGGGGTGCCGGCCAGGGCGTCATGGTGCCGCTCCACGACCGGCTCGCGGTCGTCGACTGCCCGGCCCTCGTCATCGCCGGTGCCCTCGACGCCGTCGGCCTGAAGCGTGCCGGCGAGGTCGCGGCAGGCCTGCCGGCCGCGCGGCTAGAGGTCGTCCCCGACGCCGGCCACGCGCCGCACCTCGAGCAACCCGAAGCCTTCCTCCGACTGGCCGGCGAGCACCTGGCCGTGACCAGCAGCCCCGTGCACTGAAAGGACCCACCCATGGTCGTCGAGTGGACCTCCGTCCGCGAGTACCACGACATCCGCTACGAGCACTCCGGGACGGGCATCGCCAAGATCACCATCGACCGCCAGCACGTCCGCAACGCGTTCCGGCCGGAGACCGTGACCGAGCTCATCGACGCCTTCCGGCATGTCCGTGACGACGCATCCGTCGGCGTGGCGCTCCTCACCGGCGCCGGCGAGACAGCCTTCTGTTCCGGCGGCGACATGACCGTCAAGGGCGAGGGCGGCTACATCGCCTCGGATGGCACCGCCCGCCTCAACGTCCTCGACCTGCAACGGCTCATCCGCTCCCTGCCCATCGTCGTCATCGCCCTCGTCAACGGCTACGCCGTCGGCGGCGGACACGTGCTGCACGTCGTCTGCGACCTGACCATCGCCTCCGAGAACGCCATCTTCGGACAGACCGGTCCCAAGGTGGGCAGCTTCGACGGCGGCTACGGTGCGACCCTGCTGGCGCGCATCGTCGGCCACAAGAAGGCGCGCGAGATCTGGTACCTCTGCCGCCAGTACACGGCCCAGCAGGCGCTCGACATGGGCCTGGTGAACGCGGTCGTGCCGCTCGAGCGGCTGGAGGGGGAGGGCGTGGCCTGGTCCGAGGAGATCCTGGCCAAGAGCCCCACCGCCATCCGCATGCTGAAGCGCTCGTTCAACGCGGACACGGACGGCCTGGCCGGCCTCCAGGAGCTGGCCGGGGACGCCACGATGCTCTTCTACCTGACCGAGGAGGCGCACGAGGGCAGCCGGGCCTTCCTGGAGAAGCGCGCGCCCGATTTCTCCAAGTACCCGCGGCGGCCCTGAGCCCCCGGCACTCACTGCCCAGGCCGACCCCATGGACGCCGCGACCGCACCCTCGCCGCCACGACCAGCGCCGCTGAGCCGTCGGCACGCCTGGTGGCTGGCGATCCGGCCGCGGACGCTGCCGGCCGCCGTCGGTCCGGTCCTCGTGGGGCTCGGGGTAGCCATCGGTGAGGGCGTCTTCCTGCCGCTTCCGGCGCTCGCAGCGCTGGCCGTCGCGCTGCTGCTGCAGGTCGCCTCCAACCTCGCCAACGACCTCTTCGACTTCCGCTCCGGCGTGGACAGCGCCGACCGGGTCGGCCCGCCGCGAGCCGCGGCCCTGGGACTCCTCAGCCAGCGCGAGCTGGCGGCCGGCATCGCCGTGGTCGTGGCGCTGGCCGGCCTTGTGGGGCTGTACCTCGTCAGCGTCGGCGGCTGGCCCATCCTCGTGCTCGGCGCTCTCGCTATCGTGAGCGCGGTCGCCTATACCGGCGGGCCCTGGCCGTACGGTTATCGTGGTCTCGGCGAGGTCTTCGTCTTCGTCTTCTTCGGGCCGGTGGCCGTGGCCGGCACCACCTGGTTGCAGACGCTCACGCTGGAGCCGCTGGCGCTCGTCGCATGTGTCCCGGTCGGGGCGCTCATCACGGCCATCCTCGTCGTCAACAACCTGCGCGACATCGTGCAGGATCGGCGGGCCGGCAAGCTGACGCTCGCGGTGCGGCTCGGTGAGCGGGGCGCCGTGGCGGAGTACGGCCTGCTGCTGGCGGGCGCCTACCTGACGCCGATCCTGCTCCTGCTCAGCGGTGCGGGGATGGCCCTGCTGCTGCCCCTGCTCTCCGCGCCGCTGGCGCTGCCGCTGCTGCGCGTGGTACGAGCTGGCGGCGATCCGCGGCGGCTCAACGCGGTCCTGGCGGGAACCGCGCGGCTGTCGCTGGTCTTCGCTGCGCTGCTGGCCCTCGGCCTGGCACTGCCGGGGCTGACCTGATGCGCGTCGCGAGCGTCCGGGTCGAGGAGCTCGAGGTCCCGCTGCGGACGAGCCTGACCACGGCGTCGGTCGAGTGGGCGGTCGTCCGGCTTGGGCTGCTGTCTTTGCGCACAGACACTGGACTGACGGGGCTGGGCGAGGTTGCGCTCGATGAGCACACGACCGATGGCACGACGGAAGCCGGTCTGTGGTCCAGCAGGGCCGACCACTCGAACGCTCTGCTCGATGCGCTGGCTGGGGTCGACCTGGCGGATGCCGGCGCTGTCGATCGACGGCTGGAGGCTATCGACGCCTGGCCGGGCGTCGGACGGGCCCTCTGCTCGGCCCTCGCGACCGCCCGCGTGGATGCCTTGGCCCGGACGGATGGCCGCTCGGCGGCGGCCTGGCTCGCCGACAGGGCGATCGCTGGCGTGCCCGTGCGCTTCCTGGTCTCGCCGCCGGCGTTCCACGTGGCGGTCAATGCCCTCGTGGGCATCGCGGAGCCCGAGGTCGCCGCCGCCGAGGCGCGCGAGCTCGTCGAGATCGGGTTCGGGTGCCTGAAGCTCAAAGGTGGCGCCGAGGGCGCGGGCGTCTTGGCCCGCCGCGTGGCCGCGGTGCGCGAGTCGGTGGGGCCCTTCGCGTCGCTGCGCCTCGACCTCAACGGCGCCCTCGACGAGGGAGCGGCCACATCGCTCCTGGTGGATCTGGAGCCGTATCGCCTCGAGTACGTGGAGCAACCCATCCCGGCGGCGGCCGGCGTCGAGGCCCTGGCGCGGCTGCGGCGCCGCGTGGCGACGCCCATCGCCGCCGACGAGGCCGTCACCGACCTGGCGGCGGCCCGCGCCATCGCCGCGGCCGGCGCCGTGGACGTCATGGTCGTGAAGCCGGCTCGGGTCGGTGGGCTCGCGCAAGCCGCACGCATCGTCGACTTGGCGATCGCCACCGACACGCGCGTGACGGTCGCCACGCTCTTCGAGAGCGGTGTGGGCGTCGCGGCTGCATTGCACCTGGCGGCCATCGTGCCCGGTGACCACGCCCACGGTCTGTCCACGGCTGGCCTGCTGGCCTCGGACCTGCTGACGGAGGCGCTGCCCATCCACGGCGGCCGCATGGCCGTGCCGTCCGCGCCCGGCCTTGGGGTCGCCATCGACCCGCTGGCGGTGGAGCGCTACCGCGTCCGGCAGGGCGTCTGAGGTGCCCGACCTCGCACCCGACTGGCTGGCCGCCTGGGCGATGGCCGACCCGCACGCCCTGGCGCTTGAGGCAGCCTCCGGCACCTGGACGGCCGCTGCGCTCGACGGTGCCGCGACCGCCATGGCCGGCCGCCTGGTGGAGCTGGGCCTCCGGCCGCGTGCCGTTGTGGCCGCGCTCGTGGAGGATGACGGACCGGCCGTCCTGCTTACGCACGCGGCGCGTCGCGTGGGTGCCGTCCACCTGCCCCTCAACCGCCGCGCGGCCGTGCCTGAGCTGATCGCCCAGGTGCGAGCGGCGACTCCCGGCCTGCTCGTACACGACGAGGCGAACGGGTCACGGGCACGCGAGCTGGCCACGGGCGCAGACATCGCGCTCGCCGCGGCTGAGGGCCTGGTCGGCGGTCCTGCGCGAGCGGGCGCGCGGACCATGCCTCCACCCCTCGTGGACCTTGGCGCACCAGCCACGATCGTCTTCACCTCCGGCACTACCGGCCGACCCCGAGGCGCCCGGCTCACGCACGGCAACCACGCCGCCAGCGCCGACGCCTGGGCGGCCGTACTCGAGCCGCGCCCCGGTGATCGCTGGCTTGCGTGCCTGCCGCTCTTCCACGTGGCCGGGCTGGCCATCGTCGTGCGCGCCAGCCGTTGGCGCCTGCCGCTCGAGGTCCTGTCCCGCTTCGATGGTGCCGACGTCGCCGCGCGCATCGCGTCGGGCAGCAGTCACCTTTCGCTCGTGCCCACTCAGCTGGACCAGCTCACAGTGGCCTGGGATGGCCGAGCCGTACCGCTGACCCTGCGGGCCATCCTGCTGGGCGGCGCCGCGATCCCTGGTCCCACGCTGGCGATCGCGCGCGGAGCAGGCCTGCCCGTGCTGACGACCTACGGCATGACCGAGACATCATCCGGTATCGCCGTGGGTGGCGCTGAGGTGGCTACGCGGGCCGACCCAGCTGCCCTGCGGCCCCTGCCGGGCGTCCGCGTTCGCGTGGTGGATCCGGACCCGGCCGATGGCGTCGGGCAGATCCTGGTCTCGGGGTCGATGGTCTTCGGCGGCTACCTGGGTGACGCGGCGGCCACCGCCGAGCGACTCGCCGACGGCTGGTTGCGGACAGGTGACCTGGGCAGCCTCGATGGCGACGGGCTGCTGCGCATCGCCGACCGCCGCGAGGACCTGGTCATCTCCGGAGGCGAGAACGTCTACCCCACGGAGGTGGAGGCGATCCTGCGCCAGCACCCCGCGGTCGTCGACGCGGCCGTCGTCGGCCAGGCCGACAAGATCTGGGGCAGCGTCCCGGTGGCGGCCGTGGTCGTGGCTCCCGGGCAGTCCGTCGCCGATGCCGAGCTCGAACGCCATTGTCGCGCGCGGCTGGCCGGCTACAAGGTGCCCGTGCGCTTCCACCGGTTGCTGGCAGTGCCGCGCAACGAGGCCGGCAAGATCCTGCGGCGCGAGCTGCGCGAGCTGCTCGTAGAGGCGCCAGGATGACCACCACGACGATCGCCCGGCTGACACGGCCCGCTGCCAGCATCGCCTACCGAAGCCTCGGTGAGGGCTCGCCCGTGCTGCTCCTGCACGCCACGCTCTCCTCATCGCGCCAGCTGCTGGTCCTCGCCACGCGCCTCGCCGAGCGCCATCGCGTGGTGGCCGTCGACCGCCGCGGCAGCGGCGACAGCGCTCCGGCGACAGGCTCGCCGTCCTCGCCCATCGACGTGGCCGTGCACGTGGCGGACCTGGCGGCGCTCATCGACGTCGAGGCGCTCCACGGCTGCCTCGTGGTCGGCCACAGCTACGGAGGCTGCCTGGCGCTCGAGCTCGCGGCGCGCCGGCCGGACCTCGTGGCTGCCGCCTGGGCCTACGAGCCGCCCTACGCCCCGCTGGCGCCACCGGCCGTCCAGCGACGCATGGCCGACGTGGCGCGCCGCACCCTTGAGGCCGAGGCGCAGCGTGGGCCGGCCGCGGCCGCGGAGGTCTTCATGGCCGGCGTCTCCGGGCAGGCGGCCGCGGATGCCCTGTCGCCGGCCGCCCGCGAACGCATCGGACGTGCCGGTGCCGGCGCCGTGGCAGATGCCCCGCTGCTGGGACTTGACGCGGATGGCCTGGCTCGCATCGCCTGCCCGGTCGCCATCGCCACCGGCGGCGCCAGCCAGCCGCTCTACGTTGCCATCGCCGAGGCCCTCGCCGGGCGCGTCGCTGGTGCGGTCCTGTCGTCCATCCCGGGCGTCGACCACATGGCACCTGTCACCCGGCCGGATATCATCGCCGCCGCAGTGGAGGCCTTCCTCGACCCATGAGCGGCGACAGCAGCGGACCCGGGACCGGCAACAGCGCACCACCCGAGCGGGTGGCGGAGATGTTCGACCGCATCTCCGGCGTCTACGACGGCATGAACCTGGCCATCTCCGGCTTCCAGGAGCCGCGATGGCGCCGCCACGCCGTGCGGGAGACGCGGCTGGGGCCCGGCGGGCGGGCGCTGGACGTGGCCTGCGGCACCGGCAAGGTCACTCGCGACCTGTGGCGTGCCGCACAGCCGGGCGGCAGCGCCCTGGGCGTCGACGTCTCCGAGGGCATGATCGGGCGGGCCAGGGACCGCGCAGTCGGCGACGCGGGTCTGCGCTTCGTCGTCGGCGATGCCCTCGCCCTGCCCATCGAGGACGGTGCCTTCGACGCGGCCACCATCGCCTTCGGCATGCGCAACCTGGCCGACTACCGACAGGGCTTCGCCGAGATGGCCCGCGCCGTGCGACCCGGCGGCCGCGTCGTCTGCCTCGAGATCGCTCGCCCCACGAGTCGTCTCGGGAAGCTCATCGGCCGCTGGTTCGACTCGATCGTGCCCCTCATCGGGCGGCTCGTGGGCCAGGGGAGCGCCTATGCCTACCTCGTGCAGTCCACGAAGGATTACCCGACACCCGGCGAGATGGCGCGCATCATGCGTTCTGCGGGCCTCCGGGACGTGGACTGGTACGGACTCTCCTTCGGCATCGTGACCATCCACACGGGGACCGTGGCGGGGCCGCCCTCCGAGTAGCGAGCCTCGGTGCCATGTGCCCCAGCTCAGCCCCCGAGGGCGGGCTCGGGCCCAGGCGCGACCTCGACCTTCAGAGCGGCAAGCTCGGCGCTGAGCTGGTCGGCCAGCGCCAGGGTCCCCGCGTCCGGCGCGCCCGCCAGCTGGTTCTCCAGCAGGCAGGGGTCGCCCTCGGCCCCGGCTTGCCACTCGTAGCAGGGTCCGCCGGAAACGTCGTAGAGCTCACGGAAGCCGTCCAGGTTCTCCACGTAGAGCCAGCGGCCAGAGGGGTGGTCAGCCGTCGTGCGAAGCGACCAGTAGACAGGTCGATCGCCACCGCTGGGCATCGCGTGCAGGATGGACGGTCGCTCGTAGGAGACGGGCTGGTCGGCCAGGAGCGCGGCGAAGCTCAGGCCATCGGGGCCTTCCTGGCCGTTGGGATAGGGGCCCATCTGGCAGCCGGCCAGCTCGCAGATGGTGGGCGCCCAGTCGATCATGCTCAGGGTCGTATCGTCGTCACGCGGCTCCACTCCGCGCCGCGCCGGCCAGGCGGCGTATGTCGGCACGGCCGAGCTGTACGGGGAGACCTTGCCCACCCGGCGGTGCTCGCCCCAGGTCATGCCGTTGTCCGCTGTGAAGATGAAGAGGGTGTCCTCCAGCCGACCCTGGCGCTGCAGCTCGTCACCGACCTGCCCGATGAGGTCATCGACCGCCAGGAGCGACTCGCAGTGGGCGATGAGGTCGAAGCCAGCGTCACCTAGTGGCGGTGCGTCCGCGATGTAGGGCGGCTTGTCCGAGACGTCCGCTTCGTCGTAGTTGGGTGGCGCCCAGCGTGGGAGGTCCGCGCAGCGCGGGTCGCCCTCGTGGCGGGGCGCCGGCAGGTTCGGCTCGTGCGGCGTGAATGGCGAGATGATCGTGAACACAGGCTCGTCCGCGGGTGCCTCGCGGAGGCGCTGCACCGCCAGGTCGGCGATGACGTCGGTCGAGTAGTCGGTCTCGTCCGTACGGTACTGGGTGATGCCGCCCTGGCGGTCACGCATCTCGTACCAGAAGTACTTGCCCTGGTTGGAGTCGATGACGTCGAAGCTGTCCCAGCCGGGCGGATCGCGCCGCTCAGGCGGAAAGGCGCGGTAGCCGTTGAGGTACTTGCCGACATACGACGTGTGGTAGCCAGCGGCGTCCAGCTCGGTGGCGATGGTCGTGCTCGGGTCCAACTGCGCCCCGTCGTTGCTGTTGGCACCGCTGTTATGGGCATGCTGGCCGGTCAGCAGGTTGGCGCGCGAGGGCCCGCAGAGCGGTACCTCGGCGTGGAAGTCCGTGAAGCGGATGCCCCGCGAGATGATCAGCTCAGACAGGTTGGGCATGATCTCCGGCGCGAAGAGGCGACCGTCGTGCGGGTTGAGGTCGTCGAGCATGACCATGACGACGTTCGGGGGGCGTGCCTCCGACGATGCCAGGGCAGCTCCTGCGGAGATCTGGGGTGCGGTGTCAGTCGCCGCAGACGTGGCGGCGGTCGTGCCGCTGCAAGCCACGGCCGCGGCTGCCAGGCTGGGGATCAGCACGAGGCCCCGGCGAGCGCCGGGCCACTCGCTCCGGCGACCACCAGCCACGCGCGTCCTCACCGGCCAAGGGTAGCGCAGGGTTCGGTGCAGGGGCCGCGGGCGGCTCGTGCCAATCGGGGTACCATCGCCGACGTGCCCTCGGTCCCCACCGCACCGCTCATCCACGCCCGCGGGCTGACGAAGCGGTTCGGCGATCTCACGGCCGTGGACGCCGTGGACTTCGACGTGCAGCCGGGCGAGGCTTTCGGCTTCCTGGGTCCCAACGGCGCTGGCAAGACGAGCACGATGCGCATGATCGGCTGCATCTCGCCGGTCACGGCGGGCACCCTGCGGGTGCTGGGCATGGACCCCGCCACGCAGGGTTCCACGATCCGCGGCCGTCTCGGCGTGGTGCCCCAGCAGGACACGCTGGACATGGAGCTGACGGTCCTCGAGAACCTGCTCATCTACGGGCGCTACTTCGACCTCAGCTACAAGGAGGCACGCCGGCGCGCCACCGAGCTGCTGGAGTTCGTGCACCTCAGCGACCGCGCCGGCGACGAGGTCGAGCCGCTCTCCGGGGGCATGAAGCGGCGCCTGACCATCGCTCGCGGGCTCATCAACGAACCCGAGATGATGCTGCTTGACGAGCCCACCACGGGCCTTGACCCGCAGGCCCGGCACCTCGTCTGGGAGCGCCTCTACCGTCTCAAGAAGCAGGGCGTCACGCTCATCCTGACCACCCACTACATGGACGAGGCCGAGCAGCTCTGCGACCGGCTGGTGGTGATGGACAAGGCCCGCATCGTGGCCCAGGGTTCGCCCCGTGAGCTGGTCGCCCAGCACAGCAGCCGCGAGGTCCTTGAGCTTCGCTTCGATGACGGCGTGACGCTTGACCTGGACGGCCGGCTGGACGGCCTCGTGGAGCGGGCGGAGCACCTGCCCGACCGCTGGCTCCTCTACGGCGACGACGGCGACGCCACGTCGGAGGCCGTCCACGCCCTGGGCTACCGCCCGGTCAGCCAGCTCGTGCGGCGCTCGTCGCTCGAGGACGTCTTCCTGCGCCTCACGGGCCGGACCCTCATCGAGTGAGCGTCGCCTCCACCGCGCGCCCCGTGGCGCGTGTCGTCGAGCACCACCTCCTGGTCTACCGGCGCACGTGGCGGGGCACGCTCTTCTCCACCTTCTTCAGCCCCATCCTCTTCCTGGCCGCCATCGGCATCGGCCTGGGGACCTTCATCGACGACGCCAACCCGGCCGGCATCGAGGGCGTTGGCTACCTGGCCTTCCTGGCGCCCGGCCTGCTCGTGGCGCAGGCCATGCAGACGGCTGCCTTCGAGTCGACCTACCCGGTCATGGCCGGCATCCGCTGGCTCAAGACCTACGTGGCCATGATCCTCTCGCCCCTCGACACGCGCCACGTGGCCACTGGACAGCTCATCTGGACCGGCCTGCGGGTGACCTTCGGGGCCATCATCTTCGCTGCCGTGATGGCCGTCTTCGGGGCCATCGAACCGGGCCGCGCTGTCCTGCTGCTGCCGGTTGCGGCGCTGACCGGCCTCGCCTTCGCGGCGCCCATCCAGGCCTTCGCGGCAGCCCAGAAGAATGACAGCGCCTTCGCTTCGTTGTTCCGCTTCGTCATCACGCCCATGTTCATCTTCAGCGGCACCTTCTTCCCGGTCACACAGCTGCCCGAGCTGCTCCAGGTGGTGGCCTACATGACGCCACTCTGGCACGCCGTGGCGCTGGCGCGAGCCATCGCCCTGGACATGGTCGACCCGCCCCTGGCGGTCATCAACGTGACCTACCTGATGGTCTTCGCGGTGGTCGGCCTGCTGGCCTCCTACCGCACCTTCGGCCAGAAGCTGGCGGAGTAGCCGATGCTCATCACGACGCGGCTATTCCCGACCCGACCGCTGGGACGCTGGCGTGCCCACAAGGTCCTCGAGCGCGATGTGCTGGTCTACCGGCGCAACTGGTCGATCATCGTCTCTGGCTTCTTCGAGCCGGTGTTCTACCTGCTGGGCATCGGTTTCGGACTGGGGACGCTCGTCGGTGACGTGGGCGACATCCCCTACGCTGCCTTCGTGGCACCCGGGCTCATGGCCACCACGGCCATGAACGGGGCGCTCATGGAGTCGACCTTCAACCTCTTCTTCAAGCTGAAGTACGCCAAGACGTTCGATGCCATCCTGTCCACGCCGCTGGGCCCATCCGACGTGGCCGTGGGCGAGGTCAGCTGGTCGCTGACGCGCGGCCTCATCTACGCCATCGGCTTCCTGGTGGTGATGTTCCTGCTGGGGCTGGTACTCGCGCCCACGGGCATCCTGGCCATCCCCGGCGCACTCCTGGTGGGCCTGGCCGCGGCGTCCGTGGGCATGGCCGCCTGCACCTACATGCGCAAGTGGCAGGACTTCGACATGGTGGCCGTGGTGACCACGCCGATGTTCCTCTTCAGCGGCACGTTCTTCCCCATCACCGTCTACCCGGACTGGCTGCGCATCATCGTGGAGCTCACGCCGCTTTACCGGGGCGTGCACATGCTGCGCAGCTTCACGACCGGCATCATCGACCCGGTGGTGCTCGTGGACATCGCCTACCTGTCGGTGATGAGTCTCATCGGTGTGGCCGTCACAGCGCGTCGGCTGCGTATCCTGCTCCTGAAGTAAGCCTCAGACCTCGCGCGGCCGGAGACCGACGAGCCGTCGCTCGGCTCCCAGGTGGGCGGCCCACTCCAGCCGGCTCGCCCCCGCGAAGCGGAGGTAGGCCGCCAGCGCCGTTCGCATGGCCGGCACGAAGCCTTCTTCGTCGCGGGCGCGGAAGCTCGGTTCCCACCAGGCGCCCAGGATGCGGACGGTGCCGGCAGTCCGGTCGATGCGCGGCTCGATGCGGCCCACGAGCCGGTCGCCGAAGAGGAGCGGCAGGACGTAGTAGCCCCAGCGCCGCTTTGCCTGCGGCACGTAGACCTCCCAGACGTAGTCGAAGCCGAAGAGGCTGCGCAGCAGGTCGCGGTCCCAGACGAAGGAGTCGAGCGGGGCAAGGAGGACGACGCCGGGGTCTGGGAGCGGCGTGCCGGCCGTGATCTCGGCCTCGGCCGCGCGCAAGGGGTCGACCTCATCGCCGAGGACGAAGCGGGTGCCGCGCACGCCCTCCACGGCCACCGGCACCAACTCGCCAGAGGCCACGAGCTCGTCGCGTAGCGCCTGGCGCGTCGGGGTCCCCGGAACGTCGTCCGGCGCCGGGCGGGCCTTGGCGATGCCGTACCAGAGCTCGGCCTGACCGCCCTCGCCCAGCAGGCCGTGGGCGCGGTAGCGTGAGAGGAGCTTGTGGAGCTGCTGCTCGCGCTCGTCGGGCCGACGAGCCAGTAGCTCTGCCGGGAACAGCCGCTCGACGAGGTCGAAGTAGCGGCGGTTGCCTTCGCGCCGCGCGAGGCCGATGACGCCCGCTTCCGAGAGGGCCTCAAGGATGGCGCGCACCTCACCGGTAGGTCCCCAGTACCAGTCGATCGTGGCTCGCTTCTCGAAGTCGAGGCTGCACAGGGGTCCCTCCTCCCGCAGGCGCTCGAGGACGTGCTCGACCGTATCGGGATGACGGGCGAAGGCACCGTCGCGGTGCTCGGCCAGGAAGCGGTCCCAGGCGAGTCGGAACCAGGGCAGCTCGCTCGTTGGTAGCAGGCTCAGCATCTTGTTGTAGGTCTCGAAGAGCTCGCGCCGTTGGTAGAGGAGCGCGTTCGTCCAGGCCGGGTCGTAGTCGTTGACCCGGGCGTGCAGGACGAGGTCGTGGTTGCGTCCGGCCACGGCCAGCGGATCGAACTGGACCGAGCCGAGGCGGGAGAAGGCCGCGCGGACACCGTCGAGGCCGGCGGGCAGCGAGCGTGGTGGAGCCAGCAGGTGGCGCCGCACGAGGAATCGGCGCGCCGCTGCAGCGCTGACCGGGAGGGTGTCCATGGTCGCCGAGCATACGTGGCTGGTGAGCCGGGCGCGGGCGCCGGGGCAGCGCTGCCACGGCCTCCGTCGGGGACCCGGGCTGACCTTGCCTATACTCCGGCAGGCATGGCCACGACCCGCGACTACTACGAGATCCTGGATCTTCCGCGCAGCGCCAGTGACGAGGAGATCAAGCGTTCATTCCGAAAGCTGGCCCAGCAATGGCACCCCGACGTCAGCATCGACCCTGACGCTGACGCCCGGTTCAAGGAGATCAACGAGGCCTACCAGGTCCTCTCCGATCCGCAGCGCCGCCAGTCCTATGACACCTTCGGGCGGGCAGGCGTGGGCGGCACCGGGGCCGAGGGCTACGGTCCCTTCGGCGGCTTCCAGGGCTTCGGCGACATCTTCGACGCCTTCTTCGGCGGTGCAGCCGCGGGTGGCGGTGCCCGCCGACCCCGGCGTCCCGCCGGCGCCGACCTGCGCTACGACCTGACACTGACCTTCGACGAGGCCATCCACGGGGCTGACAAGGACCTCAGCTTCACGGCGCTCGACCGCTGCATGACCTGCGACGGCAGCGGCGCTGAAGCGGGCAGCAGGCCGTCCGCCTGCCCGCAGTGCGGCGGCAGCGGCGAGGTGCGCGAGGTGCGCTCAACGCTGCTGGGCCAGATGGTCAACGTGACCGCCTGCGGTCGCTGCCGGGGCTCGGGCCAGATCGTGGAGAAGCCCTGCCTGGATTGTCGCGGTGACGGCCGCCTGGAGCGCAAGCGCACCCTCCGCGTCACCGTGCCGGCTGGCATCGATGATGGCCACCAGATCCGCCTGACGGGGGAGGGGGAGGCGGCGCCGCGCGGCGGCGTGCCCGGCAATCTCTACGTCGTCACGCATGTCGAGGAGCATCCGCTCCTCAAGAGGGACGGCACGGAGCTCTACCTCGAGCTGCGGCTCTCGATGACACAGGCAGCACTCGGCGCCCAGGTGCCCATCGTCACGCCGGATGGACAGGAGCTGCTGGACATCAAGCCTGGCACCCAGCCCGGCACGGAGATCCGCCGTCGGGGCAAGGGTGTGCCTCACTTGCGACGTCCGGGCGCGCGCGGCGACCTCCACGTGCTCGTCGACATCGAGGTGCCCACGCGCCTCTCCGACAGGCAGCGCGAGCTGCTCGAGCAGCTCGCCGTCGAGAGCGGCGAGCTCAGCCTCGACGGCGCTGGCCCGCCGGAGGGTGTGCCACGCACCCGCAAGGGCAAGCGCAGCCTGGGCGAGCGCATCAAGGACGCCATCAACTGAGCAGCGAGCAGGACCCGGTGGCAGGACAAGGGGCGGCAGATGGACTCGCGGAGCCCGTGGCCGACGGCCTGCCTGTCGCCGACGAGGGCACGTCCGCTGCGGGCACCTGGCTGGAGCTCGCCATCGAGGCTGACCCGGAGGCCGTGGAGGCCGTCAGCGAGATCCTCTCACGTGTGGCCGCTGGCGGCGTCTCGGTGGAGCAGCCCTTTGCCACCGAGCAGGAGGGCCTGGCTGCCGTCCCCATCGAAGGGGCTCCGGCCACCATCCGCGCCTACCTGCCGGCGCTCGACCGCCTGGCGGCTGAGACGGCGATCGCCGAGACCCGCACGCGACTCGGTCACCTGACCGCCTTCGGCCTGCGGCCCATCGGGGACCTGCGCGTCAGCGCCGTCCACGAGGAGGACTGGGCCGAGGCCTGGAAGGAGCACTTCCCGGTCATGCGGTTCGGCCGGCGCATCGTCATCAAGCCCACCTGGCGCGAATACGACCCCGCGCCGCACGACGTCGTCGTGGCCCTCGACCCGGGCATGGCTTTCGGCACCGGGCTTCACCCCACGACGCGGCTCTGCCTGGTGGGCCTGGAGCGCTGGTCCGAGGCTGGCCTGGTGACCGGCGCCTCCGTCATCGACGTCGGCTGCGGATCGGGCATCCTGGCGGTGGCGGCCGGCCTGCTGGGTGCCCGAGACTTGCGCGGCGTCGACACCGACCCCATCGCCGTCGAGGCCACGCGCCAGAATGCTGCTCGCAACGGGGTGACCATCAGCGCCTCGGCCGGCTCGCTGCCCGTGGAAGATGGCCCCTTCGACCTCGTGCTCGCCAACCTCGTGGCCAGCCTGCTCGTGGCGCTGGCGCCGGAGCTGGCGGCGGCCATGCGCCCCGGCGACCGGACCCCTGGCAGTGGTGGTCGCCTGCTGGCCTCGGGCATCTTCGTGGACCGCGAGCCGGAGGTCGTGGCGGCCTTCGGGTCGGCCGGCTTGCGCATCGTTGGGCGGGACCAGGAGACCGATTGGGTGGCCCTCGACGCCGAGCGGCCATGACCATCCCGCCGAGCCTCTTCCCCCTCCTGCTGACGACCCACGTCATCCTGGCCATCTCGCTCTTCCTGCCGGCCTTCCTGCTGCCCTTCACGATGCGCACGCGAGGCACCGACGGCGAGCCGGTGGTGGCGGCGAACCCGGGATCCTTCACGCGCACGCTCATCTGGCTCGAGGCGCACGGCACGCTCATCATCGGCCTCGGGGTGGCGGCCACGGGCATCGCCCTGCTCATGGTCCTTGGCGGTGCGTTCCTCGACCAGCCCTGGCTCCTGCTCGCCCTGGCCATCTACGCCACCGTCCTGCTGGTGGCCTTCTTCATCCAGCGCCCCGGCGTGCGACGTCTCCTGGGGCTGCGACAGGCTGCCAGCGAAGCGGAGAAGGAGCGCTGGCGGAGCCGCGCACGCCGGCAGCGCTACATCAGCTACCTCATGGCCGGCGCCATCGGCCTCATCGGCTGGCTCATGATGAACAAGCCGACGTTCTGAGGTGCCACGCTCCGACGATGGACCACCGAGTGACCAGGGAGACGACATGACCGACCCCGACTGCCTGTTCTGCCGGATCATCGCGGGTCAGATCCCCGCCGAGCGGGTACACGACGACGAACTCGTGGTGGCTATCGACGACATCAACCCCGTTGCACCGGTGCACAAGCTCCTCATGCCGCGACGGCACATCGCCTCAGCTGCGGAGCTGGGCGATGGCGACGCCGTCATGCTCGGCCGGCTTTTCGCGGTGGCGGCACAGCTTGCTGCAGACGCAGGCCTCCCCGAGCGGGGCTACCGCCTCGTGTCCAACGTGGGTGCCGATGGCGGCCAGTCCGTGCCGCACCTCCATGTCCACCTGGTCGGCGGGCGGCATTTTGCCTGGCCGCCCGGATGAACCTGCGCAGCCCCTGGCGCGCGATGGCGATGGCGGCCCTGCTCCCCGTCGGGCTGGCACTGAGTGCCTGCGCCTCCCCGGACCGGCCCTCTGTCCAGGCCGACGTCGTGCCGCTGCCCACGCCGTTGCAGTCCTGGGGCCCCTCGACCTCAGCCAGCATCACCGAACTGGGCGCGGCCGTGTCTGCCGTGGGGCACCGACTGGACGTGGCGATGGCCGCCTACCGCATATCCGAGCCGCAGTCGCTGCTCCAGGTGCCGCGCGTGGTCCTGCGAGCCGACCTGGCCGACCCTGACGACGGCTTCGTGGTCGTCTACGACGCCTCGGATGCGGCCGAGGCAGAACGCTGGGCGCAGGAGCTGGCGACCTACCTCGGCTCGGGCTTCGGGCAGGCCAACTTCACGCCGGACACGCAGTTCTCGGTCGCGGTGCGCGACGACGCCGTCATCTTCACGAGCTGGTCGCCGGGTCGCTCCTCGGATGGCGCCGCGGCCGAGCTGGTCTTCGATGCCCTGGCCACCGTGGGCGACCCCGTCGACGTCGTGAAGTAGCGGCCGTCACGCCTCACCCTCGATCCGGCAGCGGCGCCGGGTCAGGCCGCGTCCGCCTCGCGCACCTTGAGGGCGACGTCGTCGCCAGCCCAGGCGCGCACCTCATTGCGGCGGATCTTGAGCGTGTGCGTGCGCGGGAAGTCAGGCTCCGGCCAGAGCCGCCAACCGGCGATGCGCTGGTGCATGGAGAGATCGGCATTGGCGGCCTTGATGACGCGCTCGATCTCCGCCTCGACAGCCGTCTCCTCGTCCACCGAGCGAGGCGGCGGGGCCGGCTGGCCAGTGCGGATGACCGGCTGGCTGCCGGGCGGCAGCACGACCGCCTCGATGCGCCCGGGTGCGGTCTCCACCACCACTGCCTGCGTCAGGCCGTGGTCGGCGAGGGCCGCCTCGATGTCCTCCGGGTAGACGTTCAGGCCGTTGGGCAGGACGATGATGTTGCGCAGCCGGCCAGAGAGGACGAGACTGCCGTCCTCGTCGAAGCGCCCCGCGTCGCCCGTCAGGAACCAGCCGTCGGCGTCGCGCGAAGCCGCAGTGGCTTCCTCGTTGCGCCAGTAGCCAGCCGAGACGTTGGGACCCTTGACCAGGATCTCCGATGTCTCGGGGTGGAGCTTCACGAGGGACGGCTCCCGGGCACGTCCCACGACGCCCGGCGGGTGGTGCCACTGGTCGTTGGCGGTGACGATGCCGCACTCCGTCGAGCCGTAACCCTGCACGACCGAGATGCCCAGGTCCTCCCAGGCCGCTTGCAGCTCCGGCGGCAAGTAGGCCCCCGCCGTGACGAGCAGATGGAGCTGCCCCCCGAACTGTGCGTGCACGCTGTGGAAGATGACCCGGCGCAGTCGGTAGGGCAAGCGACGGGCGATGCGGCGGGCACGCTCGAAGCGGGCCGCCTGGCCACGCCGCTCGACCTCACGGGTGAGGAAGGTCCAGAAGAGCTCCAGGACCTGGGGTGTCATGACCATGACCGTAGCGCGCAGCTCACGCATGGTCTCCACGAGGACACGGGGATTGCGCGAGCGGACGTAGCGCACCTCCGCGCCGATGGCGGCGGCGTAGAAGAGCACGGGCGCCTGCTCGAAGAGGTGCGAGAGGGGCAGGATCCCGACGGCTCGGTGGTGCTTCAGCTCGAGGAGCCGCTCGAAGGCCCCGGCTGTCTCGAGGATGTTGCCGTGGCTGAGCATGACGCCCTTCGGGTCGGCCGTGGTGCCAGAGGTGAAGACGATCTCGAAGAGCGAGTCTCGCCCCGGCTGGGGCCATTCCTCGACCTGCGCCTGCCAGTCGGCAGGGAAGGAGTCGTCCGGGTCGGCCACGAGCTCCTCGAGCTTCCAGACCGTGAAGTCGATGAGGCCGACCTCCGCGGGATCCGGGGCGTCCAGACCGCTGTCCACCACCAGCCACCTCGTCTCCGCGCGGTGCGAGATGCGGTCGATGACACCCGGTGTCATGCGCAGGTCCAGGGGCACGATGACGATGCCGGCGCGCATGGCTCCCCAGTAGAGGGCCGGCAGGCGTGGCGTGGAGGGCGACCAGGTCAGCAATCTGTCCCCGGACTGCAGACCCCGGGCGCGCAATCGCCAGGCCGCGAGCAGGGAGCGATGCCGCATCTCCGCTGCGCTCCACGGGAGCTCCAGGCCGTGGTCGGTTCGCAGGCTCCACATGGGAGGCTCCGCCGGCCAGCGGGTCGCGGCGTCGTCCAGGATCGCCAGCAGGGACGGATAGCGTGAGACGTCGGGGAACTCGCTCATCGGCGCCAGTGTACGGGCGCCGTCTGGCGACCGTGAACTGACCAACGGCCCACGATCCGCGGCACGACCTTGGTGGGCACTCGCCTCCTCGGCCAGGCGCATCCACGACCGGGTGATGGTCTGGGTCGTGCATCGCCGCGTGGCCACCGGTGGCTGTTTGACCGCCTGGCAAGTAGCGCACTACACTCGCGCTCGGCCTCGCATGTGGTCCGGCACTCAGCCGGGTCTGTGAGCTCATCCGCTCGCCCCTGCGTGACCCCCTCGTCGGTACCGGTATCCGACGTCACGGGCTGGCCAATCTCGACCGGCGGGAGGTGATTTCCCAGATTGGCTGAAGTCAGAGTCGGCGAGAACGAGTCGTTCGAAGCTGCCCTGCGTCGCTTCAACAAGAAGATCCAGCAGAGCGGCATCCTCGCCGAAGCCCGGCGACGCGAGCACTACGAGAAGCCCAGCGTCAAGCGCAAACGCAAGGAAGCCAAGCGCAAGAAGGTGGCCCGGGGCGAGTAGCCCCGGCGATCATCCCGAGGGTGCGGGGCGACCCGCCTCGCACCCCGAGCACACCGGAGTCGGGGCGATCCGAAGCCCCCACCCCCCTGGCAGGACCGAGCCCTCCCAGCGGCCAACAGGAGGTTCCCGTGAGCCTCACCGAGCAGCTCCAGGCCGACATGAAGACCGCCATGCGTGGTGGCGACACGTTGCGACGTGACACGCTGCGCATGGCCATGGCAGCTGCCCAGAACGCCGCCAAGGACAAGCGTGCGCCGCTCACCGACGAGGAGACTCTCGAGATCCTCGGCCGGGAGGTCAAGAAGCGCCGCGAGTCGATCGCTGCCTACGAGTCCGCCGGCCGCCACGACCTGGCTGCCAAGGAGCAGGCCGAGATCGACATCCTGGTGCCCTACCTGCCCGAGCAGCTCGGCGAGGACGAGATCCGCGCCCTTGCCCGTGAAGCGGTGGTGGCCAGCGGCGCCACCTCGCCGAAGGACATGGGCCGCGTCATGTCCGGGCTGATGCCCAAGATCAAGGGTCGTGCCGACGGAAAGCTCGTCAGCCGCATCGTCAACGAGGAGCTGGCTCGCGCCGCCGGCGCCTAGCCGCCTCGCGGGCGCCTCCCTCGGTCCACCGCCAGCCGCGCGCCGACCCCCGTGCCGCCCGACCCCCGCATCGACATCACGCGCCGTGAGGGCGTCCCCGACCTCCTCCCGGACGCCGAGCTGGCGCAGCACCTCCTGGCTGCTGCCGCCGCCGCCGGTGCGCCACCCGGGGCCACCGCGTCGCTGACGCTCAGCGACGACGCGGAGCTGGCCGAGCTGAACGTCGCACACATGGGCAAGGACGGCCCGACTGACGTGCTCTCATTCCCCCTTCTGGCGCCGGCCGCCTTCCCTGCCCATCCCGGCCAGGACCCCGCCGTTCGGGAGGTGGGCGCGTCACCCGCCTTCACCCTGCCGCCGGGCGAGGCCGTCCACCTGGGCGACATCATCGTCTCTGTCGAGCGTGCCATCGGGCAGGCGTCGGAGGGCCGTGGTGGGCAGACGGGCAACGTGGCCTGGCAGCCGGCCGACGAGCTGCGCCTCCTCGTCACGCACGGCGCCCTGCACCTCTGCGGCTGGGATCACGCCGAGCCGGAGGAGGAGGCTGCCATGCGCGCCCTCGAGCGTCGCCTCCTGGGCCTGGAGGCCTGATCAGGAGCTTCAGGCGCCGAGGGGCAGGCTCAAGCTGAAGGTGGCCCCCGCTCCGGGCGAGCTCGTGACCGTCAAGTCCTCGCCCTGTCGCACCGCGAGCTGGCGAGCGATGGCCAGGCCCAGCCCGGTGCCGCCGGTCGTGCGGCGCGTGCCTGGCACGCGCACGAATGGCTCGAAGATCCGCTCCAACTCCTCCGTCGGGATGCCCGGTCCCTGGTCGGATACCTGGATGATGGCGGTACCCGAGTGCCGCCGGTCCAGGAGGCTGAGCTGGACACGGCCGCCCCGCGGCGAATGCTTGATGGCGTTGTCCACGAGGATGAGCACAAGCTGGTCGAGGCGCTCGCGGTCGGCTGTGACGGTCAGGCCGGAGACACGATCCTGCGACACGGCGAAGCCCGCACCTCCGGCTTGAGCGATGGCTGCAGCGCGACGCGCGAGATCCGTGAACCATGTCTCCAGATCGAGGGCCTCTGGGTGGAGAGAGATGGCACCCGCCTCGGCCGAGGCCAGGGCGAGCAGGTCGTTGACCAATCGCCCCAGGCGGTCCGTCTCGCCGATGATGTCGGCCACCAGGGCGGTACCATCCCCGGCCACGAGGCGTTCGCGCTCCAGGATCTCCGCCGAGGCACGGATGATGGCGACCGGCGTCTGCAGCTCGTGCGAGGCGGCGGCCACGAAGCGCCGCTCGGTGGCGAAGGCCTCGCGGATAGGCACCAGGGCGCGCTGCGTGACCACGAGCGTCACGATCATGGCGCCCAGGACTCCCAGCGCTCCGATGACGACGATGGCCAGCAGCAGTTGCCGCTCGAGGCGGTGCTGGAGGGCCATGTTCATGCCGGCCTGCACGTAGAGCGGCGAGGACGAGGCATCGCCGTCGTCGCCTGCCTCGCTCTCGTCACTGGATGTCGCGTCGCCGGCGACCCGCATCGTCAGGAGGCGCACATCGGTGCTCCCATAGCGGCTGTCCCGGAAGTCCTGGCCCTGCTCCGCGGCGGCGATGGCGGCACGATCCGGCAGGCCGGTCAGCCTGGTGTTCCGCGTGCTGCTACGCAGGCGACCATCCCCGGTGGCCAGCATCACGAAGGTGTCCGCCTCGCCGAGTGCACTTCCGGAGCCAGCCTCTGACTCTCCGTCGAGGAGCTGGTGCAGCACGAGCGGATCGCCGGCGGCGAGGAGCAGGGCGCGGTCCACGGACTCGCGCATGAGCGTGATGGCGGTGACCGCCGTGGTCACGCCCACGATGACCACGAGCGTCGTGACCGTCGCGAGGGTCAGGAGGGCGAGGCGGGTCCGGGTCCGGCGGAGGAGCGCCTCGGCAGGGTCGACGGGACCGCCCCGCCGCTTCACGGCTGCCCGTCGACGCGCAACGAGTAGCCCACGCCGCGGACGGTGCGGAGCGCATCGCGGCGGTCCAGCAGCTCCAACTTCTGGCGCAGGTAGTGGACGTAGAGATCGACCACGTTCGAGTAGACATCGGGATCGGCGCCCCACACCGCATCGAGGACCTGTTGGCGAGTGACGACCTCTCCGGTGTGGCGCACGAGGTAGGCGAGCAGGGCGAACTCGCGCGCCGTCAGATCTTGGCTCGCGTCGCCTACCGAGACACGGATGCGCAGCGGATCAAGGACGATGTCACCGGCCATGATCCGCTCGTCGGGGCGCTCCGGGGAGCGCCTCGCGAGGGCTCGGATGCGCGCCAGCAGCTCGCTGAAGGCGAACGGCTTGGCGAGGTAGTCGTCTGCGCCGGCGTCCAGCCCGGCGACGCGGTGGTCGAGCGTGCCCAGCGCCGTGAGCATGAGGGTCGGGGACCGGACACCGCGCGATCGCAGCAGACGCAGGACTTCCAAGCCGTCGAGGTCGGGCAGCATCCGGTCGAGGAGGATGACGTCGTAGTCGCGCTCGCCGGCCAGCGCGAGGGCCGCCACGCCATCCTCGGCGATGTCGGTCGAGATGCGCTCCGCGCCGAGGACCCGCTCGATGGCCCGCGCGATCTTGGCCTCGTCTTCGACGATCAGGACTCTCATGCGACACATGGTGGCCGCGGGCGACGTCCGGTGCAACGCCCGGGCGCCGTTTCTTTGTGAACTCTCATGTGGCGCACAGGGCGTGGCAAGGTCCCGAGGCGACACTTCGAGCAGAGACATCCGCTACGGAGACACCGCATGATCAAGCAGGTCGCCATCACGGTAGCCGGCATCGGCGCCGCCATCGTCCTCACGGTCGGCCTCGTGGCGGCCGGCTTCGGCCCACGTCCGGCCGGGGTGGACCCCGCTGGCACGGAGGTCCTGGCGGCGCCGCTGACGGCGGCATCCCCGACGGCCGAACCGACGCTCGGGGCCGAGGTCGTCTACGTCAAGCCCGCGCCCGCTCCCAAGACCGTGGTCGTGGAGCGCCAGACGGCGACGCGTACCACTGCGGCGAGCCGCAGCAGCGCCCAGACGCGCCCGGTCCGCGCAGTGCGTGAGGACGACGATCGTTATGAGCGCGAGGACCACGACGAGTACGAACGGGGCGACGACTGATGGTCGAGCCTGCCATGGGGGACACCAGGCCCGTCCGCCCCGAGGCTCGCGCGCCTCGCAGGCACAGCAAGCCGAACCCGCTGCCGGCCCGGCTGATGGTCGGCGTGGGGGCGCTGGCGGCACTCTCCGTCATCGCCGCTGGCATCGGCCGGCTGCCGGGTGGCAGCGAGGAGGGCGCACTGAGCAGCGCTGGCGTCGACACGGACGTGACCATGCTGGCCGCCGCCGTCCCCGCTGGCAAGACACGTGTCGAGCGCCCCATCCGCTACGTGCGTCTCAAGCCGGGCCAGAAGGCGCCTCCTGGCGCGAAAGTCATCCGCGAAGCAGCGCCGGCGCCGCGTGTCGTCGTGCACTGGGTGACGCCGATGGCATCGTCGTCATCGACGCGCGTGCCTGTGGCCAGGACGAGGCAGTCCGGAGGATGATCGCCTGGGATGACACGGCAGGGCGGGGCACCGCGGCCGTGACACGGCCACCCTTGGCCGCGACGGGCGCCGAGACCTCCCGCGTCGAGCGCAGCCTCCAGTTCGCGGCCATGGGGGGCAGCGTGCGCCTGCACGTGGCCTGTCGCCCAGAGCAGGCCGGCAGCGCAGATCGCGACCTACGCCTGGCTGCGGGAAGGATCGAGGCCTGGGCACGACGCCTGACCCGCTTCAGCCCCGACTCCGACCTGTCCATCCTCAATCGCCAGTCCGCGGCGCCCGCGACCACCATCCGACCGACCCTCTGCACCGTCCTGCGGCGGTCGCAGTCAGTCGCCGAACGCTGCGAGGGCATCGTTGACGTCAGCCTGCTGGCTGCCCGCCTGGCCGCCGAGGATGGCGGCGACCCCCCACAGGCCTCGGCCCGCTGGACCCTCCGCTCGCAGGGGCGTGGCGGCGTCGTGCACCGCGAGGGACTCGTCAGGTTCGACCTCGACGGGGTGGGCAAGGGCTGGATCGCCGACCGAGCCCTGGGACTCCTGTCGGGTTATCCGGCGGCTCTCGTCGATGCCGACGGCGATATCGCCGTGCGCGTCGAGGCGGCCCTTCCATGGCAGTTGGCGGTGGCCGACCCTCGCCACGACGACGAGGACATCGCCACCCTGGTCCTGGAGGCCGGCCGACACATAGGCCGCCTGGGCGTGGCGACGTCCGGCACCTCTCTCCATCGCTGGCAGCACGCCAGCGGCAGTCGCCACCACCTCATCGACCCGCTCACCGGCCGCCCCGCCGTCACGGACATCGTGCAGGCGACGGTCGTCGCCGAGAGCGCCCTGGCAGCCGAGTCACTGGCCAAGGCCATCGTCATCAGCGGCTCGCAGGAGGGGCTGGACCTCGCCGAGCGGGCCGGCTCCCTGGCCGAGGTCCTGCTCCTCGACGATGGAGAGGTCATCGCTTCGCCCCGCACCCTGGAGTGGCTTGCCTGATGTACCAAGGATTGCACCCTCAGACGCGCCTGCTGCGTTGGACGCTGTTCATGACAGCCGCCGTCATGGTCATCGCCGCCACGAGCGGGGTGGCCCTGGAGACCGTGATCGGTTGGATCACCCAGGAGCATGACCGCCTGCCCTGGTACGTGACGCGCATCTCGGCCCTGCTCGCCTACCTGGCCCTGACCGCGTCGGTCGTCTACGGGCTCCTGCTCTCGACCAAGATCCTTGACCGCGTCGCGCACCGTGCCGTGTCGTTCACGCTGCACCAGGATCTGGCCTCCATCGGGCTCGCGCTCGCCCTCGTCCATGCGGCAGTGCTCATGATCGATCGCAGCGTGCCCTTCAGCCCGCTGGAGGTCGTGGTCCCCTTCATCGGGCCCTACCGGCCGCTGTGGATCGGCATCGGGCAGATCGCCATGGGCCTCACCATCGTGGTGCTCGTCAGCTTCTACGTCCGCAAGCGCATCGGCCAGAAGACCTGGCGCCAGGTCCACTATCTCTCGTTCCTGGCCTTCCTGGCGGCCACGGTCCACGGTCTCATGGCAGGCACGGACAGCGGGGCGAGCTGGGCACTGACCGGCTACGGCGTCGCCCTGGCCACCGTGCTCCTGTTGCTCACGTATCGCATCCTCGTGTCCGTGGCTGCCCGCGGACGTCAGGAAGCCTCGGCAGCGACCGGAGCCTCCGGCGCGGCAGGCCGGTCGGCCAGCACCCTGCAGGACGCCTCCGGTCAGTCGGCGTAAGCAGCGCCGGCAGATCCAGTGGGCCTGCGGACGGGACTCATCCGCCCGACCGCGCATAGCGGCCCATGAGGCGCGCCTCGGCCAGGACGTGGCTCTCGATGGCCCCCAGGACCTTGGCCTTCTCGGCTCCTGCCGGCAGGTGCAGCATCGTGTCCAGGGCGTAGACAGCCACGATGTAGCGGTGCGTCCCGCGTGGCGGGCAGGGGCCGCCGTAGCCCGTGCGACCCCAGGAGTTGCGACCTGCGACGCCGAGCCTCCCGATGCCTTCCTCGAAGACGTCGCCGACAGGGATGTCGTAGGCCACCCAATGGTCCCAGGTGCCGCCGGGCGCGTCGGGGTCGTCCATGACCAGGACCAGTGACTCGGCTCCGGCGGGGATGTCGTGGAGGGCCAGGGGAGGCGAGATGCCCGGTCCATCGCAGGTGAAGCGCTGGGGGATGTCTGCCCCTGGCTCGAAGGCGCTGGACGTGAGGCGCATGCTGCCTCCCTCGCTTGCATGGCTGGCGTGCCACCCGGGCGCGTCATCGCCCGTCCCATCATCGCTCTTGCACGGCTCGGCGTCGACTTGTTCGGCGAGCCGTCCGGCGGGGGTGGCCACGCGTCGGCGGCCCGTCCCGCTACCATCGTCGTCAGCCGCAACCCTGAGGCATCGGGTGGCGGCCCGTCCGCATGCCCGGAGGCGGCCATGAAGAAGATCGTCGTGGGCCTCGGCAACCCGGGCTCCCGCTACGAGAAGACCCGTCACAACATCGGCTGGTTGGTGCTGGACCGCCTGGCCGATCGTGTCGGCGCGGGCGGCCGGGTCAAGTCCAGGGACGCAGCGGCCAGCGTGCGCGGCAGACTCGGCGACGACGAGCTCATCCTCGTCAAGCCCATGACCTACATGAACCTCTCGGGCGTGGCCGTGCGCAAGGTGTTGGCTCGCGAGCGGGTGCCCATGGCGGACCTGCTCGTCGTCGTGGACGACATGGCCCTGCCCTTCGGGAAGCTGCGGCTCCGCGAGCGTGGCAGCGCGGGTGGCCACAACGGGCTGCGCTCGATCATCGCCGAGATGGACACGGAGGACTTCGCCCGCCTGCGGGTCGGCATCGGGTCTCCCAGGGAGGGCGCGGTCGAGCATGTCCTGGGTGACTTCGAGCATGCCGAGCAGCGCCACCTCGACGCCATCCTCGATGCCGCCGTGGATGCCGCGGAGCTCTGGGCACGGGAGGGAGCACACCAGGCGGCAAACCAGTGGAACGCCTGGCAACTGGAAGTCCTTGTCGACGGGTCATCGGACGTCACGACCGGCGCTCCAGCGGACCCGTCGCCCGCACCCGCGGTCCCCGACCAGGACGGCATCGTGCGCACGACGACCGGCTGGCGCAGATTGCTGCCTGGCCGCGATCGGGGCCAGGGCACTCGCTCGTGACGGACGCCGCGCCTGGCCCGCGTTCCCAGCGCGGCCGAAACCGAACCACGGACCCGCCGACCGCTCTGGGGCGCCACCGCATCCCGGACCTCTCCCATCTGGTGGTGGCGCTGGCCAGGAGCACGGAGCTGCAGGCCCTTGTCGATCGCTTCACCCGGGCTGCCTCCGGGCCGGCCTCGGCCTCCGGTCGCGTCGGGGTGGACCTGCGGCATGTCACCTACGGGGCCATGCCGCACGGCGCCAAGACGTACCTGGCAGCTGCCCTGGCACAGGCCTCCGGCGAGCGTCTGGTCTGGATCGCTCGTGATGCCGAGATCGCCGATCGCGTAGCCGAGGAGCTCGTGGCCTGGCTCGGTGATGCGGACCTGGTGGTCACGCTCGAGCCCCGCACGGCGTTGGCCTACGAGCGCTCCGAGTTGGTGCGCGATGAATCGGCCGCCCGCGTTGCCGCCCTGGCTGCCTGGCGCCGCGCCGAGCGGCCGGCGCGCATCCTGGTGGCAAGCCTGCAGGCCCTGTTCCAGCACACCATCACCCCCGACCGCCTCCCGATCGAACCACTCGCCCTCCGCCGAGGCGTCCGCCTGGCCATGGACGGCGTGGCGCGGGCGCTCGTGGAGCTCGGTTACGAGCACGTGCCCGAGGTCGGCGGTCGCGGCGAGTTCGCCCGCCGAGGCGGCATCCTGGACGTCTTCCCCGCCGGCCAGCCGTGGCCGGTTCGGGTCGAGTGGTTCGGCAACGAGATCGATTCGTTGCGCGCCTTCGACCCGGCCGACCAGCGCGGCAGCGGTCCCATCGTGTCGGCGGCCCTCCTGCCAGCCAGCGAGTTCCTCCTCGGGCCGGGCACGCGGGCGACGATCCTCGAACGCCTCGGGCGACAGGCGAGGCGGCTGTCCGAGGGTCTGCAAGCCGACCTGGCGCGCTTCGAGGACGGGGAGCTGGGCGATGCTGCGGAGCTATGGGGAGGCTACCTGGCGCCGGCCACCGCCCTCGACCACCTTGGCACGGCCATCTGGCTGGTGGACGAGCCCGGTGATGTCGACGACGTGGCCGACTTCCTGGCCGAGCAGGCGGAACAGCGGCGTGAGGAGCTGGAGCGGGCCGGCGAGCTTCCGGCCGGCTGGGCGCCGGCCTACCCTGCGCCGCGCGACTGGAAGCGTGCACGTCTGGCGGCGCGCACGCTGGAACTCGCCTGGGAGTCGGACGCGCCGGGCGCCCCTCCGGGCGGCAACCCCTTTGGCTGGCACGAGCCGGTCCTGCCGCCGGCGCCCGTCGGCTCGCTGCCCGCGATCGTACGCCGCTGGCGTGACGAAGGTGCCCGGGTCGTGCTGGCTTCCGACCAGTCTGCCCGACTCTCCGAGATCCTGGCCGACGCCGACATCGTGGCCGCGCCGATCAGCGTCCTCCACGAGCCGCTGGCATCGGGTGGGCTGGCGCTCGTGGACCGCAGCCTCAACGGCGGCTTCATCGGCGGCCCTGACGGCGTCGTTCTCGTCACCGACCGCGAGCTCTTCGGCTCCGTCCGCGTCCGTCGGCCACGGGCCATGCGGCGCGTCGTGCCCCGCGACCTGCTCGAGCGCCTCGAGCCTGGCGACATCGTCGTCCATGTCGACCACGGCGTGGCCCACTACGAGGGCCTCGTGCGGCGTCCAGCCGGTGGGCGTGGCAGCGAGGAGCGCGACTTCCTGGAGCTGCACTTCGCCGAGGCCGGCCGCATCTGGGTGCCCGTCGAGCAGATCGAGCGCGTCTCCCGCTATGCCGGGGGCGAGCATCCCCAGCTGAGCCGGCTCGGAGGAGGGGAGTGGCAGCGTGCCCGGACGCGCGTCCGCAAGGCCGTCGGCGACCTGGCCCGCGACCTGCTGGCGCTCTACGCCGAGCGTGCCGACGCTCGGGGGCGCTCCTTCGGCGAGGACACCCCCTGGCAGGCGGAGATGGAGGCGGCGTTCCCATACGAGGAGACGCCCGACCAGCTGCGCGCGGCCTTCGAGGTCAAGGAGGATCTCGAGCGGGAGACCCCCATGGACCGCCTCGTGGTGGGCGACGTCGGCTACGGCAAGACCGAGGTCGCCCTGCGGGCCGCCTTCAAGGCCATCCAGGCCGGCACGCAGGTGGCGGTGCTGGTGCCTACGACCGTGCTGGCGTCGCAGCACCTGGTCACCTTCAGCCAGCGCTTCGCGGCCTACCCCATCTCGGTCCGCTCGCTCTCACGCTTCGTGCCTCGCACCGAGCAGCACGAGACGCTGGCCGGGTTGGCCGCGGGCAGCGTGGACATCGTCATCGGCACGCACCGCCTGCTCAGCAAGGACGTCCGCTTTCGCGACCTGGGCCTCGTCGTCGTGGACGAGGAGCAGCGCTTCGGCGTGACACACAAGGAACGCCTCAAGCAGCTCAAGACCGAGGTCCACGTCCTGACACTCTCAGCGACACCCATCCCGCGCACGCTGAACCTGGCCCTCGTGGGTGTTCGGGACATGAGCGTCATCGAGACGCCGCCGGAGGACCGCCTGCCCATCCAGACGCGCGTCGCCGAGGCCTCTGCCGGCCTCGTCCGGGATGCCATCCTGCGCGAGCTGGACCGTGGCGGCCAGGTCTTCTTCGTCCACAACCGCGTCGAGACCATCGAGTCCCAGGCCGAGCAGCTGCGCCGGCTCCTGCCCAGCGCCCGCATCGCGGTCGCCCACGGCCAGATGGCCGAGGGCGCCCTTGAACGCGTCATGCTGGCCTTCGCGTCCGGCCAGCAGGACGTCCTCGTCTGCACCACGATCATCGAGTCCGGGCTCGACATCCCCAACGCCAACACGATCGTCATCGACCGCGCCGATACCCTCGGCCTCGCGCAGCTCTACCAGCTGCGCGGCAGGGTCGGCCGATCGGCACGCCGTGCCTACGCCTACCTGCTCTATCGCCGCAGGGCCCAGCTCAGCGACATCGCGCGCAAGCGCCTGGCGGCCATCTTCAATGCCTCGGAGCTGGGGGCCGGCTTCCAGATCGCCCTCTCCGACCTGGAGATCCGTGGCGCTGGCAACATCCTCGGCGCGGAGCAGCACGGTCACATGGCGGCCGTCGGCTTCGATCTCTACACGCGCATGCTGGCGGAGGCTGTCGAAGTCGAGAAGGCGGCCCTTGAGGGGCGCCAGGCCCGCACGGCCCGCACGCAGGCCAAGGTCGACCTGCCCGTGGACGCCTACCTGCCCGACGACTACGTGCCCGAGGAACCCCAGAAGCTGGAGCTGTACCGGCGCCTCGGTCGCGTGGTCACCGATGTCGGCCTCGAGGAGATGCGCCGCGAGTTGCTCGACCGCTACGGGCCCCTGCCGCCTCCCGTCGAGCGGCTCCTGGAGGTCTCACAGTTGCGCTACCGGGCCGAGTCGGCCGGTCTGGTCTCCGTGGGGATGGAAGATGGCCAGCTGGTGCTGCGCTTCGGACCCGACTGGTCACGCGCGGACACCATGCGCGCGCTGGCGCCGCGCGCCGTGGACGACCCACTGCGGGCTCTCGCCGGGCGCCTGCACTACGCCTCCAACCACCTGCGCGTGCGCCCACCGTCCGATGCCACTGCGACCTGGCAGCTGACCCGGCGGTTGGTCGAACGGCTGGCGGATGCCGGTGCCGCGGCGGGGAGCGCGTCAGGCGCTGCCAGGTGAAGCGTGGGTCGTCACCGCATTCGTTCGCCCGCGGTCCGACCATGCCCGTCATCCGGGCTGCTCGCATGGTCATGCCGGCAGCACGCTAGATTCGGTCCATGACCCAGCAGCCCGACTCCATCGACGGTCTCCAGGAGGCCTTCCGCGAGCGCGACTACGTGGCCGACCGCTCGCTCGTCACGGCCGTCTTCCTGGGCCTGCAGCTGGGCAGGCCCCTGCTGCTCGAGGGCGAGGCCGGCGTGGGCAAGACCGAACTGGCCAAGGTCCTGGCGGCCACGCTCGGCGCCCGGCTCATCCGCCTGCAGTGTTACGAAGGCCTCGACATCAACACCGCGGTCTACGAGTGGAACTACCCGCGCCAGATGCTCGAGATCCGCCTCCTCGAGGCGCAGGGCAAGCTCGATGATGCACGTGTCCACGACATCTTCGACCAGCGCTTCCTCCTGAAGCGGCCCCTGCTGCAGGCGCTCGAGAGCCACGACGGCAGGCCCCAAGTGCTGCTCATCGACGAGATCGATCGCGCCGACGAGGAGTTCGAGGCCTTCCTGCTGGAGATCCTCTCCGACTTCTCCGTCACCATCCCGGAGATCGGGACCATCCACGCCGACCTGCCGCCACGGGTCATCCTGACCTCCAACCGAACGCGCGAGGTCCATGATGCCCTCAAGCGCCGCTGTCTCTACCACTGGATCGACTACCCAGACGCGGCACGGGAGTATCAGATCGTGCTGGCCCGGGTGCCGGATACGCCGGCGCGGCTGGCGGCGGCCATCGTGGCCTTCGTGCAGCGCTTGCGCAGCGGGCAGCTGACCAAGGTGCCGGGCGTCGCTGAGACCATCGATTGGGCGGCCGCCCTGCTGGCGCTGGGCGCCGGGCGTCTCACCCCGGAGCTCGTGGATGAGACCCTTGGTGTCGTGCTCAAGTACGAGGAGGATGTGCGCGCCATCCGTGGCGCGACGGCTCGCGCCTACCTCGAGGAGACGGCGGCCGGGGCCGCCTGAGCCTGGCAGCGCGGCATGCGACAGCCCGTGCCAGGCGTCTCTGGCAGCGCCTTCTTCTGGAACGCGTTGCTCTTCACGCGCGCCCTTCGAGCGGCCGGCCTGCGTACCGATCTGGGGGCGGCCATCGACTACTCGCGCGCCCTGACGCTCATCGACATCGGCGAGCGGGAGCAGGTCCGTGCCGCCGGCCTGGCCCTCTTCGTGCGGCGCCGCGACGAGCTGCCCGTCTACGACGAGGTCTTCGTCCGCTTCTGGCGTCGCTACGAGCTGGCCATCGAGCCGCCCGACCTCGGCCTGGACCTGCCCTGGGACGAGAGCGCCGGCGATGGCCAGCGCATGGCAGTGCTGCGACAGGGCGAGGATGCCGAACGCGAGGCATCGGCCTCGGCGGTGGTAGAAGAGCAGGCCGCGGACCCGGCCAGCCCATCCGAGCTGCGGGACGAGGCCTCAGCGCTGGCCTCCTGGAGCGAGCTCGAGCGCCTCTTCCACAAGCCCTTCGAGCGCATGAGCCCCGGCGAGCTGCGCGACGCCGAGCGACTCGTGGACGAGCTGCGCCCGCGCCTGGAGATGCGCCGCTCGCGACGGCATGGCCTGCACCGTCACGGGCGACGGTTGGCGGCGCGCCAGATGTTCCGCCGCAACCTCCAGAACGGTGGCGACCTCGCGGAGTGGCTCTGGCGGCGGCCGCTCCTGCGACCCCGTTCGATGACCGTCATCTGTGACGTGAGTGGCTCGATGGAACGGCACGCACGGCTCCTCATCCGCTTCGCCATGGCCCTGCGCCGGGTCGCCGGCGTGCGCACGGAGGCCTTCGTCTTCGGGACGCACCTCACCCGCGTGACCCGCGAGCTGGCCGGTCGCGACCCGGATGCCGGGCTGGCGCGTGTCTCAGGGGCCGTCTCGGACTGGTCGGGCGGGACCCGCATCGGCGAGTCGTTGCGCACCTTCAATCGGGACTGGGCGCGTCGGGTGCTGCGCTCCAGTGGCGTCGTCATCATCGTCTCGGACGGCTGGGACCGCGGCGACCCGGCGCTCGTGCGACGCGAGATGGCCCGCCTCCAGCGCAGCTGCCATCGCCTCATCTGGCTGGACCCGCTCTTCGGGCCAGACGTCTACCAACCCCTCGCCGGCGGCATGAAGGCGGCCTACCCATTCATCGACGACCTCGTCGCCGTCAACGACCTGGCCAGTCTTCAACAGCTGGGCGATCTGCTCGCCGATATGGCGGCCCACCGCAGTCGGAGACCCGATCGCGCCGGCCGACCCTTCGTGCACCAGAAGCGCCCGGCGCCCGTCACCCCGCTGCGCAGCTGGTCGGCGGCATGAGGGACCTCCTCCCGACCATCGAAGCCTGGCAGGCTGACGGCGTGGCCATCGCCCGGGCCGTCGTGGTGCGTACCTTCGGCTCGTCGCCGTTGCGCGAAGGCGCGACCATGCTGCGCGCCTCGGACGGCCGCATCGCCGGTTCGGTCAGCGGCGGCTGCGTCGAGGGGGCCACTGCCGAGCACCTGGCCGAGGCTCGCGCCAGCGGCCTTGAGCGGGTCGTGCGTTTCGGCATCAGCGATGCGCAGGCCTGGGACGTCGGGCTGGCCTGCGGCGGCGTCATCGACGTCCTCGTCCAGCCGCGCATCCCGGATGCGGTCCTCGCTGCCGCCACCGCGGCGAATGCGCCCAGCGCGGCCGACCGGGGCGCGGGTCTTGCCGTCATCACGACGCTGCCGGCGGGGTCGCCGGGCGCGGAGTCGGGCGCCTCGCAGCTCGGCCCCGCCGTCGTGCCCCGGTCCCCCCTCCTGGTGGCCCCCGAAGGACCCCTGGACGGCTCGCTGGGCTCGCCGGACGCGGACGCGACGCTGGTGGCAGAGGCCCGGGCGGCGCTGGAGCGCGGCGTCTCGCTGACGCTGGAGTTGGCCGGTGCCTCGCACTTCGTGGAGGTCTTTCCCGTCCGACCTCGACTGGTCATGGTCGGCGGCGTGCCGGTCGCCATGGTCCTCGCCCGCCTGGCGCGTGAGCTGGGCTACGAGACCGTCGTCATCGATGGCCGGGCAGCCTTCGCCACGCGGGAGCGCTTCCCGGACGTGGACCGGCTCGTGCTGGGATGGCCGGACGAGGTCGCCGACGAGATCGGCCTGGGACCTGCCGATGCCGTGGCTGTCCTCAGCCACGATCCCAAGTTCGACGAGCCGGCCATCGCCGAGGCCTTGCGGCGCGGCTGCCGCTATGTGGGCGCCATCGGCAGCCGCCGCACCCAGCGCGCCCGGCGTGAGCGCCTGGCGCAGCATGGCCTCGGCGAAGCGGAGCTGGCCCGCCTGCGCGGGCCCATCGGCCTCGACCTGGGCGGCCGCGAGGCGGCGGAGGTGGCGCTGGCCATCATGGCCGAGGTCGTGGCCACCCGGCACGGGGCCAGCGGTCGGCCGATGCGCGAGGTTGCAGCCGGCTCGCCCGTCATCTCGCAGCGCCCCGCCTGATCGGCGGCGACGAGCTGCGCCCCCAGCGATAGCACGACGGGGTGCCCGAGGTAGCCCTTGGCGAGCGCCCACGCGCTGGCTGACGGCACCTCCGCGAGGGGGGCAGCGAGGCACAGGGTCCGCAACGCGTTCACGTGCCAGGGGTCGACACCTGCCACCGCCTTGTGGAGCTTGCACCGTTGCTAGTCAGTGCTACTATGTACCAGTAGCCAGTAACGCTGAGTAGTCTGAGGAAGGGTGGTCCGTGGGCAAGCAGATGACGGAGATGCTCAAGGGGACGCTGGAGGGCATCGTCCTGGCGCTCCTGGCTGGACGGTCCGCGTACGGCTATGAGATCACAGCGTGGCTGCGGGAGCAGGGTTTCACCGACATCGCCGAGGGCACCGTCTACGCGCTGCTCATCAGGATCGAGCAGCGCGGCTTCGTCGACGTGGACAAGGTCCCCTCCGAGAAGGGGCCGCCGCGCAAGGTGTACTCGCTGAACGCGCGGGGACAGGAATACCTCGAGGAGTTCTGGAGGACGTGGAGCTTCCTCGCGGAACGGCTCGAACAGCTCCACGAAGGAGGCAGATGACCATGTTCATCTCCAAGGTCACCTCGAAGGTGGTCGGCGACAAGCGGCGGTGGCGGGCGTACAAGGCGCGCGTCAGACAGCTTCCCCCGGACTATCGCACGGCGGTCGATGCGATCGAGCGGTACCTGATGCTCTTCGGCCCGGTGGACGGCGACAGCGCGGCATCGGTGTTCGAGGACGTCGCCGACCTCTTCGAGCGGGCCGCGGCGGATGCAACGCCGATCCGCGAGATCGTCGGGGAGGATCCCGTGGAGTTCGTGGACGCGTTGGTTCGGAACTACCCGAAGGGAGGATATGTCGACCGGGAGCGGGAGCGGCTGGTCACCGTCATCGAGGGCCTCGAGCGAGAGGAGAAGGAGGACCGATGACCTCGACGGAAGACCGGGGGGCCGCGATCTGTGTGCAGGAGCTGGAGAAGTCCTACAAGCAGCTGCACGTGCTGCGCGGCGTGGACTTCGACATCGTGCCGGGCAGCATCTTCGCCCTGCTCGGGCCAAACGGGGCGGGCAAGACCACGGTCGTGAAGATCCTGTCCACGCTGCTCAAGGCCGACGCGGGAACTGCCAGCGTCAACGGTTTCGATGTGGCCACGCAGGCCGCCGATGTGCGCGAGTCCATCAGCCTCACCGGACAGTTCGCGGCCGTCGACGAGATCCTCAGTGGGCGGGAGAACCTCGTGCTGATCGCGCGGTTACGACACCTCAAGGACCCGGGCAAGATCGCGGACGACCTGCTCGAGCGCTTCGCACTGACCGATGCGGCCGCGCGGAGGGTGTCGACGTATTCGGGTGGCATGCGCCGCCGCCTCGACATCGCGATGAGCCTCATCGGCAGTCCGCCGGTCATCTTCCTCGACGAGCCGACGAACGGGCTCGATCCCCAGGCGCGCGTCGAAGTGTGGCGGACCGTCAAGGAGCTCGCCGGGCACGGCACGACGGTGCTGCTCACGACGCAGTACCTGGAGGAGGCCGAACAACTCGCCGACCGGATCGCGATCCTTCACGAGGGCCGGATCATCGTGAACGGCACGCTCGCCGACCTTAAGCGGCTGCACCCGCCGGCCAAGGTCGAGTACGTCGAGAAGCAGCCGACCCTCGAGGACATCTTCCTCGCGGTCGTCGGTGATGGCGTCAAGGTCGGCGACGCTGGCATCGACCGGAACGTCGGCACGGACGAGTAAGGAACGACGATGAACACGCACTTCCCCGGCGACACCGCCGTCCTCACGGGACGATCCCTGCGCCACATCACGCGCAGCCTGGACACCATCATCACGACCGCGATCATGCCGATCGCCATCCTGCTGCTGTTCGTCCTCGTCTTCGGCGGTGCGATCGACTCCGGGTCCGATTCGTACGTGACCTACCTGCTGCCCGGCATCCTGCTCATCACGGTCGCGTCGGGGGTCGCCTACACCGCCCTCCGGCTCTTCCTGGATATGAAGAGCGGCATCTTCGAGCGATTCCAGTCGATGCCGATCGCACGGTCGTCCGTGCTGTGGGCGCATGTGCTGACCTCGCTGGTCGCCATCATGATGTCGCTCGCGGTCGTCATGCTCGTCGCCATCCTCATGGGCTTCCGCTCGGACGCGGGCGTGCTCGCGTGGCTCGCTGTCGCCGGCATCCTGATCCTGTTCACCCTGGCGTTGACCTGGCTCGCCGTCATCGCCGGTCTTGCCGCGAAGACCGTGGACGGCGCCGGCGCATTCGCCTATCCGCTCATCTTCCTGCCGTTCATCAGTTCGGCATTCGTGCCCACCGAGACCATGCCCGGCCCGGTACGCGTCTTCGCCGAGAACCAGCCGGTGACGTCCATCGTCAACGCCATCCGCGACCTGTTCGCGGGGCAGCCGGTCGGCACCGACATCTGGTTCGCCCTCGCCTGGTGCGTCGGCATCCTCGTCGTCGCGTACGTCGTCTCCATCGTCACCTACCGCCGCAGGGTCTCCCTGTAGAGCGTTGAACGGAGACTCGCTGACGTTGACCTGCATCCAGAAGGACCGCGAGGCGGCACTTGTGGGGCATGTGCGCGAGATCGTGACCCTGCCACGCTCGCTGCCGTGATCACCCAATGGCGGAGCCGATGGTGTGCCGTGGGTCCCAGGCATCCTCGAGCTGCTCGAGTGAGCCGGGCGCCCCGAACTCACGGCTCACGGCCGACGGGTCCCGGTCGGAACCGGGCGTGCGCTAGACTCGGGGCTGACCCAGAACCGCCCTTGATGACAGGAGCCTCCTGCCGTGTCCGCTGAGTCGCTTCGGGCCAGGATCCGGGAAGTGCCCGACTTCCCCAAGCCCGGCATCCTCTTCTATGACATCACCACCCTGCTGAATGACGCGGCCTCGTTCCGGGAGGCCATCGAGCTGATGACGGCCCCCTTCAAGGACGAGCGTATCGATGTGGTCGTTGGCATGGAGTCGCGTGGCTTCATCTTCAGCGCCCCCATGGCGCTGCACCTGGAGGCCGGCTTCGTGCCCGTCCGCAAGCTGGGCAAGTTGCCCTCGGAGACCATCAGCGTCGAGTACGAGCTCGAATACGGCACGAACACGTTGGAGGTCCATCGTGACGCCATCCGCCCCAAGCAGCGCGTCCTCATCGTCGACGACCTGCTGGCCACCGGCGGCACGGTGCTGGGCACCATCGACCTCGTCAAGCAACTGAAGGGCGAGATCGTTGGCCTCTCCTTCTTGGTGGAGCTGGGCTTCCTGAAGGGCCGCGATCGCCTGGGTGACCATCGCATCCACAGCGTCATCGGGTACTGAGGAGTCCGCCCCCCTGGCAGCTTACCGGGCCAACGAGACGCCGCCACCGGCCACGGCCGCGGAGCCCGGCGATACCGGCGCCCCGGAGCACGAGGCCCCGCTACCTCATGACTACGACGCCTCCCGCCGGGCCTTCTTCCGCCAGTTCAGCAGGGAGGCTGTGACGACCCTCGGCCATGTGGCCGGCATGGCCGGCATGGTCAACCGCGTCTCCGGCTCGGCGGCGGCCGGCCTGCTTGGCCTGGCGGACCCCGCGGTGAGTCGACCATCCCACCCCGCCGGCACCGGGTCGCGGGGAGCTGCCCTCGTCACGTCGGCATCGGCTGCCCCGGCCGGCGACGATGTCTTCCGCAGCGCCTACCGCATCTCGGGCAACCAGCTCGTGCTGCTGGACCAGCGTGTCATCCCGGAGAAGCTGGAGGACCTGGTGGCCCGACGTGGCAGCGACGTCGCCTACTACCTGCGCCTGGGCGCCTGCCGCGGGGGTGCCGTGATGGCACAGGTGGCTGCCTACGGGCTTGCCCTGACGGCCAGCGAACGCGCCACGCAGCCCATCGCGGCTCGCGATGCGGAACTGCAGCGGACACGGCAGGCGCTGGCTTCTGCGCGTCCATCCTCGCGCCTGCCGGTCTGGGCGATGGAGCGCATGGAGGCTGTCCGTGTCGGCCTGGATGAGGCGGCCGACGGGGCTGCAGTCGCTGCCGCGCTGCGTGCGGAGGCTGATGCCATCGCCGACGATGTCCAATCGGGCCATGCCATCATCGTGGCCGCGCTCACCGAGATGCTCGGCGGGCCGCGCGACCGCCCACTGGGCGTGCTGGTGCACGGCGACCCGGGTGCACTGAGTGGCGGACTGGTGGGCACGGGTATCACGGCCCTGCGGGGCCTGCGCGATGTGGGCCGCGAGCTGCAGGTGTTCGTGACCGAGACGCGTCCGTTCATGGAGGGCGCGCGCCTGGCCAGCTGGGAGCTGCGCCACGCCGGCATCGACCACAAGGTCATCCCGGACTCGGCGGTGGCGTGGCTCTTCGACCGCGAGACCATCGACGTCGTGCTGATCGGTGCGGAGTGGATCGCTGCCAACGGTGACACCGGTGCCGTCATCGGCAGCCGCGCCATCGCCCTATTGGCCTCCGCGGTGGCGGACGACCCCGGGCGGACACGGCCGCGAGTCATCGTCTGTGGCCTGAGCGCCACCATCGACCCTTCCACTCCGGATGGTCACGCCGTCCCCGTGGAGCTGCGGCCCGCGCGCGATCAGGCTGCCTACCTGGCCGGCCTCTCGATCCGGGTGTCGGACGCCTTGGTACCAGCGGGCGATGTCATCCCCGCCCAGGCCATCGCTGCCCTGGTGACCGAACGCGGCGTCCTGGTGTCACCGTCCGCGCCGGCCATCGCGTCGCTCCTCGCCGCGTCGGAGGTGACCGGGACCGTACGCTCACCGGAGACCGCCGGCTGATGGCCAGCCTCACGCGATCCGGACTGGCCACCACCCGCCGACTGGAGGTCCACGCCACGCGTGACCGGGCCGCGCTCCTCGCCTTCCTGGAGCGAGACCGCCTCTTTGCCGCCTACGCGATCGCTGACATGGACGACGCCGAGTTCCCGCGAACCCGCTGGGGCATGGCGCTCGAGGCGGGACGTCCGGTGGCTGTGGTCATGGAGTATCGCGGCATCTCACCGCAGCACCTCTTCGTCATGGGCGACCCGGAGGGCATCGGCGGCATCCTGCGCGAGGTCATCCGCACCCGCCTCGCCTACCTGGCCACCATGCCGGACAGCGTGCCGACGCTGGTCGAGCGCTACCGCGTGGACCCGCCGACCGACATGGTCCGCATGGTCGTGGATCGGGCCACATTCCGTCCGGTGCTCGGCGACAGCGTGCGCCTTGACGTTGCTGACACGCGGCATCTGAACCGCCTCTACGAGCTGGGGCTGACCTCGTGGCTGCCGCCCGAGGCGGTGGCGGCCGGCATCTACTACGGCGTCCGTCGAGGCACACGGCTGATCGCCGCCGCCGGCACCCACGTCATCAGCCCCACCTACGGGCTCGCGGCAGTCGGCAACGTCTACACCAACCGTGACTACCGAGGCCAGGGCCTGGCCAAGGTGGTCACGAGCGCGGTGACCACCGAGCTGTTGGGCATGCTGCCGGAGGTCGTCCTCAACGTTCGCGCGGATAATCCGCCGGCCTTGGCCGCCTACCGTGCCCTTGGCTATCGCGAGCACACCCACTTCGAGGAGCGCCTCGTGGCCCGCCGCAGCTCGCTCTGGGATAGCATCGTGGGGCCCATCCGGCAGTACGTCACCCGACCCAGGAGCGATGCATGACCGATACACCTGCGCCGACCCATCCGATGCCGACCACCGCCGGTGACGCCGCGATCGGCCAGACCGAAGCCCTCCCGCCACACGACGTCGCCGATCTTGGTCTCGCGGGCGAAGGCGTCCGCCGCATCGAATGGGCCGAGCGCGAGATGCCGGTGCTGCGCCTCATCCGCGAGCGATTCACGACCGAGCGGCCCCTGGCCGGGCTGCGCATCAGCGCCTGCCTGCATGTCACGACCGAGACGGCCAACCTCATGCGCACGCTCCAGGCCGGCGGCGCTGAAGTGACGCTGACGGCCTCCAACCCGCTCTCCACCAAGGACGATGTGGCTGCCGCGTTGGTTGCTCGCTACGGCATCAGCACCTACGCCATCCGCGGCGAGGACAACGAGACCTACTACCGCCACTTGAACCTGGCCGCAGACACGCACCCTCATGTCACCATGGATGACGGGTGCGACCTCGTGGTGCTCCTGCACCAGCACCGCCGCGACCAGCTGGGTGAAGTCCTGGCCGGCACTGAGGAGACGACCACCGGTGTCATCCGCCTCAAGGCCATGGCCGCCGATGGGGCGCTGGCCTTCCCGGTCGTGGCCGTCAACGAGGCCCAGACCAAGCACCTCTTCGACAACCGCTATGGCACGGGCCAGTCCACGGTGGACGGCATCATGCGCGCGACCAACATCCTGCTGGCCGGGCGCCGCTGCGTGGTGGCTGGCTACGGCTGGGTCGGCCGAGGCATCGCCAGCCGGCTGTCGGGCATGGGTGCCCAGGTGACGGTGGTCGAGGTTGACCCCGTGCGCGCCATCGAGGCCCTCATGGACGGGCACCAGGTCATGACCGCTGGCGATGCGGCCAGGTGGGGCGAGGTCTTCGTGACCGCCACGGGCAACATCAACGTCTTCCGCGAGGAGCACTTCCGCGTCATGGCGGACGGGGCGCTGCTGGCCAACAGCGGGCACTTCGATGCCGAGCTGGACCTCAAGGCCCTCACTCGACTCGCCGAGGGGCACATCCGCGAGGTCCGTAACGACGTCCGCGAGTACGACCTGGGCGCCAAGAAGCTCTACCTGCTGGCCGAGGGTCGCCTCGTCAACCTCGGCGCGGCGGAGGGCCACCCGGCCGCCGTCATGGACATGAGCTTCGCCGGCCAGGCACTCTCCGTCGAGTACGTGGCCCGCCACCACGGGTCGCTGGCGAAGGCCGTTCACGTGGTGCCTGCCGAGATCGATGCCCAGATCGCCCGTCTCAAACTGGAGGCCCGCGGCATCTTCATCGAGGGCATGACCGAGGAGCAGATCCGCTACACGAACTCCTGGGATCAGGGCACGTAGCGGAGCATCACCTCGGTCACCGGTCCGGCTGCCCGATCAGCCCGCCGGCCCGGGATCATCCGGTCAGAGGGGACGCAACAGGACGGACAGGTCGGCGCCCGAGGTGACTTCGCGCGTGGCCTCGAGGAGCTTGGCGCCGTCCGCCCAGGCGCGCGCCTGGTCCTTCCTGAGGCGGTGCTCCTCGGCCAGCATGAGCGTCCACAGCTTGGGATAGTGGTCGCGCAGGTACTCGCTGGCCCGGTAACGGGTCACGAACTCGTTGACGAAGGCCGCGTAGCGGGTGACGGGATCCGTGTGGGCCGCCATCCGCTCGAACTCGTGCTGGTAGCCCGCGGCCGCCCGGAAGCGTCCGAAGAAACCTCCCACGCTGTGAGCGCCGGTGTCCCAGCCCTGGGAGTGCCCGCCGCGCCGCAGCAGGGGGGCGGGCGACTCGAAGACGCAGATGACCTCTCCGTTGATCCGTTCCGCGCGCAGCGTGCCGCCGAAGGAGAGGTAGCGGTTGGCCACGCCCTTGCGATCGATGACCGAGATGCGGCCCCACGAGAAGGAGCCCTGGCGAGGCAGGCGGCTGGCGAAGGTGATGGTCTCGTTGAAGCCGTGGTCCTTGTCGTCGGTGACCCAATACTCGACCAGTTCGGGGTCGTAGTGGCGCAAGGTGGGCTTGGCCCGGATGGCCACCAGCAGGAACGCCGGTCCGGGCCGATCGGGCAGGTCCGGGTCGGCCAGGAACCCCCAGTCTGCGAGCAGCTCGGCGGCCAGCGGCGGATCGATCGAGGCGGGCAGGTTGGCCATCTTGCACGAGCATGGGCCCACACCCCGCAGCCGTGCGATGGCCATCGGTCCCGAAGTGGCCTGCCGCCGGCCCCCCGCAACCGGTCCCCATGGCCCGCGCACCCTGTCGCTGGCAGCATGCGTGCTACCCTTCGGCCGACCCGCTCGCCGGCTATTCGCAAGCCCTGATCCGCCATGACCAAGACGAGGGACCCATGACCGACCACCGCAGTGCCGACCCGCACCTCTTCACCTCGGAATCGGTCACCGAGGGCCACCCGGACAAGATGTGCGACCAGATCTCGGACGCCATCCTGGACGCGATCTTCGTCGAGGACCCCAACGCCCGTGTGGCCTGCGAGACGGCCACCACGACCGGCCTGGTCATGGTCCTCGGCGAGATCACCACGAAGACCTACGTGGACTTCCAGGACGTCGTGCGCAGCACGGTCAAGGACATCGGTTACACGCACTCGGAGTACGGCTTCGACCACGAGACGTGCGGCACCATCGTGGCCGTCAAGGAGCAGTCGCTGGACATCGCCCGGGGGGTGGACCACGCGCAGGAGGCGCGCCCGGACGGCTCCTCCTACGACGAGCTCGGCGCCGGTGACCAGGGGATGATGTTCGGTTTCGCCTGCCGCGAGACGCCGGAGCTCATGCCTCTGCCCATCTCGCTGGCGCATCGCATGGCCCGCCGGCTGGCCGAGGTGCGCAAGAGCGGACAGCTGCACTACCTGCGCCCGGATGGCAAGACCCAGGTGACCGTGGAATACGAGGGTGACCGCCCGGTGCGCGTGCACACGGTCGTGGTCTCGGCGCAGCACGACCCGGACGTGGAGCCGGAGCGCATCCATGACGACATCATCGAGACGGTCATCCTGCCCAGCATCGACCGCGAGCTTCGGGCGAGCGACCCGGTCATGCACGTCAATCCGACCGGTCGTTTCGTGACCGGGGGGCCAAAGGGTGACGCCGGCTTGACGGGCCGCAAGATCATCGTCGACACCTACGGCGGCTACGCTCGTCACGGCGGCGGCGCCTTCTCGGGCAAGGATCCCACGAAGGTCGACCGCTCGGCAGCCTACGCGGCGCGCTGGGTCGCCAAGAACGTCGTGGCGGCCGGCCTCGCCACGCGCTTCGAGCTCCAGGTCGCCTACGGCATCGGCATCGCCCGTCCCGTCTCGATCGGGGTGGATGCCTTCGGCACGGAGACCGTCCCAGAGGCCGAGATCCTGCGCCGCATCCAGCGTGTCTTCGACCTGCGCCCGGCGGCCATCATCAACGCCCTCGGCTTGCGCCAGCCGATCTTCCGACAGACGGCCGCCTATGGCCACTTCGGCCGGCCGGACCTCGATCTGCCCTGGGAGCGCACTGACAAGGCGGACTCTGCTGCGCGACTGACGGCCCTCGCGCGACTGGCACAGCGGTCGACCAGCGGTCGCCCTGTCGAGCCCGGCCGTCGGGTCCGAGGCCACGGCACTCAGGGCTGGGCGTCGGCCAGCGCCTCCCTTGCCACGGCCAGGTAGCGTTCCACCGTCCGCTCGAGGCTGAGCTCCCGGGCGAGCCGCTGCACGGCTGGATCCGGGTCCGGGAGTGGCTCGGCTAGCAGCTCCCGGATGGCGGCAGCCAGCGGCAGCGGCTCCGTGGGGCTGAAGAGGTGCAGCGCCCCCGGTGCGCGTGGCTCGTACTCGCGGACGCTGGGCAGGTCGCTGACCAGCATGGGCTTGCCAGCTGCGATCCACGAAGACATCGACCCGGATGCCGACAGGTCGGTGAATGGCAGGATGGCCAGATGTGTGGCCGCGATCCACGTCTCCAGGTCCTCCTCGGAGAGGTAGCCCGTGATGCGGAAGCGGTCACCCAGGCCCAGCTCCTCCGCCTTGGCCAATGCCAGGTCGTGCACGAAGCTGCGCCCGGCCACCGGGCCTCCGGCATAGACCATCACGATGTCTTCGGGCAGGTGCGGCACGGCCTCCACGGCATAACGGTGGCCCTTGCGGCCGTAGACGAAGCCCAGCAGGGTGACGATGCGACGGTCGGCCAGTCCCAGCCGAGCGCGGGCCTCCTCGGGACGCAGGGCCAGCTCGCGTCGCTCCACGAAGTGAGGGATGACACGCATTCGATCGGCAGGGATGATGCCGCGCAACCGCTCCACCTCGACCTGTGAGTGCACCACGATGAGGTCGGCGACCCGGCCCAGCCAGCGCAGGCTCCAGGCGTCAGGTGCCAGGTAGCGTTCACGCAGGCCGTGGCGATCGAAGATGTCATGAAGGGTGACGACGAGCGCTCCGCGGTAGGCGCGCCGGAAGCGCATCAGCCGGTACAACGCTCCGCCATGCTTGCCCCAGCCACGTCGGTTCCACTGCATGAGCAGCACCTGCGCCTCGGCAAGCTCGGCCGCCACCTGGGCCAGTCGACCCGATCCCTCGTCCACACGGCCCGCCTCGGCCTCGTGCACGGTCAGTCCACCGCCGGCGCGGGTGGCGTCGGCGATGAGCTGGCCATAGCGGCGCACGCCGCTCTCCGGCCGGCCGAGGTGCAGGAACCCGAGGTCGCGCAGCTCGGCTGGCATCGTCAGGCCGGCCCGGCTGGTCTCAGTCGGCGTAGCCGAGGTGCCGCAGGAGGTCGCCCGCCTCGGCCTCGATCTCAGCCAGCTCCGAGGGGTAGAAGGTGCTCCGCCAGGTGCCCACCGACGAATCGTCGGCACGCTGCACCGCCGTCAGGAAGCGGTCGCGCGAGGCCCGGGCCATGATGCCCAGGAAGTCGAGGATGCGCTCACCCTCGTCCAGCGGGGCCCGCACCAGGGACTCGTAGCGCAGTTCGTGATAGCGCGCCGGCCCGAGCCGAGGGCCTTCCGTCAGGCCAGTCTCGGTGTAGCGGCGCCAGGCCCATGCCATGCGCCGGGCGTCGCTGGTGTTCAGGAACTCCTCGCGCCGCTCAGGCTCGACCCAGAACTTCGGCCAGGGCCCGTGGAGGTAACCGCCCGGCTCGCGCTCGCCTGACCAGGCGTCCTCGGCACGCAGCCAAGGCTTGTGCATGTGCGAGGAGGCCGCGTCGCGGCCATCGCGGATGATGTGGATGAACTGCGAATCGGGAAAGGCTCGCGCCAGGAACGGGATGAGGAAGATGTTGGTGGGTGTCTTCTCGCTGAAGCGAAGGTCGCCGTCGCGCTCCACCCGCACCAGCCAGCTGTACACGAGCCGAAAGAACCAGCGCGAACGCCGGTAGCCCCAGAGCTGCTCGTAGACGTAGCGGCCGCCGGCCTTGGTGGCTGGGGGCTCGTGGTGGTAGGTGATCTCCGGGATGCGGCCGAGGCAATCGCCCAGGAAGGTCGTCCCCGAACGGGCGGCGCCGATGACGAAGACGGGTCGCTGGAGCCTGGGGAAGATCGAGGCCGTGAGGCGCGCGGCCGTCATGGGCCGGTGCCGCTCGAGCTTGAGGTAGTAGCGACGTTCGGCGCGGTAGGTCTTCTGGGCCAGGCGCCACATGTCAGCGATGCCGATGGGCAGCGGCTCCGGGTTGGCGTCCGGCGGAAGGCTGGGGTCGGTGCCGCGTGGCGGGAGAGACTCGGCGCTGGCGATGGGTGAGCGCGTCTCCGTCGCTCCGTCCGCCACCGGCGGTGCAGGGTCGATCGTCGGTTCCTCAGTCACGCTCGTGGTCAGCAGCCTCCTGTCCCGTGGGGTCGGGCGGATGATAGCCGTCCTCGTGCACAATCGTCGGCATGTACGCCGTCATCCTGGCCGGGGGAGGGGGCACCCGTCTCTGGCCGCTCAGCCGCGACCGCAAGCCCAAGCCGTTCCTGCCGCTGCTGGAGGACGGCCGCTGCCTCCTGGCGGCGACCGCGGCGCGGCTCTCCCCGCTCATCGAGCTGACCGACGTCTTCGTCATCACCGACGTGCGCTACGCGGACCTGGTCCGCGAAGCGATCCCGGACATCCCCGCAGGTAACGTGCTGGGTGAGCCCGTCGGGCGAAACACCGCGGCCGCCGTGGCGCTGGCCGCGGAGGCTATCGACCGTCCGGACGATGAGGTCATGACCGTCCTTCCAGCCGACCAGGCTGTCCGCGACGCTGCCGGCTACCTGGCGGCCCTCCAGGCAGCTTCCGAGCGAGCCGCAGGCGGCGACATGGTCACGCTCGGCATCGAGCCCACGTGGCCCTCGACGGGCTACGGCTACGTCGTCGCCGAGGGCCCGGCTCGAGCGCACGCCGGCCGGCCCACGTATCGAGTGGCGCGCTTCGAGGAGAAGCCCACGCCGCAGCGAGCCGCCGAGCTCCTCGCTGAAGGCGCCGCCTACTGGAACGCCGGCATCTTCGTGTGGCGCCGGGACGTCGTGCGATCCGGCTTGGCGCGGCATGCGCCGGACATCCTGGGGCCGCTCCACGATCGACTGGCGGGCGCCGGCCCGGCGGCCGAGACCGCCTCGCCCGGCTGGCCCGGTGCCGACCTCGCCGAGGCGTACGCCGCGCTGCGCGCGACGTCCATCGATTACGCGCTCCTGGAGCCAGCGTCTCTGGACGGCCAGGTCGCCGTCGTGCCGGCGGCCATCGGCTGGAGCGACCTGGGATCCTGGTCTGCTCTGCGCGACTATCGGGACAGCGGCGGTGCCCCGCTCATCAGTGCTGAAGAGCCGGCGCGCGTGCTGGACATCGAGGGCCACGACGTGCTCGTGCATGCCGCCGGCGGCCGCCTCGTGGCCATCGTGGGCCTGGAGGGCGTCATCGTCGTGGACACGCCCGACGCCCTGCTGGTGGCTGCAGCGGATGCCGCCCAGGACGTCAAGAAGGTCGTGGACCGCCTTCGCGCGGAGGGTCGCACCGACCTCCTGTAGGCGGCCGTGGCGGTCGGCTGACGGCGCACGGGTGCCATCCTCCAGCTGCGCGGCGACCTCAGCCGGGCCGGCGTATCGCCGCGCGGTACAGCTCCACGTAGCGCTCCACGATCCTCGGCGTGGCCAGCTGAGCCGCAAGGGCCTCCACGCGGGGGTCGGGTGCCCCCGTGGCTCCGGCCAACGCCATGCGGATGGCCGCCGCCAGCGGTGCTGCCTCGTAGGGCGTGAAGCTGCGCAGCGCGCCGGGCGCCAGCGCCTCGAGCTCGCGGAACGGCGCCAGGTCGGATGCCACGATGGGCCGGCCGGCCGAGATCCAGGTCGCCAGCGCACCAGACGCCGACATGAAGCGGAACGGGCAGAGCGCCACGTCCGTGGCCACCAGCACCTGCTCAAGCTCGGCCTCCGGCAGGTAGCCCATGAAGCGAACGCGGTCGGCGACGCCGATGTCCGCGGCGTGCGCCTGCAACTCCGCGGCGACATGGTCGCGGCCCTCGATGACGGAGCCCACGAAGAGCGCCGTGACATCCGGTGGGAGGTCGAGGAGAGCATCGATGACCAGGCTGTGGCCGCGCCGCCTGGTGAGGTAGCCGAGCAACGTGATGACCCGGCGGTCGGCCACGCCCAGCAACGCGCGCGCGGTCTGTCGGTCAGGGAGGCCGCTGCGCACCTCCACGAAATGCGGCACGACCGCGACCTTGGCTGCGGGAGCGAAGCCCACCAGCCGCGACCGCTCGTCCTCGCTGTGGACGACGAGGCACCCCGCCGTCCGACCGAGGCGCCGCAGGCCCAGGGCGGACGGGGAGAGCCGGCTCGCCACCCGGCCTGCCGGCGGGAAGACGTCGTGCATCGTGACCACCAGCGGCACGCGCAGTGACCGGCGCAGCACCTCGAGTCGGGGCAGGCCACCGCTACGCAGCCCCCAGTCGGCGAGCTTCCACTGGAGGTGCACGACGTCGGCGTCGCGCAACTTCGCGGCGGCCGCCCACAGGTCGGACATGGTGGCTTCGCGATCACCGCTGTCAGCCTCGATGACCTCGAGGTCGGGACGTCGAGCAGCCTCCGCGGCCAGGATGGCCCCGTAGCGTCGCAGCCCGCTCCGCTCGCGGCCCACGTGCAGGAAGCCGACCCGCAGTGGCCGCTCGCCGCTCATGCTCCGCCGGAGCCGGGCAGATAGCCGAGGTCGCGCAGCAGCTCGCCATGCTGGTGCCGCAACAGCGTGCGCAGGACGGATCCAGCGAGCGGCCGCCGGCACCGACTCGCGAGCGGTAGATGGTGGTCGTCTCGCCGCCGGCCTTGCGGCGCTGTGCGGTGAACCAGCGGTAGCGCTCGGTGGCCGCGTGGTCTGCCGGATCGAAGTCGAGCACTTCCGGGTGCCAGGCCTCGCCGAGGAAGTCGAAGAGGCGCCGCGCCTCCGCCTCCGGGTCGGCCACGAGCCGCTCGTAGCGCAGCTCGAGGACGCGCCGCCCGCCCAGGCGACCGCTGAGTTCCATGGCGGCGTCGACGTAACGTGCCCACTCGGTCCGCGCGGCCCGCGCCGCCGAGCGGTAGCCCCAGCGGTCCCGGAAGCTGGCCACCACATCGTGCCCATCGCGCAGGAGGTGGATGAACAGGGCATCGGGGAAGAGTTCCTCGATGAAGGAGAGATGCAGCGTGTAGGTGGGGTCCTTCTCGGCCCAGCGCGCCTTGCCGGAGCGGGCCAGGACCTCGGCCTGGAAGTCGGCGTAGAGGCCGCGGATGCGAGCCAGCCACCAGTCCCGCGGCAAGCCGTAACCGGCCACGAGGGGCCAGTCGCGGCCGACGATGCTTTGCAGCGCACGCAGGAAGTGGGTCTCCTCGCCGCAGGAGATGCGCGGGTGCGCGTCCAGCAGCAGGCGCAGCAGGGTCGTCCCCGAGCGCGGCGAGCCGATGACGAAGATGGGGGGCACAGTAGGGGCGACGCCGGCCGGGATGCTGGCTGGCTCGCCGGCCTTCGTGGTAGCCGGCGTGTCCGCACCGGCCCCGCCGGCTGTCGTCGCCGCCTGGGCCTCGCTTTCTTCTGACGCCTCGGGCACCGATCCTCCTTCCTGGCTGCGGCTGCGCGAAGAGTCTAGCGACGGGCGGGGTACCATCGTGCCCATCCGGCCCCGCCCTTCGCGGGGTCGTCGAGCGAGGAGGCTGTCGATCCGTGTCCCCAACACCGCCTGCCGGTCCAGCCATCATCTTCGGGACCGATGGCTGGCGTGCCAGGATCGGGGAGGAGTACACCTTCGAGAACGTGCGTCGCTGCGCCCAGGGCGTGGCCGAGTGGGTCGTCAGCCAGGGCAGCGCGGCGAGGGGTGTCGTGGTCGGCTACGACCGGCGCTTCGCCAGCGAGCACTTCGCGACGGCGGCGGCAGAGGTGCTGCTCGCGCATGACATCCCGGTGCTCTTCGCCGCCGGCGCCGTCCCTACGCAGATGACGTCCTACGAGGTCGTCGAGCACGGTGCCGCCTGCGCGGTCATGATCACGGCCTCCCACAACCCCTGGACGGACAACGGCTTCAAGATCAAGTCGCCCACGGGGGCAGCGGCCGACCCGCCCATCCTGTCCGCCGTCGAGCAGGTCATCCGCGCCCGCGCCGGCGAACAGCCGCCGCGCCGGCCCTTCGACGAGGCCGAGGATGCCGGGGCCGTGGAGCGCTTCGACCCCTACGCCGGCTACGAGACCTACGTGCGCCGCACCCTGGACCTCGACCGCCTGCGTGCCCAGGAGATGCGCGTACTGGTCGACCCGCTCTATGGCTCGGGTGCCGGCTGGATCGGCCGGCTGCTGGCGGGCGGCCGCATCGTCGTCGACGAGATCCACAGCGAGCGCAATCCCTGGTTCGGGGGCGTCAACCCGGAGCCGATCCGCCCGCATGTGGACGAGGCCCTTGCCCGCGTGCGCGATGGCGGCTACGACTTGGGCCTGCTGCTCGACGGGGACGCCGATCGCGCAGGCGCTGTCGACGAGCGTGGCCAGTTCATCCACCAGTTGCAGTGCATGGGCCTGCTCATGTACTACATGCTCGAGCACCGCGGCGAGCGAGCAGCCGTCGTCACCACGGTCAACGAGACGTCCATGGCGCTCCGGCTCGGCGAGCGTTACGGCGTGGCCGTCCACGAGACTCCGGTGGGCTTCAAGTTCGTAGGGCCCCGCATGATCGAGACCGCGGCCATGATGGGCGGCGAGGAGTCGGGTGGCTACGGCTTCGGCATGCACCTCCCCGAGCGCGACGGCATCTACGCTGACCTGCTGCTGCTGGACCTCTTCGTGCGCGAGCGCGAGGCCGGCCGGGCCCCGGCGTCAGCCGCCGTGGCGCACCTGCACGACATCGCCGGCCCCTCGTTCTACCTGCGCGACGACGTGCACACCGACCGGGCCTCGTACCCGGCGCTCAAGGCGCGCCTCCTCGTCGAACTGGCCGAGCATTCGCCGGCCGGCCTGGGCGGGCGGCCGGTGGTGCGCACGGCCGCGCTGGACACGGGCGACGGCTTCAAGTTCTGGGTCGACGATGGCTCCTGGCTGCTGGTCCGCTTCAGCGGCACCGAGCCCCTGGTCCGGGTCTACACGGAGGCCAGCAGCGCCCAGTTGCGCGACGCCCTCCTGGCTGAGGGCAGCAGCATGGTCAAGGGATAGGCAGCCGCAGTGAACGCGGATCCTGGACCTGGTACGAGCGGCGGCATCCTCGACGACCCCGAGGCCATGCGCCGTGCCGACCCGGCCGGCATGCTCGGCCTGGTCGCCGAACTCCCGGACCAGTTCGAGGAGGCTTGGCATATCTCGCGTTCACTGGACCTGTCATGGCCGGAGCCGCGGGCGGTGGCCGTCCTGGGCATGGGCGGCTCGGCGATCGGGGGCGATCTCGTGCGGGGCATCTGGTCCGACCGTCTGACGGTGCCCCTGGAAGTCGTGCGCAGCGACGAGCTGCCGGCTTGGGTGGGCACGGAGACGCTCGTCATCGCCAGCTCCAAGAGCGGACGCACGGCGGAGACCATCAGCGCTCTCTCGACCGCGCTGGAGCGGCGCTGTCCGGTCGTCGTGGTGACCACCGGTGGCCCGTTGAAGGAGGTGGCACGGCATGCCGGATTGCCCCTCGCCACGTTCCCGGCCCGAGGTACGCCACGCTCGTCGCTGGGCTACTCGATGGGCCTGCTGGCCGGCATCCTCGAACGTGTCGGCGTCCTGCCCATCGACGGGGCCGAGGTCAGTGCCGGCGCCAAGGCCGCCCGTGAGATGGGCGCCCGCTGCGCTCCTGACGTGCCCACCGCGGACAACCCCGCCAAGCAGCTCGCCTGGTCGCTGGTGGACCGCTACGCGGTCATCGTCGCGGCGGGCTTCCTGGCGCCCGTGGCACGCCGCTGGAAGGCCCAGCTCAACGAGAATGGCAAGGCTGCTGCCGCTTTCGAGGAGCTGCCGGAGGCGACGCACAACACTGTGGCCGGCTTCGAACAGCCCGAGTCGCTGCGCGACCACCTCTACGTCCTCTTCCTGGCCAGCGAACTCGACCATCCGCGCAACGTGCTTCGTGCGCGGCTCATGGGCGAGATCCTTGACGCCGCCAAGATCACCCAGGAGGTGGTCCGGGCCACCGGGGAGGGCCGGCTCGGGCAGGCACTCTCAGCCCTCACGATGGGTGACTACACGAGCGTCTATGTGGCCTTCACGTACGCCGTTGATCCCAGCCCGGTCGCGGTCATCGACCACTTGAAGCAACGGCTGGCGCTGGCCGAGGGGCAGGCCACTTCGTAACCCATCCGGCCCTGTCGTTTGCTGGAGGACTCGCTAGTCTAGGAGGCCAGGGATCGGTGACCGGTCGCGGCGGCTGCCCTGGCCCCGCCCGGCACCAGGCATGGGCCACCGAGCGGACGTCGGCGGGCCGGAGGTGTGGATCGATGCACTCCAGCGTCATCGGCAAGATCGAGAAGGCGCATCGCTACGCTCGTGAGCGCGATCGCATCACCGTCGAGCGCCTGGCGGTCACGTTCGCCGGCGACAACGATGCTCATCGTGTCGTCCTCGAGGCCGATGAGTGGCAGTGCAACTGCCACTACTTCGAAAGTTGGAAGACGTGCGCCCACATCCTGGCCCTGCAGGAGATCCTCGGCGTCATGCTGCCAGAGAACGCACAGACATCCCTCTTCCCGGTGGCAGCAGCGGCCGACGAGGCCAGCGGCTCGTAGCCGCCGGCCTCGCGACCCGCGCCCGACCGGGCCCGTTGGACTACGTGACGTCCAACAAGTAGAACGTCCGCATCCAGCCGCGCTCGCGGTCGAACTCGACTTCCAGGTCCAGCCGCCAGCGTCCCGGCATCGGCGGCTCGAGGCCCTTCAGGCTGACGACGCCAGCCAGGGGCTCCGTGAGGGCGGCCTCGCTTCGGACGGTATCCAGGGCCGGTTCGTCAACGGGCGTCAGGCGCCCATCCCAGGCCACGATGGCCGATCCGTCCGCTGCCTGCGCCGTGAGCAGGTCACCGACCTTGGCTTCGAGCACCGGCAGTGTCTCCGCTGGAGGCGGGTTGCCGACGTCGACGCAGAGGTAGGCGTAGCAGCCACTGCCCGACTGCCCCGCCGTGGATCCGGCGCTCGAGCCGACCACGATGTCCGGTGCCGGGATGTCGTAGAGGCCATCCAGAGGTGCCGGGCGGTCAGGCACGTCGACGACCCAGGCGTGCTGGCTGGCAACTCCATGCCCGATCGTGACATCGGCCACGACGAGGTGGCTTCCGACTCCATCAGGACCCTCGAACGTCAGGGCGCCGTCCGACAGGGGCTCGTCCGCCCCCGGCGCCCCACGCGGCAGTGCCGTCACGATGAGCGCCGTGATGGCCGCGCCACCGTCGATCTCCAGGACCAGGGGCGCACCACGCACGACGGTGCCCAGCGGCTGATCTCCTGGGGGTGCCGTGGCCGGATCGTCCACGCTGCCTCCAGCTACACGACCGAACGGGCCACGCAGCCAGACCGTCGGTGGCGCTGTGACCGGCGCCGCGCTGGCCCCGGGGGCGTCAGGGACGGCCGGCGGTGGGGTGTCCTGTCCGCCGGCCCTGGCGGTGGGGACCAGGGCCTGCACGAGGAGGAGCGATACGAACGCGTGTGCCATCAATCGCTGGACGGTCACCGTCCCACCCGCACCTTCAGCGTGGGCGAGGTGCTGGTCCGCAGGCCTTCAGCGGCCGGAGCCGGGAAGACGGCCTGGTACTCCCAGGTGGCCTGGGGCACGATGGCCAGGCTGTAGCCACCGTTGGTCAGGGGCTCCATGTAGAGCGTGGTCCAGGCATCGCTGCTCCCGGCGCGGCGGTAGCGCAGCTTCACCGAGCGGCCGTTGAGGGCGTTGCCGGCGAGGCGCCCCACGGACGACAAGGGCGAGACCTTGAGGTCTGCGCGGAGACGGATGGTGGTGCCCGGAAGGACCGTCGTGCTGGCCGTCCCCAGAGTCAGGTCCGTGGCCACGTCATTGCAGGTGGAGACCGGCGAGGTACTGCTGGGCAGGTCGTAGAGTTCCTGCAGGGTCGCGACGTCGCAGCGTCCGAAGGCGTGGCGAGTGCTTCCGGCGCTGGGTTTGGCTGGGGTGATGGCGTGCATGACCGTCTCATTGGCTTCCAGGTTGAAGCCTTCACGCGAGGGATGGTCAAGCCCGTCGATGTGACCGAGCTCGTGGATGAGCACCCGGCGCAGATCGAAGCATCCGGCCGCGTCCTCCTTCTGGCACCAGCGCAGCGTCCCCCAGCTGAAGCCCGTGCCGTGCGGACGCAGCCACACGAGCCACGAGACGGGCATGTTGCGGGAGGCACAGGCGATGCCGTAGCGGCAGAAGTCCGGGAATGAGGGGGTGTAGCGCACGGTGTCCGCCGCACCGCTCCGATGGACGAAGCGCGGGCTGCGTGACAAGGTCGTGTCCGAGGCATCCGCTGCCCCGCTGGTGATGGGGGTCTTGGCCCATTCAGGCGGCATAGCCCCGGCCAGCCAAGAGAAGGGCAGGACCGTGTCCTTCGGCCAGGCCCCCGCCGGGAAGGCGGGCACAGGGCGCGGAGCCCCGGCCGGCACGAAGTCGGCGGGCGTCAGCTCCCCGTCGTTGGGCTGGCAGGAGGTGTTGCACTGCCCATCGATCATGGCCACCGTGGCACCGCCTTCCGCCTCGAGAACGAGATTCCCCAGGAGCTTGCGTGTTGCGGGGTCGTGGATGGCGAGCAGCAGCTCACCCGGGTCGGTGGCCGAGTCGGTCTCGAACGCGAGACCGTCGAACGTGCGCTCCCAAAGCCGACAGGCACGACCGGTGTCCAGCATCGTCACCGAGGTGCTCTCCGCTGACCGCTCTCCGACCAGGAGGCGAGCGCCCGACACCGGCACCGAGAAGCCCTCGCGCCCGGCACGTAGGGTGAGATCGACTCCCCCGCGGCGCAGGACCAGGCGATGCCCAGCCACGACGCCGTTTGCGTCAAGCACGGTCTGCCAGGGCGTCACCACCTCGGCATCCGCAGGACCGTCCGTGCCTCCTGTCGAACAGTCCGGGACCGCGACCGCCCATGGCGGAGCCGCGAGGGTGGCGGCTGGCAGCAACGCCAGCAGCAGGGTGGCCGCCAGGGCGGCACGGGCCGCGCGACGGTCTCGTTCATGGGTGCGTCCTTCCATCAGGGACCTTCCTCCGGCGGGTTGAACCGGCGGTGGAGGCGGTAGCGCGCAGTATCGGGAGGGCCGCTTACGCGTTCCTTATCGACGGTGGACGACGCCTCGGTGCACCCCGGCGCACCGAGGCACTCCGGGGCGCGCTAGACTCACGGAGACAACAGCAGAGCAAGAACCTGCGGCACGCGAAGCCGGTGAGAGTCCGGCACAGTCCCGCTACGGTGAACAGCGCCCCGCGCTGCAAGTCCGGTCGCCGTGTCCAGGTTCGTGCACCAGCCCTTCGTGAGAAAGGGGACGGCACATGGACGCACGCATCATCGATGGAGCCCTCGGCGCGCGAACCGGCCGGGGGCTTCGGCTTGTCCTGACCACGAGCCTTGCGGCCGCCCTCGGCCTCGCCGCATTGCACGGCGCGGCTGTCCGGGCCGAGGTCGTGGCCTTCCCGTTGACCGTCGTCGACGATGAGGGCACGGAGGTCACGATCGACGCCCCACCCGAGCGCATCATCAGCCTCTCGCCTGCCAACACGGAGATCGTCTTCGCCCTTGGCGCCGGCGACCGCCTCGTCGGTGGGACAGCCTTCGACGACTTCCCAGCGGAGGCCATCGAACTGCCCGACGTGGCCACCTACCAGGGCGTCGTCACCGAGCAGGTGGTAGGCCTGGAGCCAGATCTCGTGCTAGCCGCCGGCAACTACTTCACGCCGCCCGACGACGTCTCCCGCCTGCGCGAGCTCGGCTTCCCGGTCATCGTCGTCTACGCCCCCGATGTCCCCGCAGTGCTCGCCGACATCGAGCTCATCGGCGCGGCCATCGGGGCGCGCGACGAGGCCGCGGCGATGACCGCGCAGATGTCGCAGCAGCTGGACGCGGTGGCTGCGGCTGCCGCGGCCACGGGCAGCACGCCGCGCACCTTCTACGAGATCGGCTCCGAGCCGGAGATCTACGCCCCAGCTCCGGAATCGTTCGTGGCCGACATGGTGGCCCTGGCTGGCGGCGACCCCATCACCACGAGCGACCCGGTCGTCTTCTCGATCCCCCTCGAGGAGCTCGTCGTGGCCGACCCCGAGGTCATCGTCGTGGGCGACGCGAACTACGGCGTCTGCCCGGCGGACGTGGCTGCCCGGCCCGGCTGGGGTGACATCACGGCCGTCCTCAACGGGGACATCCGGCCGGTGGATGACGTGCCCGTGACGCGGCCCGGCCCCCGTCTGGCGCAGGGACTGGTCTCGCTGGCACGGGCCATCCATCCCGAGATCGAGCTGCCGGGCTTCCCCGCCGAGCTCGCACTCTGCCCGGCCGGCTGAGCCATGACGACCCCCGAGCTGGTGCGCGGCCGTGCCGTCGCCCAGCACGGCCGGATCGAAGCGCTGCGCCGTCGCCCGGTGGTGCTGGGCCTGGTCGGCCTGGTCGTGCTGGGAGTGGCGGTCGTGGCGGGCATCGCCCTGGGCACCGTGTCCGTCTCGCCCGCGGATACCGCCGCCATCATGGCCCGGGATCTGCTTGGCTGGCCCGTGGCCGAGACCTGGCCGAAGTCGACCGAGACCATCGTCATGGAGCTGCGTCTGCCCCGCGTGCTCACGGCCCTGGTCGTCGGCCTCGGCCTGGCCGTGGCCGGGGTCACCTTCCAGGGCCTGCTGCGCAATCCTCTCGCCGACCCGTACGTGCTGGGCACAGCCAGTGGCGCTGCGCTCGGAGCGGCCATCGGCGTGCTCATCCCCGTGCAGATCGCGGTGCTGGGCCTGGGCCTCGTCAATATCCTGGCCTTCGTGGGTGCCCTCTTGGCGGTGCTCGTCGTCCACCAAGTCGCCGGGGGCGGCGGCCGCGCCACGCTCACCACGCTACTGCTGACGGGCTATGCGGTGGGCTCCATGCTGGCGGCCGGCCTGGCCATGTCGATGTACCTCGCCGGATCCCAACTGCGCCAGATCTTCTTCTACCTACTCGGCAGCCTCTCCGGCGCCGACTGGCAGAGCCTCTTCATCGGCCTGCCCGTCATCGTGGTGGGGACGCTCCTCATCATGGCTCGCGCACGCTCGATGAATGGTCTCCTGCTGGGTGACGACACGGCGCAGCATCTCGGCGTGGACGTGCGGCGCGAGCGAGCCATCCTGCTGGGCCTGGCGTCGCTGGTCACGGCGGCGGCGGTGGCCCTGGCTGGTCTGATCGGCTTCGTGGGCCTTGTCGTTCCCCACGTGGTGCGGTTGCTGGTGGGTCCCAACGCCCGGCTCGTGCTGCCCCTCTCGGCCATCTTCGGAGGAGCCTTCCTCATCCTGGCCGACCTCGGCGCGCGCATCCTCGGCGAGCTGCCGGTGGGCATCGTGACGGCGGTCATCGGAGCGCCCGTCTTCGTCCTCCTCCTGCGCCGCTACCGGGCCGGGTACCAGCTGTGAGCCTGCCGGGCGTCAGCATCGACATCCGGGACGTCGGCCTGCGCTACGGGCGTCGCGACGTCTTGTCCGACATCGGCCTGCACGTCGAGCCTGGCGAGAGCGTCTGCCTCGTGGGACCCAACGGCGCCGGCAAGTCGAGCCTGTTGCGCTGCCTGACCGGGATCGTGGTGCCCACGCGCGGGAGCATCGCGCTCGACGGCGTCCCGCTCCGGGACATCCAGCGCGGGGCACTGGCACGCATCATCTCCGTCGTGCCCAGCGGGGTGGAACTGCCCTTCGCCATGCGTGTCGAGGAGGTCGTACGGCTCGGTCGCATCCCCCACGAGAATCCCTTCACGGGTGCCAGCCGATTCGATCACGTGGCCGCCGATGCGGCCATGACGCGGGTCGGCATCGAGCACCTTCGCGAGCGAGATGTCCGGGAGCTCTCGATGGGCGAGCGACAGCTCGTGTTGGTGGCCATGGCGGTGGCCCAGGGCGGCCGCCTCATCGTCCTGGACGAGCCCACCGTGCACCTGGACCTGCGGCACCAGGTGGAGGTGCTGTCGCTCCTGGCGCGCCTGTCTGCAGACGGGTTGACCGTGCTGGCCGTGCTCCACGACCTGAGCCTGGCGGCGCAGTTCTTCCCGCGCCTGCTGCTGCTGGACGGCGGCCGCCTGGTGGCCGATGGCAGCCCCCGGGAGGTCCTGACGCCGGCACGCATCCGCGAGGTCTACGCGGTCGACCCGCGCTTCGTGCCGGCCCTGGCCTGAAGGGGAACGCCGTAGTCCCAGCGCCGGCACACCACGCGCTGCATCCGACGCCGAGTCCGGATCGCCGAGCCCGGCGCGGTCAGAGGGCTACTCGCGCTTGCGGGGCGGATCGAAGAAGGGCAGGGCTACCACGACGGCCCCGAGACGGCCACGCTCGCCCTCGACCGTCCACTCCACCTGGAGCGCCGTGCCGGGCTCGGCGAAGTGTGCAGCCACCGTGCCGAGGGCCAGGTTGCGCTTGAGGAGAGGGCTCCAGGTCCCGCTCGTGGCACGGCCGACCTGCACGCCGGCGGCGTAGACGGGGATGGCGTCCCGCCAGGCCTGCGCCGCGAGGGAAGGGGCGAGGCCGTGAGCGGCGTGCAGGCGCTCGAGGTCCGACCAGTCGATGTCGAGGCCCACCAGTCGGCGCGGCGGGCCGCCTCGCTCGTGCTCACGCCGCAGGGCCGACCGACCCACGAAGGGCACCTCCTTGTCGAGGGCCACGAGACGCCCGAGCCCGAGCTCGAAGGGCGACCACGTCTGGTCCAGCGTCTGGGCATGCCAGGCCGAGGTGTAGTCGACCTCAGCCATGATGAGTCCCGCTTCGACGCGCGCCACGTCGAGTGCCAGGATGCCGGCCGGGCGCAGACCATACGCCGCGCCCGCCTCGAAGAGGGCGTCCCAAAGCGCGACCGCCTGGCCCGCGCTCACCCATAGCTCGTAGCCGAGGTCGCCCGTGTAGCCGGTCCGGCTGACGTCCAGGTCGATGGTTCCGATGCGCAGCCCGCGCCGTCCGTAGTAGGGCAGGTCCGCCAGCGAGGCTTGGGCGGCGGCCTCGAGCAGCGCGCGCGACAGCGGGCCCTGCAACGCCAGGGCAGCCAGGTCATCGGTATGATCCTCGATGTGGACGTCCAGGCCACGGGCGTTGAGGCGCAGCCAGCGCAGCTGGCCCTCAGCCGCGGTCCAGCGCCACGATCCGTCGTCGAGGTGGTGAAGTGTGCCGTCGTCGATGACGCGGCCCTCGCCGTCGCACCAGGGCGCATAGATCACGTGACCCGGTCGCACCAGCGAGGCCTCGCGGGTGATGACCCGATCCACGAGCCGCGTGGCATCGGGGCCGCTCACGTGGTACTTGAAGAGGGGTGAGACGTCGATGGCCGCGGCCGCGTTGCGGATGGCGTTGACCTCGATGTCGATGTGCGGGGCATACGCGCTCGCGGCGAAGCGGCCCGCCCAGGTGCGCCACTGGCGCCGCACGTTCAGGGGGCCGGTGCGCGCTTCGAAGGGCGACCCGAGGTCCACGCTCATGCCCGTATCCTAGAGTGGCGGCAGGCTAGAGTAACGGCGTGCCCGGACGCTACGACGCGGTCGTCATCGGTGGCGGCCACAACGGCCTCATCAGCGCTGCCTATCTGGCCAAGGGAGGCCTGCGGACGCTGGTCCTCGAGCGCCGCGAGCTGCTCGGCGGTGCCACCCTGACCCAGGAGGTCTTCCCGGGCTTCCGCTTCAGCGTCGTCTCCTACGTGGTCAGCCTGCTGCGGCCGGAGATCATCCGCGACCTCGAGCTGCCGCGGCACGGGCTCCACATCCTGCCTCTCGACGGCACCTTCACGCCACTCGTGGGTGACCACCTGTGGCGCACCGATGACCACGCGCATACCCTGCGTGAGCTGCGGCGCTGGTCCATCGGGGATGCCGAGGCCTACGCAGAGTACGGGCAGCTGATGGCACGGATGGCTCGCTTCATCAAGCCCATCCTGGCCATGACGCCGCCCGACCCGCGGCGCCCCGACCCGCGCGACGCCCTGTCACTGGCGGGGCTGGCAAGGGACTTCGCGGCGCTGCCCCGGCGCGAGCAGCTGACCTTCATCCAGCTCATGACGATGAGCTCGGCCGACTTCCTGGATCGCTGGTTCGAGACGGAGCCGCTGAAAGCCACCATGTCCGCCTCGGGCATCATCGGCACCTTCCTGGGCGTGCGCTCGCCCGGTACGGCTTACGTGCTCCTGCACCACTACATGGGCGAGATCGACGGCGCCTTCCGGGCCTGGGGCATCCCCAAGGGCGGCACCGGGGCTGTGGCGGCCGCCATCGCCAGCGCGGCCCGCGCAGCAGGTGCTGAGATCCGCACCTCCGCGCCGGTCGCCCAGGTCCGCGTCCGGGACGGCCGTGCCACGGGCGTCATGCTCGAAAGCGGAGAGGAGATCGAGGCCACCTCAGTGCTGGCGAGCACGGACGCGCGGCGGACGTTCCTGGGCCTGCTGCCCGCGGGCACGCTCGAGCCGGCCTTCGAGGCCGAGGTGCGCCGCTTCCGCTTCCGCGGCTCATCGGGCAAGGTCAACCTGGCACTCGACGGCCTGCCCTCGTTCACCTCGCTGCCCGGACCCGGGGAGCACCTGCGCGGCGCCATCAGCTTCTCACCCTCGCTCGAGTACATGGAGCAGGCCTACGACGACGCCAAGTCAGGGCGCTTCAGCCGCCGGCCCTACGTGGACGTGGTCATCCCGACACTGGTCGACCCCACCATGGCGCCACCGGGCAAGCACGTCATGAGCTGCTTCGTGCAGTACGCGCCGTACCACCTTGCCGAGGGCACCTGGGACGAGCAGCGCGAAGCCTTCGGGGACACCGTGGTGGACGTCCTCGCCGAGCGGGCTCCGAACATCCGGGAGCTCATCCTTCATCGTCAGGTCGTCACGCCCCTCGACATGGAGCGCGACATCGGCCTCACTGAGGGCCACATCTTCCAGGGCGAGCTCTCGCTCGAACAACTCTTCTTCAACCGACCGGTGCCCGGCTGGAGCCGCTTCCGCACCCCCGTGCGGGGCCTCTGGCTGGCCGGCTCTTCGGCGCATCCGGGCGGCGGCATCATGGGTGCCCCGGGTCGCCTTGCGGCACTGGCGGTGCTGGCCGAGTGGGGCAGGGGAGGCCGGAAGTGAGCGCCTCGGCGCGCTACGACGCCATCGTCGTCGGCGGCGGCCACAACGGGCTGGTGTGTGCCACCTACCTGGCGCGGGGCGGCCTGCGAACGCTGCTCCTCGAGCAGCGCGAGCGCGTCGGTGGCGCGCTGGTCACCTCGGAGATCGCGCCGCAGGCCCTGGTGCCGGGCGTGGCCCACACCGTGGGGCGTCTGGCGCCCGTGGTCGTCCGCGAGTTGGGCCTGCTCGGGCACGGTCTGCGGCTCGTGCAGCCCGCGGCACTGCTGACCTCCGTGAGCGGCGACGGTCCGGCTCTCACCCTGTGGTCGGAGGCCGAGCGAACAGCGGCCGGCCTTCGCTCGATCTCGAGACCGGACGCGGAGGCCTGGTCGGCATTCGACGCAGAGATCCGCGAGCTGGCCGGCATGCTCTGGCGGGTGCTGCTCATGACGCCCACGGATGTGCGCCGCGCTGACGCCGATGTGCTGTCGGCGGGCGTGCGCCTGGGCTGGCGCTACCGGCGCCTGGGGTCGGCTGCGGCGCGCGAGTTCACGCGCGTGCTGCCGCAATCGGTGGCCGACTTCCTCGACGACCGCCTGGCCTCCGACCCGCTCCGTGCGGCCATCGCCACCCGAGCCCTGCGGTACACGTCGATGGGGCCCCGGATGGCCGGCACCACCGCCGTGCTGCTCACCGACTCGGCCGGCAATGCCGGGGGCGCAGCGGGGGAGACGGTCTACGCGCGCGGCGGACCGGGTGCCCTGGCCGAGGTCCTCGCAGAGGCAGCCCGCGCGGCCGGCGTGTCGGTGCGCACGGGAGCCCGCGTGGCTGCCATCCGCGATCGCGGCGACAGCGTGTGCGGCGTGGCGCTGGCGGCCGGCGAGGAGATCGCCGCACCCATCGTCGTCAGTGGCCTGCCGCCGCGGACGACGTTGGCCGGTCTCGTCGACCCCGAGACACTGGGGCCCGACCTGGGCTGGGAGGTGGACAACCTGCGCGACCGAGGCGTGACCGCCAAGGTCAACCTGGCCCTCGCCGGGTTGCCTGCATTCGGGGGCCTGGTTGGCGAGGACGCCGCCCTCCGCCTTCGCGGCCGCATCGTCGTGGCGCCGTCCATGGGCCACCTCGAGCGGGCCGCCGATGCGGCCAAGTACGGGCGCCCCAGCGAGGTCCCCTGGCTGGAGGCCACCATCCCCAGCCTCGTGGACCCGCTCCTCGTGGATGGCGCCCAGGCCGCGGGGGTGCGACATGTCATGAGCATCCTGGTGCAGTCGGTGCCCCACGGACTCCGGGACGGCGACTGGGACAGCCAACGCGAAGCGCTCGGCGACCTGGCCGTGCGCACCCTGGAGTCCGCGGCCCCCGGCGTCGGCAGTCTGGTGGTCGCCCGGCAGGTGCTCACCCCGCTGGACCTGGAGCGCGACTACGGCCTTGCCGGAGGCCACCCGCTGCACCTCGAGCCGGGCCTCGACCAGTGGTTCGCCTGGCGGCCGCTTTGGGGCTTCGCGCGCTACCGGATGCCGGTCGCCGGGCTCTACCTCTGTGGTGCCGGCGCACATCCCGGCGGCGGTGTCACCGGGCTGCCGGGCCGGGGTGCCGCCCGTGCGGTGCTGTCGGACAAGCGGCGCGGCAAGCCGAAGGGTTAGACGGAAGGTCCGCGCCCTGCGCGCTGGCCGTCCTCGTGGCCGCCAGCGACCAGCCTGTGCCCGCAGCCCTCTCTTGGTGCCGAGTCCCCCGTGATGGGCTGACGCTGACCGCCTGGATCACGACCGGTCCTCGTCCGCCAGCTGCCAGTCCCATCCTCCGATGCGCTCCAGCAGGCGGCGAGCCGTGAGATCCAGCTGGATAGGCGTGATGGCCACACGGCCGGAGTAGACGGCATGGAAGTCGGTGCCCGGCTCGGCTACTCCGGTGGGCGGCGGCCCACCGAACCAGTAGTAGGGCACTCCGCGCGGGTCGAGGCGCTCCAGGAGCTGGTCCTGGTAGACGCGCTTGCCCATGCGCGTCAGCTCGATCCCCGCGACCGCCTCGACGCCGACCGGGGGCACGTTGACGTTGAGTAGCTCGCCCGACCCGAGGCCATGCTCGAGGATGTTGCGGGCCACCAGCGCGGCCACGTGGCGTGCCAGCTCGAAGTCGGGCTCTCCCTCCAGCACCTGGCTGATGGCGAAGGCCGGGCAGCCCGAGAGGACCGCCTCCATGGCCGCCCCCACCGTGCCCGAGTAGGTCACGTCGTCGCCCAGGTTGGCGCCGTAGTTGATGCCCGAGGCGACCAGGTCGAAGCCCACCCCGAAGTAGCCCAGGAAAGCGACACCCACCGCGTCTGTCGGCGAGCCGTCCACCGACCAGCCGCCCGAGCCGTCGTCGAGGACCCGTTCGCGCACGCGCAGCGGACGCATGAAGGTCATCGAGTGGCCCACGGCCGACTGGTTGGTCTCAGGTGCCAGCACGTAGACGTCGCCGATGGGCTCGAGGGCCTGCTTGAGCATGAGCAACCCGCGCGATTCGATGCCGTCGTCGTTGGTGACGAGGATGCGCGGCCGGGTCTGCCACTCGGCCAGGGGACGTGCTCCGCGCGGTGTCGCACGGGGCGACGACCGGTTGGAGGGCAGGTAGCGCTCACCGGCCGCCAGGCGGGCCGAATCGACCTTACCGCCGCTCCCCGGGTCGGTCATGCCTCCTGGCGCTGGCCGGGCCGCGCCGCCCACGGCGGTCCGGGCCGGCGGCGGGTCAGCGGCGTGTTCGGCTCCCCTCTCCGGCTCGTCGCTCACCGCGTCTCCGGTTCAGCGACGGAAGGCTCGCTCGTGGCGCTCGGGCCAGGCAGCACGCCACCGGACGCCGCCGTGGCCGGGGCGGTCGCGAGGGACGCGCCCCCCGGTGCCGTCACCGGGGGGGGCGCTGGCACCCGCACCGGCCGCCCGTGCCGGGCCTCCAGGCGCCGGGCGGCACGGCTGGTGACGTCCCGCGGTCCGCCCTTGGAGCGGTTCAGGTAGTGGAAGAAGAAGGCCGAGATGACGGCCGCCACGGGGATCGCGAAGATGGCGCCGACCACGCCCTGCAGGCGCAGTCCGATGAGGACGGAGACCAGCACCACGATGGGGTGGATGCCCACGCTGCTGGCCATGACTCGCGGCTGGACGATGTTCATGGTCACGAACCAGCCCACGGCCATGATCACGATGATGGGGATGATGGCGTCGGGCTGGGTGAGGATGGCGGCCACCACCGGCGGGGCCCAGGAGATGAAGGGGCCGAAGAAGGGGATCATCTGGAAGATGGCCACGAGGGCAGTCGTGAGGGGCACGAAGTCGATGCCCAGGGCGATGCTGCCGGCCGCAGCGACGGCACCGAAGACGAGACCCTGGATGCCCTGGCCCCGGATGAAGCCCCCGAACGAGGAGGCCACGCTCGTCTGGAAGAGGCGCATCTCCTCGGCGAAGCGCGGCGGCGTGACCTGGTTGACGAAGCCCAGCAGGCGGTCCTTGTCGATGACGATGAAGAGCGACAGGAAGACCATGAACATGAGGTTGCCGAGCGTGTTCAGGCTGGCCAGGGCGATCTCTTGGAGGGGACCCAGGAACTGGCCAGACGACTCGGCCACGCCATCGAGGGCATCGTTGGCCACGAGCACGAGGTTGACTTGGAGACCCAGTGCGTCGAGCCGGTCCTGCCACTCGCCGAGCGATCTCCGGCATGCGCTCTCGCAGGGTGGGCAGCTCCTCGGTGAAGCTGACGATGGAATCGGCCAGCTGGCTGGCGATGACCAGGACGACGGCGCTGAGGGCCACGAAGAGCAGGGCATAGACCGTCACCACGACCAGCGACCGGGGCGCCGCTGGCAGGATGCGCTTCGTGGCCGTCACGACCGGGGAGAGGACGAAGGCGAACACCCAGGCCATCACGAGGATGAGGATGATCTCGCTGAAGTAGAGGACGACGTTGGCCGCCAGGCCGATGAAGACCAGCCCCACAGTGAGGGTGGCGAGGATGAGCAGGGCGCGGATCCAGCGTCCCTCGGACTCGATGAACCTGCCCATCATGGCCGCAGTCTACCCTGCGTCCCGGTGCGCGCCAGCCGCTCCCGCGGCCGCGCCGCGCCTCAACGCGGGGCCAGCCCCATGCGCTCATGGCACTCGGCCAGGGTCGCGGCGGCGCGCGGGGCGAGCGTCACTGCCCCGGCCCGCAGGATCTCCTCCACGTACCCTGGCTTGGCGCGCAGCTCGCGGTAGCGTTCCCGGGCCTCGGCGAAGGTCGACAGGACATGCTCGACGAGCAGCTTCTTGGTGTCCACGCAGCCGGTGCGCGCGCTGCGCTCGCCCTCCCAGATGGTCTCGTACTCGCCTGGGCTGAAGATGCGGTGCAGCTGGCAGACGTTGCAGACCTCTGGGCGGCCGGGGTCACTGCGCCGCTGCCGCTGGGTGTCGGTGACCATGCTCATGATCTGCTGCCGGATGACGTCCTCGTGGGCGAAGATCTCGATGACATTGCCGAGCGACTTGGACATCTTGTTGGCACCGTCCGTGCCCTTCACGATGGGCGCCTCGGAGAAGACGGCCGCCGGCTCAGGGAAGGTCTCCCCATAGCGCGCGTTGAAGGCACGCACGATCTCTCGGGCCAGCTCGAGGTGGGCGGCCTGATCCTTGCCCACGGGCACGTAGCTGGCCTTGTAGATGGCGATGTCGGCTGCCTGCAACACCGGATAGGAAAGCAGGGCGAGGTTGACATCATCAGGCTGGTTGCGCTTCTTTTCCTTGAACGAGGGTGTCCGCTCGACCCATCCGGTGGGCGTGACTGAGGCCAGCAGCCACATGAGCTCGACGTGCTCGGGCCGGTCTGACTGGCGGAAGAGGACGGCGCGATCGGGGTCGAGCCCCAGCGCCAGCAGGCCGAGAGCCATCTCCTGCGTGTTGCGGCGGATGAGCTCGGCGTCGTGGGTGCTGGTCAGTGCGTGGTAGTCGACGATGCAGTAGATGGCCTCATAGCCGTCCTGCATGGCGATGTAGTTGCTGAAGGCGCCCAGGTGGTTGCCGACGTGAGGCAGGCCGGAGGGCTGGACGCCGGAGAAGACGCGGCCTCGTGCGGCGGGCGCAGCGACCGTGGTGGAGGGACGGCTGTCGGTCATCGCCAAGAGCCTAGCAGTCCGGCCGGTGGCCATGGCTCGCCACAAGGCCCGGCGCGGGTCATGGGCAGCTGCCGAGCGTGGCGATGGCAGCCGGAGCCGATCGGCACGGCGGGGCTGCGCTACGATCGGCAGATGGATCCGCATGACGCCGGGGCGCTGACCTCGGATCAAGCCGTGCGCCAGGCCAGGCGTGTCGGGCTGTTGGGCCTCGGGACGGTCGGTTCGGCCGTGGCCGCCCGGCTGCTCGACCCGGACTGGCGAGCCAACGCCGTCGACCGCGGCCATGTGCCACCGGTGCTCGTCGCCGTGGCGGCGCGAGACGCGGCCGGAGAGCGCAAGCTGGAGCTGCCGCCCGAGGTCCGCCTCTCGGACGACGCCGCGTCCGTCGCGACGGCGGAGGACGTGGACGTCGTGGTCGAGCTGATGGGTGGCACGGAAGCCCCTGATCACGCCATCCGAGAGGCCTTCGCGGCCGGCAAGTCGGTGGTGAGCGCCAACAAGGAACTGCTGGCCAAGGCGGGAGCCACCCTTGAGACAGCAGCACGCGAGGCTGGCGTGGGCCTGCGCTTCGAGGCGGCCGTGGCGGGCGGAGTGCCGCTGCTGGGACCGCTGGTCTGGGATCTCGGCGCCAACCGCGTCACCTCCGTGCGCGGCATCATCAACGGCACCACCAACCACATCCTCTCCACCATGGCGGCCGACGGCCGGGAGTACAGCGACGTGCTCCGCGAAGCCCAGGCGCGTGGATTCGCAGAGGCTGATCCGAGCAGTGACGTGGAGGGGCTGGACGCTGCCTACAAGCTGACCCTCCTGACCCGCCTTGCCTTCGGTGGTTGGCTGGATGTCACGACGCTGCGGCGCAGCATCCCGGTCTTCGGCACCGTCGCCCCGGCCGGCATCACGGGCGTCACGCGTGCCCACCTCGGAGTGGCTGCCCGCCTCGGGCTGGCCATCAAGCTCATCGCACGGGCCGAGCGTCCCTCAGCCGGGCCGATCCGCGCCGCCGTGACGCCCATGGCCGTGGCCGGCACCTCGCCGCTGGGCGCCACGCGTGGAGTCACCAACCTGATCGAGATCGCGGCCGACCCGGTGGGCCGCGTGACGATGGCCGGCCCCGGTGCCGGAGGCCCCGCGACCGCCAGCTCCGTGCTGGCCGATCTGCTCGTGTTCGCCAAGTCCACGGCCTCCACCTGGGAGCAGCTGCCGCCGGCCCCGGAGGTATCCGTCGAGGATGACTTCGGCGGCGAGCGCGGCTGGATGGTCGTGGTCGACGGGCTGGGCGAGGCTGGCTTTCCGGATTCGATCCGGGACCTGTCGCTGGCCACCACCGACGAGGGATTCGTGACCCGACCCCTGTCGCTGGCCGCCCTGGAGGGGCGCCTGGCCCTCATGGAGCGTGTCAGCCACGCCTACCCCGTGCTCGCGGACGCCTGACCTTGCGCATGAGCCAGGTGCTGCAGCAGCTGCAGCGCGAGCAGACCACGAGCCGGCGCCGCCCGCGTCTCATGGAGCGTTTCGCGGACTTCCTGCCCGTCACGATGACCACCCCTCCGCTCGGGCTCGGCGAGGGCTTCACGCCACTCGTGCATGCCCGGACGCTCGGTCGCGCCATCGGCGTGCCGCTCCTCTACCTCAAGGTCGAGGGCCAGAGCCCGACCGGCTCGTTCAAGGATCGAGGCATGGTGGTGGCCGTCGCTAAGGCCATCGAGGAGGGCACGCAGGCCATCATCTGCGCCTCGACCGGCAATACGTCGGCGTCCGCGGCCGCCTACGGCGCGGCGGCCGGCATCGAGGTCGTGGTCATCCTGCCGCGAGGCAAGATCGCGGCCGGCAAGCTGCTCCAGGCGCAGGCCGCCGGCGCCAGGGTGGTGGCGGTGGACGGCAACTTCGACGACGCGCTGCGCGTCGTGCGCGAGCTCACCGAGACGCCCGATCGCGACCGCCGTGTGACGCTCGTCAACTCCGTCAACCCCTACCGCATCGAGGGCCAGAAGACGGCCGCCTTCGAGGTCTGCGAGGACCTCGGCGGAGCGCCCGACTACCTGGCCATCCCGGTCGGAAACGCCGGCAACATCACCGCCTACTGGCGCGGCTTCAGCGAGTATCGCCGCGTCGGGCTCGTGGAGACGACACCGCGCATGCTGGGCTTCCAGGCCGAGGGTGCCGCGCCCCTGGTGCTGGGCCATGACGTGGACGATCCACAGACCGTGGCCACGGCCATCCGCATCGGGCGGCCGGCGAGCGGCGCCCTGGCCCTCCAGGCGCGTGACGAATCGGGTGGGCTCATCGACAGCGTCAGCGACGGGGAGATCCTGGCGGCCTATCGCGACCTGGCGCGCCACGAGGGCATCTTCTGCGAGCCGGCCAGTGCCGCGTCCGTGGCCGGAGTGCGCAAGGCTGCCGCGGCCGGCCGCATCGACCCCGGCGCGACCATCGTGGCCGTGCTCACTGGTGTCGGCCTGAAGGACCCGGACACGGGCGCCACGCTGGCCACGCCGCCGCTGGATGCCGAGCCCACGGTGGTGGGCGTGCGCTCCGTGCTGGGCTGGTGAGCCAGCTGCCGACGGCGGCCGGACTCGTGGGGCGCTGGGTGCGCGTCGACGTGCCTGCCACGTCGGCCAACCTCGGGGCCGGTTTCGACGCCCTGGCCCTCGCCCTCGACCTCGTGAGCGTCATCGAGGTGCAGGCCCTGGCGCCGGGCCTTGACGAGGACGTGCTGGTGCAGGTGGTGGGCGAAGGTGCCGGCCTGCTGCCCACGGGACGCCGCAACCGGTTCGTGCTGTCCCTGCTGGAGGGGCTGGCTGACGCCGGCGTGGACGCCGACGAGCTGGGCTGGCGGGTGCGCATGGACAATCGCATCCCCGTCTCCCGGGGCCTGGGCTCATCTGCCTCGGCGACGGTGGCTGCCCTGGTGGCCGCCGACGCGTTCCTCGACGGAGCCCTGGGCCAGCAGCGCATCCTCGAGCTGGCCGTCCGCCAGGAGGGTCATGCCGACAACGCCGCCGCCGCGCTCTACGGCGGCCTCTGCGTCGCCATGGTGGCGAACGGCCACCCACAGGCCATCCGCCTCGACCCGCCACCGGGGTTGCTGGCCTCCCTCTACGTGCCCGACCGTCACCTGTCCACCGCGGCCATGCGGGCAGCGTTGCCCGAGGAGGTGCCCTTCGCCGATGCCGTCCACAACGTGGGCGCCGCGGCGATGGCGGTGGCCGCTCTGGGCCAGGGGCGCCTGGACCTCCTCTCGGCGGCCACGGTGGATCGTCTCCATGAGCCCTACCGGGCTGCGGCCTACCCGGAGCTCCCAGAGCTTCTGGCGGCCGCGCGCGCTGCGGGTGCCCTGGGTGCCTGTCTCTCGGGTGCGGGCTCCACGATCATCGCCTTCAGCCAGGATCCAGCTGCGGCGGCCACCATCGCCGCGGCCATGGAACGTCGGGCCCTGGCCCTGGGCCTGACCGGTCAGGCCCTCGTGCAGGCGGTGCGGGCTGAGGGTGCCACCGTCGTGGCCTCGTCGACGGCGAGCCACGGTCGCGCCGGGCGCGCTCTCGCGTAGACTCACGGGCATGTCCCGGCTCATCGTCCAGAAGTACGGCGGCTCCTCGCTCGCTGATGCCGAGCGCATCCGCCACGTGGCCGGGCGCATCGCACGTGACCGCCGCGCCGGCGCCGATCTCGTAGTGGTCGTCAGCGCCATGGGCGACACGACCGACCATCTCCTTGAGTTGGCGGCCGCCATCACGGACGACCCCGACCCGCGCGAGATGGACCTCCTGCTGTCCACCGGTGAGCACATCAGCGGCACCCTGGTGGCCATGGCGCTCCATGCCGAGGGCGTCGAGGCCATCTCGCTGACCGGTCCCCAGGCCGGCATCCGCACGGACACCAGCCACGGTCGGGCCCGCATCGCCACCATCGAGCCGGCACGCCTGCGGGCCGAGATCGAGCGTGGCCGAGTCGTCATCGTGGCGGGCTTCCAGGGTTCCACGGACAGTACCTTCGCCACCGGCGAGGTGACGACGCTGGGGCGGGGTGGCTCGGACACGACAGCGGTGGCGCTGGCCGCCCGCCTCAGGGCTGATGCCTGCGAGATCTACACCGACGTCGAGGGCATCTTCACCGCCGACCCGCGCGTCGTCAAGGATGCCCAGCTCATCCCCGTCATCGGCTACGAGGAGATGCTCGAGCTGGCCCACCAGGGCGCCCAGGTCATGCAGACGCGCGCCGTGGAGCTGGGCTGGGTGAACGAAGTCATCATCCGGGTGCGCTCCACGTTCAGCGACCACCCCGGCACCAGCATCCAGGAGGTATCCGCAGTGGAGCTGCGCGACAAGGTCCGCGCCATGGCGCTGGATCGCAAGGTGGCCAAGGTCACCCTCATCGGCGTCCCGGATCGGCCCGGCATCGCGCGGGCGATCTTCGGGCCCATGGCGGACCAGGGCCTCAACGTGGACATGATCGTCCAGAACGTCGGCCACGATGGCAGCACGGACCTCTCGTTCACGGTGGACCGCACCCACCTGGCACGCGCCGAGCGCCTTCTCGAGCTGCTCTCGAAGGACCTCGGCTTTGCCGCCATCGCCACGGACGCAGCCGTGGCCAAGATCTCCATCGTCGGAGAGGGAATCCACAACTCACCGGGCTACGCGGCCCAGATGTTCGGGGCACTCGCCGACGAGGGCATCAACATCAGCATGATCTCGACCTCGGAGATCCGCATCACCTGCATCATCGCTGAGGACGAGCTGGACGCGGCCGCCCGCGCTGTGCACCGCACCTTCCGACTGCAGGAGCCCGAGACGCCGGACGCCTGAGCAGCCGCGCATGGCCGGCTGGCGCGCTGACGGCGCGCACATACCAGCCATCGCCCGCCTGGAGCGATTCACCAGGGTCGCCTCCACGCAGGACGTCGTGCGCGCCTGGCTGGCCGAAGGCCAGGCGGAGATCTGCCTTGCCGTCGCCGACCAGCAGACGGCAGGGCGGGGCCGCCTGGGGCGCCGCTGGCTGGCGCCGTCGGGACGCGCGCTGCTGGTCTCGGCCGGCTTCCGGCCCCTTGACCTGCCGCTGGCGCAGGCCTGGCGGCTGCCGGCCGTGACCGCCATGGCCGTGTTGGACGCGGCCACGGCCCTGCTTCCGCCCGGAGCCGAGCGCCTGGCCCTCAAGTGGCCCAATGACATCGTGACCGTTCGGGAGGGGCGCCTGCGCAAGGTCGGGGGCGTGCTGGCCGAAACCGAGGCGGACGGCGAGCGCCTGATCAGCGTCGTCGTGGGTCTGGGCCTCAACGTGGACTGGCCGGCGACGGACTTCCCGCCCCATCTGGCGACCACGATGGGGAGCCTTCGCGAGGCCGGGGCTGGCGCCATCGATCGCGAGATCGTGCTGACGACCTGGCTGGCGCACCTGGCGCCGCTCTACGGGCAGCTCCGGGCCGGCCGCTTCGATGGCCAGCGATGGGCGGATGCGCAGGTGACCACCGCTGCCGACGTCACCGTCGAGACGGGCGGCAGCCAGCTGCAGGGCAGGGCGGTCGGCGTCGACATCGAGAGCGGGGCATTGCTGGTGCTCGAGACGGCGAGCGGGGAGGTCCGCAGCGTGGGGGTCGGTGAGGTGGTGGCCTGCATCGTCGGCGGATCTGCCCGGCCCCTGTAACGGCTAGACTGCCTCGGTGTTCTGGAAGGGGAGTGGGCGTGCTGAGGCTGCCACGGTCGTCGTCCCGTTCGACGTGGATCGGACGGCCGTCGAGGCCGCTCGGCACGACCCCGCCGCCTTCGAACCGCTGTACCGGAGATACGTGGCCCACATCTACTCACTCGCGTTCTACGAGATCCGTGACCCGCACCTCGCCGAGGACATCACCGAGCAGGTATTCCTCCGGGCGCTCGATGCGCTGCCCCGCTTCCGGGAGCAGGCTGAGGGCGAGGGAAGCACCTTCAAGGTCTGGCTCTACACGATCGCCAGGCATGTCGTGGCCAACGAGCGCCGCACGCGCCGCCGCCGCCCCGTGGAGGTCATCGACGCGGCCCTGGAGGTCCGCGCAGCGGACGACCCGGCTGCTACGGTCGTCGCGCGCCTGGAGGCCGAGCGGGCCTGGCAGGCCGTGATGGCGCTGCCCGACGAGCGTCGTCTGGCCCTTCAGCTGCGCATCGTCCACGAGCTCAGCGCTCGCGAGATCGGCCAGCTCATGGGCAAATCGGAGGGCGCCGTCCGCGTGCTCATCCACCGCGCCCTCGAATCGGTGCGCCGTCAGCTGGCCTCGTGAACAGTCGGGGCGGAGCGGCCGCCGACCTCGACCTGGCCATCGACGACCTGCTCACAGACCGCGATCGGCCCCTGCCCATGGAGACGGCGGACCTGCTGGCCACGGCACGGCTGCTGCACGATGCGCTGCCTCGCTACCATCCCCGCTTCCGCTTCGAGGAGCACCTGGCGCAGCGTCTCACCGCCGCCCGTCGCCCGAGCCCCGATCCGCTCGCGCTCTCGAGGCGCCGGGCCCAGGCGGAGGATCCGGCGATACCCGTCATCCGGCTGCCGTACGGGGCGGCCTCCCAGACGGCCGCATCTTCGCCCCGCCGCCGCCGTGGCCTGCTGGCCGGTGGTGCCATCGCCTCAGGGGTCTCCCTGGCCATCCCCATCGCTGGAGCCGCGCTGCTGGCGTGGCGTCGTGGCCGAGCCGCCGGGGGAAGCCTCTAGTGCCCATCCGCCTGCCCTTCCGGCCGCGCCCCGAATCGTCGCGCGCCGACCTCTGGACCAGCTGTCCCGGCTGCAGCGAGATGATCTACAACAAGCAGCTCGAGAAGACCCTGCGCGTCTGTCCCCGCTGCGGGCACCACTTCCGCCTGCGTGTCGACGCGCGCCTGCGCTTCCTGCTTGACCCGGACAGCTTCGAGGAGCGCGATGCCGGCCTCGAATCGCTCGACCCGCTGGGCTTCGTGGACCTCAAGACGTACCCCGACAAGATCCGCGAGCAGCGAGCCAAGACGGGCATCCGCGACGCGGCCGTCTGGGGCATGGGCAGGATCCGAGGCAAGCCCATCGCCATCTGCGCCATGGACTTCGCCTTCATGGGCGGCTCGATGGGCTCCGTCGTGGGCGAGAAGGTCACGCGCGGCGCGGAGGCAGCCCTCGAGGAGGGCATCCCCTACATCACCATCAGCACTTCGGGCGGGGCGCGCATGCAGGAGGGCACGCTGGCCCTCATGCAGCTCGTCAAGACCTGTGCCGCCGTCGAGCGCCTGTCACGTGCCGGCGTCCCCTTCATCAGTGTCATGTCCGATCCCACCACTGGCGGCGTCTTCGCTTCCTTCGCGGCACTCGGGGACGTGAACGTGGCCGAGCCCAATGCCCTCATCGGCTTCGCCGGTGCCCGCGTCGCCGCTGGCACCACTGGCGACGAACTGCCCGTGGGTTTCCAGCGGGCAGAGTTCGTCTTCCGCCACGGCTTCATCGACCAGGTGGTGCCACGAGCCGAGCTGCGCGACCGGCTGGCCCTCCTGCTGGACTACTTGCAGCCTCGTCGCGAGCGCCTGCCGGTGGGGCCTGCGGATGGCCGTGACCGACGGTCGCCGGCCGACGGTGACGGCAGCAATGATGCCGAGTCGATCCGTGGCTGAGCGAGCGAAGAGCAGCGTCGCGACAGCAGCCGAGGTTAGGGCGTCCGCGGCCGAGCCAGCTGGCGCGACGGTGAGGAGGGCTGCGTCGGAGACGGTGTCGCAGGGCGAGGTCGGCGACGAGGCGCTCAGGGAGGCTGTCTGGGCGCGCGTGCAGCTGGCCCGCAACGTGCAGCGGCCGCACACCCTGGAGCTGCTGGCCGCCATGGCCGAGGACGTCGTGGAGCTGCACGGGGACCGCACTTTCGGGGATGACCCGGCCCTCGTGGGCGGCTTCGCGCGCATCGGCGAGCACCGCGTCGTCTTCCTGGGTCACCAGAAAGGCGCCGACGTCGAGGAGAACATCAAGCGCAACTTCGGGATGCCCCACCCGGAGGGCTACCGCAAGGCCGGCCGACTCATGAAGCTGGCAGAGCGCCTCGGCCTGCCGGTCGTGACCTTCGTGGACACGCCGGGCGCGGCACCCGACGCGGCCTCGGAGGAGCGCGGCCAGGCGGAGGCCATCGCCAGCAACATCGCCCTCATGACGAGCCTGCGCACGCCCATCGTCACCGTCATCACCGGCGAGGGCGGATCGGGCGGAGCGCTGGCCATCGCCGTGGGTGATGTCGTGATGGCCCTCGAGAACGCCATCTACTCGGTCATCTCGCCGGAGGGCTGCGCCAGCATCCTGTGGCGGACCCCGGACGCCGCGCAGCAGGCCGCCGTGGCCATGCGCCTGACGGCGCGCGAGCAGGAGGCCCTCGGCGTCATCGACCTGGTCATCGCCGAGCCGACCGGCGGGGCCCACCAGGATCCGCGCGAGACCGCTCACAGGCTGGGCGAAGCCATCGAGGCCCAGCTCGAGGCGCTCGTCCACAAGGATCTCGACGCCCTCGTCCGCCGACGCTACGCGCGCTATCGTGACTTCGGTGCCTTCACGACGGCCGACCTGCCGGTGCGTGAGCGCCGTGAACGCCAGAACATCGTGGAACGGCTGCGAGCGCTGCTCGACTCGGGCCGTACCGTGGTCAACGTCGGGGAGGGCGAGCCGCTCGATCCCGGCGTGGCCGATGAGGCGAACGGTGTCCGCGACAGCGAGGTCGGTGGGCATGCGCATGTGGCAGCCGAGGAGAGTGATCGGTGACGGACGATGCGGCTCGGGGTGCTCCCGGCAACGTGGCGGTGGACCTGGCCATCGACCTCGACGCCCTGGTCGACGAGATCCTGCCGGCACTCGTCGCGCGGCTGCGGGCCAGCCGGCTGGCTGAGGTCGAGGTCCGTGACAGCGGCTGGCGGGTGCGGCTGCGCCGCGAGCTGCGGACAGCCCGGCGCCCGTCACGCGGCCACGCTGGCGACACGCTTGGACCGCAGAGTGACGACCAGGGAGCGAGCCAGACCCGGTCCCCGGCCGTGGGTTACTTCAGCCCGGCTCCCGCCCTCGTCGTGGGACACGCCGTGACCGCCGGGGACACCCTGGGCAGCGTCGACGTGCTGGGCATCGCACAGGAGGTCACGGCCCCCATCGGGGGCATCGTCAGCGCCGTCCTGGCCGAGATCGGCCAGGCCGTGGAGTACGGGCAGGTGCTCGTCGAGATCGACCCACTGGGCAGTGAAGCCGGCAACGACGATGACGTGGCGGCCGTCGATGGAGCCTCGGAAGAGCCGGTGCCTGGTGCCGCGGCCGCTTCGACGCCGGAGGCGGCGCGATGATCGGTCGGGTCCTCATCGCCAACCGCGGCGAGATCGCGGTCCGGATCCTGCGGGCCTGTCGCGGCATGGGCATCGAGGCCGTCGTCGCCCACAGCGAGGCTGATCGTGAGTCGCGTGCCGTCCTCATGGCCGACGAGGCCATCTGCATCGGGCCGGCCGAGTCCTCGCGCTCCTACCTGTCCGCGGCGGCGGTCATCTCGGCGGCGCTGGTCAGCGGCTGCGACGCCATCCACCCGGGCTACGGCTTCCTCTCGGAGGACGATGCCTTCGCCGAGATGACGCGCGCCCACGACCTCGTCTTCATCGGCCCCTCCGCGGAGGTGCTGGAGCGCTTCGCCTCGAAGGCCGGTACGCGACAGCTGCTGGCGCAGCAAGGCCTGCCCGTGGTGCCCGGGTCGGAGGGCATGCTGCGGGATGACGACCACGCCCTCGCGGAGGCCGGGCGCATCGGGTACCCGTTGCTCATCAAGCCCTCGGCGGGTGGGGGTGGCAAGGGCATGCGCCTGGCACGCACCGCGCGCGAGCTGCAGCAGGCGCTGACCGTGTGCCGATCCGAGGCACGGGCCGCCTTCGGGGACGACTCGCTGTACCTGGAGAAGTGGCTGGAACGCACCCGCCACGTGGAGGTGCAGGTCATCATCGACAACTACGGCCGGGGCGTGCACGTGGGCGAGCGCGACTGCTCGGTGCAGCGACGTCACCAGAAGATCGTCGAGGAGGCGCCCAGTCCGGCCATCGACGATGCCACGCGGATCGAGCTGGCCGAGTCGGCCGTTCGGGCTGCCCTGGCGGCGGGCTACCGCAACGTGGGCACCCTGGAGTTCCTCGTCGACGGCGAGGGGCGCTACTTCTTCATCGAGATCAACGCCCGCATCCAGGTCGAGCACCCCATCACGGAGATGCTCTCCGGCATCGACATCGTGGCTGAGCAGATCCGCCTGGCGGCCGGAGAACCCCTCGGTTACGGGCAGGAGGCCGTGCGCCTGCGTGGCCACGCCATCGAGTTCCGCATCAACGCCGAGGACGTGCGCGCCGACTTCCGGCCGCAGGTCGGGACCGTGGAGCACTATGTGCCGCCCGGCGGCGCCGGGGTCCGCATGGAGACGCACCTCTACAGCGGTTACGAGGTCCCGCCGTACTACGATTCGCTCCTTGGAAAGCTGATCGTCTGGGGACCGGACCGGGAGAGCGCCGTGGCGCGCTCGCGGGTGGCCCTCAAGGAGCTGCTCGTGGATGGGCTGGAAACCAACATCCCGTTCCATCGGGCCATCCTCGAGGACCCCACGTTCCTCTCCGGTGGCTTCGACACGAATCTGCTCGACCGCAAGGGTGCCGCGGCCTTCCTGGACGCCGCGGCCGGCGCCGGCGAGGCCTGAGCTGGCCCAGATGTGAGAAGGAGACCATGACAGACGCGCCGCCCGCCACCGAACAGACGACGGTGCTGCTCAGCACCGCCGAGCTGCAGCGGCTCATCCCGCACCGTTGGCCCTTCCTGCTCGTCGACCGCGTCCTCGAGGAGGACCGCGAGCGGGGCTACATCCGGGCCGAGAAGGCCGTCACCGCGGGCGAGTGGTTCTTCGGAGGCCACTTCCCGGGCCTGCCTGTCATGCCCGGCGTCCTGCAGGTGGAGGCCCTGGCGCAGACGATGGCCATCTACGTCGCCCGTAGCGAAGGGTTCGGCGATCGCATCGGCCTCTTCGCCGGCATCGACGAGTGTCGCTTCAAGCGCATCGTGCAACCGGGCGACCGCATGACCCTCGAGGTGACCATGGAGAAGCTGGGTCGCCGTTTCGGCAAGGGCCGCGCCGTGGCCTCGGTCGACGGTGAGGTCTGCTGCGAGGCGCGCATCTCCTTCGTCATCCCCCCGGCTGAGGCGCTCCGGTGAGCGGCCTGCGTGTCGCGCTCCTCGCCGACATCCACGGCAACGCCCTGGCTCTCCAGGCGGCCCTGGCCGATATCGAGGCCCGGAAGCCGGATCGGTTGGCCATCCTTGGCGACCTCGTGTTCAACGGTCCGCGTCCCGCGGAGGTGCTGAGTGCCGTCATGGAGCTGGATGCCGCCGGCGCCCTGGTCATCTCGGGCAACACGGACATCGCCGTCGCAGACGGCGACTTCACGGCCGCCTTCCCGTGGCTCGACGAGGTACCGGCGGGTCACCGCGCTGCCGCGGAGTGGGCTCGTGAGCAGCTCGATGCAGGGCAGCTGGAGTACCTGCGTCGCTTGCCTGCCGAGCGCCGCATCGCCGTCGGCGACCAGCTCGTCCTGGCCTGTCACGCCTCGCCGGGCAGCCAGACAGCGGGCCTGGCCGTCGATCTCGACGCGGCCGTGACGATGCAGTACGCCACGCGCACGGATGCGCGGGTCATCTGCTGTGGGCACACGCACGTGGCGGACGTCCGCGAGCTGGGCCGCAAGCTGCTGGTGAACCCGGGCTCCTGCGGCTATGCCTTCGACGGCACTCCCGACGCCTGCTGGGCGATGCTCACCGTGGCTGAGGCTGAGGAGCCGGAGGCCCAGCTGTATCGTGTCGCGTACGATGCGCAGACGGCGGCCGAAGAGGTCAGCCAGCGCGGTCTCCCGTCCGACGTCTACCGTGCCGCCACGATCCGCACCGGGAGATTCGTGCGATGAGCGATGTCGCCCGCGGGCGCCGCGTGGTCGTGACCGGGCTGGGAGCGGTCACGCCCCTGGGTAGCGGCGTGCCCGTGTACTGGCGGCGCCTCGTGGCCGGCGAGTCGGGTGTTCGCCCCATCACGCTGTTCGATGCCGATGGTCTGGGCAGCCGTATCGCCGGCGAGGTGCCCGACTTCGATTCCTCCGGGGTCCTCGACCGCAAGGAGGTACGGCGCAATGACCGCACCACGCAGTTGGCCCTGGTGGCCACGCGCGAAGCGCTCGACGACGCCGGCCTGCCGGGCCGCCTAGAGGGCAGCCTGGCCGAGCAGACGGGCATCCTCATGTCGTCCGGCCTGGGCGGCACGGCCACCCTCATCGAGCAGATCGGCATCTCGCTCACGAGCGGTCTGACGCGTCTCAGTCCCTTCTTCATCCCCATGGTCATCGCCAACATGCCCTCCGGCGTGGCCGGCATCGTCTTCGGCGCCCTGGGTCCCAACTTCTCGACCACCAGCGCTTGCGCATCGTCGGGGCACGCCCTGGGCGAGGCCAGCGAGATCGATCCGGCGCGGCGACGCCGACATCATGGTCGCGGGGGGCTGCGAGGCCTCCGTGCAGGGCGCCACGGTGGGCGGCTTCGCGGCCATGCGTGCCCTCTCGACTCGCAACCACGAGCCCTCTGCGGCCAGCCGCCCCTTCGACGCTGCCCGCGACGGCTTCGTCGTGTCCGAAGGAGCCGCGGCGCTGGTCCTCGAGGGGTTGGACCACGCCATTCGGCGCGGCGTGCACATCTATGCCGAGGTCCGTGGCTACGGCGCCACAGCCGACGGCCACCACATCACCACGCCCTCACCGGGCGGGGCGGGTGCCGTACGGGCCGCACGCCGGGCGCTGGTCAAGGCCGGCCTGGGAGCAGAGCGCATCGACCTCGTCAGCGCTCACGCCACCAGCACCGGCGAAGGTGACCCGACCGAACTGCTGGCCATCAACACACTGGTTGGCGACCATGCCCCGCAGGTCAGCGTGACCGCCACCAAGTCGTCCATCGGCCACACACTGGGCGCGGCCGGCGCCATCGCCGCCGTGGCTGTCGTGAAAGCGCTGGAGGAAGGCGTCGTGCCTCCCACCCTGAACCTGGTGGATCCCGACGAGCGCGCCGGCGCACTGGACCTCACGCCGCTCCGGGCACGCCGTCGCGACCTGGACGTGGCCCTTTTGAACTCTTTCGGCTTCGGCGGTCAGAACGCGGCCATCGTGCTGCAGCGCTGGGCCGACGGATGAGCCGATCCGCCGAGGTCGCTCGTCTCGTCGCCCTCATCGACCGCCTGGAGGCGCTGCTGGAGCGTTCGGGGCTCTCCGAGCTCGAGGTAGAGGTCGCGGGCACGAGCGTGACCCTGCGCACGCCGGCCGCACTGGCGCCATACGCCGCCGCCGTTACCGTCGGCGAATCCCCGAGCGAGCCAGCACCACCGCCCGAAGAGCCGGCCCGGCCCCGGGGCTCGCACGCCATCGTGGCGCCTCTGACCGGGGTCTTCTACCGCTCGCCGTCACCCGGCGCCGAGCCCTACGTCCGGGAGAGCGGCCCGGTCAATGCCGGGCAGGTCATCGGCCTCATCGAGGCCATGAAGCTGTTCAACGAGATCAAGAGCGACGTCACCGGCACCGTCCGCCACCTCGCCGTCGGTGACGGCGACCTGGTCAAGGCGCGCCAGACGCTCATCGAGGTGGATCCGGCATGAGTGGCCCGGGCTCCTACACGGCCGGCGCGCCGGCCAGCGTGCGCATCAGCGGCTGGGGCTCCTACGTGCCTGAGCGCGTCCTCTCCAACACGGACCTCGAGCGCATCGTGGACACCTCGGATGAGTGGATCCGCACGCGCACGGGCATCAGCCAGCGGCGCGTGGCGGCCCCGCATGAGACGACGGCCACCCTGGGCGCCATCGCAGCCAAGCGCGCCGTGGCCGTGGCCGGCCTGTCGCCCGACGACATCGACGTCATCATGGTGGCCACGCTGACGCCGGACTACCCCATGCCCTCGACTGCCGTCCTCGTCAAGGAGGCCATCGGGAACAGCACGGCGGCCGCCTTCGACGTCGCCGCGGCCTGTTCCGGCTTCGTCTACGGCTACGCCGCGGCTGACGCCTTCGTCCGCAGCGGCATGGCCCGCCACGTGCTGGTCATCGGCGCGGAGCTGCTGACGCGCTTCATCGACTTCTCAGACCGCACCACCTGCATCCTCTTCGGTGACGGGGCCGGAGCGGTCGTGCTCTCCGCCTCTGAGGAGGGCGGGGGAGGGCTGGCCGGCCTGGAGATGACGACCGACCCGGACGGTGCCTACATGATCTGGCTGCCCTCGGGCGGCTCACGCAGCCCGTCGAGCATGGAGACGGCCAGGCGCGGGGAGCACTTCATCCGGATGGAGGGCCGCGAGACCTACCGCTACGCCACGCGGACCCTGGCGGCCTCGGCCCTGGCAGCGATCGCCAAGGCCGGCTGGGAGCCGGAAGAGGTGGACCTCTTCATCCCGCACCAGGCCAACATCCGCATCATCGAGGCCGTGGCCCGGGGCCTGGGCCTGCCCATGGAGAAGATGGTCGTCAACATCGACCGCTACGGCAACACCTCGGCAGCCTCCGTGGGCATCGCCCTCGACGAGGCTGTCCGCGGTGGCCGCGTCAAGCCGGGCGACAAGCTCGTCCTCTTCGCCTTTGGGGCCGGCTTCACCAGTGGTGCTGCGGCCATCACCTGGACCGCCGACCCCGCCAACTCCGCGCGCAGCGACGATGTCAAGCCGGTGGCCAGCGTGCGGGCGCCGCTCGACTGGGCCTCGGTCGATCCCATGCCACCCCGCCTGGCTGCCGTGCTGGCCGCTCCGGGTGGGCCGCCGGTCCCGCTCGACGACGTCATCCCGGGCGACCCCGCGCCGGCGCAGCCAGAGGAGGAGGCATGATCGATCTGTCGGGCAAGAGTGCCGTGGTCACGGGTGGTTCGCGTGGCATCGGCCGTGCCATCGCGTTGCGGCTGGCCGAGCAGGGCGCTGACGTGTGCATCAGCTACCACGGCAAGCACGAGGCCGCCGCCGGCGTGGTGGCGGCCATCGAAGCCACGGGCCGCCGAGGACTGGCCGTGCAGGCCGATGCCGCTGAGCAGGCCTCGGCGAGCGCGCTCATCGAGGCCGCGGCGGCGGCCTTCGGGCGCATCGACATCCTCGTCAACAACGCGGGCATCACGCGCGACGACCTCATCATGCGCATGAAGCCCGAGGACTGGTCGGACGTCATCGCCACCAACCTGTCGGGCGCCTTCTTCGCCATCAAGGCCGTCACGCGCCCCATGCTCAAGGCGCGGAGCGGTCGCATCATCAACATCACCAGCGTCTCCGGGCAGGCCGGCCAGATGGGCCAGGCGAACTACTCGTCGGCCAAGGCCGGGCTCATCGGTCTCACCAAGGCCACGGCCCGGGAGCTCGCCAGTCGCGGCATCACCTGCAACGCCGTGGCACCGGGCTTCATCGAGACGGAGCTGACCTCGGGCTTGGCCCAGGAGTTGCTCGACGAGCTGAAGGCGCGCACGCCCCTGGGGCGTTTCGGTGCACCGGAGGAGATCGCCGACGCGGTCGCCTTCCTCGCCTCAGACGAAGCCGCGTTCATCACGGGCCAGGTGCTCGCCGTCGACGGCGGCCTGGTGATGATGTAGGCGACTTGGAGTACCGTTCGGCCTGATGGGACGCCTCGCGGGTAGCTCGCGCCTCGCTCCGCTGTTGCTGTCGATGCTCCTCTTCGGGAGCGTGTCGCCGGTCGCGGCCATGTCGCCAGGGCTGGTACAGGACGAGGACGGACTGCGCATCGCCCTTGATTCGATGCGCCAGTTGGCCACGGACTCCCGCTCCAACCAGGGGCAGCGCACGACGACCACGCCGCGCCGCGGGCTACCTGTCCAGCTGGGCAAGGATGGCCGCCTGACCGTGCTCCTCGTCGGATCGGACTGGCGTCCCGACTCCGGGGGTGAGCGCCTCGACGTGCTCATGGTGGCCACCATCGACCCCACGACGGGTGAGGCGGCACTGGTGAGCATCCCGCGTGACATGTCCGGCATCCCGCTCGCCGACGGCAGCAACAGCGGCGGCACGCGGGTCAATTCCATCTACTACCTGCGCTACCGCGACCCGACCCTCTCGCATGCGGCCCTCGATCGCGATGGACTGAAGAAGTTCAGCAAGGACATCGGCACTCTGCTCGGCACAGAGATCGACTACTGGGCACTGACGCGCTTCGGCACCTTCGCCAATCTCGTCAACACCTTGGGCGGCGTGCGCGTGGACGTGGAAGAGGAGGTGCTGGACACCTCATACCACCACGGCAGCTCACGTGGCGTGTGGTTCCCCGTGCAGGACGACTACACGCTCAAGGGCGACCCCAAGTGCAAGCCCAAGCCGAAGAAATGCCACTCAGCGCTCGTCTACGCTCGTTCGCGCCACGGCACCATGGGCACCGAGTACAACAGCGACTACCGCCGCGCTGAGCGACAGCAGGACATCGTGCGCTCCGCCATCAAGGCGGTCATCGACGATCGCGGTGCCGGCGTAGCCTTGCTGGGCACCCTCCTGCGCGTCCGTGACCTCGTCGAGACCAACATCCCCAAGACGGTCGAGTCGGCCGGCCAGCTCTATGCCCTGCTCGAGAAGGTGAAGCTGCCCGAGACGAACATGAAGGTCCTGGCGCCGGCGACCTGGGCCGGCGCGGCCGGCGACGGCAGCATCAAGCCCGACCTCCCGGCCATCCGCGACTGGGTGGACAAGCACTTCGCCAGGGTTTCGGCCAAGCGCCCTCGAGACTGACGCCCCGGGGAGACTGACGCCCCGGTGAGACTGGCCCCGCGAGGTTGACATCTGGTGGAGACAGTGGCGACGGACCGCGCCTCGGGTCGGCCGGGGCCTCGCGCGCCAACGCGGCCTGTGCCATCCTCGCATCGTGACCGAATCGACCAGCAGCCCGGACGGCGAGCCGGGCAGCCGCGAACTGCAGATGGCCCCCGAGACGCTCACGGATGGGCAGCTCGGGCGCCGGCTCGAGCGGGCGCGTTTGGTGCTCGTGGGCAGCCTGGCCGGCCTCGCCATACTCTGCACCTGGCTGCTCGTGGACGGCGGGATCGCGCCCATCGACGTGCTCCTGGCCCTCGGTCTCCTGGCACTGGCCCTGGCGCTCTACGCCATGTCCGTGACTTCGGCGTCCCTGACCAGGAACCGCCTCGAGCGCGAGGCCGCCATGCGCCGCATCGTCTCCGGCCTCTCGCGATCGCTCTCGCCCGAGGCCGTCGTCGACACGGTCATCTCCGACCTGCGGGCCGCCACAGATGCCGATCACGTGGTCGTGGCGCGGGTGCGCCAGCCTGACGGGCACGTGGAGGTCACCCTGGTCGCCGCACGGGCAGATGCTCCGCCGTCCCGGACGACGCTGCGTCCCGAGCTGGAGGCTCGCAGCACCAAGCTTGCCGGCGAACTCGACGAGGGTGTCGGCGAGAGCGCAGGAGGTCCCGGCGATGAGGCGGTTGCGGCAGCCGAGGAGATCGCGCGCCGCGTGCGCTCTGCCTACGGGCTGCCTCACACGCTGGCCACGCCCCTGGTGTCCGAGCGGCGCTTCCTTGGGGCGCTGCTGCTGGCGCGACGCAGCCGCGGTGCCTGGAGCGAGGGCGACCGTCGGCTCCTGAGCTGGGCTGCCGTCGAAGTGGCCACGGCCTTCACCCGCGCCTATGCCCTCGAGGCTGCCGAACGTGGCGCCAAGATCGACGTGCTGACTGGCCTGCCCAACCGCCGATACTTCGACGAAGCCCTGGACATGGAGCGGCCTCGCCGTCGCACCGACGACACCCTGGGCATCCTCATGATCGACATCGACCACTTCAAGATCCTCAACGATCGCTTCGGCCACGCCACCGGTGACCGCGTACTGCGGGCCGTGGCGGACGCCATCGGCCGGACCGTGCGCACCGAGGACACACCGGCCCGCTACGGTGGCGAGGAGTTCGCGGTGCTCCTGCGGCGGACGTCGGGCGAGCAGGCCGTCGAGGTCGGCGAACGCATCCGACGTGCCGTGGTGCAGCTCCATCCGGCCAGCCTCGGCATCGACAAGCCGGTCACGGTCTCGGTCGGGGTCGCTGTGGCCGCTCCCGACCAGGCTGCCAGCCCACGCCTCGTGGAGCGTGCCGATCAGGCGCTCTACCGCGCCAAGCGGCAGGGTCGGGACCGCGTCGTGGCTGCCTGAGCGGCGTCGGCGGATGGCCGGGCGGACGACGTCGGCGCGAACGCCGCGCGACGGATCCTCAGCAACGCTGGCATCTCGGCCATGCTGGTCGAGATCGCCGACCTGCTCGAGATCAAGGGCGAGTCGGCCTTCAAGGTGGGCGCCTACCGCCGCGCCGCGGAGTCGGTGGCCCGCAGCCCGCTGGACGTGGCGGCCGAGGTTCGGGCCGGCCGTGCACTCGAGCTGCGGGGAGTCGGGTCGAGCATCACCGAGCGTCTCAACGAGCTCGTCGCGAGCGGCCGCATCGCGTACCTCGACGCTCTCCGCGAGGGCGTGCCACCCACGCTCCGTGATCTGCTGGCCATCCCGGGTGTCGGACCGCGTACCATCGGCGAGGCCTGGCGCGAGCTGGGCATCGCCACGCTCGGAGGCTTCGAAGCGGCCGCTCGGTCCGGCCGCCTGCGGGAGGTGCGTGGCCTCGGCGCGCGCAGCGAGGCACGCATCCTGGAGGCCATCGCCGAGGCGGCTCGTGGGCCGGCCCGGCGAATGTTGATCTCGGAGGCACGGGAGCTCGCGGGACGCATCGTGGAGCTCGTGGAGGCGTTGCCCGGCGTGCGCTCGGCGACGGTCTGCGGATCGGTGCGGCGGGGCTGCGAGACCGTCGGCGACATCGACGTGCTCGTCGAGACGGAGCAGCCGGACGCCGTCCTGGCAAGACTGGCGGCGACCCCGGCGCTGGAGCCGGGTCCCGTCGACGACCAGCCCGTCGGACACGTCCGGCTCAGCCTGCGCCTGCGTGATGGCCCTCAGCTGGACGTCATGACCATGCCGCCGGGCGCGGCCGGCAGCTATCTCGTGCACTTCACGGGGTCCGCCGCTCACAACGTGGCGCTGCGACATCGGGCCCGACGGCTGGGCTGGTCGCTCTCCGAGCACGGCCTGCTGGCCATCGGCGGAGGTGGCGTGAACCTGGGTGGCGAGGCGGGTGTGCCCGACGTCTCGCAACCCGGCATCGCCGGGCTGCGGACGTTCGCCAGCGAGGCCGATCTGTACGCCTGCCTTGGACTGGATGAGATCCCGCCTGAGCTGCGCGAGGGGCAGGGCGAGATCGAGGCGGCCGAGACGGGCAAGCTGCCGCGGCTCGTCCGGCTGGAGGACCTGCGCGGCGACTGCCACAGCCACTCGGACTGGTCGGATGGCCGAGAGCCGCTGGAGGTCATGGTCGGATCGGCCCGTGTGGCGGGGCGCCGCTACCAGGTCCTTACCGACCATTCACAGAGCCTGGGGATCGCCAACGGCCTGTCACCGGCGCGCGTCGAACAGCAGCGCCGGGTCATCGCCGAGCTCAACGAACGCTTCGCTCGGGAGCTGGCAGCCGATGAGCTGCCGTCGGGCGCCCACCCAGACGGCTTCCAGCTCCTGCACGGTTGCGAGCTGGAGATCACCGCGGATGGCCGGCTCGACTATGACGACGCGCTCCTGGCACGCTTCGATGTCGTCGTGGCCTCCCTGCACGTGGGCCGGCGCCAGCCTCGCGAACGACTCATGGCGCGCTACGAGCTGGCCATGCGCAGCCCTCACGTGGACATCATCAGCCATCCCTCCGGCCGCAAGATCGGCCAACGGCCCGACCTGGACCTCGATTGGGAGGCTTTCTTCCGGTTGGCCGCTGAGACGGGCACGCTGCTCGAGATCAACGGCAGCGCGCCGCGCCTCGATCTGGCGGCGGAGCGCATCCGCGCGGCGCGCGAGGCAGGCTGTGGGTTCGTCATCTCATCGGACGCCCACGAGCGGTCCGAGTGGCGGCACCTCGACTTCGGCGTGGCCATGGCGAGGCGGGGTTGGCTGGAGGCCGATAGGGTCGCCAACTGCCTGCCCCTGGCAGAGTTCCTGGCGCTCATGCACGGCAAGCCGCATCGCCTGCCCGCCTGAGCACCTCCAGGCCCCCCGGGATGTCCCACCGGGTCGAGGCAGGCAGGAGCCGGGGCGGACATCGGCAGCCACGCTGCTGCGGTGCCCTGGCCGACCAGGTGGGCACCCTGGGACCGGGGTGGTACGATTCGGGCTCGCGTGGACGCGGCGGCGTCTGCCCGTGCCCGCAACCCGCCGGCACGTCGCCCCGCACAGATCCACCAACCCATGACTGAGGAACGCATGAGCTTCGATCCTTTCACCCAGAACGCGACCGTCGCCGTATCGAGCGCCATGACGGCCAGCCGCCTGAAGCGCCACCTCGTCGATCAGGCCATCGATGCCGCGCGTCGGGCCGACTGGTCCGCGGCCGCGGAAGCCAACCAGAAGGTCCTCGAGATGGGTCCCGACAGTGCCGCCCAGAACCGCCTCGCCAAGGCGTACTGGGAGATGGGCGAGCTGGCGATGGCCCGCGAGCACTACCAGTCGGCGCTGGCCGTGGATCCCACGAACCGCATCGCCGAGCGCAACATCGGCCGGCTGCGCCAGCTCATGGTCGAGGCCGGCTCGCGTACCGTGGCCGCCACGCCGGGCAGCAAGGCGCCCGTCAGCCTCTTCGTCGAGGAGACCGGCAAGACCGGCTTCGCCCACCTCGTCGACTTGGCCAGCCCCGCCGATCTCGCCCAGGTCAATCCCGGCGACTTCGTCGAGCTGGCACCGCAAGGCCCGCGCGTCGTGGCCCGCTCGAACGGCGTCGACATCGGTGTCGTGGAGCCGCGCGTCGCAGCCCGCCTGCTGCGCCTCATGGCCGACGGCAACAAGTACGCGGCCGGCGTCACCAGCCTCGGTGACAAGGACGTGCGCATCATCATCCGCGAGACCTACCAGGACCCCGCCAACTACGGCAAGGTCTCCTTCCCGACGGCTGCCAAGGTCAGGGAATCCGATTTCCGTCCATACACGAAGGGCACGCTCGTTCGCGATGAGTCCGACCTCGAGGAGGACCTGGAGTTCGACGACGAGGACGAGTCGATCGACGACATCGGCTCCGTCCTCTCAGCCCAGACGGAGCCCGAGGAGGGCTTCCAGATCGAGGGCGAGGTGCCGCCCGATGCGGACGTGCTGGACGACGATGACGACGATGACGACGATGACGACGAGCTCGACGAGGATGACGAGGAGCCCGAAGAGGACTGACCTCTCCGTTGGCGTTCCGCTTCGCCGCGTGGGCGCGGTCCGCAGGGTGCTGAGCGGCTCCGCTGCCGCTGCCGCCGTGCGCGGATAGACTGGGCGGGCAGATGCCCGACCCGCAGAGGCTCCCCAGGAACTCCATCGGCGCACCCCTGCTGCCCGCGCTCGAGCGGCTGGCAGCGGCCCCCGAGATGGCCTCGTTGGCCGCCCAGATCGCGACGCGAACCCGGGCCGGTGACGTGGTCCTCGAGCTGCATGGGCGCGGCGGCTGGGTCACGCGCAGCGCCATCGATCAGCTGCGCCGGGCCTTCGCGATCGAGACGTCGGCGCTCACGCGCCTGGTCGCTGAGGTCGTCCTGCGGCCGCCGGACCTGCGGCACCTTGATGCAGCCGTGTCGGCCATCGCCGTGGATGCGCGCGGCACCGAGGGCGGCCTGCGCCTGGCGATCGAGGCCAGCTACACCTCTCGCTGCCCGACATGCGGGGGCTCGGTCGTCGTCGACGAGTTCATCTGGGACGCTGAGGCCAGCGATCCCTCGCGCCGGTCGTTCCGCTGCCCTCGTTGTCGGGACAGCCGCGCTGACGGACGGCCCATCGCGGTCGACCCAGACGATCTCTATCGCGCCCGCTCGGTGGATGCCTCGTCGGCACGAGACGTGCTGCGTGAGCGCTTCGCCGCTCCGACCTCCGGTCACTCGCTGCCGGGCGACCTCGTCGACCTCTACCCGCCCCGTGCCCAGCTGGCGCTGGCGGCACTGCTTGAGCGCATCGAGGGAGAGCTGCGGGCGCCCTCGGTCCAGGCCGCGCTGCGCCTTGCCATCGTGCACATGGCCCTGCCGGTCAGCCGGCTCAACGGCTACCCGGGGCGGCTGGCCGGCCTGCGAATCAGCGGCGGCCAGGTGCGCGGCTCCAGCTCCCGCCAGTGGCGTGAGCGCAACGCCTGGGCCGTCTTCGAGGAAGGCACTCGAGCCGTGCGCGCCTTCGTGCAGTGGCTCGAGGCTGGCGGCCAGCGGACGCCCGCCCGCGTGGGCCCCGACCTGCGCGCGCTCATGGACGGCTCGGCCAACGTGGCCCTTCGCTTCGGGATGCCGCTTGGCCGTGAGACCTTCGGCCCGCCTCCGCGCCCGGGGGCCCAGCCCGGTCCGCGGCCGAGGGTCACACCCGGCGTCAGGCTCGTGCTCAGCCAGGCGCCGATCCACTGGTCGCCGGACAACCTGGCCTTCGCCTACCTGGCGACATCGCTGGCGGTCGGGCCGGAGGGGGCGGCTACGCTGCCCCTGGCCGGCATCTTCGGGCCGACCCCACGCTCGGAATGGGCACGCGATGCGGCCACACTGCAACGCGCGCTTGCCGCGGTCCAGCCTGTCCTGCTGCCGGACGCCCAGGCCGTCATCCTCCTCGGAGGAGCCAGCCCGGAGGCCCTGGTGGCGACGGTCATCGGAGGTGTCGGGGCCGGCATGCGTCTCGACGACGCATCGCTCGCCGAGACCGACCGGGGTCTCGACGGTTCGGTCGTCTTCGTGATGGCGCGCTCGGCACCGACGGGCGCCCGCGAGGTGGCCATCCAGTCCGTGTCCGAGCGGCCCGGCCCGTTCCAGCTCTCCGCCGTCGAGGGGGCCATCGCGGACGTCGCGGTGGCGGTCATGCAATTGCGCGGAGAACCGACGCGCTTCGACCGCATCCTGGGCGAGGTCCTCCTGGGACTCGATCACCTCGGCCACCTGCGCCGCCTGGTGGGCACCCCAGGTATCGTCGAGGAGACGGAGGATGATCGCGCGTCGCCACACCAGCCGGGCTTCTTCGGGGTCGTGAGCGACCTGCCGCCCGAGATGGGTGCGGACGCGGGTCAGCCTGGAGGCACCACGATGGCCGGGGAGGTCACGACCGAGGGCGGCGCCACGTGGCTGGAGAGCGCCCCGGCCTCCGATCCGGTGCGGCTCACGCTGGACATCATCCGCAGGGAGTTGCGACGGCCTGATCACCCCCGACTCGTCGAGATCGAGGAGGATCTCTGGTGGCTGCGCGATCCACGCGACCTGGCGGCCGCCAAGGCACCGCTTTCCGAGCGTCTCGAATGGGGCATCTTCAGCTTGCTGTCGACGAGCGGTGGCATCAGCCAGGCCTCGTTCGACGAGCGGGTCAGCCGTCTCTTCCGCGGTCCGGAGACGGCTGATCCGGAGCTCGTACGAGCCTGTCTTGCGAGCTACCACACCGCCGAGCCGTCGCCCGACGGCCTCATCCGCACAGACGAGTCGCTTCCCCGCCGTTACGCCGAGCACGGCGAGATGGTGGGCCGCCTGACGGAGTTCGCCCACCGCCTTGGCATGCGCGCCTGGATCACCAAGCGCGAACAGCGGCGCGACTACCAGGGCAAGGCGCTGGCCGATCTGCTCAGCGACCCCGAGCGACGCGTCTACCTGCCTCTCGTGGCGCCCGGGCCGCAGGACGTGCTCGAGGAGATCGACTGCATCTGGTACGTGCGTGGCCGTGGTGCCTTCCTCTTCGAGGTCGAGTGGATGGCGGCCCTGGACGACGCGATCCTGCGACGTGGCCCGCGCATCGAGACGACGGATGCCCTGGTGCGCTTCCTCGTGGTCGCCGACGAGCGTGTGCCGCTGCTGCGCCTGCGACTGGCGCGCTCGCCGCTCCTGCGGGCGCGCCTCGAGGAGGACAACTGGCATATCCTGAGGTGGAGCAACGTGCGCCGCCTGGAGGCCGCCAAGCGGGCGAGCCTGGCGGCACTCAGTCCGCTGCTGGGACTCGATCCCGACGTCGAGCGGGGCGACGACCAGTTGGCCATGTTCAACAGGTAGGCGCGCTTCCCACCAGCGCCCCGGGAGGGTCCATCGTGTCCGTGGCACCGGTCGCCATGAGTCGAGTGCATGTCTTCGCCGATCGAGCCTGGGAGCAGTACCTCGAGCTCAACCCATTGTGGGCGACCTCACAGGGCGACGAGCGCTGGGACGACAGGCTGGACGACCCCGGGCCGGCAGGCCGCGCAGCCCAGCTGGCGATGGTCGAGAGCTGGGCGTCCGACCTGCAGGCCTTCGATGGCATCGACCTTCCGACCGAGGATGCGGTCACGCTGGACCTCATGCGCGTGGTCGTGACGCGGGTGCGACAGGCGCATGATCTGCGTCTCTGGGAGATGGAGGCCATCGACCAGTACGGCGGGCCCCAGGGGCTCATCGGCGACCTCGCCCGGCTGCAGCGCGCGGACACACCGGAGCATCTCGCCCAGCTGCTGGCGCGACTGGCAGCGTACCCGTCGTGGATGGAGGCACACCGCGCCAACGTGGAAGCCGGCCTGGCCTCAGGTCGGACGGCGGCCGCACCCGTCGTGGGGCGCTGCATCACCCAGACGCGACGCATGCTGGAGACTCCCGCGGAGCAGTCGCCCATCGTGCTGGCCAACGCCTCGCTCGGGGACACCACGCGTGACGCGCTCGTGGACGCCGTCGCACGCTACGTGCGACCGGCCCACGCCGCCTGGCTGGCCATGCTCGAGCGATACGCCGGCCGCGTGAGGGCGGGAGACGGCATCTGCCACCTGCCGGACGGCGACGCGCTCTACCGCCACCACATCCTGGCCTGGACGACCCTCGCGGAGGATCCCCAAAGCATCCACGAGTACGGCCTGGAGCGCCTCGCCGAGGTCGAGGCTGAGGAGGGCCGCATCGCGGCCGAGCTCCACCACGGCGGCATCGGCGAGCTGCGGCGCTTCCTTGACGCCAGCCCGGACAACCATGCCGGGCAGCCGCACCAGCTCATCGGCATGGCCGAGGAACTCGTCGCGCGGGCGGAGGCCCAGGCGCCGCGTTGGTTCGGTCGACTGCCCAGCGACGGTTGTGGGGTTCGTGCCGTGGAGCCGCACATGGAGCAGGAGGCTCCGCCGGCCTTCTACGTGCCGCCCAACGAGGATGGCTCGCGGCGGGGCGCCTACTACATCAACACGTACGATCCGGCCTCTCGGCCGCTGCACCGCCTGGCGGCCACAACCTTCCATGAGGCGGTCCCGGGCCACCACTTCCAGATCACCATCGAGCAGGAGTTGCACGACCTGCCCACCTTCCGTCGCTTCGGTTCGCGCCTTGCGGGTGGCGCGTACGTGGAAGGCTGGGCGCTCTACGCGGAACGCCTGGCAGGTGAGATGGGCCTCTACCGGGACCCCCGCGAGCGCTTCGGGGCGCTCGAATCGGAGGGCTGGCGCGCCGCCCGCCTGGTGGTCGACACCGGCATCCATGCACTGGGCTGGACGCGCCAGCAGTCGATCGATCTGCTGCGTGAGCGGGCCGGTCTCTCGCGGCTGGAGGCGGAGACAGAGACCGACCGCTACATCAGCTGGCCTGGGCAGGCGCTCTCCTACATGATCGGCCAGCGTGAGATCCTGGCCCTGCGGGCCGAGCTCGAGCTGCGCGACGGCGACCGATTCGACCCCCGCGCCTTCCACGACGCGACCATCGGCCACGGCTCGCTGCCGCTCTCCACGCTCCGGGCCCAGTTGCCCGGCTGGGTCAGACCCGGGGGTGGCTGACCGAGTGGTCGGGAGCGGCGCCCGGCGACCGCGACCGACCCGTCCCGCAGGGGTGCAGGGTCACCCCGTCACGAGGTCCTCGAGAGCCAGGCCCAGCCGCTCGACCTCAGCGGCCTCGTTGTACTGGACGAGCCCGACACGGACCATGCCGCCCTGCTCGGCGAGCCCGAGGGCCCGGATGAGCTCCCAGGCGTAGTAGTCGCCATCCCACGTGTAGATGCCGCGGTCGCCCAGGAAGCGGGCGATCTCCCGCGGGTGGTGGCCCTCGATGGTGAAGGCGATGGTCGGGCAGCGCTCCGCGGCGCGAGCGGGGTCGGTGATACCGCGCACACGCAGCCCGGGCACGACGCTGACGCGCTCGATGAGCTGGCGTACCAGGCCTGTCTCATAGCGCCGTACGGCGGCCATGGCAGCCAACAGCCGCGGCCGGCGGTGGCGGTCTGTCGTGCCCGGCAGCCCTGGGGCACCGCCCTGGGTGATGCCCACCTTCTCGAGATAGGCGATGGTGCCACCCAGGCCGGCCAGGAGCTCATGGGCCCCGGTGCCCGTCTCGAAACGGCCGGGGATGGCCTCGCCGGCGGGCCGGACATGGATGTGCGGTAGCGCCTCCAGCAGCTCCCGACGGCCCCACAGCACGCCGAGGTGCGGTCCGTAGAACTTGTAGGCGGAGCAGACGAGGTAGTCTGCGCCCAGCGCTTGCACGTCGATGGAGAGGTGCGGCGCGCCATGCACGGCGTCGACCCACAGCTGAGCGCCGGCGGCGTGGACCAGCTTGGAGATGTGCGGCACGGGGTTGATGGTGCCGACCGCGTTGGAGGCGAGACCGACGGCCACCAGGCGGGTGCGCGGGCCGAGGACGCGTTCGAGGTCCTCGAGATCGAGCGTGCAATCGTCCTCGCGGATGCCCACCCAGCGGATCACCAGGCCGTGCTCCTCGGCGACGCGCAGCCAGGGCGCCACGTTGGCGTCGTGGTCGAGGCGCGTGACCACGATCTCGTCACCAGTGGCGAACGTGGCCCCAAGGGCCCGGCTCAGGGCGAAGGTGATGGTCGTCATATTGGGTCCGAAGCTGACCTCGTCGGCGTCGGTGGCCCCCAGCAGGTCCGCCATGGCCACCCGGACGTCGTGGACGATCTCGTCCGTCTCGAAGCTGGCTGCGAAGGCACCGCCATGGTTGGCGTTACTGGCGAGGAAGTAGTCGTTGATAGCGCGCAGGCAGTTGTCCACGACCTGTGTCCCGGCGGGTCCGTCGAGCCAGGCGACGGGCTGCCCGTCGGGCCCGGGCCGGCGCAGGGAGGGGAAACGGGTGCGGATGGCGGCGATATCCCAGTCACTCATGGGCCCGAGTCTAGACCGCCGGGCCGGCGCCCGGTCGCCGGAGCGGGTATCGTGCGCGCGGCGTAGGTCCCGGATCCCCCCGGGGCCGCGCAGGAGTCCCAGGAGGCACGACGCGTGACCGACGAGCAGCGCCCGGCAGCGGGCGGGCCGGAGATCGAGCACCTCATGGCCGAAGGCCGGACGTTCCCGCCCGATCCGGCCTTCCGCGCCGCGGCCAACGCCGGTCCGGACCTCTACGCCCGTGCGGAGCAGGATCCTGAGGCCTTCTGGGCCGACCTGGCCCGCCGCAAGCTGCGCTGGATGAAGCCCTTCACGCGGACGTTGGACTGGCAGCCGCCCTTCGCCCGCTGGTTCGAGGACGGCAAGCTGAACGTCTCCGACAACTGCCTCGACCGTCACGTCGAGGCCGGCCTCGGCGACCGGGTCGCCTACCACTGGATCGGCGAGCCCGGCGACCGGCGCACGCTGACCTACGCTGACCTCCACCGCGAGGTCCAGAAAGCCGCCAACGCTCTCCTCGAGCTGGGCATCAGGACCGGCGACCGTGTCGCCATCTACATGCCCATGATCCCCGAGCTTCCCATCGCCATGCTCGCCTGCGCCCGCATCGGCGCGCCTCACACGGTCGTCTTCGGGGGCTTCTCCGCTGAGGCTCTGGCCAGCCGCGTCAACGACGCCCAGGCCCGGCTGCTCATCACCGCCGACGGTGGCTGGCGGCGCGGCAAGGTCGTGGACCTCAAGTCAGCAGCGGACGAGGCCCTCACGCACACCACCACGGTCGAGCACGTGCTCGTGGTCAGGCGCGTGGGCGAGGCGGCACCCGCGACCATGCAGGGGGGCCGCGACGTCTGGTGGCACGAGGTCGTGGAGCGCCAGGTACCCGATTGCGCGCCGGTGGCGCTCGATGCCGAGCACATGCTCTACCTGCTCTACACCTCGGGCACGACGGCCAAGCCCAAGGGCATCATGCACAGCACGGCCGGCTACCTCCTCGGCGTCAGCGTCAGTCACGAGCTGGTCTTCGACATCAAGCCCCATGACGTCTATTGGTGCGCTGCGGACATCGGCTGGGTGACGGGGCACTCGTACATCGTCTACGGGCCGCTGGCCAACGGAGCCACCGGCGTCCTCTACGAGGGTGCCCCGGACACGCCGTCCTGGGAACGCTGGTGGCAGATCATCGAGGAGTATGGGGTCACCATCCTGTACACGGCGCCGACGGCCATCCGGGCCTTCATGAAGCAGGGTGAGGCGCTGCCCGCCCGTCACGACCTGTCATCCCTGCGCCTGCTCGGCAGCGTCGGCGAGCCCATCAACCCCGAGGCCTGGCTCTGGTACCACGAGCACGTCGGCCAGGGGCGCTGCCCCATCGTGGACACCTGGTGGCAGACCGAGACAGGCCACATCCTGATCTCCCCGCTGCCCGGCGTCATCGCCACCAAGCCCGGCAGCGCCACGTTGCCGTTCCCGGGCATCGGGGCCGACGTCGTCGACGCGACCGGCCAGCCGGTGCCGCTCGGCGAGGGCGGCTACCTCGTTCTGACGCGTCCCTGGCCGGGCATGCTGCGCGGCATCTACGGCGACCCGGAGCGTTACAGGGCGACCTACTGGAGCCGCTTCCGGGGCCTGTACTTCGCCGGCGACGGCGCGCGTCGGGACGCAGACGGCTACTACTGGCTGCTCGGCCGCGTCGACGACGTCATGAACGTGGCTGGCCATCGGATCAGCACCATCGAGGTCGAGTCGGCGCTCGTGGACCACCCCGCCGTGGCTGAGGCGGCCGTGGTCGGCAAGCACGACCCGGTGACCGGCGAGGCCATCTTCGCCTTCGTCATCACGCGTGCCGGCATCGAAACGAGCGATGCGCTGGCCACCGAGCTGCGCGACCACGTGGCCCGTGTCATCGGCGCCATCGCGAGGCCCAGGTATCTCTCCTTCACCCCGGACCTGCCCAAGACGCGTTCCGGCAAGATCATGCGCCGCCTGCTGCGCGACGTGGCTGAGGGTCGCTCATTGGGTGACACCACGACACTGGCTGACGCGTCGGTCGTGGAGTCCATCCGTTCGGGTGCACGCTCGACCGAAGAGGGCTAGGCTCGTGGCTCGCGACGACCGGCGTCGCGCCTGCCAGGCAGACAGGAGGGCTGATGGGGTCGCTGGGTCTTGAGCGCGGCTTCGCCCTGGTGACCGGCACGATCCTCGTCGTGCTCGGCGTCCTTGGCGCGGCGGGCAGCCCCATCGTCGGCCGCCCGGAGACCACGGGCATCATCGTGACCGGCTTCGGCCACGATCTGGTGCACCTCGTGAGCGGTGCCCTGTTCATCCATGTGGGTGTAGCCTTCGATCGCCGCCAGCGTGCCTACGGCCTGCTGGGACTGGGTGTCTTCTTCCTCGTGACGGGCCTGCTGAGCCTGCTCAGCCCGGACCTGCTGGGTCTCTACGACGCGCCCACTTCCGGCCTCGACCAGCTGGGCCACCTCCTGCTCGGGGTGGCCGCCGTCGTCATCGGCTGGATGGGCCGTGGCGTGGAGCGGCGGGAGGTCGGTCGCTCCGCCTCGCGGCCGCTGCGCAGCTGACCCGCCCACCGATCATGGCTTCAGCCTCCGTCGAGCAGCACGGAGCTGCGGCACCGTCCGTCCTCGATCAGCTGGGCCGGCCGCTTCGCGACCTGCGTGTGTCGGTCACCGACCGCTGCAACTTCCGCTGCACCTACTGCATGCCGCGCGAGGTCTACGGCCAGGCCTTCCGCTTCCTGCCCCACGACCAGCTGTTGACGTTCGAGGAGATCACCCGCCTGGCGCGGCTGGCCATCTCGCTTGACGTCCGCAAGATCCGGCTGACCGGCGGCGAACCGCTCCTGCGGCGGGACGTGGAACGGCTCGTCGGCATGCTGGCGGCGCTCGATGGGCAGGTCGACCTGACCCTCACCACGAACGGCTCGTTGCTAGCTGAGAAGGCGGCTGCCCTCGCAGATAGAGGCCTGCAGCGTGTCACGGTGAGTCTGGACTCGCTCGACGACGATGTCTTTTCCCGCCTCAACGACGTTCGCTTCCCGGTCGCTCGGGTCCTCGAGGGGCTGGCGGCCGCCGAGCGGGCCGGACTGGCACCGATCAAGGTCAACATGGTCGTGCGCCGGGGTGTCAACGAGGACAGCATCCTGCCCATGGCGCACTTCGCTCGGGAGCGGGGCTACACGCTGCGCTACATCGAGTACATGGACGTCGGCCACACCAACGGCTGGGACCTCGGTGAGGTCGTGCCCGCAAGCGAGATCCTCGAGCGACTGGCCAGCGTGCTGCCCCTTGAGCCCATCCGGCCGCACTATCCCGGCGAGGTCGCGACCCGCTGGCGCTATCTCGACGGAGCGGGCGAGGTCGGCGCCATCGCCTCGGTCACGCAACCCTTCTGTGGTGCCTGCACGCGTGCGCGACTCACCGCAGAGGGCCTGCTGTTCACCTGCCTCTTCGGCAGCCGCGGGAGCGACCTCCGCGGGCCGCTCCGCCGGGGCGACGACGATGGGGCCGTGCGGGCCCTCCTGGCCGGAGCCTGGGAACGGCGGACCGATCGCTACTCGGAGGTCCGCTCGGAGGCCACGGCAGCGCTGCCCAGGGTCGAGATGTCACGCATCGGTGGCTGAGAAGCCTCGCCGGTCGCGAACCCTGCCGGGTATGCTGACCAGCGCACGACATCGTGCCACGCGACGTTCAGCCTCCGTCGCGCGGGCTCTGGGAGGCCATCGATGACGCAGTCCGGACCATCGCAGGAGCAGCCGCCTGGGACCGACCAGGAGCGGCTCTGGGACGCGTCGGCGCCCGAGGGCGAGGTGCTGGCCCAAGACCAGCCCGGCCACGATGACGCTCCGGCTGGCTGGCCGCCGCCGGCACGGGTGGTTCGGCCCGCTCGCACGGTCGGCTCTGCCACGGGCTGGACCCGGTCGCTGACGTCGACGGCGGCCATGCCCGGACCGGCTGGCCTCACCCTGGCAGATATCCCCAACCGCATCATCGCCCTCGTCCTTGACATCATCCTGCTGGCGGTCGTGGGGCTCCTCCTGGCACTCGTCCTCGGGGGCCTCTTCGGCGGCATGACGAGCGGCGGCTCCGCCGCCGGGGGCTCGTTCGACTCGGCCGGGGGCGACCTCAACGTCGCCGCGTTCCTGGTCGTCGCCATCGCGCAGCTGGCCATCAGCTTCGGCTACTTCGCCTACGCCTGGGTCATGCTGCGGGGCACGCCGGGCATGAAGATGCTGGGCCTGCGGGTCGGCGACCAGGACGACGGTCACAGCATCTCCTGGGACCAGGCGCTCATCCGCTGGCTGCTGCTGGGCGTCCCGGCCACGCTCCTCACCTTCGCCGTCTACGTGCCCAGCCTGCTGGGCTTCATCCTCGGCCTGGTCGGCTTCCTGTGGCTCATGGCGTTGCTCGCCACGATGGCGCAGAGTCCCAGCAAGCAGGGGCTCCACGACCGCCGGGCGCGCACCGTCCTCGTGCGAGCCGGTCGGCGGCCCGCCTGATCTCGCGGCGGTGCTCCCGGGGTTGTCCACCGGTCATCCACACTGAAGACGGATCTGTGGATGTCCGGGCCGGTCGCACGGGATGTTCGTGGACAACCGCGTTGACGCCGTAGCCCGGCGACGGCCATAGTCTGAGGTGCCCGGAGGGGCCAGACGCGAGCCGGGTCCGCTGAGATCGCATCAGCGCGGACCGGGAGCGCGAAGGTCGCTCCGGGCATATCGCTTTGCTCGGCGGTCACCGACGATGTCCGCGAGCCGCCCCCGCGACCCGCCCCCGCGACACGTCGCGACACCTGGGCTGCCGTGCGACGATCGCCAGCACCTGGACAGTCGCACGACTACGCTGACGGTCGTCAACCCTGCAGGAGCCGATCGTGCCATGACCGACAGCGTGATCTCCTTCAGCCATCGCCTCGACGAGCTCGAGGCCCGTGTGCGCCTCGAGAGCGGACTGCGACCGCGCCTCGGGATGGTGCTGGGATCGGGCCTCGGCGGCCTGGCGGATGAGCTCGATGACGCCGTCGCCATCCCCTTCGAGGCACTGCCGGGCTGGCCGCCGCCGTCGGCGCCGGGTCACAGCGGGCGACTGCTGCTGGGCACCCTGCGGGGCCTGCCCGTGGCCTGTCTCCAGGGACGCCTGCACATGTACGAGGGCCTCGGCGAGCGACTTGTCGTGGAGCCGGCGCTGCTCATGGGCCGCCTGGGAGCCTCCGTGCTTCTGCTCACCAACGCCTCAGGCGGCGTCAACCCGACCTTCCCGGCAGGCTCCTTGATGCTCATCCACGACCACATCAACCTCACCGGGCGCCACCCCCTCATGGGTCCCAACGACGATCGCCTGGGCCCACGCTTCCCGGATATGACCGCGGTCTGGGATCCCGGGCTGCGAGCGGACCTGCGTCGGGCCGCCCGAGCTGAGGCTGTCGAGATGGTCGAAGGCGTGTACCTGGGGCTCACCGGGCCCAGCTACGAGACACCGGCCGAGGTGCGCATGATCGGCATCCTCGGCGCGGACGCCGTGGGCATGTCGACGGTCATGGAGGCCGTGGCTGCCCACTGGGCTGGCCTGCGCGTCTGTGGCGTTTCGCTGGTGACGAACGCCGGTGCCGGACTGTCGGGCAAGCCACTCTCGCACGAGGAGGTCCTGGAGGCGGCTGGTGCGGCCGGCCCGAGGCTGGCCCGGGTCATCGGTCGCTTCGCGGCGGACCTGGCGACTGCGGGTGCGTCCGACTGACGGCGGACCCGGCTGAGGGCGCATCCGGTCGGCGACGATGCCGTCGGCCCGTCGGCCACGCGCGAGCCGGACAGGCCCTGGGCGTGTGTCGAGACGGGAACGGCTGGTCAGAGCGTGGGAAGGTCGCGTCCTGCGGCGCGGGCCGCCGCCTTCTTCTCGGCCCAGGCCGACAGCACGGTGTCCTTGTGCGGGCGGATGGGGCAGTGCTCGTCGCGGTTGCGGTCCTCGTCGCAGTAGCCGAGGGGCACGCACTTGGGTGCCAGGAAGGAGCCCAGGAACGGGCTGACGGTGAAGACCTCGTGGCGGATGAGCTGGAAGAGCCGCCGGATCTCCCACTGGGCCATGGTGCAGAGTCGCAGCCCGGACATGTGGATGAGTGCTCGGAGGTTGGTCGTCATGACCAGGTTGGTGCGGGTCGCGTTGGGCATCACGAAGCGGGCATCCTCGCCTGGGATGCCCGCCTGCAGCATCTCCTCATAGACGTCGAGCGAACCGGCCAGCTGCGCCACGAAACGCTCACGCACGCCCTCCTCCGCGTCGCTGACGGAGCCGGGCACCATGTAGCTGGGTGCCTTGTAGTCGACATAGCGCTGGGACTGCTGGTCGAAGGCGAGCCCGGCCCGGTGGCGCACCAGCTGGTGTGACAGGGTTCGCGTCACGCCGCTGATGGCGAAGGTGAAGACGATGTGCTCGATGGTCGAGCCGTGTCCCGACTCGATGACGCGCCGGACGAGATCCTGCTGGCGCTCGCTGGCGACCCGCCCGCTGGTGGCGCGCTCGAAGATGTCCTGCGGCTCGAGCTCGCTGTAGCACGTCCGGCAGGCTGTGTAGACGAGCGGTACGTAGAACCGCTCGGTGATCTCTCGCGTCGGGAACAGCAGGGTGGCCCGCATGCCCAGTTCGCGGGTGGCCGGACTTCGCGGCGTGGCACTCGCGGGCGCATCACGCTCGCGGCTGGGGGAGGGGCTCACGGCGGGAGTGTACGTGCCGCGGCCCGGTCGTGTCGGACGACGAAGGCTGCGGTGGCCAGCCGGCGAGCTGCTGGCGCGACCGTCAGGTCGCCGGCCGGTGCTCCTCGACCAGCGAGCGCAGCGTGTCGCTGCCGGCCGAGAGGATGAGCTCCTCACCGGCCTGCAGCCGCCGGCCTGATGGCGGGTGCGCATCGTACTCGCCAGGTCCGCGCACGACGGCCAAGGTGAAGATGCCGCGCTCCAGGAGGTCGCCTACGGTCGTGCCGTCCAGCGGCCCCCCGGCCACCACGCGATACTCCTCGATGGAGAAGGAGAGATGCGCGCGTGAGAGGGCCGCATCGATGTAATCGCTGACGGCCGGCCGTACGGCGAGCTCGGCGATGCGGTGTCCGGCCATCATGTACGGGGACACGACCCGATCCGCGCCGGCGCGCTTGAGGCGGGCCTCGGCGGCGGGCAGGTTGGCGCGTCCCACGATGAAGAGCCCGGCGTTGAGCGTGCGCGCCGAGAGCACCACGTAGACGTTGTAGACATCCTCGTCGATGGTGGCCACGAGACCCGCGGCACGGTCGACGCCGGCCGCCAGCAGGGTGTCCTCGGTCGTGGCGTCGCCCTCCACGACGAGGTAGCCGGCCGTCCGTGCGCGCTCGATCGACTCGGGCAGGATGTCCACGACAACGACGCCTCGGCCGCTGTCCTTGAGCTCTCCGGCCACGGTCGAACCGACCCGCCCGAAGCCGCACACGATGTAGTGGCCCGTCATCTTCTCGATCCGCTCCTGCATCTTCCTCCGCTCCCTGCGTCCACTGCCCATCTCCGCCAGCACGACCTCGGCCATGATGCCCACTCCACCGAAGAGCAGCACGGCTCCCGTGGTGGCTGCTGCCATGGCCACGATGCGCCCGGACTCGTCCAGCGGCTGGATCTGGCCATAGCCCACCGTGGTCAGGGTGGTCACGGTCATGAACAGTGCGTCGGAGAACGACCAGCCTTCCAGGGCCCAGAACAGGAAGGTGAAGGTCCCCACGGCCACCACGACAGCGAGGAGCCAGGCGAGCGCATGGTTGCTCGTCACGCGTGCGCGCGCCGGAGCCTCGCGGGCCACCGCGCGGGATGAGCCGTCCTGGCCCGGGGCTGGGCTGGTCACCCGTCCAGTCTACGAACGTGACGCCTCGGGTGCTGCCTGCCCCTGCGTGGTCTACGTGACTGGCCGTGCCGGTATGTCGCGCCGCCTGGCCGAGCGCCTCCGGGTCATGGTGGGCGGCTGCGCGCGGACCGTGCTAGCGTCGCCCAGTCGCAGCGTCCGGGTGTCTCCGGCGGCTGCCCCGGTCCTGCGGCCGGTGGTTCGGTACGTCCGCCGATGAGCCGCTTCACGAAGACGAGGTGATGAACATGGTCCTGCGCGGGCTCTTCGGCGGCCATCACGAACCCGATCATCCGGTCGACGCTCCCGCCCCGACGCCGCAGGGCGTGGAGCCCGCGGTTCGTGACACGGAGTCCATCCGCCGTATCTCCGACGAGCTCGAGGCCCTGCCCCTCGAGCAGCGCCGCTACGTGGCCGGTTTCGCCTATGTGCTGGCACGTGTCGCGCACGCTGACCTCAAGGTCAGTGACGTGGAGCTTGGCTACATGGAGACGGCCGTGGTGCAGGTCGGTCACCTGAGCCAGGCGCAGGCGGTGCTCGTGGTCGAGATGGCTCGCAACATGAACGAGCTCTACGGGGCCACCGACGATTACGTGGTCACGCGCGACTTCTCCACGATCTCTACCCGGGAGCAGCGTGAGGACTTGCTGCGCACGGCATTCGCGGTCGGTGCAGCCGACGATTCCATCACGGCGGCCGAGGTAGCGGAGCTCAACGAGGTCGGCAAGGAGCTCGGATTCCGCTCCGACGAGGTCGATTCGCTGCGCAATGAGTTCCGCGACCAGCTGTCGTCGATCCAGGCTATGCGCGCTGCTCGGGGTGCCTGACCAGGGCAGCCCGCTCGGAAGCCCGGGACCCCCGGACCCGGCGGCACCGCGATCGACCACGATGCCCGTGGCATCATTGCAGGTCATGGACACTGGCCCAAGCAGACCACCTCGCCGCCCTGGCCGCGGGCCGCGCAGCGTGAGGGTGCTGCGCCGGGCCCGGCGCCGGGCCCGTTTCAGGGAGTCACTGGTGACCCTGGGACCCAAGTCGCGCCAGGTGACGCTCTCGGACGGGCGCACCCTCGGCTTCGACGATTTCGGCGACCCGGCCGGGACACCGGTGCTCTTCTTTCACGGTTTCGGATCGTCGCGGGTGGTGCGCCACCCTGACGATGACATCGCCACCCAGCTCGGCGCGCGCATCATCGCCATCGACCGGCCCGGCATCGGGATCTCGACTCGCCAGCCGAACCGCCGAGTCACCGACTGGCCGCGCGATGTCGAGGAGCTGCTGGACATCCTCGACATCGGGCGCTGCTCGGTCGTGGCCTGGTCCGGCGGCGGTCCCTATGCACTGGCCTGCGGCTGGCAGATGCCCGAGCGGTTCTCGGTCATCGGTCTCATCAGCGGCCCCGCGCCGCTCTCCGGCGTGGCGGGCAGCACGGGCTACACCTGGCCGCGCCATCGGGCCATGTCCCGGACGGCAGATCATGCCCCATGGGTCATCGCGCTCGCCATGTGGCGTTGGTCGCGCCAGCAGCGGTCCGACCCGGAGAAGCAGCTCGACGACGCCATCGCCGGCATGATCGAGGCCGATCGCGAGATCCTCGGCGATCCTGCGCTGCGGGCCGTGATGATCGCCAACACGACGGAGATGTGGCGCCAGGGCAACCGAGGTGTCTACGACGAGGCGCTGTGCATGGCCCGTCCGTGGGGCTTCCCCATCGAGGGCGTCTCGGTGCCCGTGCTTATCTGGCACGGCACGCGTGACCAGGTCGTGCCCGTCGGCATGGGCCGCTTCATCGAGCAGACCGTGCCCGGGGCAGTAGCCACCTACTACCCCAACGAGGGCCATCACTTCGTCTACGACCGCTGGCGTGAGATCCTGGCGGTGCTCGTCGCCGAGGCCCGCTCGCGGGCCATCGTCCGGCCCAGCGTCTTCGCGGGACCGGCCCCAGTCGACCGTCAGGCCGATGGCCGGGGCGTGGGTAACGGCCCGCGCGAGCGCGAGGTGGCCCTGGCCGACCTGCGTGTGCTGGGCGAGCCCGCCGTCTCGGTGTGAGGGAACGGGCCCGGCAGGGCCGTCAGGGAGGCCCGTCTGTGCGCTAGAGGCGCTTCTCCAGCGTGCCACCGCGGCCACGGGGCACGATGCGGTAGTAGGTCTTGTTGAAGAAGATCTTGCCCACGTGCCAGAGCCGGCTCGGGGTGGGGGGATGGGGCGGGTTCTCGTAGTCGAAGCGAAGCAGGGTGCCCTTTCCGTCGCCGACCTCGAAGAAGCACATGACCTTGCCCGTGTAGACAGACTCCTTGGCGTGCGGCTCGCGCGCCTGGACCCGGGCCGCGACGCGCTCGGCGATGACGGGCGCCTCGAAGTGGGCGGTGGAGCCGGCCTTGCTGAGGGGCAGGTCGGTGGCGTCGCCGAGAGCCCAGACGTTCTCGCGACCACCCACGTTGAGCGTCTTGGGATCCGTCGGCAGCCAGCCACCCGGCCGCGGCGCGAAGCCACTGTCCATGAGCACCTGGGCGCCCTTGTGCGGCGGCACGAGCACGAGCAGGTCGTACTCGAGCTCCTCGCCCTCCAGGCTCAGCACGACCTTGCGCTCGGGATCGATGGCTTCGACGTTGAAGAAGGTGTGCAGCTCGATGCCCTTCTTCTCGAGCTCGGGCGTGGCCATCTCGCTGACCGACTCGATGGTGAAGGCTCGGGCGATGGGCGAGCAATAGTGCAGGTCGCTCTTCTCGCGCAGTCCGCGCTCACGGAGCTCCGCCTCGATGAGGAAGGTCACCTCGAGGGGCGCCGGCGGGCACTTGTAGGGCATCGAGGCGATGCCCACCACGACCTTGCCGCCCGTGAAGGTGTCAAGCGCCTTGCGCAGCCGTCCTGCGGCCTGCTCGCTGTAGAAGTGATGGGCCTCCTGCTCGAAGTGCTCGATGGTCTCGGGCAGGATCCGCGAGCCGGTGGCCAGGATGAGCTCGCTGTAGTCGATCCGCGACCCATCGGCCAGCTCGACCTGGCCGTGTTCCTCGTCGATGGCCGTGACCGCGCCGATGACCAGCTCGACACGGTCGTCGAGCAGGCGTCGCTCGGGCTTGCGCAGCGACTTGGGGTCCTGGTTGCCCATGGCGATGTACATGAATCCGGGCTGGTAGACATGCTCGCCCGTCTCGTCCACGACGGTGACCTTGGCCTCACCGGCGTCGATCTGCTTCTTGATCTTGCGGCTGATGAGGTTGGCGACCAGCGTGCCGCCCACGCCGCCGCCGAGGACGAGGATGCTCTTCATGTCTTGGCCTCCCGGGTCTCGCTCCTACTTGAGCTTCTCGACGACGATCTCGTCGTAGCCTTCATGCGGGAAGACACCGACGAGCCGATGGCCGGCCTTGGCCACCCAGGCCGGGATGTCCGTCCGAGAGCCGTTGTCACTGGAGATGATGGCCAGGATGTCGCCCACCTGGCCCTCGCGGATGGCGCGGATGAGCTCCATGAGCGGGCCCGGGCAGAAGCTGCCGCGTGCATCGATGGTTCGGGTGGGGCTGGTCTCGAGTTGGAGCGCGGTCACGTGCTGGTCCTTTCTGGTCGGCATCGGAGCCGTGAGTCGTGGGGGCTGCCTGGCGGCACCCCGGCAGCCGGTCGATCTCAGATGAAGAGGGACGCGGTGTGGTCTTCGGTCATGAGCTCCAGGACCGTGGCCGCGCCGACGGGATCACCGAGGCCATCGATCATGTCCTCGCGCTTGAGGCCGAACATGTCCATGGTCATCTGGCAGGGCAGGAACTCGACGCCCATGAGCTGGCAGGCCTCCAGGAGCTCCTTGGGAGAGGCTACGTTGTACTGCTTGCTGAGCTTGCCGATCATCCAGGGGCCCATGCCCAGGAAGTTCATCTGCGACATCTTCAGGTGACTGATGCCGGGCCGCTGCATGGCAGAGAGCATCTTCTGCATCCAGTTCTCGCCGGTGATGCGGCGCTGGTCCTTGACGAACGGAAGCAGGCCCCAGAAGGTGAGGAAGACACTGGACTTGTAGCCGCTCGCGGCGGCCACGCTGGACATGATCAGCGTGGGCATGACCTTGTCGTACTGGCCGCTCCAGTTGATGATGACCAACTGGCGCTGAGCCATGGGCAGGGTGTCGGAGGTCTGGCTGGCGCCCGCGATGGCGGCCGTCAGCTCGGCCTCTGGGGTCTCGGCGATCATGGCGGTCATCGATGTATCCCTTTCCTGCTCAGGCCTTCTGGATGACGAAGCGGAAGACGGTGCCGTCCTGCGACTGCTCGACGATGGCGTTGCCGGTCGAACGCGTCCAGGCGGCGAAGTCCTTCACCGACCCCGGGTCGGTGGCCAGCACTTCGATGAGGGCGCCGGAGGGCACCGTCTTGACGTGTTGGGCCGTCTTGACGATGGGCATCGGGCAGGAAAGACCCTTGGCATCGACGGTGGAGTGGATGGCTTCGGTGGTCATGTCAGGCTCCTTGGAGTGGCCGGCTCGCGCGGCGTCTAGATGAAGAGGATCTGGCCGTCGCCGGCGTTCAGGTAGAAGGCCGTCACGCCCTCGACGCCGTCGACGAGGGGATCGAGGTCCTTCTCCTCGATGCCGAGGATATCCATGGACAGGGAGCAAGCCTGGATCTCTACGTTGCCCAGCTCCTTCGCCTGGGCCATCGTCTCGTACCAGGGCGCCTGACCGGCAGCTCGCAGGTGCTCGACCGCGGCCTTCCCCTCGGCGCCGGCCTCTGGCGCCAGGCCGTGGTCTCCGCGGATGCGGTCAGCGCGGAAGGCGTCGAGCGCCCAGTACTGCAGGAAGACGTGCACGGGCCGGCCGAGGGCCGCCGCGCCGGCGGTCATCACCGCGGCCGCATTGAGCTTGTCGTCGGTGCCGCTGAAGAGCACCAAGGCCAGGGGCTGGTCGTCCATGTCGTTACCTCGTCTGCGTGGCTAGCTGGGAGTGGCTGATTCGAGCTCAGCCTTTCCTTCGATGGCGGCCGAGAGCTCGGCGTAGCGGGCCAGGCGGCGCCGCATGACCTGGGCCATGAGGTCGCAGGCGCCGATGACGCCCGGATCGGTGAGCCGGTAGACGGCACCCCGTCCGTCGCGCTCCGCCTCGACGAGACCAGCCGCGCGCATGACGGCCAGGTGCTGCGAGGCGTTGGGCTGGCTGATGCCGAGCTCGCCGGCCAGACGACCGACCTCATGCGGTTCCCTGGCGAGCAGGTGCAGGATGGCGATGCGCGCTGGATGCGACAGCGTCCGGCAGATCTCCGCCTGCAGCTCGTGGATGGGGTCCATGGGTCGGCATCATTCAACATATGCGAACGTGCGCATGAGTGCCATGCGTCATATCCACCCCGGGCCACTTGGCCTCCAGGCGCGGCTGAGCGTCAGGGGGTGGGGGAAGGGCTGGCCGAGGGCCTCGCCGAGGGGCTCGCCGAGGGTGCCGGGGGTAGATAGGCACCGGGCTGGATGCGCATCGAATCGACCAGCGCGAGCGACGCCTCGAGGAGGCCGCCGAAGGGCACGCCCGGGAACGACTCGATGGCGATGACGATGACGTCACCGTCCACGTCGAGGCTGATGAAACGCGACTGCTGATCGGCCACCTGCACGAACTCGCCACCCTCCGCGATGGGCAGCGCCCAGATGAGCAGGAAGGGCAGGTCGCACTCCTCGTAGGCCGGGGTGGCAACGTCCATCCACAGGCCGAGGAAGCCATCCACGTCGGCGGCGGCCGGCGGGCCCGGGTTCAGATAGGGATTCCCGCCGATGACCTCCATGAGGCGAGGCACGGTCGCCTCCACCTCGGTCAGGGAGCTGGGGTCGCAGGAGTCCAGGAAGACGTCCCCGTCGAAACGCGTGACGCTCAGCACGGTGCCCGGCTGATCGGCTCGCTCCAGGGTGAAGATGGGACCGTCTCCCGTGGGCCCCACCAGCCAGCCAGCATCGACGCGGAACTCGATGCGCGGGCCCACGGCGCTGCTCACGTAGCGTCCTGCGGCCAGCTCCGTGCCGGGTCCCGGCAGAGGCTCCGCGGCGGCTTCCTGGGCGATGCCGGGGAATGCCAGCCACAGCGCACCCGTGGCCGCCAGGACGAGGCTGGACAGGATGGATCGCTGGTGCTGGCTCATGACCGTCGGCTCAGCCGCCGTCCGCCGTGCCGCTCGCCGCGGCCGCGATGCGCTCCTTCAGGGCCGCCCACTCGGGCACGCCAGTCGCGACCTCGCCGTTGACGACCACCGATGGGGTGCTCTTGATCTGGAGGGCGGCCCCCTCAGCGGCCTCGGCCTGTACCGCCGCGAGATAGGCCGGATCCTGCATCTCCGTCAGGAACGCGTCTCGGTCGAGGTTCAGGAGTTCGGCCATGTCGGCCAGGCGGTCGATGCTGAAGGCGCCCTTGTTCTCGCCCTCCTGGTTGGAGAAGACGAGCTGATGGTAGTCCCAGAACTTGCCTCCCATCTCCTCAGCGACGCGCATGGCGACGGCCGCATCGAGCGATTCCTGGCCGATGAACGGCAGGTCCTTGTAGGTCAGGAAGACCTGACCGTCGGTCACGGGGCCGGCGATGAGGAGAGGCTCGATGCGTTCGGTGTAGAGGCCGCAGGCGGGGCACTGGGGATCCTCGAAGACGTCGATCTTGACTGGAGCCTCCGGGTCACCGAGACTGCGCCCGACGCGCAGCTCCTGGGCGGGCGGAGGCACCTCCGGCTTGGAGACCGCCGCCATCTGGTCGTTCTCGAATCCTCCACTGATGACGACCAAGCCCACGATGGCCAGCAGGGCGATGGCGATGGCGGCACCCGTGATGAGCCATATGGAGCGGCCGGACGACCGTGTGGTGCTCGGTGCCGGTGACCCGGACTTGCGGGCCGATCGCTCGGCCGCACGCCGCTCCTTGCGGCTGGGGCCCTGGCCGGAGGCGGACGGGTCGGTCTGGCTGGTCATCGTCATCTCACCATTCTGGGGGGACGGTCGTGGACGAGTCAGGATAGGGCTGAGCCGCCGAACCCGCAGGCCAGTGGAGCGGCACGTTGGTGAGCCAGGCGCCCCGGGACCCGCGCCTCTCCAGGGTCAGCCGGCCCGCGCCCGATCCAGGGCGATCGCACGCCGAGCCACGACGACGTCGGCCTTGGCATTGGCGGCCACGTGTGCGGTCACGCTCTCCATCCAGGGCAGGCCTTCCTTCACGGCTCGGCTGCTGCCTACGACGATGGTGTCATAGCCACGCTCGACGGCGAGTCGCTCGATGGTCTCGGCCGGATCGCCGGCCGGCTCGATGAGTCCAGCCTCGACGCCGTGGTCGCGCAGGATGCCGCGGGCCTCGACGAGCTCGCGGGCGTGCTCTACGGCAGGCTCCTCGACTTGGCCGTCCACCCGGCCGAACCCTTCCGGCACGACGCTCACGACATCGACCCGCGCGCCGAAGGCGTGCGCCAGGCGAGCCGCCATCTCGAGGGCGCGGTGGCCGGCCTCGTGTCCATCGTAGGCAACCAGGATCTTCTTCATCTGGCCCTCCGCGCGCCGCCCGTGCCCTGCGCGTGGCGCGGTGCGTGGCCACATGGTCGCTCCGGCCTGGGCCCGGGGCACAGGTCCGACCCGTCACGAAGCCCGGGCCGAAGGTCCCGAAGGCAGGCCATGGCGAGCGTCGCTCGGCCGCCGGGGGCTTCCCACGTCGGGCGGCAGCGGGGCGCTCATGGATGCCCGCCGGTACGCCAAGACATGACTGCGGCGTCTCGGTGACTCCGAGACGCCGCGATGGGCAGCAAAGTAGGTGGCGCTCGCCCGCTCCCCCCGACGGGTCACCCCGTCGCGGGCGAGCACCGGCCGATCGCGGATAACCGGTCAAGGAGTGATCCGCGAACGAACGTCCCGATCGTGGCCGGGCTCACCCAGACCTGACGATGGCCGGATGGCCCCCATCGATGGGCCGATCGGCCCATCGATGGGGTGGCTCGGTCGGGCCGCTACGTTCGGTCCCAGTGGACATCCCTGGGCATGCCGTTCGGCTCACCCGGGCCGGCCTGCGCCATGAGAAACTCATAGCCGTGAAGTTGGAATTGACGCACCGAGGGGCCTACGCCATCCGCGCCGTGCTGACGCTGGCTCGCGAGGATGGCAGTGAGGTGGTGCCCGCTCGGACGATCGCCAAGCGGATGGAGATCCCGGTGCGGTTCCTGCCCCAGGTGCTCGGTGATCTCAGTCGAGCCGGCATCGTGGAGGCGCGCCTTGGCCGCGCCGGCGGCTACCGCCTCGCCAAGGCACCGGCCTCCATCAGCGTGCTGGACATCATCGAAGCCGCAGAAGGGGACACCCGTCGCCAGACCTGCGTGCTCACGGGGCGGCCATGCGGGGAATCGAGCGTGCCCTGTGATGTCCACGCCGTGTTCTCGGTGGCGCAGGTGGCCATCCTGGCCCGGCTCTCAGAGACCACGGTGGCGGATGTCCTGGCGGCCTCGGCCAGTGACGAGATCACGGCTGAAGTCGACGGGATCTCGTTCGGCGGCGGGGCGCCGGTGGCGGCGGCGCCCTAGACGCGCCCCGTGCGCCCCGTGTCGACTAGAAGCTGGAGCCCGGCTTGTGCTTGGCCACGTAAGCGGCGGCCTGGGCGCGGCGCTGCAGGTTGAGCTTGGAGAGGATCGAGCTCACGTAGTTCTTGACGGTCTTGTCCGACAGGAAGACCTCGGCTGCGATCTCCTTGTTGGTCTTGCCCTCCGCGACGAGCAGCAGGATCTTCTGCTCCTGGGCCGTGAGTTGCGCGAACTCGTCGGTGTAGGCGCTGGTGGCGATGCGGCGTACACGCTCGAGGACCTTCTCCGTGACGGCCGGGTCGAGCAGTGACTCCCCTCGGCCGACGGCTTCCAGCGCCGAGATGAGGTCTCGCGCCCGGACCTGCTTGAGCAGGTAGCCGCTGGCACCAGCCACGATGGCAGAGAGGACCGCCTCTTCATCGGGATAGCTGGTGAGCATGACGACGCGGATGCCAGGGTGCTCGGCACGGATCTCGCGGCAGGCCTCGATGCCGGAGCCATCGGGCAGGCGCACATCCATGATGACGAGGTCCGGTGCGAAGCGGTCCACGGCCAGCAGCGCCTCCTCGACGGTGCCGGCCTCGGCGACCACCTGGAAGGCCTCTCGACGGTTGAGCAGTGCGGCCAGGCCCTGGCGGACCACCTCATGGTCGTCGACGACCAGGAGCCGCAGGGTCTTGCTCGTGTGCGCGCTGTCGCCGGAGTGCCGGCTGATGCCCCGGGTCTCCGTGGGGTCTGTCATGTGCTCGACTCCTTGGCTCGGCCGCGCTCTCCGCGCGGCATCTCGAAGACCACCCGGGTTCCGAGTGGGTCGCTCTCGATCGTCAGCGAACCACCGAGCGACTCGGCGCGCGCGTGCATGTTGGTGAGGCCGTGGTGGCCCGGCCGCTGGCTCTCCGCGGTGTCGAACCCACGACCGTCATCGATGATAGACAGGCGCAGCCCATCGCGGCGATCCTCCACATTCACGCTCACCTTCGTGGCGCCTGCGTGGCGAGCCACATTGCTCATGGCCTCACGCGTGAGCTGGATGAGTTGGATGGTCTCGTCCGGGTCGAGGGGCACGTCGGGGTCGCTGGCGAGCTCGACCTCGATGGGCGTGCTGCGCTCGAACTCGTCGGTGAGGGCCGTCAGGCCTGCCAGCAGGTCCACGGCGCGGCGCGCTTCCGGGTCGAGGCCCATGATGAAGTCGCGGATCTCCTGGATGGTGCCGTGGATGGTCTCGATGGCGTGGTCCAGACGGGTGACCGCCTGCGCGGCGTCGATCTGCAAGAGCTCCTCGGTGTCCTCGAGAGCGAGGCTCACCGCGTAGAGCGACTGGATGGAGCCGTCATGCAGGTCCTGGGCGATGCGCTCGCGCTCCTGGAGCACGGCCAGCTGGCGCAGCTCCTCGTGCATGCGGGCGTTGTGGATGGCCAGTCCGGCGTGGCGGGCGAAGGACTCCACGAGGAGCTCATCATCCTCACTGAAGCCGCCCCCGCTAGTCTTGTCGGTGAGGTACAGGTTGCCGATGACGCGGCCTTCGACGCGGACGGGTACCCCAAGGAAGCTGTGCATGACCGGATGGTGCGGCGGGAACGCGGCCCTTCGGGGGTCCGCGGCGATGTCCGGCACGCGCAGAGGTCGGCCCTCGCGGAGGCTCACGCCGAGCAATCCATGGCCTCGCGGCGGATGGGCGATCGCGCGCCGAACCTCGTCACTCATGCCACTTGTGATGAAGCGTTCCAACAGGCCACGGTCGTCGGGGATGCCGAGCGCGGCATACCTCGCGCCGGCCAGCGGGCGGACGCTGTCGACGATGATCTGGAGCACGCGCTCCAGCGAGAGCTCCTGGGAGATGGCCACCGTGGCCGCGTCCAGGGCCTCCAGGCGCCGTCGGGCCTCGTAGGCGGTGGCCGCCCAGGCTTCGGCTGCCCGGATGGCCGCCGCGAGGTCCTCCCGCGACGGTCCGCCGTCCGCGGTGCCCGTTCCGGCCGTACGTCGATCCATCCCGTCAATCTACCAGTCCTGAGATGACCAATGGCCCCCACCGAGCCGCCTGACGGCCCTGCGACCGATTCTTGTGGCCGATACCCTTCCGCCATGCACGCCAAGAGCATCCCCCCGATATCCGACCAAGCCATGACGGAGAGCCACGCCGATGACGCTCGGGTCGACGCTGCGCCATCCCGGGCTCCCGTCGCTGCACCGCCCGCAGACTCCGGGATCCTCGTGCCGGCCTCGCTGATGGTTCAGTCGCGGCGAGGCTTCCTGCGAGGCGCCATCGCCGTGGCCGGAGGCACCGCCGCAGCCGCTGCCCTGGCGGCCTGCTCGCCCGCCGCCGGGAGTGCCTGGTCGTACGCGCCCCTGCGCTCGCTGACGGCGGCCACCGGCACCGAGACCGAGGGTGAGGCGGTCGCTTCCCCAGCTGCGGTCGGGTCGACCGCGCCCATCACCGTGCCGGTCGCCAGTGAACCCATCCCGCCTGGCTGGACCGAGCACGACATGGCAGCCCGTGACAAGGTCCGACGCTTCGTCGGCAACCTGGCTGGCCCCCTTGGCCTGGCGGACTTCATCGGCGAGCCGGAGCAGGACCCCGAGTTCACGATGGTCGACCACGGCAACCAGCCGCTCGCGCCGACCGTTGACGGCGACTGGAAGGTGTTCGATATGACCATCGACCAGATCGACTGGAAGATCGACGCCATGAAGGAGCCAGTCGCGGCGCTCGGCTACAACAAGATGTGGCCGGGCCCGGTCGTGCGGGTGACCGAGGGCGACAAGGTCCGCATGACCTTCACCAACAACCTCGATGAGACGACGGGCGTGCACATGCACGGCATCGAGTTCGACGACTTCAAGATGGACGGCATCCCCTTCGTGACTCAGCTGCCCATCGTTCCCGGCGAGACCTTCAGCTACGAGTTCGTGGCCAGGCCGTCAGGCTCCCACATGTACCACTCCCACCACAACGCCACCGACCAGGTCGGCCGCGGCCTGCTGGGCGCCCTGATCGTAGACCCGGCCGATCCCGCCGAGCGCTACGACCGCAAGCACGGCGTCACGCAGGAGTACATCTTCGTCCACAACGACTCCCTTGGTGGCTTCACCATCAACGGACACGGGTTCCCGGCCACGATGCCCATCGTGGCCAAGAAAGGGGAGCGCATCCTGATCCGCTACCAGAACGAGGGCGTGATGATGCACCCCTGGCATACGCACGGGTTCCGCCAGCACGTCGTCGCGCGCGACGGTGCGCCGCTCGGCTCGGCGGCCTTCTTTGCGGACACGTTGGGCGTCAATCCCGGCGAGCGCTACGACGCCATCGTCGAAGCCGACCGCGTGGGCGTCTGGGCGTTCCACTGCCACATCCTGCCGCACGTCGAGGGCCTGGATGGCATGTTCGGGATGGTCACCGCCCTCGTCGTCACCGAGTGATCGAAGGGCCGGCCTCGATGGCTATGGGGCTTGACGCGCTCGACTCGGCGCTCGACGCGGCGCCGGCGGAGGTGAGTCCCTTCCAGACCATCCTGCTGGCGACCGACCTGACCGTGGCCTCTCACGAGGCCACCGGTCGTGCCATCGACCTGGCTGGCCGCCTTGGCGCCCGCCTGCTCATCGTCAATGTCCTGGACAAGCGCCGCCTCGCGGGCGGTGGCTCACACGAGCGCGTGGACCAGGCGCGCGCCGAGCGCGAGGCGCACCTCGTGAAGGTCGTGCGGGAGGCGCGCGCCACGGGGGTCACGGCTGAGTTCCTGGTCTGGGAAGGTGATCCCGGAAGCTCCATCGCCGCCGCCGTGGAGGCCGAGCACGCCGATCTCGTCGTCGTCGGCACGCGCGGTCGAAGCGGGGCGGGGCGCATGTTCCTGGGCTCCGTGTCGGACCACGTGGTGCGCCACGCCGGCTGCCCCGTCCTCGTGGTGCGGCCATCGGGGCGTCATGGCGCCAGTGGGTAGAGGGACCGACGCGGGGGGAGAGAACGCCGATCGGCGAGCGAGCCAGGTGCTGTGGCAAGCATCTCGCCAGCTGGCAGCCGGGCTATGCCTCGCGGCGGTCGCCCTGACGGGGGCCGCGAGCGCGATGCAGGCCGTCGAGAGCGACCTCGATGTCGTCCTCGACTCGACGCAGCATTGGGTCGGTACGAACGATATCCTCCTGAGCGCCTTTGATGCCACGGGCGAGTCGCTTGCGGAGCGTGCGCAGCCGCTACTCATCGAGCTCATCGGACCGTCCGGCCAGCGCGTGGCCGCCGAGCCGGCCATCGAGCGGTTCGCCACCTACGGGCGCTGGCTCTACCGGGCGCGCGTCGCCCTTGACGAGGTCGGCCGCTGGGAGGTGAGCGCCTCCGCCGACGAGGGCGACACGGCCTACGCGGGCACGACCGTCCTGGAGGTGTCTGCGGACGAGGGCACGCCGGCGCTCGGCTCGACCGTGCCCGGGGGCGACACGCCGACCATGTTCGATGCGCACAGCCTCATGCACCACATCAGTTCGGACCCCGAGCCGGTCACGGCCTTCTACACCTGGTCGCTCGACGATGCGCTGGCCCAGCATCAGCCCACGGTCTTCATCCTCGACTCCTACGCCGCGCGTCCCAATGCCGCCTGTGGAGGGGCCCTGGGCATCCTTCATGACATCTTCTTCGACTATCCCGGACTGACCGTGGTCCATGCCGAGCCGTGGAAGACGGTGCCCGGCGACGACGGCATGTTGCAGCTCGATCCGCGCGGTGGTCCACCGGTCCTGACCGACTACGCCACGGCCTGGGGCATCACTGATCCGCCCTGGATCTTCGTCATCGACCGCGACAGGCGGCTGCAGGCCAAGTTCACCGGGGTCGTCGGCAGCGATGAGCTGCGAGCGGCGATGGCCTCTGTGGCGACCTGGCGCCCGGCGGCCTGACGCTGCCCCTGGGCTCATCAGGCGCTGGCGGCACCGCCTCCGGTGCCGAGCACGGCCTCCGTCTCCGCGATGCGAGCGAGGACGGCGTCGCGCAGCTGGTCCAATCCGGCGTTGATGGCGCTGCTGGCGGTGGCGATGGTCGTGAGGCGGGTCTTGAGCGCGCGCAGCGCGTCCAGCTCCGGGCCGATGCGCGCCAGCGCGTCACGAACAGCCGCCGCGTCGATCCCCGTCCCGGCCTGCCGGAGGGCGCTGGCGACCAGCAGCCGGGCCAATCGCAGGGCCGCTTCGAGGGAGGCGGCGTCAGGAGCCTGAGGGTCGATGACGCAGTAGACACTACCCTGGCGCACGTCGAAGGGTGCCATGCCTGCGGGGGCGTGGGCAGCGCTGAAGACCACGAGTGCGACCGCCGCGTCACGGTTGCGCCGCGCCTCATCCAGCTCCTCACGCATGGCACGACCAGAGATCGAGCGGTCCTTGCACTCGACGACGATGCGCAGGCAGCCCCCATGGACGGTCTGGGGGTCCAAGGTGATGACGAAGTCCCCCTTCCGGGAACGCAGCATGTCACCGGCCGCGTCCGAGGTGCGCTCGAGGAGGTGGTCCGTGCCGCGCAGTAAGTGCGCCAGGAGGTCCTCCACGAGGTCCTCGAAGTCCGTGCCCTTGGCCGACGAACGGGCGCGCTCGCTGGCCCGGGCGGTGGCTGCCGCTTCGATGGCCGCGAGTCGCTCGTTGAGCTGCTCGAAGCCCCTCGCCACCTCGGTGCGGAACTGATGGAGGGGCGACCCGAGTCGCGTGGGATCGAGCAGTTGGGCCAGGCGTGAGGCATCACCATCGAAGTAGCTGCCCAGCAGGAGGCGCATGCGGCCGATAGCGGAATCGCGCCGCTCGCCGTCGAACAGGTCGCGGGTGAAGGTGCGCAACTGGCCGCGGTCGCCAAGGAAGGCCTCCAGCGTGCGGGGCAGGCGGCCCTCGCCATCCGCGAAGTTGGCCCGCAGGATCTCATCCACCTGGGCTGTCACACGGTCGTTGAGCGCCTCCGCCTGACGCACCATGGCTTCGAACTCGCGGCGCACGACGTCCACGTCCAGTGAGGTTCCGGCGTCCTGGAGGGCGACCAGGCCGATGCGCACCGCCCGTGCGGCAAGTGCGGCGTGGTCGGCCTCTGGTCGGCCGCGCATGAACGTGGCCAGGCCTGCGTCCACGAGCGTGAGGCTCTCGATAAGGATGCGATCGCCGGACACGTGGACGCGCTCCTGGGTGCGAGGTGCGGGCGGCAGCTGGAGGATGGTGGCGGCTTCCATGTGCGCATCGTCGATCCGGCGTGTGCCAGCTCGAATGGCACGCGCTCGGCTACGCTGGGGGACATGATCGATCGTCATCGCACCCGGCGCCTCCGGCCGGTCGAGCTCGATGCGATCGCATGTCGAGGGACTGGCCGAGCGCGGGATCGCGGCGCAGGCCATCGACCTGCCGCTTCGACGTGCGGAAGCGGCCGTGCCGGCCTATCGCCTGGCTGCCGCAGCCATCGCCTCCCCGCCTGAGGGCCTGGTCGTGGCCGGCCAGTCCTACGGCGGACGCGTGGCGAGCCTGCTGGCGGCGGCCGACCGGGGCGCGTACGCCGGGCTCATCTGCTTCAGCTACCCGCTCCATCGTCCCGGGGCCGCTGACTGGGAAGCCCGCACGGAGCACTGGCCGCTCCTCGACCTGCCCGTCCTGCTCCTGTCCGGTGAGGCTGACCCCTTCGCCCGGATCGACCTGCTGCGGCAGGCTCGTGGCGAGCGGCTGCCGCTAGCGGAGCTGGTCACCTATCCCCGGGTGGGCCACAGCCTGAGACCGGTCCTGGCCGACACGCTCGACCATGTGATGGCCTTCGTGCGCGCCATCGAAGGGGCGCGCGGCCGCTAGTCCGTCGCCGGCGACCGCGCCTCGCGGCGCCGGGATGGCCCTGGCGGCGGCACCCGCAGCGAGGAGCCGACCGGCATGACGCGCACGATGGTGCGTGGGGCCATGCGACGCACCAGCTGTGCGAACTGGTGGGGTGGGTCGATGCGGGTGGAAGGTCGCATCCAGCGGAATCCGACCGGGTGGAGCGTGCCCCAGTGGATGGGCACCGCGTAGCGAGGCTTGATGACGGCCACGGCTCGCGCCGCGCCGAAGGGGTCCAGGTGCTCGCTGGGCTTGGCCGTCGGTCCCCAACCCCACACGGGCAGGAGCGCCAGGTCAACGCCCTGGTCGAAGTCCGCCATGCCCGCGAAGTAGGCGGTGTCGCCCGCGAAGTAGTGGCGCTGTGAGCCGTGGATGATGAAACCGATGGAGCGCTCGGTGCCGCCCACGGGCGGGCCGAAGCCGCGGTGCTCGGCGTGCACGGCCTCGATGCGGACGCCAGCCACCTGCACCTCGTCGCCGACGTCCACCTCTGTCACGCGCAGAAAGCCGCGCCGACGCAGCCCGGCCCCCATGCCTCGCGGCACGACGATGTTCGCGTCCATCCCGAGCATGCGCAGCGATCCGTGATCCAGGTGGTCCCAATGCGAATGGGAGATGAGAACGATGTCCGCGCCTGCCCAGCGCGCCTCCTCCACGGGTCCACGCATGCGCACCAGCGGTCCGACCCGGCTGCGCAGGATGGGGTCCGTGAGGATGCGCACTCCGTCCATGTCGATGACGATCGTGGCGTGACCCAGGAAGGTCACCTGCGGGTCGGTCTCACGATCCATGCGGCCAGTATCGTCCAACGCGCCGGCGGCCATCGGCGCTACCATCGCCCTGTGGTCAGTCCAGACATGATCCGCAGCGCACCCAAGGTGCTGCTGCATGATCATCTCGATGGTGGCCTGCGTCCGCAGACGGTCATCGAGCTGGCGCAGGACAGTGGATACCTTGACCTGCCGACGGAGGAGCCGGAGGGGCTGGAGCGCTGGTTCCGGTCAGGTGCGGACCGCAAGTCGCTTGAGCTGTATCTCGAGGGCTTCAGCCATACCGTGGCGGTCATGCAGACGCCTGAGGCCATCGCTCGGGTCGCCTCCGAGTGTGCGCAGGACCTGGCAGCCGACGGCATCGTCTACGCGGAGGTCCGCTACGCGCCTGAGCTGTCCACGCAGCAGGGCCTCCCGCTCGAGGCCGTCATGGATGCCTGGCTCACTGGATTCGAGCAGGGTGCGCAGGCGGCAGCCGCCGCCGGGCGACCCATCGTCATTCGGGCCATCGTCACGGCCATGCGCCAGCTGGCGCGCTCGGTCGAGATCGCAGCGCTGTCCGTTCGCTACCGCGACCAGGGCGTCGTGGGCTTCGATATCGCCGGGCCGGAGGCTGGCTTCCCGCCCAGCCGCCACCTGGACGCCTTCCAGCTCATCCATCACGCCAACTTCCACGTCACCATCCACGCTGGAGAAGCCTTCGGCCTGCCGTCCATCTGGGAGGCGCTGCAGTGGTGTGGGGCCGAGCGCTTGGGCCATGGTGTGCGCATCGTGGACGACATCACGGTGTCCCCCGACGGTGACATCAGCATGGGCCGCCTCGCCCAGTATGTCCGCGACGTCCGCGTGCCACTGGAGATGTGTCCCACCTCCAACGTGCACACCGGTGCCGTGCCGTCCATCGAGGCGCATCCCATCGACCTTCTGCGCCGCCTCCGCTTCCGGGTCACCGTCAACACGGACAATCGACTCATGAGCGGTGTCAGCCTGAGCGACGAGTTCGTCTCGCTCGTGCGGACGTTCGGCTTCGGCCTCGACGAGATGCAGTGGCTGTCCACGAACGCCATGAAGTCCTCGTTCCTCGCCTTCGACGAGCGCCTCCGCCTCATCAATGGCGTGATCAAGCCCGGCTACGAGCGGCTCAAAGCCGAGGAGTTGGCACGCTCACCGACCCTCGTCTAGTCAGACGGGGCCGGTCAGGCCGCCAGGTCGAGGACGAGCGCGGACTCCTCCGTGAGCAGCACCGAGGTACCGCATGACGAGCACAGCACGACGCTCTCGGGTGCTGTGAGCGTCGCGAGTGACAACTCCTCGTCCTCATCACACCAGGGGCAAACGATGATCGTCATCCGGCGTCCTCCGCGGTCCGGCCGGCGGGTCAAGCGCCGACTCGAGCAGAGACTCGCTGCCGACCGTGCCAGCTTGCCTGTCACGCCGGCCGGGGACCCAGCCCGGGGATGGCCTCTCCGCGGGACGGGGCCGGGACACAGAAGAACCCGGCTGGACCGCCGCTGCGGATCCCAAGTGACTGGCGGACCAGCCTCTCCGGTTCCGTCTCGATGGCCCCTCCGGGCTCATCAGTACGATAGGGTGGCGCTCCCGGTGGGGCAAGGGGGTTTTCCACGAGTTACGGCCGATGGCCCGCGTCTTGTCCACGATCGATCCACAGCGCGCCGCCCGCATCGGGGCGTGGCCTGCAGGTGCGGCCCGTCTGGTCGATGATGGCGGCCGAGATGCCACACCCGGTCGCCCTTCCCGGCAGCCCACTGTCCAGTCGCCCCTCGTCGTCTCGTCGATTCGCCGGGCTGCTGCGGGACGTCGGCGGGGCGCTGCTCCTGGTGGCCGCGAGCATCGGCTCGTCGGGCCCGGCGGCCATGGCCCAGGCTGCGGACGCCGAGGCCTCGCCGTCGGTCGATGCTGGCCTCATGGCCGAGGCCCTGCGCATCCTCGGGCAGCGCTACGTCGACGAGGAGGCGCTGACCACGGAGAACCTCACCGCAGGCGCCATCCGGGGCATGGTGGAGGCGCTCGGTGATGAGGGACACACGGAGTACCTGACGGCGGAGGAGTACGCCGCGGAGCAGGATGCCCTCGAAGGACGCGTGCTCGGCATCGGTGTCGTCCTCGATCAGCGGGCCGGGGCACCCCTCGTCCTCTCGGTCATCGATGGCTCACCGGCCGACCGAGCCGGCCTGCGAGCGGGCGACATCATCGCCAGCGTCGACGATGTGGAGACATCACGCCTGCCGCTCGACGACCTGGCCGGACTGGTGCGCGGCACGGCCGGCAGCCGCGTCCGCATCGGCGTCGAACGACCGGGTGAGCCCGACCTCCTCGACCTCAGTATCGTCCGCGAGGACGTCGCCATCGAGGCAGCCAGCTGGGCCAGGGTGCCCGGCAGCGACGTGGCCGTGGTGCGCATCGTGCAGTTCTCGCAGGCGGCCGGCGAGCGTGTCCGCGAGGCCATCGCGGCCGCCCTCTCCGGTGGCGCCGGGGGCCTCGTGCTCGACCTGCGCGGCAACCCGGGCGGTCTCGTTGACGAGGCCCTGGTCGTGGCGTCCGCGTTCCTGGACGGCGGGGTGGCGTACCAGGAATCCGGCCGGGACGATACCGTGCGCGACGTCCTGATCCCGGACGGGCGCGTCATCGCCCCGGACGTCCCCGTCAACGTGCTTGTGGACTACGCGACGGCCAGCAGCGCCGAGATCTTGGCGGCGGCTCTCCGTGACAACGGCCGCGCCGCCATCGTCGGCGAGCGGACCTACGGGACCGGCACGGTCCTCAACACGTTCGACCTCTCCGACGGCTCGGCCCTGAAGGTCGGTGTGCGCTCCTGGCTGACGCCTGCCGGCGAGGCCGTGTTCCGGGTCGGCGTCGAGCCCGATCACGAGGTCACGGCCGCTCCTGGGACGGCCCTCCTGCGGCCCGCCGACCTGGCGACCATGACGACCCAGGACTTCAACGCCAGCGGCGATCTGGCACTGCGCCGGGCGGTCGGTCTGCTCGAGCCCCTGGCGGCCCGCTAGTCGTCGCCCGGCCGGCCGGGACCTTCGTCCTGTTGCCCGTGCGCACCGCGCCAGCGCACGCTGCTGGGACTCGACGACGTCATCAACGGAGGACATCTTGCCCGACCGTGCCCGCGTGCCAGGCCGGACATCCCTGCCTGCCATCGTCACCTGGACGCTCCTCGTCGGGCTGTTGAGCGCGGGCCTGCTGTCCATCGTTGACGCCGGACCGGCGGCCGCCGGGGCACCATCACGGCAAGAGCAGGTGCGTTTCATGTGGGCCATGGCGGGTCAGGAATCCGGTTGGGACTACTACGCCCGCAATGCCTCGTCGGGGGCTTTTGGCAAGTACCAGATCATGCCCTTCAACTGGCCGGTGTGGGCCGCCCAGTACCTGGCTGACGGTCGGGCCGACCAGACACCCTGGAACCAGGAGAAGGTGGCCTACGGGAAACTTCGCGATCTCTACGGCTGGCTCGGCTCCTGGAAGCGCGTCGCCTACTGGTGGCTCACGGGCCGCACCGACCGCAGCGAGAGGCGCTGGTCGGGCTACGCCCGGGGCTACGTCCACAACATCATGCAGTTGCGCCGGCAGGCACCGCCAGGCGCGGGCAAGATGCCGGTTCGCACGAGCTCTCGATCCGAGCGCGGCGATTGGCGGCGCACGGCCGTCGACCAGCGGCTGCGGCTCGAGCCGGGCGGCAAGCCCTGGCGCAGGGGAGGGCTGGTCCGGGACGGCCAGGTCGTGTGGGTACATCGGGCGGCGACGAGAGGCGTCCGCATCCGCTGGATCGCGGTGACGACGCAGGACGGACGCTTCGGCTGGTTGCCACAGGCGCGCTCGCTGCCGGCGGAACGTCCCCCGCGAGGGCGCGCCTGGCGCGACATCAGCGATCGCGGCGGGGCAGCCGAGGCATCAGATCGGCGCCTCGTACGCCCGCGGCCCCGCTGAGCAGCGGGCAGCCGGGTCGCGCTATCCGATCTCGAGGATCCGGTAGCGGATCTCGGCGGCAGGGGTCGTCACGACGACCTCGTCTCCAGCACGGTGGCCCAGCAGGGCCCGCCCTACTGGTGACGCCGCGCTGATGCGACCGCTCGCGGGATCCGCTTCGGTAGAACCCACGATGGTCAGCTCGCCGGGCGAGCCGTCCACCTCGTACCGGATGCGCGATCCCAGGGACGCGGAGGAGCGCGTCTCAGAGCGGATGACGACGGCCGTTCTCAGCCGTCGCTCGAGCTCCTGGACGCGGCCCTCGAGGAACGACTGCTCGTTGCGTGCCGCTTCGTAGTCGGCGTTCTCGCGCAGGTCGCCCAGCTCGCGCGCATGCTTGATCCGCTCCACGACCTGCGGACGCTCGACGTCCCGTAGCTGCCCCAGTTCGGCGCGCAGGGCGGCCAGTCCGTCCTCCGTGAGGTGCGTGGGCTGCTGGCGGGACGGCCCACCTGCGGCTCCCCCGGACGTGGTGGTCGCTGCCGACCGCCGCGCTGCCCGGGGTGCCGTGGAGGCCGTGGAGGGCGGGCGACGGCGGATCGACGAGGAGGGATCCGAACGCCGCACGTTGGACGGCGTGTCGGGGGTGGCCTCCAGGCTCAGCAACGATGCACTCAGGCCGGTGTCACGGGCGGGGCCCACCGGTGAACCCACGTTGGCCCAGGGCAGGACGATGTCGCTGCCCGCAAGGCGCATGCGCGATCCGGCAGGGAGGCTCTCGGCGAAGGCCCCCAGGAGGGCATCCTCGTACTCCTCGGACGCATCGGTCACCGCCCACCAGAGACGCAGCCGTGCCGGGTCCCGCAGGGTCTTGAGCCAGTGCCCGCCGGCGTGTGGGCGGCGGTGGCCAAGCTCTGTCGCGTAGAGGGCCGCCACGCGGCCCGCGAGGCTCTTGCTCGTGCGACCCACGTAGAGCAGGCTCTGGCCCGCGATCCAGAAGGCTGCCAGCCGCTGCGCGAGCGCGTTGGGCGTCGGTCGATCGCCGTCGAGGCGAAGGTCAGGCACGCGCTCGAGCCAGCGCCGGATCGCGGTCAGGTCGATGGGTGCCTCGGCCAGGGGGGTGTCGGTCTCGACGACGAAGACACCGGGGGCCTGGCTGGGAAGCAGGCTGCCCCAGCGCGCCGGCCCGTCGACGTCGAGCCCGAGCGAGCGCATCAGCCCCGCGGTCGTGGGTTCAGGAAGCATGGCCCAAGGGTGACACATCGCGAGCTCGGAGCGTCTGGGGGCGCATCTGATGGTCACGCCGCTGCGTCAGCACGGCACATCGCCGGTGGCACGGCGGACGGTAGACTAGGGCCTCCGACCCGCCACCAGGGATCCGCTCCAGACCATGCTGCGATCCACCGGCGGCCAGGGACGGGATGTCCTCTACCGCGCTGAGGCGGTCGGACGGACGTCTCGGGTCCATGGCGCCAGCTACACGCTGTTCTTCGACCTGACCGAGGACCAGACCACCTACACCGGCCGCGCCATCGTCGAGTTCGAGCTGCGCTCCCCGGACGGCGGGCTCTTCCTCGACTTCCGCGGTCGTCCGCAGCGGCTCACGCTGAACGGCACCCCGCTGCAACCCGATCACCGCGATCACCGGCTCTGGCTGCCGGCAGAGCTCCTGGCGGTCTCCAACCGCGTCGAGATCGAGTATGAGAACGACTTCGACCTGACCGGCGATGGCTTCCATCGCTTCGTCGACCCGGAGGACGGGGAGACCTACCTCTACTCCAACTTCGAGCCCTTCGCCGCGCACCGGCTCTTCCCGTGCTTCGACCAGCCGGATCTCAAGGCCCGCTTCACACTGACGGTCGTCGCGCCAGCCTCTTGGACCGTCGTGTCGGCGGAGACGGTCGGCTCGGCGGAGACCGTCCCTGATGGCCGGCGCCGTCACGTATTCCCGACCACGCCGGGCTTCTCCACCTACCTCTTCCCGCTGGTGGCCGGGCCGTACGAACGTGTCGAAGGCCGGCACGGCGGGCTAAGGCTGGGCGTCCTGGGGCGACGCTCCATGCGCCGGGAGCTGGAGCGCTCGGCCGAGGAGATCCTGGAGGTCACGTCGCAGGGCATGGCCTACTACGCCGACCTCTTCGGGCGGCCCTATCCCTTCACGAAATACGACCAGCTCTTCGTGCCGGAGTTCAACGCCGGAGCCATGGAGAACGTGGGCGCCGTGACCTTCGCCGATCAGTTCCTCTTCCGCGACCCTCCCACCTATGCCCAGCGCCTGACTCGAGGCGAGGTCATCCTCCACGAGCTGGCCCACATGTGGTTCGGCGACCTCGTCACGATGCGCTGGTGGGACGACCTCTGGCTCAACGAGACGTTCGCCACGTACCTGTCCTATCGCTGCCTGGCCTCGGCCACCCGCTTCAGGGATGCCTGGCAGGTCTTCAACGGTGACATGCGACCGGCTGCCCATCGCCAGGACCAGCTGGTCACCACGCACCCGGTGGCGACGGTCGTGGAGCACACGGAGCAGGCGGTGGGCAACTTCGACGCCATCACCTACGAGAAGGGGGCCGCCGTCATCAAGCAGCTCGTGGCGGCCATCGGCGATGACGCCTTCCGCTCGGGTCTGCGGCGCTACTTCGACCGTCACGCCTGGGGCAACGCCAGCCTGGCCGACTTCCTCGACGCGCTCGGACAGGCTGCCGGTCAGTCATTGGACGACTGGGCGTGGCTTTGGCTGCAGACGCCGTCGCTGAACACCATCGGGGTGCGCTGGTCACAGGCCAACGGGCGCATCACGAGCCTGGACGTCGACCAGGACGCACCCCCGGAGCACCCCATCATGCGCCCCCACGCCACGACGCTCGGATTGGTCTGGCAGCCGACGCCGGGAGCCGGGCTGTCCGTCGATGCCATCGCGATCCACGTCAGCGGCCAGCAACTGGCCGTCCCGGAGGCCATCGGGCGTCCCGCGCCCCTCTTCATCTACCCGGACCTGGGCGATCACGACTACGCGCTGGTACGGCTGGACCCGCAGTCGCTCGCCTTCGCGCTCCAGCGTCTGCCGGACCTGCCCGACCCGCTCCTGCGGCAGCAGGTCTGGTCGGCGCTCCACCACATGGTCCGCGCCGCCTCGCTGCGCTCCACCGACTACCTCGCAGCGGTGCGGCGCTTCGCCCCCGCCGAGACGGACCAGGCCCTCGTTGCGTCCATCATCGAGCGGGCCGCGGAGGTCCAGCGACGGTACCTGCCGGAGGCGTCCGCCGCGCACGAATCACGCCAGCTGGTGGCTGTCGCCGTGGAGAGGATGGGATCGGCGCCCGTGGAGCTGCGGCTCACCTGGGCTCGAGCCGCCATCGGCATGGCCTCAGAGGGGGCCGATGTCGAGCGCCTCCTGGGCCTTGTCGATGGCCGCTGGTCGCCGGATGGCTTCACGGTCGACCAGGAGATGCGCTGGTCGCTGGCCGTCAAGGCGGTCGCTCACGGGCTCGATGGGGCTGCCGAGCGACTGGATCGGGAGGTCAAGCGGGATCCGTCGGATCGCGGCCAGCGGGCCTTCGTGCGTGCCCAGGCCAGCCGACCGGAGGCCGCCGCCAAGGCGGAGGCCTGGCAGCGCATCAACGGCGAGGGATATGGCTCGGACTACCTGACCCGGGCGGCCATCAGCGGCTTCCAGTGGATCCATCAGCGCGCCGTACTGGCGCCCTTCCGCGACCCCTTCTACGCCCAGATCGCGCATGTCTATGCGGCTCGCGACCATGGCTTCGCGGGATCGTATGCTCGAGGTCTGGCGCCGGACCGCTGGGCCGAGCCATCGGAGTTGGCGCGCCTGCGGGCATTCCGGGAGGACCTGCCGGAGGACGGGGTCCTCCTGCGTCGCCACATCGACGAGATCGCCGACGACCTGGCCCGTGACATCCGGGTGCGGTCCTTCGTCGAGATGGTCTGACCTTAGCGGCTTCTGTCCCCGCTCCATGCACGGCGCCGCGCCCCGTCGCCGGACGGCGCGGTCCGGCCACGTCCGCCGCGCCCCGCCGAGCGCATGGCCCGCGCGCTGGGATCCACCTCGAAGCCTCGCACCTGCCGGACCGGCAGGTTGCGTTTCAGCAGGCGGTTGATGGACTTGAGTTGGTCCTCCTCGTCGAGGGAGACCAGGGAGATGGCGAGACCCTCCATGCCCGCCCGGCCGGTGCGACCGATGCGGTGCACGTAGTCCTCGGGGTCAGTGGGGATCTCGAAGTTCACGACCACCGGGAGTGCCTCGATATCCAGGCCTCGCGCGGCGACGTCCGTGGCCACCAGGACGCGCACCTCACCTGCCTTGAACTGCTCGAGAGCGCGCTCGCGCTCGGGCTGGCTACGGTCACCGTGGATGGCCGTTGCGGCGACCCCGTCCCGGTCGAGCTGAGCGGCGAGGCGCCGCGTCATCTGCTTCGTGCGCGTGAAGACGAGCACCTGGTGGAGGTCCCGCGAGCGCACCAGGTAGGCCAGCAGCTCGCGCTTCCGGTCGGCCTCCACGAGGTAGGCGACCTGGTCGACCGATTCGGCCGCCGAGATGGTGGGCGCTACGTCCACGGATGCCGGCTCGTTGAGGAAGGTGCTGGCCAGGGAGCGGATCTCAGCGCTCAATGTGGCCGAGAAGAGCAGGCCCTGCCGTCGTGCCGGCAAGAGGGCCAGGATGCGTCGGATGTCATCGATGAAGCCCATGTCCAGCATGCGGTCGGCCTCGTCGAGGACGAGGATCTCCACCTGGCCAAGGTTCAGGGTCCGGCTACCGGCATGGTCCAGGAGGCGGCCCGGGGTGGCCACCACGATCTCCACCCCGGACAGGAGGTCCCGCTCCTGGGGCCCCATGGGCACGCCACCATAGACGATGGTGGAGCGCAGGCCGACATGACGACCATAGGACTTGAAGGACTCGTGCACCTGGATGGCCAGCTCCCGAGTGGGCGCTACGACGAGCACGCGGATGGGGTGGCGGGCGGGTGAGAATGACGTGTTGGCGTGGACCTTCATGCGCTCCAGGATGGGCAGGGCGAAGGCAGCGGTCTTGCCCGTGCCCGTCTGGGCGCGAGCCATCAGGTCCCGGCCCGAGAGCACGATGGGGATGGCCCGTAACTGGATGGGCGTGGGCTCCGTGTAGCCCTCTTCAGCCACGGCACGGAGAAGCTCCGCGCCCAGGCCCAGGTCTTCGAATGACATGCATGTCCTCTGGGTCGTCTGTGCCACCCACCCCGCAGGGCCAGGTCCAGGGTTGACACGTTCGGTTGGCGCTGTGGGCGCAAGGCACCGACCCAGAGGTGCCGATCCAGCGGTCGAGAGAGCGCGTTGCTGCGTTGTGAGGCAGTGTAGTCCCTGTGGTGCCCCCGGGTCGCCCGGCAGCGAGGAACGCCCGGGCCGGGTGGCCGGTGTCACCGACCGCGTGTCACCGACCGCGAGTCACGGGTCGCGTCACCGACCACCGCCGTGGGTCAGGGGGACGAGCCGGAACACGCGCCCGGCACCCAGGCGCTCGGCCGGAGTGCCGTACTTGATGATGAGTGCCCTGACGGCGTCCTGGGCGACATCGCCGTCGATCGGCACGGCCACGCACTCGCGGCGCTCGCCGGCGCGCTCGACCGTGCAGCGGGGCTGGATCGCCAGGTTCTGGGCCCAGTGGGTGTCCGGCGCGCCGGCAGCCACGAGCAGCGAACCGTCCAGCCCTTCGACGAAGCCGATCGTGACACGGCGGACCTGACCGCTGGTGCGGCCGCTGGTCTCGAGCGCAAGGGTCCGGCCCCAGGCGGTCAGGTCATCCCCGAGCGAGCTCGAGCTCGAAGGTTCCTGGGGTCCGCTCATGGGCGTGGCGGGGGTCAGTGCGTACGGCGAACGGACGCCTCGAGCGGTGAGGCGCGGAGTGTCCGCTGCAGGCCGCAGACAGGGCAGACCGCGTGCTCGCCGGAGTCGTCCGGCACGAGGAAGGTGGTGCAGCCATTGGTGCTGCAGAAGAGTCGGTGTGGCGCAGAGCGGCGCAGGCGGCGCTGCGCCAGGGTACGCCGGCTCAATGAGGCCGGCGCGTTGGGTGTACGGGAGAGCATGTCGTCCTTTCGGCCTGGGGGCGCGATCTCTGGGCGCTCGACCTGGCCAATGTCTGTGGTGCCGCTCGTCGCATCCCGCGTTGTGAGCGGTCGGGTAGGGGCCAGGGCCTGCGGGAGCACGAAGATGTGCGTGCTCGACCGAGCGCCGGCCGGGGATGCTTCAGTGAGGATAGCGCATGTCGCGCCGATGTGCCCTCGCCGATGGTCAGGGTACCCTTGGGCCATGAGCATGAGCCCACCGCACGAGCTGCCCTTCAGCGGCGATCCACGCTCCGATGAGCTGCTTGCCCGGGATCCCATGGCCCTGCTCATCGGCTTCGTGCTCGACCAGCAGGTGAGTGTCCAGAAGGCCTTCAGCGGGCCCTTCGAGCTGCAGCGGCGGGTCGGGAGCATCGAGGCGGCGGCTATCGCCGCCATGGACCCGGACGACCTCGATGAGGCATTCCGGGCTCAGCCGGCGCTGCACCGCTTCCCGGCGGACATGGCTCGCCGGACCCGTGCCCTCTGTGCCGTCATCGTGGATACCTACGGGGGCGATGCCAGCCGCGTCTGGACCGAAGCCGTCGATGGCCCGGACCTTGAGGCCCGCTTGCTCGCCCTGCCGGGCATCGGCGCCATGAAGGCCAAGGCGCTGCTCGTCATCCTGTCCCGGCGTTTCGGCCTGCGGCTGCCGGGCCTCGAAGCGTCGCTGCCCGACTATGCCACCCTCGGCGACGTGGACTCGGCGGCAGCGCTGGCGGCCTACCAGGCGCAGAAGCGGGCCGCCAAGCAGGCCCGCAAGGCGGGCGGCTCGGACGATGCGCCTGCCCGCGGAGACTCGAACGAGGGGGCTTCACAGGCCTAGGCACCGGGTGTAGATTGACCGTGGAGGTAAGGCTGATCGCATGGTCGATCCCCGCAGCCGGCGAAGCTGGACCAGTCGGAGCCCCAGGACCCTCGATGGGTCTGCGGTGCTGCCGCGAACCGCGGATGGATCACTGGGGATGAGCAACCTCTGCACCGTGCCCCGTGCGGGCAACATCTCGTCAGACACCCGAGCCGGCTGATCCGCGCGGTCGGGGGTGCGCAGCAGCGCGCCGCAGTCCGACCGCGGCGGAGTCATGGGCACGACCCACGCGTCAGGGCGTGGGTCGATCGATTCGGGGCACTGGGGTCATGGGCTGGCAACGTTGCGCAGTGCCGCGTGCAGGACCTGCACGGCTTCTCCCGGTCGACCGGAGCCGACCGCCTCGCCGTCGAGTCGCACGATGGGCATGAGCTCGCGGATGGACGACGACGTGAAGGCCTCGTCGGCCGATGCCAGGTCAGCCAGCGGGTACCAGCCCTCCGCCGTCTGGAAACCGCAGCCCGGGGCGAGGCGCAGCACGTAGGCGCGCGTCACGCCGGCCAGGATGCCGAGATCGAGGGCGGGGGTGTGAAGGGTCGCACCGCGCCGCCACCAGACGTTGGTGGTGGGTCCCTCCAGGACCGAACCATCGGCCGCCACGAAGATGGCGTCGCCGGCACCGCGGCGCGCGGCTTCCTCGTGGGCCGCCATGTTGACCGCGTATGAGGTCGACTTCACGCCGGTCAACAGCCAGGGTGCGTCCTGCCGGGCGCGCGGATCGGTGCCAAGGCGCAGCGAGATCACCCCGATGCCCACGTCGCGCAGTCCGTCCAGGTCGGTGGGCAGTGCGCCCACGATGGCCAGTGCCACCGGCTCGCCGCCCTCGCGGCCGCCAGTGAGGGTCAGGCGCAGGGTGCAGTCGGCCGCGCCGGCGGCTTCGATGGCCTCGCCCGACAGGCGCGCCAGGGCATCCAGGTCGGGCACCGCCAGGTGCATGCGGCGGGCCGACGCCGCCAGGCGAGCCAGGTGCTCGGCCATGGCAAAGGGGCGGCCTCCGTAGACACGCAGGGTCTCGAAGGCTGCCAGACCTCGCAGCAGGCCTCGGTCGTCGGCATGGATGACGGGCATGTCGGGGTCGATGACCCCCCGCCCCAGGACCGCCACGGCCAGTGGACGCACAGCGGGTCTCACCTGGTCAGCGGGTCCTGCGTCGCCGTCCTGATGGCCTGCAGCAGGGGGCGTGCCTTGGTCCATGATTCCTCCACTTCGCTGCTCGGGTCGGAGTCCCAGACCACGCCCCCGCCGACCCAGAGATGGATGCGGCCGGCGCTGATGGCAAAGGTCCGGATGGTGAGGGCCAGCGCGAAATCGCCGTTCGGCCAGACCGTGCCGAGGGCGCCCATGGCCGCCCCGCGGCCGACTGGCTCGAGGGCGTTGATGTGATCGAGGGCGGCGATCTTGGGGGCACCCGTCACGGAGCCACCAGGGAACATCGCGCGCATGACGGCCGTCCACGAGACTTCCTCGCGGATACGACCCTCCACCCGTGAGACGAGGTGCTCCACGCCGGCCATGGACCGCACGGCCATCAGGACGGGCCAGCGCACGGAGCCGGGTTGGCAGATGGCGCCTAGGTCGTTGCGTTCGAGGTCCACGATCATGACGTGCTCGGCCGCATCCTTGGCGGAGGCGCGCAGCTCGGTGGCTCGGCCGCGCGGCCGTGTGCCCTTGATGGGCATCGTCCAGATGAGATCACCGCGACGGGCCAGGAAGAGCTCCGGAGAGGCTGAGACGATCGACCAGTCGGACCCCTGGAATGGCCGGCCATGCAGGGGGCGGAAGCGCGCCAGCGCCCTCGACAGGCCGTTCGCTACCTCGACCTCGTCACCCTCCACCGGCGCCGAAAGGTGCTGCACGAGGTTGACCTGGTAGACCTCACCAGCAGCGATGGCCGCACGTGCCGCCTGCACGGCCTCCGCGTAGCCGGCGGCATCCCACGTCGTCTCCCACGTCCCCAGCCGCCAGGTCCCGGCTGTCCGCGGCATCGAGTCATCGGTCTCCGTCTCACGGATACGGCAGGCTGCCAGCGGCAGGGCCACAGGCTCCGGACGGGCACGGTCGCCGCTGCGGCGCAGGCCCTCCGAGAGTCCGTAGCCCAGGTAGACGTCGGCCTGGCGGCCACCGGCCGGCGTGCCGCCAGCGGCGAAGAAGCCGGCTGCCGCGAGGTGGGCCTCGATGCGCTCGATGGCCCCGGCAGGATCGTGGATCTCCAGGAGCGCGCCGGGCTGCTCTCTGCTCACCACGGATCGGGATTGGGCTCGCCGCGCGGCGGGTGGAAGCGCACGATGACCCGCCATGGCCGGGAGGCCGGTTGGTCAGTGAGCAGGTCGAAGGCACCCGGAAAGCGCTGCTGGAGCGCCACACGGAGGTCCGGCAGCGTCCGCTCCAGGAGTGCGATGTCTGCCACGCCCCTGGCGAAGTCCTCCAGCTGTGCGGCCGGACGGAAGCGTGCGCGAACGAGGATGGCCTCGAAGCCATCAGCCTGCCAGGCGATGCGGATGGAGCCGTCGTGCTCGAGCATGGCTTCCATGGTAGGCGGCAGCGCGGCTCGCTGGTGCCGTCGGCTCAGGAAGCAGGGCGGACGTGCCCCGGCGGCGTAGTGACTCGCGGCGAGCCGGTGCGGACGACTATGCTGCGGGCATGTTCGATGAACGTCCCGATATCCAGGCGCGCCTCGACGAGGAGCTGGTGGCCTGGATGACGACCGTCAATCCCGCCGGCCAGCCGCAGACCTCGCCCGTCTGGTTCCTCGTGCAGGGTGAGTCGATCGTGGTCTACTCACTGGCGCAGACGCCGCGGACGCGCAACATCGCGGCCAACCCCCGGGTCTCGCTGAACCTCAACAGCACGCGCGAGGGCGGCGAGGTCGTCGTCATCGAGGGTCTCGCGGAGGTCATCGAGGGTGGCGCGCCGGCCGACGAGGATCGCGACTACGTGGCCAAGTACGAGACGGCCATGGAGGATATGGGCATGACACCGGGATCCTTCGCAGCCGACTATCCAGTGCGCATCCACGTCCAGCCGACGCGCCTGCGAGCGTCGTGATCGCACTCTGGCTCGGGCCGGCGCCACGAAGCCTGCGGCGGCTGGCGCCCGACGGCTGACTCGGGCTCGAGACCAGACTGATCCCGGCGCCTGTCTAGTGGATGGGGCCGCCGTCCGAGCCGCGGTCGCGCAGGAAACGCTCGATCTCGCCGATGAGCTCGTCGCCTGAGGGCAGGCGCGCCTCGTCGACCATGCCTTCGAGGCGGGCGATGTAGGAGCGTGTCGAATCGTCCGCCGCGGCCGCAGCGTCCAGGCGAGCGTCGATGCCACGGGCTTCCAGCTCCAGCATGGCCGTGGTGATGCTCTCGCCGATGTGACGCTCCACGGCCCGGACGAGTGCAACGGCCGCGGCCGGGTACTCGCCGCTGACGTAGTGGGGCACCTGGGCGAAGTAGCCGAAGGTGGGGATGCCGGCCTCCGCGATGGCCATGTCGACGACTGAGACGGCCGCCGCCGGGACTTTCATCGAACCCGCCGGTCCCGGCTCGATGCCACCCTTGAGGAGCCCCGAACGGGACTCGATGCCGAGCACCGGGACGGGCCGCGTGTGGGGCACGGCAGCGGGGATGGCGCCCAGCGTGAGCCACTCGGTGACGCCCAGGTCCTCGGCCAGCAGGACCATCTCGGCGGCCAGCTCCCGCCAGCGGTAGTCGGGTTCCGGGCCGCTCAGGATGAGGATGTCCCGCCGGGTCAAACGGCGGTGCAGCACGGCCAGCTTGGGCCAGTCAAGCTCCACGGGCCGGCCATCCACGATGCGCAGCGTGGGTCGCCGGGAGCGGTAGTCGTACAGGCCGTCCGTTTCGATGCCCGCGATGACCGTGGCGCCCTCGCTCAGCAGGGTCGCCGCGCTGGTCGCCGCCGAGCCGGCATCGACCCAGGCATCGAGCGCCATGATCATCAGCGGATCGTCGAACTCGGGGTGGTCGAGGAGGTGATAGAGGGTCACCGGTACAGGATATGGGCAAGCCCAAGACAACGCTGCCGTAGACTCGACCGTGTGAGGCTGGACCAGGCGCTCGTGGGCTGACGCGCGGCAGCAAGGCTCTCCCGCGACCGAGTTGCCCGTCCGTCGGGGCAGGCCCACACCTATACTCGAGACCGGATAGCCAGAGGAGATGAGACATGACCACCCGTTCTCGAGTCATGACCGCGGGCGCGTCGCTGGCGCTGCTGCTGGGCGCGGTCGGCTTCGCACCGGTCGCCTCGGCGGCCGACCAGACGGCCGCAGTCGAGACCTCGGTGTCGATCCCCTCGGACGACTACCAGATCCCCGGCGTGCTGGCCTTGCCCACCACCGGCCAAGGCCCCTTCCCGGCCGTGCTGATGCTGCATGGCTACGGTAGCGAGAAGAACGAGGTCGGCGCGATGTACTCGCGCCTCGCTGAGGCGCTCGCCGCCCAGGGCATCGGCTCGCTGCGCGTCGATTTCGCGGGTATGGGAGAGAGCGCAGCCTCCACCCTGGAGTACACATGGGACTCGCAGATCGCTGACGCGGCGACGGCCCTGGACTGGCTCGTCGGCCAGGAGGTCATCGATCCGGAGCGCGTCGGTGTGCAGGGCTTCAGCCTTGGTTCGATGGTCGCCGCACACCTCGCCGGCGGCGACCCGCGCGTGGCAGCTTTCGGGTCATGGTCGGGCGCCCTCTACAACGGCGACCAAAGCTGGGTCATCCCCTCCATCGAGGAATGCGAGGCGACCGGTGAGGGACACCTTGAGCTCGACCTTGGCTGGCGCACGCTTGACCACAGCTGCGAGTTCTTCACCTCGATGGCCGCATCGACCGCACTCGACGACTTCGCGCCGTACGCCAACCCACTCTTGCTGCTGGTCGGTTCGGCTGACACCGATGTCGATCCGAGCGTGTCGGAGCAGGCGTCCACCGCGACCGCGAGCGACGACGTGACCTTCGAAGTCCTCGAGGGCGCGGACCACATCTATCTCGTCCTGACCGAGGACCAGACCCTCGCGGACCAGGCCATCGATATGACCGCCGACTGGTTCGCCGAGAAGCTCTAGCGCGGCTTCGTGCGCTTGCTGATCCGCGCCAGGGCCTCGTCCCAGCCGGCATCGAAGGGCCTGCCGAGCTCATCGAGGTCGATGACGACCGGAGCGTGGTCGGAGGGCGTGGGCGGGCCCTTGCGCGCCTCGCGGTCGATCTCCGCCCAGACCACGCGCTGGGCGACCGACCGGGTCCCGTAGAGGAGGTCGATGCGCATGCCCTCGTTGCGATGGAACATGCCGGCCCGATAGTCGTACCAGCTGAAGCGGTCGGTGGCAGGCTGCCGCAGGCGGTAGAGGTCCACGAGCCCCCAGTCACGGAGCAGCGCGAGGGCCGCCCGCTCTGGCTCGGACACATGGGTGCTGCCATGTGCCCGCGCTGCATCCCAGACGTCGTCGTCGCTGGGTGTGACGTTGAGATCACCGCCCAGCAGGACGGCCGCGCCCGGATCGACAGTCTCCTCCAGCCATTGCGCGAGTCGGGCGAACCAGCGCAGCTTGCCCTCGTACCAGGTCGAACCGAGGATGCGGCCGTTGGGTGCATAAAGGCAGACCACGCGGACGCCGCCGGCCAGGGCGCTGACCATGCGGGCTTCAGCGAAGGGGTCGAAGGCATCCTCGGACTGTTCGTCGCGCGCCCGGTCAGCCTGGTCGATGGGGCCGTCGCCGAAGTTGCGGACGACTGGCCCTTCAAGGCCCACCCGGCTGGCGATGGCCACGCCGTTCCAGCGGCCCTGCCCGTGATGGACGAGCTCGTAGCCAGCCATGCGGAAGGCCATCTCCGGCACGTCGCTATCGGCGAGCTTCGTCTCCTGCATGAGCAGGATGTCCGGTGCTGCCCGGTCTAGCCAGTGCTGGACAGCTTCCAGTCGTGCGTTCAGGGAGTTGACGTTCCAGGTCGCGATGCGCATGGGCGCCAGCGTAGCCCGTCAGGCCCCCGCCAGCGTGTCCCCGTGCGCGAGGGGCGGCCTGCCCCGCCCGGCTCGGAGCCGGCGTCGATCGCGAGGCGCCAAGCCTTGTGGCGACTTCGGGAAGGTCAGCTGCAACCGCTCGTGGCGCCGCAGTTGAGGCACTTGTAGCAGCTGCCGCTGCGCACCATGATGCTGCCACAGTCCATGCAGGATGGGGAGTCCGCGCTCACCGAGAATGCCACGCGCTGGCCGGCTCCGAGTGAGGCGATGACGGACCCGTTGCCGTTGCGGCTCGTGCCACCATCGGCGGCCGGGGCCGCGGACGGCTGTGCGGCCGTCGGCCCCGACGTGGCGGCCGGCCGGTTCCCGCCCTCTCCCCCGGAGGAGGCCGAAGGAGCGGGCGGGAGCACGGCCGCGGTGCGTTCCTCGAAGGGAGCGGCAACGCCCGCCGTCTCGGGCAGTGAAGGGGCATCTTCCGGCGGTTCCGCCACGATGGCGCCACCGAGGATGCCCAGGGCGTCACGATCATCCTTGGAAAGGAAGCGGCTGCCCATCCAGCGGAAGATGTAGTCGACCGTCGACTTGGCGATGGGGACCTCGGGGTTGCCCGTGAACCCCGAGGGCTCGAAGCGGACATGCGTGAACTTGCTCACCAGGTCGCGCAGTGGCACGCCGTACTGCAGCGCGATGGAGGTCATCGTGGCCAGCGTGTCCATGAGGCCGCTGACCGTGGAGCCCTCCTTGGCCATCTTGAGGAAGATCTCACCGGGCGTCCCGTCCGGGTAGAGACCCACGGTGACGTAGCCCTCGTGGCCGGCCACCTGGAACTTGTGGGTCACGGCGCGGCGTTCATCCGGCAGGCGGCGCCGGTATGGCTTGGGCTCCCCAGTGAGCTCAGACTCCGGCGCCTCGCCTGCCGTGGGGGCGATCGTTTGAGCGTCCATGGTCTTCTTCCTGCCGGTCGAGAGCGGCTGACTGCGCTTGGAGCCATCGCGATAGATGGCGATGGCCTTGAGGCCCAGCTTCCAACCCTGCAGGTAGACGTCCTCGATATCCTCGGCGGTGGCGCTCTCGGGCATGTTGACGGTCTTGCTGATGGCGCCCGAGAGGAAGGGCTGCGTGGCGCTCATCATGCGCAGGTGCCCCATGTGGTGGATGGAGCGCTCCCCGTTGACGGGCTTGAAGGCGCAGTCGAAGACCGACAGGTGCTCCGGCCGGAGTGCAGGAGCGCCCTCGATCGTCTCGCGCTCATCGACGTAGGCCACGATGGCCTCTACCTCGTCCGGCGAGTAGCCCAGGCGGCGCAGCGCCACCGGCACGGTGCCATTGACGATCTTCAGGAAGCCCTCGCCGACCAACTTCTTGTACTTGATGAGGGCGATGTCGGGCTCGACGCCGGTGGTGTCGCAATCCATCATGAAGGCGATGGTGCCCGTGGGGGCCAGCACGGTCACCTGGGCATTGCGGTAGCCGTGCTGCTCGCCGAGTTGCAGGGCCTCATCCCAGACCAGATGCGCGGCCTCCGCGAGGGGCCGCGATGCGAGGTGCGCATCGATCCCGTAGGCGGCTTCTCGATGCTTGCGGATGACGCGCAGGAACGGCCCCTCGTTGACGGCGTAGTCGTTGAAGGGGCCACCGTGGTCCCTGGCGAGGACGGCCGACTGGCGGTAGGCCTCCCCGGTCATGATGGCCGTGATGGCGCCGGCGAAGGCACGGCCCTCGGCCGAATCGTAGGCCAGTCCGCGACTCATGAGCAGGGCGCCGAGGTTGGCGTAGCCCAGGCCGAGGGGCCGGAAGCGGCGTGAGTTCTCCTCGATCTGTGCCGTCGGGTAGGAGGCGTTGTCGACCAGGATCTCCTGGGCCGTGATGGTCAGGCGGGCGGCGAAGCGGAAGGCGTCGACGTCGAACTCGCCGTCGGCATCGACGAACTTCATGAGGTTCAGCGAGGCCAGGTTGCAGGAGGTGTCGTTGAGGAACGAGAACTCCGAGCAGGGGTTGGTGGCGTATTGCCGGTCGCTGTTGGCCACCGGGTTCCAGTCGTTGATGGTGGTGTCGTACTGGATGCCCGGGTCGCCGCAGATCCAGGCGGCCTCGGCCATGCGTCGGAAGATCAGGCGCGCGGGATACGTGTCGGCCGGGCGGCCGGTGGTGACTTCGTGGGTGGTCCACGATGCGTCCGTCTCCACCGCTCGCATGTAGGCGTCCGAGACGCGCACGCTGTGATTGGCGTTCTGGAAGAAGACCGAGCCGTAGGCCTCACCGGTGAAGGAGGGGTCGTAGCCGGCCTCGATGAGGGCCCAGGCCTTGCGCTCCTCGCTGGCCTTGGAATCCACGAAGTCGAGGATGTCCGGGTGGCCTGCATCGAGGATGACCATCTTGGCGGCACGCCGCGTCTTGCCGCCGGACTTGACGACGCCCGCGAAGGCGTCGAAGCCCTTCATGAAGCTCACGGGGCCGCTGGCGACGCCACCTCCGGACATCCTCTCGCGAGAGCCGCGGATGGGCGACAGGTTGACGCCCGCGCCGGAGCCGTACTTGAAGAGCATGGCCTCGGTCTTGGCGAGGTCCATGATCGAGGACATCGAATCCTGGACCGAGTTGATGAAGCAGGCCGAGCACTGCGGCCGGGCTTCCACGCCGACGTTGAACCAGACGGGGCTGTTGAAGGCCATCTTCTGGTGCAGCAGGAGGTGCGTCAGCTCGGCCTTGAAGGCCGCCAGGTCCTGGTCGCTCGCGAAGGTGCGCTGCGTGGCCGCCCAGCCGGCGATGGTGTTGACGACGCGGTCGATGAGCTGCTTGACGCTGTGCTCGCGCTCCGGCGAGCCGATGTGCCCGCGGAAGTACTTGCTGACCACGACGTTGGTGGCCAGCTGGCTCCAGAAGGTGGGCACCTCGACGTCGTTCTGCTCGAAGACGGCCTTGCCGGACTCGTTGGCGATGCTGGCATGGCGGATCTCCCAGGTCACCTCGTCATACGGGTGCACGCCTGGGGTGGTCCAGCGACGCTCGAAGGTGATGCCCTGCGAGGTGGCGCCGGTGAAGCGGTACTGCTCGTCCATGGCCAGCTTCGCGGCGCGCCGGCCGCGGCCCTCGGTCGACCCGGAGCGCGTCGCAGCGTCGTGCGCCGTCGTGGTCCTCCGGACCCTGGCGACCGCTTCGCTCATGACTCGCTCCTCTCCTCGTTCGCCGCATCGGCGACGACCCCGACACGCTGCACTGCTTCCCTGTCGATCCGGACTCCATGCGCAGCGACGGCGCAGGCCGACGCTCGGAGGCCGCGACCCAAGCCTGGGTGCCGGCCGATGCAGGCCTCCGACATCGTGCTGGAGGGTGCTCACCGCGGGCGGCGAGCGTCCCCGAAGCGTAGATCGACCCGGATTGGATGTCAAGCCATGGACCACAACATGTAGGGGTCCGGCAGGCAACTGCACCACAACATATGGTGTCCAAGACCGTGGCACGGCGGACATCGTGGAGGACCGGTGGAGGCGCCTCGTGGACAGTCGGCGGAGGGCGGCCCTAGACCACGGCCGGGGGAGGGGCGGACGTGCCCCGAACGGCCAGCGAGACGGGCAGCTCAAGCTGGCGCGGGATCACCGTCGCGTTGCGGAGCTGGTCAAGCAGCAAATCGACGGCCGTGGCGGCGATGGCCGTGGTGGACTGCAGGACCGTGGTGAGCGGCGGCGTCACATCGGCGCTGAAGGCGATGCCGTCGAAGCCGACGACGGACAGGTCGCCAGGGATGTCCAATCCAGCCGCATGCGCGGCGCTGAGCGCCCCGAGGGCCATCAGGTCGTTCTCCGCGAAGATCGCGCTCGGACGGGATGGCAGCGCCAGCAAGGCCTCCATGGCCGTCCTGCCGCCGGCGGCGCGGAAGTCGCCTCTCTCGACGTGGGCGGCGTCGATCGCCATACCCTCATCGTCGAGCGCCGCCCGGAAGCCATCCAGTCGCTTGGCCGACGTGCCCAGGCTGCCCGGCCCGGCGATGACGCCGACCACGCGGTGGCCCAGCTCGATAAGGTGCCGGCCGGCCAGATACCCGCCATCGTAGTTGGCGACCATGACCTGGGAGACCGGCAGGTCGTCGAGCTCGCGGTCTACCACGACGGTCGGCGGTCCGATGTCCACGAGATGACGGAGCTGCTCCGAGGGTTGGCTCGCAGCGATGAGCACCAGGCCGTCCACCTTCTTCGAGAGCAGCACGTCCAGATAGCGCGACTCCTTGCGCTCGTCGCCGTCCGAGTTGCAGATGATGGCGCTGTAGCCGGCCTCGAAGAGGGCATCCTCCAGCCACCGCCCGAGGTCGCCGAAGAAGGGGTTGGCGATGTCCGGCAGGACGACGCCGACGGTATGAGTGCGCCCTCGGCGCATGCTGCGGGCCAGGGCGTTGGGCCGGTAGCCCATCTCGCTGATGGCGGCCTCCACGCGGGCCGCCGTGATGGCGTCCACCTTGCGGGTGCGATTGATGACGTGTGAGACGGTGGTCGCCGAGACGCCGGCACGACGGGCGACATCCCGGATGGTCGTCACAACCGCAGCCTGGTGACCACTGCTGCCCACGTTGACATGCCCACGGCAGGCAGGATACCCTCCCGCAAACGGTTGCGCAATCGGTTCCGGACCCAGGCCTGTGCCCGAGGATGTGCCATGGTCGTGGACATGACCACAGCGGATGGGATGGTATTCGTCGCCGGATCCATCAACGTCGACCTCATCGTGGGGGTCGCTCGTCTGCCCACCGCCGGCGAGACCGTGCACGGCGACCGCTTCGTACAGCAGAACGGGGGCAAGGGCGCCAACCAGGCCGTCGCCGCCAGCCGGGTGGGCGCCAGCGTGGTCATGCTGGGCGCCGTCGGAGGGGATGACCTCGGGCGGAGCGCGCTTGACGGCCTGGCCGCAGAGGGTGTCGACATCTCTGCGTGCCGGCGCCTCGACGACGAGCATACCGGCCTGGCCCTCATCGTGGTCGATGCCGCAGGCGAGAACCAGATCGCGGTGGCGCCGGGCGCCAACGCCCGTCTCGATGCGGCCATGATCGCCAGCCAGACGGCCCAGCTGCGGCCGCCGCGAGGGTCGGTCTGCCTCGTCGGGTTCGAAGTCTTCGACAGCGCCGTCCTGGCGGCTGCGCGCTGGGCTGTCGGGCAAGGGCTGCGCCTCATCGTCGATCCGGCTCCCGCGCGAACCTTGCTGGACGAGCTGCTCACCCTGGCACCCATCCTCACCCCCAACGAGAGCGAGGCCGAGCTGCTCACCGGGTCTGGCGACCCGGAGACTGCGGCCGGGATCCTCTCCACCTGGACGGGGGCACCCGTGATCGTCTCGATGGGTGCTGAGGGTGCCGTGCTCAGCGCCGGCGGGCAGGCCACGCGTCTGCCGGCCACGCCGGTGACGCCGGTCGATACGACGGGCGCCGGGGATGCGCTCAACGGCATCCTCGCCGCTGAGCTGGCGCGTGGGGCGCCCCTTGAGGCGGCGCTCCGCTGGGCCATGGTGGGGGCGGCGCTCAAGACCACCATGGCCGGCGCTCAGGCCGGGCTGCCCTCGCGGGCGGCCATCGCCGCACACCTGGCCGGCCGCTGAGTGACACGATGCAGGGACGACCATGAGTGAGGCACAGTCCGAGGATCCAGCCGACATCCTCGTCAAGCTCTACGCATTGCCGCCCCTCGACCTCTCTGGCATGACGGCGGCCGGCGTGACGATCCGCCGGCCCATCGCGCCGGAACGGCACGTGGTCGTGGCGTGGGTCGCCCGCGAGTTCGAGCCTGGCTGGGCTTCCGAGGTCGAGGTGGCCTTCGCCAACCACCCGCCGTCCTGCCTCGTCGCCGTCGAGGGACAGGACATCCTCGGCTTTGGCTGCTACGACGCCACGGCCCCCGGCCTCTTCGGTCCCACGGGCGTGACGGAGGCGTCGCGCGGGCGCGGCATCGGCGCGGCCCTCTTCATGGCCAGCCTGCATGCCATGCGCGAGCAGGGGTATGCCTATGCCGTCATCGGTGCCGCAGGGCCGATCGACTTCTACCGGCGCCAGGTGGGCGGCATGGTCATCCCGGATTCGTGGCCGGGACTCTACCGTGGTCTGCTGCGTACGCCGTCCGGCGAGTGACGTGGTCCCCGGTCGACGCCGGGTCTCAGGTACATCGACGCCGGGTCTCCGGTTGACGCCGCCCCCGTGGGTCTGTAGACTCCCCAGCGGAAACGGTTGCGCAATCGGTTGCGTGCCGTCCGGGGGAAGCGTCAGCGCCCCCGAGCCATCACAGAGGCCCAAGGGGGCCGCAAGGAGGATCGGGCAAGATGGTTGGACGCAGAGGAGTGAATCGCTGGTGGGCGGTCGGGATGAGCACCCTGATGGCGCTCTCGCTGGCAGCTGTCACAGGCGGCGCGACGATGGCCCAGGATGAGTCGGCAGCGCCGGAATCGGCGGCAGCCACCGCGGATTGCGCGCCCGTCGAGCCGGCCGGTCCGCTCCCGGACCTGACGGCACAGCTCGGCCACAAGCCCAAGGTGGGACTGGTCATGAAGAGCCTCGCCAACGAGTTCTTCCAGCAGATGCAGGCCGGCGCTGAGGCGTATGCCGCCGAGAACGCCGATACCTTCGACTTCGAGGCCGTGGGCATGAAAGACGAGCGCGACTTCGCCGCGCAGGTCTCGGCCGTCGAGAACTACATCACCCAGCAGTTCGACGTCATCGTCATCGCGCCGGCTGACTCAAAGGCCATGGTCGAGCCCATCGCCCGGGCGCTTGAGGCCGGCATCAAGGTCATCAACATCGACGTCGCCCTGGACCAGCAGGCCATGGCGGACGCCGGCCTCGACCTGGCCTTCTTCGGCCCGGACAACCGCGCCGGCGCCAAGATGGCCGGTGACTCGCTCGGCCAGTCCCTTGGCGAGGGTGCCAAGGTCGTCATCCTCGAGGGCAACCCCGAGGCTGACAACGCCGTGCAGCGCAAGCTCGGCTTCGACGACTCCGTGGCTGAGTACAAGCTGGACCTCCTCGATTCGCGCACGGCTCACTGGGAGACCGCCGAGGCAGAGGAGCTGACCTCCAACTTCCTCACCCAGTACCCCGAGCTCCAGGGCATCATGGCTGCCAACGACTCCATGGCCTTGGGCGCCATCGCCGCCCTGGACGCAGCCGGCAAGACCGGTGAGATCCAGGTCGTCGGCTTCGACAATATCCCTGGCGTGCGCCAGTACATCAAGGACGGTGCGATGCTCTCGACCGTCGAGCAGTTCGGTGCCGACATGGCCAAGTTCGGCATCGACTTCGGCCTCCGCGAGCTGGCCGGCGAGGCCTTCTGCGGCTGGGTGCAGACGCCTCTCGATCTCGTCACCGCGGAGAACGTGGTCGTCGAGTAGTCCAACATCGGTACCGGGATCAGCCGTCGGGTCCAGGGGGCCCGGCGGCTGGTCTATGCTCGGAGGCCCGGGAAGGAACGATGGAGCGGAGCGTGAGCGGACCCGAACGTCTCGATGACGCCGGCCTGCCCGTCGCGACCGCGTCTCGGTCGCCACTCATCGAGGTGCGCGACCTGACCAAGGAGTTCCCTGGCGTGCGGGCCCTGGACGCGGTCAGCATGACCATGCTGGCCGGCGAGGTCCACGCCCTCGTGGGCGAGAATGGGGCCGGCAAGTCCACGCTCGTCAAGATCCTGTCGGGGGTCGAGCAGCCCGACGGCGGTGAGATGCTCCTGAACGGCGAGCCGTACGTCGCGCGAGGCCCCCAGGACGCCCTCGCGGCCGGCATCCGCGTCGTCTACCAGGAGCTCAACCTGCTGACGTACCTGACCATCGAGGAGAACCTCTCCTTCGAGCATCTGCCCTCGCACAGGGGCCTGGTGGATCGCCGCGAGCTGCGGCGCCGGGCAGCGGAGCTGCTCGAGGAGGTGGGACTCGATGTGCCACCGGACACCCCGGTGGAGGAGCTGGGCATCGCCCAGATGCAGATGGTCGAGATCGCTCGGGCGCTCCTGACCGATGCCAAGCTCCTGATCCTCGACGAGCCGACGGCGACACTGACACCACGCGAGGTGGACCGCCTCTTCGGGATCATCCGCCAACTCACCGCCCAGGACATCGGCGTCCTCTTCATCTCCCACCACCTCGACGAGATGAAGGAGATCGGCGACCGCGTCACGGTCCTCCGCAACGGCCAGTGGGCTGCCACATGCGACGTGGCCGAGGTCACTGTGGCGGAGGTCATCGAGCTCATGGTCGGCCGTGCCATGGCGGAGGGCTTTCCCTTCCGCGAGCAGGTCGTCCTCGGCGAGGAGCTCCTGACCGTGGACGGGCTCACCTATCGGGGCAATGTCGAGCCCGTCTCCCTGCGGGTCCATGCGGGCGAGATCCTGGGCATCGCGGGCCTCGTGGGCTCAGGGCGAACGGAGGCGATGCGTGCCATCTTCGGCGCCGACCGCGCGACCGGAGGCGTGCTGCGCGTCCGCGGTGAGCCGGTCCACATCCGCGAGCCCCGGGACGCCGTACGGGCCGGCATCTGCCTGCTGACCGAGGACCGCAAGTCGCAGGGCCTCATCCTGGACATGACCTGCGCCCAGAACACGACGATCACCCGGCTCGACGCGGTCGTGCAGCGAGGCCTGCTCCAGCCCGCCAGGGAGGCCGCGGAGACGGAGGCGCTCATCGACGCTCTCTCCATCAAGGCCCAGTCGCCGGCCCAGGTCGTGCGCTTCCTCTCGGGCGGCAACCAGCAGAAGGTCGTGGTGGCCAAGTGGCTCTTCGCCGACTCGCAGATCCTCATCTTCGATGAGCCCACGCGCGGTATCGATGTCGGCGCCAAGTTCGAGATCTACAACCTCATCTGGGATCTCGCCGGTGGTGGCAAGGGCATCATCGTCGTCTCCTCCGACCTGCCCGAGCTGCTGGGCATCTGCCACCGCATCGTGGTCTTCTCCAAGGGCGCGATCGTGGGCGAGCTGGCGCGCGAGGATTTCAGCGAGAAGGCCGTCCTCGAGCTGGCCTACCGCAACTACCTGGCCACGGCGGCGACCGCCGCGCGGACCTCCATGGACTCCACGGGGATGCCGTCATGAGCGCACCCCCGAATCCATCCCGCCAGCAACCCGCACGCGTCGGGGAGATGCCCCTCGGCAGCCGGGCCGTCGTGTTCGGGCTGCGCGAAGCGGGCGTCGGGGTCGCGCTGCTGCTGCTCATCGTCGTCTTCAGCATCGTGGCGCCCTACTTCGCGACCACGGACAACTTCTCCGTCATCCTCGGCCAGATCTCCATCAACACGATCCTCGCGGTGGGCATGACGTTCGTCATCCTCATCGGTGGCATCGATCTCTCGGTCGGATCGATCCTTGCCTTGACGACGGTCATCGGCGCCGCGATCCTGGCCCCCACCGTGATGACCGGCATCGGCGGGTTCGGGCTCGACCCACTGGTCTCCATCCCGCTGACCATCGTGGCCTGCCTCGCCGTCGGCGCGGGCTGCGGCTTCATCAACGGCTTCGTGACAGAGCGCTGGCGGGTGCCCTCCTTCATCGTGACCTTGGGCATGATGAGCATGGCCCGGGGCGCCTCCCAGGTCCTCTCCAACAACTCGACGATCACCGGGCTGCCGAAGGTGTTCAAGGATGCCGGCAACGTGCGCTTCTTCGACATCGTGCCGGCCTACTTCGTCATCGCCATCGTCGTCGTGCTGGTGGCCTGGTTCGTGCTGCGCTACACGGTCTTCGGGCGCTTCATCTATGCCATCGGCAACAACGAGGAGGCGGTACGTCTGTCCGGGCACAACCCCAAGCCCGTGAAGGTCGCGGCCTTCGTCATCTGCGGTCTGCTCGCGGGTCTGGCCGGGTTCGTCTTCCTGCTGCGCCTCAAGGCCGGCAGCCCTATCGCGGGCGTGGGCTACGAGCTCGACGCTATCGCCGCAGTCATCATCGGTGGCACCAGCTTCTCAGGGGGCAAGGGCTCGGTCATCGGGACGTTCTTCGGTGCCTGTCTGCTGCAGGTCCTGGGCACGGGCCTCGTCCTGCTCGGGGTCGAGGACAACATGCGCGTCATCATCACCGGCCTCGTCGTCATCCTGGCCGTGGTCTTCGACACCTACCGCTCGCGGATCATCGCCTCCCTTCGGGCGCGCTGAGCACCCCGACGCCGGCCGGGAGGCGCCTCAGGCCACCAGGTTGCCGCCCTCGTGTGCGCTGCGCAGCCCGGTGACCACGGCCATCACGAGGAGGGCCACCGTCCCGCCGAGGCTGAGGCCCGCCAGGAACAGGCCGGCCACGATGAGTGCGTGGATGCCCAGCGGGAGGCCCAGCGCGAGCGCTGCGATGCCGGCATCGGCGCCCAGCAGACGGACCTCAGCCCCACGGCCGAGCAGCCGGCGCTGGCGCGCATGGGCGGCCGGATCGACCCGGCCCGACGGCGGGCACCAGGTGGCTGGCCGAGGCCAGCACGGCCAGGCCGACCCAGCCGGGGACCATCGGCCCGAGGATGGCGGTGGCTGTGGCGGCCGCTGGGTCGGCCCCGGCAACCATGATCCGGATGGTGGCCACCAGGGCCCCGATCTCGAACCAGGCGATGGCGGAGAGGAGCCCGCCCATGGCGAAGCGATGCCAGCCCACATCGCCCGTCCAGGCGGACTTGGTGCGCCAGGTCTGTCCTGCGTACACGGCCAGTGCCAACGCGCCGGCGAAGACGGTCAGGGCGCCGGCCCTGGCGAACCAGTCGGAGCGAACCGCGAAACCGAGCGCCACCAGGACGGTGCCGATGGCGATCCCCAGCACCGTGAGATAGGCGCTGGGGACGCGCAGGATGCGCGCCCCGACGACGGTGGGGAAGAAGTGCAGCAGCGTGGTGGCGATGACGAGCGAGACGAAGCCGACGAGGTTGAGCCAGGCATGGGCAGGCCGCAGACTGCCCCAGGCCTGCTGCACCGGCGTGACGCCTGCCAGGAAGAGCGTGGCGAGGAGCGCGCCCGCGGCCACCAGCAGCAGCGAGGCCGTGTAGCCGAGCGTCACTACGCCGCCCGCGCGAGCCAGCGGCCGCCGCACAGGCGCGATGGTGGCGTAGGCCGTCAGGACGATGCCGGCCAGGAAGGCGCTGCCGCCGGCCGCCGCCAGCCAGAGTTCGGCAGCCACGTATCCTGCTGCGACCAACAAGGCGCCCAGCGCCACGGCCGTCACCGAAGCCCAGCGCACCCGAGCGTCCACCGGTTGAGTGGTGGCGAAGGCGGCGCTGAAGAAGGGCATCATGCCGGCGATGGCGGTCGTGGCGCCACCGGCCAGTGCCAGGTGCAGCGGCAGCCAGGTGCCCAGGCGCAGGGAGGCCGGCAGGAACGCGGCGACCGCAGCCGCACACAGGAAGGCCAGTGCGAGCGCGATGGCGGCCATGGCCACCAGGCGGTCGCCGCGCCGGTCCACGGCCGTGCGGCGCGCGCGGCCGCCGTCGATCTGGATCACCGGTCGCCGAGACCCGCCGTGGCCCTACAGCCCCGAGTAGGCGTGCAGGCCGCTGAAGAAGAGGTTGCCGAAGTAGGTGAAGATCACGGCGCCGAAGCCCAGGATGAGGATGAGCGCCGCCGGCCGGCCGGCCCAGCCACGCTGGCTGCGGGCGTGCAGGTAGACCGCGTAGATGAGCCACGTCACCAGCGCCGAGGTCTCCTTGGGGTCCCAGCCCCAGTAGCGTCCCCAGGCGATGGAGGCCCAGTAGGAGCCCAGCACGATCATGGTGGCGAAGATGGGGAAGCCGATGATGACCGAGCGATAAGCCACGGCGTCCAGCATGTCATGGCCGGGCAGCCAGTCGAATCGGTCACCCTCGCCTTGCACCAGGTAGCCCACCGCGGCCGCGAACGAGATGGCCAGCACGCCGTAGGCGATCATTGCCATGGCCACGTGGACGGTCAGCAGCGGGGCATTGTCGAGGGCCGGTACGAGCGGTTCGATGGTCGAAGGAAGCGTCGCTGCGTAGGCGGCCAGGAAGAGCGCCACTCCCAGGGGCAGGAAGGCCAGCGAGCGGATGGCGAAGCGATGCTCGAGCAGCAGGTAGCCGGCCAGGATGCCCACCGCGAAGGCGATGGAGAACTCGTACATGTTGCCCCACGGGCCGCGGCCGACGATGACGGCGCGAGTGACGAGGCTGCCGGAGAGAAGCAGGAAGCTGGCCCAAATCAGGCCGTGGCCGATGGCAGCCAGGGTCTGGGCGCCTGGGACGTCCGCCAGCCGGGCTCCGCCGGCCACCCCGGCCGGCGCCTGCCCAGCCGGGCTCGGCGACCCGCTGCTGACGTCGGTACCGGTCGCGACCCCGGGCCTGGCAGTGGCCAGGCTGGAGGCCGTGGCCAAGGTCGAGGTCGCCACGAGCGGCGTGCCGGCCATCAGCCCCGCGGCGGCTCGGCGACCGACCGCCAGCAGCGTCGTCAGGGCCACGGCGGTCACGAAGGCGAAGAGCAGCAGTATGGCGCCGCTCACGAAGAGGTACTGCGAAAGGGTGGCCACGCCGGTGTCGCGTCAGGCGCGGCCTAGGCGATGGCGGCGCCGCCCGCGGGCGGGCCGCTGGCTGGCGCCACCGCGACAGGGCTCGAGCCGACCCCGAGGGTGTACTTGGTGCCGCAGGCCGCACAGATCTGGATGTCAGCCGCACGAACGGTGCCGTCGACCGGGCAGGCGACCATCAGAACGGCCTGGTCGATCTGGCAGTGGCGTGCGCGGGGCGGGTATACGAGGGCGTGTAGCTCACAGTACGGCGCATTGACCGGAAAGCGCGGCATCCCGTCATCCCCACGGGGCGCGGCCACGGCCTGCACCGTCGTGCGCTGTACGTGGCCACGGCGGCGACGCAGGAGATGCCAGGCCCAGCCCAGCGCCAGCAGGGTGACGATGGGTCCGATGATGAAGAGGACGAGCGCGTACGGCAGCAGCGCGACGAGGCCTCCCCAGCTGGGAACCAGCACGGTGCTCAGCCAGTCGAGGATGGTGGTCCAGGGGTCCGGGGGCACGGCATCCGTGGGCATGGCCGCAGTCTAGCGTCGCCGCGCCGCCCTGGGGCCACGCCGTGGGTTGCCGCGCTTGCGGGTCGCGCCGCGGCCGGGCCGCCAGGGGGGCCGCTCCTCATCGCCGGGGACCGTATCGGGTGGGCGGCGTGGAGGCTTGCCCTGGCCGATCTGGCTGGCAGCCGACCCGGAGTGGGTGACCGCTGCCCTGTTCGGCTCGTCCAGCTGTTCAGTGAGCCAGTCGGGCGTACGCGTCAGCCCGCCGGCACGGCGGGCGCGATCGGTGAGGCCAAGATCTCGCGTCACCACGGCGCTGCGCGCTCGAGCACTGAAGGGCTGTCGCGAGAGGAGGTCGATGATGAGATCGTCTGCGCTGCGGGCCCCGGCGTGATGGAACTCGATACCCGTCGCGGCTCTGCGGCGGCTCGTCTCGCCGTGCGCGGGATGCCCGTCCAGCGCGACGACGATGCGCAGGCCTGCCGGCCGCCAGCGCGATAGTCGGGGCAGCAGCCAGGCGACACCGCCGTCGTCGCGCCCGCCGCGCACGGCATGCAGCAGGTTGTCGCCGTCCACGAGCAGCAGCTCCAGGTCATCGCCGTGCAGGGCGCTGCCCATCAGCCGAAGAGGCTCCGGGTGGCTACCATCGAGGCATGCTCCTTCTCGTCGACTTGGATGGCGTCGTCTACCGCGGCCCGGAGCCGGTGCCCGGCATGCCGGAACTGCTCACCCGGCGCGAAGCCGTCGGCGACATCATCATCTATGTCACCAACAACGCGCGCTGGCACCGCTCGGAATACCGCGAGCGTCTCCTGAGCATGGGCGCTCCGGCCAGCCCGGAGCGCATCCTGACGTCTGCCCGCGGTACTGCCCTGGCGCTGGCCCACCTGCCCAGCCCACCCCGGTTGACCCTCGTCTTCGGGGGTCCGGGCCTGGTCCGGGAGCTCGGTGACGCGGGGCTGGCGACCGTCCCCTGCACGCTGGAGGGACTGGCCCAACGGCCGGATGCCGTGGCCGTGGGCGTCGACTTCGACCTCACCCACGAGCGCCTCTCCGTGGCCGCCGACGCCCTGCGCCAGGGTGCCCTCTTCGCGGTCACGAATCGCGACCCCATCTTCCCCGTGCCGGGGCGGCTCATGGCCGGCGCTGGTGCCATGGTGGCAGCCCTCGTCGAGGCCTCGGGCCGGCAGCCGGACCTTGTCATCGGCAAGCCTGAACCGGGCCTGCTGCGTGAAGCGGCGACCGTTGCCGGCGTGCCGGTCGAGGAGGCCATCGTCATCGGCGATGGTCTGGGCACGGACATCCTGGCCGCGCACCGCGTCGGCGCGCGCAGCGTCCTGGTGCTGACCGGCGTGAGCACCATGGAGATGGCGGCCGCGCTGCCTGCCGACGAGCAGCCCACCTTCATCGCCGCCGGTCCCGGCGAGCTGGAGTCGCTCCTCGCGCGGCTGGCCGGCTGAGGCCTTCAGCCCCGGCGTCAAGCTGGCGGTGGGTCGGACGCCAGCCAGGCTTCGAGCTCGCCCTGCAACCTCGCTCGCAGCGGTTCGTCGTGGTGCAGGAACGCGGCCGCGTACGACCGTCGCACGGCCGCCACGATCTCGGCCGGGCGGACGCCGAGTCGGCGTATGGCGCGCTCCAGCTCGCGTACGAGCGTCAGGTCGCTGACGGTGCGATCGTCGGTGCTGATGGTGACGGGCACGCCGGCACGCATGAGGCGGGGGAGGGGCGCGGTCTCATCGTCGCTGCCGATGCCTGCCTGGAGATTGCTGCTCGGACAGAGGTCCAGGGTCACGTCGCGCGCACGCAGGTCGGCCATGAGCGTCGCATCGTCGGCGGCCGGAGCGCCGTGAGCGATTCGCCAGGGATCGATCGCCAGGGCGGCACGCACCTGCGCGGCGCCACCCCACTCGCCGGCATGGCAGGTGATGCCGAGGCCGCCCGCCCGCGCGATCTCGAAGGCGGCGCTGAAGCGGCGCGGATCGGGTGCCATGTGCTCGATGCCGGCCAGGTCGAAGCCCGTGAGCCCGCTGGGCAGGGCATCGACGGCCGCCCTCGCCACGTCCACGGCCGTCTCCGGCGCGTGCGTCCGGAGTGCCACTGCGATGAGCCGCACGTGGATCCCGCCCGCGTCGGCCGCGCGGGCGGCTCCCCGGGCCACGGCCGCGATGCCCTCCTGAAGCCCCAGGCCCTCGCGGATATGCAGTGACGGCGCCCAGCGGATCTCGGCATAGCGGGTGCCGTCGCCCGCGATGTCCTCCACGAGCTCTGCGGCACAACGTTCGAGGGCCTCGGCATCCTGCAGCAGGGCGACGGGAAGCTCGAAGGCCTGCAGGAGCTCGGCCTGGTCGAGGCAGCGCGGGGGTGCCACGAGGCGGGCCCGCATGGCTGCCACGTCGGTCGGCAAGCCGGCCGTGCGACTGCCGGGTCGGCGCGCCAGTTCCACGGCTGTCGCCGGGCGCATCGAGCCGTCCAGGTGCACGTGCAGCTCAGCCTTTGGCATGGCCCGCAGCCAGCGGACCAGGGCGTCGGGTGGCTGCCTCATGGCTGCCATGCTAGCCATCACGACAGCCGCCGGGGCAGGCGGTCCGATAGACTCCGAGCATCACGCCAACCTCATCCTGACGCGAGCCCCGGCCGGCGTCACCAGCGACGAAACGAGAGCGATCGCAGCATGCGCCTGAACGTCGAGACCAGCCACCCGTGGGACGTCGAAGCCGATGTCCTGGCCGTCCCCGTCCCCTCCGATATCGAGCTGCCGGAGTACCTGGCCGAGCTCGACCGGCGCCTGGGTGGTGCTCTTGAGTCGATGCGCACGCTCGGTGCCATCAAGGGCACACTCTGGGAGGCGCGGCTCATCCCGGCCGCGGAGATGGGTGTGCGCTTCGTCCTGGCGGTCGGTGTCGGCGACGGCCGCCGCATCGATCGCCTCGGGGCCCGCCGCCTGGGCGCGGTCATCGTGCGCAGCCTGACCGGCTGCGACGTGCGCCGCCTGGCCGTGCATCTCCCCGACCAGCTCACGGATCGGGGCGGCGCCCTCCAGGCAGCCGTCGTGGAGCTCCTCACGCGCGGCCTGGTGGAGGGAGCCGCTGAGCCCTCCACGATCTACGGCGACCCGGACGATCGCCTGCCGCCGGCCCTCGATGAGTGCACCATCACGGTCGAGTCGGGTGACCCCGACGACCTCTACCTGCGGGCAGAGCGTGGCCAGATCATCGGGGACGGCGGCAATCGCACGCGCCGGCTGGCCCAGCGCGCGGCCAACGACGTCAGCCCCGAAGTGCTCGCCGATGAGGCCAGCGACGTGGCCCGCCAGTTCGGCATGCGGCTCAAGGTCTTCGGTCCGGAAGAAGCGGCTGCCATGGGCATGGGCATGTTCATGGCCGTGGGGCGGGGCTCTTCGAACCAGCCACGTTTCATCGCCCTGCGCTCAGAGCCGGCACAGGAGCGCGATGCGCGCGGTCGGCTGCTGGCCCTGGTGGGCAAGGGCGTGACCTTCGATACCGGCGGCATCAGCCTGAAGCCGCCCCCCAACATGGGCGAGATGAAGACCGACAAGACCGGGGCGGCCACGGTCATCCACGCCATCGCCACTGCCGCCCAACTGGCGCCAGGCATCCCCATGTGGGCCGTTGCACCGGCCGTCGAGAACATGCCCGGACCGCATTCCACGCGCCCTGGAGACGTGGTCCGTGCCCTCAACGGCAAGAGCGTAGAGGTCACCAACACTGACGCGGAGGGCCGCCTCATCCTGGGCGACGCCATGACCTGGGCGGAGCGGCAGGGCGCCACCCACATCGTGGACGTGGCCACGCTCACGGGTGCCATGAGCCGCGCCCTTGGCCGGCACTTCACGGGCGGCTTCGGCGACCGGGAAGCCTGGTGGGCGGACGTGGCCGCAGCCGCGGCGCGCCAGGGCGAGCCGTTGTGGCGCATGCCGCTCGATGAGGACATGCGCAAGGACTTCGATTCGCCCTTTGCCGACATGGCCAACGTAGGCCCGCCTGAGGGCGGGGCCATCACTGCCGCCCTCTTCCTCAAGGAGTTCGTGACGGTCCCCTGGGTGCATCTGGACATCGCCGGCACGGCGTATCGGGACAAGTCCGATCCGTGGGCTGCCAAGGGGGCGACCGGAGTCATGCACGCGACGCTCGTGGATCTCTGCCTGGACGGTGCAGAGGGCCCCATGTCACTCCGCGGCGAGACCGACCTCGCGCCGTCGCCTGCCTGACCGGCATCCGGCTGACGCCTCGCGGCGCCGTCGCACTGCCAACGTATCGCCGCCGCGACTAGCCCTGCACGAGTGCCGCCACGATGGCAGCACCGATGAGCGCGGGCCCGAAGGGGATGGCCGTCTTGAGCGTGATGCGACGGCTGATGACGAGTGCCACGACGACGAGCGCGAACAGCATCGTGGCGACCAGGAACCCGAGCACGAGCAGCGACAGGCCAGACATGAGGCCGATGCTCACCGAGAGCTTCAGGTCGCCCCGACCGAGCGCACCATGGAAGAGGCGGTCACTGATGGCCAGGAGGGCGGGCGCTGCGATGGCCGCCGCCACGGCGCTGACAGCGCCGGAGCTCTTTCCGGCCAAGAGTGGGTTCAGGTCGTGGCCGAGCAGCGGAGCGACCAGGGTGACCAGGGCGGCGTATCCGATGAGCGGCAGCGTGATCAGGTCAGGCAGCAGCCGCTGGTCGAGGTCGGTGGCCAGGAGCACCATCAGCGCCGCGGCGTAGATGCCGAGCACGAAGAGGTCGCGCGGGTCGCTCCAGCGTGCTGCCAGGGCGCCGAAGGTGGCCCCGGCGGCCAAGATGACCACAGCAGTGCGCCAGTCGAGTCGACGCACGAGGCCGCCTTCGTGAGCGGGCCAGCGAGCAGCCAGCCGGTCGGCGGCCAGGCCGAAGAGGGCGCCCAGGATGCCCGCCGCGAGAGCTTCTGGCGGGATGGTCAGCACGGGCGACCCGTGCTCGGGCGACGAGTGGCGCAGCCGATCTCCATGGTCCAAGCCTGCCCGCACCGGTGTCTGGACGCACCGGCTCGAACGTACTACCCCGGGATCCCCAGCGTGCCCGACGGGTTTGCGGACACGCGGCAGGGGGAGTAGCATGACCCGCGACCGAAGCCGTGAATGTCGGTCGGCCCCCGTGCCCGGGGCGCTGCGTTCAGGCAGCACATGGGAGTTGATAGTCGATCGTGCCTAGCGTGACCGCACGCGCGCACGGGACCGGCGTGTCCCGGTCTCTGCTCGCGATGCTCATGTTCGCCCTGCTGTTGGTGCTGCCGGTGACGGCTCCGCCGCCAGTCGCGGCTGCCAGCCTCAAGGACCAGATCGCCGCTGCCAAGGACCGACAGGCAGAGCTGACAGCGTCCATCGCGAGGTCGGCACAGCTGGTGGAGGACCTCAAGCGCGAGGAGGCCGCCACGCGAAACGCGCTGGCCGCCACCAAAGAGGAGCTGACCGACATCCGGGCCGATCAGGACGCGGTCAGGGAGCGCATCGAGCAGGTCGCGGAGCGGCTCGATCGCATCGAGGAGCGCCACGCCGAACTCGTCGATGAGCAGCGCCAGACGGACTTCACCCTGGGCCTCCTGGAACAGGAGCTCGCCAATGGCGAGGATGACCTGAAGGCCCGTCGTCAGTCGCTCGGGCGGCGACTCGCCGAGGCCCATCGTGCGGAGAACACCACCCTGCTCGAACAGGTCTTCACGGCCGAGTCCTTCTCGGACGTCCTGACCGACACATCGGCCTATCTCTCCTACGGTGACCAGGACGCGCAGCTCGCTCAGCAGATCACGCAGGATCAGCAGGCCCTGGACAATCTGCGCCTCTTGACCACCTCGACGCGCCTGCAGACGGACCAGCTGCGCCGCGCCACCCTCGAGACGCAGGCGCAGGTCCTGGAGTTGCGTGAGAACCTGCGCCAGGCGAAGGCCCGCCTGGCCCGCCTGGAGAAGCAGACGGAGAAGGCCCGCGAACGGCAGGCCGCCCAGATCCTGGCGCTGGCAGCCACGAAGCAGGAGGCCCAGCAGCGCGTCCGCGAGCAGATCGCAGCCCGGTCCCAGTTGCGCAGCCGCATCAACGGCCTGGTTGCCTCAGCACAGCGGCGCGCCAGCGCCCAGTTCGGCGGCGTCGCCCCGGGCGGTGGCAACGGCATCTTCGACTGGCCGACGACCGGCTACATCAGCCAGGACTACGGGTGCACCGGCTACTGGGTCAACCCGCCTCGCGGCGATTGCCCGCACTTCCATGACGGCATCGACATCGCCAACGGCTCAGGCACGCCGATCCGGGCCGCGGGCTCCGGTGTCGTGGCCTTCGTAGGCTACAACCCCTGGGAGTCGGTGCCCGCCTTCATGGTGGTCATCGCGCACGGCGGCAGCGTCTCGTCGCTCTACGCGCACATGCTGCCGCAGTACGTCGTCAGCCAGGGGCAGGTCGTGAAGAAGGGCCAGCTCATCGGCTACATGGGCAGCACCGGGGGCGCGTTCGGCACGCATCTCCACTGGGAGGTCTGGCAGGGCGGCGACTGGCTGCCCGTCGACCCGCGTGCCTTCCTGTAGGCCCGACGGCGCATGACGGGTGGCGGCCCGACCCGTGGCAGGCAAGGGCCACTCGCCGAGGTGCTCAGCGGTCCTTCAGCACCCAGACCTGGCCGCCGTAGCCGGCCACCCAGATCTTGTCGCTGGCCATGTCGTAGGTGACGCCGATGGGGTGGAAGCCGAGGTAGCGGTCCTGAAGCTCGGAGAGGTCTTCAGTGGCCAACTTCACGATGGTGCCAGGGTGGTAGTCGACGACATACAGGGCGCGGCCGTCATCGGAGATGACCGTCGTCCGCGGCTCGACGAGTGGCTCGCTGCGGGCCACGACAAGCTGGCGTCGGGTGTCGTACTTGATGATGCTCCCATCCTCGCGGTGCGGCTTGTCCTTGCCCTCGGAGGTGATGTAGAGGAAACGACCCCCGGGGCTCATGACCAGGTGGCGCGGCCGCTCGCCCACGCCGCGGATGTCACGCTCGACGCGCCGGCTACGCACATCGATGACGAGGATGCGATCCTCGCCCACGAGGGTCACATAGGCTGTCCTGCCATTGGGGCTGAAGGCGATGCCGCGTGGCGCCACGCCGGCCGGGATGCGTGCCACTTCGCGCCGCTCGCGCAGGTCGACGACGCTGATGTCCCAGGAGCACCAGTTGCCGACCAGCATGGTGCGGCCGTTCGGGGAGATGGCCAGGTACTTGGGCACCTCGCCCACCTCGATGGCCGCCGTCTTACGCAGCGACCTGGTCCCGATCTCATAGACGAAGCTGCGATCGATCCGGTCGCTTGCCTTGCACAGGTCGAACCCGGGGTGCTTGAACCCCGGCCCGTACATGCTGTAGTTGGAGACGTAGATCTTGCGGCCATCCGGTGAGACGGCTGCCTCCGCGGGAGCGCCCTGCACGGGCTCCGGGTAGCCGCGGTAGCCGTAGCGGGATAGGTCGATGGTGTCCGTGATGTCCTTGACGCGCTTGTAGTGCCGGTCGAAGACCGTGATGGTGTGGCCGTACATCATGTTCATGGCGTAGACCCGGCCTTGCTGGTCGGACACGATGGACTTGGGCGCGATGCCCCCACTGATGGTTTGAACGAGGTGCAGGCGCCGCCTGTCGGCGGGTCTGCTGCTGCCCCGCTCGCGTTTCCTGGTCTCCGCGGGCTGATCGTCCGCATCGGCGTCGCCGGCGAGGAGTCCACGGAGCGCGTCATCGGCGACCGCGAGCAGCTCCGCGAGTCGCCGGCCCAACGCAGCCGGCCAGTCCTCTACGACGACCGTGGCGCGGTCAGATGCGGCCGGGTGCAGACCCCACGCAGCAGGCGCGGCCGTGGGCGTCACCCTCGGCGAGACGCCGCGGTCCTCTCGTCGTCTGAGGGGGACCTGCCCGCCTGGGGCTGTCAGCGCCGCCACGAGGACGACGGCCGCCAGGCCCAGGGTGGTTGCGAGCGCGAGGCTCGAGTGGAGCACGGCCGTGTGGTGACCTCACGTGGCGGTTGACCGACCGCAGGCTAGCAAAGAACCAGGCGCCTCGGGCAGGACGTCCACCCCGGCCGGCGCGAGGGCGCCTGGGCCGGACGCCGCTGCGGCCAGCGTCCGGAGCAGGGAGATCAGTGCCGTACCGACCGCGGATCCATGGTGCGGAAGTCCCGGCTCACTTCCCAGTGGACGTGGGGGCCGCTGGTGTGACCCGTGAGCCCGACCAGGCCGATCCGCTGTCCTCGGCGCACATGCTGTCCCGCTCGCACCATGCTCACCGGCTTCAGGTGCGCGTAGACGGTCTCGAGGTCGTGCGCGTGCCCGATGATGACGACGTACGCGCGGCGGCCGCGGTCCCACGGGTTCCAGCCGACATAGGCCACGAAGCCGTCGGCCGAGGCTCGCACGCTGGCGCCTGGGGGGGTGGCGATGTCGATGCCATCATGGAACCGGCCGCAGGCGGCATGCCCTCCATGAGTCTTGCGCACGGCGCGGCAGCCGTAGCCCTGTGAGACGCGACCGCGCGCGGGCCGCAGGAAGCCTCGCGGTGCATGGCTGGAGGTCCGCTCCGCGGCCCGCTCCTTGGCGAGCGCGAGCATGACGCCGATCTGGCTGCCCAACACGGACTCGGCACGCTCACGGGCCTGCATCCGGGCCTCGATCCTGGCCGCGCCGCCCAAATGGGCACCGGCCTGCTTGGCCCTGCGAAGTCGGTCGATGCGCCGCTCCATCCGACCGGCCCGTGCCTCCGGGCGCTCGGCCCGGGCATGCAGGGAGTGCACGTGGCGGCGCAGACCCGGCCGATCCGCTCGCTGCCGCCCGGTCGGGCTGGGGTGGACGCGCAGTTCACGGTCACGGGTCGCGCGGGCTTCCGCGAGGCGTTCTCTGATGCGCTCCAGACGCTCCCGGGCGGCGTCGCGCCGATCGATGCTCCGCTCCAGGCGCCGCGCTGCCAGCTGGTAGCGCCGACTGTGGTGGTCTCGGCGTCGCTCAAGGCGGGTGATCTGCCGGTCGGCGCGGCGCATGGAGCGCTCGGCACGCAGCTGTCGCTCGCGGATCAAGGCCACGCCGTGCGGGCTGCCGGCCTCGACGCGAAGCGGGATGACACCCTCCACGGAGACGAGCAGCAGGAGGACCAGCAGCATGACCAGGAACCGCCCGGCAGGCGCAGGCAAGACGTGGACACACGCCGCTCGGAGCATGCGACCGATGGTCGGGATGGCCGTTGTCCCTCGGCACCACCCGGATGTCTGACCCCCCCCGGACCATCGAGGCGTGACGAGCGAGCCCACGAAGGCGATGGGCGGCGGTGTAGCATCGCCGAGTGAGTCGCACGTTGGCGGTCGTTCTCGCTGGTGGCGAGGGGGAACGCCTCTCGCTCCTCTCCGGCGTCCGGGCCAAGCCGGCTGTGCCCTTCGGCGGCAAGTACCGCATCATCGATTTCACGCTCTCCAATTGCGTCAACTCCGGCATCACCAACGTCATCGTCTTGACGCAGTACGCGCCTCTCTCACTGAATGACCACATCGGGGCCGGCCGCCCCTGGGACCTGGACCGCAACGTGGGTGGCATCCGCATCCTGCAGCCCTTCGTGGCTCGTGGCCGCGCCCGGGAGTGGTACCGCGGCACGGCGGACGCGGTGGCCACCAACGTGGACGCCATCCACCAGTCGGGTGCGGACATCGTCGTCATCCTGGCCGGCGACCACATCTACAAGATGGACTACGGCCCCTTCATCCAGCAGCACCGACGGCGCCGGGCGGACGTCACCATCGCCGTCAAACCGGTGCCCCTTGCGGAGGCTCATCGCTTCGGGGTGCTCAGCCTGGACGACAACGATGCCGTCACCGAATGGCAGGAGAAGCCGCGTCAGCCACGCAGCGACCTGGCCAGCCTGGGCATCTACGTCTTCTCCCGCAAGGCCCTGGACACCTGGCTGGGTGGCGGGCGTGACGATTTCGGGAAGGACATCATCCCGGCCATGCTGGAGGCGGGTGCACGGGTCTACGGCTACCGTTTCGAGGGCTACTGGCAGGATGTGGGCACCGTCCACAGCTACTGGGAAGCGCAGATGGAGCTGCTGGAAGACCATGCGGGTCTTGACCTCTTCGGCCGTGACTGGGTCATCCACACGCGGTCGGAGGAGCGCCCCCCAGCGCGCATCGGCTCCACCGCCAACGTCCATCGCAGCCTCATCAGCCACGGCTGCGTCATCGCCGGCACCGTCGAGCACTCGGTGCTCTCGCCCGGCGTGCGGGTCGACCCGGGTGCCATCGTGCGCGACAGCGTCATCATGTTCGACTGCGTGGTGCGGGCCGGAGCCGTGGTCGATCACGCCATCCTGGACAAGGAGGTCAGCGTCGGCCCCAACGCCATCGTGGGCATGGGCACCGACTTCGACACGCCGAACGTGGCGGAACCGGAGCGCCTCACGACCGGCATCACGGTGGTCGGCAAGCGGGCCGTCATCCCGGCCTCCGCTCGCATCGGCCGCAACGTGCGCATCGCCGGGTCCGTGCGGCCGTCTGACTTCAGGTCGAAGCGCGTGCCCAGCGGGGGCAGCATCGAGCGGCGCTCCCGGAAGCCCAGGTCACGCAAGGCCTGATCATCGACACCACCGTGTCGTCACTTGGTGCGGCCACGGTCGAGGGCTGGCTGACCGAGTTGGGAGTGGTGCCGCTCGAGCGCGCGGAGCGCGACGGCATCAGCAGCTGGGACCTGGTCCTGGACGGCCGGCGACGAGCGGATATCCGCGTCACGATCATCCTTGACCCGGCGCGTGCCATCCTCCTGTGGGTGCACTTCGCTCCACCCCTGAGCGATTCCTTCCGCGTCTCCTATCGGCAATTCCTGCGTTGGAATGACGAACTGCCCTTCGTCAAGTTCGCGCTGTCGGATGATGACCGGCCGGTGCTGACGTCGGAGATCGTCATCGACCGGCTCGACCGGGATGTTCTCGGTCTAGCCATCTGCCGGCTCCTGGCGGTCTGTGACCTGACACTCGACCGCTCGGTGGTGTGGCTGTTCCCGGGCGCGCGAAGCTGCTCCGCCCATGCCACACCCGTCGAGACAGGCCGCGCTGTTCGATCGCTACGCGCAGGAGCTGGCTGAGCTCCTGCCGCATGAAGGGGAGGGCGCCGTGGAGCTGTCTGATGATCGTCTCTGACCGCCCGACGGTCGCGCCGGCGCCTGCCGGCTTCCGGCTGCCCGGGCCCTTGCTACACTCGCCATCCTGATGGAGAGCGTGTACCGGGAACGGCGCCGACCCTCGCACGACGTCCTCAGCGGGGACACCGCGGACGTCTACTTCCGGCGTGCCGAGGAGATCCTGGCCGCTGAGGGCCTGGATCCGGTCGTGGTCATGGAGATCTTCTCCCGACAGGATGGCATCCTCTGCGGCATCGACGAGGCCAAGGTGCTGCTCGCGCACGCCCTTGCCGCGAGCGGCGAGGACGTGGTGGTGGAATCACTCTCGGATGGCGAGACCTTCTCCTCCAAGGAGATCGTGATGCGCATCCGCGCGCGCTACCGTGCCTTCGGGCTCTACGAGACCGCCATCCTGGGCATGCTGGCCCAATCCACCGGCTGGACCAACGCGGCGCGCGAGTGTGTCGAGGCTGCCGCGCCGCAGCCGGTGATCAGCTTCGGGGCGCGCCATGTTCACCCGCACGTCACGGACGCGCTTGACTACGCAGCCATCGTGGGCGGTTGTGTGGGCGCCTCCACACCGGCAGGCGCCCGCCTGGCCGGGCTCTCGCCCACGGGTACCATGCCGCATTCGCTGGTGCTGGTCATCGGGGATACGGTGCGCGCTGCGGAGGCGTTCGACCGCCACGTGGCGCCGGACATCCCGCGCATCGTGCTCGTGGACACCTTCAAGGATGAGGCGGAGGAGTCTCTGCGCGTGGCGCGGGCGCTTGGCGAGCGGCTCTACGGCGTCCGCCTCGACACGCCAGCCGAGCGCGGCCGAGTCACCGCGGACCTCGTGAGCGAAGTGCGCGCCCGGCTGGACCTGGAGGGCTTCAGCCACGTCAAGATCATCGTCTCGGGTGGGCTCACGCCAGACCGCATCTGGTACTTCAAGGATGCCGGCGCGCCGGTGGACTACTTCGCCGTGGGCAGCTACATCAGTGGCGCGACGCCCATCGACTTCACGGGAGACCTCAAGGAGATCGACGGCCGGCCCATCGCCAAGCGTGGCCGCATCCCCGGCCTGACCGACAGCCCGCGACTCGAGCGCATCGACCTGCGCGACTGGCTCTCGACCTAGCGGCCGGTCGCCGGCTCTGGCGGCCGGCTCTCGGTCAGCGTCTTGGTCGGATGCTCCGGTTCAGCGGATCTCGCCGGCCGCAGCCAGGCGGCCGAGGTGCAGCAGCCCCACGAGCGACTTGGCGTCTTCGATCTCGCAAGCCCCGGCCATGGCGACCGCGTCGCGCCAGGGAAGGCGCTGCACCTCGAGGCGCTCGTCCTCGTCAGGCCCGCGGTAGCCGTCGATGGCCACCAGGTTCGTGGCCAGGTAGAGGTGCATCAGTTCCTCCGTGAAGCCGGGTGCGCTCCAGAAGCGACCCAGCGACCGCCACTGCGCCGCGCGGTAGCCGGTCTCCTCGCCGAGCTCGCGGGGCGCCGCGATGGCCGGGTCCTCCACGCTGCCGTCGGGCATGCGATCGAGCGTGCCGGCCGGCAGCTCCAGAAGGACGCGGCCGATGGGGGTACGGAACTGGCGGACCATCAGTACGTCGTCACCGAGGATGGGGATGACGCAGACGGCCCCGGGGTGCTCGACCACCTCGCGCGTGTGCCGTTTGCCGGCGGCATCCTCGATGGTGTCGATGCGGTAGGTGATGAACCGACCGCGGTGCAGGATGCGACGGTCGACCGTCGTCTCGATGAGGTGTTCGTCGCTCATCCCCGCAGCATACCGGCGAGCCGGCCGACCGAGGTCGCGGCACGCAGGGCGGCAGTCCCGCGCTGTGGGTGGTGCGCCGCCGCACACCCCGTCCTAGTACGACTACCCCATGGAGGGTGTGACGAAGCGTGGCCAGTATCGCCCATGTCAGGGAGCTTCCCCCGACCGAGACCGAGCCCTCGAGACCAGCCACCCCGGGCACTGCCCGACCTCAAGGGAGACTCAGTGATGAGCCGATACAAGGGATTGGCGCTCCGCCTCGCGGTGGTCGCCTCGTTCGTGCTCGTTCTGGCGGCCCCGCTCCGCTGGTGACGCGCGTCGTCGAACGCTGATCAGGGGCCAGCGACACAGAACCTCGCGCCAGTCGCTGGCCCACTCCTCCGCTGTGGCGTGAGACCGGATGACCGCCCCGCCGGCGCCTGAGGCGCCGGCGCCGTCCTATCGGAGGCCCGGACCAGGCTGTGCTGCTGCTCTACTCCATCGTCGCCGGGCTGCTCATCGGCCGCCTTCTCGGGGGGCGCGTTCGCTACCTCGAGGGTGTGCGCTTCGCCTGGTGGCCGCTGGCGCTGGCGGGCCTGGTCGTGCAGCTGGTCCTCTTCGCGGCGCCGGTGGCCGAGAGAGTCGGGGCCGAGGGCCCCGTCATCTACGTGGCTTCCACGCTGGCCGTCCTGGCTGCGCTGCTACGCAACCTGGCGCTGCCGGGACTGCCCATCATCGCCCTCGGCGCCATCCTGAACCTCGTGCCCGTCATCGCCAACGGAGGTGCGATGCCTTCCGCGCCGGATGCTTGGCTGGCCCTCAACGGCGTGGCCGAGCTGCCCGTCCGCCACTTCTCCAACTCCGTGCTGAGCGGCCCTGACACGCCCTTCGCGATGCTGGGCGACATCTTCGTGTGGCCACGGCCACTGCCGCTGGCCAACGTCTTCTCCGTCGGTGACGCGGTCATCGCCGTGGGTGCCATCGTCTTCCTGGTGGTCGGCATGCGGCCGGTCGGTCAGGGGTGGGCCGGTCCACGGCGGCCGGTGACGCAGTCCTCGGCAGGATGACCGCGGAGGGGGAACCCGGTCCGAGTAAGGCCCCCCGGACTGAGGCAGCCCTGGCGCGCCTGGTGCAGGCAGTGGATGCCGATCGGGGAGCCCGGCTCTACCTCGATCGTGGCGACGGCGTCCTGGAGCTCACGGCCAGCATCGACGGGCTGGACGGGGCCGCGGCCAGGGACGGGGGCCATGGTCCATCACGCGGCCAGCGCGTCAGCCCGGACGAGCGCGGCCGGCTCCGGCGTTGGCTCTCACCGTCCGGGCCGAGCCGGTCGGGCTCGGTGACGCACCTTCACCTGCCCGACGAGCGCGGTGGCCTGCTCATCCTTGAACGCCAGCGCAGCGAGCCCTTCAGCGAGGACGACTTGGCCATCGCCCGGGTCCAAGCGCGGCGGCTGGTGGGCACCGTGGCGACCCGCCTTGGCCCGCGGCCCATCACGTGGTCATCGCACCTCGAAGCGGTCCAGTCGGTGGCTGCCCAGCTCACTCGCCTCACCAGCGTGGAAGCGGTCACTACGGCGCTCTGCGCCCATACCCAGCGCGTGGTGGCCTTCGACAACGCGCGCGTCTACGTCCTGCGCGAGGACGGGCGGACGCTGGATCCCGTGGCCTGGCGGCCGCAGGTTGATGAGTACCAGGGCGAGACCATGGATGTCCTGCGGGTCACCGTGGGCGAGGGCATCACCGGCTGGGTGGCCCTCACCGGCCAACCCCTCAACGTGCCCGACGCCGACGCCGACCCTCGCGCCGTCGATGTGCCCGGCTCTCTCGATCTGCTCGAGGAATCCATGCTGCTGGCGCCCCTCCGCTCGGAAGGTCGCATCATCGGCGTCGTGGTGCTCTCCAGGCTGGGCCTGGCCCGCTTCTCGGATGACGAGCTGCGCCTGCTATGCGTGCTGGCCGACCTGGCCGCGGTGGCCATCGAGAACGCGCGACTCCTGGCCGAGCGCGACCGCCACGTCTCCGAGCTGGAAGCCCTGCTCGACATCGGCCAGGCCGGTGGCGAAGCCAGGGACGAGGACGAGCTGGCGAGCGTGCTGGCGGACCGGCTGTGCCACGCGGCGAACATGGATACCTGCCTCATCTCACGCTGGGATCAGCAGAGCGGCGACCTCGTGCCCATCGGTGCCAGTGGCCGCTCGCTCGCGGACCGCCCACGCGACCTGGCCGTCGATCGCCTGGCGCGCCACGTCCTCATCACCGACGAGCCACTGCGGCTGGATGCTCGATCCGGCCCAGCAGACCCCGCCGGCCTGGCACGCCTGGCCGAGCTGGGGGGCGAGTCAGCGCTCCTGGTACCGCTCTCGACAGGCGGCCGTGTGGTCGGCCTGGCCGAGTTCGCCGCGAAGGTAGGCGACCGCCACTTCCACGCCGGCGAGATCGCCTGGCTGCGCACCATGGCCAACCAGGCAGCCGGTGCGCTGGAGAACGCCAGTCTCGTGCGCCAGCTGCGCGACGCCGCCGAGACGGACCCGGTCACCGGCGTCTACAGCCACCGCCACCTGCAGGACCGCATCCGCCAGGAGACCGCACGCGCCGCGCGCTCGGGATCACCGCTCAGCGTCCTCATGGTGGACCTCGACGACTTCAAGCACGTCAATGACGCCTACGGACATCAGGCCGGCGACCGGGTCCTGCGCGCCATCGCTGGCACGCTGCGCGCCGCGGTGCGCACCAGCGATGTGGTGGCTCGCTACGGAGGCGACGAGTTCGTCGTCCTCATGCCGGACACGGACGGGACGGAGGCGGCCAGGGTCTCCCAGCGTGCCAGCGAAGCCGTTGCCGCGAAGGTCCATCCCATGACTGACGGCACGGAGCTGCATGTCTCCTGCAGCGCAGGCCTCGCGCTCTACCCCCGCGACGGCAACAGTGGCCGCCGGCTGCTGCGGAGCGCCGACGCCGCCATGTACACGCACAAGCGGGCGCGATCCTCGACCGCCCGTCCGACCGCGGCGGCCCGACGACTGCCCCCGGAGCGGGAACCCGCGGGCATCGCCGTGGGCGTCGCCATCCAGCGGACATCGTCGACGGACGGCCTGCCCATGGCCGATCCCACCTCGGGCAACGCCTGACACTCCGTCTCTGGCGACGTTCGTCGCCTCTCGGCGCACTTTGTCAATACTCTTGACAAAGTGCGCTAGGCTTTGGGTATCCAGTTAGATGCTATCCAGCGAGGCCCATGCCCGCCGCGACGCTCGAGAAGGCGACCCACCAGCTGACGAGGCGCTCCAACGAGCGTCTCGTGCTGCGCACCATGTACGAGCAGGCACCACTCAGCCGGGCCGATGTCGCCCGTGCCACCGGGCTGACCCGGACCACCGTCTCAGACGTCGTGGAGGGTCTCATCGACGAGGGCCTGGCCCGAGAGATGGGCGTAGGCCCGTCGACGGGTGGCAAGGCGCCCATCCTGCTCGAGGTGCCCGCTGACGCTCGTCACCTGGTGGGTGTGGACGTCGATCGAGACCGTCTCAGCGGTGTCATCGTCAACCTGCGCGGGGAGGTGCGCGGTCGCGGCTCTCGGGATCTGGCCGGCCGCGACGGGCCTGAGGCGCTCCTCGACCTGGTCTCGCTCGTATCGGACCTCACGCGCGCGGCCGTGGAGCCATTGGCTGGTGTCGGCGTGGGCACACCCGGGCTCGTCGACACCGCTTCAGGTGTCGTGCGCTGGGCGGTGGGACTGGAGTGGCGGGATGTGCCGGTCGGTCCGCGCCTGACCGAGCTGACGGGCCTGCCCGTCATCGTCGTCAACGATTCGCAGGCGGCCGCGATGGGCGAATGGGCCTTCGGCCGCCACGATGTCTCGTCGGCCATGATCGTCGTCAAGGTGGGGGAGGGCATCGGGGCCGGCATCGTCATCGGCGGCCGCCTGTACCCCGGCGACGACGCGGGTGCCGGGGAGATCGGCCACACCCGAGTCGGCGACGGCGACGCGGCCTGCCGCTGCGGAGGGCGAGGCTGCCTGGAGACCGTGGCCAGTCTGCGAGCCGTCCTCGAGCGCGCGCGGGCCCTGGTCGCGGCCAACCCGGAGTCGCTGCTCGCCGGCGGTCCCATCACGCGCGGCGAGTTGCTGGCCGCCTTCGTCGCCGGTGACGCGCTGGCGCGCCAGGTCGTGCTCGAGGCGGCGCAGCCGCTGGGTCGCGTGCTGGGGGCCATGATCGGCACGCTCGGCGCGCGCGAGGTCGTGCTGGTCGGGCCGATGACGGACTTCGGCGAGCCCTGGCTGGAAGCGGTCCGGGCGGAGACGCAGCGCTCAGCGCTGGCCATGCTCGTGGAGCAGTCGAGCATCCATCTCGGCACGACGGGCGCGGACGTGGTGGAGCTCGGAGCTGCCGCCATGCTGATGACCTCCGAGCTCGGACTGGCGCTCTCGCAATGACGAACACGCCCGTGTCCCGGACCGGTGAGCGGCCGGGAGACCACCATCGGCAACGCGGACCATCGCGCCTCCCGCGTGGAGGACGCAGCAGGGAGGAGGGCAGCGACGGTCTGATCGCTCACGGCCGGCGCGTTCGCGTCCGGCCGTCCAAGCAACGTCTCCCGCCCGAGTCACGAGCGGGACCAAGGAGGAGGTGTCATGCACACCAAGAGATGGACCATCGCCGGCACCGCGCTGGCGACCCTGGCCCTCACGGCCAGCAGCATCGGCGTCGTCGCCCAGGACGAGGCGTCCACCGGCTTCGCCGAGCTCGACCAGGCCATGAGCGCCGACCAGCCGCTGGCCGGGAGCCAGGTCACCATCCAGACGCAGTGGCGCGGCGGCGAGGGCGAAGGCTTCGCCGCAGCGGTCCAGCCGTTCATCGATGCCACCGGCATCAACGTCGTCCCCGACATCATCGGGACGAGCCACGAGACCGTGCTGCGCTCGCGTGTCGAGGGCGGTGCCCCGCCCGACATGGCCATCTTGGCGCAGCCGGCGGCCATCATCCAGTACGGGCAGGAAGGCAGCCTCGTCGACATCGCCACATTCATGGACACAGACGCCCTGGCGGCGGATCATGCTGCCACCATTGGCCTCTACCAGGATGGCGACAGTGTCTGGGGCATCCCCTACAAGGTGGACGTCAAGGCCGTCATCTGGTACCCCATCCCGGCTTTCGAAGCAGCCGGCTATGAAATCCCCCAGACCTGGGACGACCTCATCGCCATCGCCGACGACATCGTCGCCAACGGCGGCGCGCCATTCTGCGTGGGCATCGGGTCGGGCACCGCGACCGGCTGGCAGACGACGGACCTCGTCGAGGCCGCCATGCTGCGCACGGCCGGCCCGGAGGCCTACGACCAGTGGACCAGCCATGAGCTGCCCTTCAACTCGCCCGAAGTGAAGGCGGCCATGGACTTGGCCGCACAGATCTACTTCACGCCGGGCTACGTCCTGGGCGGCAACACCGCCATCACAGCGCTCGACCAGACCACCCCGATGGACCCGATGTTCCAGGGCCCCGACGGCCAGGTCGGCACTGAGGACGACGACCTCACCAACCCGGGCTGCTGGATGCACATCATCCCGTTCTGGTACGGGCCTGACTTCTTCCCTGACCAGCGCGCCAACCCGGGCAGCGTCTCCAAGTTCATCGTGGGCGAGGACGTCGGCGTCTTTCCGATGCCGCCCGTCGACCCCGCGCTGAACCCGGCGCTCGGCTCCGGTGACGCTGCCATCGTCTTCAACGATCGGCCCGAAGTCCGGGCCTTTGCCGAGTTTCTCTCGACGCCGGCCGGCATCGAGGGCTGGACCAAGCTGGCCGGTGCCGTGTCCGCGAACACGACCACGCCCGCTGAGTGGTACGAGGGCAACTACGAGGCCAGCATCGCGGCTGGCCTGCTCGCCAACGCGACCGACTTCCGCTTCGACGCGTCGGACATCATGCCCGCCGCCGTCGGTGCAGGCTCGTTCTGGACCGGCATGGTTGACTGGATCGCTGCCAACGGTGAGAACACCGAGGAGGTGCTCCAGGCCATCGACGACAGCTGGCCGTCCTGATTTGACCGCCCGGGGCGCGTGGCCCGAGCCTTGCGCCCCGGGAACTTCGCATGACGTGAGCGAGGGAGAACGCGACGTGAGAAGGTCGGGCCCGTGACCGGCATGGTCCCTGAGCGGCAGGGATTCGGCTGGCGTGGCTTCCTCCTGCCACTTGGGGCGGTGGCTGGGCTGGCCGCCATCGTACTCGGGCTCATCTTCTTGGCCAACCAACAAGCCTCGGCGAACCTCACCGCGTCGCTCTATGATCTCATCGGCAACCCGGACGAGGCGGCGCTTCTTCGCGCCGGCAGCGGTGACCGCTTCATCGCCAAGATCATCGTCATGGGCGTTGCCTTAGCCGTGGGCGTAGGTGGCATCTGGCTCGTATACGCCGGCCTTAACGCTGTCGTCGAGCGGCTCCCCCGACCGTGGTCCGGCCGGCTCATGGCTTGGGTCTTCGTGGGACCCGCGCTGCTCCTTCTGGCCATCTTCCTCGTCTGGCCGGCGGTCTCGACTGTCTTCCTGAGCTTTGGCATCGAAGTCCGGCTCATCCCACCCTCGCTGACGGTTACACCAGGCGCCGGGCTGGATGATTGGGTGTGGGGACTCACCAATGGCCAGAACCACCAGATGTATTGGAACAACCTCATCTGGCTGGTCGTGGGCACCGCGGGATCCGTGGGCTTGGGTCTCCTCATCGCCGCGCTGTTCGACCGGGTCAGGCAGGAGTCGCTGGCCAAGACGTTCGTCTTCCTGCCGCTCGCCATCTCGCTGGTGGGCGCCTCGGTCATCTGGCGCTTCGTTTATGCTTGGCGTCCCGGCGGATCGTCTCAGTACGGGCTGCTCAACGCCATCTGGACCGGCTTCGGGATGGAGCCCCAGGCTTGGATGCAGACGCCACCGCTCAACACCTACCTGATGATCGTCATCCTCATCTGGCTCCAGACCGGCTTCGCCATGGTCGTGCTCTCGGCGGCCATCAAGGGCGTGCCCGTTGAAATCACCGAGGCGGCCAGCCTGGATGGCGCGACAGAGCGCCAGAAGTTCTTCCGCATCACCGTGCCGATGATCAAGGGCTCACTCATCACCGTCACGATCACGGTCGCGATCTTCACCCTGAAGATCTTCGACATCGTCTATGTCACGACCGGCGGCAACTTCGACACCGACGTGGTGGCCAACCAGATGTACCTGCAGATGTTCCAGTTCTTCGACAACGCCCGTGGCTCGGTGCTGGCAGTCGTCCTCTTCGTGGCCGTGCTGCCGCTGATCCTCCTCAACGTGCGGCAGATGCGGCGTCAGGGGCTGCGCTGATGGCCAGCCCGGCGGTCGCCCAGTCATCGGGCGAGGTCATCGCGGTGCCGCGCCGTCGACGGCCGTTCATCGAGCGGGCTCCACTGCGCATCAGCGTCTTCATCGTCTGCTTCCTGTGGTTCCTGCCTACGCTCGGGTTGCTCGTCACATCGGTTCGCGACCCACAGGACATCACCCAGACAGGGTGGTGGACGGCGCTGCTCAGCCCCTTCGACCTATCCCAGTGGACGCTCCAGAACTACGCCAACGTCCTCACCGCCGACGGCATGGCGGGTGCCTTCGTGAATTCGCTCATCGTGGCCATCCCCGCCACCATAATCCCCATCACAGTGGCTGCCTTCGCGGCTTATGCCTTCGCTTGGATGCGCTTCCCCTTCCGGATCACGCTCTTCATCATCGTCGTGGGCCTCCTCGTGGTGCCCCTGCAAATGGCACTTATCCCGGTCCTGCAGGTCTACTCGGCGACGGGCATCGCGGGTACCTTTCTTGGTGTCTGGTTGGCGCACACCGGCTTCGGCCTGCCACTCGCCGTATTCCTGCTCTACAATTTCATGAGCCAGCTGCCCGAGGACCTCTTCGAAACGGCCGCCATCGATGGCGCCACGCACTTCCAGGTCTTCACGCGCATCGTGTTGCCCCTCTCCGTGCCGGCCCTGGCGGCGTTCGCCATCTTCCAGTTCATGTGGGTCTGGAACGACCTGCTCGTGGCGCTCGTATTCCTGGGGCCACAGGACAACGTCGCTGTCGCAACAGTGAAGCTCACGCAGCTGGTGGGCAACCGCGGCGAGCAGTGGCACGTCCTGACGGCGGCCGCGTTCATCACGATGATCCTTCCGCTCCTGGTGTTCCTCGCCCTGCAGCGCTACTTCATTCGCGGGATCCTGGCTGGTTCTGTCAAGGGGTGAGCGCGTCCGCGACGAGGATCCACAGGAAGCCGTCCTCGGCCAGCTGCTGCCGGCCTTCGACGGCACCGAGCCGCCAACCTGGCTGCTGCGGCGGGTGGCAGCGGGCCAGGCCCATGGCGTGACCGTCTTCCTGCGCGCGAACGCGCGCGACGCCGACAGCCTGGCCAGCCTGGCCTGGCAGCTCCACGGGGCCACCCCGGACGACCTGCCACTGCTCATCGGCGCCGACCAGGAGGGCGGCCAGCTGGTCGGTCTGGGCCACGAGACGACGCGCTTCCCGGGCGCCATGGCCCTCGGCGCAGCTGATGACGAGACCCTGACCGAGGCGGTCGGGCGCGCCACTGCAGACGAGCTGCGGGCGCTGGGCATCACGGTCTGCTATGCACCCGTCTGCGATCTGGCTCTCGTGCCGGGCAACGTGAGCCTGGGCACGCGCGCCTTCGGCTCCGACCCGGGCGACGTGGCGCGGCACGCGGCGGCGCTCACGCGCGGCCTACAGGCCGGTGGGGTCGCGGCCACGGCCAAGCACTTCCCCGGCTTCGGGGCCGTGGACGTCGACCCGCACCACCGACTGGGCGTCGTGGACGCATCGGCGGAGGTCCTGGAGACGCGCGAGCTGATGCCCTTCCGCGCGGCCCTCGCGGCCGGCGCGCGGATGGTCATGTCCGGCCACGTGGCGCTGCCGGCCATCACGGGCGACCGAGCGCTGCCGGCCACCGTGTCCCGCCAGGTCATGGACGGCCTGCTGCGTCGAGACCTGGGCTTCCGAGGGGTCTCCATCACCGATGCCATGGACATGAAGGCCGTGGCGCAGGGCAGTGCCGGCGTCGTGGACAGCATCATGGCCCTGCGAGCTGGCGTGGATCTGCTGCTCCTCACCCCCGACCGCGCCGCGCAGCGGCGGCTGGAGGCGGGGTTGCGCCAGGCGGCCCTGCGAGGCCTGCTGCCGGCCGCCAGGATCCGCTCCTCGCTGTCCAGGCTGCGACATCTGCGCCGCTGGCTGGCGACGTTCGAGCCCTCAGACCGGGGCGTCGTGCGGAGCGATGCGCACCGCGGACTGGCGCGCCGGGCCGCCGCGGCTGCCCTCACACTCGTGCGCGACGAGGCCGGACTCCTGCCCCTGCGGCCGGCGCCAGGGGACCGCATCGTGGTCATCACACCGCAGCCACGCGATCTCACGCCGGCCGACTCATCGGCTGGCGAGCCGCTGGCACTGGCCGACGCGCTGCGCCACCACCACGAAGATGTCATCGACGTTCGTGTCGACGCCGAGCCGGACGAGGGGCAGGTCGCCGGCGCCCGCGAGGCGGCAGCCGGCGCCCGGTACGCGGTCGTGGTCACGCTGGCGGCGGACGTCCAGCCTGCCCAGGCGCGCCTCGTGGAGGCCGTCCTCTCGACCGGCGTCTCGACCGTCACGCTGGCCATGCGCACGCCGTATGACCTGAGCGTCTACCCGGGCGCACAGACGCACCTCTCGCGACTCCATCGTGGCCCTGCGGGCCGGCGTGGACCTGCTGCTCCTGACGACCGGACCGGGCCGCCCAGCGCCGCCTGGAGGCTGGGCTGCGCCAGGCCGCCCTGCGCGGTCTGCTGCCCGCCAGGCCAGAGCGGCGACTCTCGAGCCCGGATCTTCACCTGCGCCACTGGTTGGCGGGCTTCGAGCGACCGGCCCTGGGTGTTGTCAGGAGCGAGGCACACCGTGGGCTGGCGAGGCGCACCGCGAGCGCGGCCATCACGCTGGTGCGCGATGAGGCCGGGGTGCTGCCACTGCGCCCGGCGCCAGGGGATCGCATCGTCGTCATCACGCCGCAGCCGCGCGACCTCACCCCGGCCGATTCCTCTGCTGATGAGCCGCTGGCCCTGGCAGAGGCGGTGCGGCACCATCATGCCGAGGTCATCGACGTCCGCGTGGATGCAGAGCCGGGGACGCGCAGATCGCGGCGGCACGCGTCGCTGCCGCCGGTGCCCGTGGCGTGATCGTGGCCACGCTCGCGGCAGATGTGCAGCTCTCGCAGGCGCGCCTCGTGGAGGCCATCCTGTCGACGGGCACGCCAACGGTCACGGTGGCCATGCGCACGCCCTACGACCTCGCCAGCTACCCCGGCGCGCGCACGCATCTGTGCAGCTACGCCATCGTGCCGGCCAGCGTCGGAGCCGTGGCAGACGCGCTCTTCGGCCGGCAGCCGCTCGGGGGGCGTCTCCCGGTGGCCATCCCGGGCCTCTATCCTCGAAGTCACGGCATGGAGGTGACACGGTGGGACTGATCGACGAGATCCGCGAGCAGCCGGAGGTCGCAGCTCGGCTGCTCGCCGAGGCAGCGCCGGAGGTCGAGGCCATCTGCCAGATCGTCAAGGCCGCCGACCCTAGCCACGTCGTCATCGCCGCACGGGGCACCTCCGATCACGCCGCCCTCTACGCCCAGTACGCCCTCGGCGTGCTGGCGGGCCTCAACGTGGGCCTGGCCACCCCGAGCGTCCACTCGCTCTACGGCGCGTCGCCCGACTACGGGCGGGCGCTGGTCGTGGGCATCAGCCAGTCCGGGGCCTCGCCGGACGTGGTGGGCGTCATCTTGGCAGCCCGCGCGCAGGGCGCCCTGACACTGGCCATCACCAACACGCCCGGCTCGGACATGGCCACCGCCGCGGAGCACCATCTCGACCTGCGCGCCGGGCCAGAGCGCGCGGTGGCGGCCACCAAGACGTACACGGCGACGCTGGTCGCGTTGGCCATGCTGACGGCCGGCCTCGCCGACGACGGTGCGAGGGGAGACCTCGACCGCCTGCCGGACGCCTTGGCCGCAGCCCTCGACCAGGAGGGCGAGGCCCAGCGCATCGCGGCCGACCAGGTGGCCCTGGACCGTTGCGTCGTGCTCGGCCGCGGCTACCACTACGCCACGGCCCGCGAGTGGGCGCTGAAGCTCAAGGAGCTGGCCTACGTGCTGGCGGATCCGTACTCCTCGGCCGACTTCATCCACGGGCCACTGGCGCTCATCGAAGCCGGCTTCCCGACCTTCGCCGTGGCCCCACGCGGCGCGGCCAGCAGCGACATGGAGGCCGTCATCGCGCGGCTCGGCGAGGAGCTCCGCGCGCACCTCCTCATCGTGACCGACGATCCCATCCTGCGAGCCAGGGGCCGCTGGTCGTTGGCCCTGCCAGAGGGCCTGCCCGAGTGGCTCATGCCGATCGTCTCCATCGTGCCGGGCCAGCTCCACGCCATGCACCTGACCATGGCGAAGGGACGCGATCCCGAGCAGCCGCGCTCGATCCGCAAGGTCACGCTCACGAGCTGACCAGGTGCCGGGCGGTGATGCGCCCTTGGGCCCGCGGGGCCGTGAGTACACTGGACAAACACTTGACAGAGTATGTACAACCGGCTAGAGTCTGGGTAGAAAGCAGACACGGGCCGTCGCCCCGTGGAGCAGAGAGGAACCCATGACCGCCACCATCGCCACACCCGCCGTCACTGACGTCTCGGTATCGCCCCTGACCGACGGAGCGATCCCAGAGCCTGTTCCGCTGGAACGCGGTCCTGGCTGCCTTGCACGGGATCCAAGGCCTGCTCATCCTGGTGCTCTCGTTCGCGAAGGATCCCATGGTCACATCGCCGGTGGTGAGCAGCTACCTGACCTTCGACACCGCCACGGAGACGCTCGTGCCGGCTCAGCGTGCGCTGTTCGAGCTGCCCATCGGCCCGGCCGTGGCCCTCTTCCTGTTCATGAGCGCCATCGCGCACTTCCTGCTGGCGTGGCCACTGCGCGGCTGGTACGAGCGGCGCCTGGCCGCGGGCATCCAGCCCCTGCGCTGGCTCGAGTACGCGCTGAGCTCGAGCGTCATGATCGTCATCATCGCGGCGCTGGCGGGCATCCAGGAGATCGGCACACTGGTGGCCATCTTCGGTGTGAACGCGGCCATGAACCTCTTCGGCTGGTCCATGGAGTCGGCCAACCAGGGCCGCACCAAGACGCAGTGGAACCACTACATCTTCGGCGTCGTCGCCGGCATCGTCCCCTGGGTCGTCATCACCATCGCCCTCTGGTCTGCCGCGACGGAGCCCGGCGCCGCAGCCATCCCCGCCTTCGTGTGGGCCATCTTCGTCTCGCTCTTCATCTCCTTCAACATCTTCGCCATCACGATGATCCTGCAATATCGCAAGGTCGGGCGCTGGCGTGACTACCTGACGGGCGAGAAGACGTACATGTTCATGAGCCTGTTCGCCAAGACCATCCTGGCCTGGCAGGTCTTTGCCGGCACGCTGGCGCCGTAGCCAGGGACGGAGAGCCGCGACCCTGGAGGTCGCTGGACCCTACAGCCGACTGGAGCTGGCCCAAAGGTCCACGCCCTTGCCGGGCCTGGCGTAGCGGTCGATCTCGGTCAGCTCCTCGTCGTCGAAGGGTGCACCGTCGAGCGCACCCAGGCTGTCCTCGAGCTGGGCGATGGTGCTGGCGCCGATGAGGGCGGAGGTGACCCGTCTGTCACGCAGCACCCAGAGGATGGCCATCTGGGCCAGCGTCTGGCCGCGCCGCCGGGCGATCCGGTTCAGGGCCTTGACGCGCGCCAGATTCTCCTTGCTGAACATGGGCGATGACATCGACTTATCCTGGCTGGCGCGACTGCCGACCGGGATGCCCTTCAGATAGCGGTCGGTCAGCAGGCCCTGGGCGAGGGGCGAGAAGGGGATGCAGCCGACCCCGGCCTCGCCGAGCACATCCAGAAGGCCGTCCTCGATCCAGCGGTTGAACATCGAGTAGTTGGGCTGGTGGATGAGCAGAGGCGTGCCCAGCCCGGCGAGGATGCGGATGGCTTCCCGGGTGCGCTCGGGTGCGTAGGAGCTGATGCCCACGTAGCGGGCCTTGCCCTGCTGGACAGCTGAGTGGAGCGCGCCCATCGTCTCCTCGAGCGGCGTGTCCGGGTCGAAGCGATGGGAGTAGAAGATGTCGACGTGGTCGAGGCCCAGGCGCGCGAGGGACTGGTCGAGCGAGGCCAGCATGTACTTGCGCGAGCCCAGGTAGCCGTGTGGGCCGGACCACATGTCCCAGCCGGCCTTGGTGGTGATGACCAGCTCGTCCCGGTAGGGGCGCAGGTCCTTGGCGAAGATGCGGCCGAAGTTCTCCTCGGCCGAGCCGTAGGGCGGCCCGTAGTTGTTGGCCAGGTCGAACTGGTTGACGCCCAGGTCGAAGGCGCGCCGCACGAGGGCGCGCTGGTCGGCGAAGGGCACGTCGTCGCCGAAGTTGTGCCAGAGGCCTAGGCTGATCTGCGGCAGCTGGAGACCGCTACGGCCGGTGTGGCGGTAGCCGATGACGTCGTAGCGGCCGGGGTCGGCCACGTAGGGCGGCCGCTCAGTGGGTGACAGCTCCGGGGCTACCGGCGTGCGGGCGATGGCGTCGGCGACCCGAGGCGTGGACTTGGCGTTCATTCGGGTTCTCCCTTACAGGCGGAGACACGTGCACAGCAGCGTCGAATCTCGATGGTACGGGGGTGAGGTGCTGATGGCATGGCCTGGCTGCTCGGCGCCGGGGATCGGCGGCGGCCGGAGCCGCTCATGGGATGTGATCGAGCGCCGTGGCGAGAAGTCCGAAGATGCCCGTCAGGAGCTCATCGGGTGTGAGGGTGTCTGAAGCCAGGGACACCACCATCAGGTTCGAGCCTCGCAGGACGCTCCCGACGACGAACGACCGTCCGTCCGGCCACGCGCACGACGCCGCGCTGGCCGCATCACCCAGGTCGAGCGGCAGTGCGGTGCAGGATGCGCCGCGGAACGGGCCACCTGCCACGAGGTCTGCAGCGGTGGCAGCCTCGCCGACCGCGACGAAGGCCACCTCGAGGTCACCTGCGATCCCAGCGCACTGGCCCGGGCCGGCGTCCAGCAGCAGGACAGAGCCCGCTCCGAGCCCGAGGACCGCCTCGATGTCCGCACCGGCGAGGAGGTCGCAGACGACGTCAGCCAGGGCTGGGGGCGCGGGAACCGGCGTCGGCTCTGGGGTCGGCAGCGGGCCCGGCACGAGCGGATCAGCGTCGAAGGTCACGTCGACCCGGTAGCGCTGACCGCTGGCGGTCCGCTCGCTCGGGCATCGGATGCCGCCCGTCAGCCGACCGACGGCATCGGCGTCGTACCGGACGGTGCAGGCATGACCGTAGCCGGCGACCGAGTTCGGCAACGACCACCACAGCTGCGCCTCGCCGGGGCCTGCAGAATCGCCGTCATCCGGGGTCGTCGACTCCCCAGGCACGCCTGGAAGGTCGATGGCCAACCTCTCGGAGTCCTGCGGGCCATACCGAAGCCCGATGGAGGGCGTGTAGTCCGAAGTCGCGCCGATCCCAAGCTGGAGCGGCCACGTCACCGAGCGGCGGATGGCACCGCGCATGGTGACGCGGGCCGAGCCCAGGAGGTAGCAGCGTTCCGGCCGGACGTCGAGGGACTCGCAGGCCGCTGCCTGAGCCAGGTTCGGGCTCGCGAGCGCCGTCACGGCAGGGCTCGGCGCTGCGCTGGGTGCGGCAGCCGGCGAGGCCGACGGGGAACTGGCGACGGCCGGCGATGTGACGTTGAGCGCGACGATGAGCCCAGCCAGGGCGAGGCGTCTGATCATCCTGCAGACCTCCGCGACGGCCGGTCTCCCCGGCAGGAGGTGAGCATCGCCGGTCCCACGGCTCGGTGGACAGGGCCGCGCGTCACCTCGGGCACGGCCAGGCGACCCTCGTGCCGTGGTTGACGCGACGGTGTGGGCTGATCGGAATTCGAAGTGCTGTATTTCCCGTCGGCGCCGACGGCGACGCGCCAGATGCGGGGATCACTCGTCGACAACGCGTAGACATCTACAAGGCCCCGAGGAAGATGAGGCTAGCCAGGAACGGGTCAAGATCCTTGAGTCGTCCGATGAGATCCATCCGCTTCCTCGCTCAGGCTGCCCTCCTGGATGCGGGGCGTCGCCTCGACACCGACAGCCGCCTGGGCCACGAGCATCGCGCTACCACCCTTCTTGGGGGGCTGGTCCCGGTTCCCCCTCGTCTCCATGATCTTGGGCGGTCGGTGAAGCAGGTCCCCCGGAGGTGCACGCCCGACTCGGAGCCCTTGGAAAGGGTAGTGCTGTAGCTCTCAGGACACCGCACGCAGCATTCGGGCAGGCCCCGCGTCCTCGGGCGCTGGTCGCTACGCGCGCAGTCCGCCTGCGCCTCGGACCGGGTCGACAGCGGGGGACGATCAGGGTGCCGACCGGTCCCCCCGCAAAAGTACCCATTCCTACTCACCGTTTATTGCGCTACTGTTCGAGCGTGGGGTCGTAGGGACTGCGCGAGAGGCGGCTATGCAGGACCACAGTGGGGGCTCCCTGGCAGCGCGTTGGCAACGAAGCCTTCGCCGAGCAGCGTGCTCGCAGGCGACCTCGAGTCCCACAGCCGACGCGGCTGCGTCACCGTGGGATGCGCGCCCGCGAGACCCCGAGCGCCGTGACAGGAGCCTGGCCGCAGCCCGATCACCGAGCGTCATGGACGGGCCGGGGATGTCGGCCGGACAAGCGACGTGGACCCGATCACCGATGGAGGGGTGATCAAGATGCTCCGAATCCTTGCTTCCCTGACCCAGCCGACCGGGCTGCACGTCGACAACGCTCGGCGATGCATCTGGATCGTGCTCGCGGACGGAACGCTCGGCCGCGTGGGCTTCGACGGGGGTAGTCTCGCCATCGCCCAGGTGGTGCCCATCCGGGCCGTCGACATCGCCGCCAATGCCTCGACGCTCGTCATCGCCGCACGAAACGGTGGGCTGTGGATGGTCGATGCCGACCAACCCGGCTCCGCCGCCGCGCGTGCCGATAGCGTCAAGGGGAACCCGCTCCAGGTCGCTGCCGGCAGGGGAGTGAAGCCCGTGCTGCTCACGGTGGCACGGACGACAAAGCGAACCACGCTCACCACCAGCGATCTCAAGAGCGGCGCTCACCGGGATCTCTCCGTCCGCGGTGCCAGTGGCGTGCTGGTGTCAGGGCGGGATGTCTACGTTGGGCTCAACGACGCAGATGCCGGAACCGGGACGATCGCGCTCCTGCGCACTGGACGCCCCAGGACCGTGACCCCCGACCTTCCGCTGATCGGACGCATCGGTCTGGCGAACGACGCCCTGCTCGCCTCTCACCCATCGATCGGGGCACTTTCCGCGGTCCAGCCGTCGACTGGGACGGTGACCACCGGGTCTATGGCCGACCTGCCAGGCACGCTCGTCGAGGCGCAGGGCCTGGACGATGGTCGGATCGCGGTCCTCACGACCGAGGTGCTCGCCATCGCGGACAACGTCACCGACTTCGAGCGGCGTCCCTTCATCGTGCCGCCAGCGGATGCGTTGTTCGTGGGTTCATGGACACGCCTGCGCTTCTCGCTGGTCGGCACAGGCCTGGACGCCACGGCCGTCCATCTCGAGGTGCCTGACGGGCCCCAGGCCGGCCTCGTGTCCTATGCCCGCGTGGACGGCACGGGCGATCCAGAGCCGCTCCTGGTCGCTGGTGGTGCGGTGGGAAGGTACCGCGTCGCCCTCGTCGAGGACGCGACGGGTGCCGTTCTGGCTGACGCCGCGTTCGAGGTCACCGACCACTGGTACGACGCAGACACGGGTCCTTCACGGATGGTCGCAGGTGCGACGGCCATGGAGGGTTCCAGCGGCTGGGGAGGCGGGCCGAACACTCCTCAGAACCTGGGTGATCTCACCCACACCGGGACCTGGAACACCATCGTCCTGATGATCGATACGTCGACCGCACGGTGGCCGACCACTCCGGTCGCGACCGTGACTGCCGATCAGACGGCCGTGCTGGGCCACGTAGTGAATGGCATCGCGTTCAATGCCCAGACGCGATCCGTTCGCCACTACTACGAAGAGAACTCCGGGTACGTGGCGCCCTCCGGAGGGAGCCCGGGTCGCGGACTGACCATCGCGGCACGGAACAACCAGGTGTTCGGGCCGGTGAACCTGCCCGCCGCGTGGACGACGTACTTCCAGCAGAAGAAGGACGCCAGCGGCAAGGTCATCGATGCTCGATGGAGCTCCGTGGGGACCACGGCCCAGACCATCATCAGCCAGGCACTCAGCTCCGGGGTGCTCACGCGCGCCGACCTGACGGCGATCGACGCACTGATCATCGTGCCCCGTTCCCCGGATGCCAGCAGCGCCGCGGGAAACCGCTTCGTCTGGCCGCACGCGTCGGTGGGCAAGCGCCGATTGCTGCTTGGCACCAACCCGATGACGGAACAGGGCGACATCGCATACGCCTATGCACCCCTCGACTTCGCCGCCCACGACGGTCGTCAGATGCACACCACGCTGTCTCACGAGCTGGGTCACAACCTGGGCCTCCTCGACGTCTACGACATCGAGGAGTACAGCGACGACGTCACGGCCCGCATCACGTCCGATTGGGAGATGATGGCCGGCTCGCGCGACAGGCTCCCGCACTTCACCCTGTCGAACAAGATGCGGATGGGTTGGGTGCCCGCGAACCAGCTAAAGCTGTACAACTTCCAGGGGTCTGGCGGCGTGAATGACGCCATCACGCTGCACCCTGCCGAACGTGCCGACCCACCGGCCGGTCGCTTCCGGGGCATCGAGATCCGCCTCGGTGATGGCCTCAACTACTACGTCGAGTATCGGGCAGAACAGGGCGGCCAGGTCAGCGATGACCTGTTGACCGACCGGCGGGTGGTCGTGACGGACGTCACCTCGGAGGACTTCGCCGCACCGCTGGCCCGGCCTCGGATCATGTTCGTGCCCAACGACATCGATGGCGATGGTCCGATCATCGGGAGTGGGTCCGACTTCGAGGACAAGGACCCGGGCACGCAGATGGATCTCGCCGTCTCGGTCATCTCGACGTCCGTGGACCAGGCAGCCGTGCGGGTGACCTACGGTTCACAGGGCAAGCCGGAGCCAGGCATTCGCCCCTGGAATGGTGGACCCAGTTGGCAGAGCCCTGACATCGAGGTGCGCAACGATCGCGCCACGGCAGAGCCCGCCAAGTGGTTCAACGTGCCGTGGCTGGGACACGACAACACGATCGTGGCCAAGGTGCGCAACGCGGGCGACCTCATCGCGACCGGGGTCGTGGTCGACTTCTTCGTGACCGAGTTCACGACCGGTGACGGGCCATGGGTCTCGCTGGGAAGTGCAAAGCAGGACATTGGACCGGGCGCCACCGTCGAGTTCAGCAGGCCCTGGAACCCGAGCGCCACCGATGGCAGGCATTACTGCGTGATCGTCCGGATCCGCCTGTATCAGGCACCTGGGAACCCCGCCATCGTGGACCAGAACATCTACAACAACGAGGCTCGCTCGAACTACACGAGCTTCATCAGCGCGTCAGCCTCGCCGTCCACGCGCGTCGGCACGAGCGTGCAGCTAGCCAACCCTTTCAGCAGGAGCACGCTCGTCTTTGCAGAGGTCAAGCAGACGCACCCGCAGCACAGGGTCTTCGTCGAGCACGAATGGCTGCGCGTCGACGGGCGCGGGTCCCGACCCGTACGCGTCTTCGATGAAGCCCTGTGGGGGACTGCCGAATGGGACTCCGCGGGGGAGGGCAGCCAGCGCGGCCCGGGTTACCTCTGGGAGGTCCCCAATCGGGTGAGCATCGATGGCTGGGCCATCCGCCCGTACCGGACCGATTGTGGGGCCCAGGTCCTCACTGGAGGCGCCGGCCTCCAGATCCACGCCGGACGGGCGACCGAGATCAAGCTCGACAAGCACCGGGTGACGTACACGACGGGCGTCGTCCGATTCGCAGACAACGGTGATCCCGTCACGTCAGGCGTCGTGCTGATCGAGGTCAGCGACGGAGCGCACTCATTCACGGTCCCCACCGACGTCCGCCCCGACGGCACGTTTGGGCGTGACTACGGCAACCCGTTCGGTGATCGCACCACGTGGGTGCAGGCGCACTACCTGGGCTCGTTCTCAGCGGCCGCTGTCGAAAGCGACCGGGTCGAGCCCGAACGTTAGTCAGAGGACGATGGAGGAGATGTCATGACACTCACTGTGAACGGGATGTCGATGGGGTGGGTCCCAGACCTTCCCGACATCCGCGATTACACGGCTGACACGGAAGGCGTCCGGGCGGTGCTCTCCGAGTCAAAGCAGCTCCGGAAGGTGACCAAGGCTCTGCCGAAGGCGGTCGACCTGCGGCCCTGGTGCTCACCCATCGAGGATCAGGGTCAGCTCGGGTCGTGCACCGCCAACGCCGGTGTCGGCCTCTACGAGTACTTCGAGCGCCGGGCTCACGGCAAGCATCTCGACGCTTCTCGGCTGTTCCTCTACAAGGTGACGCGCACGCTCATGGGCCTGACCGGTGACACGGGAGCCTATCTGCGCGACACGATGAAGGCGATGGTGGTCTTTGGCGTGCCGCCCGAGCGACACTGGCCCTACCGTATCGAACGTTTCGACGCGGAACCGAACGCCTTCCTGTACTCGTTCGCCCAGAGTTTCCAGGCGTTGAAGTATTACCGACTCGATCCTCCCGCGGCAAGGCCGGACGAGGTCCTGCGGAACGTCCGCACGAGCTTGGCGTCGGGGCTGCCGTGCATGTTCGGCTTCACCGTCTATGAGTCGATCCCGCCGTCCGGCGATGGCAAGGGTGAGATCCCGATGCCAGGCCCCAACGACGGTGTGGCTGGCGGTCATGCCATCCTCGCTGTCGGCTATGACGATGACAAGAGGATCGGGACCAGCAAGGGCGCGCTGCTCATCCGCAACTCGTGGGGCACCGCGTGGGGCGCCGGTGGCTACGGCTGGCTGCCCTTCGAGTACATCCTGGCGAGTCTGGCTGACGACTTCTGGACGCTGGTGGCCGGTGAGTTCGTCGACAGCGACCTCTTCAAGTAGGCGCCGAATGGGCGCCGCTGAACATCCTGGGAAGGTAGCTCGATGATGGGACGCGTACCGAGGCGGATCGCCAGGCTCCCGGCCTCCGTGCTCATGTTGACCGTGCTGTCCGTGCTCCTATCGACGTGGTCCGGCGCCGTCGGCCAGAGCCCCGGGGCCCCCGGTGATCCATGCGGCCAGGCGGGCCTTCTGGACAGGCTCGTCGCGGTCGCACCGCTGGGTTCCAGCGTCGTAGAAGCTTCGCAATACAGCGGTCAAGAGTGGAGCGACCTGTTCAGCCAGGGCAGCACAAGCGAGCAGCTCGGGGTGGAGGCGCTGCGGATCATACGCAGCACGGCTGGGCCAGGTCCTGGGTGACCTGTGCATCGTGTCGGTGGTGTTGATCGACGCCACCGGGGCATACAGCGAAGTCAAGGCTGTGAGCGGGGGAAACGTCACCGTGGGGTTGCTCGAGGGTGCTCCAGCCATCTTCGGCGCCACACCCGGCGCACAGATGACGACAGTCCCCGGAACGGACATCCCGACGGTTTCCTGGATCGACCAGTACGGGCAACCCTTCCAGGCCATCGAAGGCGGTGGTGCCGTGTGGATCGCCCGACAGGGAGACCCGGTGCTGGCGAACATCCTGCTCGCGACTCCAGCCCCAAGCGAACCTCCCGAGTGATGACCTCGTGACATGGCAGAGAGCTGGAGTCAACGGCGAGCAGCCCGCATCGCCCTGACCCTCGCGACCCCGACAGGCATCGAGATCAGCAGGCCTAGCGAAAGGATCACGGGATGGGCGCTGCCGGCGACGCGGTCGACGATGGGCCCGTGACGGACATGGATCCCGGTGCCTTGACGAGCCCCGACGCAGACACGCGCGAGCCTGGGGAGGGAATCGAGTGGCCGATGCCACGCGCCGCATCCGCCCTGCTGGTGACAGCACTCGTACTTGTCGCGGCCGGTGTCCTGTTCCTCCTCATCAAGCACACGGTCCCGGCAGTGAGCGGCTGGGCAGGCGCCGCGCTGGCATCGTCGGCCATGGCCGCTCTCGGCTGGTACGTATTGAGCGCGTCAGATGCGATACAGGGCGCCCGCCGCGTCTTCGGCGCGTTCGGTCTGGCCCTGGTGTCGATCTGGGTCGCGGCCAGTTTCGCCCGAGTCCCGGTACGGCCGGAGGAGATCTTCAACGCCTTCCTGATCGCCGGCTTCGTCCTCCTGCTGGCCGCGTGGGCCATGCGGCATCGATCTCGAGGTTCCTGGCTCATGGGACTCGTGGCTGCTGGGACGCTGCTGCTCCTTGCCGCGAGCTCCGTGGTCGGTATCGTCTTCGAGCCCATCACGACGGCCCGGCCGGTCCAGGTGCTGATCGCGCTGACGGCGCTGCTCTCGGCAAGTTGGGCGGGCTTCACGGTCTTTCGCGAGGCCCGCCAATTTCGCGCGGGTGAGGTGATCGCGGGTGCGACCGATCTGGTCAGCGAACCGCCCAAAGCCGTGGGGCTGATCGCACCCTTGGTCATCAGCGCGGTGGGGATCGGTTTCGGCCTGTGGTACACACTCATGTTCGGGCCGATCAAGGAGCCTCCCCAGCTCGACGTGAGCGTCGAGATGCACTTCGAGCACAGCGCCTCGAATTACGACCAGATCCGTGTCGAGGTCATCGCCAGTAACCCGACCGAGAGCCAGCTCAGGTTGATGACCAGTCCGTACACGGTGTCCCAGGCCATCGTCCGGCCGACAGCGGACCAACCCCAGCAACAGGTCGTCGACTGCCCGCTGAAGGCAGAGCTACGGGCAGGAGGTGGGGTCGACTGCGCGCCCGCGCCAGCGACACCGTCAGCCGACGCGACGATGCCAAGTCCGACTCCGGGCACGGTGCAGCCGAACGTCGCGGGCAGCGTGAGTGCCAGCTCGCTCACGTCCCTCACGCCGCAAGCGTTCGTGGCCGTGCACACCGGGCAGGCGTGGACGCCGGGCCACGTCATCGAGCCCGGTTCGACGATCAAGCACAGCTTCGTGTTCGCCGTGCCCAGCAACTCGGAGGCGCTGCGGATCCTCCGATTCGAGTTGCCCCTGGTGTTCGGTCGGAGTGATCGCTTGATCGCGATGCCGGCTGACGACGCGTGCCTGGCCGGTCACGGCTATGGCACTCTTGCCGATCCGACCATCTCAACCTACCGCTTGCTGCCCATCGACCCCATCGCCGGCCTCATCGGTGCCTTCGACCCACCAGCACTGGATATCGCGATCGAGCCGTCGGAGGGGAGCATGTCCGTTGAGATCTGTCGGCATCCCGACGAGTACTTCAGCGAACTCGTCGAGGCGCCCGCCAGCGTCAGGCTGGCCGACATCTTCCATGATTGGGGCATCGGTTGGACGGTCGTGCGGGAGGATTTCACAGCCCGACTGCGATGAGGATCCTGTCGTCCGGCCACGATCCTTGAGGATCGCAGGGTCGGTGCCAGATTACGGTCCAGGTGTGGCGTCGGCGGAATCACTTGCGCATCGTCACTCCCGATCGCGTCCCGGTCCCGCGAGCTGTCGCGCTCCGAGGAGCGACTGGCGACAGACATAGCGGAAGTGGGCCAGCCAGAATGCGCGCAGCAGCCGATAGGCCGGGCCTTCCGCCACCTCCCACGAGCCGAAGCGACACCCGCCGCTGGCGAGCGGTTCCATCCAGTACGTATGTCGCGCCCACATGCCAGGCAGCAGCGTGACCTCCCATGTCATCCGTTGCTCCGGCACCACCTCGACCAGTGTCGCGATGGCAGGCAGGCGATACAGGTAGCGGCGCCGGATCGGGTTGAACGCCCACACCAGCATCTGGCCCTCCCGGGGCGACGCGCCCGCCGCGAGTGAGGGGCCGCCCGTGACCGTCGCGGTCCACATGCACGGGTTCCAGGTTGGCCATTCACGCACGTTCGCGAACCGCTGCCACAGGTCCGCGACACTGATGGGCAGCTCGACCGAGCCCGCGATGGGCAGCTCGGCATCCACCTGCCAGCTCGTCCTGGCTCCCTCGCCGAGGAAGCCAGGCCGAGGGCCTGACCGTGATCCGACCTGCGTGCTCGTCGCGTCTCTGTGCGTCATATCGGTGCGTGCGTGAGGACGCGGCGCGCGTAGACGTCCCAGAGCTTGCCCATGAAGAATCTCCCGAACTCGGCGAGGATCGCCAGGCGCTCCACCTCGCTGGCGGCCTCGACATCGAACGTCGTGAGTTGCTGGAGAAAGTCGAGCAGGTGGACATTGATGACACCCGCGCCCAGGACCTCCGCGCCCATTTCCTGGGCGAGCGTGACATGGCCTTGGAAGATGCGCGTGTACAGCGTGGAGGTGTCACTCCAGAGATCCATGCCTGGGTCGTCGCGCACGCGCTTGAACCCGCTGATCGTCACCGGCGTGTCGGCCAGATCGTGCGCGTACAGTCTGTAGCGCATCCACTTGACCGTTGGGTCGCCATCATCGGTGAACAGGTTGAAGGTGCCCTCGTCTACCGCGACCCGGCCAGGCCACGCTGCCCACTCGATCCAGCCTTCCGCTGTTCCTGCGCGATCGGGGTCTGCGATGAACCGGCGGACGCCATCGAGCGTGATCGTGAGGTGGACCGTCAGTCGCTGGCCCGCGGCTTCCGCTGCTGCGCGCCCCGGCTCGTACTCGACCAGGCCGGGAGCCACGTAACCCTTCATCTCCTCAGTGAACCGCAAGCGGGTCCCATCCCTGTCCGTGGGGGGGGCAGGGTCGTGCAGCTCGATACCCTGCTCGATACACCACTGACGCGCGGCCGTGACGCCGCGTTCGACGCACTCACGCACGCGATCGCCGGACAGCACTACGAGGTAGTGCACGGGGACCTCCGCGCGGAGGACCTTGACCTCGATGTGCCGCCCGAACTCTCCCGATCGTCCCGCCGCGACCTCCGTGTTGTTCCGCTCGATGCGTCGCAGCACGCGACGGAAGTTGCCGTTCGCCACGGTCTCGATGATCCCGAAGTAGATGCCGACGAACCCCGCCCACCACTCGCTCCGCTCGCTGACGGTCCAGATGACCCACAGCTCGTCTGCGCCACGGGCGATGGCTTCCTCAAGGTTGGCGTCCGAGACGAACACCGCATCGAGGTAGGTGTGGCCTTCTCGACGCAGCGGCGGGAACCACATGGGGATGGAGATGGACGCCATGAGAAGCTCTTCGTCCATCGCGGAGGCAGGCAGCGGCACGAGCTCGTGCGTGGTGAAGTCGTACAGGTTGAAGCTGGCCTCCCGCTCGCTGGCACGGATGCGCGGCCAGTCGAGTCCCCACCGGGGAAGGAGATTGCGGCGGAACCGGTCCAGGGTGAGCAGCGAGTCAGCCCAGATCAGCTTCCACCAGGAGCGCCAGTTGAGCCCGATGCCGTCGAGCGGTCGCAGCCTGCGCCAGTTGTCCGCGATCTGCCGCCCACTCATGCCCTGGCACCACATCGCGAGGTTGAGGTTGCCGCCGCTTGCCCCGTCGGCGTGGTCGAACTCGAGGGCGGCTTCATCCAGCCAGACCTGCAGCACGCCCGCCTGGAAGGCGACCTTGTAGCCGCCGCCGGCAAGGATCAGTGAGCGGCGGGTGCGAGGCGTGCCATCAGGCACCCCAGGGTCATCACGCATCACGCGGCCTCGATCTCGCGGTCTGCCAGCATCGCGTCCGCAAAGCGATCGGCCAGCGCCGCGATGGTCAAGCTCGGGTTTGGCCCCACCGGCCCCGGCATCACCGAGCCGTCCGCGACGTAGAGCCCAGGGTGGCCGAAGACCTGTCCCCAGGCGTCGACCACGCCCTCACGTGCGTTGCGACCCATCGGCGCGCCTCCCAGCGGGTGGACCGTGATGACTCGGCGCCCGACGTTCCAGGCGGGGTTGTCCCGAAACTCGGCGCCTAGTTCTGCGGCGAGCTCTTCTTGAGCGCCCCGTACCTGCTCGAAGTAGTCGACCGAGCGGTCGATCGTCCAGTCCGCTGTCAGGCGGCCATCCTGGAGCCCGAGGACGCCGACTGGCTTTTCGCGGCCCATGCCCAAGAGGGGAAGGATCCCCGACGAGTACGAGGCGTCGCCAAGCAATTGCGCGAGCTCCGCGCTGACATCCGTGTCGGGCTCGCGGCCCAACAGCCGCAGGATGAGGCGCTTCACGGTGAACCAGCCATGCACCAATGCGCCAGGCAACTCAGCCGCCTGGATCAGCCAGTTCAGCAGGTCGGGATAGCCAGCGTCCTCGAGGTAGAAGCCACGGCCGGGGCTTCCCGGCGGCGCGTCCGGGTCGGGCGTGCCCTCGAACCGAACCGCCACCGTGATCGATGGCCCGACGCCGCCCTCCACCACGATCGGCTTGCCGGTCCTCCTGTCTCGCGGCCGGAGCGCGAGCGTCAGCAGGTCGCCGTTGCCGGAGAAGTGCGTGCCAAGGGTGTCGCCGATGCCCGGCAGACTGGCGCGGTTGCGCAGCAGGAGATAGGTCGTGCCGAAGGTGCCGGCCGCGAGCACGAGCCGATCGGCGGTGACCTCCTGGAGAGGCATGTCCTGGGTGGCATACGGCTGCCCTTCCCGTCCAAGGTCGTGGCTGACAAATCGAACCACGTAGCCGCCGCCGGGTCGTGGCGCGAACGTCCGCACCTCGGCCAGGTCGCGGATGGTTGCCCCGGCGCGGCTCGCGGCGCTGAGGTAGTTGTAGTCGAGCGTGTTCTTGGAGCCGTAGTTGCAGCCGATGTCGCACTCGCCACACAGCCGGCATGTCGATCGGGCAGCCCCGTGGAGATTGGGGCTGTCGGCGGGTTCAGGGATCGGCTCACCGATCGCCGGCGGGCGACCAGCGGCCGCGAACGTGACCGCGAGCGGTGGGAAGGTCGGCTCCCAGCCCAGCCGCAGCGCGGCCTCGCGAACGGCCCGCGTGCGCGGCGTCGTCGAGTAGGGCTCCGCACCGAACGGGTACTGCTGGGCGTCGAGCATCGCCTCAGCGCGGTCATAGTGCGGCTCCAGGTCCTCGCGGGTCACGGGCCACCACTCGCCCGCCTCTCGGACGAACCACTCCGGGTCTTTGCGCAGCAAGACGTTGGCGTAGATGAGCGAGCCGCCCCCGAGGCCACTGCTGACGATCGCCCCGAGATGGTCGAACGACCACACGGAGAACATGCCGTAGAGCCCTTCGCTCGGATCCCAGAATGCGCGACGGAAACGGTATGGGCTGCGCGGGAAGCTTCCCGGCGGGAATCGCCGCCCACGCTCGAGCACGAGCACGCGGCGGCCGGCCTCCGCGAGACGGTAGGCCATGACCGAACCGCCAAAGCCCGAGCCCACGATGACGACGTCGAAGTGGGTGTCCTCCGAGCCCAGCCGCGGCGCGGTCATCGGGCGCGAGCCGCTCGGGCTCTCGATCGCCGCCCCGGACCAGTCTCCGCCAACCGGTCCGGTCCCCGGAGTTGGGCATAACGCTGGCGGACGGCGTAGCGGCCGCGAGGCACGATCGGGCGGGCGCCGGAGCTCCCACCCGCGCGCGAGCTGGTGGTGACAGCCGCGGCTTCCCGGTAGTACTCGTGCCACCACTTGACCGCCTGCCAGATCGCCTCAGGGCAACTCGCCGCGGACGCGAGCCCAGGCGTGATCTCCACCCCGGCCAGGGCGTGCGCGGTCTCGGCGAACGCCGCGCTCGGCACTCCTCGTGCCGATAGGAGCGGGTTGCTGGCGCCCGTGACCGCCCAGGCATATCCCAGCCAAGCCAGGACCAGGTCCGGCAGGTCGAGGATCGTCCGGCTGTCAGCGACCAACCGAGCATCGCGAATGACCTCGTCCCACTCCCGAGTGAAGCTCAGCACCGCGATGTTCGGCCAGTTCGAGGGGTCGTCATAGTCCGCGAGCCGGCAGGTCTGCACCGCGTTCGACTGAGGAACGGCAGACACGTCCGCCGGCTGGAGAGGCACGCTCAGGAACGTCCCTTCCGTGTCCAACAGCAACCCGCAGAGCGACCAGTAGGACGGCGATAGATCGCTGCGAAGGCCCGACTGGCCGACACGGACTCGGAAGTCGACGAGCGAGGTCCCACCCAGCAACAGGATCCCTCGGCGCAGGCGCCCGGAACGCAGCCAGGCCAGGTTCGACTGGTCGGGCCCGGCCTCAGCGGGAGCGAGGAGTCCGTTGGGAGTCGAGGCCGGGGAATGTCGCGAGGGGATCATGGTGGCTCCCGCTAGTTCAAGTCGACTGCGTAGGCGCTGCCAGGGACCGGAGCCAGCCCCGGCGCCGGGATGGGCCACGCTTGCACGTCCATATGCACGCGGTTCCCGACGTCGGTGAAGCCGATCGTGGCGAAGTGATCGCGGACCTCCCGGTAGCGGTGGTCGACCCACACGTCGCAGCCGGTCGTGCCCGGGATCCCGAAGTCCGGAAAGCGACCGGGGGGCGCGTGCCACTCGCGTCCCAGCCGTTGGTCGACCAGTGCGAACGGGGAGGCGATGACCTCGTAGAGCTCCGCGCCCGACGGCAGCTGGCAGCCGGCGAGTCGTCCGAAGTGCACGTCGCCGGTCAGCACGACGATGTCGTGACGCGAGCGCTGAACGGCCCGGACCAGGTCCTCGTACTGCCTGAAGTCCGGCAGGCTCCAGTCGAGGAAGTGGCCACGCCAGCCGGCTCGGCTGGACAGGACCGGCTGGCCGACGACCACCACTCCAGGGCCTTCAAGGTCGTCCACCCAGCGCCCCAGCTCGACCATCCGACCCTCGGGCATCAGTCTCTTCCGATCAGACGTCCGATCCATGCGCGTGTCGACGACGATGATCGACAGGGGGCCGATCTTCAGGCGAGCAATCCGGGAGGAAGCCTGAAACAAGTCGTACAGGGTCGTCGCCACCGACCGGTACTCGTCCCGCGGACCGCCGAACCAGCTGTTGAGCACCGCAGGCGAGCGGCTGGGGGCGTTGTTCCAGAGCTCGTGATCGTCCGAGGAGAAATACGTCGCACCCTGGCGAAGCACCTGTGCGAATCCCGCCCCCGGACTGTCTTGGGTCCATGTCGACAGGTAGGTCTCCAGGAGCGATGATCGGAGGTCTTCGCCGCTGTGGATCGAGGTCAAGAACCGGGCGAACGGGGCGTCGAGGTACACCTGATCACCACACAGGATGGTGGCATCCGGACGGTACTGTGCCGGCAGCTTGGCCACGGCCGCCCCGACGGCTCCGGCCCCGTCGCTCAGGCGGCCGAAGCAGGAGCCAAGGAGGCAGGTGAAAGGGCGCTCGCCGATGGCGGGAAGGGCGTCCGGCAGCGTCACGGTCGTCGCCGTGGCCCGGACCACGTCGCCCTCGACGAGGCGCAAGGGATAGCGACGGTTCGGCTGAAGGCCATCGACGATGATGCGCTGCACCCGGACGCGCACTCGATCCCACGTCGTGAACGGGATCCAGTCATCCTCCAGCGCGCGCGGGCCGGCATCGCCGACCTGGAGCGTCAGGTGCCCGGGCTCATCGCCGACGATGCCGACCCAGACACCGGCCGTCGTCTGGGACGCCTCGATGGGCACCAGCATGTGGGTCACGTGCGCGTCCTCCGCCTGGCGCCCTCGATCCCCCGTCGAGCGACGGTAGCCGTGTCCCGTCCGATGGTCAAGTCATACTTGAGTCGTATGATCAGCGATGGCTCGCGGCCGCGCATCGTTCCGGTGGAGCTCGCGGCCTTCGGATTTCTGAACGCCTACCTGCTCCTCGGCGAGCGGGTAGTGGTGGTCGACGCCGGATACTCGCGGATGGCGACCCGCATCCTCGCCGCACTCGAGCGCGCGACCGTGACACCAGCCGACGTGTCGCTGATCCTGCTGACCCACGGCCATCTTGACCATCTGGGCGGCGCGAAGCTGCTGAGGGAGCGCCTGGACGCCCCGATCGCGATCCATCGGCTGGACGCGCCGATCGCCCGTACGGGCCGCGACCGCCCGTTGCACGGGACCGACCTGTTCGGTCGCGCGTTCGCGATGTTCGCGCCACGGACGGCTCCCGCGTTCGAGCCCGACCTCGTCCACGACGGGGAGCTGGACCTGGCGCCGTTCGGCGTCGCGGGACGGACGATCCACACGCCGGGCCATACCCCTGGCTCCATCAGCGTCCTGCTTGACGACGCCGTCGTTGGGGGCGATCTGGCGGCGGGTGGCTTCGTGCGCCGGCATGCGCCGCGCCTGCCGTACTTCGCGGACGACCTCGAAGCTTCACGGCGCAGCATCGCCCTGGTGGCTGGTCTCGCCCGAGGGCCGGTGTATGTGGGTCACCGTGGGCCGCTGCAAGCCGACGAGATGGCGAGGCGCCTTGGCTCGAGGTGACCGGGGTGGTACCGTGCTGGGCGGCGATGGACGTCGGAGTGGCGCGCATCGACCTGTTCCGGGATGGGGGGATGGCACCTTCGGACGAGCTCACGAGCAAGACCAAGGAGGAGACCGATGGCTATCCGCATCGAACCCCAACTGGATGGTTCCAAGACTGAATCCGTGGACTGTGGTGTGGCCTCCACGGTCATGGCGATCGACTATGCGAGTGCCGGCAAAGTCCGCCCCACGACCGAGCGTGTCAGAGCCAAGATGGGCGATGACGGTCCCACCAATCCATGGGACTGGCAGGGCGCCATCCGTGCCTTCAAGGACGCGGCCCGCAAAGCGGGACTGAAGCCCCTGCGTTCGACCATCGCCGACGGGTCCGACTTCGATCGCCTCGAGACTCTGCTCTTCGAGAAGAAGCGGCCCGTGGTCGTTGCCCTGGACTACGGGACCATCGCCCGGAAGTCCCCGCGATTCTGGTCGAGTACATCGTTCGAGGGCGGCCACGCAGTGCTGCTCCGTGTCGGCAAGGAGCGCGGTGGCACGCTCAAGGTCAAGGTCTTCGACCCCCTCGCGGACGGCCGCACGGTCGGCGGCAAGAAGATGGTGAACGGTCCGCGCTGGTGGGAATGGGCGGTCGTCAAGGAGGCCTGCGGGAACATCAGCGATGCCGGCGGGAGCCCGGTCTTTCCGAAGCGCGATCGATGGCTCGGCCTGGTGGTCTGGAGATCGAAGCCGGTCGTTCCCGAAGAGCCCGAGGAACCCGATGTCGAGCCTCCTCTCGACGATCCAGACGCGGAGCCTGAGGAAGCCGCGGATGTCTTCGATGCGCTGGCCGACGCAGACAGCGACATCGATGATGCCATCGATGCCCTCAAGGCAGCCCCGGACGCGGCGGAGCTCTCCGTCGCTCTTCACGCGTTGCGATCTGCCCGTGCGTCCATCGGGCACTTCCTTCCACCGGACAGCGACAGCACTAGCGACGCGCGCTTGGGCCTCAAGCCGCGGCCTTCGCCAAAGCGAGGGGTGCGCTGACCGAAGACCAGATGCGCCGAGACGCGACGGCCGCACGCGCGGCTCGGCGATGGCACGGCTCTCGGTGGACACCTCGGCGGAAGTCGAGTTGGCGATCCGAGTGGCGCCAGTATCGGGGATACTCATCGGTACCAAGAGAGGGTGGTATCGGGGCGGTCGTGTCCGTGGCTCCCAGTACGCTGGAACCCGGGACAGGCGGCCTGGGTCGCCAGCCTTCCCCGACCGTGGAACAGGGGACGAAAGGAGGGCTCCATGAACGAGTCCAGAGGGAGGTCCGTCCGGACGCTCGCAGGGCGACTGGTCGGTCTGCCCATGGCAGCGGCCGTCGTTGTCGGCCTCGTCGGCGCCAGCGCAGCCGCCGCTGCGGATGGTGACACCTACTCCGGCTGCATCAGTCCAACGGGATTTCTCGTCAACGTTGCGGTCGGAGAAGAGCCCTCCAAGCCATGCGACAACGATGCGACGCTGATCCAGTTCAGCCAGACTGGTCCGCAGGGTGAGCCCGGTGCCGTCGGCCCCCAGGGTGAGGTCGGTCCGCAGGGTGAGCCCGGTGCCGTCGGCCCCCAGGGTGAGGTCGGTCCGCAGGGTGAGCCCGGTGCCGTCGGCCCCCAGGGTGAGGTCGGTCCGCAGGGTGAGCCCGGTGCCGTCGGCCCCCAGGGTGAGGTCGGTCCGCAGGGTGAGCCCGGTGCCGTCGGCCCCCAGGGTGAGGTCGGTCCGCAGGGTGAGCCCGGTGCCGTCGGCCCCCAGGGTGAGGTCGGTCCGCAGGGTGAGCCCGGTGCCGTCGGCCCCCAGGGTGAGGTCGGTCCGCAGGGTGAGCCCGGTGCCGTCGGCCCCCAGGGTGAGGTCGGTCCGCAGGGTCCCCAGGGCGAGCCAGCACCGGGGCCTGTCCTCACCTACTACCGTGTTGACAGCGAGGCAAGCACCAACCCCGGGCGAATGAAGACACTGATGGCCTCATGCAACGACGGGGACATCCTGACCGGCGGCGGCTATGCCGTCAGCGCGGAGTTCGAGGGACACCAGTACCGCGTGAATTCGAACGCGCCACGCAGTGACGTCGGACTCGATTGGTTCGTCCGGATAGAGAACCTGGACGACACCGCGATGACCTTCCACGCCAAGGCGATCTGCCTTCACGTCGAGTAAGGGGCGGGCGGACCACTCACCCCAGCGAACGGGAGTGACTCGATAGGCCTGGGTTCCCAGACCCTCGCTCACTGGCCAAGGTGGCTGGCCGTGCGGCCGTGCGGAGTACGTGGCTCCGCACGGGTGGGTTCGAGGCGCGGGTCGTCGGCGAGCTGTCGGTGGCCCCCGGAGAGGTCCGTGAGCGCGGATGCGCTCACTCGGACTCCTGGCCGTGGCTGTCGCGACCGAACCACAGGACTTCGGTCGGTGACCTCGCGCCACCGTTGTTGACCAACTCTGCATGTCTGAGGACCTCATAGAAGGTAGAACGGCCGAGACCGGCTCGGCCACACATGATGTGAGGCGATGGACGACGAACTGGTGGCACTGGCACAGCAGGGTGACCAACGCGCGTTCGAGTCACTGACCCTCGCTCACCACACCCGGCTCTTCCGGGTGGCGTACGGCATCCTCCGTGACCGGCACACGGCCGAAGATGCGACGCAGCAAGCCTTCCTCGATATCTGGCGCTACATCCGCCGCCTCAGGGACCCCAGCAAGTTCAACGGCTGGTCGTACCGACTCCTCGTGCATGCCTGCTATGCGGAAGCCAGGCACGGACGGTCGATGACCGGTCGGGTGGCGCCTCTCTCGGAGGACATCGCCCGACCCGGCGATGACTACCGCTCCGTGGTGGACCGGGACCAGTTGGAGCGTGCCTTCAGGCGGCTCTCGGTCGACCATCGGGCCGTCATCGTCCTTCGCCATCTGCTGGGCATGAGCCCCGATGAGGTGGCCGATGTCCTGGGCATCTCATCCCAGGCTGTCTACTCACGTCTGAGGCGGGCTGTCCCTGCTATGCGGGCTGCCCTCGAAGCGGACGCCCGGCTCCCAGCCTCTGGCCAGCGCCCTCAGGAGGTCGCCCGATGAGGGACGAACTCGATACCCGGTTCCTCGACGAGTGGCTGCACGACACCGACGTGGCACCGCCCGACCCGCAGGTCGCTGCTCGCCGTGTGGCGTCGCGACTCGGACAGACGAGGCAGGTCGGACGACGGTGGTGGCTCCCGGCCCTCCACGCGAACGCCACGGCACCCACGGCCATCGATACCACGGCCTACCAGCCCAGGCCCATCGGGGCCACCAACGGCCATACCCCCACCGTCATCGGGAGGACCCAGACCATGTTCAGTCCAGTCAAGGCCTTCACCGCCGCCGCTGTCATCGTCGGCATCGGGAGCGCGTTCCTCGTCGCCCAGCCCCTCGGCCAGCAAGGCAGCGTCCCTGGGGCCGCCACTGACACCGCGCCCGTGGCCCCGGTGTGGGTGACGGGCACGGAGTCCATGGGACCCGCCTGCGCGGACCCCAGTTCCTCCACCGACGACGGCGTCGTCGCGCGTACGCGAGGCTGGCAATGCCACCCGACGTGGGAGACCAGCGACCCGCGGCTCACGGGCGATGTGACGGCCAAGTGGAACGCCGATGTCTACCGCAGGGACGATGGGGAGTACACCACGCTCGCTGCGGGAACCTATGACCTGCGTAACGATGGTGGTGGCTGGCACTGCGAGTATGCCGATGCACTGAAGCGGGGACCCGACGGGGAGACCGACGGACTCAACGACAAGACGGCCACGTGCATCGGCGGCGACGGGTATGAAGGGCTCACGGCTGTCCTCTTCTTCCGCTGGGCAGGTGATAGCGCATCCATCGAGGGACTCCTGTTCGGTGGAGATGTCCCACCACTCCCGGAGGCAGAGGTCGAGTAGTCGCTTCGGAGCACACGCCGAATACCAGCGGTCCCCCGGTCCCTTGGGCTGGGGGTTCCGCGTGTGCGTCATCGTGCGCCGAGGCCCATCGAGGAGGCGGGGCATCGGCGGTTAGGTCCGGTCGATGCGAACGGTTCGGCTCTGGCCGAAGTCTCGGCCGCATGGGTGGCTCCGACGGTCCAATCACGAGACGCGAGTGCCCGTGGCCGTGCGGAAGGCCCTTGACTTCGTCGGACCGACCAGCATCGATCGGTGTCGAAGATGACGGCAGTCGGGGGCGCAGAACCGCGCCGCCGATCCTGTCGTTGGTCGACCAGGTTCCATGTACTCCGCCGCAACCCGCGTGACCTCACGCTGTTGGGGGCTTGGCGGGCATGATGGCCCAATGACCACTCCAGACCGCGCCGGCCCGTTCGCCCGTGCCGTTGCGGGGGTGCCACCGCCGGGGCTGCTGCTGGTTTCGATCATCTCGATCCAGCTCGGCGCGGCGGTGGCCGTGCACTTGTTCGAAACGCTCGGGCCGATCGGCACGACCTTCCTGCGCCTCGTCTTCGCGGCGGTGCTGCTGCTCGTCGCGGCGCGGCACCAGATCAGGCCGGGCGTGCGCCGGCATGTCGGGCTGCTGCTGGTGTTCGGCTGCGCCATCGGCGCGATGAACCTGTGCTTCTACGGCGCCATCGCGCGCATCCCGTTGGGCATCGCGGTAGCGATCGAGTTCATCGGCCCGCTTGGCGTCGCCGCCTTCACATCGCGCCGGCTGAAGGACTTCGTCTGGATCGGCCTGGCCATCGCCGGGTTGGTGCTGCTGACGCCAAGCATCGGCACGGACCTCGACCCGGTCGGGGTCGGCCTCGCCCTGGCAGCCGGGGCGGGCTGGGCGAGCTTCGTCCTGCTCAGCCCAAGGGTGGCGCGCTCCGTCGGCGGGGCCGGACTCGCCCTGGCCATGCTGGTGGCCAGTCTGTTCACGGTGCCTTTCGTCCTGGCAGCCGGCGGCCTGGAGCACATCGACCTCGGCCTGCTAGTCGGGGCGCTGACGGTGGCGATCCTCTCCACTGCCTTGCCGCTGTCGCTGGAGTTCGAGGCACTGAGGCGGATGACCGCCCGCGCCTACGGCATCATCGTGACGCTGGAGCCGGTCGCGGCCGCCGTGGTCGGCGCCGTCGTCCTCGGCCAGGCCCTTCCGCCGACCGCCGTGCTGGCCATCGCCTGCGTCACCGCCGCCGCCATCGGCGTGACCCTCAGCGACCGACGCAGTGGCTGAGAGCGGAGCAGCGGAAAGGCTGGTGTCCGGACGCGGGCCGGAGAGCAAGCTGACTCTCCGCATCACTGAAGGTCGAGGTAGGTGGGCGCAGTAACCTCCGAAGCAACCCGGTGCCGTTCATTGCCACGGGGGAGTGGGGTGGCCCACTGGGGCGTACACCCTGGTGACAAGCGCTGGCCCATTACGCGGTCATCTCGTCTGCGCAAGGCTGCTAAGACTGGCCAAGCTGGTCATCACTTTGATGCGGGGAGGCCGACCGTCCACGGATGTCGAGCCGAAGCGGCTGAATACGAGCTACCGTGTCCCTCACGCGCTCATCGTCGCCGACGGAGGCCATGGATGACTCGACCCCGCTTGCTGCTGTGCGGCTCGATATGCTTCGCTCTGGTCATGGCAACCGGCGGCCCGGGCGCGGTCGCGGAGTCCACCACGGCGCCTGAACCCAGCGCCACCGAGACCCCGGTCCCGACCACAACGACAGTACCTGTTGCCCCGCTCGCGCCACTACCTCCCACCCAGGAAGAGCCAGTGCATGGCGGCAACGCATGGGCCGTCTATCTGGCGGTGTCCACCGACATCTCCGGCCCCGAGGTCGCCGACGCTATCGCCCTCCTGGAGGACCTGGGTTACGTCGCGGGTTGGGGCAGCGGCGACCTTGCCTGCGACCAGGGAGGGGCCCAGGCTGTCGGGGTCGACCCCTCGGACAACTTCGCCATGGTGGGTGCTTACTTCGATACCGCCCTGGACGCGGCACGATTCGTGGTGGCGCTCGACGCACGCGGACACTCGGTGCTCGGTATCGGCTTGGTGCGGACCTACTGTCTCGACTGAGACTGGACCATCGGCCCCACGGCGATCTCGGTGCCGAAGCTCCGTGCGGTGTCAGGCTGGTGCATCCTGTCAACGCGAAGCACGCGGGCCGGGGTCGCTTGGCGTGGCTGGGATCGGCCTTCTGCCGGTATCCTGAAGGACTATGGGCGGCGACGCTGACTGGTGGCTCTGTGACTCCTGCCAGAGCCTCAACAACCTGTCAGCACGCAGATGCTATGCGTGCCGCAAGCGCAAGCCGAAACGGACCTCGCGAGCCAGCCAGCTCCTGGGCTATCGCCCGGTCGTCTCCTGGGACGGCAAGGTGCGGCTCGAGATGCTCGTCCCGTCAGAGACCTCGGCCGGGATCGAGCGGCCAGGAACGGTCACCAAACCCCCGCCGCTGCGCGAACCACCACGCCGAAGCACGCTTGAGGTCGCACCAAGCCCACCGCAGGGTGCGCGCATCTGCTATCGGCTCGTGGAGCCGCTGCCGCACATGCGCACCCCGCCTCCTGCTGGCCCACCACCCAGGCTCGTCGCCGTTCCCATCCAGCCCGATCCCTACGCTGGCCCACCTGGTCCGAACGGTCGGCACGTGCCATCGTCGATCCTGCCGTCGCAGCCGCCGCCTGTGGCGCTGCCTCCAACGTCCGTCCGTAGTCCCGGAACGCCCCGATGAGCCGCAGCCCGTTGACATCCAGCACGTCGGGCCATGGCCCCACTGGCGCGACCTTCTGGACGTCTCTGCCCCCGGCGTGGATCGCCTGCGAGATACCCTCTCCTCAACGGCTCTGGCATCGGCTTCGGACGCTGGCGCGGGAGGGCCGGTGAGCGGCTCTGGGCTGGCGGGGGCCATGAAGAGCGCACTCAGCAAGCGCGCCGGGGGCGGCGTCGGGGTGGAGTGGCCGCGATCCGACCTCGCCGCGCAGGATCCCACGTCCCAAGCCGGGGGCGGCGTCGGGGTGGAGTGGCCGCGATCCGACCTCGCCGCGCAGGATCCCACGTCCCAAGCCGGGGGCGGCGTCGGGGTGGAGTGGCCGCGATCCGACCTCGCCGCGCAGGATCCCACGTCCCAGGACGGCTAACGGGGAGCGCCACACGCCACGCGCCTCAGGCGACCACTGCTGTGGTGCGGCCCAGCCGCAGCTACGATGGGACCCAGACGGTCACTCCAGCACGCCCTCGTCGCGGCGAAGAGCAGCCGGAGGCCGGGACAGCCCGAAGGTGATCAATGTCCGCGACTACCGCGCCCTCGAACGCCAGTTCATCACCTGGCCAATCGACCGTGGGCAGGAGGGGCGGCAGGTCCAAGGGTCCGGCCGAAGGCAGAGCGGTGGCCGAAGTGACTCAGAGCCCCGGCCACCGCTCCATGCCGCTCAACCACGCTGAGGAATAGGGTGGCCAACGGGGCTTGAACTCGGTAAAGCTGGAGTCCGAGCGGCTCGGTAACGGTCCTGACCCGACTGTAGGCACGGTGTGGGCACACGACCCGTCCGCCCCTGTGCGCGGTCAGCGCAGGTCAGGGACCCTGCACAAGTCTCACCAACCCGGAGGGACACTCCTGGCGAGGCTCCGCCAGCGAGCCCTCCGGAACGGCGCCCTAGCAACTGGGACGAAGGCTCGCTCTCGCTGACGTGGCGCCACATCCAACTGGTGCGCGACGATGGTGCTTTGGATGATGCTTGTGCTTGGCCGTGGCCGTGGTCGACGCGCCCGGACCATCTGACGTGGCGGCGGCGGCACCATCAGGGCCGCTCACGTTGGCGCCAAGGGTCATCCCGGGCAGCATCGCCGCCATCAGCACACCTGCCATCAGGGCCAACTTGGACCGCTTGACCACGAACCAGTCTCCTTCTCCCCCGGACGGTCACACCGATGGTGGGGCGCGGTGCGCTCCTCTGGTGTTCCCGTGGGCGAGAAGCTACCACGATTGTCAAGGCTCCCCATGGCCTCGCTCCGCCCATCTGCGCAGCAATCGCCGCAGCAATCTTGGTGCCGCCTGGCGCCGCTCCATGCCGGTCATCCGCGCTGAGGAATGGGGTGGCCTACGGGGCTTGAACCCGTAACCTTCGGAGCCACAATCCGATGCTCTGCCGGTTGAGCTAAGGCCACCATGTCTCGTGCTCGACCACCTGTGGGCGGGAGCCGCGAGCCAGCGGAGTGTACCCGACCTGCTGCGAGTCAGTCGGCGGCGTGAACGACTCCATTTCCTGTTGCCGCCAACTGTTGGCGCTCCCGGTCGTCTCCGTGGATGTGGCCCTGGTCAAGGCCGCCATCGCGGGAAGCAGGGAGTGACAGATGTCGGACTGGGACGTACCTGTCCGGCGCGCGGCAGAGACCCTGGTTGCCGTCAAGTGGCGAGCGACGATCTGGCGGACGGCAAGCGGTACTGCTCCGCCTTTGTGCGGGATGCCTTCCATCGTGACCCCTGATCCAGGCGCCTCAGGCGCCGCCCACCATGTCCACCGACAGCGGCAAGGCGATGAGGATCATCAGGACGAGGTCGGCGACGATGGCGTTGATAGCCGTCCAGCCGGGCGCCTGCCGGACCCAGGGAACCACGACCCCGAAGGACAGGATGACACCGCTGTTGGCCATCGTGCGCCAGTCGAGCGATCCCGCCAGCAGGGCGACGGCGGCGGCCACGAAGAGGAGCATCACGACCAGCGCGACGATGCCCCAGAGCTTGCCCAGCGGACTGCCGATGGTGACGTTGCCCGGCAGGATCCAGCGCTCCTGCCCGAAGCCGCCGCGCAGCGGCGTCCAGGCGGCCAGGAACCAGATGACGTGGCCGATGCCGTGCATGGCCAGGAAGATGACGACGAGGATGCGGAAGAGGTCGGTCATGTGGCTGGCCCCCGGGCGTCGGCCGGCAGGCTCTGGACAAGGTCGGCCACGAAGGCGGCCGCCGCCGCGACCGGCTCCGCGACGATGGTGTCCAGCGTATCCCGGTCGGTGTGCGAAGGCGCAGTGCTCGCGGACGGTGGTCGGGGTCAGTGCCACGGCCGGGCGTCCGCGCATGGCCACGATGCTGGGAGTCGCTCTCGTGACGAGCCGCGCGCATCGTGGTCTGCGGGTGGCGCGCCATGACGGTGACAGTGCCCGTAGCGTGCTCGATGCCGACACCACGACGTGGCGACGGGAAGCCGTCGACGACGGCATGGAGGTGGGCCTCGATGGCAGTCACGAGGGCATCGGGCATCTCACGCGGCACTGTCGCGGTCAGGTTCATCTGCCGGAAGGGCCCTTCGGCCCGGCCCTGGCAGTCGTGCTGGGCTCAGACTCTTGTCGGTGGTGGCGCGAGGCACGCATGCGGCCGACCCGCTAGGCTGCCCGGATGCGCGTGCCTGACTTCATGGTCCGCCAGTTCTACGTCGGAGGCAGTCTCCAGCACGAGGGCGACGGTTTCCGCCTCCAAGCTCGCAACGGCCTCGCTGACGGCACGCTCGTGGGTATCGGCCGCATCAGCGTGGACGGGCAACTCGTGGACCCATCGACCATCAGCGCCACGCGTGCGGGTGAGGACACCGTCCACCGAGCTGCGGACGTCACCCGGCAGTCACCGGTCTCGTTCCGGCGAGGGGAGGTGGTGACCTTCCACGTGGCTGGCCATCGCCTCGCGCCGGGCGAGCATCGCTTCGAAGTCGAGATCATCGAGCTCAATGCCGGGCTCCTGACCCTCGCACTCAAGGACAGCGTCCGAGAGTCTCAGTCCTGAGGTCGGGTCCGCCCGGGGCAGGCTGCCGGAACGAGGCTGCGCCGGACCTTCACTCGCTTGTCGACACGCTCTCCAGCACATCCAAGGTGGAGGCCACCGTCTGAGCCTGCTGCTCCTGGCGGGAGATGCTCGCTGCGCCATCGCCAGCCTGCTCGCCGTACCAGCCGAACCCGGCGTGGTTGCCGCCCTCGATCGCCACGAACGTGGTGTCGGGCGGCAACTGGGCCGCCGAGGCCTCGATCTCCTCCTGCGTGGCCAGCCCGTCGTTGGTGGCGAAGATGGAGGTGGCCGTGATGCCGGCACTGCTCAGGTCGATGCCCGCCGCAGGGTAGGCGGCCCAGAGGGCGAGGCCGTCGACGACGTCGTCGTGGCTGTCCGTGTACTGGGCTGCCATGGCGCCGCCCAGCGAATGCCCGCCGATGACCCAGTGCTCGATCTCCGGGTGGGCCTCGATGACGGCATCCGCGCTATCGGGGGCAAGCACCGCCAAGCCGAAGGGCATGGGCGTGATGACACCCAGGTAGCCCGCCTCAGCGATCGCTCGCACGGGCGGCGCGTATGCCTCCGGCTCGATGCGAGCGCCGGGGTAGAAGATGAAGCCGGTGTCGGCCTGCGCACTCGGCTGGAACTCCAGGCGACCTTCGGTGGTCACCGTGACCGAGTCGTCCGAGGCCATCGCGGCGCTCGCCTCCGCGGTCGGGTCGGCTAGGTCGTTCAGCCACACGAAGCCTGCGGCCAGGATGACGAGCAGGATGATGAAGGCGACGAGGGCGACGCGGCGCCAGAAGCGTCCCATGGGCGCGAGTGTACGACCACGGCATGTCGTGGACTCGTGGCCGTCAGTGGGCCCACAGCACCCTGCTACCATCCGCGGACGATGACCGCTGCCGCACACGCCCCAGCACTCCCTGCCCGCCGCCCGACCCTGGCCGATGCCCTCGTGCCCAACGCCGTGACCGAACGCGCGCCTGCCTGGGCGCGTGACGCAGCACTCGTGCTGGCCGGGACGGCGCTCCTGATCCTTGGTGCCTACGTCACCTTCACGGTGCCGGCCATCCAGCTCGGCCAGCTCTACGTGCCGGTCAACGAGTATGTCCCGCTGACGCTGCAGACCTTCGGCGTTCTCTTCACCGGGGCTCTGCTGGGATCGCGCCGCGGTCTTTCCGCGACGGGCCTCTACCTGCTGCTGGGGATCGTCGGCCTGCCCGTCTTCGCAGCCGGCGCCGATGGCGTGCACCGATCCGGCCTGGAGACCATCGCGGTGCTGGATGGCGGGCGGATCGTGCTCGGTGCCACCGGTGGCTACCTGGTCGGCTTCCTCGTTGCCTCGGCCCTGGTCGGAGGGCTCGCGGAGCGCGGCTGGGACCGGCGCACGGGCCGTTCGCTGGCGGCCATGGCCATCGGCACGGCGATCATTTATGTCTCCGGTGTCGCTTGGCTGGCCATCGCTGGGACCCTCTCCATGTCAGAGGCGCTGGCCTTCGGTCTGTGGCCGTTTCTGCCCGGCGATCTCGTGAAGCTGCTCGCCGGGGCGGCCCTGCTTCCGCTGGGTTGGCGCCTCGTCTCCGTTCGGGCCTCCGACGCGCGCAGAGGGACCGCCCGCCCGGCCTGATGGCTGCCGTCGTCACTGACGGACCGACCAGACCTGTCCGAGTCACGCACCGAGCTGATGGCCGGTGCGCGGGTGCGCCGGCTCGATCGGCCCGCCATGCAGGTCGCCGTGCAGTCGGTAGACTGAGCGGGTCATGCGCATCGATCGAAGCCTTCTCAACTGGGGCGTCTTCCTGGTCGCACTCGGCGGGGTCCCGCTCGCCGTGCAGCGGGGGTGGGCGGACGCCGGCATCGCGGGTGAGATGTGGAGGCTCTGGCCGCTCATCCTGGTCGGCATCGGCCTGGGCCTCATCCTGCGCTGGACACCTGTCGCCTGGCTCGGCGGCGCGATCGTCGCGGCCACCTTCGGCCTCGTCTTCGGTGCCCTCATCGCCGGGGGTGTCCAGGGCGTCAGCAGTGCCTGTGTCGGGATCGGCGGCGGCGAGGCGGTCACGACGGAGAAGAGCGGAGCGGCCTCCGGCGGTTCCTTCGACCTCCAGCTCGAACTCTCCTGTGGTGACCTCGGGGTGACGCGCGCGGCGACCGCGGAGTGGACCGTCGAGGCAGAGCACGGGCCGGATGACGCCCCCGTCATCGAGGCCACGGAGTCCAGCCTGCGGATCGACCAGGGTGGCGGTGACGCGCTCTTCGTGTTAAGCCAGCAGACGCGCAGCGATTGGCAGGTGGGCCTGCCGTCGGCGGCAGCCATCAGCCTGGGTATGACGCTCAACGCAGCGGATGGCAGCGCAGACCTTGGCAGCGGCCCCATCGCTCGGGTGGACGGCACGTTCAACGCCAGCGACCTTGGCCTCGACCTTTCCTCGGCGACGACACCCCAGCCAGCTGCGATCTCCATGACCTTCAACGCCTCGAACGGGCGGCTTCTCCTGCCCGCGGGCTCCCTCACCGGCAACCTGACACTGAACGCCTCGACGCTGGAGATCTGCCTGCCTGCTTCTGCAGAGGCCCGCTTCGAGTTGGAATCCACGCTCGCCTCTGACGACCTCGGCGGCAGCGGCCTGACCAGGGTCGATGACAGCTGGCAGACCGCCGGGTTCGACACGTCGCCAAGCCGCATCGACCTTTCCATCACCAGCACGGTCTCCTCGGTCTCGATCGAGCGTCCGGAGGTCTGTCCATGAGCCAGTACCCAGGCGCGCAGCCGCCCGGCGGCCCGTACTACGGGTCGGCGCCGAACGATCCCTACGCGCAGCCCCAGCCGCCGGTCGATCCGTACTTCGGTGCACCGGCGGGCGATCCATATGCTCAGCAGGCCCAGTACCAGGCGTGGCAGGCCCAGCAGCAGGCCTACCAGCCCTATCAGCAGCCGGGCTATGTACAGCAGCCTGTGCCCCCGCCTGCCGCGCCGTCGCGTGCCAGGTCAGGCGGCGGCGGGGCCGCCATCGCGGGCATCTTCCTGGTCGTGCTCGGGGCCTGGTTCCTCTTCCGCGACCAGGTCTCCTTCGACCTGGGCCAGGCATGGCCGCTCATCGCCGTGGTGCTCGGCGTACTGATGATCATCGGCGCCTTCATCCCGCGGCGCCGGGGCTGACCACCGCGCGCCACCTATCGGCGCGGCGCACTTGGCGACGGGCGCTCCAGGCTGCCCACGTCCAGGCCCTGGGCCAGCGTGGCTGCGGCGACCCGCGTCTCCACGCCAAGCTTGCTGTAGATGTTCGAGACGTGGACGCTCGCCGTCTTGATGCTGATGAAGAGCCGGTCGGCGATCTCGCCGTTGCTGAGCCCCTGAGCCAGGAGCACCAGCACCTCAGTCTCTCGCGCCGTGAGGCCAAAGGGTCGCTGCTCGCTCCTGAGCGAGACGATGACCCTGGCGTCTGCTTCCGCGGCGACCACGAGCCGCGCCCGCTGCGCCAGGCTGCGCAGTTCGTCGCCGAGTCGCGCGGCGCCCAGGGCTTCCGTCAGCACGAGCCCCTGCCTGATGGCCGTGGCAGCGTCCGGGCGCCCATCGCGGCGTGCCAAGCGCGCCTCAGCCAGTCGCCACAGGGCGTACGCCGCAGCGTAGGGTCGCAGCGTCACGAGGTCCACGGCGACCTTCCAGCGACGCTCCCGAGCGGCCACATCCTGCCCGGACCGCTCCAGCTCGGCCCGGGCCAAGGCCAGGTCACCCGCCCAGGCCGTGGCCAGCGCGCGTTGGCGGCGCACGCGAGCCAGGGACGCCTTGACCTGCTCTGCGGCCATCCGGGAGATGCCGGGGGCTGAGCCGTCCGCACGCTCCTGGAGGGCCAGGTCGGCGCAGGCGCGGGCTCCCAGGACGAGCAGGTGCGGGATGCTGGCGTCCGGGACAGCCGGCTGACCCCCCAGCCTGACGCCGGACCCGGATGCCGCATCCGGGTCATCCGCCAGCAGGGCGATCCGGGTCAGGGCGTCTGTCGGGTCCGTGCGCCAGATGGCGTCCTCGGCCCGTGCGACCGTCAGCCAGCGTCGCACGTCCACCGGGGTCGAGTCGTCGGCGAGCCGCTCGGCTTCGGCAAGGGCCTGCTCGAGGACTCCGTGCTCGGCGCGCCCGACCGCGAGCAGCGCCCGTACGGCGAGGAGGGCGACCCGTCCGGCGCCCACGGCGCCGCCACGGAGGGCCTCGTCCACGGCCAGGGTGGCCTCGTTCCAGCGGCCTAGCTGGTACAGGGCACGGGCCGCTCCCGCCTGGAGGAGCGAGCCGAACGTGCGCGCGACGCCCTGACGCGAGGCGACCGCGGCACCACCAACGGCGCTGGCGTGCATCTCGTCGAAGCGACCGACCAGCTCGAGGGCCGTAGTCAGCTGGCTGTGGGCCAGCACCGGGCCGACGGGATAGCGTCCGCTGAGCCGCCCTGACTCGGTGGTCACGGCGGCGTCGAGGGCGCGGCGGATGGCGGCCAACCCGGCCTCGACGTCGCCATCGAGCAGGAGGCACCACCCCAGTACGCCCTCGGCCAGGATCCGCTCCTCGGTCGCATCGACCGCATCGGCCAGCGCGATCGCTTCACGCGCGCACCGGGCGGCCTGCGGTGTCCGTCGCAGATAGAGCAGCAGCCCTGCCCGGTGCGCCAGGGCGTTGGCGCGCCATCTGGCGGGGTCATCATCGGTGACGGCCTCGGCCTCTGCCAGGGCAGCCTCGATGTCACCCGATCCCCAGAGATACCAGCGCAGGCTGGAGCGGGCCAGCTCGTAGGTCTCGTCGTCGACCGCACCTGGGTCGGCGATGAGTTCGCGCGTGAGGTCGATGGCCCGCGCAAGGTCACCAGCCTTCGCCGTCGCCGAAGCTGCAGCAGCCAGGACTGTGGTCCGCGGCAGTGAGATCACGGCCGCCGCGTCTGGCACCTCGTCCCAGAGCTCAAGCGCGCGTTGAAGATGGCGGCGGGCCTCGTCATAGGCGTAGATCGCACGAGCGGCCAGGGCCGCCGTGAGGTGGGCCGCCAGAGCCCGCCCCGGTTCGCCGGCGGCATCCCAGTGGCTGGCGATCTCGGTCGCGTTCCGCTGGTCGGGCGGTCCATCCGCGAGGGCCTGCGCGTAGGCAGCATGGATCCGCCTTGTCTCATCTGGCAGCAGCTGGGCAGCCACGAGCGAACGCAGGATCTCGTGACGGAAGCGGTACCCAGTCTGGGCCGGGTCCCTCACCAGGATGTGGTCATCGACCGCGGCCCGCACTGCACGCTGCACCTGGTCCGCCGACAGGCCGCTGGCGGCCACGAGGAGGCGGTCGTCGATCGTCCGGCCGGCCGCCGCTGCGATTCGCAACACGGCCAGGACGTCCTCCCGGACGTGTGCAAGGCGGACGGCCATGAAGTCCCGCAGTTTGGGTGGCACGCTGCCCGCGGTGCGATGAGCCGCCGAGGCAGCCAGGAGCTCCTCGACGAACAGCGGGTTCCCGTCACTGCGGGTGTGGACCTCCTCCACCAGCGTGTCGGCGGGCGACTCACCGAGGATCGCCGTGATCAGCTCCCGTGTCCCCTCGGTCGTCAGGGGGGTCAGCTCGATTCGGTCGGCGGAGCTGTCGCGTCCCAGGTCTGCGAGCAGGGTCAGGACGGCGTCCCGGCCCTCCAGGTCATCGGGACGTACCGAGACGATGACCGTGGCCTGGCTGCGCTGCCGCAGGCCATGCGCCAGGAAGGAAAGCAGTTCCAGGCTGGCGTTGTCGATCCACTGCACGTCTTCAAGGACGAAGACGGTCGGATGCTCGGCGGCGACACGCTCGGCGACCCGCAGGAAGGCCTCGTAGAGTCGGAGCCGGTCCAGCTCGTCGTTGCCGCCCGCGCCGACCTCGCCAACGGCGCGGCTGCTGGTCGGAGCCGCCAGGTCGGGCAGGAGCCGTGCTAGCTCTGCACGGGCCGTTCCCAGGATGCCGGCAAGCATCGGCTGCGGCACCTGTCCAACGAGGTCGCGGAGAAGCTCGGCGAAAGGGAGATAGGGGATGGCCGACCCGAGCGCGAGGCACTCACCACGGAGCACTCGCAGTGCAGGGCCGGCCCGGCGGAGGCAGTCGTCGATGAGCCTGGTCTTGCCGATGCCGGCTTCGCCGCTGATGACCACGACCCGGGGGTGGCCGTTCAGCAGCGCCGTGAGCGCGCTGGCAAGCTTCAGAGACTCAGGCTCGCGCCCGACCAGCAAGGGGCTTGAGAGGCTGCCGCCGGAGGCCACCGCCATGGTGCGATAGTGCGCTGCGGTCGGAGCGGCCGCAAGGTGACTCGGATGGCCGCACCGTGCACCCGAAGGCAGATCGAGGTCGCCGCAACGGAACGGTCGTGGGGTGGGTGCGTGATCAGGCCGCGGCGGCGCTGACGAGCCGAGGATCCCGACGTGGATGGACACCGATGAGGACGACCGATGCGAGTGCCAGGGCGACGATGCCAAGGCCGACGGCGACGCGGGGGCCCATGGCGCCCTCTCCCGACCGGAAGTAGGCATCCATGATGGGCCCGGCGATGGCCAGGCCGACGGGTCCGGCGATCGAGTTGGCGATGTTGGCGATGCCCATGAAGCGCCCGCTCGATGAGAGCGGGATGATCTCGGTCATGAGCGCCCAGTCGACGGCCAGGTAGGCGCCCGAGCCTGCCCCCAGGCAGAGAGAGCCCACGAGGGCCACCGCAGGGGTCGGCGCCACGGCCAGGGCGGTGATGCCGAGGGCCGCGATGGCCGCCGCGGCCCAGGCGACGGGCTTGCGACCGGTCCGGTCGGAGACGCGGGCTCCGATCATGGCGGCCACGATGGTCCCCAGCAGCGCCATCCCGAGAGCCATCATCCAGAGTTGCGACCGCTCGTCCTTGTCCGTGATGTCGAAGACACGCTCGAGGTACAGCAGGCTGATGTTGATGAACGTCCCGGTGCCCATGAGGAACAGGAAACGCACCAGCGTCATGCGCACGAACGATCGCTCGCGAAGGATCCCCAGGTCCCAGGTCTCCGCCGCGATCGAACGCCACGAGCGCCCCTGTCGCGGGGTTCCGTGTGGCCCATCGTCCACGAAGGCGAAGGTGAGGGCGGCAAGGCTGAACTCGACGAGACCGACGCAGAAGAAGGCCAGCCCCCAGGACTCGGAGCGAGCGCCGACGGCCATGATCCCGAAGCCGGCGACGAGGCCCACCGTGCGCATGACCCCGACGAGGCCGCTGGCGATGCCCACCTGGCTCTCGGCCACCAGGTCCGGCACGAGCCCCTGGTAGGGACCCTGGGCCCAGTTCGAGCTGAACTGCAGGCCCAGGAAGAGGAGGGCGTAGAGGACGAGCGTCGTGCTCGATGCCAGCGCTTCTCCATCCCAGCGAGCCGGCTGGGCCATGGCGATGAGTGAGAGGCCGGTGATGAACACGAGGTCGAAGGCTGCCCCGCTGATGATGTACCCCTTGCGCTTACCGAAGCGGGATGTCGTGTAGTCGCTCAGGGACCCGACGGTCGGCACGGTGAGGATGGCGACCAGGCCGCCAAGCAGCTCGAGCGGCCCCATGACGCTGCCCACGGAGCCCCTTCCCACCATCAGCTCGAGTTGCTTCTGGCCGAAGCCCTCGTAGGCGCCCCACACGACGTTGATGCCGAACCAGTAGACGGAGATGAGGCCGAGCTGCCTCCAGGGCAGGAGTGCGGTGGGCCGGCGCGTGACATCCTCAGCCGTGAGCGTCATGGTCGTGACCTCCGTACGGTCATCTCACACTCTGGACTGGCCGGACTGGCCATGCAAGGGACGCGTGGCGCCTGCGCGGGCGACCCGCGGGTCCGGTCCTGGGGCGACGCCGGCCAGGAACTGCGCGAACTGGCGCAGGACCCAGCGGTCGTGGTCCGTCAGGTAGGGGTCGGCGAGGCGTTCGACGACACCGAGCCTCGTGACGGCCAGGGCCTCGTCATGCCGGTCGAGTGCGACCAGGCTGCGAGGAGACTCGGGGCAAGACGCCCCGCCGTGGTTCGGATGCCTGTCCATGGGTAGGTCCCCGTCGTGTGATCGTCAACGACGGCCACGATGGAGCTAAGGTGCCCGAAGGCCATCGGGCAACGTCTTAGCCGCTCCCTCAGTTCGCGGACGCGCTAGCCTCAGGAGCCGTAGGAGCCACGCAGCGGAGCACACGATGGGCCCACTCGCCGCCATCTACCACCCCGGGGGCACCGACCCCAATGGCTACCCGGTCAGCGTCGTTGACTTCATCAGTACCTGGTCGGAGGAGGCCGGTACGATCACGGAGGCCGTCTGCGTCATGACGGATGGCACCATGCGCAGCCTCGACGTGCAGCGGATCCAGGTCGTCGATCGGTCCGTCGCCGAGGCCATCGTGGCAGCGGCGGCGGCCGCGGACAAGCAGCGCCAACAGCAGGGCACGGTCCCACCCGTCCGCTAGCACGGAGCCGCCGATGATCCTGGCGATCTCGGCCTCGCTGGCACCCCGGGGCTATGGTGGGATGACTTCCCGCCCATGGGCCATCGGGGCCAGCCTGCTCACCATCGGACCATGCATCCCAAGGCTCTCGGCCCGCTCGTCCGTTCCATCGGCATCGCCGTCGGTCTCGCTATCGCTCTGACGCCTTTCGCAGGCGCTGTCCGGGCTCAGATCAGCCAGCCCTTCATGCCCTCCGGGAGCGTTGAGCTGGCGCCCGGCATCCTGTACACGCAGGGCACCATGCGGACGGCCGGCAGACTCCCGCAGATGGTGCGTGTCGCGACTATCGACCCCCGGGTACCGACGGCCCGCATCCGCTCGCTCCTCTCCAACGACCTCGTCATCCAGCGCGAGCGTCCAAGCAAGCTCGCCCTGCGCAAGTCCACCCCGAACCTGAAGGCGATGGTCGCCATCAACGGGGGCATGTCCGTCGAGGGCCGCCAGGACGCATACGCAGCGCCGATCTCGCTTCATATCTCTGACGGCGAGGTGTGGGTGGCCCAAGCCTGCACGTATCCCACCCTGGGCGTGGATCCCGCCGGCGGCGCTCGCATCGCCGACGTGCGACTCCATGCCACGATGACCGAGGTCGGTCGCAAGGTCGACAAGCAGATCCACCGCGTCAACACCCACCGCGACGACGCCAAGGTGGTCCTCTTCACACACCGGTTCGCCAGCAGCACCCAGACCGCACCCGGGGGCGTGGAGGTCGTTCTTGCGATGGAGGACGTCCTGCGCCCGAATGGGCAGCAGACCGTCCGGGTCACCGACGTCAGGCGCGGCGAGGGGAACACGCCCCTGGCACCCGGCATGGCCGTCCTCTCGGTCGGCGGCTCAACGAACGATTGGGTTCGCAAGATGCACGTGGGAGACCGCTACGTCCTGAAGACCTCGGTCGTCCGTAACGTCAACAACAGCTGCGGCGGCGTCATCGACGCCGCGCCGGGCTGGGGCGACGTCGTCGAGACCCTGGGGGGCAACGAATGGACGGCTCGGGACGGTCGCGTTGCGGCGCCTCCGCGGACCGCATATCCGGCCGGCTCCGAGCGCCATCCGCGCACAGGCGTGGGCGTCACGGCGGACGGTCGCGTCCTCATGGTCACTGTCGATGGGCGCCGACCCGGCTACAGCATCGGCGTGAGCCTCAAGGAGATGGGTAAGCTCATGCTCTCGTTGGGTGCCCAACACGCCTTCAACCTCGACGGTGGTGGCTCGACCGTCATGGCCCGTCGCTTCACGAGCACGGACAAGTTCAAGGTCGCGAACAAGCCGTCGGACGGCCGCGAGCGACTGGCCACACAGGCGCTGGCCGTCTACCAGGTGATCCCTGGCGCCTGACGGGCACTGTCGCCGCTCTCGAACGGGCGTCGAGAGGTCGCCATGGCTGGACGGCGTGTCGTCGTCAGCTGCTCTTGCGGCGTAGGACGCTCCGGCCGCGGTTCACCGACGCGACATGGTGGCCCGGGCGACCGTAGCGCGCGGGATGCCATACTTGGATCACGCGCCCGTAGCTCAGCGGAACAGAGCATCTGACTTCGGATCAGAGGGTCGGGGGTTCGAGTCCCTCCGGGCGCGCCACAAGCATCACTCCGACATGGGCGGACGGCGTCGTGACACTCGGTGTCAGCGTGTGAGCTTCAGCTCTGCCTCATTCCGAGTGGCCGTGAGACCTGGTCCACGGTCGGCGGTCTCGTCGAGGTCGAATCCTGTGGAGCGTCGTCTCGACCGACACGGTGGCGGGACGGAGGACTCTCGCCCGAACGTCGGAGCGCGACGACCATGACCTCGTGACTCGTCAGAACGATGGCCAGGACGCGCCGACGGGCGTGCGGCGCCACCGATCGGCAGGTGATGCGAAGACGGCCGGCCCGATCGCAAGGACGTCGGCCCGTGACGTCGGGCGACGTCGGAGCGCAGCCGAAGTCCCCAGGAGACCCGACTCGGGCGCGATGGGCCCTCGGGCGACGCCCGATACGGCCTCACCCGGCGTGACCCGCCCGATGGCCCGGTGCGGCCGTTGCCTCGTCGTAGGCGCGGCGGAAGGCATCGAGCTGCGTCTGCAGCTCGGCCAGGGTCCGCGATGCGGGCCGCGTCGGAGCCAGCAGGCATGAGCCCGGCCCCGCGTGCTCAGCACCTTCGGCGCTCGACGACGACTGACCCGTCGATGGTGCTCGAACGCAACGCAATCGAGCCAAATCGTCCCTGCATCGGTGGCGTTTGCACCGCCGGCCGGAGTAGCGTCCGCCGTGCACGGGTGCCGAGATGGCCCCGAGCGCATTCATCCATCACGGCGTCCGGCTCCGCCGGATCGCCCCCAACCGTGGAGGACCATCAGCATGGTCGATTTCCTGCTTAGCCGGTACGCGGCGATCGAGAGCGACGAGGGCCAGGGCCTGGCCGAGTACGCGCTCATCCTGGCACTCATCGCCATCATCGCGATCGGAGCCCTGTTCTTCCTGGGCGGACAGATCTCGAGCATCCTGTCGTCAATCGGCACGTCGATCTAGCGCTCCGAACAGGAGCGAGCCGATAGCCCGGAGGTTCCACCTCCGGGCTTTCTCCTTGTGTTTCGCCCTGAACGAGTCGGCCCGCCAGGATGGCGACCATCCACTCGGCCGCGCGCCAGGGCGACTAGGGACGCCTACCAAAGGGTACCGAGGCATACGCCACGACACTTCTGAGCGTGGAGTGGGCCACCCTTGGCCTGGCTGGTGCGGTTTCGGACCAGAGAGCCGAGGTCGTGTCACCCCGGGCGCGCCAGACCCTGAGCGTCCAATGACTCCTCGGGAGCAGCCGAGGGGCCACTCGCCTTGGGCTCCGACCCCGCTACCACCGCTGTCGGGTTCCGGGCCATCCCGGCAGGTAGCCTGGGGCCTCAGCTGCGCCCCGTTCGCGCGTTTCGTAGGTCCCCCGTCCACCGGGCGTCACCCCCTGTCGTCATGGTCCCGTCCTCCTTGGGACGACAGACTCGACTGAGCTGGACGGGCCATCGCCTGCGGGCCGTCGTCGGCTGGCATGAAGGGGAACTGCGATGGTCGAGCATCCGGAGCGGCGTGACGAGGCAGGCCAAGGCCTCGCCGAGTACGCGCTCATCTTGTCCTTGATCGCGATCCTCGCGATCGGGGCTCTCGTCTTCCTCGGTGGGGAGATCAGCAACCTGCTCTCGGCGATCGGCTCGGCCCTCTAAGCGGACCTTGGGCGATCCGGCCAGGCCGCCAGAGGTCGCTCCCTCACGGTCGGCGGCGCGAGCGCCGTGTCCAGCACGGCCAGGGCACGGTCCCGATGCGAGAGCGAGCGGCAGGACAAGGGCTGGGCTTCTGCACGTATGCTGAGCCCATGACCACCTCAGTACTCGTGCTCGGGGCGGGATTCGGCGGCCTCGAGGTCTGCTCCCGGCTCTCGCATGTCCTCGGCGACCAGATCGATGTCACCCTCATCGATCGTGCGGATGCCTTCGTCTTCGGCTTCTCGAAGCTGGAAGTGATGTACGGCAAACGGACGCTCGACGAGGTGCGGCTGCCCTACCGCGACCTCGTGACGCCCCACGTGCGCTTCCGACAGGAGATCATCACGGCCATCGACCCGGACGCCCGGCGCGTCGAGACCGACCGCGGAACCCATCAGGCCGACGTCCTCGTGGTGGCGTTGGGCGCCGATTACGACATCTCCGCCACACCGGGCCTGGCCGAGGCAGGCCACGAGTTCTACTCGGTCGCGGGCGCTGAGGCGCTGCGCGACGTCCTTGCCCGCTTCCGCTCCGGCACGGCCATCGTGGGTGTCTGCGGCGCCCCGTTCAAGTGCCCGCCGGCGCCCAGCGAGGCCGCGCTCTTGCTCGATGAGTTCCTGCGCCACCGCGGCGTCCGTGACGACGTCAGGATCCAGGTGGTGATCCCCTTCGGGACCCCAGTCCCGCCGTCGCCCGCCTCCTCGGAGGCGATCCTCGCGAAGTTCGCTGAACGGGACATCTGGTTCGTGCCCGACCGGCTCGTGGCAGCCCTGGATCCGGACTCACACGAGGCGATCCTGGACGACGGCAGCCGTCTGCCCTTCGACCTGTTCCTCGGCATCCCGGTGCACCGCGTGCCGGCCGTGCTGGAGGCCTCAGGATTGGTGGTGCGAGGCTGGGTCCCGGTCGATCCCAGGACGGCGGCCACGCGGTTCCCGGAGGTCTACGCGGTCGGCGACGTGACCAGTGTGGGCACGCCCAAGGCTGGCGTGTTCGCCGAGCGAGCTGCACGCGTCGTGGCGGATCAACTGATCGCGCGCATCCGGGGAGAGGCCGAGCCACCCGGCTACGACGGTACCGGCGCCTGCTGGATCGAGCTCGGCGATGACGAGGTGGCACGTGTCGAGGTGGACTTCTTCTCGACACCTGGCCAGCCTCTGGGGACGTTCACGGCGCCATCGGCGCTCACGGCCGCGGAGAAGGCGGGGTTCGCGGCCGAACGGTACGCCCGCTGGTACGGCCACTCCATCGACTGACGCGATGCCCGGCGCGGTCTGGTCTGTGCCTTGGGTTCAGCGCTCCTCGCCTGCGTCATCGACCGCTCTCTCGACGTCCTTGATGATGCCGCGCTCCTTGGCCGACGCTTGCAGGCGGTCAACGACGGGTGTGCCACGGTGCTTCGTCAGCTCCGACGCGAACGCGGCCAGGATGCCGATGCCGATGATGATGTAGCCGACCGTGAAGAGCTTGGCGACATCGGTCGTTGGCGTGAGGTCCCCGAAGCCCACCGTCGCCAGTGTCACGACCGAGAAGTAGAGCGAATCGATGAGCGTCCACCCTTCCAGAGCGCTGTAGACGACCGTTCCCGTGGCGACCATCGTCGCGGCGCTGATGAGCAGCACCTTCCCCTCGGGGTCCCTGGCCATCGTCCGCAGCGGTGTGAACATCTGTCTGCCTCCCTTCGAACAGCCCGGCGTCCCGTTGGCCCGATTGTCGACCTTCGGCTCTTGATGATGCGCGGCCGCGGCGCCTGCCGAGGCGCCCAACTCGCCCGTAGTCCGTTTCCGGCCGAGCGATGCGCTATGCTTCTGGCTCACTCACTCGAGGGGCGCTCCGGTCCGCGCCCCGGTCCCCCGAACGACCCACCCCGAGACCACCTTGCCCTGACCGGGCCCCGCATGGACGCGGGAGGGCCCCGTCAGGAGTTCACCTTGACCTTCGATACCCTTGGGCTGTCGCCCGCGTCGCTCCAGGCCGTGCACGATCAGGGCTACCTCAGCCCAACGCCGATCCAGGCCCAGGCCATCCCCCTCATCCTCGACGGCCGCGACCTCCTGGCAGGCGCACAGACGGGCACCGGCAAGACTGCAGCCTTCGTCCTCCCGATGCTGGAACTGCTGCACGCGAACCGTGCATCCGGACCACGCGGCGTGCGCGCGCTCGTCGTGGTGCCCACCCGCGAGCTGGCGCTGCAAGTCGAGCAGAGCGTCCGTACCTACGGCGCTCACCGGCCGGTGCGCTCGACGGCCATCTACGGCGGTGTCAGCATGGACCGCCAGGTCCGAGCCCTGCGCGGTGGGGTGGAGATCGTGGTGGCCACCCCGGGTCGGCTGCTGGACCATGTACGGCAGGGCACCGTGAGCCTCGGCCGCGTGGAGATCCTCGTGCTCGACGAAGCGGACCGCATGCTGGACATGGGCTTCATCCCGGACATCAGGCGCATCCTCGCGCTGCTGCCGACCGATCGGCAGAGCCTCCTCTTCAGTGCCACGTTCTCACCACCGATCAGGCGCTTCGCGGAGGACCTGCTGCGTGACCCCGCCTCGGTCGACGCGGCTCCCCGCAACACCACGGTGACGGCCATCCAGCAGGTCATCCATCCGGTGGACCGCGGCCGAAAGCGCCAACTCCTCAGCCATCTGGTGCGGAGCCGGAACGTCGAGCAGGTCCTCGTGTTCACGCGCACGAAGCGTGGTGCCGATCGCCTCGCCGAACAACTGGGCAGTGACGGCATCAACGCCTCAGCGATCCACGGCAACAAGAGCCAGTCGCAGCGAGTGCGTGCCCTCGGCGCATTCAAGGAAGGCCGCACACAGGTGCTCGTGGCGACCGACATCGCGGCACGCGGGCTGGACATCGAATCACTGCCACATGTCGTCAACTTCGAGCCGCCCATCGTCCCGGAGGACTACGTCCACCGCATCGGCCGGACCGGCCGTGCCGGACAGGAGGGCATGGCCACCTCGCTCGTGTCGGGAGACGAGCAGGGGCTCATGGACGGGATCGAGAAGCTGCTGCAGCGCTCCATCCGGCGCGAGGTCGTGGCCGGCTTCGAGCCGTCGGCCGCCGACCGCGCGATGGCAACGGCCATGCCGACAACCCGGGCCGGGCGCAGACCGCAGGATGGCGCGGTGCGGAACCGCGTCGCCGGCGGCCAGGGCATCGGACGTCCCGGCCAACGACCGACGAGCGGTCGGCCGCCACGGGGTGCCGACCGCGGGGTGCCGGGCGGGCCGCAGCATCGCGAGGCCCGCCGGTATGGCCCAGGTAGTTCGAGCGGCGGGCCAAGCGGCGAGCAGCGCTGGGTCCGCCAGGGACCGGTCAGCTCCCCGGGCAGTGAAGTCTTGCGAGCACTTCCCGGTGAGCGATTCGGTGGCAGCCGTGCCACGGGCTCGCGGAACGTCAGTCACCCGCAGGGCGGCCACGCCGCTACGGGCACGATCGCGAGGTCTGGCCGCGGCCCCAGGTAGGCGACCGGGCGGGGAAGGCCCCGGCGTTCAGTCGGTCGTCGCGGCCCCTCTGCCGTCCCTGACCCAGGCGGTGGGCACCTCGCCACGGTTGAGGATGGTGGAGCCGACGACCACCATGGTCGTGCCATCTGACCCAACGGCCCCGGCGTGAAGCTGCCCCCCCTCCTTCATCTCGCGCGGGAAGGGGATGACACTGAAGGTTTCCAGGTCAGTCGTCCACAGGGTCGCCGGTAGCTGGCCGGCACGCTTCGTGCTCCAGCCCGTGAGCAGCCAGCCATCATGGGCGGCTGTGACGTCCTCTACCCAGATGCCCTCGAGGCCCGCGCCCTCCAGGGGTTCCCAGGCCAGGCCATCGGGGGAGGTGAAGGCCAGCGTCACGGCGTGCCCATTCCGCGCATTGGTGGTGCCACCGGCAGCCAGGATGCCCACGGGGGCATCGATGGCGGCGTCCAACGAGCCGCTCGGGGCGATGATGCTGGCCTCCGACCAGGTCGATCCATCGACATTCACCGCGAGCGCGGGCGATCCCTCGTAGGGTTCGCTGGAGCCCACCGCGATCACGCCTGTCGCGGTAGCCGAGACCGCGCCCGGCATCAGGTCCAGCGCCACTGGCTGGCTCCAGGTGCGGCCGTCCGACGAAGTCCACGACAGGCCGCCGAAGCATTCCATCTGAGCGCTGCACCCGACCGCCACGAGCCGATCGTCCATCCAGGTGACACCCAGCATCGCGGCGTCCGCGAAGCCCGGCTGGTCGGAAAGTCGCTCCCAGGCGAGGCCATCACTCGAGAGCCAGACGGCAGCCCGGTCCGGGCAGCAGCCTGAGCCGACCGCGACGTAGCCATCTGGCGTGGCCGTGATGGAGCGCGGGATCCCGTTCGCCGCGTCGCCCAGCAGCGCCACGCTCTGCCACGTCCGGCCGTCCTCGGACACCCAGATGGCGGCCGTCCCGACCTCCCGACCGACTTCAAAGCCGCCGCCGACGGCGATGAAACCGGGTCCGCCGGCGATGACATCCCAGAGCTGCAGATCGGTCGGGGTGAAGGGTGCGTCAGCACGTTGCCAGGGTTGGAGCGCGGGCGCTTCGGAGGGCTGGGCAAACACGGCGGGGGGCGCGAAGGCGGCCAGAAGGCCGCCGATGACGAGGAGGCTGCCGAGGACAGGGCGGCGCGGCCATCGCCGCACGGGCTGTGAGGCGCTCATGCGGCGATGGTACTCCCGCGGTCATGCGACGGAGCACGCTCCGATGTGCGCAACAGTGCCTTCGGCCCAGGCCGGCGATGGTTGGCGGGCGCTACGGCGCGCCCGTCGACACCTTGATGCTGTCGGCGTTGACGGCCACGTGATGGTCGCCGGGGGAGACTCGTTCGATGCGGACGAAGAGGTCCGAGCCACCGTTCAAGGCGGCGCGCGGGATACTGATGGTCCTCTGGCAGGTGTAGCCGACCGGATCGGAGTCAGGTGAGGTGTTGGGGATCTCCCAGACCTGCGACTGGGCCGCATCGCCACCGGGCACCCCGAAGATCACGTTGATGATCCCGGAGAACCTGGGACCGCCGCTCATCTGATCGGTGGCAAGCACGGTGATGTCCAGCGTCAGGTCTCCGCTGCCAGCCGGGACATCGGCGAACGTCCATTCGCCATAGTGACTGAGCGCGTCGTCGCGCAGCCAGTACCAATCCGAGATGAAGTCGCCGTTGGAGCCGAAGCCGCTCAGTGTCGCCTCTGCACCCTGGTCACCATCGTCACCCTGGTCGTCGTCACCGTTGTCGTCACCCTGGCCATACCGCTGGCTGCAAGGCACACCGTTGACTTCGTCGGATAGCCGCACGCCCCGCTGCTGCATGAACAGTTCCCGGAAGGCGGCCGGGTCACGCGCCAGCAGCATCATGCCGTCGGTCTCATCTTCCGGGTCGATGCCCTGGTTGCCTTCGTCGAACGAGTTCATGAACCCGAGCATGACGGGCAGCGTCGCGCCGTCAGCGCTGAGGCTCGAACCGAGGTCATCGAGCAGGTCACCCAGCCCTGTGCGTGAGAGAAACGAGAGCTTGATCATGGTCACGGTGTTGTAGGCAGGGCGGAACTTCTGCCAGTCGAACGTCTCGTCCGCCAGGGCGTAGCCCGTGTCGTGGATCATCAGCTCGCTGTGGTTGAAGTCGTGAAGCGACATCCAGCAGCCGTCGTTCGGGAAGAGGCTGGGCACCTGGTCGAAGTAGAGCTGAGGACTGGTGAGGTAGGCCCCCCACGTGGCGAACTGCTGGCCCAGCGTCGAGGTCACGAGCCATTCGTAGAGCCCAGCCTGCATGTCCTCGAAGCGTTGCTCGACCCAATCGGGCAGCAGGGCCTTGATCGGATCGAGGAAGACGTACTCGGCCGCCAGGTCCGGCACGCCCATCATCGGCAGCAGATGATCCCTCACCCAGGGCTCCAGGATCTCGTCCGGGGAACGCTGATAGGTGAAGGGCTGGTGGAAGAAGGCGCTGCGATGGGCAGCGAAGCTCACCGCCGGCCAGGCACGCAGGCCAGCGTCGATGTCGTCGCGCCAGGCGCGCAGGTAGGCCGTGAAGGGCCAGCCTGCGAGCCTGAACGCCTCCCTGGCCGCGATCTCACTGGTTGCCAGAGCGTAGAGCTTCACCGCCGAGCAATGCCTGTCCCACCAGGCGCAATCGTCGGCGCGTGTCGTGTAGTCGGCGATCCTGGCGTCGAAGGCAGCGAGCGCACCGTTGTAGGCGTCGATGGGCACCGTGATCAGGCGACGCACGCCGCCGAAGAGGCGGGACAGGTTGAAGTCCTCCAGGCGCGGGTCGAGTGACCCGATGGAGAAGCTGCCAGACGGGTTTCCCGGCCCCAGCATCTCGTCGTAGATCATGTCGTCCACCCGGTCGATGCTGATGTCGTAGAACCCTGAACTGGCATCAGGCGTACGCAGGCCGATGTACTCCTCGAGCAGCATGTGCCTGGGAGTGATGTTGGTGAGGAAGATCCCACGAGCCGCCAGCGAACTCGTTGATATAGGAGTGGCCGAACATGTCGCCGGCTGCGTGCGTCATGAACCCGACGGCGTAGGCTTTCATGGCCAGGGCTTGCGTGCAGGAGGTGGGAGTCAGGCCGGCAGGCAGCGCTGCCCGAGCACCGCGAGCCCAGATGCGCTGCAGCCAGTCGTCCGAGCGAGTGTTGCCCCAGGCGCGGTTGTCTGGATGGACGAGCAACTGCGCCGCGAGGAGGTCCGGCATGAAGTCCGCGTAGGAGGCACCGGCGCGGTATTGCGCAGGACAGGCGCGGAGTGCCTTGAGGATGTTGGCATCGACCTCGTAGTCACCCAGCGGTTCGCCGATCGCGCCCGTCGCGTCGTCGACCCGGCGCAGGGTGACGTAGCCGTCGTCGACGGCGTCCTGGCGCGCAACTTCACCCAGGTGGACGTGGGTGATGGCCGGCCATGCGAGCGCCGGACGCGGAAGGGCTGCTCCCATCACCAAGCTGAGCATCGCGCCCGCCAGCAGGACGCGGCCGACGTCCCCGGACGATCCCCGATGCGACCGGCGGTCACCGCTTGTGTCCATGCTGCCCCCCGCTGCTGCCAGTGCTCGCCTGACGCGTATCCACCCCCGGGGGCTGGAGGCGGACCTTGTGTGACCCCCTTGCTTCGAGGGCACTGCTCTCGCTTATAGGACTGGTGACCCAGGGGTGTCAAGGGCTGGAGAGCCCGCAGATCCCTCAGCCCCCCAACGGGCTGGGCGGTGGCTGGTAGGGTTAACGGGTCATGACATCGATGCGGGTGCACAGGTGGGGCCTCGCGGCCAGTGTCGCGACGCTCGTGGTCCTTGCCCTGTCCACCGTGAGTCCGGCCGCGGATAGCACCGCTGATCTACCCCTGCTGGGCCGCTTCTCCGTGGTCTCGGGTGCCGGCGGAGCCGTCTGGTCCTTCCAGCCTGGCGGTGAGCTCATGGTGGTCGGTCCTGGCGAACTGCTTGCTGAGGGGAATTGGGCGCCCGGCCCGGAGGCTGGCGACTTCGATGCCGAGCTGGATGTCGCCGTCTCCGGCCAGGCGCTGAGCGTCCTGGGAGCAGTCTCGCCGGACGGAAGGCAGATCGCCCTCTACGTCGCCGCCAGCGCGGCGACATCCCCGCAGGACGGGATCCCGTGGCCGCGGGTCTCGCGCCTCGTTGGCGATCGAGTCGGCCTGATCGCCGATCCAACACCGAGTCCGACCCCTCCGCCCGCCGACTGCCTCCGGCCCGCCTGGGACGCTGCAGAGTCAGTGGACTGGGACCGCTGCTCGGTCACGGCCCAGGAGAGCCCGCCGCCTGCTGGCTGACCGCGGCGGCCCTGTCAAGCTGACCTGATGATTCGGTGCCGGCTGGCCTGACAGTCGGGGTCCAACGGCTCACAGCCAGCCTCGCCCGGACTGCTACGCTCCCGTCGCAGGGGTCTGGCGATCCGCGCAGGGATCATGTCGTGCACATCTCGGGCATCCGGAGGTGTGGGTCATCCGGCGTGGCCAGGGCCACGGTCGCTGCGCATCATGTTCCCCTGGTCGGGTACCGTGTCGAGCGCCACACCCGGTCCGCATGTTTCAGCCGTGCGCGCTCGAGACAGGAGTCGCCATGACGCCCCCCAGCCATGTCCACGGCCGCCGCAGCCTGGCAGCATCCTTCCTTGCCCTCGCCACCCTGAGCACGACCGTGATGCCTGCTCTCGCACAGGCCGAGGCGTCACCGGGGCCAGCCTCCACGGCACCCGGCTCGTCGGTGCCCGTCGAAGGTGCCGTGACGCTCTACACGTCCGTGACCCAGGACACCATCGATGCGGTGCTGGCGGCGTTCGCCGAGGAGCGCCCCGACGTCCCGGTGGAGGTCTTCCGGGCACCCACGGGCGAGCTGGACGCGCGCATCGCGACCGAGCTGCGCAGCGGTGGGATGGGGGCCGACGTCCTCTGGGTGAGCGACCCGCTGTCGCTCCAGCGCTACCAGGCCGAAGGGCTGCTGGCGCCGCTGGCCGGCGAGGCCTTCGCGGACGTGCCGGCGGAGTACCGCACGGAGACGTCCGTGGGCACGCGCTTGCTCAACCTGGTCATCGTGGCCGGACAGGGCGTGGAGCCCATGCCGGGCTCGTGGTCGGACCTGGCCGACCCGGCATTCGCAGGTGCCGTGGCCCTGCCGGACCCGGGCTTCGCGGGATCCGCCTTCGCCGCCCTTGGCTACTTCGCCGCCCAGGACGACATGGGCTTCGACTTCTATCAGCGACTCAAGGACAACGGCGCCGTCCAGGTGGCCTCACCGGTGGACGTCATGACGGGCGTGGCCGAGGGCCTCTACAAGGTCGGTATCTCGCTGGACAAGATCGTGGCTGACGCGGTCGCGGACGGTTCGCCGATCGAGCTGATCTGGCCCGAGTCGGGTGCCATCGCCGTGTACAGCCCGGCCGCGGTGGTGAGCAGCAGCGACGATTACGCCGCCGCCCAGGCATTCGTCGAGTTCCTCGTGTCCTCCAAGGGGCAGGAGGCCATCGCGGCCAGCGGCTGGCAGCCGGTCCGCCCGGACGTGGAGTGGCCCACGCGGGGGCCCGCGGTCGCTCCGGACTGGCCGACGCTCTTCGGGACCCAGGAGGAGTTGCTGGAGGCGTACCGCGCCATCTTCGGTGACTGACAGCCGATCGACCCGGTCCGCCCACCGGCTCGCCGCCCATCACGGCGGGCTGCGAGCGGTGCTGCGCCGGCCATCGGCGACGGCGATCCTCCCGCTGCTCGCGCTCCTGGCGGCGGGGACAGTCCTCGTCGTGCTGCCCTTGCTGGCACTCCTGCAGACCGCCCTGGAGGACGGGCCGGCTGCGCTTGTGGCGGCGGTCGGCTCGGCGGCACCGGCCATTCTGGCCTCCCTGTTGACGAGCCTGGGCGCAACCATCCTCGCCGTGGCCATCGGTGCCACGCTGGCTATCCTCACGGAGCGCACTGACGTGCCTGGCCGGCGCGGCCTGCGGCTGGCTATGCTGGTGGCCTTCATCGTGCCGGGCTACGTGGCGGCCGTCGGCTGGCTCCACGCCTACGGCCCGGGCGGGGTCCTTGACGACCTGCTGGGCGTGGCTGCGCCGGCGCTCATCGGACCGCTGGGCATCATCATCGTGCTGGGCGTCGAGGCGGCGCCCATCGCCTACCTCGTGGTCACAGCCGGATTGGCGACGCGCGCGGAGCCCGACCTGGAGCGTGCCGCCCGGGCGTCTGGCGCCGACGCCGTGACAGCCTTCCGCAGCGTGACGCTGCCCCTGCTGAGGCCCGTCCTCGCGGGGGCGGCTGCCATCGCCTTCGTGCTGAGCGTGACCTCTTTCGGCGTGCCGGTCGTGCTCGGTGTGCCGGCCGGGTTCACGACCATGACCACGCGCATCTACCGCGACCTGGCATTCTCGTCCGATCCCGACTCATTCGTCCGCGCCGTCGGCCTGGCCATCGTGCTGGCCGTGGGCACGACTCTCGTCATCGTCCTTGCGGATGTCTTCCTGGATCGCCGCCGGACCGAGCGTTCGGGAGCCTTCGGTGGCCCACTCGGGCACCTCGGCACGGTGGTCCCGGGTTCGCTCGTCGAGGCCAGCCGGGCGCATTGGCGGCCTCGAGCGCTGGGTCTGGGCATCGTGGCGTGGCTGCTCGTGATCCTCGTCATCATCGTGCCCCTCGTGGCGCTGCTCCTGTCGGCCCTGACGCGTGCGCCAGGCCTCGATCCGGTCCCCGTCAACTGGACCCTGGAGCACTTCCGCGAGGTTCTCGGCCCGCGGACCCTCGAGGCCCTGGTCAACAGCGCCATGCTGGCTGGTGCGGCCGCAGCCGGCGTCGTCATCCTCGGTACGCTGGCGGTCGCCGCGCGCCGCGGACAGGGCGCCGGGCCGATCGGCGGCTTCCTCAGCCTGACCTTCGCGCTGCCCGGGTCCACACTCGCGGTCGCCGTCCTGCTGGCCTATGGCGCTGCCCTGCGGGACACGCTGCTCATCATCCTCGTGGCCTACCTGGCGAAGTTCTGGGCACTCGGGTATCGGCCCATCGCCAGCGGCCTGGACGGCATGGCGGCCGACCTCTACCGCGCGGCCCGTGTCTCCGGCGCTGACGGGCTGACGACGACGCGGACGATCGTGCTGCCAGTCCTGCGGCCTCTCATCGTGGCGGGCGGTCTCATCGTCTTCGTCTTCGGCCTGCACGAAGTCACGATGTCCAGCCTGCTCTATGGGCCGGGCACGTCGACGCTGGCGGTGGTGGTGCTGAACCTGCAGCAGCTTGGTGAGAGCGGTCCGACGGCCGCCCTGGCCATCGTCCTGACGGTCATCGTGGCACTTGCCAGCCTGCCGCTGCTGCACCGGGGCGGCTCACTCGAACGGGTAGGCTGGCGGCGATGACGGCCTCGACCACGCCTCCTGCCGTGTCGGCCACTGGTGTCGTCGTCGACTACGGCATGACCCGCGCCGTGCGGGGGGTGGACCTCGTCGTGCAGCCCGGCGAGACGCTCGTCCTGCTGGGGCCGTCCGGTTCCGGCAAGACGACACTGCTGTACGCGCTGGCAGGGTTCCTGGGCCTGACGGAAGGACGGATCGAGCTGGCAGGTCAGCTCGTCGCCTCCAGCGACAGGACCGTACCGCCGGAGCGCCGCCCCGTGGCCATGGTCTTCCAGCACTATGGGCTCTGGCCGCACCTGGACGCCTTGGAGACGGTGGCCTACCCGATGCGCCGAGCGGGGGTCGCGACCGCGGAGGCCAGGCGCAGGGCCGCGGAGCTGCTCGAACAGCTGCGCATCGGCGACCTTGCCGACCGGCGACCGGCACAGCTCTCGGGGGGCGAGCAGCAGCGCGTCGGGCTGGCACGCGCCCTGGCGCGCAGGCCCGCCATCTACCTGCTCGACGAGCCCACCGCCCACCTCGACGGGGCGCTCAAGGGCGAGCTGCAGTCGGAGATGGTGACCCGTCTCCATGCCGATGGCGCGGCCGCGGTGCATGCCACGCATGATGTCGAGGAAGCGCTCGCCGTGGCGGACCGCGTGGCGCTGCTGCGGGATGGCCGGATCGTGCAGACGGGCGATCCCACCGAGGTCTACGCAGAACCCGCCGATGACTGGGCCGCGGCCCTGACTGGTCCCGCATCATTCGTCGGGGCTGAAGTGGTCGGGCTCGGCAGTGCTGATCTGCATGGCGACGGGCGGGACTCGACGACCCACGATGCGGGTCGCTTCCTCGTGCGCCCGGATTGGCTGCGCTTCGATGGCCCCGTGCCTGCCACCGTCATCGAGGTGCGCTACCGCGGCACCCATACCGACTACCGGCTGTCCATCCCGGGAGGCGAGGTGCTCCTCCGCGAGCCGGGTCAGCCGCGCCTCGCCGTCGGCGCAGAGGCGAGCTGTCGGGTCGAGCGCGCATGGCGCATGCCGGAGCCCCGCTGATGCCTGCCGTTCCGTATCCTCATACGCGTATGGCCATGACCCGATCGGCGCATCCCATCTCCGCCTCCGAGCAGGGCTACCTGATGGCCATCCGGCAATCGCGCCACGAGGAGACCCTGAGCGGCGCGGAGCTGGCCCGCCGCATGGGTGTCTCACCACAGGCCACGAGCGAGATGCTGCGCCGTCTGGCCAGCGAGGGCCTGATCATCGTGAGCGAGTCGCGCCATGTCGAGCTGACGCAGGAGGGGAGTCGTGTCGCCGACGACATCTATCGGCGCCATGCCCTGGCCGAGTGGTTGCTCACGACGATGCTGGGTATCGGCTGGGCCGAGTCGGATGCTGAGGCGGCACGTCTGCAAGCCTGCATCTCGCCCCGCGTCGAGGCCGCTCTTGACGAGCTGCTGGGTCATCCCGAGACGTGCCCTCACGGCAACCCCATCGAGGAGGCCACGGCCCGCCGGCGCCCCCGCGGCGAACCCCTCAGCGACGTTGACTCCGGCACCCGGGTGACGATCTACCGCATCACGGAGGCGGCCGAAGAGGATACCGGGCTGCTCTCCTACCTGGAAGCTCGGGGCCTGCGCCCCGGCAGCCAGGTGACCGTGCTGGCACGGTCGGGATCGACCAATTCGCTGACCCTGGAGGGGCCCTTCGGTCGCGCCACGCTCGGCCTGCGCCCGGCATCGCTCATCCGGGTGCTTCCGGGTGAGCCAGACCCCGCCCTCTTCCACCGGGTCCCCGGCCGGACCGGCTAGTCTGGGAGCCGTCCAGGAGGAAGGCAGAGGAGGAGGCCCGGCCACATGCTGGTGGTGATGTCTGTCGGCGCGACCGAGGAGCAGGTCCAGGAGGTGGTCCGCCACATCGAGGCGGACGGCCTCACGCCGCACGAGAGCCGCGGCGAGCAGCGCGTCGTCATCGGCGTGGTCGGCGACGTGGGCCTGCGCAAGGAGCAGGTCATGAGTCACCTGGCAGTGCTGCCGGGGGTCGAGTCGGTCACGCCCATCAGCAAGCCCTTCAAGCTGACCTCTCGCGATTTCCACCCGGCAGACACCGTCATCACCGTGGCAGGCACGACCATCGGTGGTGGATCGCTGACCCTGATGGCCGGCCCGTGCTCGGTCGAGAGCCGCGACCAGCTGCTGCGCACAGCGGACGCCGTCGCCGCCGCCGGTGCCACGATCCTGCGGGGCGGGGCCTTCAAGCCACGCACGAGCCCGTACTCCTTCCAGGGCCTGGGCATGGACGGCGTGCGCTTCCTCGTGGAGGCACGGGAGCGCACCGGCCTGCCGATCGTCACGGAGGTCATGGAGCCTTCCCAGGTGGAGGTCGTGGCTCTCCACGCCGACATCCTCCAGGTGGGCGCCCGGAACATGCAGAACTACTCGCTGTTGATGGCCGTCGGCCGCATCGATCGGCCGGTCATGCTCAAGCGCGGCCTCTCGGCAACGATCGAGGAGTGGCTCATGGCTGCCGAGTACATCGTCTCGTCCGGCAACCCCAACGTCATCCTTTGCGAGCGCGGCATCCGCACCTTCGAGACATACACGCGCAACACGCTGGACCTGGCCGCCGTGCCGCTCCTGCACCGACTCACGCACCTGCCCGTCATCGTGGACCCCTCGCACGCCACCGGCAAGCGCTGGCTGGTGCCGCCCATGGCGCTGGCGGCCGTGGCCGGCGGAGCTGACGGCATCATGGTGGAGGTCCATCCCGACCCTGATGACGCCCTGTCGGATGGCGAGCAGTCACTCACGCTGGAACAGTTCCGCGATCTGGCGCCGCTCCTGCGCCAGATCCACGGCGAGGTCGCGGGCATGGCCACTCGCCCCAGGTAAGCGACGTCGTCGGTCGAGCCGGCGACCTCGTCGCTCATGGTCAGTGGCCGCGTTCGCCTCGCTGATAGGGCAGCCCGAGCGCGGCCGGGGCGCCGATGCGCTTGCGATTGGCCTCGCTCGCGGCGAAGACCAGCACGAGGATGACCATGACGTACGGCAGCATGCCCAGGAAGAACGTCGAGGGCTGATACTCGAAGAAGATGTTGGGAACGCCGAAGAAGTCCTTCGGCCCCTGCAGATCGATGGTCAGTCGGAAGATAAACGCCATCATGTAGGCGCCGAACATCGTGCGGCCAGGTTTCCACTGGCCGAAGATGACCAGCGCCACGGCGATCCAGCCCTGGGCGGTGACCGTCTTGTCAGCGTGCCACCCCGGAACGAGCGCCATCGTGATGGTGGCGCCGGCCAGCCCGGCCAGGGCTCCGCCCAGCATCGTGTAGGCGTAGCGCTGGCGGTAGACGTTCACCCCGAGGGCATCCGCGGCGCTGGGCTGCTCGCCGATAGCCCGCAGGTGCAGACCCGGGCGCGTACGGAAGATCCACAGTGACGTCAGCGGCACGAGCGCGTAGCCCAGGTAGACAAGGATCGACTGCTCCGTGAAGAAGATGCCACCAAGGAAGGGGATGCCGGACAACAGTGGCACGCTGATGACGGGCAGCAGGGCAGGGCTGCCAGAGGGCAGACCCTCACCGAGCACGAGGGCCACGCCCGTGCCCAGGAACGTGAGCGCCAGTCCCGAGACGATCTGGTTCGCCTGGAGGTGGATGGAGACGATGCCGTGCAGGAGCGACAGCAGCGCTCCCGCGACCATGGCGAGGACCACGCCCAACCACGGGTCGACCTCCGAGCCGACCTTGAAGCCGACCAGGGCACCCACGAACATCATGCCGGTCACGCCCAGGTTGATGATCCCCGCGCGCTCCGCGAAGAGCTCGCCGATGGCCGCGAAGAGCAGCACCGTGCCACTGGCGATGCCGGCAGCCAGGGCGAGCTCGAGGTTCACCGACGCACCAGCCGCACGCGGTAGCGCAGGAAGACATCGCTGGCGATGACGCAGAAGAGGATGATGCCCTGGATCATGGCCGGGATGCCGGCCGGCTGGATCTCCCGGCCGGCCAGGATGAGCGCGCCGAAGGCGATGGCCGCGACCACCACGCCGATGGGGTTGAAGCGCGCCAGGAAGGCCACGATGATGCCCGTGAAGCCGTAGCCGGGTGAGAAGTTGTCCTGCAGGCGGTGGACGGCACCGCTGATCTCGGTGGCGCCGGCGAGTCCGGCCAGGGCGCCGGAGATGAGCATGACCAGGATGATGGTCCGGCCGATGTCGATGCCGGCGTAGCGGGCCGCCCGGGGGTTGTCGCCGATGAGCCTGATCTCGTAGCCCTTGCGGGTGCGGCCCAGGAGGTACCACACGAGGACCGCGGCGATGACGGCCAGGACGAAGCCGAGGTGCACGGTCAGGCCGCCGAGGTCGGGCAGGACGTCGCTGTAGTCGGTCAGGCGGGGCAGCCAGGCTTCGCGCGGGAACCGCTCCGACATCTGGAAGCCACCCTCGCTCCAGGGACCGAAGACCCAGAACTGGACCCACTTGACGGCGATGTAGACGAGCATCAGCGTGGTGATGATCTCGTTGACGTTGAGGCGAGCCTTGAGCCAGCCGGCGATGCCGGCCCAGAGCGCTCCGGCGGCCATGCCGGCGACCATCATGAGCGGGAGGTAGACGAGGGCCGACGTCCCCTCGGGCAGCCAGCCCACGAGCACGACGGCCGAGGCTCCCCAGGCACCCATCATCAGCTGGCCCTCGGCGCCGATGTTCCAGAGGCGCATGCGGAAGGCGACCGAGCAGGCCAGGCCGGTGAAGATGAGGGGCGTGGCCTTGACCAGCGTGTCCGACAGGACACCCACGCTGCCGAGCGACGCCCGCAGGATGTGGGCGTAGGCGCTGACCGGGTCGCCGCCGATGAGCCAGATGAGCACGGCCGAGATGAGCAGGGCGACCGCGACGGCCGCGATCGTGGTGACGATACCCAGGCCCCGGGGCGTCTCGAGACGTCGCTCGGCGCGGATGGCGAAGGGCACCAGGTGGCGGCGTGACGCGCCCACGGCGCTCATGGTCGCGACGACCCGGCCGAGCCCGTCATGAGCAGGCCCAGCTCAGCGATGTCGGCTTGGTCGGCAGGGATCGGCTCGCTGATGTGGCCTTCGTAGATGACCACGACACGGTCCGCCAGCATCAGGATCTCGTCGAGGTCCTCGCTGATGAGCAAGATGGCCGTACCGCGGTCACGCTGCTCGAGCAGCAGGCGGTGGACCGTCTCGATGGCACCCACGTCCAGACCACGGGTGGGCTGCACGGCCACCATGAGGCCTGGCTCGGAGCTGATCTCGCGGGCCAGGATGAGCCGCTGCAGGTTGCCGCCAGAGAGCAGACGCGCCTCCGTGTCCACCGACGGTGCCGCCACTTGGTAGGCATCCTTGAGCTCCTCGGCGCGCCGCCGGGCGAAGACACTGTCGATCGTCCAGCCGTGGCCCACGGGCGCCGCCCGATACGACTTCATGATCAGGTTGTCTGTCAGTGACAGGTTGGGAGCGCTGCCGGTGCCGGTGCGATCCTCGGGGATGTGCGCGACGCCGGCGTCGATGGCCTCGACGACGGGGCGGTTGGCCAGGTCCCGGCCGTTGACGGTGATGGAACCGGTGCACGATCGCAGTCCAGTGATGACCTCGGCCAGCTCCGATTGACCGTTGCCGGCCACGCCAGCGAGACCCACGATCTCGCCGGAGTGGATCTGCAGGGCGACCCCGTCCAGGGCAGGCAGGCCGCGGTCGCTGGTGGCGCTCACACCGGAGAGCTGCAGCACGAGCGGGCCGGGCTCGTGCGCGACCGTTTCGACGGCCTCCAGGAGCTCGCGACCGACCATGAGCTGGGCGAGCTCGCGCTTGGTCATGCCGGCCGCCGGCACGCCAGCGGCGGTCACCCTGCCGCGACGCATGACCGTGATGCGGTCGGCGATGCGCAGCACCTCGTCGAGCTTGTGGCTGATGAAGATGATCGAGTCGCCGCGTGCCGTCATGCCGCGCAGCGTGCCGAACAGCTCGTCGATCTCCTGGGGTGCCAGGACGGCCGTGGGCTCGTCCATGATCAGGATCGTGGCACCGCGATAGAGCATCTTGAGGATCTCCACGCGCTGCTGCTCACCGACCGAGAGCTGCCAGATCTTGGCGCGTGGGTCGACCGCCAGGCCGGTCTGCTCGGCCAGTTCGCCCACCTTGGTGTCGGTGCGGGCCAGGTCCAGCCGGAAGCGAGGCTCGCGCAGGCCCAGCAGGATGTTCTCCGTCACCGTCAGTGAGGGCACCAGCGTGAAGTGCTGGTGGATCATGCCCAGCCCGGCTTCGATGGCGTCGCGGGGCGAGCCGAAGGCAACGGGCTGGCCGCGCACGCTGACCGTGCCGGCATCGGCCTGGTAGAGGCCGGCCAGGATGTTCATGAGCGTGGACTTGCCGGCGCCGTTCTCCCCGAGAAGCGCGTGGACCTCGCCCCGGCGCAACTCGAAATCGACCTCGTCGTTGGCGACGATGCCGGGGAAGCGCTTGACGATGCCCCGCATCTCGACGGCGAGGGGCTGATCACTCATCGGTGGGGACGATGCCTCGGGGGCCAAGCGGACCCCCGAGGCGCTGATGCAGGGTTGGCTAGGAGGGCAGGGCGGCTTCGATGCCGTCAGCCCACCAGAACATGCAGGTCTCGCAGTTGTCGCCAGCCTCGTTGGGGAACTGGTCGAGGTCGGCCTGCTCCAGGGTCTCACCCTCGGCCAGGATGACGTTGCCCTGGTTGTCCGTGATGGGACCGGCGAAGACGTCGAACCGGTCGAACTCGCCGGCCAGCATGGCCGCCAGCGTGTCCTTGACGAGCTGCACGTCCTCGGCGGGGAGGTCCGCGATGCCCGGCTGCGGCGTCTGGCCCTCCATGAAGCCGTACAGGCCCATGGATCCCTTATCGGCGTCGAAGTACTCGTAGCCCGCCGTATACGTACCGGCCTTGATCTCTTCAGCGATGCGAGCGTACTCCGGTCCCCAGATCCAGTAGGGGGCCGTCAGGCAGGCCGGGCTGCTGCAGGAGCCGGGATGGTCGTAGGTGACACCCCACTTGCCCTTCTCTTCTGCGACCTGCGCCACGGCCGGGGTGTCCGCGCCGGTGAAGACGACCTGGGCACCGGCGTCGAACAATGAAGCCGCGCCTTCACGCTCCAGCGTGGGGTCATGCCAGGTATTGATGAAGCGCACGTCCATGGTGCACTCAGGGCAGGTCTGCTTGGCGCCCAGCATGATGGCGTTGCCGAGCCGGAGCTCCTCGGGGATCGGGAAGGTGGCCATGTAGCCCAGCTTGGGATTGCCGTCCGTCTTGGCGCGCGAGCCGGCCAGCATGCCGGCCAGGTACTTGAAGTCCTCGATGGCGCCCATGAAGTTGCCGAAGTTGGTGCCGTTGGACTTGTAGCCGGTGAGGTGCAGGAAGGTGCTGTCGGGGAACTCCTCGGCCACGATCTCCATGGGATCCATGTAGCCGAAGGAGGTCCCGATGATGAAGTCGAAGCCCTTCCGTGCCAGGCTCCGGAAGGTCTGCTCTGAATCGGCGCCCTCGGGCACGTTCTCGATATAGGCGACGTGGACGTTGTCCATGTTCTCGCACACGTACTGCAGGCCCTCGAAGTGAGCCTGGCTCCAGCCGCCGTCGTTGTGGGGGCCGATGAGGACCATGCCCACGTTGAACTTGCCCTCGACGGCGTCCGGGATCTGCATCTCGCCGCCGGCGATAGCCGAGCAGTCCTCCTCGTCCTGCGCCGTCACGATCGAGGCGCCGCTCGTGCCGACCGCGGCAGCCAGTAGAGCGCCTGCGACGGTGATCCGCGCCAGCGTTGCCCAGGGTCGCGTGCTCATCCGATAGGTTCCTCCTGATACGTGTCCGGGGAGCCATCCACCCCGCCCCCCGCACGTCGCACGATACGCTGTTCGACACGCCCCGGGGAGTCCGGTTCGTCACCCTGGGGTCCGCTACAGGGACGCTCTGGCAGCACTTGGGGAACGGCCGGCCCGGCGGCCGTTCTCCAAACGGGGGCATACTCCGCGGCAGCGGCGGCATCGGCCCCGACGACCGCGACGTGCCTGGGCATCGGCGGGGCAGGCGCCGGTCCAGCCCCACAGGGCGGCGACCGGGAACAGTGCACGAGGAGACTTCCGTGGCGACGAGCGAGCACGCGGGTCGGCCGGCTGAACCGGCCGACCTCGTAGACCTGGAAGCCCTGCAGGCGGCCTATTACGCCCGTCGGCCAGACGCCGCTGACCCGGCCGAACGGGTGGCCTTCGGCACGTCTGGGCACCGCGGTTCCTCCCTGCGGACCTCCTTCAACGAGGCGCACATCGTGGCCACCACGGCGGCCATCTGCGCCCACCGCCGCAAGCAGGGCATCCGCGGCCCGCTCTTCATGGGCCGCGACACGCACGCCCTCTCCGGGCCGGCCTTCCTGACGGCCCTGGAAGTGCTGGTGGCCGATGGTGTGGACGTGCGGGTCGATGAGGCGGATGGCTTCACCCCCACTCCAGCCCTGTCGCACGCCATCCTGGCCTGGAACCGCGCACACCCAGAGGCGCTGGCCGATGGCATCGTGGTGACGCCTTCGCACAACCCGCCCGCCGATGGTGGCTTCAAGTACAACCCGCCCAGCGGCGGGCCAGCGGACGCGGCGGTGACGCGGGGCATCGAGGATGCCGCCAACGAGCTGCTGCGCAGCGGCCTCGAGCGGGTCGCACGCGTCCCGGTCGACCGAGCACGTGAGGCTGCCGGACGGTATGACTTCCTGGGCCGCTACGTGGACGACCTCCCCAGCGTCATCGACGTGGCCGCCATCGCGGGCTCCGGGCTGCGCATCGGCGTCGATCCCCTGGGTGGCGCGGCCGTGGCCTACTGGGGTGCCATCGCCGAACGGCATGGCATCGAGCTGGTCATCACCAACGACCGCGTCGACCCCACCTTCAGCTTCATGACCCTCGACTGGGACGGTCAGATCCGCATGGACCCCTCCTCGCCGTATGCCATGGCGCGACTCGTCGCCCTGCGAGGCGATTTCGACCTGGCGCTCGGCAACGATGCCGACGCCGATCGCTTCGGCGTGGTGACACCGCGCGCGGGACTGCTCGATCCGAACCACTTCCTGGCCGCGGCAGCGTGGTACCTCTTCGGCGGCGCCCGCGAGTGGGGGAGGGAGGCAGCCATCGGCAAGACACTCGTCTCCTCCAGCCTGCAGGACCGCATCGCGGCCGCCCTTGGCCGCCGCCTCTTCGAGGTGCCGGTCGGCTTCAAGTGGTTCGTCGAGGGGCTCCTGGATGGGTCCGTGGCCTTCGGCGGCGAGGAAAGCGCGGGCATGTCATTCCTGCGCCGCGACGGATCCCCGTGGTCCACGGACAAGGACGGCATCATCGCCTGCCTGCTGGCCGCGGAGCTGACGGCCAGGACCGGGCGCGATCCAGGAGAGACCTACGGCCAGCTCACGGAGCGTTTGGGAGCGCCCGTCTACAGGCGGATCGACGCGCGCGCCACGGCGGCCCAGAAGGCGGCCCTGGGGCGCCTCTCGGCGGCCGACGTGCGTGCCACCGAGCTGGCGGGCGATGCCGTCGTGGCGCGGCTCACAGAAGCGCCGGGCAACGGCGCGCCCATCGGCGGCCTGAAGGTCGTCACGGATCGTGGTTGGTTCGCAGCGCGGCCGTCCGGCACTGAGGACGTCACCAAGCTCTACGCCGAGTCGTTCGTGGACGACGCGCACCTGGCCCGCATCATCGAGGAGGCGCAGCTCATCGTGGCGACGGCCACGGGGACATGAGATCGCGACCGTGACCTGGGCCCGAAACGCCAAGATCGCCTTCATCGGCTCGCACGGCATCCGCAAGACGACCGCTGCGCTGGCCTTCGCCAGCGTCATCCAGCGCGCCGGCCGCTCCGTCGAGTTCGCCCGGGAGGTCGTGCGTGACAACCCCCTCGGCATCAACGAGTCGGCCACCTGCGAGGCCCAGCTGTGGGTCCTCATGTCGCAGGTGCGTCGCGAGCTGGAGCTCTCGCAGAAGGCCGAGTGCGTCGTCACCGACCGTGGTGTGATGGACAACTTCGCCTACTACCTGCGAGCCTGCGGAAGCCAGGATCGCTTCGACGTCGAGCCGCTCGTGCGCAGCTGGTCGCGCACCTATGACCTTGTCGTGCGTCTCACGCCTGACGTCGAGATCCGTGCGGACGGCGTGCGCTCGACCAACGACCGCTTCCGGGACGAGATCGAGGCTATCCTCGATGCCCGGCTGCCGCGGCTCGTGCCGCGCGACCGCCTCATCCTCCAGCCCGCCTCGCAGACCACCGAGACGCACGACTGGTGGCCACTCGCGGAACGGTTGGCGCAGCGTGTCGGGGAGCCGCTGCTGGCGCCTGGAGTGACTCGCCCGACCCGCCCGCCCCGCGTGGCCCCCCCTCGCCCAAGATCCGGACAGCAGGGAACGGAGGATCAGCTCGCCCTCGACCTCGATCGTTGAGGCCGGCTGCGGCTACTTCCCGCTGAGCCGGGTACAGTCAGGGGATGACTGGACCGGCTACCCCGGGCTGGGGTGGCGACCCGGCCTCCTCCCTCATCCGCGACGCAGGCCGCGCGGGGCCCCTGGACAGCGACGTGGCGGTGGGCTTGCTGCAGCGCGCCCAGGTCCTGGCCGACCAGGGCGACTGGGATCTCGCCGCTGGCACGTTCGCACGGGTGGTGGGCAGCCCGGACCCGGCGCTGCACACGGCCGCCCTGCTCGGGCTGGCCGAATGCCGCTACCGTCTCGACGAGGAGCCGGCCGCCCTGCAGGCCTGGATCGCGGCCACGCAGGCACCGGAGAATCCGCTCACGTGGCGCGCCTGGAAGGCCTTGGCGGCCGCACGCGTGCGCTCGAACGACGTGGCCGGTGCCGCCCGAGCCTACCGCGAGGCAGCACGTCGTGCCCCGGCGTCGGAGCAGCCCGAGCTGCAGTCCCGCATCGGCTGGCTGAGCAAGGAGCTGGGCGACGACCGCACCGCCCAGCGGGCCTTCGGTCGCTCCCGCACGGAGGGCGTGGCCCAGCCGGTCGTGACTTACTTCCTGCTGGCGGTCACGAGCATCGTCAGCCTGCTCATCCTGCTGGGTGGCCAGACTGAGTTGGAGTCGTGGCTGCTGCTCGACAAGTTCGCCATCTACGTTGGCGGCGAGTACTGGCGCCTCCTGAGCGTGGCGCTCGTCCACGGCAGCTTCATCCACCTGATGTTCAACATGTACGCGCTGTGGATCATCGGGCCGATCGTGGAGGCGCTCTACGGCCCCTGGCGGTACCTGGGCATCTATGTGCTCTGCGCGATCGCCGGTTCAGCGGCCAGCTACGCGACGTCTCCCACCCCGGCCGTGGGGGCCAGTGGCGCGGTCTTCGGACTCTTCGGCGCACTCCTCGTCGCGGACCGCGTCCACAAGCCCGCCCTGACCAGGAACGCCCGCAACCTCACGACCCAGATCGGCATCCTGATCGGCATCAACCTGTTCATCGGCTTCAGCATGCGGGGCATCGACAACGCCGCCCACATCGGCGGGTTGCTGGCGGGCGCCTGGCTGGGTTTCGTGCTGGTGCCACGGGGCGCCCGCCTCGACTCCTTCTGGTCGCGGCCACGAGGTGCCGACGGGTCGGCGTCGAGTGCCTCGGACAGCGGTCAGCGTGGCCTGCGGCTACGCCAGGTCGGAGGGGTGGCCGCGCTGGTCGGCGTCATCGTCCTGGCGCTGGCCATCGGACCCGTCACCTGGCAGCCCCGCGACTACATCATCGGGCGCGCCCAGCCAGTCCCGGCCACGGAAACGGTCGGCGATGCGGTAGGCGTCACGCCGGGCCAGGCGAGGGTGCTCGCTGCGGGCGTCGGCCTCATGGTGGGGCCGCTCGGCGAGGGGCACTGCCACGACGACGGCGCGGCGGGCGGGTGCGTCGTCGCGACCTTCGCGCAGCAACAGGCTCAACCAGGTGGCGACGCTGCCGGCTAGGGCAAGGCGGTCATCAAGGGGCTCGCGCTGCAGCACATCTCGTCGCCTGAAGGCGTAGCAGCCGTTGGAAACGACGCTGACGTCTCCACGTGCCGGCTCGTAGTGCCAGAGGTCGATCGACTCACTCCCGGCCGCGCCCGCGATGGCCACGCCCGGCTCCGCTAGGGTCTCCCGGAGGGGCGTAACCACGTCGCCCGTAGGCACGAGCTGAGGGTCCAGCACCACGATGATCTCGCTCGTGACCCGCCGCAGAGCGGCGCGCAAGGCGGCCCCGGCCGGGAAGGACGTGGTGGTCCAGATGACCTCGGAGGCCGCGGTCAGCTGGGCCGGGTCGACCTCGCGAGAGGCCACCACCACGAGGCGACACCCATCCGGGCTGTGTTCGCGTGCGCCGGAGAGGGTCGCCGCAGGCGAGCCGCTCGACGCCGGGAGGACGACCACCACGGTGGTGCCGGGCACCTCCGACTCGCCCGCCAGCGAGGGCACGGAGTCCGGGGACCCGTAGCAGGTGCGGCCGGCGTCCTCGACATCCGGCGGACGAGCCGACCGCAGGGTGAAGTCCCGGCCGCGATCTACGACCTGCCAGCCGGCTGCCTCGATGCGGGCCTTCAGCCCGTCGGCGGCCTGCCAGTCGCGGGCGGTCCGGGCCCTCGCTCGCGCCGCGGCCAGGTCCACGACCTCCTGGGGTGCGCCGCGTCCTTCCATGAGAGGCAGGATATCGCCTTCCGAAGCGGGTACCCTGTCGGCACCCATGGAGCGCAGCGTCTGGGCTGTCACGTTCGCGACCTTCACGCTCCGGTTCGCCACTGGGCTCACCGGCGCGCTGCTGGTCTACTTCCTGGCCGATCTGCCCGAGCACGGCGGGCCGCCCGTGGGACCCTTCGTGGTGGCCCTCATGACGGCGCTCTTCTTCGCCGCCGAGCTCATCCTGTCACCGCCCTTCGGCATCCTGGCCGACCGGGTCGGCCATCACCGCGTCATGCAGATCGGTCCGCTGTTCGGCTTCTCGGCCGTCATCCTCACGGCTCTCACGGCCGAGCTGCACCTACCCGGTTCAGTGGTCATCGCGCTGCCCGTGCTCGTGGGCAGCCTGCCGCTTCTTGGGGTGACGCGAGTCCTGGAGGGTGCCTCCACGGCCGCCAGCGTACCCTCCGTGCTGGGCTTCATCGCCTGGGCGACGAGCGGGGACGAGGCGCTGCGGGGCCGGGCTTCCGCACGTTTCGAGGCGGCCACCATCGCCGGCCTGGCGGGTGGCTTTGCGGCGGCCGGTCCGGTCTGGACGATGCTGGGGCCGGCCGGCTTCCTGGCCAACGCGCTGGTCTATGTGGGAGCGCTGCTGCTCTACCGCTACACGATCCCCCGCGGTCAGGCGGCACCGCCCCTCCAGCGGCGCACATCCGGGTGGGCGCACTACCGCCGCATCCTGGGGCGGTCGCGCGTCTGGCTGCTGGCACCCACCTGGATCGCCCTCAACGCGGCCCTCGGCCTGTACACCTCGCAGACGCTGTTCCAGCTCATCCGGACCCCGGACGCGGGCGTCTCGGACCAGGCGCTCGTGGGCGGACTCGATCCCTGGCAGGTGACGGCGGCCTTCGTGCTCGGCGGCATCGTGTTCTTCGTTGGCCTGTGGTACTGGGGTGGCCGATTCGTGTCCATGCGCCGTACGACCATCATCTTCTACGGCGTCATGGGCGGGGCCGTCTTCGTGATCTGCGCGATGCTCCTGAACCACGCGGGCGGCAGCACCGTGTGGGTGCGCGCGCCGATGCTGGCCGGCCTCGGCGCAGGCCTCTTCCTCATCGCTGGTGCCACGCCCGCGGCGCTCGGACTGCTGGCGGATATCTCGGAGTCCTTCCCCCTCGACCGCGGTGCCATCATGGGTCTCTACAGCGTCTTCCTGGCGCTGGGGCAGATCATGGGAGCGTTCGTGGGCGCCGCTGCGGCCGAGCTCTGGGCGCTCGATGGCATCCTGGTGGCGACCCTGCTGCTGATGGCCGTGGCGCTCCTGCCGTTGGCACGCTTGCGTCGCTTCGAGCTGACGGTCGGCGGCGCGCCCTTCGACGAGCCGGAGCTCGAAGCCGGCACGCCTGCGCTGGCCGGCGGGGCCCTGCCGGCAGACGACGCCGGGTCCGACGCGGCAGGTCCGAACAGGGGAGGGTAGCGCCACCCGGTGGCTCCACGACGCAGGCGTCCCGCTGGCGTCGTGAGCAGCTGTGTGCTGCCGTGAGGTGCCCCGACCTCAGCCCTCCGGGGTGGTGGGCGTGGCGGGCAGCGCCTGTGCGGGCAGGAAGCGGATGACCGGGCGGGTACCGGCGAAGAGGCGCAGGTCCTCCGGTCGCACGATGAAGCTGTCCGCCGACTGGAGCAGGTCCAGGTAGGCCAGCTCCTGCTGGCACAGCGGTGTCGCCGCACGTCGTCCGGCGCAGGCACGGCCGAAGGGCGTGGCGCCACTGATCTCGATCTGGGCAGCGCCGGGTGTCACATAGTCGGCGAGGAAGTCGTTCATGCCGGTCTCGCCCTGCACGATGCCGATCTCCACGTCCTCGAAGACAGCGGTCAGGGGCGCCTCGCCCTTGGGGGCCCTGAGCTTCGCCTTGCGCCCAGCGGCCGCGGTGTCCAGCTCAGCCACGACCCACGTCGGTCCCACCAGCTCTGACTGTGGTACGAGCCGCATGAGTGGAAGGCCCTCGACGTCCATGAGCTCGAGCTCCGAACCGCGAAGCGCGTGCGAGGCGGTGCTGGTGAGTGCGCCAAGAAAGGCGTCCTCGACGTCCTGGCCGCTGGCTTCCTGCCCCTCGACGGGCTTGGGGCAGGCTCCGGTCCCGGGGACCAGGTCGAAGGCGCTGAGCGCCAGCCCCGAGCGCAGGCTTCCGCCTTCGAAGCGGCGGCAGAGGCTACGGCCGTCGGCGATGCCGCCCGCGAAGCGGACCGCCGACGTGTTGAGTCGGTCGGTCCCGAGGACGACCTCGCCGTCGGGGCCGAGGATCTCGACCGGGGTCCACGTGCGGCGTCCCAGGTCGATGGCCGGCACCAGGGCCAGGCGTGTCGTGCCGGCCGCGTCTTCGAGGACGAGCCCGGCCGGCAGGACCTCGAAGTCGGTGATCTCGGCCAAGGTGGTCAGGATCTCGTCAGCCTGCTGTCGCGCGGCGTCCGTGCACTCGGTCAGGCGCGCGTCCACGTCAGCGATGGTCATGGTGCTGTCGTTCGTGGTGTAGGAGCCCACGAACGAACCGCAGCCGGTGCTGCCCACGACGCGTCCACCGCGCAGGAACTCGATCCAGGGCTCGAGGCCTTGGAGGACCGGGGCGATCGAGCCGTCGGCCGCACCGATGCGCGCCAGGTTCCAGCGGGCGAGTGTCGGATCGGCCGGAAGCTTGGCCCGAGTCAGCGTCATCACGACGTCATCGACCTCGTCACGAAGCGTCAGGATGGAGCTTCGCGTCGACCACTTCCGGGTGTCCGCCAGGCCGCGGTAGAAGGCATCGTCGATGCCCTGGGAAGCGGCATCGCAGCCTCGCGCCTCGACGGTCGGCGTATCGACGAGGAAGGTGTCCTTGGCCAGGGTGTACGTAGCCTCGAAGTCGCTGCAGGCCGCCTTGCCCTTCACCTTGCCGCGGAAGGGCAGGGCGGTGACGCCGATGCCGGGGGGCACCAGCTGCAGCTGGCCATCGGCATCGCGGTACTCAAGCAGCTGCCACTCTCGCTCGAGGTTCCGGGGATCGGTGATGTCCTGCGCGGCGGCCAGGCCGGGAAGGGCGCCCACGATCACGAGTGCGGCGAGGACGCTGGCGACCGATCGGCGCACACGGTGCCGGGGCAGGCTCGGGTATCGGCTCATAGGACCTCTGATGCTCACGCGATGGTTGCCGCCCGGCGAGCGGCATCCAGCTCGCCGCGCAGGGCTCGGTCAAGGATATTGGCTTCGGACGTGAGTGCGAAGAATCGGTACCCCTGGGACGCGTAGCGACCTACGTCGTCGGCCTGTCGGATCATGACCCCGGCAGTCTTGCCCGCGTCCCGACAAGCTCGCGCGACCCGCTCCGACGCGTTCAGGTAGGCCGGATGGTCGATGTCGCCGGGATTGCCGAGTGCGTGAGAGAGGTCGGTCGGGCCGACGAATAGCACGTCGACACCCTCGACCGCCGCGATGGCCTCGACCTCGTCAAGGGCGGCCCGGGATTCGATCTGCACGATGGTGAGCAGGTCCTCGTGGCGCGCCGCTGCGCCATGATGGCCGACACGGCCGAAGTCCATGCCGCGCGTGAACAGCGCGATGCCGCGCTCCCCGGCCGGCTGGGTCCGCATCCAGCGCGCGACCTGGCGGGCCTGCTCAGCCGAGTGGACCTGCGGGACCATGATGCCGGCCGCTCCCAGGTCCAGGGCACGGCCCACGCGGATGCGCTCGCCTGCCTCCACGCGCACGAGGGGCGTGGCGTCGGTCAGTCCGGCGGCCATGAGCAGGGGCAGCAGATCCGACTCATCGGCGGTGCCGTGCTCGAGGTCGATGAGCAGCCAGTCCAGACCCGTTCGTCCGGCCACCTCCACGAGGAGCGGGGCGGTGCCGAAGATGAATGTGCCGAAGACGGTCTCCCCGGCCAGAACCCGGTGGCGCAGCGATCTAGCCGTCGTTCCGTTCCCTTCCCTGCGCGGTGGCGGCCCTTCCGCGCCGCATTTGCTACAGTGTCGCCCTGCACGGGCCGCTAGCTCAACGGTAGAGCAAGGGACTCTTAATCCCTAGGTTGAAGGTTCGAATCCTTCGCGGCTCACCAACCCCGGCCACGACCGACCCCTCCGATTCGATGTTCGGAGGGGTCGAGTGTCGTCCAGGGCGGTGACGGGGCGCACCCACGCGAAGGTACTAGTGTCATCTCCCGGCAGGGAAGAAGAACAGCCCGTCGGAGCCCGCCCCCCAGCCTGCTAAGGGAGTAGCAGGCTGGTCAGTGGAGCGGAGTCCCGACGGGCTGTGGTGCGACTCGATCGTGATCCGGCGGAGGAGGAGGGAGGAGACCGGACCCCGAGCGCGACGCGTATCTAGTTGGCGGCCTGAAGGTCCATGATCAACCGCCGCGAGTGGCTGAAGGCCGTCATGCGAGCCATCAGGCCGGCCAGTCCGGTCTTCTCCGTGGCGAGCTCGGCACACTCCAGCCAGACCTGCTCACCCCTGGCCACGGCCAGCATGTGCGAGCCACAGAGACAGAAGGGCGAGGAACGTTCAGCGGACTCGATGAGCTCGACGGCTCGCTGGTTGTCGCGCTCGGTGAGGAACGCGGTGGGCCGGGTCGCGAACCCGGCGGCCTGTGACTGTGTCATCAGTGACCTCCAGGGTGTTGTGGGCTTGATCGGTGCTGCCCGGCCCTCCGGTCCGTCGACCGTAGTTCCGAGGCGAGCCGTATCATATATCAGGTGGCGTGATATTGCAAGACGTGCCGTCTCGTTACAAACGGTGACGAATGGGTTGCAATCGAGACACGCCGTTTCGTATCATGGTCGGGTATGACGGCTGCCGAACCACTGGCCCTCACTCGCGACGGGGAGGCATCGCCTCCGGAGCCCGAGCTCACGGACGCGTTGGATGAGATCATCGCCCGGGAGGCGCGGTCGCCACGCGTGAGCAACCGCCCGGGCAGGCCACGCAGCGTCCGGGCCAGGCGCAGCATCTGCGACGCCTTCCGGCACATCCTGCTCGAGGAGGGGTTCGACGGGGTCCGCATGGAGCACGTGGCCGCACTCGCCGGCGTCGGGAAGGCGACGATCTACCGGCACTGGCCATCCAAGCAGGCGCTGGCGCACGAGGTGCTCCTGGAGTTGGCCACCCCATTCCTGGCGGTGCCGGACGTGGGAGATACCCGGACGGAGTTGCTGGCTACCGTGCTGGCGCCGATGCTAGCCATGACCGAGACGAACTTCGGCCCGGTCATCCGAGCCCTGCTCTCGGAGATCGCGCGCGACCCGGCGCTCGGCGATCCCTTCAGGGCTTCCGTGGTGCAGGTGCGGCGCGATGAGGTTGCCCGCGTCCTGGCACGCGGCATCCGGCGCGGCGACCTGCGCCCGGACGTGCATCCCGATGTGGCCGTAGAGATGCTGATGGGGCCTGTCTACTTCCGACTCATGTTCGGGGGCGCGCTCGATGCCGAGTTCGCAGAACATGTCGTGGACGAAGTCCTGCAGGGCTGGTCGATGCGCGGTTGGGGCGAGGTCGCCACGAACTGGCTGTAGCGTGCCCGGTGGCTTCGCCCGGCGCGGACCAGGATGACCGGCTCAGTCGCCCAGGGGGAGCTTCTCGAGCAAGACCAGGAACGGCCTCGTGGGCAGTGTCAGGGGCTCGTTGACGCGCAGCCGCAGCCAGTCGTCGCCGGCGTTCCCCGGATGCCAGCGGCCATCGAGACGGCGGACCGAGACGGCGTCAAGACCCAGTGAGGCCACGGCCCGGGCGAGCGTCACGCCTTCCCCGACCAGGCCTCGGCTGAGGGCACAGGACTGCACATCGGGCAGCAGCGCGGCCAGCCGCCGCCGCCGCTCCACGAACGGCAGGCGAGCCACGGACCGCCCCTCGAGATAGGCCAGGTCGGCGGCCACGAACGCGCCATCGACGGCCTCACCGGACGTCGCCCCCGCCAAGTGGCGGCGCAGCAGCCTGGGGTCCGGTCGACCCTCGGCATCAAGTGCCAGCAGGGTGCCCTCCACGATCACGCCGTCCGCGCCGAGCTGCCTGGCCATCGAGCGCAGCTCAGGGAACGCCGCCAAGGGGTCGCTGAGGTGCTCCGTACGTAGCTCGAAGCGGTCACCCTCTCGACGCAGCAGGGCCTGGGCACCCGGCCACCAGGGCTCGAAGAAGCGCTCGTCATCATCGAAGGGGCTGCCGCCCTCGGTCGCCACCGGGAAGCCGAGGCGTGCCGGGAGGGCAGGGGCTGATCCCTGGGTCGAACCTCCCAGCGGGAACGAGAGCTGACGGTCGACCATGGCAGGTGTCAGGCGCGCTTCAGGCGGTCTTGCGGCGCTTGGTCGGTGAGCTGTTCGTCGATGCAGTGGCCGCGGCAGGGCGACGAGATCGCCTGGCCGGGGTGGCAGGGGCGGCGGATGACTCTGCCTGCCGGGCCTCCTCGCGCGCTGCGGCGACGCTGGCCTCCAGGATGGCCATGAGGTCGGTCAGCTTGCTCGCGGCGGGTGCCGGCGCCGGTGTCTCGACGGGCTGCCCGGCTGCCTTGGCCTCGATGACCGAAAGAAGAGCTTCGCGATAGCCGTCCCGGTAGCGCGAGCTGTCGAACTCACCGCTCAGCGTCTCGACGAGCTGACGGGCCATGTCCAGCTCGGCGGGCTTGAACTCCGGGTCGACTTCCGGGATCTGCAGCTCTCCGACGTCGCGCACCTCATCCGGCCAGTACAGGGTGGAAAGCAGCATGGTGGGCCCGAAGGGATCCAGCGCGGCAAGCTGCTCGCGGTCCTTGAGGACGATCTTGCACACCGCCTGCAGGTCGCGTTCGGCCAGGACCGCCTTGAGCAGGGCGAAGGCCTTCTGTCCCAGCGGCTCTGGCTCGAGGTAGTACGACTGCTTCACGAAGACCGTCTCGCGCCGCTCGCGCGTGGCAGGCACGAATTGTTCGATCTCGATGGCCCTGACGGTCGGCAGGGGCACGGCTTCGAGGTCGCTGTCCTCGATGACGACGTAGTGATCCTTCGACCACTCGTAGCCCCGCACGGTCTCCGAGCGCGGGATCTCGCCGTGCTCGGGACAGTGGATCCTCATCTGGATGCGTCGCTGGTCAGGTGCGTGCAGCAGGTTGAATGAGAGCCCCCCTCGCGACTCCGTGGCCAGGTAGAGCCGGACCGGGATGGTCACCAGCCCGAACTGGATGGCGCCGCGCCACATCGAGCGTGGCATGAGCAGACTCCTCACTGCGGGGGATCGGTGACACGAGCATAGCGACGTCCCGCAAGAGAGCATCCGGAGCATGGGCGGACGCCAGGCCATCGCCTGCTCGCGACTCGACGCGAGCGCGCTATCCTGCGCATCCGAGAGTGAGAAGCTTCCTGGCCCTGACGACCGTCGCCGCGCTGGCCCTGGCCGGATGCTCGCTGGCCGGCTCGCAGCCCGAGGTGGCGACGCCGGCTTCGGTCGCGTCGCCTGCGCCGGGTACCGCGGGCACGCACGCGACCAGCGAGCCGGAGCCGCTGCGGCTGGTGACGCTCGGCGATGGCTACACGGCCGGCACGGACACCAGCGCTGCCCGGCGAGACAGCTGGCCGGCGCAGCTCGCCGCGGCCATGGACCACGGCGACCTGCGCCTGCGGCTGGTGGACAACCTGGCCGAGAGCGGCCATACCAGCGAGGACGTGCAGCGTGTGCAGCTGCCCCAAGTCGAGGCGCTCGAGCCGGACGTGGTCACGTTGCAGGTAGGCGTCAACGACATCATCGCGCGCGACATCAGCCTTGAGGACTACGAGGCCAACATGGCCCAGATCCTCGATGCGTTGCTGGCCATCGTCCCCGCCCACCGTCTCTTCCTCATCACCACGCCGGACCACACCCTCACGGCACGCGGAGGCGACTATGGGCCACGCGAGGCCGGACGGGCCGACGTGGCCGAGGCCAACGCCATCCTCGCGGCACTGGCCGAGGAACGGGACATCCCGGTCATCGACATCTCGCCGGTGAACCAGCGGGTCGCCGACGACGCCAGCCTGGTGGTCGGACAGGGACCCTATCCCAGCGCCAAGCAATACGCCGGGTGGGTAGAGATCATCGGTCCCCAGATGCGCCGGGTGCTCCTGGGCGAGGAGCCGTAGTACGCTTGCCGACACTTGCCCGGCCGGTCCCGTGAGGCCGGCGTCCCGGTCCTGTGAGGCCAGCAAGGAGGTCGTCTGAGCATGCCCGCGCTTCTGCCGGACGCGGCCGCCGGCCAGCCCCGCCGCCGCCGACAGTGCCGGTCGGTGCGTGCGCCAACGGTGCTGCCCTTGCCGCCAGAGGCTGTCGTGGATCCGCGCATCGGGAGCAGCGGCCCATGCCTCCTGGCGCTCGAAGACGGCGTGGTCTACCGGGGGGTGGCCTTCGGCGCCCCCGTCGGCCGCGGTGGCGACCTGGTCGTCAATACCTCGCAGACCGGCTACCAGGAGGTCTGCACGGATCCGAGCTACGCCGGCCAACTGGTGGTCATGACGTTCCCGCTCATCGGCAACCATGGGCGCTTCGCCGACGACGATCAGTCGGAGCAGCCCTGGTTGCGCGGCCTCGTGGTGGGGCACGCCACGGCCGGCGTCCTCGGCCGGGCGCGCCAGATCGTGCACCTGCTGCGGTCGGCCGGTGTGCCGGCCGTGGCCGGGCTGGACACGCGGACGCTGGCGCGGCACCTGCGCCGCAGCGGTTCACTGCGCGGCGTCATCACGGCGCCCGGCGAGGTGGACGTCGAGGCGGCGGTGGCGGCGGCGCGGGCGGTCCCGCCCTGGGACGCGCAGGACTTCGTGTCACAGGTCTCGGCGAACGCGCCCTACGAAGTCGGTGACCGAGGGCCCGTCGTGGTCGTCGTGGACTTCGGCCTCAAGACGAGCATCATCCGCGCGCTACACCGGCGGGGCGCACGCGTGCGTGTGCTGCCGCATACAGCTACGGCCGCGCAGGTGCTGGCGGCTGACGTGTGCGGCGTGGTCTTCTCCCCGGGCCCCGGCGATCCCGCGCTCCTCGGAGGCCCCGTCGCCTTGGCGCAGGCCGTCATCGCAGACGGCCGTCCGCTGCTCGGCATCTGCCTGGGGCACCAGATCGTGGCTCGCGCGGCCGGCGCCCAAACACGCCGACTGCGGTTCGGCCACCACGCGGCCAACCACCCGGTGCGCGACGAGGGCTCCGGGCGCGTGACCGTGACGGCCCAAAACCACGAGGTGGAGGTCGTCGGCGAATCCCTGCCCGGCGGATCGGGCTTCTACGTCAGCCAGCGCAACCTCAACGATGGCTCCGTCGAGGGCCTGCGGCATCACGAGCAGCCCATCGAGACGGTGCAGTATCACCCGGAGGGTTCCCCCGGCCCGCTGGATGCGGCCGAGGTCTTCGACCGCTTCCTGGGCCACGTGCACGCCCGCGAACCACGGTCCGTGACATGAGACCCGAGCGTCCGAGATCGATCCTCATCCTCGGCTCCGGGCCGGTCATCATCGGGCAAGCGGCGGAGTTCGACTACGCGGGGACGCAGGCTTGCCGAGCCCTGCGGGAGGAGGGCATCCGCACCATCCTGCTCAACTCCAACCCAGCCACCATCATGACCGACCCCGGTGTCGCGGACGTCGTCTACCTGGAGCCGCTGTCGGTGGCCTCGGTGGAACGGATCCTCGATATCGAGCGCCCCGATGGTCTGCTGGCCAGCCTGGGCGGCCAGACGGGCCTCAACCTGGCCATGGAGATCTCGCGGGCCGGCATCCTGACGAGGACCGGGACACGCCTGCTAGGCACACCCATCGCGGCCATCGAGATGGCCGAGGACCGGGAGCGCTTCCGCGACCTCCTGGATTCCATCGTCCAACCCTACGCGCCGTCGGCCATCGTAGCGGGGACCACGGAGGCCGAACGCGCGGCTGCCACGGCACGCGCCCTGGCGGACATCGGCCTGCCCGCCATCGTGCGCCCGGCCTTCACCCTGGGCGGTACCGGCGGGGGCATCGTCGCCACGCCGGAGGCCTACGAGGAGCGGGTTCGGGCGGGCCTGCGCCTGAGCCCCATCGGCCAGGTCATGGTGGAGCGCTACCTGGCCGGCTGGCAAGAGATCGAGTACGAGGTCATGCGCGACGCGGCCGACACCTGCATCGCCGTCTGCTCGATGGAGAACGTCGACCCGCTGGGCGTGCACACGGGCGATTCGATCGTCGTGGCGCCGGTGCAGACGCTGCCGGACCCGGTGCACCAGCGGCTACGCACGGCCGCCCTGGACATCATCCGGGCACTCGGCGTCGAGGGTGGCTGCAACGTGCAGTTCGCGCTGTCGCCGGATGCCGCGGACTACGCGGTCATCGAGGTCAACCCGCGGGTCAGCCGATCGTCTGCCCTGGCCTCCAAGGCGACCGGCTACCCCATCGCGCGCGTGGCTGCTCAGATCGCCATCGGCCGCCGGTTGGACGAGATCCCCAACGCGATCACCGGCACCACGGTGGCGGCCTTCGAGCCGGCTCTCGACTACGTCGTCGTGAAGCTGCCCCGCTTCCCCTTCGACAAGTTCCCCGGCGCCGAGCGGACGCTGGGATCGCAGATGAAGGCCACCGGCGAGGTCATGGCCATCGACCGCACCTTCGGCGCGGCCCTCAACAAGGCCCTGCGCGGCCTCGAGCAGGCCGGTGCCGGCTTCCTGGCCGAGGACCCGGCCTGGCGCCGCACGGTGGACGTGCTTGCAGGCTGGGCGACGAGTGGCCGGGACGGTGAGCCCGCACCCATCCCATCGGCCACCGACCGCGGCGATGAGCGGCTCGGTGAGTTCCTCGTGGATGGCTCCGGGCTCATCAGCGAGGATGTCGACGAGGCCCGTCCGACCGACCGGGCCGGATTGCTTCTGCGCTTCCTGCAGCCGTCGGACTCGCGGCTCTGGCGCTCGTTGGCGCTGTTGCGACGTGGTGTCCCCGCCGGCGAGCTGCAACGGGTCACGGGCATCGCTCCCTGGTTCCTGTCGGAGATGGAGCGCCTGGCGGACCTGGAGCGGCGCCTGCACGACGCCGGCGTCGGGCTGTCGGATGACCTGCTGGTGTCGGCCAAGCGGGCCTCCTTCAGCGACCGTGACATCGGCAGCCTCACTGGACTTGGCGAGTCGGAGGTACGCCGGCGGCGGCATGCCGTGGGGCTGCGGCCCGGCTACGCGATGGTGGACACCTGCGCCGCCGAGTTCGCCGCTGAGACGCCCTACTTCTACGCTACCTACGCTGCGGCCGGCTGCGAGCCGGAGGCCGCCCCGGTGCCGCGCCCGGCCGCGCTCGTCATCGGCTCCGGCCCGGTGCGCATCGGCCAGGGCATCGAGTTCGACTACTGCGCCGTGCAGGCGGCCCAGACGCTGCGCGCAGATGGCCAGGCCGCAGTCATGATCAACTCCAACCCCGAGACGGTCTCGACCGACTTTGACGCCTCCTCGCGCCTCTATTTCGAGCCGTTGGACGCCGAATCGGTCCTCGAGGTCATCGATGCCGAGTCGCTCGGCGGCGAGGGGCTTCTGCCGGCGCTCGTGCAGTTCGGCGGTCAGACGCCACTCAACCTGGCGTCGGCCCTGGCCGCGGCCGGCGTGCCGTTGCCGGGCATCGACCTGGATGCCATCGAGCGGACCGAAGAGCGCACGCGGTTTGCCCAGATGGTCGACCAGCTCGGCATCCCGCAGCCCCGAGGTGGCATGGCGACCTCCCTGGCGGAGGCGCTCGCGGTGGCCGAGGAGGTCGGCTATCCGGTGCTGGTGCGGCCCTCCTTCGTGATCGGCGGCCTGGCCATCGACTTCTGTCACGGTCCGGGAGACCTGGAGCGGCAGCTCGCCACGGCTACGCTCGTGAGCGAGGAGCGGCCGGTGCGTATCGACGCCTACCTCGAAGGCCTGGAGGTCGACATCGATGCCGTGACCGACGGGCGGGACGTGCTCATCCCCGGGCTTATGGCCCACGTCGAGCGGGCCGGCGTCCACTCCGGCGACAGTGTGGCGGTCTTCCCGCCGCAGCAGCTCTCGGCCGCCGACCAGGCGCTCATCGTGACGGCCATGCGCCGCATCTGCCTCGAGGTGGGCGTGCGCGGCCTCGTCAACGCCCAGTTCATCGTCCGCGACGACGGCGTCTACGTGCTGGAGGTCAATCCGCGCGCCAGCCGCACGGTGCCCTTCCTCTCCAAGGTGACTGGCGTGCCCATGGTGGCGCTGGCCACGCGCGTCGGCACAGGGCGCCACGCTGGCGGAGCTGGGTTGGCGGGACGGACTGCTGCCGCCGCCCGGCCTGGTGGCCGTCAAGGCACCGGTCTTCTCGACGGCCAAGCTGCGCGGCGTAGACCCCAGCGTGGGTCCCGGCATGCAGTCCACGGGGGAGGTCATCGGCCTGCACGAGGACTTCGAGGTCGCCATGGCCAAGGCGCTGCTGGCGGCATCGTTGCGGCCACCGCTGCCCGATCCCATCGGCGCGGCCGCCCTCATCTCGATCGCGCCCCGTGACGAGGGGCGGCTCGCCGAGCTCGCGAGAGCGCTGGCGCACGTCGGCTATCACTTCATCGCCACCCCGGGCACGGCAGCCGGCCTGCGGCGGCTGGGCCACCAGGTGCGAGAGGCGGCCCTGTTGGGGGCGCCCCACGATGGGCTGCCGTCGATCCTCGACGTCATCGCCAGTGGCGATGTCTCGCTCGTCGTCAACACGCCGGCGCCGCGCTCGGGCGCCGTGCTCGATGCGGCGGCCATCCGCCATGCCGCGGTCGCCGAGGGCATCCTCTGCCTCACGGATATCGACACGGCCGTCGCCGCGGCTCGCTCGCTGGACCCGGCGGCACAGGCCAAGGTCACCGACGTGCGCTCGCTGGCGACATGGTTGGGCGGAGGCACCGACCGCTGAAGCGACCCCCCGGCCAGGCGCGCGACGACCCCCAGTCGTGGCCCAGCGGCGCTCTCGTGCTCCTCGTGGGTGCCTCCGGCTGCGGCAAGTCGACGTGGGCTGCACTCCGGTTCGAGCCGCAACAGGTGCTCTCCTCTGATGCCTTCCGGGCCCTGGTCGCCGACGACCCGGCAGACCAATCGGCGACGGCCGACGCCTTCCGGCTGCTGCACGCGGCGGCCCGGGCGCGACTCCGGCGCGGCCTGCTGACGGTCATCGATGCCACGAACCTGGCGACCGGGGCACGGGGCAGCCTGCGGCGCCTCGCCCGCCAGGCCGGGCGGCCGGCAGTGGCCGTCGTCTTCGAGGTGCCCCTGGAGCGTTGCCTGGCCAACAACGCGCGGCGGCCGGGTCGCCAGGTCCCCGAGTCCGTGGTGCGGCGCCACGTCGGGCAGCTGGCTAGGGCACGGGCGGCCCTGCGACAAGAGGGCTTCGCTGCCATCCACGTCGTCGGGGCGCCCGATGTCGAGCCCCGCTAGGATGAGGCCATGCCCACCGCCCTGATGGCGGGGCTGTCGTGAGCGACAGCCCCCACGTTCGCTTCAGCCAGCACACCCTCGCCAACGGCCTGCGCGTCATCGTGGCGCCGGACCGGGTGGCTCCCGTCGTGGCCATCAACCTCTGGTACGACGTCGGCTCCAAGCACGAGCAGCCCGGCAAGACCGGCTTCGCCCACCTCTTCGAGCACTTCATGTTCCAGGGCAGCCGGCACGTCGCCAAGGCCGAGCACCTCGGCATCGTGCAGGGCGCCGGCGGCGTGTGCAACGCGACGACGTACTTCGACCGCACCAACTACTTCGAGACGCTGCCCTCGCACCAGGTCGAGCTGGGCCTCTGGCTGGAGGCCGATCGCATGGCCACGCTGCTGGATGCCCTGAGCCAGGAGAACCTGGACAACCAGCGCGACGTGGTCAAGAACGAGAAGCGCCAGTCCTATGACAACCGCCCGTACGGCTCCTTCTACGAGAAGCTCATGGCGGCTGTCTTCCCGATCGGCCACCCCTACCACCACACGCCCATCGGCTCCATGGCCGACCTCGACGCGGCCAGCCTGGATGACGTGCAGTCCTTCTTCCGTACCTGGTATGTGCCCAACAACGCCGTCCTCACGGTGGCCGGCGACATCGACGAGCAACCCGTCATCGAGATGGTGGAGCGCTACTTCGGCCCCGTCGAGCCCAACCTGGACCTGCCGGCCTGGCGCATCCGCGACCCGGGTGCCGCGCTCGGGAGCCGGGAGGTCGTGCCCGATGCGGTGCCGCTCGACCGCGTGCACGTCGGCTACCGCTGCCCGGCCTTCGGGACGCGGGCCTTCGATGCCCTGGAGGTGGCCACCCAGATCCTGGCCGGCGGCCGAGGCAGCCGTCTCCACAGGCGGCTCGTGCGCGATGAGCAGGTGGCCCAGGACGTGGCCTTCTTCGCCCTGCCCCTGGTAGCCGGATCGTCGATCGCGGCTGGCTGGGTGACGGCACGGCCCGAGTCCGACGCGGTCACCGTGGAACGCATCCTGGATGAGGAGCTGCAGCGCATGACCCACGAGTCGGTGACCGACGATGAGCTCCTGCGTGCAGGGGCGCTCATCGAATCGTCGGAGCTGGCGGCCCTCTCGCGGATGGACGAGGTCGCCGACAGGCTCTCCATGTACGCCACCTACTTCGACCGACCGGAGCTCGTCAACGAGCAGCTCGCCCGCTACCAGGCCGTGGACGCCGAGGCCGTGCGCGATGTCTGCGCCGAGGTCTTCGGCGCCGACGGCCGGGCCGTGCTGACCTACGTCCCGCGGACTGAGGCGGAGGTCGCGGCATGAGCGACTTGGCGATCCTCGACCGGCGTCCGGGCCCCGGCCGACCGCGCGACTACGACTTCCCCGACTTCGAGCGCTCGCAGCTGCCCGGCGGGCTCACGCTCATCCGTGCGCACGTGCCGGGACGGCCCTTGCTGCAGGCCCAGCTCCTGGTGCAGGGTGACGCGGGAGGAGGGGCCGTCGCGGAGGCGCCCGACCAGGCGGGGGTGACGGTGCTGGCCGCCCGGGCGATGTCGGAGGGCACGACCAGGCGGGACGCTGTGGCCTTCGTGGAAGCTGCCGAGCGGCTGGGGGCCAGCCTCGGCGCCAGCGCTGGCTGGGACAGCCTCGGCGTCCAGGTCGAGGTGCCGCGAACGCGGCTCCGCCCGGCCATGGAGCTGCTGGCCGAGATGGCGCTGCAGCCCGGTTTCCCGGAGCGCGAGGTGGAGCGCCTGCGTGAGGAGCGCCTCAACGACCTCAAGCAGACGATGGCCGACGCCAGGCGCCGCGTTGACCGGCTCTTTCCGGGCGTCATCTACGCCGATGATGCGGCCTACGCGCGGCTGATGGCCGGCTCGGAGGAAACCATCCCCGGCCTGGACCGCGAGGCTCTCGCGGCACGCCATGCCTGGGCCCTCCGGCCGGAGGCCTGCACGATCATCGTCTGTGGCGACCTCGACGGGGTGCCGGTCGAGGACATCGTAGCCTCGGCCCTTGCCACCTGGCCGGACCGTCCACAAGAGGCCGACCTCACTGGAACGGCGGTCGACAGCCCGCGTCCCGGCCGACGGGTCGTGGTCGTGGACCGTCCGGGCGCGCCTCAATCGGAGATCCGCGTGGGTCACGTGGGCACCAGCCGGCGCATCGACGACTTCCATGCACTGGTCGTCATGAATGCGCTGCTGGGTGGGCTCTTCAATTCGCGGCTCAACCGGCTCCTCAGGGAGGAACGCGGCTACACGTACGGCGTCCACTCGGACTTCGACATGCGCCGCGGTGCGGGGCCGTTCTCGGTTCGCTGCGCCGTCGAGACGGAGGTGACCGCGCCGGCCATCGCCGACATCGTGGCCGAGCTGGGCCGCATCCGCGACGCGACCGTCGCGCCGGAAGAACTGGATGCTGCCCGCGACTACCTGGTGGGTGTCTTTCCGCTGCGCTTCGAGACGTCCTCACAGGTCGCGGGCGCACTGGCTGGCCTGGTCATCCACGATCTGCCCGATGACGAGCTGGACCGCTACCGGCCCGCTGTGGCCTCCGTCAGCGCGGAGGACGTGCTCGCGGCCGCCCGGGCACATATCGATCCCGAGCAGGCCTCCATCACCGTGGTGGGGGATGCCGCCCGGTTCCGGGAAGCCCTGGACAGCGCCGGCTACGGGGAGGTCGAGATCCTGCAGGACGAGGACGTCGCGGGTGCATCCTAGAGATCCCCGCGACGTCACACGAAGCAGCCCCGGGCACGCCCCACCCCGAGGGCAGGCGCGGACATGATCGTCGTCCTCGGCCGGCCTCGGGTGTACCGCCCCGAACCCGACGGCGAGCTGGCTCCCGGCGGCCTCGGCGTGGAGGTGGCCCTGGCACTCGGCCGCACGGGCGTGGCCGTCGAGCTTGTGGGCAGCGTCGGCGACGACCCGGAGGGCGATCGCGTCGTCGTGGAGCTGGGCCGGGCCGGCGTGGGACACGCCGCGCTGCTGCGCGATCCGTCGACGCGCACACCGCCCCTCGTTGGTGAGGACGCCGTGCAGGGGCTCCCGCGCCTCGACGCGGCCGATGTCGAACTGGGATTGCGCTACGTGACCGATTACCGCGTGCTCGTGGTGACCGAGGAACTCGACCCGGCAGCGCGCCGTGCAGCCCTGGACGCCGGCGCGTATCACGCTGCGGCGGTGGTCATGATCGCCTCGGCCGGAAGCGTCGAGCCGGACGCCCTCGGCGAGAGCGTCACGCTGCTCGAGCGCCCCGCGGTGGCCACGCCCGATGACGATGGCGAGAACGGAGGATCCGTCATCCGACGCCAGGGCCACGGCCGCGCAGGAGGCGGCGTTCGCCGGGCTCGTGGCCGACTATGCGCGCCGCCTCGACCGCGGTGAGGCACCCGAGCAGGCCTTCATGGCAGCACTGGATGGGGGCGCCTGGGAGCCGTCCGCTGACTGAAGCGTCGGAGCAGCCGATCCTGGTCTGGAGCGACGCGCTGCGCGACTACGACTTCGGGCCTGGCCACCCCCTGACGCCGAGGCGCTTCGGGCCGGGCATCGACCTGCTGCGCGCGTTCGGTGCGGAACGCCTGGTGGCGCCCGAGGCAGCCACCGACGCGGAGCTGGCCCGACTCCATGTGGCGCAGTACATCGCGCAGGTTCGCTCCTTCAGCGACCATCCCTGGCAGCCGCCTGCCATGGGCGTGGGCACGCCCGACGTACCGGCCTTCCACGGCATGCACGAAGCCGCCGCGCTGGTGGCCGGTGGCTCCCTCGGGGCGGTCGAGCGCATCCTGGCCGGCGAAGCCACACACGCCTTCTCGCCGGCCGGCGGCCTGCACCACGCGATGCGCACGCGCGCGGCGGGCTTCTGCATCTACAACGACGTCGCGCTGGCGGTGGCCCGGGCGCGCGATGCTGGCCACCGGGTGCTCTACGTCGACCTTGACGTGCACCACGGCGACGGCACGCAGGCGCTCTTCTGGCACGACCCCGCCGTGCTGACGTTCTCCGTCCACGAGACCGGTCGTCATCTCTTCCCCGGGACCGGGATGATCGACGAGACGGGCGCCGACGAGGCGCCGGGCACGGCCGTGAACGTCCCGCTGGATGAGGGCTCGGGTGACGGATCCTGGTGGCCAGCGGTCGAACTCGTGCTGCCCGCGCTGGCAGAAGCCTTCCGGCCTACCTTCATCATCTCGCAGCACGGCTGTGACAGCCACGCTCTCGATCCCCTCGCGCACCTGCGTGTCACGACCGCCTCGTATGAGCGCGCCTGCCACCTGGTCGACGGGTTGGCGCACCGGTACGGCCAAGGACGCTGGCTGGCTACCGGCGGGGGAGGATATGACGCCTATCACGTGGTGCCGCGCTCGTGGGCCATCGTCTGGCTCGCCCAGGCCCATCTGGATGCCCACCGGCAGACGCCGATCGGATGGCAGGGGCGCTGGGCGGACGAGGCGCTCGCCTTCGGCCGATCGTCGCCGCCGGTCGACCTCATCGACCCGCCACTGACGGTGGCGCCAGACCCGGACGCCATCGTGACGCGCAACCTCGATCGCGCGCGCGCATCGCTCGAGCAGGCTCTGCGCCTCCTCGACGGGACGGAGCAGCCGGAACGCGGATAGACCGTCAGCCCTCGCGCTCGTGACGGCGCAGCATCCGGTCGGGTGCGTCGGCGGTGGGGATCGTCACGATGCGAGCCTGCTCGAAGGAGCCCACACCCGCCAGCCCGAGGAGCGTCAGTTCTTGGACGGCACCTGCGGGCATGCGCGGGTTGCCCACGGCGTTGGTGTCGATGCCCAGCGAGTGCCCTTCGTGGAAGAGCGTTGGCCCGGACCACTGCGGGGTGTGACCGAAGACGACGCGGTCGATGCCGGCGGCGCGGTAGGCATCGAAGCCCGGCGTCTCCCAAGGGCTGTCGAAGAAGCCGGAACGGATCCAGAGGTGCTCGTCCGTCGTGGTGCCGAGGTCGTCGGGACCGCGGTGGGGCGGCAGGCCGCCGTGCACGAACAGGACGTCCCGCCAGCGTACCGCCTGAGGCAGGTCGGCCAGCCAGCCGAAGAGGCCGGGCGCACCGGTCTCGAGGTGGGCGACCATGCGTCGCGCATCACGGGCTTCCTCGGTGCGACACCCGAAGGAGGCCAGCGTGGCATCGCCGCCGTACTCCTGCCAGGTTTCGAGCCACTCGTGGGCGCCGCCGCGGATCATGAGCGGCATGGCCTCATGGTTGCCGCGTGCCAGGAGGACCGTGCCGCCGGCGCCATCGGCCTCCGCCTGCAGGCGGCGCAGCAGGGCCACGAGCCCACGCACGTCTTGGCCCCGGTCGATGTAGTCCCCGCAGCCCACGAGGGCGGTCCGTGGCGGGGCCACCCAGTGGAGGGCCTCATCGAGGATGCCGGCCGCACGAAGGGCAGCCAGGAGCCCGGACGTGACGCCGTGCGTATCGCTGAACGCCCAGACCGCCCAGTCATCAGGGACGCGGGGGAGTCGGGGGAGGGGCATGGGTCCAGTATCACCGCGGACGAGCGTTCCATGTCGCGGGCGACGTCGCCTCCCTGTCGGGCTCCTCTGCTGCGTCGGCTGGCCCGCCTGAGCGGGGCGTTCGGCCCTCGACTGGCCGGCGCCGCCGACCGCAGACTGCGGGCACCGGGTGCCTGCAGTAGCTCAGACGACACCGGCTGGCGAAGGAGAGGGGCTGATGGTGGTGACGAGCACGGCAGGCGACGGTGTGGCTGCTCCTGCCGAGCCTCCGGCCATGCGCGATCGCGTCCCGATGTGGCTGGCCGTGGCCATCACCGTGGCCCTGAGCCTGCCGTTCGGGCTGTGGCTGGGTGACTATGCCCTGCCGCTCTGGGCGGCCTTCATCGTCTGGGCCGAGTACTTCGTGCTGGGTGCTCGACCGGAGGCGCTCCGCCTCATCATCCCGGCCTTCTTCGTGGGGGTCCTGGGGGCGCTGGGCATCACGACGGCCAACGTCATCCTGGAGCGGCTTCTCGTCGACACCAGCCTGGTGGCAGAGAATGACATCGCAGCCTTCATCGCCTTCTTCCTGGGCTTCTGCATCTTCCTCTACGCCATTCGCTGGGTGCCCCTGCCGCTCTCGACGACGGCCACGCTGCCCTTCTTCAACGGCGTCTCGCTGATGCTGGGCATCTACTTCACCGACGCCTTCCTGGCCGCGGCACCGGCGGGCATCGACGCCGCGCTGGAGCCGCTCGTCGCCGCCATCGGCGCCATGCTGGCCTGCCTGCTGGGCTGCTTCCTGGGCTGGTTCAACGTTCTCATCCTCTTCCGAACCCCCGTCGCGCTGCAGGAAGCCTGAGCGAGCGGCATGGCAGAGCAGGGAGGCGGGCGAGCCAGCGAGGTGGATGCTGTCGGGCTCGCCCGCGCCTACTACCTCGACGAGCACCACCAGTTCGGCTGCGCGGAGACCGCCTACATGGTGCTCAAGGCAGCCTACGGCCTCGACGATCCCATGGACCCGGCAGCGGCCGTCGCTCTCAACGGCGGCGTCGCCTACAGCGGCGGCCTGTGCGGCGCCGATCACGGGCGCGGCCCTCGCCGTCGGGATGCTTGCCGAGCGGCGGATCGACGACCATGCAGAGGCCAAGCGGGTTGCGCGACTGCTCGTCGCCGCGACCCTCGACGCGTTCCGCGCCGAGTACGGCGCGGTCGACTGCCGCACCCTTATCGGCTGCGACCTGCGCGTGCCCGGCGGCCACGACGACTTCCTTGCCAGCGGCGTCTGGCGCGATGGCTGCATGCGCCAGATCGAGTTCGTCGTGGGGCGGCTCGCAGCGGCATCCCAGCCCGCGGCCTGGGATGCCGCGGTCCGCGAGATCGAGGCACGCTCACAGGACTGACCGGTTGTCCCGGTGGTGAAAGAAGCACGAACTGTGTTGGAGGAACGCAAGAGCCCTCCCGCCTCGAGGCGGGAGGGCTCTTGTACTTGGTGCGGGTCAGACTGGCGGGCGGCCCGCTACCAGCTGCACTCGTTGGGCGGATCGAGCCGGCTCACACACGGCTTCGGTCTTGACCTGGTCGAGCAGTTCGAGTGCCTTCGCCGGGTCGAGAGCCACGGGCTCGCCGATGGTGCCGTCCGCGTTGAACGGGATGAACGCGGGGCTGACGGCATTGACGCCGCCGTCCGTGTAGTCGCCGGGTCCGGTGATGCCCTCGTAGTCGATGTCCTTGCCCTCGCGGATGAGAGCCAGGCAGTCGGCGTACGTGTAGCAGACCTCTCCCGGTGCCTCGCCGACGGCGTTCATGGCCGGCGCCCAATCACTGGCCTTGTACGAGCCGCCGGCCTCGACGGCGAGGGCCGTCTGGACGAGCAGGTCGTAGGTCGAGGTGGCGTACTGGTTGGTGGCATCGTAGGGCGGGCAGGTGGCCACGCCGTCGGCGCAGTCCGTCTGACCATCCCAGAGGGGCTGGAAGAACGCGAAGGCCGGGCTCGACGTGTTCGGAGCGAACGTGGCGAAGCCGATGGACTTCTGTGTCGGGATGGGGTCGGCGCCCAGCGAACCGATGAACTCGGCCTCGCTCCAGCCGGTCTCACCGATCCAGTTCAGCGACAGGCCCGCCTCGGCCGCCTCCTTGATGAGCGTGGCAGACTCCACCGATCCCGCCTGGATGAGGACGGCGTCCGGGTTCAGGTCGGCGATCTTCTGGGCTTCCGTGCGATAGGAGGACTGCTGGGCGGGGGCGTCGATGCGCTCGAGCACGTTGATGCCCAGGGCCTCGGCTGCTGCCTGCTGAGTATCAGCAGCCTGCTGGAACCCTTCCACCTCAGTGGCGAAGATGACCACGTTCTTGGCACCGATGTCGCTCGCGTACAGGGCGCCGTAGACGCCGAGGCCCTGGTCGAGACCCTGGGCTCGGAAGATCGGTTCTGCCGCCTTGCCGCCGAGGTTGCCCGGGATGGCGCCACCGTGGACCGATGGACCCAGCGGGCTGTCGTTCTCTGCCCATGTCTCCATCATGTAGTCACGGTACGTGCGGTACTGGTGCGCGATGCTCACCAGGATCTCGGCACCGTGCTGCTCGATGCAGGTCTTGGCCGCCTGGCCTTCGAAGCTGTCCCCGATGTCCTCGGAGATCAGCTCCCAGGTGCGCCCCAGCGGCGGGTCGAGGTTGATGACCTCCTCGATCGGGAAGCGCACGTCGTTGGTGAGGGACGGCCCGTACGACTGGAACTCGCCGGTGTAGTAGGCGAGCTCGCAGACCACGACCGGCTCTCCCGCCTTGTCGTCCTGGGCCGCCACCGGGGCGGCCCCGATGGCCGCGGTGAGCAGGCCCATAGCGGCGAACATCACCAGGATGCGCCGAGACCTGATGCTCTGGATCCTCATTGAACACTCCTCCATGTTTGGCCTTGACCAAAGCTGTGGCCTGGACCGAAGTGCGAGACTCGTCAGATCCGGTAACCCTCCTTCAACTGCTTCGTCGTGACATCCGCTGCGTTCGCGATGGCATGCGCCTCTCCAAGGCTCAGGACCATGACCCGGTCCGCCACCTCGAGCGCCTTGGTGGCGTTCTGTTCGGCGAGCACGATAGCCACGCCTCGGCTCTCGTGCATCTCGCGGATCTTGCCCATGAAGAGGTCCACGTAGAGCGGCGAGAGGCCCGCCGTGGGCTCGTCCAGCAGCAGGACCCGGGGATCCTGCATGAGCGCCCGCCCGCAGGCGACCATGCGCGACTCACCACCGCTCAGCGTCCCTGCCAGCTGCCGCTGCATGGCCCGCAGGTCGGGGAAGAGCTCGAAGACCTCGGCCATCCGCTCCTCGCGCGAGCGCGCACCGATCATGCCGCCCACGCGCAGGTTCTCGTTGACCGTGAGGTTGGGGAAGACACCCTGCTCCTGGGGCACGTAGGCGATACCCCGCACGGCGGTCTCGTAGGGCTGCAGGTCCGAGACGTCCTCACCCTGGAAGCGGATCGTCCCGCCCATGAGCGGGAGCAGGCGAGCCAGAGTGGCGAGGAGCGTCGTCTTGCCGGCGCCGTTGGCCCCGAGCACGGCGAAGACCTCCTGGCCGACCGCGAAGTCGAGGCCCTTGAGGACCGTGACGCCGTGATAGCCGCTGCGCAGCCCCGAGACCTCGATGGTGGGAGGGGCAGCTGTCTCAGACATGACCCTCTCCCAGGTATTTCTCCACGACCGTGTGGTTCTCGCGGATCGACGTGGGGTTGCCGCGCAGGATGACGCTGCCTTCCGCCATGAAGTGCACCACTTCGCAGAGGTTCCAGATGACGTTGAGGTCGTGCTCGACGATGACGACCGACGTACCCTTCGCGGCCAGCTCCCGGACCACGACCATGACCTTCTCGGTCAGGTCGTCCGGAAGACCGGCGGTCGGCTCGTCGAGGAGGAGGAAGCTTGGCCGCAGGAGCAGGCAGCGCACGATGTCGAGGAGCTTCTTCTCGCCGGCCGAGAGTGCCAAGGCCGCCGGGTCCTTGAACCCGAAGTAGTCGAGGTAGTGAGCCATCTCGTCCTCGTGGCGGCGGAACACCTGGCGCTCGGAGAAGATGCTGTAGGGCCGCTCGTGCCTGGCTTCGGTCACGGAGAGCAGCAGCGAGTCCCAGATGGTCAGCTTGTCGAAGTCCATGATCACCTGGTTGGACTTCACCACGCCGTGGTGTGCCATGCGGTCCGCCGGCAGGTTCGAGAGCACGACCTCGCTCGCCCCGTCGCGGATGAGGGAGATGCGCCCTGCGTCGAGCGGGAGCGAGTGCATGATCATGCGCATCAGCGTGGTCTTCCCGGCGCCGTTGGGGCCGATGAGTCCTTCGATCGGCTTGTCACCGAGGGTGAGCTCGTCGACGTCGACGACGACGCGGCCGGAGAAGGACTTCGCGGCGCCGCGGACGTGGATCTGCGGGCGAGCGACCTCGCTGGCGGGGGCGACGTCACTTGCCATGGAGCTTCCTCATCAGCTTGTCACGCCGCATGTCACCGAGCAGCCCCGACGGCCGGAACAGCAGGACGACGATGAGGGTCAAGCCGAAGGCGGCCTCGCGCAGCGTGGGGATCGCCTGCGTGTACCACTCGCGGGGGAGGGGCAGGTAGAAGCGCACCACGATGTCGAAGAGCCCCACGGTCAGGATGACGCCGACGACCGCACCCCAGACGCGTGCCGTGCCCCCCAGCACGAGTCCCACGATGGCCGCGAGGGTCACGCCAACGCCGATGTTGCCGATGTCGAGGTAGCGCACCATGGCCGCGGACATGGCGCCGAGCAAGCCCATCGCCGCAGACGTGATGGCGAACATCCAGAGCTTGGTGCGGTACGTGGACTTGCCCAGGCTGCGGGCGAGTGCTTCGTTGCCGCCGGTGGCGATGAGGAGCCGCCCGTAGGGCGAGCGGTGGACCTGCCGCGCATAGAGGAAGATGGCGACGACCACCGCGGTCAGGACGAGCAGCCAGGTGAACTCGTCGTCTTTCACCTTCCCCACATCGAACGGGATGCGCAGCCCGCCGAGGCCGCGCGAGCCGCCGGTCAGGCCGTCCTCGGTGGTCGCCAGGATCTGTACCACGGTCGCGAACCCAAGCGTGACCACGAGCACTCCGTCGGTGTCCAGGTCTGAGATGAGCCAGCCCACGACCAGGCCGGCCAGGCCGGCGACCAGGGTCGCGATGGCGGCACAGGCGAGGAACTGGAATGGATCGCCGAACGGCCAATCGACCCGGACGTAGAGGACGCCGAAGGCGTACATGCCCAGGCCCCAGAACCCGACGATGCCGAAGTTGGCGATGCGGGTCAGGCCCAGCTGAAGGTGCAGCAGCAAGGCCAGACCGGTGATCATGGCGACCTGGAAGAGGCCCGTGATGAGGAAGGCGTCGAGCCAGTCAAGGTTCATGGGCTACACCTTCGCGCTCTCGGTCAGCCTTCTGCCGCGCCACTTGAGGAGGATGATGAAGGCGACGATGAGGACGAGCTGGGCGTAGTAGACCTGCCCGAGCCGAAGCTCCATGGCCGTCAGAGCGATGCCGGTCGCCACGCCCACGACGATGACGCCGCCCAGACCCCAGGCCCCACCGACGAGCACCACGAGCATGATGAAGAGGAACTCGTGCCAGCCCAGCAGCGGGTCGACCGAGGAGCCGACGCCGATGAACGCGCCAGCCAGGCCGCCGGCGATGCCCGCGATGAACCAGATCATGACCGTCACGACCAGCGGTCGGATGCCACTCACCTGGGCGAGCTGCTCGTCACTGGCCAGGGCCCGGATCTGGAGGCCGAAGTTGGAGCGCTGGATGAAGAGGTACAGCAGCAGGGACACGAGGGCGACAGTGATCACGGCGACCAGCCGGAACGACGTCACCCCGACGCCAAGGATGGGGACAGTGTCGGGCGGCGGCACATCGAAGAAGCGGACTGGGGATCCGAAGATGAACTGGAGTCCATGGCGCAGGAAGATGGCGAGGCCGAAGGAGATGATGATCATCTCCAGCCCGCCCACGTTGCGTTTCTTGGCCGGCCTGAAGATGACCAGGTAGGTGCCCACGCTCAGGAGCCCGGAGAGGATCGCCGTCGGGATGAGGACCGCGTAGAAGTCCAGGCCGAACGTGGTGTTGAGCCACATCGCGAAGTAGGCGCCGAGGGTCAGGGTCTCGGCATAGGCGACGTTGATGAGGCCGGTCAGACGGTAGAGGAGGGCGAACCCGATGGCGGCCAGGACCAGTGGGGCGTCATAGGCGACGCCGATGACGACCGACTGGGTGACGAATTCCATCAGGCCACCCGCATCGTCAGTCGCAGCTCTTCACGGTGCCTGTGCTGGCGAGCAGCTTGCGTACGCGCTGTGCCACCCGCTCGGCGGACAGGCAATACATGTCCAGCAACTCCTGGTCTCCGGCTGACTCGGTGTAGTGGTCCTGGATGCCGATGCGGTCGACGCGCGTGGGTCGATGCTCGGAGAGCGTCTCCGCCACGGCGCCACCCAGGCCGCCGATGACGCTGTGCTCCTCGACGGTCACGACCCGGCCCGTCCGCTCCGCGGCGGCCACGATGCCGGCCTCGTCGAGCGGCTTGATGGTGGGCACGTGAACGACGTGCGCCTGGATGCCGCTGGCGGCGAGGATCTCGGCGGCGTCCACGACGCGCGGCGTCTGGGTGCCCGTGCTGATGAGCGTGATGTCACCACCGTCGCGCACGACCTTGACCTTGCCGAACTGGAAGCGGTGACCCGGCTGGAAGAGCGTCTGCGTGCCGTCGCGCACGAGGCGGATGAAGACGGGCCCGTCATAGGCCACCGACCAGGTCAGCACCTCGCGGGTCTCGACCTCGTCGGCAGGGGAGATGACGACCATGCCGGGCATGGCCCGTGCGATGGAGATGTCGTCGACGACCTGGTGGGTCTTGCCGGCGCGCCCGGTGAAGAGGCCCGTGTAGCCGGCCGTGATCTTGACGTTGGCGCCGGTCTGCGCGATGAGGACACGGATCTGGTCGAGCGGACGGTGCAGCGCGAAGGCCACGAAGGTGCTGATGAAGGGCACGCAGCCCATCTTGGCCATGCCCGCGGCCACGCCCAGCATGTTCTGCTCTGCGATGCCCATCTGGTAGTAGCGCTCCGGGAAGGCGTCCTCGAAGACCTGCGCCCGCGTGGAGCTGCCCAGGTCGCCGTCGAGCATGACGATGCGCGGATCGCCCGCGGCCAGCTCGGTGACGACATCGCCGAAGACCTCGCGCAGGGCGCGGCCCATTGGCAGGCTCATGCTTCGTCCTCCACTGGCTCACCGAGCTCAGCCATGGCCGTGGCGAACTGCTCCGCGGTGGGTACGCCCATGTGCCAGGCGTAGTCGCCTTCCATGAAGGAGACGCCCCGGCCTTTCAGGGTGTGGGCGATGACGGCCACCGGCTGACCCTCTGGCTGGGTGGCGGCTTCCAGCGTGGCCAGGACCGCGTGCATGTCATGGCCGTCCATCTCGAGGACCCGCCAGCCGAAGGCGGCGAAGCGGGCCGCCAGGTGACCGGGGTCTTCCGGAGGCAGGCGGTGTCTGGCGTCACGCCCGCGCCAGCCGAACTGCTGGAACTTGTTGTGGTCGATGATGGCGATGAGGTTGTCCGCCGCGAAACGCGGGGCAACGTGAGCCGCCTCCCAGACCTGCCCCTCCTGGCACTCGCCGTCGCCGAGCAGCACCCAGGTGCGCACGTCCCTGCCCAGGTGCCGCGCGCCGAGGGCGAAGCCCAGGCCGGCCGAGAGGCCCATGCCCAGCGAGCCGGTGGAGATGTCGATACCCGGCAGCTTGTTCATGTCCGGGTGACCCTGCAGCCGAGAGCCCTTCTGGTCGAAGGTGAACATCTCCTCGAGCGGGAAGTAGCCGGCCAGGGCCATGGCCGCGTACTGTCCCAGCGCCGAGTGGCCCTTGGAGAGGATGAAGCGGTCGCGGTCGGGCCAGTGTGGCTCGCTGGGCCGGATGCGCAGGAGGCGCCCGTACAGAGCGGCCAGGATGTCCGCCGACGAGAGCGGGCCGCCGACGTGTCCCACCTTGACCGTCTTGACCGTCCGGATGACGGCCACGCGGATGCGCCGCGCCATGTCCTCCAGGGCGGCGATCTCCTCTGCGGTGGCCGGTGGCCGTGCCATCGTGGTCACGAGCGCCCGCCCTTCTCGTAGGAGCCGGGCACCACGGGCGGGGAGAAGAAGCACACCAGCTCCAGGGGTTCCGGTCCGTCCGCCTCGGTGGCGTGAGGCGTCCCGACCCCCACCCAGACCGTGACCCCAGCCTCGATCTCAGCCGAGCCGTCCGGGGTCACGATACGGCCATGCCCGGCGGCGCAATAGATGGTCTCCTCCTGGGTGTCGTGGACGTGGCCGGCCGGTCGGGCTCCAGGCTGGAAGACGGAGACGCCCATCGAGACGCGCTCCGTCGGCGTGTTGTGGGGACCGATGTACGTGTGCCAGTTGCGACCCGGCAGCGGGATGACCTCTGCCTCGCCCCTTGCGACCCGCTTGAGCATCCGTGCACCTCATGCGATCGATGGCGCCCGCCCCCGAGCTTGGTCGTCTCGGGGCTCACAATCGATTATCGAGGATACGCTCATCACGTAAGTGCATGTCAAGCGTCCCGCAACGGGGGGCCATCCGTCAGGACGCGAGCGTTGGTGCCCATACGGTCGTGGAAGGGGCCGTCCGGACCGATGGCGCGATGACCTGGAGCACGCGCAGCAGCGGTTGACGGCCGTACGATGGGCGACGTATCGTCATCGTTAATCGATTATCGAGGAATGCGAGCCGGCGACAGCAACGGAGGGGGTCGACTGATGGCACTCAAGGAAGAGGTCCTCGGGCAGTTCCTCGGGGATGAGACGTTCCCCATCGAGTGGACGTCGGAGACCGAGCGGTTGCTCTTCTGGGTCTACGATGACCTGCACTGCCCCAAGCCGCTCAGCCCGATGTACGAGGACATCGGCGGCTGGTGGCTCTCCTGTGACCACATGTTCCGCCGCTTCGGCACGCCCTTCGCGACCGACTGGATCTACAAGAACATCAACGGCTGGCTGTACACGACCGCCATCCCGGCTGAGGCCGGCCTTGTCGTCGCCACGCAGGAATACAACTACCGCACCAACCCCATCGTCCCCGAGGATGATGGCTACGCGGGCAAGATCGGGGCGTATCTGGGCGCCGTGCTGCCCGTCTACGGCAACAACTTCGTGACCTGGTGGCGCGAGCGGTTCGTTCCGGAGATGCAGCGCAACTTCGACTACATCGAGGGCGTGCTCGACAGGAAGGATCGAGCTGAGCCTGGCCGAGGTGGCCGTCCTCCTCGAGGACGCCATCGATATGCACGATCGCCACTGGAAGATCCACTGGATGCTGAACTTCGCGCAGCTGTCCGCGACGCTCAACCTGCGGGCGGTCATGGAGAAGACCCACGGCAAGGTCGACGAGGTCCTCCTGGGCCGGCTCCAGAACTCGGCCAACGACCGGAACTGGGACAAGATCCGGGCGCTCTGGGAGATGAAGGAGGAGGTCAAGGCAGACGCCGAGCTGGCCCGCATCTTCGGCTCAGCGACCGCGCCTGAGATCGTGCCCGCCCTCAAGGCCAGCGAGCGAGGCCGCCGGTTCATCGACGAGCGGGTGGTGCCCTACCAGATGGAGTTCGGCTGGCACGCGGTCTGGAGCCACGAGTTCATCTTCCCGTCCTTCCGCGAGGACATGAACCCCGTCATCCAGCTCGTCCGCGACCAGTACGCCTCGGACTACGACTACCCGTCCAAGATCGCGGTCCTCAAGGCGGACATCGAGGCTGCCGCCGTGGAGATCCTCGAGGGGCTGTCGGGCGAGGCGCTCGAGGAGATGCGCGCCGCCAACGAGATCAACCTCAAGATGGCGCCGCTCACGCCGGACCACCACTTCTACATCGATCAGGGTGCCAACGCCCACGTCCGGCTCGTGCTCATGGCCATCGGCGAGAAGCTCGTCGAGATGGGTGTGCTCGACGCCCCGGACGACGTGATCATGTTCCGCTACAACGAGCTGCGGGCCTTCATCGGCAACCCCGCCAGCATGGACGGGCGAGCCATCGTGGCCGCGGCCAGGGCCAAGCGCGCCGAGGCTGAGAAGTACCCGCCCAAGGACTGGGTCGGCACGGTGACGGCCACGCAGCTGGCCTTCCCGTACCTCAACCTGTGGGGCTTCCCGGACAAGTTCACCCGCTCACAGGTGAAGGAGCACGGCAAGGTCGCCGGCATCGCCGGCTCGCCGGGCGTGGTCGAGGGCGTGGCGCGCGTCGTCTCATCGGAGGCGGAGTTCGACAGCCTGCAGGTGGGCGAGATCCTCGTCTGCCAGATGACGAACCCGGCCTGGCAGGTGCTCTACGGCAAGATCATCGCGGTCGTCACCGATGCCGGTGGGACCGTCTCGCACCCGGCCGTGCTGGCCCGTGAGTACGGCATCCCGGCCGTGGTGGGCACCTCGGTCGGCACGTTGAGCATCAAGACCGGCGATCGGATCCGCGTCGACGGCAACGCCGGCGTGGTCGAGATCCTCGCTCGTAGGAGATCGGCCACCACCGTGGCTCACGAGGTCGCCATCACCCGGAGCGTCCTCAGCGACCAGGTCAAGGGTCGCCTGCTGCAGGCGATCCTTGACGGGCGCTATCCGCCGGGTGCGCGCATCGTCGAGACCCGCGTCGCCAAGGAGTTCGGGACCAGCCAGGCGCCCGTCCGGGAGGCGCTGCGCGACCTTGAGGCGCTTGGTGTCGTGGAGGTCACGGCCTTCCGCGGCGCTCGGGTCAGGCACCCCAGCGTCGAGGAGTTGCTGGAGGCCTTCGAGGTGCGCGCCGTCCTGGAGACCCAGGGCGCATGGCTGGCCCTGCAGTCCATCACGGGGACGGACCTCGACGAGCTCGAGGGCTACGTCGAACAGATGCGTCGGGCGGCGGAGGCCGGGGACTCCTACACGGAGGCCGCGGCCGACGCAGCGTTCCACGGCCACGTCATGCACCTCTCCGGCAACGCCACCCTTGAGCGGGTGTGGCGGACGCTGGAGCCCTTCCTGCGCACCTACATCACCATCGCCTCGGCAGGCGTCGACCGCCGCGCCATCGCCGAGCGCCACGCACCGCTCGTGGACGCCCTGCGCCGGGGCGACCCGGGCGATGTGCAGACCGCGGTCGAGTACCACTTCGAGCAGGCTGCCCGATTCGCTCGCCCGCGTCTGGACCGACCCCGGCGCGACCGAGCCGGCGACCTCACCCCGGGCCATCCGGATGGCCCGTCACCGAACGGCCAGCTGACACACCGGCACGCCAGGTGCCCTGGAAGGAGACCATGGATCACGACCTGCGCCTGAGCGAGGAGTTCTCTGCGGGATCTGCGCGGCTGCGCGTGGATGTCCACGGTGGCGAGCCGCGCGACCACGTCCTCGACGACCTCGACTTCCTGAATTATCGGCTGGCCGACGTTCGCATCTCGCCCCAGGTCACGCTGGCCGAGCCGGACATCGTCTGGTATCAGGCTGGGGAGAAGGACGTCCGTTATGAGGGGCGCGTCGTGACCTTCACCGGCCCGTGGCCGGCCGGCCCGCTCCAGAAGGTCATCGTGGCCGTCCTGGCGCTGCGCATGGAGGAGGGCGGGCTGCATCCGTCCCACAGCGCCGCCGTGCACTATCGCGGACAGACGATCCTCTTCCTGGGTGGTGAGTCGAACCACGGCAAGTCCATGGGCCTCATCGAGGCCGGCCGGCGCGGCGCGCTGCAGGTCGCCTCGGAGACGACGGTCATCGACGAGGAGGGCCGGGCGGTGATGGGCTCCGTGGATACCTTCCTGCGCAAGCGCACGGAGGGCACCGAGCGTTCCGACAAGGCGGCCCCCAACAAGGGTGTCGAGAAGTTCTGGGGCGACATGCCCACCTGGGGCATGTACGAAGGGACGCCCACCATCGATATCGTCATCGTGCCGGCCATCGACGGCAACTTCGACCCGGCCAGCAACACGCTCATCCCGTTCGAGGCGCAGTTCCAGTTCCTGCACTCGCTGCAGAACTACTTCCTCACCAACGAGCTGCTGGCTCCGGGCCACGTCATGCCCATGCTCGATGACGACGAGCTTCGACGCCGCCGCTCGGGATTCGTGTCCAGCTTCTGCGAGCGACCCTTCGTCTTCATCCGGGCAGCCACCCCCCAGGTGCTCCTGGACGAGGTCGAGAAGGTCCTCTAGCAGGCCGGAGTCGCGTCACGATGCGCACGTTCGCCTACGAGCGACCGGGCACGGTCGACGAGGCAGTCATGCTCCTCGACGCACACGGCCCGGAGGCCCGCATCTTGGCCGGCGGTACCGATCTCATCATCCGGCTCCGCGATGGCAGCCTGCAGCCCTCTCTGGTCGTGGACATCAAGCGCATCCCTGAGCTGCAGCGAGGCATCGACGTGCGCGACGACGTGGTCTCCATCAGCGCGGGCACCGTCATGTCCGACGTGGCGGCCGATCCTGACATGCGCAGCCACTTCCCGGCCCTCGTGGAAGCCGCGGAGGTCGTTGGGTCCGTGCAGATCCGGAACCGGGCCACGCTGGCCGGGAACGTCTGCAACGCATCTCCGGCAGCCGACACGGCTCCGCCGCTGCTCGTCTACGGAGCCGTGCTGGTCATCGCTGGCCCCACCGGTCAGCGTCGCCTGGGGCTCGATGACTTCTTCGTTTCGTCGGGCCGGACGACTCTGGTTCGCGGTGAGCTGGTGACGGCTATCGAGCTGCCGGTCCCTTCGCGAGCCATGGGCGCCACGCACGTCCGACGCACCCGGCGCCGCGGCCATGACCTGGCTTCGGTGACGCTCTGCTGCGCGGTTGACGACGCCCGCGTCACTCGCATCGCCTATGGCAGTGTCGGTCCACGGCCCTACCTCGTCGTCGACGACAGTGGGCTGCTGGCAGACCCGGCGGCATCGGAGGCTGAGAGGGCCGTGACCCTCGAGCACCTTCTGGCCGCGGCGAACCCGTCGCCGCGCTCCATGCGAGCCAGCCCGGAGTACCGGCTGGCCATGCTGCACCTGCTGGCGCGCCGGGCCCTGCGGACGGCCACTGCACGCCTGGCCGAGGTCCCGACGGCGTGAGCGATCGGCTGCCCATCGAGGTGACCGTCAACGGGCGCCCCAGGCTGCTCCAGGTGGGTCCCCACCACACCCTGCTCGAGGTCCTCCGCGACGACTTCGAGCTGACCGGCACCAAGGAGTGCTGCCTGGTCGGCGAGTGTGGAGCCTGCACCGTGCGGCTCGACGGCAGGATCGTGGACTCCTGTCTCGTCCTGGCCGTGGAGGCCGACGGTCGCGAGGTGACGACCGTCGAGGGACTGGCGCCCGAAGGGACGCTCACCCGCCTCCAGCAGTCGTTCCTGGACGAGGGCGGGGTCCAATGCGGCTTCTGCATCCCGGGGCAGGTCATGGCCGCGGACGACCTGCTGCGTCGCATCCCGCAGCCCACGGTCGCGCAGGTCGAGGACGGCCTGGCCGGCAACCTCTGCCGCTGCGGTTGCTACGAGCAGATCATCGCTGCCGTCCGGGCAGTCGCCGAGGAGGCCGAGTCATGAACCCGGCCGGCATCGGCGACTCCGCCATCAGGGTCGGAGGTGACGCCCGGGTCAGCGGCCGCCAGAAGTACGTGGCCGACATCCACCTGCCCGACGAGCTGCACGCCAGGCTCGTGACAGTGCCCGTGGCTCGGGCCAGGATCGTGGCCATCGACGCCAGCGACGCCCTGGCTGTCCCTGGTGTCCACCTGGTGATGACGGCCGCCGACCTGCCCCAGCCGATGCCACGCTTCGGCCCGCAGGTGGCGGACCGGCCCGTCCTCGCCGTCGGGGAGACGAAGTACCACGGCGACCCCGTGGCCGTCGTGACTGCCGATACCAAGGATGCCGCTGAGGCGGGAGCCAGCCTCGTGCGGATCACCTTCGAGGAGCTGCCGGCCGTCGTGACGCTGGCGGCCGCCCTCGGCCCGGGAGCCCCGCTCGTCCAGGACCCGTCCCTGCGCCCGAACGACCCGCTGGCCCAGAGCAATGTCTTCAAGGAGCACCGGGTGGGCTGGGGCGACGTCGATGCCACGCCGGCCGACCTCGTCGTGGACCACACCTACACGTTCCCGATGGTCACGCATTTCGCCATCGAGCCGCACGCCTTCATGGCCGCCCCCGATGGCGACGGCATCGCTGTCTGGAGCTCCATCCAGCACCCCAACTGGCTGCAGCGGATCCTGGCGGGGGTCCTGCGCATGCCGCTCTCGAAGGTCCGCGTCCTGGCGCCCGATCCGGGGGGTGGCTTCGGTGGCAAGCAGCATGCCAAGTACGAGCCGCTGGTGGCGTTCGTGGCGCTGCGCGCCGGCCGACCGGTCCGCCTCGTGCTTTCCCTCGAGGAGTCCTTCCAGGCGGTGCGACGGGCAGCCTCGGAGATCCGCGTCCGAACGGGCCTGCGGGCAGATGGCACCATCGCCTTCCAGGACATCGCCGCCGACTACCTCATCGGCGCCTACGTGGACATCGCCGACCGTGTCGTAAGCAAGGGCAGCTACGTCGGCGCCGGACCGTATCGCATGCCGGCCGCCCGCATCGTGGCGCGTGGCGTGCTCTCGCACACCGTGCCCTCCACGGCCTTCCGTGGCTTCGGCAACCCGCAGGTGAACTGGGCCGTGGAGTCCAACCTCGACGAGGCCGCCCGCCGCCTCGGCATCGACCGCCTGGACATCCGGCTGCGCAACCTGGCCCGCAAGGGTGAGGCCTTCATCCCTTGGGACACGCCAGCCGACGGCGACTGGCAGCAGTCGGTCCGCCGGGCCGCGGAGCTCATCGGCTGGCATACGCCCACGCCGCCCGGGCGAGGCCGCGGCATCGCCGTGGGCCTCAAGTCGGGCCCGACCACGGGCCTCTCGTACTCCACCGTGCGGCTCCTGGCCGACGGTAGTGTCGTCGTCTACGCGGGAACCTCGGACATGGGCCAGGGCGCCCGCACCGTCTTCGCCCAGATCGCGGGCCACGAGCTGGGCGCACCGCTCGACTGGGTCACCGTCGTCATGGGTGACACCGCCGTCGTGCCCTACGACCAGCAAACGTCGGCGAGTCGTTCGACGGTCCTCATGGGCAACGCGGTCCTGGCGGCCTGCCGGGAAATCCAGGCCCGGCTCCGCAGCATGGCGTCGCAGATCCACGGCGTCCCGGAGGCCGCCGTCGTCGTGGCCGAGGGAGTCGTCCGCCTGCCCGGCCGGGAGGTTGCCATCCGCGACGTCCTGGTGGCCGGCCTCGGCCGACTCGGTGGCGAGCTCATCGGGGTCGGGGAGACCCGCAAGGACGCCGAGCCGGACCACCCGCTCTCGGGTGCGCCGGCCTTCTTCGAGTTCAACTGCACGGCCATCGAGGCCGAGGTCGATCGGGAGTCGGGGGACATCACGATCGTCCGCCACGTCATCGTCTCCGATGTGGGCAGGGCCATCAATCCCCTGCAGGTCCGCATGCAGGACGAGGGCGCGGCCATCCAGGGCCTCGGCCACACCCTCATGGAGCAGTACATCTACGACGACGAGGGTCGCGTCCGCAACCTGGGGGCCATCGACTACCGCATCCCCACCAGCATGGACCTGCCGCGGGAGATGGTCAGCGACATCATCGAGAACGGGGATGGGCCGGGGCCGTATGGCGCCAAGGGCATGAGCGAAGGCGCCCTGCTCTGCGTCGCCGCGGCCGTTGCGGGGGCGGTCAGCGATGCCAGCGGCGTCGTCATCCGCGACCTGCCCCTGACGCCGGAGCGGGTCTGGCGGGCGCTGCGCGACGCCGAGAGGGAGCGCCCACCGGGGCAACCACCAGGAGAGGAGCAAACGTGAGCGCAACCGGAGAGGTCGGGCCCATCAGGGACATGCCGGCCGAGCAGGTCGTCAAGGCGGCCGCCATGATCAGGCAGGGCCGCATGATCTCACTGGCGGCGACGCGTTTCGACGGCATGCCGCTCTTCCCCGGCCACCCGCCGTTCCAGGTGCTCAACGCCGTCAGTCCCCGCGGCATCCGGGCCGGCAAGCGGCAGCCATGGGGGCCCATCAACGACATCGGCCTTGGCTACATGGCCGAGTACCTCATGTGCACGTCACATTCGGGGGCGCACATCGATGCCCTGGCGCACATGACGGTGGGCGAGGACATGCACTGGTACGGCGGCGGCCACGCCGACGAGCACCTCACGGACCACGGTCCCGTCTTCGGCGACGCCTCGCAGATGCCTCCCATGTTCACGCGCGGCGTGCTCATCGATGCCCCGACCTACCGCGGCGTGCCGCATCTTGGACGCGGTGAGCCTCTCGACGCCGCCGAGATGGAGGACATCTGCAAGGCACAGGGTGTCGAGGTCCACCGGTGGGACGTCGTCGTCATCCGCACGGGCTACATGAGCCTCTGGCCCGACTTCGAGCGGATGATGGCCAACCGGACCGCGGGGCCCGACCTGTCGGCAGCCGACTGGCTGCTACGCAAGGGGGTCGTCGCGACCGGTACCGACACCGAGACCTACGAGGTCCAGCCTGCGCCGGACCCCGGCCCGGAGGGCAACCCCCAGCCTGTCCACAAGCACCTGCTTATCGACAACGGCATCTACCTCATGGAGAGCCTCGACCTTGAGGAGCTCGCCCGCGAGAAGGTCTACGAGTTCGCCTTCGTCGCCCTGCCCCTCAAGATCCGCGGCGCCACGGCCTCCATGGTCGACCCGGTCGCGGCTATCTAGATCAGCCACCCCAATTCGCCCCCAAGAAGGAGTCCCATCGTGACCGAGACCATGCAGGCGCTGGTCGTGCTCGAGCCGGAGCGTTTCGAGATCCAGGACGTCCCGGTCCCGGAGCCCGGTCCCATGGAGGTGCTCTGCCGGGTCAAGGCGGTCTCCATCTGTGGCACCGACTCGCACCTCATCGCCGGCGACTACCCGGGCTTCTGGCCGCCAGCCTTCCCCATCATCCCTGGGCACGAGTGGGCCGGCCAGATCGTCAAGCTCGGTCCGGGTGCCGAGAAGGCCGGCTGGAAGGTCGGTGACCGCGTAGCCGGCACGAGCCATGACGCGTGCGGTGTCTGCCAACCTTGCGTCGAGGGCCGCTACAACCTCTGCGAGAACTACGGCGTCATGGATCTGCACCGGCAGTACGGCCACAACTACCAGGGTGCCGACGCCGAGTACGTCGTGCACGGTGTGAAGTGCGTCTTCCCGCTGCCGGACGGGGTGAGCTTCGAGGCCGGCGCCGTCATCGATCCGGCGTCCATCGCCCTGCATGTCGCCAATCGCGCGCAGATCCAGCCGGGCGACAACGTCGGCATCATGGGTGGCGGCGCCATCGGCCTGCTCGGCGGTGAGGCGGCCAAGATCCGTGGTGCGGGGCGCGTCATCATCGTCGAGCCGCTGGCCGCGCGTCGTCAGAAGGCCCGGGACATGGGCTTTGAGGTCGTCGACCCGTCACAGGACGACCCAGCGTCAGCCCTGCGCGAGATGACTGGCGGCCTCGGCGTCGACAAGGTCATCGAGGCAGCTGGCGTGCCCGCCACGCTGAAGTGGGCTCTCGCGGCGCTGCGCAAGGGCGGCCGCATCGCCGCCGTGGGCATCCCCACCAAGGACGTCGAGATCAACGTCCGAGACCTCGTGCTGTACGAGCTCGAGCTGGCCGGCTGTCGCGCCTCCGCCGGGGAGATGCGACGCGTCATGCCGCACGTGGCTGACGGCCGGATGCGTCTTCATGAGGTCATGACCCACGAGTTCCCTCTCACGGAGTTCGCCGCCGCCATGGCCACCTTCCGTGACCCCACGAGTGGCGCCATCAAGATCATCGTCAAGCCCTGATCGAGGGTTGGGGACACGTGATGATCTGGACCTACGCCTTCGACCGGCCACCGCGGCTCGAGCCCGAAGCGCTCACGGCGCTCCTCGGGGGCAAGGGTGCCAACCTGGCCATCATGGCCAATGAGCTGGGGCTGCCCGTCCCGCCCGGCTTCGTCATCACGACCGAGGCCTGCAAGGCCTACGGACGCGAAGGCTGGCCCGCCGGGCTCGATAGCGAGCTGCGGGCGCAGGTGGCCCGCATCGGCGAGCAGGTCGGGCGCACCTACGGCGACCCGCGTGACCCGCTGCTGGTCAGCGTCCGCTCCGGGGCCCCAGTCTCCATGCCCGGCATGCTGGACACCATCCTCAACATCGGCCTGAACCCTGCCACGACCGAGGGTCTCGCCGTCGCCTCGGGAGACCCGTCCTTCGCGACCGGCTGCCGGCGCCGGCTCGAGTCGATGTACTGCGACATCGTCGGCGTGGGCAGCGTCCCCGACGATCCGTGGCAGCAGCTGCGCGCCGCGGTCGAGGCCGTATTCCGCTCCTGGGACAGCGCCCGTGCGCGAGCCTACCGTGAGCGAGAGAGCATCTCCGCCGACCTGGGTACCGCCGTCGTCGTGCAGGCCATGGTCTTCGGCAATCGTGGTGCCGACTCCGCGACCGGAGTCCTGTTCACCCGCAACCCTGCCACTGGCGAGAACCAGCTCTACGGTGACGTCCTCTTCGGAGCGCAGGGCGAGGACGTCGTGGCGGGAACGCACGCCACCGAGCCCGTCTCCGTGCTCGAAGAGCGGTTGCCCGCCGTCGCCGTGCAGCTGCGATCGTATGCCCAACGGCTGGAGCGCCACTTCCGCGACATCTGCGACATCGAGTTCACCATCGAGGCCGGGCGGCTCTGGATGCTCCAGAACCGCATCGGGAAGCGCACCGCCCAGGCGGCCTGCCGGATCGCCATGGAGATGGCTCAGGACGATGGCTTCCAGCTCTCGCGGCGAGATGCCGTGGAGCGCGTGGCGGCTATCCTGGCTGACCCACCCCACACGACCGCGGAGCGGTCGCTGGACGCGCCCGTCATCGCCACCGGGCTAGGGGCGTCGCCCGGCCTTGCCTCGGGTGCCATCGCCACGTCCGCGGGGGCCGCCGTGAAGATGGCTGACGCGGGCACGGCCGTGCTCTTGGTACGGTCCGAGACATCCCCCGATGACGTGCATGGCATGGCCAGGTCGGTGGGCATCCTGACGTCCACGGGCGGTCTGGCCAGCCACGCCGCGGTCGTGGCCCGCGGCTGGGACATCCCCGCCGTGGTGGGAGCGGCTGGGGTCGCGGTGACAGGTGGCCAGGTGACGATCGGCGGCACGACCTACCGTGAGGGTGACATCCTCAGCATCGACGGAGCCAGAGGCGAGGTCTTCGCGGGCACCGCAGACGTGGTCAGGACGATCGTGCCAGCGGCTGCCATCCTGCTCGCCTGGGCCGACGAGCTCGGGGTCGACGTCGGGAGGGGAGAGGAGCGTGGGGAGATGCCGGAGGAGAACGCAGCGACGGTCGAGGACGGCAGCTGTCACTCGCGAGGACGTCATCCGCACCATGGTCATCAAGGGCTACGTGACGGCGGACCTGCTGGCGCCGGCGCTGGGCGTGAGCAGCGAAGAGGCTGCCCAAGTGCTCGACGGGCTGGCCGCGGACGGCATCGTCACCGGCAGTAGCGGCATGTTCAGCCTCAGTGCTGACGGCAGAGCCGTTGGAGCGGAGATGCTGGCGGTCGATCGCGAGGCCTGGGGTGTCACCAACGGGGCCGCCGCGCTCGACGGTTTCGTGGCCCTCGACGGCCGCCTGAAGACCATCGTCACCGCCTGGCAGATGAAGGAGGTGGACGGGCAGCAGGTCCTCAACGACCACGCTGATGCTGACTACGATGCCGGGGTCCTGGCAGAGCTGGCAGCGCTCCACGCCGATGCTTCGGCCTGGATGACGCCGCTCTTGGCGGAGCTACCCCGCCTGGCTCGATACGCCGAGCGTCTCGATGCCGCGAGCGCGGCGGCAACGGCTGGCGATGGCCGCTACATCGCCTCGCCGCGGCTGGACAGCTACCACGGCGTCTGGTTCGAGCTGCACGAGGACCTCATCCGCCTGGCCGGCAGGACACGCGAGGACGAGGTCGCGGCTGGCCGGGCCTGAAGGCCGTCTGCAGCCGAGGTGGAGGTCGTTCCAACGCTCAGGTGCCTGCAGGCGTCCCGTCGGGTGCGGTGAGACGTGGCGCGCTGCCGGTGAGCTTGTCGTAGAGCGCCGCCGCGTTGCGCGATTGGATGTAGTCGAGCATGTACCCCTGGCCGATGTCGACCGGTCCGAACTCGTCCCGGAAGCTGACCCGGGCGATGGTCTCGTCGCGCGACCAGCCCTTGCCGATGGCCATCGCGACGGCTGACTTCCAAGCCAGCAGGTGGGAGCGCTGGACGTCGAGATAGGACTTGGGCACGACCGGCCCATGGCCGGGCACGATGAGGTCCACGTCGAGCGTGCGGATCCGCTCGAGCGCGGTGAGCCACTGGTCGACGTCGGAGGTCATGAGCCAGGTCTGGCAGCCCGAGAAGATGGTGTCCCCCGTGAAGACGACCCGCTCCTCCGGGACGTGCACCGCCAGCTGGCCGGGCGTGTGCCCGGGCGTGTGGAGCAGGTGGAAGGTGCTGTCGCCGACGCGGAGCGTCAGGTCGCCGGTGAAGATGATGCGGCCCTTGTTGGGGTCGCGGTAGTACTCGTCGCGGTCCGGCCAGAGCGCCACGCCCTCCGGCTCGTCGAGGTCCGTGCCCTTGGGGTTGTCACCCGGGACCGACTCGTAGGCATAGGCGAACGGGTCCAGCTCCGGGTACACGACCATGAAGCGCTCGTACAGCTCGCGGTGGTTGACGACGGTTCCGGCGCCCCTGAAGTACCAGTTGCCGAAGATGTGGTCGACGTGCTGCTCGGTGTTGATGAGGTAGCGGATGGGGCCGTGTGACTCCGCTTCCTGGCGCATGGCCACGGCCTTCGTGGGCAGCTGCGGAGTATCGATGACGACGACGCCGTCGTTGGTGATGACGTAGCTGGGATTGCAGCCCCGGATCCTGGTGTTGGTATAGACGTTGGCGGTGACCCGTTCCATGGCCGGTTCCACGTTCGATCCCTCCCCGAGTGACGTTGGCTACTGGGTCGCGGTGAGGCCGCCGTCGATGCCCAGGATCTGGCCGGTGATGAAGGAGCTTGCATCCGAGCACAGGAAGATGGCGGCGCCCACGAGGTCATCGGTGCCACCCACCCGGCCGATGGGGATGCGGTCCGTGAGCGACTTCTTGAAGACCGGGTCATCGAGCAGCATGGCCACCTGCGGCGTGTCCACGAAGGTGGGCGAGATGGCATTGACGTTGATGTCGTACTTGGCCCACTCGGTGGCCCACTGGCGGGTGAGCGAGCTGATGGCGCCCTTGGCGGCCACGTACGCCGAGTAGCCGGCGCGGATGCCGAGTGCAGCCCGAACCGAGCTGATGTTGAGGACCTTGCCACCCCGGCCCGCCGCGATCATGGCTTTCACGGCGGCCTGGGTCGGCACCAGCGTGCAGCGCACGTTGATGTCGTAGATCCAGTCCCACGCGTCGTCGGGGTAGTCCTGGGCCTCGAAGAGGACTTTGCCGGCGCCTCCGCCGATGGCATTGACCATGATGTCCAGCCGGCCGTACCGCTCCATGATGCCCCTGACCACGCCGTCGGCCGCCACCCGATCGGTCATGTCGGCGGCCAGGGCCAGACACTGGCCCCCGGTGGCTGCCACGCGGGCCGCGGTGGCGTCCACCGTTTCCTGGGTGAGGTCCACAACGGCCACCTTCGCCCCGGCCTCCGCGAAGGCCACGGCCATGGCCGAGCCGATGGCACCGCCACCGCCGGCGATGAAGGCCACTCGGTCATCGAGTCTGAACTGGTCCAGCTGGCCCATCGGGCGCCCTCCTAGGCTGCGATCGTCGCCTGGCTCGTCGGATCGGCCCGCCTCGTCGCTGGCCGTATCCCTCAATCATCGATTATCGAGCATCCGGAGGAAGTGCGCCGCGACGTCCTGCTCGACCCTTCGAACAGATGTGCTAAAGGACGGCATCGATGGTAGGATGAGTCAGCCGTGTCCCGTCCGTCCCGAGTTGCGCCCCGTGACCCGCTGGCGGCGTTCGAGGCCGCCACGAGCGACTGGTTCCGCGGCTCGTTTGCAGGCCCCCACGGAGGCCCAGAGGAAGGGCTGGCCGGCGATCGCGGCCGGGGAACACACGCTCATCTGCGCACCTACCGGCAGCGGCAAGACGCTGGCCGCGTTCCTCTGGTGCCTGGATCGCCTGCTTGCCGATGAGCCACCCAGCGACCCGCTGCGAGCGCTCCGCGTTCTGTACGTGTCACCGCTCAAGGCCCTCGTGCACGATGTCGATCGCAACCTGCGTGCACCACTGGCGGGCATCGCGCTGGCCGCCGAGCGGCTGGGCCGACCGGCGCACGAGGTACGGGTCGGCATGCGCACGGGTGACACGCCGGCCAGCGAGCGGCGCGCCTTCGGCCGGCACCCGCCTGACATCCTCGTCACGACGCCGGAATCGCTGTACCTGATCCTGACATCGCAGGCCCGCGAGGCGCTGCGCGGCGTGCGCTGGGTCATCGTCGACGAGATCCATGCCCTCGCGGGCACCAAGCGCGGCGCACACCTGGCACTCTCGCTGGAACGGCTGGAGGTCCTCTCTGCGCGTGCACCCCAGCGTATCGGGCTGTCAGCCACGCAACGGCCCCTGACGACGGTGGCCGCCTACCTCGGCGGCCGGCAGCCCACGCAGGGGGTACGGGTCGCCGGCGCCGGGTCGCCACGCCCCGTGACCATCGTCGACGCCGGCATGGCGAAGGCGATGGAGCTGCAAGTGGTCGTGCCCGTCGAGGACATGGGCCGACTGGGCGAGATCATCCCCCTGGAGGAGTCGCCCGGCAGCCCGGCCAGTGCCCCCGACGCGCGCACCTCGATCTGGCCGTCGGTCTACCCGCGCATCCTGGAGCTCATTCGCGCGCACCGCAGCACGATCGTCTTCACCAACAGTCGTCGGCTCGCGGAGCGCATCGCCCTCAACCTCAATGAGCTGGCGGGCGAGGAGTTGGTCCGAGCGCACCATGGGTCCGTTGCGCGCGAGCAGCGCATCGTCATCGAGGAGGAGCTCAAGCAGGGCCGCCTCCCGGCCATCGTGGCCACCTCGTCGCTCGAGCTGGGCATCGATATGGGGGCCGTGGACCTCGTCATCCAGGTGGAATCACCGCTCTCCGTGGCTCGCGGCCTGCAGCGAGTCGGGCGGGCCGGCCACCAGGTCGGCGATTCCTCGCGGGGCGTCATCTTCCCCAAGTACCGGGGCGACCTCCTGGAGGCGGCCGTTGTCACCCGTCTCATGCACGAGGGCGCCATCGAGCCCACCGTCATCCCACGTAACCCGCTGGACGTGCTCGCCCAGCAGGTCGTGGCCATGACCCTCGATGGCCCCTGGTCGGTGGACGAGTTGCTGGAGGTGGTGCGCCGGGCGGAGAACTACGCAGACCTCGGTCGCGAAGCCTTCGAGAGCACCCTGGGCATGCTGGCCGGCCACTTCCCGGCCGAGGAGTTCGCCGAGCTGCGTCCACGCCTCATCTGGGACGGTACGGCGGGGACCGTCCAGGCCCGCCGGGACGCCCGCACGGTGGCAATCACCTCGGGCGGCACCATCCCGGACCGTGGGCTCTTCCCGGTCTTCCTCGCCGATGATGCCGTGCCGACTGATGCGGCACCAGGGACACGCGCCCGGGCGGCACGCAGCGGTGGCCGCCGGGTGGGCGAGCTCGACGAGGAGATGGTCTACGAGGCCCGGGAAGGTGAGGTCGTGCTCCTGGGCGCCAGCGCCTGGCGAATCGACGCCATCGAGCACGACCGGGTGCTGGTCACCCCGGCGCCCGGACAGCCCGGCAAGGTGCCCTTCTGGAAGGGGGACGGCGTTGGCCGCCCGGTGGAGCTGGGTCGCGCCCTGGGTGCCTTCACGCGCGAGATCTGGCACCTTGCGCGTTCCGGTGCTGGGGGTCGCGAGGCGGCCTACGAGCGGCTGGTCGAGCATCACGACCTGGACGACCTGGCGGCCGCCAACGTGCTCGGCTACCTCTCGGAGGAGTACGAGGCCTGCGGCGCGCTGCCCACCGACCAGACCATCGTGTTGCAGCGCTTCCGTGACGAGCTGGGAGACTGGCGAATCTGCCTGCTTACGCCCTTCGGCGCCCGCGTCCACGCACCGTGGGCGCTGGCCATCGAGGCCCGGCTCCGCGAGACGCTCGGCGTGGAGGTGCAGCCGATCTGGTCGGACGACGGCATCGTCGTGCGCCTGCCCGCGACGGACGCGGCCGCCGCGTCCTGGGGCGAGAGCGACGCGAGCCTTGGTGATGACGCGATCCGGCGGGCGCCGCTCCGATCCGTGGTGGACCAAGCGGAAGCTGCCGTGCTCATCGGCTCGGACGAGATCGAAGAGCTCGTGACCGCCACGGTCGGCAGCTCGGCGCTCTTCGCCAGTCGCTTCCGCGAGAACGCGGCGCGCGCACTGCTGTTGCCTCGTCGCCGCCCGGGCCAGAGGACGCCGCTCTGGCAGATGCGCCAGCGCTCCGCGCAGCTACTCTCCGTTGCCAGTCGCCATGCCTCGTTCCCCATCATCCTGGAGACCTACCGCGAGATCCTGGCCGATGTCTTCGACCTGGCCGCCCTGCGCAGCATCTTGGCCGGTATCGAGCGGCGCGAGATCCGCGTCGTCAGCGTGGAGACCTCGCGAGCATCACCCTTCGCCTCATCGCTGCTATTCGACTACATCGCCACCTACATGTACGAGGGTGACGCTCCACTGGTCGACCGGCGCGCCCAGGCGCTGGCGCTGGACCGAGATCTCCTGCGCGAGCTGCTCGGCGCGGAGCAGTTGCGTGACCTGCTCGATGGCGGGGCGGTCAGTGAGCTGGAGCTGGAGCTCCAGGCGCTGGCCGACGGCCGAACAGCCGGGACCGCGGACGCCGTGCACGACCTTCTCCGGAGGCTGGGCGATCTCTCGGTCGAGGAGGTCGCGGCGCGCGTCCAGGCCATGGACGCGCAGACGCACCGGAGCACCGCTGGTGCGTGGCTGGAGGCGCTGCGCGCGGACCGCCGTGCGGCGCCGGTTCGCATCGCCAGCGAGGAGCGCTGGATCGCGCTCGAGGATGCCGCCCGCTACCGTGATGCCGTGGGCGTGGCCCTGCCCCCGGGCATCCCGTCGCAGTTCCTGGCTCCGGCAGGGGATGCCCTCGCGGGCCTGCTGGCGCGCTGGGCTCGCAGCCACGGACCCTTCCTCACCGACGATCCCGCGGCACGCTGGCACCTGCCGCGGACCGTCGTGGAGGGCGCCCTCGAGCGGCTCATGGCCGGCGGCCTGCTGCTGCGCGGTGAGTTCCGGCCGGGTGGGGTGGAACGTGAGTGGTGCGATCCAGAGGTGCTGCGCCTCGTGAGGCGGCGCTCTCTGGCACGCCTGCGTCGTGAGATCGAGCCTGTGGAGCCCGCCGCCCTGGCGCGGTTCCTGCCGGCCTGGCACGGGATCGGGAGCGGCGCCTCCGGCACGGACCGCCTGGCGGACGTCATCGCCCAGCTGGAAGGGCTGCCGCTTCCCGCCAGCGTCCTGGAGCGCGACGTCCTGCCCGCACGCGTCCGTGACTACAACGCGGCCATGCTGGACCACCTGGGCGCGGCCGGCGAGGTGATCTGGGTCGGGGCTGGCAGCCTCGGCCGCGATGACGGCCGGGTCGCCCTCTACCGGCCGGACCGTCTGGCGCTGCTGCTCCCCGAGGCCGGCACGCCAGGCTCCACGGCTGACGAGGGTGGCGCCGGCTCGTCGCTGCACCGGGCGTTGCGCGAGCACCTGGGCTCACGAGGTGCGTCATTCCACCGTGAGCTGCTCGGGGCGACCTTCAGGGCCGCCGACCGGGATGGAGAGCCTCGGCCGAGTGAGCGCGAGGTCCTCGACGCCCTGTGGGACCTGGTCTGGGCCGGACTGGTGACCAATGACACCTTCGCTCCGCTGCGCGCCCTGCGCTGGCCGCGCCGCGGCGGCGACCGCCGGGCTAGCCCTGCGCGAGCACGCGTCCAGGGACGGATGGGGCCCCCGGAGGCCGCGGGACGATGGTCGCTGGTGGCTGACGCGCTGGACACCACCGTGCCGGGGTCCGGGAGGCGCCGACCGTCGCCCACGGAGCGGCGCGCTGCCCTGGCGGGCACGCTGCTGGAGCGCCAGGGGATCGTGACCCGTGACGCGGTCCTGGCCGAGGGCATCGTGGGCGGGTTCGGCGCCGTGTATCCCGTCTACCGCGAGATGGAGGAGCGCGGCCAGGTGCGGCGCGGCTACTTCGTGGAGGGTCTCGGTGGCGCCCAGTTCGCCCTCGGGGGTGCTGTGGATCGCCTGCGCGGAGCGCGGCGTGATCCAGGGATGGAGCCGCGCCGAGGCGGGCAGGCGATCCTGCTCGCGGCGACCGACCCCGCCGGTCCGTACGGAGCGGCGCTACCCTGGCCCCGGAGCGGCGGAGGCGACCACTCGCCCAGCCGCGTGGGCGGGGCCTACGTGGTCCTTCACGACGGCGACCTCGTGCTGTACCTCGAGCGCGGAGGGCGGTCGCTGCTCACTTTCAGCGCCTTCGAGGATGACGACCGCGCAGCGCTCGCCGTGGAGGCGCTCCGGGCACTGCAGGCCGACGGCCGCACGCGCAGGCTGCAGGTGGAGCGGCTGGACGGCCTACCCGTGGCGGGTTCACCGCAGCGTGGGCGGATGATCGATCTCGGCTGGCGGCCAGGCTATCGCGGGCTGCTGCTGGGACCAGCGACGGAAGCCCGGCACGGGACCGGGTGACACTGGGCACTGAGCCGGGTGAACCCAGGTCTGCCCGGCTGCTCCGGCCTACGCCAAGCCCAGGAAGGCCTTCGTCTCGGCGAGGGCAGCCTGGCGTGCCGTGGCCAGTCGCTCCGGGGAGCTCCACCAGGCGGTGAGCGAGCCGCGCCTCCGGCGCCACGCGACCCTGAGCTGCTCGTCCCAGGTGCGCCACTCGAACCACGCGGGGTGGGCCCAGAGCCACGGCACGGCTGCCCAGGCGAGCAGCAGGTAGTCGATGCGCAGCGGACGGGGGTAGCCGATCACGAGACCGAGCTGGCGGACGACGTCAGGCCAGACGGCCAGGGTGAGGAGGCCCAGGAGGGCCATCCAGACGATGCCCCAGAGCCGTGCGCGGGCCGGCAGGATCAGGAAGAGGACGGCCGGGAACCATTTCAGTGCGGCGGCCAGGGCCCACAGGAAGCCACCCAGGCGCGGTCCCACGAAATGAGCCGCCCAGATGCCCATGGCGCACAGGAAGGTGATGTTGCCGGTATCCAGTGTGGCTGCCAGGGCCGGCGTGATGAGCAGCACGAGCAGGGCCGTGGCCAACGGACGCTGCCGGTAGGCCCAGGTCACGCTCCAGCCGAAGAGGAGGACGTTGACCACGCGGTAGACGAACCAGGCGGTCTCCCAGGGCAGCGCCGCCCAGGGCACGAACAGCGGGAGCGACCAGGACCAGTAGACGTAGGGCATGTACGGTGGGGGCGGGTCGAGGGGATCGCCACCGCTGAGCCACAGCCGCACACCCCCCCAGTACGCGCGCGCATCAGCTCCCACGAGATCGCCCCGGGCCACGATCCAGACCGCGATGGCGGCGCCGCAGGCGACCAGGATAAGGATGGCGGCCAGGCGCCTCGGGTCTCGAAAGAAGCCGGGTCGTGGCTGCATCGCTGGCATCGTAGCGCCGCGGCTGGGGCTCCGGACGGCGACGTTCAGGAAACAGGCTGGCGGATCGTCCTCATCGCGATGAGCTCGCCGCGGACCTTCGGCGCGGTCCCGCCCGTGCCGCCCGTCACGAGGACCCTGCCGTCACGCAGCTTGGTCGCGGCCGGCTGGCAGGGCGCCATGCCGAGCGAGCCGACCTCCTCGGACATGAGCGCCCCGAGATCGAGACCCCGATCGAAGGCCTGCCAACGTCCGTCCCGGAAGGGGAGAAGTGCCCCGTGGCCGCGTAATACAGCTCCAGGGCATCCAGCATCGGCGCGGGGCCCCCGGTGTCGGCATCGTCCCCAGGGCCTCCGCGCCGTAGGCGTCGAAAGGGAATGCCCTGCCTGACGAACGTATCGGCCGGGCCGACGACGGCTTCCACGCCGACCCCAACGGTCTCCGATGCAGGCCAGGTCGTGGCAGCCGTCGAGTCCCTGGCTGACGTGCGTGAGACCCGCGACCGCGACCGGCTCGGTCCCGGGGTATCAGCGCAGGAAGGTCGCTCCGCAGGTGTCACAGGCGGTGACGAGAGCGTGCCGTTCGCGCGCGTAGCCGGCCACGTGCAGGCGGCCCGTGGCATCACCCTTGGGACAGACCCAGGTCCACCATGTCGTGGGTGCGCCGTTCTCTGCCGGGCCGGGCGCACCGAGCGGCGTGGATTCAGCCCGGATGCGTTCGGCAAGCCCTTCGAACGCTGCCAGCGCCGCCGTCATCGCGGCCGCACGCTGTTCCTCCGTTTCGCTGCTGTAGGGGTAGCTCTGGCTGACGTTGGAACTCACGCGATCACCGTTGTCAAGGGGCGGGGATGGCCAGCCGCGAGGGTCGTGAGCGCGGCGCGACCGGCCTGCCGCAAGTATAGCCCGGGGGCAGCTCGGCGGGTCGCGGCGCGGCCTCGGCGGGGCAGGACCAGGCGCCTTCGCAGGGCTTCCCTCGGCGGGGCGGTCGGCCTGGCGCGACCGTCATGGGGTCGGCGTGGTCGGCGCCGGCGCTGACGCCGGCAGGACCTGGTCGGCCGGTGGCGCAGGCGGCAAGACGACGCCGACGCGCGCGCCACCCTCGGCGAGATTCTCGGCGAAGACGCGGCCACCCAGCGCGTCCGTGAGGTCCCGGACGATGGCCAGGCCCAGGCCGGAGCCAGGCGTGGCACGAGCGGGGTCGGCGCGATAGAACCGGTCGAAGACGTGGGCCAGCGCTGTCGCCGGGATGCCCGGCCCATCGTCGCGCACGGCCAGGAGGATGCCGGCGCGACCTGCCCAACCCCCGGGGCCACCGATGGGGCCGGCCGACGCCGATAGCATCTGGACCTCGACCCGGATCCGGCCACCCGGCGACGGGGCATGGTCGAGGGCATTGGCGACGATGTTGCCAAGGATGCGGTCGAGAGCATCACGGTCAGCCACCAGGGAGGCCGGTCCGGCGCGCGTGGCACCCTCCGCGAGCGCCAGCGACTGGCCGCGCGCCTCCGCTTCACCGGCGAAGCGCTCCACGGTGGCACGGGCGAGGTCCAGCGCCACGAGCGATCCGAGGCGCAGGGGTGGGCCGTCCGACCCCGGCATCGTGAGGTGGTCAAGGTCGGCCAGCATGCGCTCCAGCCGGCCCGCCTCGTCCGAGATGGCCGCCGCGGCCCGCTCGGCGGCATCGCCCGTGGCGGTGCCATCGCGGAGCGCCTCCGAGAACCCACCGATGACGGTCAGTGGTGTGCGCAAGTCGTGGCGGACGTCGGCCAGGAGCTGGCGCTGGGCCCGGCGCGTGGCGTCCACTTCGGCCGCCATGGCGTTGAAGGCAGCGCTGGCCTCGGCGACCTCACGGGGCCCCGTGATCGGTAGCGCGTCCGGCACGCGGCCGGCCGCGACCGTGCCGGACGCGAAGGCCAGTCGCTGCAGGGGACCGCTGACGGAGCGACCCAGGCCGACGGCCAGGGGGATGCCCACCAGCAGCAGGACGACCGCCGCCACGGCCAGGGCGCGCACCAGATCCTCGCCGGCCAGGCGTGCCGAGTCATCCTCGCGGACCAGCATCAGCGTGGGGACCGAGCGGTCGCTCAGCGGCTCCCCGATCAGGGTGGCCGCGTAGAGGACCTCGCCCAGCCCCTCGATGGCCGTGCTTCCGGTCTCGACAACGCCGGCCGCGCCTGGTGCCTCCAGCGCCGGCGCAGTGGCCAGCGTGCCGATGGCACCGCTGACTGGATCGCGGACCACCGTGCTGCCATCCGAGACGAGCAGGACGGAGATGCCGGCGGCTGCGATCTCCTCCTGGGTCTGCTCCACGAACTCCTCGAAGGCCTGGCTCGCCTGTCGTCCCTGGCGGCTCTCGCGGAAGGCACGCAGCGTGTCATCGTCGACGTGCTCTCCTCCCGCAGCCGGTCGCAGCAGTTCCTGGGGGAACCGCTGCCGAGCCTGGCTCGCGTAGGGCACGGTGAGCTCGGCCAGTGAGCCCAGGGCGGCGTCACGGTGCAGATCGCGCAGGGCGATCCAGAGGGCACCCCCGACGGTCACGAGGGTGACCACGGCGAAGACCAGGAGGGCTGCACCGACGCGGCCGGCGAGGGTCCTCATCTCGAGCGCTCACGCGCCGGCGGCACGAGGCGGTAGCCGACGCCCTTGATGGTCTCGATGGCGGGGCCGTCAGCGCCCAGCTTGCGGCGCAACTCGGAGACGTGGACGTCGACGGTGCGCGTCTCGCCCGGGAAGTCCGTGCTCCACACCGCCGAGAGCAGCTCATCACGGCTCCAGACCACCCCCGGATCGCGCGCCAGGGCAGCCAGGAGATCGAACTCCCGCGGCCGCAGGTCCAACCGACGTTCGGCGACGTAGGCCTCGCGCCGTCGCGGGTCGACGCGCAGGCTGCCCACGTCCATGGGTCGCGCTCCGCGCAGTGCCGGGTCTGAGCGGCGCAGGATGGCCTTCACGCGGGCCACCATCTCACGCGGGTTGAAGGGCTTGGTGAGGTAGTCGTCAGCCCCCAGCTCCAGACCCACGATGCGGTCGATGTCCTCACCCCGGGCGGTCAGCATGAGGATGGGTGTCTCGCCGCGGCGCCTGATCTCGCGCGTGACTTCCATGCCGTCCCGCCCGGGCAGCATGAGGTCGAGCACGACGAGGTCGGGGTCGACGCGCTCGTGCTGCCGAAGGGCCTCGTCGCCATCACGCGCCTCGACCACCGCGAACCCGGCCTGCTCGAGGTAGAGGCGCACGAGCTCGATGATGTTGCGCTCGTCGTCGACGACCAGGATGGTCTTCACGGACGCGAGGATAGCCCCGACCCGTCAGACGCCGGGCCAGCCCATGTCAGGGCCGTGTAAGCAAGTGCGGCGGGCGCGCACGCGGCAAGCGGAGCTGGGGAGCGCTACGCTCGGTGCATGGCACCGCCACGGCCAGATGGCCCGGACGCCCTGCGACCCACACTCGAAGATGCCCTGGCGGCGTGGGCCGCGCGTGTCCGAGCCGATCGCGAGCAGGTGGAGCGCTGTCGCGAGGTGGACGACCCGTCCGACTTCTACGCACCAGTCGCGCAGCGGTTCGCACAGCATCCTGATCGCACGGATGAGCCGGTCCTCGACGGGCTCCTGGCGCTGGCCAGCGCCCGCGACACATGGCTTGACATCGGCTGCGGCGGCGGGCGGTACGCGCTGCCGTTGGCGCGCCGCGTCCGGCGCCTGACGGCAGTGGACCCCTCGCCCGCCATGCTCGCTGTCCTGCGTGCCGGACTGGCCGCCTATGCCATCGACAACATCGACATCATCGAGGGTCGCTGGCCAGACTTGGATGGCCCGCACCCGCGGGCAGACGTGGCGCTCATGGCCCACGTCGGCTATGACATCGAAGCCATCGGGCCGTTCCTGGCGGCCGCGGAGGCGGCCTCCCACCGCTGCGTCGCCGTCATGGGCGAAGGCTCTATGACGACGGCAGCATCACTGCTCTGGGAGCCGGTGCATGGTGAGCCGCGGGTGCCACTGCCAGCCCTGCCGGAGCTCATGACGCTGCTGCTGGCCATGGGACGCCTGCCGCAGGTGACGCTGGCAGAGCGGACGCCGTCGCACTTCGGGAGTCTCGAGGAGCTACTGGCCATGTGCCGCCGGCAGCTCTGGGTACGGCCGGACTCGAGCCGAGACCGCCGCCTCGTGGCCCTGGCGACATCGCGGGCCTCCCGGCGCGCGGAAGGCTGGGCCCTCGACTGGCAACCCTCGACGATCGGGATCGTGTCCTGGGAAGCGGTCGAACACGGCGCGCCGATGCCCGACGACCGCGCCTCGACCTAGGTCAGCCGACCACGACTCCCGGTTCGGGCGCAAGGACCAGCACGTCGCCAAGACCAAGCTGGGCCAGCTCGTCGCGCAGTCGCTCCGGGGTGCCGGCCAAGACGGGAAAGGTGCCGTAGTGGATAGGCACGACGGTGGCCACTCCGAGCAGTTCGACCGCGCGCGCGGCTGCCGCCGGGTCCATGGTGAAGTGGCCGCCGATGGGCAGGAAGGCGACCTCCGGGTGATGCAGCTCGCCGATGAGGCGCAGGTCGCCGAAGAGCGCCGTGTCACCAGCGTGGTAGAAGCGCCGGCCGTTCTCGAGCTCCACGACGAACCCGGCGGCCTCACCGAGGTACGTCGGGACCCCGGTCGAGGCGTCGATGTCTCCACTCGAGTGATCGGCGTGGACCATGCTGACGCGGATGCCGCGGACCTCCACGGTGCCGCCCTTGTTCATGCCCACGACCTGCGCCCCGAGATCGCCGAACGACTCCAGCCAGAGCGCTAGCTCATGGATGGCCGGCCAGGCCGGGTGGGTGCGCCGCGCGATGGCCAGGGCGTCGGCCTGGCCGACCTGGCCCGGCAGGGCGCCGAGGTGGTCGTGGTGGCCATGTGTCACGAGCATGACGTCGCAGGGGCCCATGCGCTCGACCGACATGGGCGACCGTGGGTTGCCCAGCCAGGGATCGATGAGGATGCTCGTGCCGGCCTCGCTCTCGACGTGGACGGCCGCGTGGCCGTACCAGGTGAAGCGGAAACCCAGGTCGTCAGACACCGATCACCTCCACTGACGCTGCAGCGTCCTGACGCTCGCCATGGTAGCCACAAGGACGTTTCCAGGAGGGCGCTATGCTCGCGCCATGAAGGTCCTGCACCTGACCACGGGACCGGCCGCCACCAACGTCTGGGTCCTGGCCGACGTCCGCACCCGGGAAGCCATCGCCATCGACACCGCCACGCCCAGCGTGCGCTGGCTCACGCAGCAGCTCGGAGAAGAGGGCTGGTCGCTGCGGTTCGTCGTGAGCACCCACCGCCACTGGGATCACATCGGGGACAATGCTGAGGCCATCATCGCCACGGGCGCGACGCTGGCCGTGCACCGCGCGGACCGCCACGGGCTGGAGCAGCCGGACCTCATGTCCGCGCCCTTCCCGATCCCGCCCAGCCTGCCCGCCCTGGACCTCGCCGAGGGTTCACACATCCGGTTCGGCGAGATGGATCTGGTCGTCCTGCATACGCCCGGTCACACCGAGGGCTCCGTCTGCCTCCTGTCGCAGGAGGACCGGCTCCTCATCAGCGGCGACACGCTCTTCGCCGGCGGCTGGGGACGAACCGACCTGCCTGGCGGCGACGTCGGGCAGATGGTTGAGTCGCTCGCTCGCCTGGCGGCCCTGGAGGACGGCATCGCGGTCCTGCCAGGCCATGGACCTGAGACCAGCATCGGCCGCGAGAAGCCCTGGCTCGGGCTCGTGGCACAGCACCGCCGCATGCCCTGGTGACGGCCGGCTGACTCAGCCCGCCGACCCGGCGCCACGACCGACCCGGCCGCCTCAGTCGGCTTGTTCAGCCAGCGGCTTGTGCCACTCGGACGACGAGCGCACGACCTCGAAGCCGTGGCGCCGGTACAGCCCCAGGGCCTCGTTGGCGTTCTGCGAGTCCACGCCCAGCTGCGCCGAGGTCATGCCACGCTTGCGCAAGGCCACCAGCGTCCGCCCGATGAGCGCCGAGGCCAGGCCCCGTCGGCGCCAGCGCCGACGCGTGAAGATGGGGTCCGTCCAGCCGCGCCGGTAGCGCTGGGCTGCGTTCTCCTCAGGGTCGATCTGGCCCTGGATGCCCGCCGCGACCTCGTCTCCATCGAAGGCGATGATGAGCAGGTCCAGGTCGAGGTGGGGGTCCTGCGACCAGCGGCGGAAGGCGGCCTCCGACGTGTCATCGGCACCGAAGTGGTCGATGAACGCTTCGGACATGGCATCCCAGACCTGGTGCAGCTGCTCGCGCCGCAGCGGCCGGATGTCGAGGCCCTCGGGCATCGGGGGCACTTCGATGGCCTCAAGGTCCGGCCGCACCATGTGGTGATAGATGCGGACGCGCCGATAGCCGCGCGCTGTGACGAGCGCCAGGCCGCCTGTGTCTCGGTCGTTCAGCCAGGTCATCAGCATCCGAGGCCCGGGGTGCTCATGGGCGGCCGCCAGCTCGCGGAGTCGTGCCTCGTTGCGCCCCAGCAGGGCCCTGCCGATGCCCCGTCGTCGCCAGTCGGGGTGGACGTCCCCGAAGCTGCGGTAGTGACGCTCGCCATCGGAAGTGTCGGACCATTCGATGGACGACCAGGCCACGAGGTGGTCGCCGACGAGCGCCAGCACGACGTCCTCGCCGGGGTCGATGTGGGTCTGGTTGGCCATGTCGATGGCGATGGTCGCTGCGCCGACGAACTCCGTGTCGCCGTTGGCGGCGCTGGCCGCCTGCGCCACCTCGGCCAGGGCCAGTGCGTCCTCCTCGCCAGCGTACGTCCGGAAGCGCAGATGCTCGATGGCCGGCGCGCCGATCACCTTCAGCCAGTGATGTCGATCGGACGCCGTGTCCCTCATGGCCCACCCCGCTTGTTTCTCTCGGTGAGCTTGCCGTGATGCTTGTAGAGGCGCCCCAGGCGCCGGCCCTCGGCGCGCTGGCTGCGCACATCCGCGCGCATAGCCATGGACTGCAGCTCGGCCTCCAGCTTGTGGTGGCTGGCGAGCCGTGCCGCCGAGAGCTCGCCGGCCGCGATCGCCGCCTGGACCGCGCAGCCGGGCTCACCCTCGTGCCGGCAATCCGAGAATCGGCAGCGCCGCGCGAAGGATGCTACGTCTGCGAACGTCGTCGCCAGGCTCGCCGCGTCACCCAGCACGCCGACCGTCCGCAGGCCCGGGGTGTCGATGAGCAGACCGCCGCTCGGAAGGTGGAACAGCTCGCGGTGGGACGTGGTGTGGCGTCCCCGGCTGTCATCCTCCCGCAGGGCGCGGACCACCTGGCGCTCCTCACCGAGCAGCGCGTTGACGAGACTGGACTTGCCCACCCCCGAGGAACCCAGCAGACAGGCCGTCAGGCCTGCCCGGAGGTGGCCCCGAAGCTCGTCGAGGCCGACGCCGGTGAGGGCGCTGCTGACCACGACCCGGGTACCGGCGGCTACGGCATGCACCTCGGACACGGCCGCGGTCAGGTCCAGCGCGATATCGACCTTGTTCAGGACGACGATGGGCGTCACGCCGCCCTCCATGGCCAGCAGCAGGTAGCGCTCGATGCGGCGCGGGTTGAGGTCGTGATCGAGACCCGAGACGAGGAAGGCCAGGTCCAGGTTGGCGGCCAGGATCTGTGGTCGGCCGTCGGAGGCCCGGCTGCGGACGAAGGTGCCCCGACGAGACAGGATCTCGCGCGCGATGGCCCTCCCGGGTTCGCCGGGCAATGGTTCCAGTGCCAGCCAGTCACCCACCGCGGGACCCGGCTCAGCGTCTTCGGACGATCGCTGCCAGCGTCGCTGGAGGAGCACATCCGTCGGTCCGGCAGCCGTCAAGGCCAGCAGCATGCCGCCGCTGCTCACGACGCGACCGGGAACCAGGCCGTCGGCTGCGTGATGACTGAAGGACGCGGCCCGCTCGGCCGACCAGCCGAGGTCGCGCAGGGTAGGGGAGGCCCGCGTCGGCCCCGGGCGACCCGGTGTGGCGTCGGCGCCCATCAGCCCACCCTCTTGAGGCGTCCCGTCGGCATCCTGAGGCATCCCGTCGGCATCACGCTAGCGTGCGGTGCTGGATCAGCGCGGGGTGGTGACGGTGAAGATCATGAGCGCCACGGCCCCCAGCACGATGGCCGCGGTCAGCACGAGGTGGGCACGGATGGCGGGCTGATAGCTCTGGGTGTCGATCTCGTGCTCAGTCCTCACGAAACGTGAGGCACCCAGGACGGAGACTGCGGCACCGAGTGCGATCAGCGCGATGCCAAGGAGCGAACCCACGGCGGTCGAGGGGTCGGCACCGAACGCAAACCGATCGACCAGGAATCCGATCGCGACGATGGCGAGAGCGGTTCGCTGCCAGGCGAGGAGCGTGCGTTCATTCGCGAGGTGGTCGCGGACTGCGGCCTCGGGCTTCGGAATATCGGATGAGCGGACGTCGAGGTCGGGCGCCATGACCGTATCGTCTCATGGTGCCGGTCCGACTGGATCAGGCAACGTCCTGGCCTTCGTCGTTGATGTGCTCGTCCAGGAGCGGCCGGTCCAGGTCATGAAGACGCTCGGATGCCTGGTGGACTCCCGATGGGCACGCATCGCCCGCATCCTGGGCGCAGATGGTCGCGTAGGACCACTGTCAAGCCCCTGCTGGCAGCCTGCCCGATACTGTCGTGATGGGACCGATGAGCGTTCTCGCCCTGCTACGGACCGGCGTCCTTGACCCAGGCCTGGCCGGGCTCGCGTGGCTGCTCGTCGAGGGCGGCGTGCCCGTCGTGGTCATCGGCTCGGCCGGAAGCCCGGAGCGCTCGGCGATGGCCGGCGCGCTTCTCGCCATCGACCCGGCCCGCCCCTTCGTGGTGCTCGATGCCGACGTCGAGGCGCCCACGCTCGCGCGGCTCTCGGCCCTGCTGCGTGGCGGTGCCGGTGTCGGCATCACGCTGGCCGCGGCCGACCTGCCGGAGGCCATGGAGCGGCTGAGAGGAGAGGTCGGCGGTCTGCCGGACGATGCCATCCGCCGACTGGGGACCGTCTTCGCGCTGGACGGGACCAGCCGCGGTCCGCGCTGCTCGATCGTCCACTACCTCCGCCCCACCGAGCGCGATGGGCAGGGCCACGTGCAGCGCCGTCCGCCGGCCATCCTGGCCGCCTGGGACGAGGCGACCGCCAGCTACGAGGACTACGCGTGGGCCGTGACACCAGAGCTGGCCGACCGGGTCGACCGCTCCCAGGCCGACTTCGAGGAACGCCTACGCGATCGCGCCGCCCTGCTCGCGGCGACGTCCCGGGCCGCGCACATCTCGGCCGGGGAGTGGCAGCAGCGCGTGCGCCACCACCTGGATGCCGAGCCGCCGCGTGAGCCGGCCCCCCGCCATCCATCCGCGCCGCCGTCGCCCGGGCACGGGTCGCCAGGACCACACCGGCACTGAGGCAGGCACTGCCGCCGTCCTGCAGCAGCGGCATGGGGCACTTCGAGGTCAGGCCCCCTTAGAGTGCTCCAGCGGGGGAGAAAGCGGCCACCAGCTGACCCCGAGCTCCGAGGAGTCGCAGGCCTGGATCCCCACGCTCGACCATCACGGCCGCTCGAAGAGCATCGAGCAGCGCCCGGTGCTCGGCCTTGCGCGTGCAGCCAGTCACGTCGGCTGCACTGATATCGACCAGGGTGAGGAACACGCCCTCGGCGACGTAGTGGCCGGCGAAGGGGCCACAGGGGCCCTCACCGTTGAGCGTCCCGCCCTCCAGCCGGAGCGTGACCGTGTCTTCGCTGCCACGACGGCCGGGCACAGCAGCCAGCAGCCAGGTGGTGCCCTCGAGCGGCGCCGCGCTGAGGAACTCGAGGCGATCATCCGTGTCGGGCGAGGCGAGGGTGAGCCCATCGAGCGACAGGTCCAGGGCGAGCGACGGACTCTCGAGGACCGCCATGATGGCCGCCTCTTGGGCCGCGAGGGTGGGCGCGCAGGGCGCGTCCGTCCGCTCCAGCGGACCGAGGCTGAGCACGTCGGCTCGCCTGGTGTACGTGCCGACGATCCCGTTGCAGCCGGTGGAGGCGACGACGTCGCCGGACGAGCGACGCTGCAGGTCGTGGCTGCGGGTGGGACGGAACGCCAGGACGGCCGGTTGTGCGGGGTCCGCAGCCACCGTTCGTCCGGCCGACGTGTAGCTCTGCAATCGCCAGTCTCCCGCGGGCAGGGCACCCGATCCGTCCAGCTCGAACCGCAGATCCTCATGGCCATCCGCGTCTCGGACGATCAACTGGGCGCCGATCTCGTCGCTGGCGCGTACGACCTCGAAGCTGGCCGCACGCTCCAGGGCATCCGTCAGGCTCGAGGCCACGAGCGCTACCCGCGCGGCACAGGCGACCTGGCGTCGGTCGACAAGTTGGAAGGCCAGCGCCTGGCCCATGCGGCCGTATCGTCCAGAGAGCCGGGTACAGCCGGTGGACCCCCTGACCTGGCCCGTACGCAGTGTCATCCAGGCCGCCACCTCAGGTCCGACGCGACGCATCTCGCGCCCACGGAACGACACCAGCCGCCAGGTGCTGCCCTCCAGCGATGGCAGGCCGGCCGGTTCAAGCGCAAGAGGCCGTTCGAGAGCGGCGGCCGGGAGGGTTCCGGGTGTCGTTGACGGCGACTGCGCGATGGCCTCCCACGGCATGGCCAGCAGCGCCAGCGCGAGGACGATCGACGCGAGCGCGTGGGACGGGGCCATGGCAGGATGAGTATCGGTCGCAGCCGCCCATCGTGCCCACGGCGCCCGCCGCAGCGAACGTGACCGCTGGACCGACCTGACGGGTCGGAAGGCCCCGGTGCGCGACGCGGTCAGGCGCTAGCATCTGGGGAGGAAAGCATGCCCGCGTCCCGTGACGCCCATCGGAGGTTCACCCCATGTCCGCACCCCGTGTCGCCGCGTCCCCCGGCGAACTGCTCGGCTTCCTCTCCGGCCATCGCCCATATCGAGGGCGAGCGTCTCGTCGTCGATGACGCGACCGCCTTCCGCGCGGCCGGCATCCGAGATGTCGCCTGGTCGGCCACCTTCAGCCAGGATGAGGGCACCGTCGAGGCCGCCCGCTGGATCATCTGGGAAGCCTCCCAGGAGCTGGGCTCCCCGTCGGCCAGCATCCACGACCTCTACATGGCCCGCGCTCGCGGCGAGTACAGCGGCTGGACCGTGCCGGCCATGAACCTGCGCACACAGGTCTTCGACATGGCCCTGGCCGGTTGCCGCGCAGCCATGGAGCTGGACGCCGGTTCGGTCATCTTCGAGCTGGCCCGATCCGAGCAGGAGTACACGTTCCAGCGGCCCGGCGAGTACATCACGAGCGTGCTGGCGGGCTGCATCGCCGCTGGCTGGCAGGGTCCCGTCTTCGTCCAGGGCGACCACTACCAGTTCAACGCCGCCAAGTACAAGGCCGATCCCGAGGCCGTCACGGAGACCCTGCGCAAGGCCACCGTCAATGCCATGCAGGTCGGCTACGGCAACATCGACATCGACTCCTCGACGCTCGTGGATCTCTCCTTCGAATCGCTCGACGACCAGCAGAAGGTCAACTACACGCGCGCCGCGGAGCTCTCCGCGCTCATCCGTGCCAACCAGGATGAGGGCATCGTCATCTCCATCGGCGGTGAGATCGGTGAGGTCGGCAAGCAGAACTCCACCCCAGATGAGCTGCGCGCCTACCTGGACGGCTACCGCAAGGAGCTTGACGCACGCGCCGGCGCGGATGCCATCGGCCTCTCCAAGGTGAGCGTCCAGACGGGCACCTCGCACGGTGGCGTGCCGCTGCCCGGCGGCGGTGTGGCGGAAGTGAAGCTCGACTTCGACACCCTCAAGGTCCTCGGGGAGGTCTGCCGCGAATACGGGCTGGCCGGGGCCGTGCAGCACGGAGCATCCACGCTTCCCGACGAGCTCTTCCACCGCTTCCCGCAGGTCGAGACCGCGGAGATCCATCTGGCCACGGGCTTCCAGAACGCTCTCTACGAGCACCCCGCCTTCCCGGCTGAGCTGCACGCACAGATCGAGGCGTTCTGCTTCGAGAACTGCGCCGACGAGCGCAAGGACGGCGAGACGGACAGCCAGTTCGTCTACAAGACGCGCAAGAAGGCCCTCGGCACGTTCAAGCGCCAGCTCTGGGACCTAGAGACCAAGGATGAGATCATCGCCAGCCAGCAGGCCAAGATGAAGTTCCTCTTCGAGCAACTGGGCATCCCGGGCAACAAGGCCATCGTCGACCAGTTCGTCACGGTCCCCAAGCGCCACAAGCCGCTGCCGGCCAGCCTGAAGGCATAGCACCCACGGAGCGCGCCCGGCCACTCGGTCGGGCGCGTCGCGAACCCGCAGGCTGGTGGGCAGACCCACCCGCCGGCCGCTGCATCGCCGGGACTCGCAAGGGTCCCGGCGATGGTCATCTCGGGCCGCCTCCGTGGCGACCCGGCTACCAATCCCGAGTCCGAAGGTAAGATATCGACCATGCTGACCGAATCGACCATCCTCGACGTGCTACGACAGGTTCAGGACCCCGAGATCCACCGCGACATCGTGAGCCTCGAGATGGTCAAGGACGTCCACATCGACGGCAGCAGCGTGGCCCTCAAGGTGGACCTCACGACGCCAGCCTGCCCGCTCAAGGACCAGATCGGGGAGGACATCAAGGCTCGCCTGGCCGAGATCGGAGCCACCGCCGTTGAGCTGACGTGGGGCGCCTCGGTGCGTCGGGCAGCGCCGTCGCAGCCGGATAACCTGGTGCCGGGTGTCAAGAACATCATCGCCGTGGCATCCGGCAAGGGTGGCGTGGGCAAGTCCAGCGTCTCTGTCAACCTGGCGGCGTCTCTGGCCCTGGAAGGCGCCAGCGTGGGCCTCCTGGACGCCGATATCACCGGCCCCAACATCCCCCAGATGATGGGCCTGGAGGGTGCCCCAACGGCGGCGCCAAGCGGCAAGATCCTGCCCCTCGAACGCTACGGCGTGAAGGTCATCTCCATCCAGTTCTTCGTGCCTGAGGGCCAGCCCATCGTCTGGCGTGGCCCCCTCGTGGGCGGCGCCATCCAGCAGTTCTTGCGCGATGTCGAATGGGGCGAGCTCGACTACCTCGTGGTTGACATGCCGCCGGGCACCTCCGATGCGCAGCTCACCCTGGCCCAGTCGGTGCCGGTGAGTGGCGCCCTGCTGGTGACGACGCCACAGGACGTGGCGCTCGCAGACGTGGAGAAGGCGCTCGCGATGTTCCGGCGACTCTCGGTGCCCATCCTCGGCCTGGTGGAGAACATGAGCGCCTTCATCTGCCCGCATTGCGGCGAGGCCACGGAGATCTTCGGCCGCGGTGGTGGCGAGCGCTTCGCCGCCCGCCACGAGCTGCACTTCTTCGGCGGCATCCCGCTGGACGTCAAGGTCCGCCAGGGTGGCGACGCGGGCGTGCCCGCCGTCGCTCAGCGGGAGCCCGGCCCGGCCGCCCAGGTCATGCGTGACGTGGCCCGCCAAGTGGCTGCCCGCATGGCCGTTCGCGCTGCCTCCGGACTGCCTGTCCTGACGATCTCCTAGCCCCCGCCAGCCGTCGACCGGAGCACCTGCCCCGGCGGCCAGACCGGCTGGGCTTCAGTCGCCCAGACGTCTCCACAGCTCCGCTGCGCCGGCATTGGCCGAGCGGCGCCGGCCGATCTCGCCGCCCCGAAAGATGACATGGCTGGCGCGCTCGACGCGACCCTCGATGTCCAGGCCGACCTCGGCGCGCATGTCATCGCCCGACTCACGGGCCACGACCGCCAGGCCGATCTGCGCGCCACTCCTCGCACGAGCCTGCGTGGCCAGGTCCTCCGGGTCCGGGTCGCCCGTGGGGTCGCTTGGGCCGCGCACCTCGGCCCGCACCAGGAATGGGGCCGACCCGAGGAGCTGGGCAAGGCAGCCTCCGGTGCCGACCTCGATGGTGGCCACCCGGCGGGCCCCCAGGCGGCCGGCGAGGGCCACCGGCCAGTCGTCTTCGTCGCGGGCGAAGACGTAGGCGTCGAGCCGCGGGCTGAGGGCCGCCACGGCCTGCGCGACCCGCTCACTCGCGCCCTGGGTCCCATCGCCCGTGGCGCTCACCCGCAGGTCCACGGAGTCCGGCCGTGCGTACGTGGCCAACCTTGGGTTCACCGACGCCAGGACATCCTGGCCCACCAGGTCGACGACGGCAGACTCTCCGATGCCGGTCAGTCGCAGGGTGACGACGGCGCGGTCCAGACCGAGGCCACGCGCACGGAGGCGTGGCAGAGCCTCGTCGCGCCACATAGGGAGCAGCTCCCGAGGAGGCCCTGGCAGCGCGATGATGACGCCGGCTGCCGCCTCCACCCACCAGCCGGGCGCGGTGCCGTTTGGGTTCGCCATGGCTGAAGCGCTGGGGATGAGCCAGGCCTGCTTGAGGTTGACGTTCGAGAAGGGCGATCCGCGCCTCGCCCAGAGGTCCCGCAGCCAGGCTTCCAGGTCGGGGTCGACCCTCGGCTGCTCGCCGAGGGCGGCCGCGACGCCCTCTCGCGTGAGATCGTCCGGCGTCGGCCCGAGGCCGCCGCTGGTGACCACGAGGTCGACCCGGCCGAGCGCTGCGGTGATGGCCTCGGCGATGGTGTCGAGGTCGTCCGGCAGCTGCGTCATGCGCCGGACGTCAACGCCGAGGTCGGTCAGCGAGCGGGCCAGGTCGCCACTGTTGGTGTCCCGCGTCTCGCCCACCAGCAGCTCCGCGCCGACAGCCAGGAGCTCTGCGGAGGCGATGGGGAGAGCGTCCGAGGATGGCACGGCGCGAGTGTACGCGAGGTCGTCCGGCCCGGCGGCCACGTCAGCCGCCACGCTGCAGGTTGACGAGGCACCCCGGTGTGTGTTATCACTCTGACGCTGAGAGTGCTAACCAACGTACGGGGACGGTCTCGCCCCCGGCGAGGGATCACCAGACTGGCGCAGCCGGGCGCCCCCTCAGGCGGCGTGTGTCGCGACATGAGCGCAGGGCCCCCGGAGCGCCGCGATAGGGAGGCAAGATGGCCAAGCTCATCTCCTACAACGAGCAGGCTCGCACGAGCCTGAAGATCGGCATCGACGCGCTTGCAGACGCCGTGAGCACGACGCTCGGTCCCAAGGGCCGGAACGTGGCCCTGGACAAGAAGTACGGCGCGCCGACCGTCACGCACGACGGCGTCACCGTGGCCCGCGACATCGAGCTGGCCGACCCCTTCCAGAACATGGGCGCCCAGCTGCTCAAGGAAGCCGCCACCAAGACCGAGGATGTGGCCGGCGACGGCACCACCACGGCCACCGTGCTGGCCCAGGCCATCGTCCACGAGGGTCTCAAGAACGTGGCCGCCGGGGCCAACCCGATGCAGATGAAGATCGGCATCGACGCCGCCGAGGCGGCCCTGTCGGAGGCCATCCGCAAGGCTTCCGTGCCCGTGAAGGGTCATGACGAGATCGCCCAGGTGGCAGCCATCAGCGCAGCGGACCAGGAGATCGGTGATCTCATCGCAGACGTCTTCGACAAGACCGGCAAGGATGGCGTCATCACGGTCGAAGAATCCAAGACGATGGCCTTCGAGACCGAATACGTCGAGGGCATGCAGTTCGACCGCGGCTACATCAGCCCCTACTTCGTGACGGATACCAACCGCATGGAGGCCGCGCTCGACGAGCCGTTCATCCTCATCACGGACAAGAAGATCAGCGCCATCGCGGACATGGTGCCGGCCCTGGAGAAGGTCATCCAGGCGGGCAAGCGCGAGATGCTCATCGTGGCCGAGGACGTCGACGGCGAGGCCCTCGCCACGTTGGTCGTCAACAAGCTGCGCGGCATCGTCAACGTGCTGGCCGTCAAGGCGCCCGGCTTCGGCGACCGCCGCAAGGAGATGCTGCGCGACCTGGCCATCCTCTCCGGTGGCACGGTCATCAGTGAAGAGGTCGGCCGCAAGCTGGATTCGGTCGAACTTGCTGACCTGGGCAAAGCCCGCCGTGTCGTGGCCAACAAGGACAACACCACGATCGTCGAGGGCAAGGGCGACGCCAAGGCCATCGCGGGCCGCATGGCCCAGATCAAGGCCCAGATCGAAGACACCACCTCCGACTACGACCGCGAGAAGCTCCAGGAGCGTCTCGCCAAGCTGGCCGGCGGAGTCGCCATCATCAAGGTCGGCGCCGGCACGGAGGTCGAGCTCAAGGAAAAGAAGCACCGTGTCGAGGATGCCCTCTCCGCTACCCGATCCGCCCTCGAGGAAGGCCTGGTACCGGGCGGTGGCGTGGCACTCCTGAACGCCCAGAAGGCGCTCGACAGCATCAAGCTGGAGGGTGACGCCCAGACCGGCGTGAATATCGTTCGGCGAGCTCTCGAGGCGCCCGTGAAGAAGCTGGCTGAGAACGCCGGGTTCGACGGCTCGGTCGTGCTCGAGAACATCCGCCGCGCCCAGGCTGAACGCAAGTCGGACAAGATCGGCCTGGACGTGCTCACGGGCGAGTACGTGGACATGGTCAAGGCCGGCATCATCGACCCAGCCAAGGTGACCCGCTCGGCAGTCGAGAACGCTTCGTCCATCGCGGCCATGGTCCTCACCACGGAGGCCATGATCACCGACAAGCCGGAGCCAGCTGCGGCCCCGGCCGGACCCCCCGGTGGCGGCATGGGCGACATGGACTTCTAGCCCGCTCCCGGACGCGGGAGCCCAGTCCCGCAAGAAGCCTGGAGGCCCGGCCACGGTGGTCGGGCCTTCGGATTCCGTGGCACAGAAGCGCGACAGCGACAGCCTCTTGGCTGGGCTCGCCAGCACCCGACACGCAGCCACGCGGCCGCTGGCCGCTCAGGTATCCTCTAGCGGATCGGCAGAGGAGCAGTCGCTGCCTGCCGCGACCCTGAAGCGAGGCCCACCCTGACGCTCGAACCGGATCCCCTGGACGACACCCGCTCGGACGGCGGCGACCCTCGTGCGCCCGGCACCGGGGCGGCCGGAGGCGGCACCAGTGGCACACGCGCGGGCGAGGACAGCGCACCCGGAGTCGGTGAGGCCATCTACGAGGCGCGTGCCGCGTTCATGCGCATGCTCGAGGCTCACCTCGCGTTGCTGCGCGCGGAGCTCTCGGTGGCCGGCAGGGAACTGGGCATCATCATCGGCCTGGCGGCCGCAGCCCTCGCCCTCCTCATCCTCATCGGCCTGCTGCTCTACATCGGCAGCTGGCTCTTCTTCGGGGAGTGGCTCTTCGGGTCCATGGGTTGGGGCATGATCCACGGCAGCCTGCTGAACGTGGCCCTCATCGGCTTCATCGGCGTGAACCTGGCCGGTGGCTCCACACGGCTCTATGGCTGGGGCTTCGTCATCGGCCTCATCACGGGTGTCGTGGTCGCCGTCGTCCTCGCCACCAACGCCTTGCCTCACGGCGCGACCACCGTGGCGGGTGAGGCCCAGGAAAGCATCGATCTCGCCACGAACCTGCTGGCCACGCTCATCGGTGTCGTCGTCGGAGCTGTGGTGCTGGCGCTGGTGGCGCTCGTCATCGGTTGGCGCCAGAAGCTGCGCGGGAAGCGTCTGGTCTGGGTCAGCGTGGCCGGTGCCCTCGGTGGCGCCTTCATCGGCGCCATCGTGGCCTCCAGCCTCTGGAGCTACGCCGGCGCAGCTGCCATCGGCATCACGGTCGGACTGCTGACTTGGATCGGCGTGGGCGGCTGGCTGGCCTACCGGCACGGCTTCGATCCAGAGGAACGCTACGCGAACTTGGTGCCACGCCAGTCGATCGAGTCGCTGGAGGTCTCGCGTGACTTCGTGAAGGCGCAGGTGAAGCGTCAGAGGGACAGGATGATGGGCCGATGACCGACCCCGCGAAGCAGCGACTGGGCCGCCTCCCGATCGCGGATCGTGAGCCCACGCCAGAGGTGGCGGCCGCCTTGGCTGACCTGCAGGCAGCGCGCGATGGCGTGCAGCAGTCGCTCGACGAGCTGACCGTCGCGACGCAGTCAGCCTTGGATATCCCGTCCAAGATCCGCAAGAACCCGGTCAAGACGGCTGCCCTCGTCGGCGGTGCCGGCTTCCTGCTGGCAGGCGGCCCGCGCCGCATGCTGCGCTTCGCTGTCGGCCGGGTCCGTCCGGCCAAGCCGGACCCATACGCCGGCCTGTTGCCGCCAGAGATCGAGCGCGTCCTGAAGGATGTGGGCCTGGCCAAGGATCCGGAGGTGCGGCGCGCCCTGGACCAGGACTTCGCCGAATACCTCAAGTCCAAGGGCCGTTACGGTCCGGAGCCCACCGCGTCGACCTCGCTCTGGCGCACGTTCGACCGCGTGGCCGGCCCACTCGGCACCGCCAGCGCCAGGGTCCTCGTGGAACGCATCATGGAGGCCGATCGCACCCGGGCGAAGCGCCTCGCCGAGGCACGCAAGAAGTCCCACGAAGCGGCTTCCAAGTCCTCCTAGCGCTCGCGTCCTCGTCGATCGGCCGGAGTGCCCCGGGGAGGGGGCTGATTCCCGTATAGTCGGCGCGCCCCTGCCGGGGTGGCGGAATGGCAGACGCAGCAGCCTTAGGAGCTGTTGACCGCGAGGTCGTGCAGGTTCGACTCCTGTCCCCGGCACCAACCACCCGGAGACACCGCGGCCAGCGTCTCCCTATACTCGCGTGGCACTTCCACCCATCCGATGAACAAGGACGCCGTGAAGACCGACATCCGCGAAGGCGACCGCAGCACGATCGTGCTGGAGGTCGAGATCACCGCCCAGGAGCTCCAAAGGGCCATCGACGAGGGCGTCCGGCATCTTGCCCGCCGCACGCGCGTTCCCGGCTTCCGGCCCGGCAAGGCACCCCGTCAGATCCTGGAGCGGGCCATGGGCATCGACCGCTCCGATCCCGACTCACCCAACCCCATCTACGACGAAGCCCGCGAGCACCTCTACGAGCGCACCGTCCTGCAGGCCCTCCAGGAAGCCGACCGGGATGTCCTGGAGCTTCCCCGCGAGCCCGAGTGGACGAGCTTCGCGGAGGGCGAAGGCGCCGCGTACCGCGTCACGCTGGCGGTCCGGCCAGAGGTCAAGCTCGGCGACTACACCGGCTTCCCCTTCACGCCGCAGGTCGACGAGGTCACCGACGAGCAGGTCGAGGCCGTCATCGAGCAGCTGCGTGATCAGCAGGCTGTGCTCGTGCCGGTCGAGGATCGCCCCGCGCAGGTCGAGGACTACGCGGTCATCAGCTTCGAGGGTCGGCGCGGCGGTCAGTTGGTCGATGGCGCTCGGGCCGAGCGCTTCCCGCTCATCATCGGCAAGGACCGCATGGTCCCGGGCTTCGAGGCCAACCTCATCGGGATGCGCGAGGACGAGGAGCGCACCTTCACCGTGACGTTCCCCGGGGACTACGGCGAGGCTGAACTGGCTGGGCAGGAGATCGAGTTCACCACCCAGCTGCGCGAGCTGCGCGAGCGCCGCCTGCCGGACGCGGACGACGACTTCGCCAGCCTCGTGGGCCCCTACGACGACCTGGCCGCGCTGCGCCTCGAACTGCGGTCGCGCATGGCGGTCAGCGCGCTGGACCGCGCCCGGCATCTCTTCGCCGACCGTGTCATCGAGTACGCCACGGCCAACGCCACCCTGGACCTGCCGGACGTGCTCGTAGAGCGCGAGGTCGAGATGATGATCGACGAGCTCAAGGTGCGCACGGCCCAGCAGGGCATCCGCTACGAGGACTACCTGCGCGTCACGGAGAAGACCGAGGCGTCCCTACGCGAGGAGTACCGCGAGCCCGCGGAGCACCGTGTCAAGGTATTGCTGGTGCTGGGAAACATCGCGGACAAGGAGGATGTGAGCATCTCTGACGCCGAGGTCGAGGCTGAGATCGCCCACCTGCGCGCCGACGAGGAGGGCAACCGCTCGGTTGCCGACTACCTCGACTCCGATCGCGGCCGCAGCTACATCCGCTCGCAGCTGCGCCGCTCGGCGGTCGTCGAGCTGCTCGTGGACCGCTGGATCGAGGCGCACCCCGAGTTCGCCGAAGTGCGCCACCAGCACCAGCCGCACTCGCACCACGAAGACGAGGCTCCCAGCCTCATCGACGAGGTCATCGGCACCGGCGGCGACGAAGAGGACGAGGAGCTGGCTGCCATCGAGGCGGCGGCGGCAGAGGAGGCCAGGGCATGAGCGTCCAGCGTCCCGGGATCCCGAGCCCGTCCGCGGCGGCCGAAGCGGCCCGCCAGACCACGGCCATGCTGGTGCCCATGGTCATCGAGTCCTCGAGCCGGGGCGAGCGCGCCTACGACATCTACAGTCGGCTGCTCAAGGACAGGATCATCTTCCTCGGTGATGCCATCGAGGACCATGTCGCCAATCTCGTCATCGCCCAGCTGCTCTTCCTGGAGGCGGAGGACCCCGAGCGCGACATCAGCCTGTACATCAACTCGCCCGGCGGCGTGGTGACATCCGGCCTGGCGATCTACGACACGATGCAGTACCTGCGCGCCCCCGTGAGCACCATCTGCATCGGTATGGCAGCCTCCATGGCCTCCGTCCTGCTGGCGGCCGGCGCGAAGGGCAAGCGCTACGCCCTGCCCAACAGCCGGATCATGATCCACCAAGGCTCGGGCGGCTTCCGGGGATCCACGCCGGATGTCCTCATCCAGGTGCGCGAGCTGGAGGACCTCAACAACCGCCTCCACGAGATCCTCGCCCGGCATACGGGTCAGCCGGCCAAGAAGGTGGCCGCAGACACCGAGCGCGACTACTTCATGGCACCCGAACAGGCCAAGGCGTATGGCATCATCGACGATGTCTACGCCGAGCGAGCAGGGTCGCTGATCAGCGAGGCCAAGGGCAAGTCGTCGAGCAAGGGTTAGCGACCAGGACCCGGGAAGGAGGGCACAAGCGTGGCCAGCACCTCGGGCAAGGGCACGAAGGTGCCCTACCGCTGCTCCTTCTGCGGCAAGAGCCAGGAGCAGGTCCGCAAGCTCATCGCCGGGCAGGGCGTCTACATCTGTGACGAGTGCATCACGCTCTGCCAGGAGATCATCGACGAGGAGATGCTGGAGACGCCGCGCGCGCCCGGCAAGCCCAAGGCGGCCAAGGTTCCCAACCCGCGCCAGATCAAGGACGCCCTGGATGCCTATGTCATCAGCCAGGAGCGCGCCAAGCGAGTGCTCTCGGTGGCTGTCTACAACCACTACAAGCGCATCAACGCGGGCAGCGCCGTGGACGACGTGGAGCTGCAGAAGTCCAACGTCCTCCTCGTGGGCCCCACCGGATCGGGCAAGACGCTCCTGGCTCAGACGCTGGCGCGCGTCCTGGACGTGCCCTTCTGCATCGCCGACGCCACTTCCCTGACGGAGGCCGGGTATGTCGGTGAGGATGTCGAGAACATCCTGCTACGGCTCATCCAAGCCGCCGACTTCGATGTCGCCCGCGCTCAGCGTGGCATCGTCTACATCGACGAGATCGACAAGATCGCCCGCAAGGCCGACAACCCCTCTATCACCCGAGATGTCTCCGGGGAAGGCGTCCAGCAGGGTCTCCTCAAGATCCTCGAGGGCACCATCGCCAACGTACCCCCGCAGGGCGGTCGCAAGCATCCCCACCAGGACTTCATCCAGATCGACACCACGAACGTCCTCTTCATCCTCGGCGGCGCCTTCGAAGGGCTCGAGCGGATCGTCGAGGAGCGCGTCGGGCACAAGTCCATGGGCTTCGGGTCGCAGGCGCAGGTGGAGCGTACGGAGCGGGCCAGGGTCCTCGAGAGGCTCATGCCAGAGGACCTCTTGAAGTTCGGGCTCATCCCGGAGTTCGTGGGGCGCCTTCCGGTCATGGTGACGCTCTCGGCACTGACTCGCGACGACCTCATGCGCGTCCTCACGGAGCCGCGGAATGCCGTCACCCGACAGTTCGAGCGTTTCCTGCAACTGGACAAGGTGGAGCTCGTCTTCACGCCGGGCGCCATCGAGGCTGCCGCAGATCTGGCGCTGCTGCGCAAGACCGGTGCCCGGGCCCTGCGCTCCATCGTCGAGGAGTCGCTGCTGGACGTCATGTTCGACATCCCCGAGCGCAGTGACGTGCGCAAGTGCGTCATCACGGAGGAGGTCATCCGCGAGGGTCGCGCCCCGCTGCTGCTGACCAAGGCGCACCTCGACCAGGGCGTGGATGAGTCGAACTACGAGGGCCTCCGGGAGAAGGGCGCATAGGCCTGCGCTCGATGGCGGCACAGGCCGGGGGCGTGATAGGCGGATCGCCGTCCCGGTCACAGCACATGTCGACTCCTCGTCCGCCAGCCGGAGACGATGGCAAGGTGCGCTAGACTCGCCACACTGCAGCCGGCTGATCCCGCCGGCCGAGATCACAGAGGCTCCATGACCTCGTTCGTCCTCGTGGCGGACGAGGTCGTCCGTGTCGCATGAGGAGATGAGCAGGCATGAGCGAGGCGTCGGCCCAACCGCCGAGCGCGGGGGAGGGCGGCAGCCCCTTGCCGGCCGCCACGGGGCAGGCCCCCATGGCCAAGACCTATCAGCCGGCTGAGGTCGAGCCAGCGGTCTATGCCCGCTGGCTGGCCGCGGATGTCTTTGCCCCGGATGGCGCCGGTTCGCGAGCGCGACACACCGCGGAGCCCTTCGTGGTCATCATGCCGCCCCCCAACGTGACTGGTGCGCTCCACCTCGGCCATGCAGCCCGCTCGGCCACCGAGGATCTCATGGTCCGCCGGGCTCGCATGCAGCAGCGGCCCACGCTCTGGTTGCCCGGCGTGGACCACGCCTCCATCGCCGCCCAGTGGGTGCTGCGTCGTGTCCTGGCGGACGAGGGCACGACGCCGGAGCAACTTGGGCGGGAGCGGTACCTGGAGCGCATGTGGCGCTTCATGGAGGAGACGCGCCCGGTCATCATGGGCCAGCAGCGCCGCCTGGGCATCTCGGCCGACTGGGGCCGCGAACGCTTCACGATGGACGCTCGCTCGGCGCGGGCCGTGCGCGTGGCCTTCAAGCGACTCTACGAGGACGGCCTGGCCTACCGCGGACAGAAGCTCGTCAACTGGTGCCCGGGCTGCGGCACCAGCGTCTCCGATCTGGAGGTCATCGGCACGCCCGAGCAGGGCAGGCTGTGGTCCATCCGCTACCACCTCATGCCGGCGGGCGCAGCCCCCGGCGCCGACCCAAGCCACGATGAGACCATCACGGTGGCGACCACGCGGCCGGAGACCATCCTGGGCGACACGGCCGTGGCGGTCCACCCGGAAGATCCGCGCTACGCGTCGCTCGTCGGCCGCACCGTGCGCATCCCCTTTGTCGACCGCGACGTGCCCATCATCGCGGACGCCTTCGTGGAGCGCGACTTCGGCACGGGCGCCGTGAAGGTCACGCCCGCCCACGACCACACCGACTTCGCCACCGGCGAGCGCCACGGCCTGCCGTGCATCGATGTCATGACCGATGCCGCGACCATGAACGAGCAGGCCGGCCCGTATGCGGGACTGACTCGTGAGGCTTGCAGAGAGAGCATCCTGGCCGACCTCGCGGTCGCCGGAGACCTGGCGGCCGAGGCGGACCACGAGTTGACCATCGGGCGCTGCCAGCGCAGCGACGATATCGTCGAGCCGCGACTCAAGACGCAGTGGTTCATCGACGTCAAGCCCATGGCCGATCGCGCCATGCGGTCCGTCCGTGAGGGGCGGACGCGCTTCGTGCCGGAGCGCTTCGAGAAGGTCTTCTTCGACTGGCTGGAGAACATCTACGACTGGAACGTCAGCCGGCAGCTGTGGTGGGGACATCGCATCCCGGCCTGGTACTGCCCGGACGGACATGTGACGGTCACCGACGACGAGCGCGGACCGGATCGTTGCGTCGGGTGCCGCTCCGTCGAGCTGACACAGGACGATGACACGTTCGACACTTGGTTCTCCAGTGGCCTGTGGCCGTTCTCCACACTGGGCTGGCCCGACGAGTCGCAGGACCTGCGGACCTACTACCCGACGACGGTCATGGAGACCGCCCACGACATCCTCTTCTTCTGGGTAGCCCGCATGATGATGCTGGGTGAGTGGCTCACCAATGAGGAGCCCTTCTCCGTGGTGTATCTCTCCGGGCTCATCCGCGATCCGTACGGCAAGAAGATGTCGAAGACGAAGGGCAACGTCATCGACCCGCTCCGGATCATGGACGACATCGGGGCCGATGCCCTGCGCTTCGCGCTCATCAACGGGGCGGCGCCGGGGGCGGACCAGCGCCTCGGTCCATCGCGCCTCGATGGCGCCCGCAACTTCGCCAACAAGCTCTGGAACGCGGCTCGCTTCGTGCTGGGAGCCCGGCCGGAAGAGCTGCCCGCGGATGCCGTCCTGGCGCTCCCGGATCGTGCACAGCTCGGCCCGGCGGAGCATTGGATCCTGTCGCGCTGCCAGGTCGCAGTCCGCGACGCCGAGACCGCCTACGCCGGCTTCCAGTTCGCCGAGGCCTCCCGCGTCCTGCACATGGCCATCTGGTCGGAGTACTGCGACTGGTACCTCGAGCTGGCCAAGGTGCGCCTCGCGGTGAGCGCCGAGCCCGCTGTCCGCGTCGCCACCTGGCAGGTACTGGCCTGGGTCCTCGACCGCTATCTGCGCATGCTCCACCCCATCATGCCCCACATCACCGAGGAGATCTGGGGTCGCCTGCCCCATCGGCCGGACGACGGTGACTTGCTCGTCGCGGCTGCCTGGCCGGCTCAGGATCAGCCGGGGCTCGATGCAGACGAGGGTCAGGCGGTCGCGGTCGCCGACCTCCTGGAGCTCGTGACCCAGATCCGCAACGCGCGCGCCGACGCGGGTATCGAGCCCAGCACGTGGCTGCAGGCTGACCTCCGTTTCGACGACGAGCGCGAGGCGGAGGTGTTCGAGGCACTCGCCGACATGGTGGCCAAGTTGGCGCATGTGCGGCCCTCACTGCTCCAGGCCGGGAGCAGTCCCACGGACGGCGCAGCACTCGTGGTCGTCAGCCGTGGCGCAGAGGCTCGGCTGAGCGTGCGCGCGGAGGATCGCGAGCGCGACCAGAGGCGCCTCCAGAAGGAGCTCGACGAGACCGAGCGGCTGCTGGCCTCGACGCGCGCCAAGCTGGCCAACGAAGCCTTCGTCAGCCGGGCACCGAGTCACGTCGTGCAGGGCGTCCGCACCACCGAGGCCGAGCTGCAGGCGCTGGCGGAGCGAATCCGCGGGCACCTCGGCGAGTAGCGTCACGGAGCGCCGGCCGAGTCAGACGCCGGACGGTACCGAGGGCCGGGTTGCACTCGCGACCGACGCGCTACGATGAGGCCATCCAGTCCTGACACTCGCCGTTTGAGCCGGGGACCAATCTGTGACGTTCGACTTCCTCAAGCGCAAGCCCGGGCGGCCGGCGGCCAAGCCCAGGTCCATGGGTCTGCCCGACCCTGGCATCCTGACCGAAGAACCGCCGGCCGAGGATTACGAGCTCAAGCTGACCTACCGGGCGCGCAGCAGCAAGGGCGTGCGCTTCCGTCCGGGTGAAGGTTCCGTGGCCGCGCTACCGCTCATGCTCGAGCCATTCGCGAAGTCGCCCATCGAGCTCATCGAGGCGCTGGATCCGCAGTTCGCCGACGCGAACCCGACCGTCATGCGCACCATCGAAGCATCGCAGTGGCTCAATGCCCACCACCAGCGGTCGCCTGTCACACGCTACGGCCTGATGGTCCTCGAGTCGCTGGATGCGGTCGACCCGGCCTACGAGTCGATCGCCATGTGCCTGCTGGAAGGGAGCCTCGATTCGGGCGGCTATCCCGACTACACCGGCGTCGTTGGTGCCGTGGCCTCCTACTGGGACGAGGTCACTGGCGACCAGATGGTCCGGGGCCTCGTGGGCTGGGGCGGTCGAGGCGTGCGCGGAGACACGGAGCGCAACGCAACGCGATTCCTGAGTGGCATCCTCGTGGCCATCGTCTCGTCTCGAGGTGCGGCGGAGGTGCTGGAGCTCGATCGTCCGCTGCCGCCCGATTCGGGCAGCGGCCTGGTGTGTCCACACTGCCAGTTCGCCCAGGTCGGGCGAAGCGCATATTTCTGCCCCAAGTGCGGCATGCGCCTGCTGCGAGGCTGACCGACATGCCGACCTACGACTACCGTTGCGTGGACTGTGGCCTTGAGGTGGAGGTCGCGCACGGGATCCACGACCGCGGGCCCTCGACGTGCGGATCATGCGGAGGCGTGATGCGCAAGGCCGTGTCCACGCCGGCCATCCACTTCAAGGGCAGTGGCTGGGCGAAGAAGGACGCCCGAGCCGCGGCCAAGGTCGCGCCCGCGTCCACATCGGTCGCAACCACGGACACGAAGTCGGGCGAAGCCGGCGCTGCGACGGCATCGGGCTCGGAGGGCAAGGCGGAGGGCGCCGCGACGGTCAGTCCGTCCCACAGCGGAGGCCGCCCTTCCACCACGAAGCCCACCCCGAGCGGCAGCGAGTAGGCAGGGCCAGACGTGCCACGCGTCGTGTCGGATTGGATCAGCCTCAGTGAGGCCGCGCGCATCTTCGAGGAGGCCAACGTCCCCGTCAGCCGCTCGACGCTGGCGCGCTGGGCGCACTCGGGCAAGCTCCAGTCAATCCAGCCCGGGCGTCAGATCTACGTGCGGCGCGCCCAGGTGCGGGCGATGCTGAGACCGGGCAAGCGCGGCCTCAAGGCCAATCAGCTGCAAGCGGGGTTCTTCGAGGAACTGACGGGGTGAGCCACGGAGGCGGTTCGCCTCCGCGCGACGCTGCCGATCCGCCACGGGTCCGTCCCGTGCTTGGTCGGCGGGCACGACTGGAATCGGCACAGCGCCGGGTACTGCGCCAACCGCTGGTGCTCCGGGTCAGTGACGTCATGCGGGCCTACGACCGCGGTGGGGGCAGGATGCTGACCGGCGCGCTGGCCTACTTCGCCTTCTTCACGATGGTACCCGCCCTCCTGCTCTTCGTGAGCCTGCTGGGCGTCCTGGTCGAGGATCGGGACCTGCGTGACCAGCTTGTGACCAGCCTGGTCGACCGCCTCGATCCCATCCGCGACGTGGCGACCGTCGTCATCGACGGACTCGCGGGCAGCGGCCGCACCGGCACCGTCATCGGCGTGCTCGGCCTGCTCTGGGGCGCCAGCGGCTTCTACGGGGCGCTGGAGAACTCCATGGCGCGCATGTTCCCTGGCCCCGGCCATCGCGACATGGTGCAGACACGCATCCGGGGCCTGCTGACCGTCGTGCTCATCCTGGGCAGCATGCTGGCCGCCGTCCTGCTCATCTTCAGCCTGCCCCTCCTGCAGCAGTGGCTGAAGGCCCGCTGCCTCGACCTCGGCGGCCTGGACCTGCCGCTCCTTGCGGAGGCCTGCACGATCGACCTGGGCCCCATCACCGCGTTGGGGGCCATCGGGGTGACGATGGCCGTCGCCACGCTGGTGGCACTCATCGTCTTCACGGTCATCCCGCCGGACGGTGCGTCACCGCGCCAAGCGCTGCTGCCAGCCCTGCTGGTGGGCATCGCCATCGGCCTGTTCACGTCCCTGTTCGGCTGGCTGGCACCCCTCCTGGTCCGCCAGTGGCTGACACTGGGGATCGTGGGCAGCGTGTTCATCTCGCTGATCTGGTTCGACCTGGTCTTCCAGGCACTCGTCTATGGAGCTGCCTTCGCCAGGCTGCGCCGCGACGACGAGCGCGGCCGGTCCGGCAGCCCGTCCCTGTAGGGGAACCCTCAGACAGAGAGCGCCCAGTGCGGTGGCCGACTCATGCGGCCAGGCGCGGCCGCCTCAGGCTGGCTGTGGAGCACCGCAGCGGCGGCAGAAGCGGGCCTTCGTCGAGAGCGGCAGGCTGCAGCTCGGACAGGCCCGTGAGGCGGTCCCATGCCTCGAGGTCGGCGGCTGGCCCGCCGAGACACCGGGCGGGGGCGGCGCGGCGCGCGGAGGCAACTGGCCGGTGGCGGGGGCAGCGAGTGGCGGCACATTGGCCGTCGATGACGGATACGTGGGCGGAAGAGCACCAGCATGGCCCGGCGTGGCCTGGCCGGCCGGGGGCTGCGGTGATCGGGGAACCGGCGGGACGATCGGTTGCGGTCCTGGAGGTGCGACTTGCGGGGCGCCCTGCCGAGCGTCCGGCGCCACGGGTGGGACGGGCGTGACTGGCGCATCCGACATGAAGATGGTGGCTTCAGGGGGGGGCGCCTGGTACGGCATGGCGAAGGGACCTGGATCGACGGGCGTGGCCCACACGGCCAGCCCGGGGGGCGGCATGGCGGGGGCGGCCTGCCGCGCTGACATCGCCGGGACAGGGGGGAGCGGCGGCAGCGGCAGTGGCGCGGCCGGCGGGGGGGGTGCCACGGATGGCCCGGGCGGTTCCGACGGGACCGGGGTGGGCGCGAGAGCACCTTCGGGGGCGGGCTGCTGAGCGAGCTCCGGCAATTCCGCATCGTCGGTCACCCAGTCGGCGGCCGGGCTCGCCGCAGTCGCGGCGGTAACCGCCCCCGGGTCAGGCATCTGATCGAACCCACGCCGCGCGATGTCCAGCCAGGCCTCGGTCTCTGGCAGCGGTGCGAGCGGTGCCTCGTCCGCTCGACCCAGCTCAGAGGGTGGCGGCGTGGGCGCCACCTGGGCGGCGGCGGCGACCTCCTCGGCCACGGTCTCGGGCTCGTCGGGCAGCAGGACGGCGGCGGCGGCGACCTCCTCGGCCACGGTCTCGGGCTCGTCGGGCAGCAGGACGGGGCGGCGGCGACCTCCTCGGCCACGGTCTCGGGCTCGTCGGGCAGCAGGACGGCGGCGGCGGCGACCTCCTCGGCCACGGTCTCGGGCTCGTCGGGCAGCAGGACGGCGGCGGCGGCGACCTCCTCGGCCACGGTCTCGGGCTCGTCGGGCAGCAGGACGGCGGCGGCGGCGACCTCCTCGGCCACGGTCTCGGGCTCGTCGGGCAGCAGGACGGCGGCGGCGGCGACCTCCTCGGCCACGGTCTCGGGCTCGTCGGGCAGCAGGACGGCGGCGGCGGCGACCTCCTCGGCCACGGTCTCGGGCTCGTCGGGCAGCAGGACGGCGGCGGCGGCGACCTCCTCGGCCACGGTCTCGGGCTCGTCGGGCAGCAGGACGGCGGCGGCGGCGACCTCCTCGGCCACGGTCTCGGGCTCGTCGGGTCGGCCGGCCTTGAGGGTGCCCGAGCCGACGACGGCTGAACTGGCGCGCGCCCAGTCCGCTGCGTCGACGTGCGCCTCGCTGTCGATCAGGCTGGCCAGGACACCGACCTCCTCAGCGGCGATCGGGACGGACGGGGGCGCAGGCGGGGCTGAGGGGGCTTCCCAAGCCGGCGCCACTGGGGGCTCGATGCGGCCCCGATCATCGGACGAGAACACGACGCCTCGCCATGGATCGAGCTCAGGGGCTGGTGTCCAGGGCAGATCCGTAGCGTTCGCTGTACTGCTCACCGCGGAGCCATCGGCAGCATCGACCGGAGAAGCGCCGTGCGCCGGCGCGCCGCTCGCGGAAGGGCGTTCAGCGGCCTGGTGTGCGCTCGACTCGGCGCCGGCCGGGGCTCTGACCGGGCCCCACGGGCTGGTGGGCTGTTCGCCGACTGGCTCGGCGCGGCCAGAGTCGCCGGCGGGCCAGGCGCCCGTCGTATCAGCTGGCTGCACCTTGGGTACCGGATCCGGGCTCCTGACACGACCCGGTACGAGCGCGTCGGACCCAGGAGTCGTGGCCGCCACCGGATCCGCGTGGGGCCGGCATGAGAGGCACTCGCCTTGCTGCTCGTTCCAGCAGTCCGGGCAGTTGTAGCGACGACACCCCATGCAGAAGTGGAAGGTGTCCCGGAAGGCCTCGCTGATGGTCAGGGCGGCCGCATCATCGGGTGCGCTCGCGGGTTCCGCCGTCCGTCGCCGGAAGAGGCCCAGCACGCCAGCGGGCGGGGGCGGCTTCTCCGCGGGAGCGGGCTGCGTGAAGCGGGCGCCACACCGCTCGCAGAAAGACTGGAGAACGTTGTCGGTCATGGCGAGGCTGCGGGACTCCCTCAGGCAGGCTCCGGGCAGGTCGAGGTCTCGATGCCCCCAGAGTAGTGACTCGGGCCAACGCGAGCCTACCAGCACCTGCGTACCCTGACCAGCGGAGGCGAAGGTCCCATGGGCGATCGCATCTCGAGCGCAGTGCCTCGGGCCCCAGTCTGGTAAGCGGGTCACCGGTTCCGGCGGCGCTCGGGCTACCATGATGGACCTGCTCCGAAGAGGACCGCTGCCCGTGGCCATGATCCAGGAGTCCGGCGAGCGTGTCGCCGCCAGTGTCGAGCGTGTCATCGTCGGCAAGCATCGAGAGGTGCGCCTCGCCCTGGTGGCCCTGTTCTGCCAGGGCCACCTGCTCATCGAGGATGTGCCGGGCACCGGCAAGACCATGCTGGCCCGCGCGCTCGCCCGGAGCCTCTCCTGCAGCTTCCGACGTATCCAGTTCACGCCAGACCTGCTGCCCAGCGACGTCACTGGCATCTCGATCTACAACCAGAAGAGCCAGGAGTTCGAGTTCCGGCCGGGTCCCATCGTCAGCCAGGTCGTCCTCGCCGATGAGATCAACCGGGCCACGCCCAAGACGCAGTCGGCACTGCTGGAGGCCATGGAGGAGCGGCACATGACCGTGGACGGCACGACCCGACCCCTGCCGCGCCCCTTCATGGTCATCGCCACGCAGAACCCCATCGAGTATGAGGGAACCTTCCCGCTGCCAGAGGCCCAGCTCGACCGATTCATGCTGCGGCTCCGCATGGGCTACCCGGATCCCATGGACGAGATGCTCATCCTCGATGAGCAGAAGCGCGGCCACCCGGTGGAGACATTGGAGCCGGTGGCAGATGCCACTGAGGTGCTGGCCATGCAGCAGGCCGTCCGCGAGATCTACGTGGACCCTGCCATCTCCGACTACATCGTGCGACTGGTGAGCGCCTCACGGACGCACCCGGACGTCTATCTCGGCGCGTCACCGCGTGGGTCGCTGGCGCTGTACCGCGCCAGTCAGGCCTGGGCGGCCATGTCGGGCCGGGATTACGTCATCCCCGACGACGTCAAGGCGCTCGCCGAAGCCGCCCTGGCTCACCGCATCATCGTCAAGACAGGCGCCTCCATCCACGGCCTGGACGGCCGCGGCGTGGTCAGCGAGATGCTCATGAGCGTGCCCGTCGGGGCACCCCGGCCGAGCGCCGAGGGCCAGGGGGTGCGCCGGGCGTAGACGGCACCGCCGGAGCGCCCCGCACGACCGATGCGCGCCAAGCTGGGCCTCCTTGCGGCCGTGAGCCTGGTCGTGGTGGTCGCACTGGTGAGCGGCTCGACGTTGGTCTACTTTCTCGCCTACCTCGTGGCCGCGACCGCCGTGGGCGCGCACCTGCTGGCGCGACGCGGCCTCGACGGCCTGGAGGCAGGTTCCTGGCTGGACCGTCGGCACGCCACGGTCGGCGACATCCTGGCGGTGACGTACACGCTACGCTCACATGCGAGGCTGCCCAGGCCCTGGCTGGAGGTCCACAGCCCCTCGACGCTGCCCCTGGCAATCCCGGGACGGGTCATCTCACTTGCGCCGAGAACGGAACGGACGTGGGCAGCACGCGTGCCGCTGCCGCGGCGGGGCCAGTACCGCGTCGACCCCCTCGTGGTCCGCACCGGCGATCCACTGGGCCTCTTCGAATCGGTCGCAAGCGTGGGTCCCGGGGCGACGATCCTTGTCTATCCGCAGGTGGCACCCTTGCCCGCCTGGGACCTGCCGCCGGCCGCCATCGAGGCCGCGTCGGCCCGCGGGAGGCAGGGGTCGCATGTCACGCCGGTGGTGACGAGCGTACGGCCCTACACCCCTGGGGACGCCTTCAACCGCATCCACTGGCGCTCGAGCGCCCGTCACCAGGAGCTGCAGGTCAAGGAGTTCGACATCGAGCCCTCGGCGGACTTGTGGATCTTCCTCGACCTGCATCGTGGGGTGCATGTCGGCCTGGGCGAGACCGCCACTGTGGAGAGCGCAGTGCGCGTAGCTGCCGCGCTCGCCGGCCACGCCCTGGCCGATGGCCGAGGCGTGGGTATGGAAGCCGTCGGGGTGCGGCGGGCCGTCGTCGCTGCCGAACGAGGTGTCCGCCAGCGACACAAGATCCTCGGCCTGCTGGCCGTGGCGGAAGCGGAGGGTTCGACACCGCTCGTGGAGATGCTGCTGGAGAGCACCGGCCGGGCCCGTCGCGGCATGGTCGTCATGGTCGTCACACCATCACTCGACAGCGCCTGGGTGCGTCCGCTGTCTGCCATGCGCGGCCGAGGAGTGGCCCCCGTTGCCTGCCTCATCGATCCCTTGGCGCACCAGGTTCGTGGATCGTCCGGCGGGGACCAGGAGGCGTTCCTGCCAGCTGCCCGTGAGTCGCTCGAGCGAGCCATGCGCGCCCAGCTGCACAGCCTTGCGGAGCACGACGTGCGCACCCACGTCGTGGGGCCTGACCGTCCGTTGGGGGAGCAGCTGGTCGCAGGGCGTGGCGTCAGCGGCTGGGGGGCAGCGTGAGCCCATCGCGTATGCAGTGGCCCAGAGTGCTGACGAGACCCGCGGCGGGCTGGTCGAGCCTGATCCTCCTGCTGGGCATGCTGGTGGTGGTCGGCCTGGCGGTCGTGGACACACGACCACTGGTCCTCGGTACCGCGGGCACGACCATGCTGCCGCTCGTGGCGCTCGTCTCAGCGGGGATGGTGGGCCAGCTGCTGGGCAGGAGCCGGATGGGAGTCGTACGGGCCCACGTGTTGGGTGCGGTGACTGGGGCGATCACCCTGCTCCTGGCAGGGGCCGCGGCGGTCGGCGAGGCGGGCGGCCTGCCACTGACCGACCTGCGGCTGGTGCAGGAGCACCTGGCGCTGCTCAGCGCCGCGGTCCAGGCGGAGCTGCGCCTATTCCTCGGCACGGCTGCGGTGCCCCCCACCACCCTCGCCTGCCTGGTCCTGGGGGCGTTGTGCTGGTCGATCGGCCAGTTCAGCGCTTTCAGCGTCTTCCGGTACGGACGCGGCGGTCCCGCCGTCGTCGCCAGCGGCACGATGCTGTTCCTGAACGAGGCCCTTCCTGCCACCGACCCATCGCTGGACCGCCTGCCCGTCCTGTGGGCCTTGGCCCTCTTCGCCGTGCTGGCCCTGCTCCTGCTGGTGCGCCTGCAGCTCGCTGCACACGGATGGCAGTGGGCGAGGCGGCAGATCGCGACCAGCGCCGAGGTCGATCGCCTGTTCCTGCGCGCCGGCGGACTGTTCGTGGTAGTTGCCGTCATCGCGGCTGCGTCCCTTACGGCGGTCGCCAGGGTGCCCGCCCAGAGCTTCGACGAGGGTGCCCTCCGCGGGCCACTGGAGGGCCTGCGCCATGAGGTCTCGCGCTGGCTGCGCCTGGTCGCGGTGGACGTGACACCTCGGGAGTCGACCACGCTGGAGGACCGGCTCAGGGTCGCCGATGCCTGGGCACCGGGCGGCGGGGTGGCCTTCGCGGTGGAGGTGGAGGGCAGCCTGCGAGGCAACTACTGGTGGCTCTCGGCGTTCTCCGACTTCGATGGACACGCCTGGTCGCGGACAGACACGACGGTCGACGAAGTGACCGCCCTCGCACCCCTGGAGGTGCCGGCCGACGCCAGCGGGGCTGGCCCCTTCGAGGTGGTGGCGACCGTGACGCCGCGCCGCTCCGCCCTGGCCCTCGGCACCGTCATCGGACCGAGCGAGCCGCGGGTCGTGAGTCGCGACGTCCGGGTGCGCAGCCTCGGCGATCGCGAGGGATTGACGGAGGTCACCTTCGCCGACGAGGTCCTGCGCGGCGGCAGCTACACGGTGACCTCGGCGGTGCACGACTACGAGTCTGGAGAGGGATCGTTGACGGCATCGACGCTGCGAGCCACGGGCCACGACTACCCGGCCTGGATCGGCCGCTATCTGCGCGTGGATGCGGGCGCCTCGGGTCCGCGGACCTCGCGAATGGCCACTGACATCCGACTCGCCGCCGAGCGATCGGGGCTCGACAGCGCCTACGACCAGGCTCGGCTCCTGCAGGACAGGCTACGCACGATGGACTACAGCATCTCCGTGGCAGGCCTCTGCCAGCCGGACGAGAACGTCCCTGAATGCCTCCTGCGCACCGAGACCGGGTTCTGTCAGCACTTCGCGAGCACGATGGTGATGGTCCTGCGCGAACTGGGAATCCCGGCGCGACTCGTGAGCGGATATCTCCCGGGACAGCGCGCTGCCGACGGCCGCTACGACGTGCCACAGCAGGCGCTGCATGCTTGGGTGGAGGTCTACTTCCCCAGCGTCGGCTGGGTGCGCTTCGACCCAACGCCCGGCGACCAGTTGCGCCGCTTCGCGCAACTCCCGACCGATCTCGCGGAGGGCGAGCCGGTCGCCTCCCCAGGTCCTGCGGGCAGCGGCCCACCGACCGAGGGAACCGCAGCGGCCGAGGCCCTGCAGGAGCCCAGCGCATCGCCGACCCTCGCTTCGCCTGCCCTGCTGGGCGATGCCAGCGCCGATGCCGCGTCCACGCTGCTGCTTGCCGTGGGCATGGCGGGCCTTGTCATCCTCGTCCTGACGGCTCTCCTGCTCGTGCGCCTCCGGCGCCTTCCGGGGGGCGGCGGCGACCTTGCCTACGCGCGCATCGCGGGCCTGGCAACGCGCCTCGGATACGGACCGCACCCTTCTCAGACCGAGTTCGAGTTCGCCGCCAGCCTGTCCGACGCCCTGCCATCGGTCAGGCAGGAGCTCTACCTCGTGGCCCATGCTCGGGTGGAGAAGCGATATGGCCTGCGAGACGTGGCCAGCGAGCCGCGCGCGGCCCTGCGCCTCGCCTATGCGCGCATCAGGACGGCCCTGCTGCGCCTGGGCTGGAGGGCCAGACGACGCGAGTAGTCCGGTCAGGCGCTGCCGCCCGCCGGCTCGCCGGCTCTGACACCCCAGCAGGCGGCCAGGCCGCGACGGTCAGCGTCGGCCCAGCGTGGTGATGTGCTCATCGAGGTTGTGGGCGCGGAGCCGCGGCACGCCGGCGCTGTTGTCGAGGACGCTGATCGAGGCGAGGGCGAAGGGGAGCGACCAGAAGTGCTCGAGTCCGATGCCCAGCAGGCCCAGGGCAAGGCAGCGCAGGATGCCGTCGTGGGCGACCACGATGCCCCAGGCTGGCGGGCGTCCGGTGCCCGCGCCAGCCTCGTAGCCCAGCACCGCGGGCGCAGGCGTCGTCGTCGACGGGTCATTCGCGTCCGGCCGCTGACGTCCGCCGACAGGCGGCCCCTCCGCCGGCAGGGAAAGCATGGTCCGCAGCGCCCGCTGGGCACGCTCGAAGGCCGCCGGCAGGGACTCGCCACCGGGCGCGTGGTGGTGGACGGGGTGTTCCAGCCAGCCCTGCAACTGGCGGGGATAGTGGTCACGGACCTCATCGAGCGTGAGGCCCTCCCACTCGCCCTGGCTCAGCTCCAGGAGCGTCTCGAGGGGCCGCAGCGGTGCATCCGCCTCGCGAGCCTCGTGGATGGCCTGGGCGGTCTCGGTGGCGCGTCGCAGCGGCGAGTGCCAGATGGCCACCGGCGACGTATCCGGGACCGGCAGCGATGGCGAGGCCGCCGGTGCAGCCAGGCGAGCACCGATGGCCGTGGCCTGGCGTCGACCCGCATCGGTGAGCGGCGTGTCGCCCCGTCCCTGGAAGCGACCCTCGGCGAGCCACGTCGGACTCGCCGTGCCGGACGAGGACCAGGATGGCTGGCGCGGTCACCCCGGCGCGTCGAGGCCGATGAGCCAGACGTCCAGCATGGCGTCGTAGGAGCGGATGCGCTCGAGCGCTGCATCCGGCACCTGCTCGTCGAGGGCCAGGATCATGAAGGCGATCGAGCGCTTGTCGGAGCGGCCCAGGTGCATGGCGCTGATGTTGACGTCGGCCTCGCCGAGGGTCTGGCCCACGAGGCCGATGGCACCGGGGCGGTCCTCGTGTCGGGAGACGAGCATGTGCGCCGATGGCGCCAGGTCGATCTCGTAGCCGTCGAGGGCCACCAGGCGCGACTCGCCCGAGGCGACGGTGCCGGCCACCGAGCGGTCCCCCCGGAGCGTCAGCAGCGACGAGTAGCGGCCGGACTCCGGGATCTTGTGCACGGCCAGGTTGATGCCGCGAGCCTTGGCCAGGGCCGGCGCATTGACGACGTTGACGCGCTCCTCGGTGTGCGTCTCGATGATGCCGCCCAGGGCCGCGGCCACGAGGGGCGCTGAGTCGAATTCGGCCAGCTCGCCGGCGACCTCCAGGGTGAGCCCGCTCAGGCTCGTCGCGAACTGGGCATAGAACTGGCCGAGCGTACGAGCCAGCGGCAGGTAGGGCGACAGCGCGTCAGCCGTCTCGGGCGTCATGAGCGGGGCGTTGACCGCGTAGCGTGCCGGCCGACCGGCCAGTACGTCGCGCACCTGCTCGCAGGCCTCCACGGCCACCCTGGTCTGCGCCTCCTCCGTGGAGGCACCGAGGTGCGGCGTCAGGATGGCGTTGGGCGCCGCGCGCAGCGGGTTGTCCGCCGTGGGCGGCTCGCTCGAATAGACGTCCACGGCAGCGCCGGCGATGGTGCCGGCCGCCAGGGCCTCCGCCAGGGCGGCCTCGTCGATGACGCCACCGCGTGCCACGTTGATGACGTAGGCGTCACGTTTCATGGTCGCCAGCTCAGCCGCGCCGATGAGGTTCGTGGTGTCCTTCGTCTTGGGCACGTGGACGGTGACGGCGTCGGCGACCTTGAGGATCTCGGGGAGCGGCATGGGTGTGATGCCGTGCAGGGAGGCAGCCTCTGCGGTCACGAAGGGATCGTTGCCCACGACGTCCATGCCCAGGGCGCGGGCTCGGTCGGCCACGGCCATGCCGATCTTGCCCAGCCCCACCACGCCGAGCGTCTTGCCCACCAGCTCGCGGCCCATGAAGGCGGAGCGGTTCCAATCGCCGGCATGCATGGAGGCGTCGGCAGCCGGCACGCGGCGAGCCAGTGCGAACAGCAGGGCCAGCGTGTGCTCGGCGGCCGCCACGGTGTTGCCGGTCGGGGCGTTGACGACGATGATGCCGGCCGCGGTGGCGGCCGGGATGTCGATGTTGTCCACGCCGACCCCGGCCCGGCCGATGACGACCAGGCGGCGACCGGCGGCGATGGCCTCGGCGTCGGCTTTGACGCCGCTGCGCACCAGCAGCGCATCGTAGTCGGGCAGGGCGGCCAGGAACTCTTCGCGCGAGAGGCCGGTGCGTACATCGACCGTCGTGCTCCGCGCGAAGCAGCTCGATGCCCTCGGGAGCGAGCTTCTCAGCGACCAGGATGCGCACCGTCAGCCTCCCGCGGCCGTGCGGGCGGGAGCGCCGGCAGACAGCTCGGCCCCTGCCCGTCCGGCAGCCGTCGGCCGCGACGTCTCGCGTGACCGGCACGCCGGCCGCTGTGGCTCCCGCTTCGAGGACCTCGATGGCATGGACGATGTCATCGACGCCGACGTGGCCGAGGTGCCCGATCCGGAAGACCTTGCCCTTCAGCTTGCCCTGGCCGCCAGCCAGGACGAGGCCGCGGGCCTGCAGCTCCTTGCTCACGGCTGACCATTCGACACCCTCAGGGACGTGGGCGGAGGTGACGCTATCGGAGGCGTAGGCCTGGTCAGCGAAGAGCTCGAAGCCGAGGGCCTGCAGGCCGGCTCGCGAGGCCGCGCCGCAGGCCACATGGCGGGCGAAGATGGCCTCCATGCCCTCCGCCTCCATGAGGGCCAGAGCTGCCTCGAGCTGGAAGACCAGGCCGACGGCCGGCGTCCAGGGGGTCTGACCCTTGGGCAGCACCTCCCGATGGCGTGCCAGGTCGAAGTAGAAGCGGGGCATGGTGGCGGTCGCTGCGGCGGCCCAGGCCCGTTCGGAGGCAGCCGCCATGGCCAGGCCGGGCGGGATCATCCAGGCCTTCTGCGAGCCGGTCACGACGACGTCGATGTCCCAGGCGTCCATCTGGAAGGGCATGGCCCCGATGCCGCTGACGCCGTCGACGAGGATGAGCGTCTCCGGTGCCGCCTCGCGGATGGCGCCGGCCAGCTGCGCGATGGGGTTGGTGACACCGGTGGAGGTCTCGTTGAAGGTGACCAGCACGGCCCTGGGGCTGCGGCCCTCGCCGGCCATGGCGCGAATCGCTTCGCGGACGGAGTCCGGATCGGCCGCCTGGCCCCATTCGACCTCGAGGAGCGTCACGTCCGCTCCGTAGATGTCCGCGATCCTGGCGAAGCGCTCGCCGAAGTTGCCGATGCTGACGGCCAGCACAGGGTCGCCAGGCGAGAGGAAGCTGACGACCGCCGACTCGAGCCCACCCGTGCCCGAGGAGGTCAAGATCAGGACGTCGCTCTTGGTGCCGAACCAGGGGCGCATGCCGGCGCTGGCGCGCACGAGGAGCTCCTGGAACTCCGGGCCGCGGTGATTGATCATCTGCAGCTGGCCAGCCTCGCGGACGGCGTCGGGCAGCGGCGTAGGGCCGGGGATGCGCAGGTTCTGGGACGGCACGGGGTCTCCTTGAAGGATGGCGGGCGTGGGCTCGCCGCGCTGTCAGCGGATCACGGTAGCTAGATGGTAGTCGTGACGCGCATGGCCCGCACTAGACTCTGCGGGATGGACAGCAGCGACCGGGCAGCACGCGGCGGCGCCCGCCCTGAGACACTGCCGCTCCGGGGTGAGGCCGTCCACACGCCCCTGGCCGCCCGCATGCGGCCACGGGACCTCGCCGAGTTCGTGGGCCAGGAACCGCTGGTCGGCGAGCGCGGGGCACTGCGTCGCATGGTCGAACGAGGCCGGCTCGCGTCCATGGTGCTGTGGGGACCACCAGGGGTGGGCAAGACGACGCTGGCCCGATTGCTGGCGGAGGCCGTCCGCACGCGCTTCGACGTGCTCTCGGCGACCTCCAGCGGCGTCAAGGAGGTCCGCGCCGCGGTCGCCCAGGCGCGCGACTGGCTGGACCGGGGCGGCGACTCCACGGTCCTCTTCATCGATGAGATCCACCGCTTCAACAAGGGTCAGCAGGACGCCCTGCTGCCCCACGTCGAGGAGGGGGTCGTGACGCTCATCGGGGCTACCACGGAGAACCCCTACTTCGAGGTCAATTCGGCGCTCCTGTCGCGGCTGCGCGTCTTCCGCCTGGAGCCGCTCACCGATGCGGACGTGGCCACCATCATCGATCGTGCGCTGACCGATCCACGCGGCTACAGCGGCCATGCGACGCTGGCTGGGCCTGCCCTGGAGCACCTCGTGGCCATCAGTGCCGGCGACGCGAGGGCTGCCCTCAACATCCTCGAATCGGCAGCCTCCATGGCCGGTGCCGACGACGGCGAGGGCGACGGCGAGGCTGCCGTGCTCGTGTCTCCCAGCCTGGATGACATCGAGACCGCCGCTCAGCAGCGCGTGCTCGCCTACGACCGTGCCGGTGACGGTCACTACGGCACCGTCTCCGCATTCGTGAAGGTGGTGCGCGGCAACGACCCCGATGCGGCGCTCTACTGGCTGGCGACCATGGTCGCGGCAGGGGAGGACCCCAAGTTCATCGCTCGTCGCCTCATCATCCTGGCCAGCGAGGACGTCGGCAATGCCGATCCTCGAGGACTGCAGGTGGCAGTCGCGGCCGCCCAGGCGCTCGACTGGGTCGGGATGCCGGAGGCCCAGTACGCCCTCGCGCAAGCCACGGTCTACCTGGCCACTGCACCCAAGTCGAACCGGTCTGGCGAGGGCTACTGGAAGGCGATGGCGGACGTCCGCCAGCACGGCTCGCAGCCGGTGCCCAAGCACCTCCTCAATGCGCCTCATCCACGGATGCGCTCCCATGGCATCGGCGTCGGCTACAAGCTGCCCGCACGACTACGAAGGCGCAGACGTCGAGCAGCAGCACCTGCCGGACGCCCTGATGGGGCGGCGCTACTACGAGCCCTCCGACCAGGGGTGGGAGGCGCGCATCGGGGAGCGCATGAACGCCCTACTGGAGGCGCGGAAGCAGGGAAGCCGGAGGCGACGCTAGCCGGAGGTGGGCAGCGCGCCACACTGACCCGCTACCGTCCACTTCGCTGTCGCTTGCGGTGGGACACCGCTATGCTCGGTGGCATGAGGGGAGTGGCGGAACGATGCGGATGACGGACCTGCGGACGGGCTGGACGGTGCTCGGCAACGACGGCCGGCGCCTCGGTTCCATCAAGGCAGTCGGGCAGAACTACATCCTGACCTCGCGGCCCGGCTTCGCCGCCGATCTGTACGTCCCCGTCTCGTTCATCGCCAACGTGACCAGCGGCGCCGTCCATCTCAACGTCACAGCGCGAGACGCCGAGCAGATGGGGTGGGAGCAGCAACCCAGGGACGAGGAGGAGTTCGAGGCTGGCTCCGACACCGACCTCCAGCGGCACATCTGATGGACCCACGTCAGAAGCAACTCACGGCCGGACCGTCGAGCCCGTAGACTTCGCGGTCAGGACACACAGGAGGACTAGCCCACGTGATCGTACTCGCCTTCATCGTCATCGCCCTGGTGGCCGGCTACATCGCCAACTTCCTGGTCGGCAAGGGCAAGGGCTTCCAGACGTGGGAGTTGTTCGTAGCCGGCATCATCGGCTCGTTCGTCGGCGGGACACTGCTGAGTCTCGTCTTCGAGGGCGACTTCGACATCTCCGTCAGCGGTCTCATCGGATCGGTCATCGGCGCCATCGTCGTCCTGGCCGTGTGGGGCTGGCTGCGCACCGGTCCGCTCAAGGGCAAGATCTAACCCAACCGTCCGGGGTCGGAGGCTGCAGGCAGGCCAGCACCTGGGCTGCGGGCAGGCCAGCACCTGCCTCGACCGCCGCGGCGAAGGCCCGCGGCGCTCCCGGCCGCCCGGCTAGTAGAGGCCGAGCAGGTCCAGCATGACGATCAGGACCCAGGCCACAGCGAGCCCGGCCACCAGGATGGCTGACACGACGGCGATGCGGCGCAGGTCCTCACGGACATAGATGTTCTCGGCGGCGACACGCGCCTGCAGGCTGTCCGACTTGACCGTGACGCGCTTGCGGGCGCGACCTGGCGCCGGGGTCGGCGCGACGGGATCCTCGATGGTGACCTCCGTCGTCTCGAGGATGACGGAGTCGATGGCCTGATCGATGTCGGCATCCCAGGCGGCGTTCGCCGACGTCGACGAGGCGGTCGTGGTCGTGGCGGGCGGCTTCTGCTGGCGTACCGGGACTTGACCGCCGGGCCGATGGGTGGAATGGCTGCCACGAACCCGCTTGGCCACGCGCTGCTCTCCTTGGATACGGTCTGACGGTCGCGCCGAAGGATAGCACCGCGCTGGGTCGCGTCGCCCCGCAGCCCGCTGCTACAGTCTGGGGCATGGAGGGAGCGACCGGCATCCTGATCGCGTTGGTCGCCGTGGCGGCCCTGGTGCTGGCCGCGACCGCCGTCGTGCTGCACGTGCGACAGGCCGGGCGAACGTCCGACTGGCCATCACCGGGCGCCAGGACTGCCGAGTTGGAGCGGCGGCTCCTCCAGTTCGGCCAGCGCCTCGAGGTCGTGGAGGGGGATGTCGACGCCCAGCGCGACAGGGCGGGCGGCACACTCCCGGTGGCCAGCACGCTGCGGACGGCTGGCGTGGCCATCTCGCACCTTGGTCTCGTTCGCTTCGATGCCTTCGAGGATGCCGGTGGTGCCCAGTCCTTCGCGTTGGCGCTCATCGATGACGACGGCGACGGCATCGTCCTGACGAGCCTGCACTCCCGGCAGGCTACGCGCCTCTACATCAAGGGCGTCCGCCGCGGAATCGCCGATTCGCCGCTCTCCGGCGAGGAGGTGCGTGCCATGCAGGACGCCGGGATCACGCCTGGAGTTGCCCCGGTTTCGTAGACGGTGATGCGTCATCCGGCCTTGACGGCCGGACTCGAACGATAGCGCTCCTCGAACCGCTCGGGACTGAGGTTCCCGAGGCTGCTGTGGCGACGGATGCGGTCGTAGAAGACCTCGATGTACTCGAAGACCGCGGCCTTGGCCTCCGACATGGTCGCCCAGTCGGAGCGGTCGATGAGCTCGGTCTCCAGGGTGGCGAAGAAGCTCTCGGCCATGGCGTTGTCGAAACAGTCGCCGACCGAGCCCATGGATGCTGCGATCCCGGACTCGCGCAGGCGCTGGCCGAAGGCGAGGCTCGTGTACTGGGTGCCGTGGTCGCTGTGGTGGATGGGATCGCTGCCCGGTCGACGGTGGACGATGGCCGCGTCGAGCGCCGCGCTGACGAGCTCGGTCCGCATGTGGGTCGCCATCGACCAGCCGACGACCCGGCGGCTGAAGGCGTCGGTGATCGCGGCGAGGTAGCAGGAGCCGCTCCTCGTCGGCAGCTCGGTGATGTCGGCGACCCAGAGCCGGTCGGGACCCGGAGTCGTGAAGTCGCGGTCGACGAGGTCGGGGAAGGGCGCCGCGGCCTCGTCGCGGATCGTCGTGCGCACGAAGCGGCGGCGATGGACGCCCGCGAGATGCTCGGCCCGCATGAGCCGGGCGACCCGCTTGCGCGAGACCCGGTGGCCGGCCTCGGCGAGGTCGGCGTGGATCCTGGGCACGCCGTACGTGCCCCGGCTGCGGGCGTGGGAGCGCCGGATCTCCGCAGCCAGGGCGGCATCGGAGAGGGCGCGGGCGGAGGGACCCCGTGAGCGCCAGGCGTAGTAGCCGCTCGGGGAGACGCCGAGGGCCGAGCAGAGGATGCGCACCGGGTAGCTCGCCTTCTCCTGCTCGACGAAGCGGAACCGGGTCACCGGGTCCGCTCGGTCTCCGAAGCGAAGAAGGCGGCTGCTTTTCGGAGGATCTCGCGCTCGGTCTCGAGGACCTTCACGCGGCGACGGAGCTCGGTGAGCTCGGCCCGCTCGTCAGCGTCGAGCGGCGTTCCCGCCGGGCGCTCTCGCGCCAGGCGCATCCACCTCGCGAGGCTCTCGTTGCTGATGCCCAGGTCCATGGCCACTTGGCGGATCGACTGCCCGGACGTCTCGGCGAGGCGGACCGCCTCGGCGCGGAACTCGGTGCTGTAGTGGGTGTGCTTCCTCCCCATCTCGACTCCTTCCCGCGGACGTTGCCGCGATGGTAGGTGTCCACGAAAGCCGGGGTAGGTCCACCGAGCGGTGTGACAGTCGAGCTGTCACGGTCATCCGCGAGGGTGGCCTTGATGACAGCCATCCACACACCCCGGAACCTGACCGACCCCACCGGACCCCATGTCGAACCTGCCCATCGGGCACCCGTCTCTATCGAGGGCATCCGAGCCCTCCTGACCGGCCTTGATCGCCGGCAGCGCCTGGCCGTCACGCATGGTGAAGGGCCGCTGCTCGTCATCGCCGGCCCGGGCACCGGCAAGACGGAGGTCATCACGCGACGCGTGGCCTGGCTCATCGCCAGCCGGCGTGCGCGCCCCTCCCAGATCCTGGCCCTCACGTTCACGGAGCGGGCCGCGGATGAGATGCAGGCGCGCGTGGACCTGCTGGTGCCGTACGGCCAGGCAGACACGGCCATCCACACCTTCCATGCCTTCGGCGATTGGCTGCTCAGGGAGCATGGCCACGCTATCGGCCGCCCCATGGACCCCCGGGTCGTCGGGCGCGCGGAGGCCATGGTCCTGCTGCGCGAGCGGATCTTCGACCTGGGCCTGCAGCGATACCGCCCGCTCGGCGATCCAACGCGCTTCGCGGGAGCGCTCGTCGACCTCTTCGCCCGGGCCAAGGAGGAGGGCCTCGGACCGGATGACCTGGCGGCCTATGCAGCTGAGCTGGAGGCGGGCGCCAGGGCCGTGGCTCCGGCAATGGATGAACAGGCCGCACAGGAGGTCGTAGCCGGCCTCCTCGACGAGGCTGCCTCGCAGGCGGAGCTCGCCTGCGCCTACCGGGGGTACCAGCAGATCCTCGTGGATCGCTCGCTCGTGGATCACGGCGACCAGGTGGCTGAGGCCGTGCGCCTGCTTGAGGAGCGCCCGGAAGTGCGCCTGGCGTTGCGACAGCGGTTCCGCTTCATCGTCGTCGATGAGGCCCAGGACGCCAACCCGCAGCAGCTGGCGCTGGTCCGCCTGATGGTCGGTGGGATCGGTAACGTCACCTTCGTTGGTGATGATGACCAAGCCATCTACGCCTTCCGAGGTGCGGTGGGGCAAGCGTTTGCCGGCCTTGGCGAGGCATATCCCACGCTGCGGGATGTCGTGCTCCGGCGCAACTACCGTTCCCGCAAGCCCATCCTCGAGGCCGCCCGGCAGCTCATCCGCCATAACGACCCGGACCGCCTGGAGGTCCAGCGCGGCGTGGACAAGACGCTGACCGCCGTTCGGCGCGCGAGGCGGCCCGCCTCGGTCCGGCACCACGGCTACGCCACTGCCAGCGAGGAAGCGGATGCCGTCGCCGCAGAGATCGAGCAACTGATGCGCAAAGGGCGGCGCCCGGGTTCGGTGGCTGTCCTCGTCCGCACCAACGCTGACGCGGAGCCGGTGCTTGCCAGCCTGGATGTGCGCGGCATCCCGCGCCGCTTCTCGGGTGCGTCGGGCCTGTTCACCTACCGGGAGGTGCGCGACGTGCTCAGTCTCCTGCGGGTCATCGCCTCACCAGCGTCATCGGAGGACCTCTACGCGGTCCTCACCGCGGAGCCTTATGGTCTCGGTGGAGAGGATCTGTCCGCGATCTGCGATCTGGCCAGTCGTCGCCGGCGCAGTCTCTGGTCGGTCGTCACCGAGCTGCTCGAGCAGCCCGGCCTGTTGCGTCTCACTCCTGACACGCGGGCCCGCCTGCAGCGCTGCGTCGAGCAGCTGCGGGCCTCGCTGGATGGCGCGCACGAACGCTCTGCCCCGGCCGTGCTGTATGAGCACCTGCGCGAGAGCGGCTGGCTGCGCTCGCTGGTGGCGCAGGCAGAGAGCGGCGACGATGGCCCGTTGCGCCGGGTGGCAAGGCTCTTCGAGGTCGTCAAGGCGCAGTCGGACCTGCTGGACGACCCACGACTGCCACTGCTCGTGCCCACCCTCCAGGCCCTCATCGATGCTGGGCAGGACCCCCCCGTGCCGGAGACGGAGGAAGGGACGGATGCCGTGTCGGTGCTCACCGTGCACCAAGCCAAGGGACTCGAGTTCGCCACGGTCTTCGTCATCGGCATGGCTGAGGGTCGCTTCCCGCTCCAGTCTCGTCGGGATGCCCTCACCCTTCCCGCGGCACTCACGGGTCGCACGGCCTCGGATGACCCGGAAACGCAGCGCGCGGAGGAACGCCGGCTGTTCTACGTGGCTGTGACGCGCGCGCGGGATGAGCTCATCCTCAGCCATGCCATCCGCAGTGCTCGCGGTGGGCGGCAGCGTCGGCCTTCCGGTTTCCTGGCCGAAGCGCTCGGCCGGCCCGTGGAGGCGTCCCTCGCCGCCGATGAAGAGAGCCACCTGGCTGCACCCGCCGAGCAGCGCGCCGCGCCATCCACGCTTGCCACGTCGCGTTCGCCCGGATCTCCGCTGACCCTGAGCTTCACCCAGATCGACGACTATCTCTCGTGCCCGCAGAAGTACTACCTTCGGCACCTCGTGCGCGTCCCCACCCCGGCTCACCACGCACTGGTCTTCGGCAACGCCATGCACCAGGCCGTCGCCGTGGCCAACGCGGCCATGATGCGCGGCACGGGGCTGGACGAGACTGCCATGCAGGCCACACTCGAGAGCCATTGGAGCAGCGAGGGCTTCCTCTCCGTCGAGCACGAGTCAGCGCGTTTCGCGGCTGGCAGGGCCGCTCTGAGTCGCTTCGTCGAGCGTGCCAAGTCCCATCCCGGCGAGCGGGTCCAGGCGGTGGAGCAGCCATTCACCGTTCGCCTCGGAGACGCCCGGGTTCGCGGTCGCTATGACGCGGTGCGCGACATCGAGGGCGCCACGGTCATCACCGACTACAAGTCCGGTGACGTCCGCGACCCGGCACGCGCTCGTGAGCGCGCGCGAGATGCGCTGCAGCTCCAGGTCTACGCGCTGGCTTGGGAGGCTGAGCACGGCTCGCGACCGGATGCGGTGGAGCTGCACTTCCTGGAAGGGGACATGGTCGGCCGGGTGACGCCGACGGAACGGCAGCTGCAACGCGCCAGCCGGAAGGTGGCGACGGCGGCGGCGGGCATCCGTGCCGCGGACTTCGAAGCCACGCCCGGCTTCCCTGCCTGCGACTGGTGCCCGTACCGGCGCATCTGCCCAGCCGCACCTTGAGCGGTGGGGTCTACACTCCGGCCGGTGTCTGCCCGCGATCGAAGCATCACCCTCGTCCTCGGGGTGGCCGCGCTCGTCGCTTGGCTCGGCGTGGTCATCATCTTCCTGTCGGTGTCCCCCGTCGGCGATGCCGGTGCCCAGCTGCTGGGCGCCATCAGCCTCGGCACCGCCGTGGCGCTGACCGCCTGGCCGTTGCTCTGGTCTCTGCGCCGCGGGGCCCCGGGCTCGCTGGTCACGGCTGGTCGGCGGGCCGGTCTGTCGGGACTCATCGTCAGCATCCTGGTCGTCCTCCGGGTCCTGGATGCGGTCTCGTTGCCGGTGGTGCTCTTCCTCGTGGTCGGCGCGGTCCTGGTCGAGGTCGCGTTCACGCTTCGGCGTTGACACGCCTGGAACGTCATGGGCTCGGGCCCCCGGGCTGGCCTGCGCCACTGAACGCGGTCACAATAGGCACGCGACCATGCACGCAGCGCCGAAGTCCAGGCCAGCCAGACACGACCGCGCGGCAGGAGCCGCCGGCTTGACCGAGCGTCAGCACGCGGAGGCTCTGGCGCGCTTCTACGACCTGGACGTGCTGGACGTCTCGTACGACGCGGAGCTCTACCAGCGGCTGGCCCATGAGTCGGGCGGGCCCGTCCTCGAGCTGGCCGTCGGCAGCGGCCGGCTCGCCATCCCCCTGGCCATGGCAGGCCACCGCGTCGTAGGCGTCGACCACGACGGCCCCATGCTGGAGCGGGCGTGGGCACGCTGGGACCTCGTTCGCGGTCCCGTCGAGCGCGAGCGGCTCAGCCTGCACGAGGGTGACTTCACGGCCTTCCGGGCCAGCGAGCGCTTCGCCATGGTCTTCATCGCGGTCAACACGTTCCTGCTGGCCGAGGACGATCCGGCCCGCGTGGCGCTGCTGCGGGCCATGCGCGAGCAGTTGCAGTCCGGTGGCATCGCCGTGATCGAGGTCAGCACGCCTGGCGACGACGAGCTGGCTGACTTCGATGGCCGCCTCCAGCTGGAGTGGCTGCGGCACGAGCCAGAGAGTGGCGACCTCGTTGCCAAGCTCGTGAGCGCGCGCCACGACGCTGAAACCTCCAGCGTGACGCTCTGCCAGGTCTTCGAGTGGACGCCAGCTCATGGCGGCCTGCTGGCCCGCGTGACCCGGACCGACACCCTGCACCTCATCTCCGCGACGCACCTGGCCGATCTGGCCCTGGAATCGGGTTACGGCAGGGTGGATCTGTGGGGGGACCATCTATCCATACCCTATGGCTCCGGAAGTCACCGGGCCATCCTCGTGGCCCGGTTGGTATAGTCCGGACGTGGCCACCTCAGAACAGATCCGCCTGCTGCTGGTCGAGGACGTCGCCCAAGTCTCGCAGTACGTGCGCAATCTCCTGCAACACCAGAAGCAGGTGCGCCTGCTGGACACCGTGACCGACGGCCGTGTAGTACTCGACCGGATCCGGGAACTGCGCCCCGACGTGCTCATGGTGGACGCACTCCTGCAGGGCAAGGCCAGCGGCCTCGAGGTGGCAGAGCAGGTGCGCCAGGCCGGCCTGCGGATCCCCATCGTCATCGTTACCGTCCCGCAGAAGCCGGTGAAGGTCGGGGAGGGGATGGGCATCATCGAGGTGCTCTCGATGCCGTTCTCGGGCTTTGAGCTCATGAACGCCCTGAACCACGCCAGCAGCCGTTATCGGGCTACCGCACCCAGCGCCATGTCGCGCTCCTACGCCGTCTACTCAGGCAAGGGTGGCGTGGGCCGCACCACCATCGCCTACAACCTGGCCGTCTCATTCGGGCAGATGCCCGGCGTTCGCGTGGTCCTCATCGACGGCGACCTCCAGTTCAGCGATCTGCGCGGCCTGTTGCGGGTGCCGGACGCCGCTCCATCCCTGCTGCAGCTCCCGACGGACCGCATCTCCGAGAGTGACCTGGCCTCCGTCCTGTGGCGGGATCCTTCCGGCATCGATCTGCTGTTGGCGCCGCCTCGCGTGGAGCAGTCAGAGATGGTCACGGCACGAGATGTCGAGAAGGTCGTGTCGCTGTTGCGCCGCATCTACAACGTCATCGTCATCGATGCGCCGCCGGCCATCACTGACACGACGCTGGTGTTCCTCGATGACGCCGACGGCATCCTCACCGTCGTCACGCCCGATCGCAACTCGGTGCGCGCCGCCCGTCTGGCCGGGCAGGCCTTCGTGGCGGCCGGCATGTCGCCGCACAAGATGATGCTGGTCCTGAACCGGGCAGGCACCCCGGGCATCTCGCCCGAGCAGATGGCGGCCGAGCTGGGCCGCCTGCCGGACGTCGCCATCCCCGACGACCAGCCGCTCGTCAAGGCCACGACGGCGGAGGGTGTGCCCTTCGTCATGGCCCACCCGAAGGCCGCCGCCAGCATGAAGATCATCGGCATCGCCCAGAACCTGATGGCACCGCCCGATCCGGTGGCGCCCCAGCCCGCTGCGAACCTGGCTCCCTCGTTCGCCTGACGGGATGGGCGACCCTCGACCCATCGGCTTCTTCGACTCGGGGGTCGGCGGACTGACCGTCCTCGTGGAGGTCTTGCGACGACTCCCGCGCGAGGACACCATCTACCTCGGCGACAACGCCCGTACGCCCTACGGTCCCCGGCCCGATGACGAGGTGGTGCGCTTCAGTACGGAGTGCCTCGACGCGCTGGCGGAGCGTGACGTCAAGGCCATCGTGGTGGCCTGCAACACGTCCACCGCCATCGCCCTGCCCAGCCTGCGGCGCCGCTACGCCCTCCCCATCCTTGGCGTCGTCCGGCCAGGCGCCACGGCGGCCGTGCTGGCCACGCGTACGCGCGCCGTTGGCCTGATCGCCACCCAGGCGACCGTCCGCTCACACGCCTACTTCGAGGCCATCAAGGAGGAGGACCCATTCGTGGAGGTCTACGAGCACGCCACGCCGGAGCTCGTGCCTCTCGTGGAGGCAGGCAGGCTGTCCGGCCCGGACGTGGAGATCGTGCTGCGTCGATCGCTGGCCCCGCTCCTCGGCTCGCAGGCGGTCGGCGACGGCGCCCGTGACGAGTCATTCGTCTTCCCCATGCCCCGTGACGCCAGGATCGACACGCTGCTGCTCGGCTGCACCCACTATCCGTTGCTGGGCCCGGTCATCCGCGGCCTCGTCGGCGACGACATCGCGGTCATCGATTCGGCATCGGCCACGGCCAGCGCCCTGGCCAGCCTCATGGAGGTCCACGCTCTCGGTGCGCCTGACCGCCCCCAGGGACGCCACCTGATGCTTACCACAGGAGACACGGCAGTCTTCCGCCGCACGGCGCTCCTCCTGTTCGGCGAGGCGTTCGGGACCGTGGAGACACTGGACCTCGCCGCCGCCGCTGCCGTCCCCGTGACCACCCCTGCCGGCACTCCCGACGTCGCCGCCGGATCAGGGTCCCGGGTATGACCGTCGCCGGCGGCGGCGACCGCCTCCTCGCCAGCCGGCCGTTGCGCATCGGGCTGGCCATCGGCATCGGCCTCGCAGCGCGGGCCGTCGCCAGCCGGGCCACGGTGCGGTCCGCAGAGGGCCTCGTGGACTGGGGACGGGCCCAGCGCATCGCGCACCGGCGGCTCGTCCGCGCCCCGGGGCACCTCAGCGAACAGCAACTGCGGGCGACGCGGTCCGCCTACGCGCGCCACATGGCGCGCGTCGTGCCGCTGCTCGAGGAGCGGCTGGGCGCGGCGTTGCCCGGCGTCGTCGAGCGCCACGCCGTGGCCAGCCGCACCGAGTGGGCCACGGCCAACCTGGGCACCTTCCAGGCCCTCGTGGCGCACCTCGAGCCCAGCCTGATGCCACGTGGTTCGAAGGGCAGCCTGAGGACCGGACTGGCGGCCGCGACCAACCGCCTCCTGACCACCAGCCAGGTGGGGTTCCTGTTGGGCTACCTCGGCACCCGGGTGCTCGGCCAGTACGACGTGGCGCTGCTCTCGGCAGAGCAGGCTCCCGGCCGGCTGCTCTACGTGGAAGAGAACGTCCGGTCCGCCGCCCGCGCAGTCGGGGTCCCACTGGATACCTTCCGGCTGTGGGTCTGCCTGCACGAGACGACGCACGCCTTCGAGCTGGAGGCACATCCCTGGCTTCGTCCCTACCTGCGCGACCGGCTGGAGCGCCAGTTGGCGCTCATCGCCGAGGAAACGCGCCACCTGCAGCACCATGGGCTGCGCCATGTGGTGCGCCGCTGGCGCGCCGCGGCCGCGGAGGGTTCCTGGCGGGGCTTCCTGGCTCCCGAGCAGCGCGCCCTGTTCCGGGAGACGCAGGCGGTCATGAGCCTCATGGAGGGGTTCAGCGACTGGGTCATGGACGAGGTCGGCGCCGAGCTCATCCCGGACGTGGCCTCCATCCGCCGGCGGGTCGAGACACGCCGCGGCCAGCGTCGGCGTGGCATCGACCGCATCCTGGCCCGGCTCACGGGCATGGACCTCAAGCTTGCGCAGTACCGGCGCGGAGAGCGGTTCGTAGCCGGAGTCCATGCCGCCGGTGGCAGCCCCGCCATCGCTCATCTGTGGGACGGACCTGAGACACTGCCCAACGAACGGGAGCTGGATGATCCGGCCGCCTGGGTCATGCGAGTCATGCCGGCGGCCGACGCGCCAGCGGGGAGGACCTGACGCCAACGATGCCACGAGGGATCGAGCCAGCCGCCATCGCGCTGACGCCCATCCTGTCAGCTCGCTATCGCGAGGAGGACCTGGCCCGCATCCGCGCGGCTGCCCCCGGAGCCCGACTCGTGAGCGTCTCGCTGGAGGGCCTCTCCGACAGCCCGCTCGACGACGTCGAGGTGTTGCTGCGCGGCCCCATGCCGGCGGCCAGCTTCGATCGCCTCCTGGCTCGTTGCCCCCGGCTGTCCTGGGTGCACTCCGCCACGGCTGGGGTGGAGCGCTTGCTGACGGCTGAGGCAGCCGGCCGCAGCCTGACCATCACCAACGCCCGCGGCGTCTTCAGCGAGCCCATCGCCGAGTACACGCTGATGATGATCCTGGCCGTCGTGCGCAGGCTGCCCGAGCTCATGGAGCTGCAGCGCGAGCGCACCTGGCAGCCGCTGCCGGCTCGCGAACTACGACAGGTAACGGTGGGCATCGTCGGCCTGGGATCCATCGGCCGCGCCGTTGCCCGGCTGGCGACCGCCTTTGGAGCGAAGGTCATCGCCACCAGGCGAGATCCTGACCGCGGCGATGGTGGCGAGCCGATCCCGGACGGCCTGGACCGGATCCTCTCCCACGACCAGCTGTCGGAGCTCCTGGCAGCCGCCGATTTCGTTGTGCTGGCCGTGCCCCTCACGAGCACGACCGACAAGCTCATGGACGCGCGGCGCCTGGCGCAGATGAAGCGGGGTGCCTGGCTCATCAACGTGGCTCGCGGACGGCTCGTCGACCAGTCGGCCCTGCTCCGGGCCTTGCGCAACGGCTCCCTCGGCGGCGCCATCCTCGACACGCTCTGGGAAGAGCCGCTGCCGCCCAGCTCGCCACTCTGGGATGCTCCGGGGCTGATCATCACGCCTCACACGTCCTGGTCGAGCGGCCGCGTGCTGGACCGTAGCATCGAGCTCTTCTGCGAGAACCTTGCGCGCTTCCGGGATGGTCGCGAGCTGCTCAACATCGTCGATCCGGAGGCCGGGTACTAGATGCAGATCGCCATCGTCGGCCTCGCCCGCTCGGGTAAGACGACCGTCTTCAACTCCCTCACCCGCGGCACGGCAGAGACGGGCGGCTTCGGCGGCCTGACGGTCAACACCGGGGTCGTGAAGGTTCCCGACGAGCGCCTGGGGCGGCTCACCAGCGTCTTCCGACCCAAGCGGGAGGTGCCTGCCGACGTCACCTACGTGGACCTGCCGGCGCCGGCCATGACGGCCGAGGGCGCGCCCCACAGCGACATCCCGGCCGACCAGCTGGCCCGCCTGCGCAACGCTGACGCCCTCCTGCACGTCGTGCGGGCCTTCTTGGATGACACCGTGCCCCACCCGCTCTTGGGCGTGGACCCGCGACGCGACATGGAGCAGCTGGAGCTGGAGTTCACGCTGGCCGACCTTGGCGTGGTCGAGAAGCGCGTCGAGAAGCTGCGCACGTCGGGACGCCATGGCACGCCCGCCGAGCGGGAGTCCAACGAGCGGGAGCTGGAGGTCCTGGAGCGTATCCTGCCGGCTCTCACCGAGGGTCGGCCCATCCGTGACCTGGGGCTGTCGGCCGACGACGAGCTGCGCATCCGCGGGTTCCGCTTCCTGACCGAGAAGCCCGTCCTCGTCCTGCTCAATGTCGGGGAGTCCGATCTCGACCGGGCGGATGGGCTGGCCCACGAGCTGCAGGCCAGCGTCAGCCACGCCCACACGAGCGTGGTGCCACTCTCGGCCCGCATCGAGATGGAGATCGGCCAGCTCGACGACGAGGAGGCGCAGGTCTTCCGCGAGGACCTCGGACTGGAAGGCTCCAGCCTGGAGCGCGTCATCCGCGCCAGCTACTCGCTCCTGGGCCTCATCAGCTTCTTCACGGCCGGCCCGGACGAGACCCGCGCCTGGACCGTCCACCACGGTGCCTCGGCCGTGGACGCCGCGGGTGCCATCCACTCCGACCTGGCCCGCGGATTCATCCGCGCCGAGGTCATCGGCTGGCAGGAGCTCCTCGAGCTGGGCTCCATGGCCGAGGCCAAGCGCCACGGCAAGGTCCGTTCGGAGGGCAAGACGTACCAGGTCAAGGACGGCGACGTCATCGAGATCCTCTTCAACGTCTGATCCAACGCCTGGGCCAGTCTGGCAGCAGGGCCGTCAGTCGAGGCGATCGTCGCCCCAGACGGCGTCGTCCGGCTCCACGTCCACGAGCAGCGTGCGGTAATCCGTCGCGTCCGACCCACCCCGGCTGGCCACCGTGATGTCCGACACGAACGTGCCATCGTCCATGGCTGAGACGTTGACGGCCACGCGCAGCTGCGTATCGTCGATGATGAGGAAGCCGGACTTCTCGGCCAGGTCCGCCGCGATGGCCTCGATGAGCGAATCCTCGCGGAAGCCGTCGATGACCCGGGCACGCGATGCGACCACCAGCTCCAGGAACTCCGATTCGTCGTACTCGACGTCGTGCGCGAGCAGGACGTCCGCGAAGACTTCGCTGTCGCTCTCGTGGAGCTCGTAGAAGAAGAGGGGGACGTCCCCGTCGCGCAGGGTCACGGGCACGAGTATAGGCTTCGCGGTCGCGTCGCCAGCGGGCGGCGGCCTGGCGTGCCGGGTGGAAGAACAGGGACGAAGCGAGGGCTGGATGCGCAAGCCGGATGTGATCATCGTCGGTGCGGCCACGCGCGATCTCAACGATGAGGCGCCACGAGGCTGGCTGCTCGGTGGAGGCGTGACCTACGGGGCCCTCGCCCTGGCACGGCTGGGCGTGGGCACCGGCGTCCTGCTCGGGCTCGATGACGAGGCCCGCACGGCCCCTGAGCTCGACCTGATCCGCGATGCCGGGGCGGAGATCGTCGAGGTGCCGCTGGCCAAGGGGCCCGTCTTCCGTAACACGGAGACCCTCGCGGGACGTGTCCAGACTTGCGATGGTCCCAGCGATCCGGTGCCCGTCGCCGCGCTACCCGGGCGCTGGCGTGACGTGCGCCGCCTGGGTGCTGGCACCGGTGGCCAGCGAGATCCATGACGAGTGGGCCAGCGCACCCCCGGCCGATGCCTGCGTGGCCCTGGCCTGGCAGGGCATCCTGCGCCACCTGCAGCCTGGCGTCCGAGTGCGGCCCTTGGAACCCGGACCTTCCACCCTCGTCCGGCGCGCGGACATCCTGGCGGTCAGCCGGCATGACATCCCGGGCGACCTGCCGGTGCGCAGCATCGGCCAGTGGTTGCCGCCGTCTGCAGAACTGCTGCTGACAGCCGGACTCCTGGGCGGTCTGCTCGTCCGCTTCCAGGATCACCGTCTTGTGGAAGCGCGCGCCTACCCCAGCGTCCCGTCGCCCATCGAGATCGACGCCACCGGCGCCGGTGACACGATGCTGGCCGGCCTCGTGGCGGCCCGGATCGTGGCGGGGCCGGAAGGCCGTCGCATGGGTCGGGACCTGCACCTGGGGGCACTTGCTGGCAGCCTGCTCGTGGAAGGGCCCGGGCATGGATTCCGTGCCCACCCTCGACCAGCTGAGGGAGCGGCTGGCGCGCACCGTGGGCTGAGGGACCCGGTACCCCGCGACGCTGGACAGGAGGCCCGAACAACGGACCGCCGGCACCTCGCGGTGCCGGCGGTCCCTGACCCTGTGCGCCCGGTGCTGACCGGGCGGACGCTTACGAGGCGGCGTTCTCCGCGGTGATGAGCTCCACGCCCGTGTCGATGGTGGGATCGAGCGTCTCGCCATTGATGAGCTTGATGAGACTCTCGACGCCGAAGTACCCCATGTTGATGGGGTTCTGGGCGATGGTGGCCTCCATGTCGCCTGCCAGGACGGCCTCGCGGGCATCCGGGTTGGCGTCGTAGCCCACGACCGTGACCTGGTCAAGAAGGTCGGCGGCGCGCAGCGCCTCGACAGCGCCGAGGGCCATCTCGTCATTGCTGCCGAAGATGCCGGCCAGGTCCGGATGCTGCGTGATGATGTCCTCGGTGGCTGCCAGACCCTTGGCACGATCCCAATCGGCCGGCACTTCCATGACGAGGTCCAGCCCGCAGGCCTCGATGGCCTGCTTGGAGCCCTCGGCACGGGCCTGCCCGGTCGTGGTGGTGATGAGGCCCTGGAGGATGGCCACCTTGCTGCCAGGCTCCAGGTTGTCACAGAGGTACTTGCCTGCCAACGCGGCGCCGACGGCGTTGTCAGTGCCGATGTAGGTGACGCCCTCGTTGTCACCGCCCGAGTCGACCCAGACGACCTTGACGCCCGCGTCCATGGCGGCCTGGATGGCCGGGTGCAGGGCGACGGCGTCCGTCACGGCGATGGCCATGCCTGCCGCGCCCTGGGCCGCGTTGTCCTCGATGAGGGCGATCTGCCCGGGGATGTCGGATTCAGCTGACGGGGCCACGACCTGGACGTCCACGCCGTAGTCCGCGCCCGCCTGCACGGCGCCCTGCTCGACGAGTGCCCAGAATGGGTTGCCCGACGAAGGGCCCTTCATGTTGACGAAGAGCTTGGCGCCTGCCGCGGCACCCGGGTCCTTGCTCGCGGCAGCCGGGCTCTCGTCCTGGGCAGCGACTGGCCCGACCACGGCGAGAGCCAGCATCGCGGCCCCACCGACCGCGAGGATGCGTGTTGCCTTCATGTCTCCTCCTCCTGGGGGTTTCCGGCGGGCGCCGAAGACCGGCCTACCCGCGATCCCAATCATGGCGCCTCTAGGTCGGCTCTGTCACCTCCCTTCCTTGCCCTCCGACGTCACCGGTCCAGACGTTTCGGAACCGGTCCCCGCGACCTGGCGGCCGGCCGGGATCACCCGGCGGAGGCCAGGCGCCGGCGGAAGACGTCGAAGGCCACCACGGCGATGATGACGACCCCGATGAGCACCTGCTGCCAGAAGACCTGCACGTTCGACAGGTTCAGCAGGTTGCGAAGCATGCCGATGACGAGGACGCCCGCGAAGACGCCCAGCACGGTGCCACGGCCGCCGAAGAAGCTGGCGCCGCCGATGATGACCGCGGAGATGGCCACCAACTCGTCACCCTCGCCGGCGTTGGGGAAGCCCGAGTTGGTGCGTCCGGCCAAGAGCAGTCCGGCGAAGCCCGCCATGAAACCACACAGGGCGTACGCGATGACGAGGGTGCGGTCCACGTTGATCCCGGAGACACGCGCCGCTTGGGGGTTCCCGCCAAGGGCGAAGATGTGCCGTCCCGTACGCAGGTGCTGCAGGAAGAACCAGGCGATGACGAACGTGATGAGGACGACGACGAGGCTGACCGGGACGCGCAGCCCGAGGACGTCGAAGTTGCCAGAACCCAGCCAGGTCACCTCCGGCGGCATCCCTGTGATTGGCCGCCCATCGGAGATGAGGTACGTGGCACCGCGGGCGATGAACATCATGCCCAGCGTCATGATGAAGGGGTGAGGCATGTGGAGCCTGGTGAGGCCCAGCCCGTTGACCGTCCCGACGAAGAGGCCGGCGAGGAGCGGGGCGATGATGACGACCGGCCAGGCGGCCCCGTTATCGGCAAGGATGGCGGCGCACATCATCGCCAGCGCCAGGACGGAGCCGATCGAGAGGTCGATGCCGGCCGTGACGATGACGATGAACTCGCCCAGCGCCAGCAGCTGGTAGAAGGCCGTCTGGCGGAAGATGTTGAAGATGTTGCGTTCGGACAGGAAGACGTCTGGCTGGGCCAGCCAGGAGAGGCAGCCCATGATCAGGACCATCAGCAGGACGCCCCAGCGGTCGAACCAGCCGATGGCTCGCATCGTCGCCTTCGAGCGGGCGCCGGCGTCGCCGAGGTCAGATCCAGCCCCCGTGCTGATCGCGTCAGTCATGCCTTCACCCTTAGTTGAGGTCCAGCCCGGAGGTGGCGTCGGAGCCGCTCTTGTTGCCCATGATCCAGCCGATGACCTCGTTGCGGTCGATCTCCGATAGCGGCGCATCCGCGAAATTGCGGCCATGGAAGAGGGCCATGACCCGGTCGCAGACATAGAAGATGTCATCCAGGCGGTGGCTGATGAAGATGACGCTGATGCCGTGCAACCGGAGGTCCTTGACGAGGTCGAGGACCTTGCGCACCTCGCGCACGGCAAGGGCCGCAGTGGGCTCGTCCATGATGACGACCTTGGCTTCGAAGGCCGTGGCGCGGGCGATGGCGACGGCCTGGCGCTGTCCGCCAGAGAGCTGCTCGACGCGCTGGGCCACGCTCTTGACCTCGATGTGCAGCTTGTCGAGGTGCTCCATGGCCCGCTCCTGGTTGGCCTTGTGGTCCACGATGCGGAGGGGTCCGATGCGTCGTGTCAGTTCCCGGCCCAGGAAGATGTTCTCGTCGATGCGCAGGTTCCCGGCCAAGGCCAGGTCCTGGTAGACCATCTCGATGCCGAGGGCGCGGGCGTCCGCCGGACTGGCGAGGCGGACGGGCCGGCCATCGACGAGGATCTCGCCAGCGCTTGGCGGATGGAGACCTGACAAGCACTTCATGAGCGTCGACTTGCCGGCGCCGTTGTCGCCCACGACGCCGAGTACTTCGCCAGGGGAGAGCTGTAGGCTGACGTCGCTGAGCGCGACGACCTGCCCGAACCGCTTCGAGATGCCGCGCGCCTCGATGATCGGTTTCTCAGCCGTCAGCGGAGACGTCGCGGCCTGCCCAGCTGCGGGAGCAGAGGTCACGCCGTGATCTCCGCGAGCCTCACGGGACGGTGCTCCGCTGCCGAGACCGTAAGAGCCTCAGCGATGCGCAGAGCCTCCACGCCGTCCTTGGCCGTGCAGGGGCTCGGGCGGGCACCGCGGGCGACATCCACGAAGGCGATGAGCTCGTCGCGATAGGCGTCGTCCCAGCGGTCCAGGAAGATGTGCCAGGGCGGGCCGGCTGGCGGTGGCACGCCGGGCTCCACCGAGCGCAGCGGCATCCGTGGGCCGAGACCCACGCTCACGCTGTCACGTGAGCCGAAGACCTCCGTGCGCACATCGTGACCCAAGGGGTCATGCCGTGTCCAGGTGAGCGCCACCGGGGTGCCATCATCGAGACGCATGACGGCCACGGCGTTGGCGAGATCGTCGTACTTCTCGTAGACAGGGAAGCCCTTGGCGGAGCCGATGACATAGACCTCCGCGACCTCACGTCCCGAGAGGAACCGCAGGATGTCGAGGTCGTGGATGGAGAGGTCGCGGAACATGCCGCCCGAGGAGGCGATGAACTCCTCGGAGGCCGGCTCTGGGTCATGGCTGCGTAGCGAGAGGGCGTGGATGTCACCCATGGCCCCCGACTCGATGAGGCGCCTGGCCTCTACGTAGGCGGGATCGAAGCGTCGCTGGAAGCCAAGCTGGAAGGGTACGCCGGCAGCCTCGATGTCACGGCGAACGGCGATGGACTCGACGAGACTGGCCGCCAGTGGCTTCTCGCAGAAAGTCGGGATGCCGCGGCCGATGGCGGCCCTGATGAGGCCCGGATGGTCGTCCGTGGAGGCGCAGATGACAGCCGCGTCGGCTGCGACAAGCGCATCGTCGACGGACGATGCGACGCTGCCACCCAGCGCCTGCGCGGCGGCCGCGGCACGCTCAGGGACGACGTCCATGATCACCAGCTGGTCGACCGCGCCCGTCGTCAGCAACGTCCGTGCATGCAGGGGCCCGATGCGACCGGCGCCGAAGAGGGTGACCCTCACCCGCTCCACCTCCTTCTTTCGCCGGCAGCGAGGCGGGCGTGCGACCCGCTGGATCGGCCGGACACGAGTCGTTGGACTGGAACCACAGCATACGGCGGGGCCACTCGTGGTGCATCGCCCTTCCGGCACCGACATCCGTGCCTGAAGACCCCTCCAGGTGACCGACGACTCCACCAGCAGAGGTCCGATGTGGCGCGACCGACAGAGCCGTCTCAGGCCGGGGTGCCGCCGGCCGGCGCGGTGGAGCCCCGGGTCACGAGCGCGACCGGCAGGCGCACGGTCCGGCCGGGCGTGCCGCCGACCTGGCCGGCGGTGGCTTCACGTCCCCGGTCGATGCGCTGCAGAAGACTGGCTACCGCCCAGTGGCCCATCTCGTCGGTCGCCTGGCGGATGGTCGTCAGCGGTGGGTCCACGTGGGCGGCCATCTCGATGTCGTCAAAGCCCACCACGCTGGCGTCAGCGGGCACCCGCAGGCCGAGGCTGCGGAGGCCGCGAATGGCACCGATGGCGGTCAGATCGTTGGAGCAGATGAGGGCGCTGATGGCGCTGTCCGCGCCCATGGCCATGACCGCTGCAAGGGCTCCGCCATCTACGCCCGCGGCCGCCGGGACGATGATCAGGGCGCCGCGTGCCAGACCCTCCGCCCAGAGGGCCGAACGGACACCCTCGATGCGCTCGCGGACGGCCCGATCGTCTGCGGACGGCGCCGCCAGGTACGCAAGCCGCCGGTGCCCCAGGCCCAGCAGGTGCTCGGCTGCCACCCGCCCGCCGCTGGCATTATCGGAGAGCACCGCCGGCACGGCCGAGACCGTTGACTCGCTGTTGACGATGACGACCGGGCAGGGCACCTCACGGATGCGCACCTGGTGCCGCAGGGTGAGGGTCGTGCTGGCGATGATGAGGCCATCGACCTCACGCTCGGCGAGCACCTCGAGCGATTCGATCTCGCGCTCCGGATCGCGGCGGCCGTCCGCCAGAAGGACGGAGTAGCCGCGCTCGCGGGCGGCATCCTCGACGGCGCTCACGACCTGCGGAAAGTAGGGGTTTTCGATGTCCGTGACGATGAGGCCGATGGTGCGGGTGGTGCGGAGCCGCAGCGAGCGTGCCACGCCCGAGGGTCGGTAGCTGAGGGCTCGGGCGGCCTCCTCGACCCGCTGGCGCGTGGCCGGCTCCACATTGGCGTGCCCCCGCAGGGCGCGGCTGACCGTGGCGATGGAGACACCCGCACGGGCGGCGACATCCCGAACGGTGGCTGGTCTGCCTGCGCTCATCCTCGTCGCTCGTCGCCCTGCGGGGCCGCCCCGGCTGGACGGACGGCCGAATCGATCTCGTGACGCCGTATCATGGTGACGCCCACCGGCTCGCGTCAAGTCGCCTGCGCCCGCGCGTCCCTGGCGCCGTCACGTGGCCTGCTGACAGGAGCGCTTCACCATGCCGATCAGTCCGGGCGCGGCCCTCCATCGCCGTGCCGGGATCCCGGACCCGGAGAGCGGACGTGTCCATGACATCCGGCCAGAGGATGCCGGCTGGAGCTACGTCGGCTTCGCCGAGCATCGGCTGGCAGCCGGTGCCGGGCTGGCCCGCCCGGCCGACGACCGCGAGGTCGCCATCATCGTGCTGGAGGGCGCGGTCAGCGTGCGTGCCGGCCGGCAGCACTATCCCTCGTTGGGCAGCCGCGCCAGCGTCTTCGACGGGCCGCCACCTCCCGTGCTCCTGCTGGCCCCCGGCACGGACGTGGAGATCGTGGCCCAGACACAAGCCACCGTCGTGATCGCCGACGCGCCAGGCGCGGACGAGCATCATGAGCGCCTCATCGAGGCCAGCGACATCCATGTCGAGACCCGTGGCCACGGAGTCACTGAGCGTCGCATCCACCACCTGCTGCCGCCCACGGCGCCGGCCGGCCGGCTCATCCTCTTCGAGGTCTTCACGCCCGGTGGCAACTGGTCGAGCTACCCACCTCACAAGCACGACACCGAGGACCCGCCTCGGGAGGCCTACCTCGAAGAGCTCTACTACTACCGCTTCGCCCGACCGGAGGGCTGGGCCTTCGCGCGCGTCTACACGGCCGACCGGACACTCGACGAGTCCTTCGCACCAGGTGACGGCGACGTCATCCTCGTGCCCCGCGGCTACCATCCCGTGGGCGCCCCGGCAGGCTACGATGCCTACTACCTCAACGTGATGGCTGGCCCCCATCGGGCGTGGCATTTCACCCTCGACAAGGACCACGCCTGGCTGATGGACTGGGATCCGGCGGTCCCCCGAGAGAACCACCTTCCGCGCTGACACCATCCACAAGGAGCGATCGATGGCGACCACGATGACAGCCAGCCCCCTGCTGCGCACGGCGACTGACTTCCCGACTGACTACTGGAACGACTCCTGCAACGCAGCTGAGCTCACCTACGCCATCCAGAACGGCGCCGTGGGGGCCACCACCAACCCCACCATCGTGGGCTCGGTGATGAAGCAGGAGTACGACATCTGGGCGCCGCGCGTGCGCGAGATCGTGGCCGAGCATCTCGATTGGACGGACCTGCAGGTCACCTGGCAGGTCATCGAGGAGATGGCCATCCGGGGCTGGAAGATGCTGGAGCCCATCTACCAGCAGCACCACGGACAGAAGGGCCGCCTCTCCATCCAGATCGACCCGACCCTCAACCGCTCCCCGGAGAGGATGCTTGAGCAGGCGCGCCACTTCGATACGCTGGCGCCCAACGTGCAGATCAAGTTCCCGGCCACGGCGGCCGGCTTGGAGGCCATCGAGCGTTCCACCTACGAGGGAATGAACATCAACGCCACCGTCTCCTTCACGGTATCGCAGGCGGTGGCCGTGGGAGCGGCCGTCGAGCGCGCCCTGGCGCGGCGCGAGGCCGAGGGCCATGACACTTCCTGGATGTCACCCATCTGCACGATCATGATCGGCCGCACGGACGACTGGGTGAAGAAGTCCTGCGATCGCGACGGCATCACCATCCATCCGGCGGCGGCGGATTGGGCCGGCATCGCCGTCTTCAAGCGCGCGGCCGCCATCTTCGAGGAGCGCGGCTACCGGGCGCGCCTGCTGGCGGCTGCCTATCGCCACCACCTCCACTGGTCGGAGCTCATCGGTGGTGATGTCTCCATGACGATCCCCGCCAACTGGCAGCGGCTGTTCAACGCCTCGGACGTGGAGGTCAGGGACCGCTGGCACGATCCCGTCCCGTCGGCCTACGTCGACGAGCTCATGGCGCGCGTCCCGGAGTTCGTCAAGGCCTACGAGCCCGATGCCCTGACGCCAGCCCAGTTCGACACCTACGGCGCCACCATGCGGACGCTGCGAGCCTTCGTCTCGTCGTACTGGGAGCTGGTGGCCACCATCGACAACCTGCTCATCCCCAACCCGGACGTCAAGGCCTGAACGGACGCTGCGTCGAGAGAGGAGGGGTCCGGATGCCACGCACCACCGTCGCCCAGGCCGTCGTGACCTGGCTGGCCAACCAGCACGTGGAACGCGACGGTCATCGCCAGCGCTTCTTCGAGGGCGTCTTTGGCATCTTCGGCCACGGCATCGTGGCCGGCATGGGTGAAGCGCTGGAAGCCGCCCAGGACAGCGTGCGCTACTACCAGACGCGCAACGAGCAGGCCATGGTCCACACGGCCGCGGCCTTCGCCAAGCAGAGCCGCCGCCTGCGCACATTCGCCTGCACGACGTCCATCGGCCCCGGCGCCACGAACCTCGTCACCGGAGCCGCCAACGCCACCGTCAATCGGCTCCCCGTCCTGCTGCTGCCCGGCGATCGCTTCGCGACCCGGCGCGTGAAGCCCGTCCTTCAGCAGCTCGAGCGGCCGGAGGCGGGCGACCTGTCGGTCAACGATTGCCTGCGCCCGGTGTCGCGCTACTTCGATCGCATCGAGCGGCCGGAGATGCTCATCGACGCCCTGCCGGCGGCCATGCGCGTGCTGACCTCGCCGGCCGAGACCGGCGCCGTGACGCTGGCCTTGCCCCAGGACGTGCAGGCCGAGGCATGGGATTGGCCGGAGGAGCTCCTGGCGCCGCGTACCTGGGTCATCGCCCGACCACGGCCGGATGGCTCCCTGCTCGCGCGGGCCGCGGAGCGCATCGCCGCCTCGCAGCGCCCCATGATCGTGGCCGGCGGTGGCGTCATCTACAGCGACGCCAGCGCGGCGCTGGACGCCTTCGCCCGTCGCTTCGGGATCCCGGTCGCGGAGACCCAAGCCGGCAAGGGCGCGTTGCCCTGGGACCATCCCTTCCAGCTGGGGGCGCTGGGATCGGCGGGTGGCACGGCCGCCAACACCGTCGCTCGCGACGCCGACCTCGTGATCGCCGTCGGCACCCGGCTCTCCGACTTCCCGACCATGAGCTGGTCCTCGTGGCAGGATCCCGAGGTCGCCTTCGTGGCCATCAACGTGGCCGAGCTGGACGCCGCCAAGGCGGCAGCGCTGCCGCTGCACGGTGACGCCCGCGTCACCCTGGAGGAACTCCAGGAGGCCCTGGAGGCGCGCGACTGGCGCGGTGCCACGGCCGAGCGGCTGGCGCTCGTCGAGCGGCTGCGCAGCCAATGGAACACCGAAGTCGACCGGGTGCGCCACCTGTCGGCCGGCGAGCATGTCTCCCAGCCAGAGGTCATCCGCCTCGTCAACGAGGCGGCCGGCGAGGACGGCGTGGTCGTCTGCGCGGCTGGCGGGCTGCCCGGCGACATGCACAAGATCTGGCGCGCCAGCGGCCCCGACACCTATCACATGGAGTACGGCTTCTCGACGATGGGCTACGAGATCGCCGGAGGACTGGGCGTGGCCATGGCCGAGCCAGGTCGTCGCGTCTTCATCATGGTCGGCGATGGGTCGTACCTGATGCTTGCCAACGAGATCCTGACGGCCTGCCAGGAGCGCGTCTCGATGACGATCGTGCTCCTGGACAACCACGGGTACCGCTGCATCCGCAACCTGTCGGCCGCCTGCGGCGGGGACAACCCCTTCAACGACTTCCGCTTCCGTGAACCGTCGAGCGGCACGTTCACCGGCGAGGTCCTGCCCATCGACTTCGCCGCCAACGCCGCCAGCCTGGGCGCGCGCGTGTTGATGGCCAGCACCCCGGCCGAGCTGGAGGGTGCCCTCGCCACCGCGGAAGGCATGCAGGGTGGTCCCGTGGTCATCGTCGTCGAGGTCAACCCCGAGCCGTCGGTACCGGACTACGAGTCCTGGTGGGACGTGCCCGTGGCCGAGGTCTCGACGTCCGAACGCGTTCAGGCGGCGCGTCTCGCATACGAGGCCAACCTGGCCCGCGAACGCTCCTTCGTCTAGGCGTCCAGGGTGGCGCGGCGTCTCATCACAGCCAGGGAAGGGGGGTCTCTCATGAGCGGCTCGAACGGTTCGGGCGGCGTCAAGGTCGCGGCAGCCCCGTGCTCGTGGGGGGTCTTCGAGAAGACCGAGGATGACCCCCTGCAGCTCCAGCCGCAGGAGATGCTGGACCAGATGGCGGCAGCGGGCTATGCCGGCACGGAGCTTGGACCGCCCGGCTACTTCGGCGACGCAGAGCAGCTCCGGTCACGCCTCGCCGCGCGTGGCCTCTCCCTTGTGGGGGCCTTCCTGCCTCAGCGCTTCAGCCGGGCCGAGCACGCCGCCGAGGATCGCGAGTGGATGATGGGCGTCCTCGACCTGCTTGCTGCCGGCCGCCCGGACGACGTCATGCCCAAGGCCGTGCTGGCCGATGCCTCGGTCGAGCCGGAACGCATGCGCTGGGCGGGCCAGATCCCGACGCACCCTGAGGCCGCCCTTCCCAAGGAGCGCTTCGGGGTCCTCATCGACAACATGCATCGGGCCGGCGAGGCAGCCCGCGAGCGCGGCTTCGACCCCGTGTTGCACTTCCACGCCGGCAGCTACGTGGAGTCAGCGGCCGAGATCCACGCCGTCTTTGATGCCCTCGACACGTCGCTTGTGGGCATGTGCCTCGACACCGGACATGCCCTCTTCGGTGGCGCGGATCCGCTGGAGCTGCTGGACAGCTACTCGGGCTGCGTGCGCCACGTCCACGTCAAGGATTGCGACCGGACCGTCCTGGGCGAGGTCGCACGCTCGGGCGGCGGACTCATGGAAGCTTGGGATCGCGGCGTCTTCTGCCAGCTGGGTCTCGGCACGGCCGGCCTGGATGGCTTCCTCGAGGGTCTCAAGGCCCGCGATTGGGAAGGTTGGGTCGTCATCGAGCAGGACCGCTTCCTGAAGCCGGCCGACACGCCGGAGGCGCTGCTGGCCCTGCACACGGCCAATCGCGCGTGGCTCGCAGAGCGGGGCTTCTGAGCTCGCGCTGAACGGCCGCCGGCAAGCCGAAGGCCCCGGTTGACCCGGGGCCTTCGTGCGTTCGCGTGGTCCTGCCAGCGATCAGGGCGGCGCTGTCCGAGCGTCCAGCGTGTGCTCAGGAGTCGAGGCTGGCCAGAAAGTCAGCTGCGACGTCCTCGATGTCCACCTGGTCGATGGCGACGCGCACGCCCATCTCGGTCAGGACCTCCGTCGTCAGCTGCTCGGAGATGGGGTCGAGGATCGCGGCGAGGGCATCACGGCCGCCATCCACCTGGGCCAGCAGGTCGTTGCGGACCACGGGCACGAGATTACCCGGAGGTTGCGTCTTGAGGTCGTCCTCGAGCACGAGCCAGCCCTTCTCCGCGATGACCGGCTGGGTGGAGCAGAGCCAGGCGACGTCGATGGCGTTGCCCTCCAATGCGCCCGCCATCTCGGCGCCACATGGCGGCAGCAGCTCGAGCTGCGCGGGTGGCCAGGCGATGCCATAGGCCTCCTCGAGAGCCCCACGGCAGGGCGGGTTGGATTCGCAGCCGGGGGGCAGGCCGAAGCGCAGCTGACCTTGGACGGCGGCCAGGTCGCTCATAGCGGCGAGACCGAGCTGCTCGGCGGTGTCGGGTCGCACGACCGCGGCGTTCGTGTCCTGGCCGGCGCTGACGCCCAGGACGCTGGCGTCGAGGCCCACCAGGCCCAGGACCGTCTCCAGGCTGGCCGCGTCGGTCGCGGCGTCACCGCTCGTCTCGACAGCGGCCACCTCCGGAGAGGCGTCGGGGGCCTGCGTGTAGTACTCGAGGCCGAAGCCCACGTACTCGGGCATGAGGTTGATCTGACCCGACTCGAAGGCAGCCAGCCGGGCTGGGCGCTCGCCGATGTTCAGTCCGGCCCGGTCCACCGTGAAGCCATGGGCTTCCAGTGCCTGGGCCCAGATCTCCGCCACGACCGTGGGCTCGTAGAAATTGTCGGAGCCCACGACGATCGTGGGTTGCTCCTGGGCGCTCACGATGCTCCCACCCATCGACCCGACGATCGCGAGCGACGCCAGGATGGATGCCCCGAGAGCTAGCCTGCGGCTGTTCCGCATGGGTAACCTCCTTGACCTTGGTTGACCGGCACCTTCTGGGCGACTGCGGTCGCGGTAAGGCTACCGTTCCATCCAAAACGGCGCCGCCACTTCTCCCGGGGACGTGCTCAGATGCCCGGCAGCGCTCCCGCCTGCCCATCCGTCGCGAGGCGCACGCCGCGTGGCGTGAGCCGCCGTTGCAGCCAGCCGAGAGCCACGTCCGTCCCGATGGCCAGCGATGCGACCAGGAGCACCCCGCCGTAGAGCATGCCGTCGTCACGTCGTGCGACGCCGTCGATGATGAAGCGCCCGATGCCGCCGCCGGCCAGGTAGGCCCCGATGGTGGCCGTGGCGATGACCTGCAGGATGGCGATGCGAAAGCCGCTCACGATCACCCCCGACGCGAGAGGCACCTCCACGCGCGCGAGGATCTGGCGCTCCGCGAGGCCCATGCCCCGCGAGGACTCGATGACGTCCCGATCCACCCGCTGGATCCCCGCATACGTGGCCACGAGGATGGGCGGGACGGCCAGCAGGACCATCGCCAGGAGGACCGGCAGGAAGCGCAGCCCGAGGCCCGGGTCGTAGCCCAACACCGGGGCCAGGCCGAGCATGACCGGGAGAAGCATGACCATCACGGCGTAGGAGGGCACGGCCCGACCGATGTTGGCGAGGTTGATGCCGAGCAATTGGAGGCGGCCCGTGTGGCCGATGTAGAAACCCAGCGGCAGGGCCAGCGCGGCCGCCACGGCCACGGCCAGGGCGCACAGGAGGACGTGCTCGAGGAGCCGGTTGGGGATGCCCGTGCCGCCCTGCCAGCTCTGGCCATCGGCAACGAACCCGAGGAGCGCGTCCATGCTCAGGAGGCGTCCGTGCGGGCGCGTGCCCAGGGTGTCAGCCGACGCTCGAGGGCGAGCAGCAGCCCATCGACGACGAAGGCGAGCACCACCGACCCGAAGGCCCCGAGATAGATCTTCGTGTCGAAGTCGGTCTGCAGGCCCTCTGTGATGAACTGGCCGAGGCCGCCGAAGCGGTTACCCCCGATGATGGCCGCCACGGTCACCAGCCCGATCGTCGAGACCGCGGCCACCCGGACGCCGGCCATCATCAGCGGCACGGCCAGGGGGAGCTGCACGTGGAGCAGGCGCGACCGTGGCGTATAGCCCATGGCATCGGCCGCCTCACGCACGTCCGGCGGCACGGAGCGCAGCCCCGCCAGCGTGTTGGCATAGAGGATAAGCAGCGTGTAGGCCGTCAGCGGGATGATGGCGGTCAGGAGCGAAAGGCCCGTGATGGGGATGAGCACCGCGAAGGCCGCCAGGCTGGGGATCGCGTAGAGGAGGCCCGTGGCGGCCGTCACCGGTCCGATGGTGCCTGGCCGGCGCACCGATAGAAGCGCGAGGGCGAGCGCGATGAAGAACCCGGCCAGCAGGGGGATGAGCAACAACTGGACATGCTGCCAGCCCTTCTCGGCGACGTCGTCCAGGTGCTCCACGATCCAGTCCCAGCGGATCTCGATCATGGCGCCGCGGCGTCCGCCGGCTCGTGCTCGTGGGCGCCGCCTGGATGGGCCAGGACCTCGGCCACGGCCTCGGCGATGTCCATGGGCACCTCACGCGAGCGGTCGTCGCGCAGGAAGGCCATGACCGCCTCGACGGTCAGCAGCCCCATGACCCGCCGGTGCCGGTCGACCACGATGCCGCTGCGCACGCCTTCGTCGAGCAGCAGCGACAGGGCATCCTTGAGCGTGGTCCGCCGATCCAGCTCCGGGGACGTTGCGTCGGCGTCGCTCAGGCCGACCCGGCCGTCCTGCTGCAGGTGCCGGACATCGAGCCAGCCGACCGGCCTCTCCGCGGCGTCCACGACGAGGACGTAGCGTTCGGCCCTCTCCCTGGCACGGACCCGGACCTCCTCGCTCGGCTCGCCGATGCGCGCCATGGGCGCCTCGTCCAGCTGCACGTCGGCCACGCGGAAGAGCGAGAGACGCTTCAGGCCGCGGTCGGCACCGACGAAACGGGCCACGTACTCCGAGGCGGGCTGGGCCAGCAGGTCGGCTGGCGCTCCCGCCTGGGCGATGCGGCCGCCCTGCTGCATGACCACGACGAGGTCACCCATCTTGATGGCCTCGTCGATGTCGTGGGTCACGAAGAGGATCGTCTTGGCGAGGCCCTCCTGCAGCCGCAGGAACTCGTTCTGGAGCCGTTCCCGGACGATGGGGTCGACCGCGCCGAAGGGCTCGTCCATGAGCATGACCGGCGGGTCCGCGGCCAGGGCTCGGGCCACCCCCACGCGCTGTCGCTCGCCACCGGAGAGCTGGCTCGGATAGCGCTCCAGGTATCGTCCGGGCTCAAGGCCCACGAGCGACAGGAGCTCGTCTGTGCGGGAGCGCTGGCGACTCTCGGTCCAGCCCAGCAGGCGTGGCACGGTGGCCACGTTCTGGGCGATGGTCTGGTGCGGGAAGAGCCCGGTCTGCTGGATGACGTAGCCGATGCTGCGGCGCAGCTCGGTGACGTCGCGGTTGCCGATGTCCTGCCCGTCGATGAGGATCCGGCCGTCACTTGGCTCGATGAGCCGGTTCACCATCTTGAGCGTCGTGGTCTTGCCGCAGCCGGAGGGCCCGACGAGGACGCAGATGCGTCCGGCTGGCACCGTCAGCGTCAGGTCTTCGACCGCGCCCTGCTCCTTGGCACCGCGCGCGGCGGGGGCATATCGCTTGCTGACATGGTCGAACTCGATGGTGGCACCGCGCGAGGTCGCCGGCGTCACCCGCTCGTCACCCATCACGCCCGACAGTACCGCATGAACCGGCAGGCGTGGCCGACGGGCATGGCGCGGCACCCATGGGAGGCGAGCCTCAGGCCGCCAAGGCTGCGAGCCGCCTCCTCAAGCGGGGCACGCGACGGGCCAGATCACGTTCCACGACACGATCCCGGCGTCCGAAGAGCCTCCCGCGCTCGGCGAGTGCTCGCGCCCGGTCCGTGGCGGCCAGGGCGGCGCGGACATCGCCGCCGTCATGCTCGCGGTGCTTGGCCACGTGCAGCCAGGCGAGCGCGGCCTGGCGCCCTCCCTCCAGGGCGATGGCATGCCAGGCGCCTTCTGCCTCTGTCCGAAGGCCGAGGCGCGTCAGCGTCCTGGCGCGCTCGATGGCGACACCCTCGTAGCGACCTGGGTCACGACTGCCCTCGAGGCGCTCCAGGGCTGTGTCGAAGCAGGCCAGGGCCTCCTGGTGGCGGCGTCGGCGCGCATAGGCACGACCGAGTCCGCCCAGGTCTCCCGCATCCACCGAGCTCGGCGCGGTCCGCGTCGCGCTGGCGGGGGCCAGGTCCGTGGCCAGCACACGCAGTAACAGGGCCATCGAGAAGACGTCCTGGTGATTGTGCTCGAGCACCTCGCGCAGCAGACCACCGTGCCCCGACCGGAGGTAGTCCAGGTAGCGGGCCGGGACCAGGCCTCCGGGCAGATCGTGCGCCCGATGGACGCCGCAGATGGCGGTCTCCACGCTGGCCAGGCGGGCGTCGACGAGACGATGCCGCCACAGGACGCGCGCCAAGGGCAGCAGGTCCAGGTGAGCAGCGTGTGGCGGCGCTGGCCGGCCATGCAATCGGAACCGGGTCACCAGCAGAGGCCAATCGAAGCTGCGGCCGTTGTATGAGACCAGGCAGGCATCCGGCGGGATCAGGCCGGCCAGCGCGGTCAGGAAGCCCGCCTCGTCCGACTGCTCCGGCAGCAGCAGTTGCCGGGTCACGAAGGTGTCCCCCTGCCAGGCGCCGACCCCGACCAGGAAGGGCAGCGTCCCGGCGCCAGTACCCAGACCGGTCGTCTCCGTGTCGATGAGGATGAGCGGCTGCCCTGGGTCCACCGGTTCCGGCAGCCAGCGCAGGCCATCCAGCCGCGCCTCAAGGGGCAGGCGGCGTTCCACCACCACGATGGGCCGCTGGGGCGTCTCAAGGACGGTGCCGCCCACATCCGCTGCCAACCGTTGCGCCCGGTCCGAACGGGGCTCCGGTCGCGACCCGGCGCTGGGGGAAACGCCGTCCGCTACCCTGGCGGCGCGCAGCCGGTCGAGGCGCGAACGACGAGTGGGCCCGATGTCGAAGCTGTCCACGTAGCGCAGGCTGAGGTCGCCCCCTGCCAGCTCGCTTGTCACGCGGCGCGCTTCCCGGGTGCCGCTCGTGCTCCGTCCGCTGTGCCGGCCAGGACCCGCAGCAGGCGCGTGGCCAAGGCGCGACCATCCAGACGGCTCTCGCCGCGCGGCCCGACGCAGGCCGGACAGCCGACCTCGCAGTCGCAGCCGCTGACCAGGTCGAGGGCACCCGCGACGAGCTCGTCAGTCCGCTCGAAGAGGCGCGACGACAGGCCGACGCCACCGGGCACGGCCTCCCAGAGATAGATGACCGGACGTTCCGCATGCGGCGACTGGACCTGCGCCACCATGCCCAGGTCGTGCGGGTCGGCCATGAGGAGCACGCTTGCCACGGTCTGCAGGGCGCGACCCGTGCCCACCAAGGCGGCATCCAGCTCATCCCGGCGCCATGCCACCACGGCTGCCGGGTCCAGCGCCACCCACCAAGCCGTCGTGTGCAGTTCCATCTCCGGCAGGTGGATGTGGCCCCAGCCGACGTTCTCGTGGGTGTCCAGCTTCAGCTTCTTGAAGATGGTGGCGATGGAGCTGATCATGACCTCGCCGTGCTGGCGGCTGCCGGCCGTCAGCGGCGCGGTGTCGAAGACCTCCAGGGGCTTGAGGGTCACCGCCAGCTCCGCCTGGGTGTAGTAGTCGGTGTCCACGGGCCGCACGAGCGCCTTGCGCTCCTCCCAGTCCAGCACGTCTACGTGGTACTGGCGCGAGTCGTGCAGGTAGATGGCCTTCTCGTGGACGAGCACCCGCGCCGCGAAAAGATCGACCTCGCCGAGGACCCGCGGCCGCTCCGGCCCGGTGTCGATGATGAGCACGTTCTCCGGGGCAGCCACGCGCAGGTCGATCTCCGAGGCCGGGAAGTTCTCGCTGGCCCAGTACCAGCGACCATCGTCCGCCTGGCGCACATGCCCCTCTTCGGCCAGGAAGGCGAGCAGGTCATCGGCTGCGGCGCTCCCAAAGGGCTCGCCCGCATCGAAGGGCAGCTCGAAGGCTGCCGCGCGAAGGTGGGCCAGGAGCACGTGGATGTTCTCCGGGTCCAGCCGCGCCTCCTCCGGGCTGGCCTCGAAGATGTACTCCGGGTGCATCGCCACGTAGCGGTCAAGGGCGCCCGCCCCGGCTACGAGGATGGCGACGCTCGGATCGCCTCGCCGCCCCGCCCGGCCCATCTGCTGCCAGGTCGCGGCGATGGTTCCGGGGTAGCCGGCCAGGATCGCGACGTCCAGCCGGCCGATGTCGATACCCAGCTCGAGGGCGTTCGTGCTGACCACCCCCAGGATCTCCCCGCTGCGGAGGCCGGATTCGATGGCGCGCCGCTCGCTGGGCAGATACCCGCTGCGATAGCCGCGGATGCGCTCGATGGGACCCCGTCCTTCGCGCATGGCCTCTCGCAGCGAGCTGAGCAGCAGCTCGACGGCCACGCGGGCGCGGCCGAAGACGATGGTCTGGCGGCCGGCCCGCAGAAAGGTCAGGGCCGCCCGATACGAGAGTCCGTGCGGGCCCGGTCTCACGCCAGTACGGCGATCGAGCGGCGCTGGATCGAGCACCACGACGTGCCGCTCGCCCTGGGGTGCCCCACTGCGGTCGATGACACGGAAGGGGCGACCGGTCAGCGTCTCTGCCAGCTGACCGGGGTTGCCGATGGTCGCCGAACAGCACACCAGGCGCGGCGCGGAGCCATAGTGGGCGCAGATGCGCAGCAGCCGGCGCAGGACGTTGGCGACGTGGCTGCCGAAGATGCCGCGGTAGGTGTGGGCCTCATCGATGACGATGTAGCGCACCTGCTCGAAGAGCTGGAACCACTTGGTGTGGTGGGGCAGGATGGCCGTGCTCAGCATGTCCGGGTTGGTGACGACCACCTGGCCTGCCTCGCGCACGACGGCCCGGATCTGGGCCGGCGTGTCACCGTCGTAGACGGCCGCCGAGAGGTCCATGCTGGCCAGGCCGGCCAGGTCCCGGAACTCCGCGAGCTGATCCTGGCTGAGTGCCTTGGTAGGGAAGAGGTACAGCGCCCGTGCCGCGGGGTCCTCCGCGATGGCCTGCAGCACGGGCAGGTTGTAGCAGAGCGACTTGCCGGACGCCGTGGGCGTCACGATGGCCACGTCCTGGCCGGCGCGCAGCGCCTCTAGGGCTTCTGCCTGGTGACTGTAGAGGGCCACGATGCCGCGCTGCTCGAGCGCGCTGACGAGGCGTTCGTCAAGCCATTCCGGGATGGGCGCGTGGATGGCCGCCTGGGCCGGCAGGACGTGCCGCGCAGCGAGGCTGGCGCTCACGTCCGGCTCCGCCAGCAGGCGCTCCAAGGCATCAAGCGTGAGCCGGGGTTGATGCAGTCTCATCGCGACCTCACAAAGCGCACATCCGTTCGGTTCGTGCTGGCGAGTCTAGCAGCACTTGGAGGCGCTTGACAGGCCCGTTCTGGCCTCACTAGGCTCCGTGGCGATGTCGATCCTGCGGCGTGGGTTCCTCGAGCGGCGCGGAGCCGCCGCCATCGTCTTCGGGCTCTTCGTGGCAGGGGGCATCGTCTTCGTCTTCGCCGGCACGCTGGCACGCGCGACCGAACTCGAGCAGGACGCGGCGCGTGCGCGTGCCGAGGTCGCCGCCCTGGAGGCACGGCTCGCGGCAGGCAACGCGGAGGTCGAGTTCCTCAGGAGCGACCGCTTCCTCGAGCAGCAGGCCCGGGTCGTGGGCTACGGAGAGAGAGGCGAGCAACCCTTCCGCCTACCCGAGGACGCGCCGTCGCCGGAGCCCATCGTGCCGCTCGGCAGCCGGGTCGACCGATCCGTCGCCTCGGTGCCCCTGGAGGCCTGGCTGGAGCTGCTCTTCGGCGCCTAGCCTTCCGCTGGCCAGTCGCCTGCCCGGTGGCCGGCGGTCGCGGGTGCATGGCGGGCACGCAGGTCGACGTAGAGGACGGCCAGCAGGGCAGGGGAGACAGGCGCGAGCAAGACGGTGACAGCAGCGACGACGAGGCTCTCGGCCACCATGCTGTCGATGCCCGCGGCCCCGGCCAGCAGGTCCACGATGACGATGGACAGGAGCTGCGTGATGACAGCCGCGGCCAGGGCCGTCAGCAGCGCTCCCAAGATGACGACCGCGGCGATGCGCCAGATGTTGCCCGCGCTGAGCTCCCAGGAACGTCGCAGGGCGACCCGCCATCCGGCGCCCTCCATGGCCATCACCGGGTAGGCGGGCGCCCAGCGCATCGTCAGGTAGGCCAGTGCCACGACCACCGTGACGCCCACGAGTAGCGCCACGAAGACACCCGGCCCACCGCGAGCGATGGGACCCGACGACAGGAGCGTGACGGCCGACGTCATGGCCAGCGCTCCAGATAGCAGGAGGGCCACGATGACCGCCGTCGTGACCAGGATGAAGGCCATGACGCTGGGCGCGCGTCGCAGGGCGACCCGGACGGCCGCACCAAGCGCCTGGCTCCATGGCTGGCCCGGGCCCAGCACGGCGTAGGCGATGCTGACGGCGCCGACGCTGCCCAGCAGGCCGGCCACGAGCGTGGCCAGCAGGAACCCGAGGAAGGCGCCGCCGAGACGCTCGAGCTGGGCCGCCGTGAGCAGCGGCATGTCGTCGATGATGCCCTCGCTGATGCCAGGGAAGACGTCCAGGACCACCTCGTTGAAGCGGATGCCGGCGGCCGACGTGAAGAGGGCGGCCGGCCCAGCAAAGGCCAGGGCCAGCAGCAACACCGTCCGCCAACGGCGCCGCAGCGTGGCAAGGGCGGCTTCAAGGATGGTGCCCACCCGCATCGGTCCTGGCGGGGCAGGGTGGTCGGGCGCGATGGCAGGCGGGGCGCCTCCGCCGGGCTCGTCGTCCAGCGTCACGCCGTGCCTGGTATCACGGTCGACCGGAGCCCCCGGCGCGCCAGCGGGCCAGTTGGTAGCCCACGCTGGTAGCCACCGCGAAGGCCACGAAGCCGGCCGTGACCAGGTTCTCGACCGTGATCCGCGCCTGAAGCCGCAGGATCCTGCCGCGCGGTGCCGCCGCTTCCGAGGTGGTCAGCACGGTGTGCGTCAGCTTGCCCATGTGCACGAGTGTGCCACGACCGAGGGCAGACTGGCGGACCGGGCCTGTCGCCGGCGATGCGTTGGGCGGTCGGAGGTCCGCCGGTCGCAGTTGACATTCAGGCTAGGATTCGCACGCGATCCGCACAGGAGGCTCGCCGGTGGCGTTGAGCAGACAGGAGAAGGTGGCTTGGCTGGAGAAGGTGCCGCTCTTCGAAGGCTGCCCCGGCAAGGTCATCGAAGGCGTGGCCGACGTCACGGCCGAGCAGCAGTTCGCGGCCGGCCAAGCTGTCGTCCAACAGGGCCAGGTGGGCAACGGCCTCTTCATCGTCGTCTCGGGCGGTGTGCGCATCGTGGCCGGCTCCAGGGTGCTGGGTCACCTCGGCCCAGGGGATTTCGTCGGGGAGCTCTCGGTCATCGATCAGCAACCTCGAACGGCGACGGCCCTGGCAGAGGGACCGACCGTCTGCCTGGCCCTGGCATCATGGGATCTCATGGCACTCGTCGGGCAGGACCGCGAGCTGACCGTCAACCTGCTGCGCGGCCTGGCCAGCCGCCTGCGCCGTGCCGACGAGCAGCTGGGCTACTGACCGATCGCCGGCCACCACTGGACGGGAGACAGGCATGAACCGATCGGAGGTCCTCGATGCGCTGGCGAGGCTGGCCCTCTTCGCCGACCTGGACGGCCCACAGATCCAGGCGGTGGCAGACACCATGTTCGAGGAGTCGTTCGCGGCGGGACAGCGCATCCTGCGCCAGGGCATCTCGGGATCCGGGTTCTTCGTCATCCTCGACGGCGAGGTGGGCGTGCGCGTCGACGGGACCGATGTAGCACGGCTCGGTCGCGGGGAGTTCTTCGGCGAGACCTCGCTGCTGCTCGGGGAATCTCCTGTGGCGGACGTCGTGGCGGTCGGCCCGGTGACGGCACTGCAGCTGGCCGGCCCTGACCTGCGCGCATTCCTGCTCACCTATCCGCCGGTGATGTACCGCATGCTGCAGGCGATCAGCCGCCGCCTGGAGCAGGCCAACAAGCGCGGTTAGGCCCGCACGTGCGTGCCATCGGCCTGGCCACGGATCCCACTGCGGCGGTGGCCCCTCCGCCGGGTGGCTACAGCGTCGTGGTCGTCGGCAGCGGCCCCGGTGGCCTTCAGGCTTCCTACTTCCTCTCGCGCCTGGGCATCGACCACGCCGTGGTCTCGGCAGACCCCGGCCCCGGCGGCATGTTCCGGCACTTCCCGTTCTTCCAGCGCCTCTTGTCCTGGACCAAGCCGCACGCCGGGCTGGCGCACGACTCACGAGAGTACGAACGCTTCGACTGGAACAGCCTCGTGGCCTTCGAGCCGGAGCACCGCGGCATCATGGCCTCGCTCATGGATGGCTCCTCTGAGTTCCCGTCGCGAGCGGAGATGGAGGAGGGCATCCGACAGTTCACGGAGCGCACCGGCCTGCGCGTGCGCTATGGGACGACCTGGCAGGGTACGAGCCGCGACGATGAGGGCTACGTCCTGCACACCTCGGCCGGTGACTACCGCGGCCGCGTCGTCATCTTCGCGGTCGGCATCGCCGAGCCCCTCCTGCCCGAGACGCCGGGCATCGAGCACGCGGCGCACTACGTCCAGACGCGCGAGGCGGCCACGTACGCGGGCAAGCGCCTCTTCATCATCGGCAAGCAGAACTCCGGCTTCGAGCTCGCCAGTGGCCTGCTGCAGTGGGCGAGTCCCATCATCCTGGCCTCGCCGCGCCCGGCGCAGCTGTCGGTCAACCTGCACTCGCTGGGTGGCGTTCGGGCTCGCTACATCCAGCCCTGGGAGGACGCCGCGCTGGGTGGTGGCGTCTTCATCCTGGATGCCGCCATCGAACGCATCGAGCGTCGACCCACCGGCTTGGCGGTGCACACCCGACGCTCGGACACCTCAGAGCCCTTCGTGGCCGAGGTGGACGAGGTCATCGCCGCGACAGGCTTCCGGGCACCCCTCCTGGATCTCAAGGACGTCGGCGTGAGCCTCTTCGGCCGCAGCGGCCTGCCCGCCATGAGCAATGCCTATGAGAGCACCTCCGCTCCGGGGATCTACTTCGCGGGCACCATCGGTCAGGCCGTCGGCGGTCTGCGGAAATACGGCATCCCCGCCAACTCGGGAGCCGTCCACGGCCACCGCTACAACGCCCGCCTCCTGGTCGACGACCTCGCCGCACGCCACTTCGGCAGGCAGCGGTCGCGGCCGGTCGTGGCCCCTGGCGACATCCTGGACCGTCTGCTCGTCTCGGCGTCCACCGCACCCGAGCTCTGGCACCAGAAGTCGTACCTGGCGCGGGCCCTGTCCCGCGGATCGGACGGCGTCGTTCACGATGAAGGCATCGTCTCCCTGGCGGAGTTCGTCGATGCGGCCGGGCCGGACGGCGTGGCGATCACCGTCGAGACGGACGACCGCGGCGACATCCACCCGGCGGTCTACGTGCGCCGTCGCGGCCGTGTCGATGCTGATGCCAGGCTGGCGAGCGACCCGCTGCTGGACTTCAGCGGTGCTGAGCAGCGGGCCCAGCTGGCCTCGCTCATCGACGGGGTCCTGGGCTAGCACGCACCGCCCGGTCCATCGCGAAGGTTGGACGGCCGGTCCGCCCTGCGCCAATCGTCGCGGCAGCTCGGTCGCGTAACACGGGTCTCGGCAACCTGACCATGCCCGGCGCGCTAGAATGGCGCCCGGCTGACGCATCGCCGCCGTCCGGGCCCCTTCGGGCATCCGGACAGACGACCCGTGGCAGGGTAGCTCAGCGGCAGAGCAAGCGGCTCATAATCGCTAGGTCACAGGTTCGAATCCTGTCCCTGCTACCACTCCATCGCGCCATGTCCGGCACCCTCGCTGCCAAGGGCCCCTTATCCGAGCGGCCGCTCGTGTGCGGCGCGATCGCCTCCTTATCCGGATCTCTGCCTCCCCGGGCCCTGAGACACGGTGCCGCCCGTCATCGGTCCTTCATGGCCGCTGACGGAGCCGGCCCTATAATCGCTTTCCCGTCCGGACCTCGCGGACGGCTCCAGGCTGAAGGCAGGTTCCTCCTTGAACAGTCGTTTCATGCGCAACGGGCTCGTCACCCTCGTCCTCATCGTAGGCACGGCCGCGCTGCTCTATCTCTTCCTCTTCAACGAAGAGCCATCGCAGACCATCCCCTATAGCGGCTCAGAGGATGCCTTCCTGACCGCCGTCGCTGATGGCCGGGTCGAATCCGTCCTCATGCGTGGCGAGAAGCTCGAGATCACGCTCAAGGAGAAGGATGACCAGGGCGCCAACCTCGTTCTCGAATCCTTCGTGCCAAGCCAGTTCACGACTTCCCTGCGCGACGACATGGTGCAGGCCTGTGCGGCCGGCGCCTGCGGCGACGCGGTACCCGCACTGACAGCGGAGCCAGCCGAGGACGGCAACGCATTCCTCGGCCTGCTCGTCTCCATGCTCTTCCCCATCCTGCTCATCGGCGTCTTCCTGTGGTTCATGTTCCGCCAGGCGCAGGGCAGCAACAACCAGGCCATGAGCTTCGGCAAGAGCCGGGCGCGGATGTTCCTGGGCAACAAGACGGTCATCACCTTCTCCGACGTGGCCGGCGTGGACGAGGCCAAGACGGAGCTGCAGGAGGTCGTCGAGTTCCTCAAGTACCCCGAGAAGTTCAACTCGCTGGGCGCCCGCATCCCGCGTGGCGTGCTCCTTGTCGGCCCTCCGGGCACCGGCAAGACGCTCCTGGCGCGGGCTGTCGCCGGCGAAGCCGGCGTGCCCTTCTTCAGCATCTCCGGCTCGGAGTTCGTGGAGATGTTCGTGGGCGTCGGCGCCAGCCGCGTGCGTGACCTCTTCGATCAGGCCAAGCGCAACAGCCCGTGCATCGTCTTCGTCGACGAGATCGATGCCGTGGGCCGCCAGCGCGGCGCCGGCCTGGGCGGCTCGCATGACGAGCGCGAGCAGACGCTGAACCAGATCCTGGTCGAGATGGACGGCTTCGACACCAACACCAACGTCATCGTCGTGGCCGCCACCAACCGACCCGACGTCCTCGACCCGGCTCTGCTGCGACCCGGACGCTTCGACCGACAGGTCATCCTCGACCGGCCGGACATGAAGGGCCGTCTCGAGATCCTCAAGGTCCATGTCAAGGGCAAGCCGCTCGACAAGGAGATCGATCTCCAGACCGTGGCCAAGCAGTCGCCCGGCTTCTCCGGTGCAGACCTCGCCAACCTCGTGAACGAGGCCGCCATCCTCGCCGCCCGACGCAACAAGAAGACCATCGGCACACCGGAGTTCGGCGAGGCACTGGAGCGCGTGGTGGCCGGTCCGGAGCGCAAGAGCCGCATCATCAGCGACGAGGAGAAGGCCATCATCGCCTACCACGAGGGCGGCCATGCCCTGGTGCAGCGCATCCTGCCCAAGTGCGACCCCGTGGCCAAGGTCAGCGTCATCAGCCGAGGCATGGCCCTCGGCTACACCATGGGCCTGCCCATGGAGGACCGCTACCTGCAGTCCAAGTCCGAGTTCGAGGACAAGATCGCCGGCATGCTCGCCGGCAATGTCGCCGAACGGCTCATGTTCGGCGACACCACGACGGGCTCCTCGAACGACATCGAGAAGGCGACCAACCTGGCGCGCCGCATGGTCACCGAGTTCGGCATGAGCGACAAGCTGGGTCCGCGTGCCTATGGCAAGCGCGAGGAGATGATCTTCCTGGGCCGCGAGATCGGTGAGCAGCGCAACTACTCGGACGACGTCGCCCGCATGATCGACGACGAGGTGCGCGCCATCATCGACAAGGCCTACGTGCGCGCCACGGACGTGCTCACGACCTACCAGGACCGCCTCACGCAGCTGGCAGAGGCGCTGGTCGCCAAGGAGACCATCGAGGCGGATGAGTTCGCGGCCATGTTCGCGGATCTGCCTGAGCCGCGCAACGAGCCGGGTGGCTCACCCACGCCCAAGCTGGCCACGCCGCTGGGCGCCGGCCGCCAGACGGAAGGCGACGTCACCGAGGGAGCGGTCGAGGAGCACCATCCGGTGACCCCCCGGGCCACACCCGGGCCGTCGCCCCAACCCGCCTGATCCACGGCTCCGGCACGCACGACGCACATCGGGGGACATACGAGCAATGACGCCCATCGAGGCCGTCGATGCCTACCTGGCTGACAGTGCCGCGGAGCGACTCGCGGAGTTCGTGGAGTTCCTGCGCATCCCCAGCATCGGTGTGCTCAGCGCCCACCATGGGGACGTGCGGGTCGCTGCTGAGTGGCTCGCGGAGCGCATGCGTGCCATCGGCCTGGAGCACGTGGAGACCTGCCAGACGGGTGGCCATCCCATCGTCTACGCCGATTGGCTGCATGCCGAAGGTGCGCCGACGGTCATCGTCTACGCGCACTACGACGTCCAGCCGGTCGATCCCCTCGAGGAATGGGCGCGGCCGCCCTTCGAGGCGCGCATCGAGGAGGGGCGCGTCTTCGCCCGCGGGGCTGCCGATGACAAGGGCCAGGTCCACCTGCACCTGTGGGCCGCCCGGGCCTGGCTGGCGACGGCTGGCCGCCTGCCGATCAACGTGCGCTACGTCATCGAGGGCGAGGAGGAAGCCGGGTCACCCAACTTCGAGGCCTGGCTGGTCACCAACCGCGAGCGACTCGAGGCCGACCTCGTGGTCGTCAGCGACACGGGCTTCTTCGAGGGCAACGAGCCGGCTGTGACGGTCGGCCTGCGCGGCAATACGTACCTGCAGGTGGACGTCAGGGGTCCCAGCCAGGACCTCCACTCGGGCAGCTTCGGGGGCCTCGTCCAGAACCCTGCCAATGCCCTCGTGCGCATCCTGGCCTCGCTGCGTGATGGTGCGGGTCGCGTCACCGTGCCGGGCTTCTATGAGGACGTCCGCGAACTGGCGCCGGCCGAGCAGGAGGCCCTCGCGGCGCTGCCCTTCGACGAGGAGGCCTTCGCCGCCAGCATCGGTGTGTCCGAGCTGTTCGGCGAGCCGGGCCACATCCCCGTGGTGCAGCGTGGCGCCCGTCCGACCCTGGACATCTGCGGCCTGTGGTCCGGCTTCCAGGGTGAAGGCACCAAGACCATCATCCCCGCCCACGCCCATGCGAAGTTGTCGGCCCGTCTGGTGCCGGACATGGATCCGCCGCGCATCTTCGAGCTCCTGCGGGACGCCATCCTGGCCGTCGACGTGCCTGGGGTCGAGGTGGGGGTGACCCTGCACGATACGATGCGCCCCTTCGTGGTCAGCGTCGAGCATCCCGCGGCCCAGTTGGCGGCCCGCTGCCTGCGCGAGGTCTTCGGCCAGGAGCCGCGGTACATCCGCGAAGGCGGCTCCATCGGCGCCGTGGCCAGCTTCGACGCGGTGCTCGGCAAGCCGACCGTGCTGCTCGGCTTCAGCAACCCTGACGATCGCGCCCACTCGCCCAACGAGTCGCTGGTGCTCGCCAACTACGAGGGTGGCGCCCGGACCGTGGCGCGCTACTGGGCGGCCCTTGCCGAGGATGCCGGGCTGCGGCACCTAGTACCCATGGGCGCGCGCACGTAGGATGGATGGGTCGCCGTGGACGCCGCGGTGACCTTGGTAGCATCTGTCTCGCAGAAGCCTGTCACAAGGGAGCCTGGAGGCCTGCGCCTCCTACGCCGTCATGACCGTCCCTGACGCCCCCGACGCCGCGACCCGGCAATCCTCCAGCCAGCCTGATAGCAGCCAGCCCGGTCCGGGCGCACCGACGCCGCCCCAGGGAGGGCCGCCCGGCCCACCGGCGGCGCCGACCTACCCGCCGCAGCTGGCGCCCGTGCCGCCTGGCCCGCGTCCACCCGCACCCGCCCTGGCGCCATTGCCGCCGAGCCAGGCCATCCCGACCTCGCAGCAGATCGGCCTCGCGCCGCAGCTGGTCAGGCCGCCCACCGAGCCACGGCGCCCCACCGCCATCAGTCCCACGGACGAGACCGTCGGCGGCCAGACCTGGGCCTACGACTCGGGCCTGGGCGTGGTCGAGCCGCGCAGCGCCACGCAGGTGCTGAGCACGCTGGCCGGCAAGGTGGCCGAGGGCGACGTCACCCAGTACCAGCCGGTGCCGCTCGGCTTCACGCCGCTGGACAAGTCCATCGGCGGCGGCATGCGTGCCGGCGAGATGCTCCTTATCGGCGGGGCGCAAGGTACGGGCAAGACGACGATGGCCCTGCAGATGGCTCGCAACATCGTCATGAGCGGCCTCGCCAGCGTCCTCTACATCTGCTTCGAGCACGACGAGGAGTACCTGCTCAACCGCATCATCGCGCAGGAATCGGTGCTGCCCAGCCTGCCCAACCGGGCCGGCGGCGTGAAGCTCGTGGACGTGCGCCAGGAGATCCTGGGCACCTGGATGGCCACTGGCGGCCAGAACGCGGACCTGGGCGCCAATCCCCGCCTGCGCCCGGCGCTCGAGCGCGTCAACCGTTACGGCCCCAACCTCTACCTGCTGCGCGGTTCGCAGACCACCAGCACGGTCGAGAACATGAGCGCCCTCGTGCAGCGCTACAAGGAGCTGGCGGGCGATCGTCGCCTCGTGGTCTTCATCGACTACATGCAGAAGGTGCCGGTGCATCCGGAGCCGGCCAACGAAGTCGAGAAGGTCACCACGGTGGTGCAGGGCCTCAAGGACCTGGCCCTCAACCTGGAGGTGCCGCTCATCTCCATCGTGGCCGCCGACAAGGAAGGCCTCAAGGCCGCGCGCCTGCGCAACCACCACCTGCGCGGCTCGTCGGCCATCAACTACGAGGCCGACATCATCCTCATCCTCAACGAGAAGTACCAGATCGTGGCCAAGGTGAACATCGAGTTCAACCCGTACCAGGCGCAGCGCTTCCGCGACTGGGTGGTGGCCACTGTCGAGAAGAATCGCAGCGGCACCAACTCCATCGACCTCGAATACCAGAAGTTCTTCGAGTACTCCTGCTTCGACCCCAACGGCCGCGCGGTCATGGAGAAGCTCATCGAGGAGCGCCTCTACAACGACTGACGCGTTGCTCCAGGAAGGCCCAGGCCAGGGCCTGGCGGCCCGCCGCGCTCCGGCAGGGCCGATAGACTCTGGAGCCATGAGCGCCTCCGAGCCTGGCCGCGCGCCCCTGCCGATGCGTCCCACTGTCGTCCTGCTCGACGTCGGCGACACGATGGTGCGCCCCGACCCCTCCTGGCGCGATGTCTACGCCACGGTCTTCGCTGATCACGGCATCGAAGCCACAGCCGACCAGTTCGAGACAGCCTTCCGCGAGGCCTGGAAGGATTGGGAGCAGGAAGGCCCGTTCGAGGCCAGTGAGGAGGCCTCCTTCGAGCGCCTCATGGCCCTCGATCGGCTCGTCTTCGGCCGCCTCGGCTATCCGGATCTGCCGGAGTCCTTCTTCCGCGACGTGGACCAGGCCTTCCGGCGGCGCTCGGCCTTCTACGTGTTCCCGGACGTCATTCCCGCCCTGAAGGCCATGCGCGCCGCCGGCCTGCGGCTGGCCGTGGTGAGCAACTGGGGCTGGGCGGCCCCGGAGCTCCTGCAGACGCTGGAGCTGGCGCAGCACTTCGAGGTCCTCAGCGTCAGCGCGCGGGTGGGCTACCAGAAGCCCCACCCGGCCATCTTCGAGCACGCCCTGGACCTCCTGCGCGTGGACCCCGCGGAGGCAGTCCACGTCGGCGATGACCCCAAGGCCGATGTCGTGGGCGCCCGCAGGGCCGGCATCGAGCCCATCCTCGTCGACCGCCGTGGCCGGGCCCACCCGCCCATCGGTGCCGACGCGCCCGCCGATGGCGTGACTGTCATCGCGGACCTTGCCGAGCTGCTCGACCTGCTCGGCATCGCGCGGCCGGTCGAGCTGGCTGGAGCCCGCAGCTGAGCGCTGCACTGCCAGGCGAGGTCCGCGCGGCTGACCGTTGGCGGCTCTTCATCGCCCTGCCGCTGCCGGCTGAGACGCGCCGCTCCCTCTGGGAGCAGCTGGCACCGTACCGAGAGCACCATCGCACCACCCGCTGGCTGTCACCGGAGACCTGGCACCTCACCCTGGTCTTCCTCGGCCCTGTCGCCCCCGAGCACGTTCCGGCACTCACCGCGCTCGTGGACCACGCAGCGGCGAGGTCGTCGACCTTCTCTGTCGGCATCTGTGGGGGAGGCGGCCGCGAGCGACATGGGGAGGCCGTCGCCTGGCTCCCGGTGCGGGATGGCGCGGACAGGGTCATCGAGCTGGCCGGCCGTCTGGCGGTGGACGTCCGGGAGACCATCACGAGTGGCCCGCCGCCACGAAGGACGCCGGGTGCGCACCTCACCGTGGCCCGCGGGTCCGACCACCACGCCGTCCGTGACCTGGCCGCCGAACGCTGGGGCCGTCCCGAGGAACGATTCTTGGCGGACGGCGTGACGATCCTGCGCAGCTACCTGGAGCCCACCGGCGCACGCTACGAGACGCTCCACCGAGCCGCGTTGTACGCTCCGGGGTAGTGAGCCGGGTCACCGGCTGTGGCAGCCGGGCCCGGGTGGGCCGAGAGGGAGACGATCGATGGCGCTGACCCGTACCAAGTTCATCTTGCCCGAGGACCGCATCCCCCGCGCCTGGTACAACATCAACGCCGACCTGCCCGTACCGCTCTCCCCGCCGCTGCACCCAGGCACGCTCCAGCCGGTCGGCCCTGACGACCTGCTGCCGCTCTTCCCCATGGCCCTCATCGGCCAGGAGATGAGCATGGAACGCGAGATCGAGATCCCCGAGCCGGTGCGCCAGGCCTACACGATGTACCGGCCCTCGCCGCTCTTCCGCGCCCATCGCCTCGAGCAGGCCCTGGGCACGAGCGCGCGCCTCTATTACAAGTACGAGGGCGTCAGCCCGGCCGGCAGCCACAAGCCGAACACCGCCATCCCGCAGGCCTTCTACAACAAGGAGGAGGGCATCAGCCGTCTCACCACGGAGACCGGGGCCGGGCAATGGGGCTCCGCCCTCTGCCTGGCCGGAGCGCTCTTCGGCCTCGACGTCATGGTCTACATGGTGCGTGCCTCCTACGACGCCAAGCCCGGTCGACGCATCCTGATGCGCATGTACGGGGGCCAGGTGGTGGCCAGCCCGAGCGAGCTCACGACGTACGGCCGATCCGTCCTGGCGGAGACACCTGACACCCCGGGCTCGCTGGGCATCGCCATCAGCGAGGCCGTCGAGGATGCCGCGGGGCGTGACGATACGCGCTACTCGCTGGGCTCGGTGTTGAACCACGTCCTGCTTCACCAGACGGTGGTCGGGCAGGAGGCCGTCGAGCAGATGGCCATGGCCGGAGAGCAGCCCGACATCATCATCGCCTGCACCGGCGGTGGCTCCAACTTCGCGGGCCTGACCTTCCCGTTCATCGGGCAGAAGCTGCGCGGCGAGGCCGACTACCACGTCATCGCAGCGGAGCCGGCAGCCGCGCCCAGCATGACGCGGGGCATCTACGCCTACGACTACGGCGACACGGGCAAGATGGCGCCCGTCGTCAAGATGCACACGCTGGGTCATGACTTCGTGCCCGATCCCATCCACGCCGGCGGGCTGCGCTACCACGGCATGGCACCGCAGGTGAGCCTCCTCAAGGACCAGGGCATCATCGAGGCCCGAGCCGTGGTCCAGAGCCGCACCTTCGAGGCAGCCCGGATCTTCACCCAGGCTGAGGGCATCCTGCCCGCACCGGAGCCGTCGCACGCCATCAGCGTCGCCATCGACGAGGCCCGCAAGGCCACACAGGAGGGGAGGAGCCCGGTCATCCTCTTCAACATGTGCGGTCATGGCCACTTCGACGCCTCGTCGTACGAGCGCTTCCTGGCCGGCGAGCTGGAGGACTTCGAGCTGCCCGAGGCGCGCATCCAGCACGCGCTGGAGACCATCCCTGCCGTCTGACGCCCGGCGAGGGCCGGACTCGGCCGTCGACTCGCGCGACCGGCTCCGCCGACGGTGAGCGACCCACGTCGGGAGCTTGTGCTGGGCCTGCCGCGTGCCCGCTTCCTGGGCAGCGGCACCTGGACGGGCATCCGGCGCTTGGATGTCACCGCCACGCTGGCGCTCATCGCCGCCGAGGGCGAGTACCGGCCCCGCGACGAGGCCGAGGAGGACCCGACCTGGAAACAGGTCATCCCCTACCTCCTGCTGCGTGACGGTGGGCGGCTCTTCCTCATGCGGCGCACCTCGGCTGGCGGCGACGCCCGCCTCCACGAGCGCTGGTCGATCGGCGTGGGCGGCCATCTCGGACCGGCTGATCGGAGCGTCGAAGAAGGGCTGCGGCGCGAGTTCGAGGAGGAGCTCGTCGCTGACTGGCGCCCCGAGCTGCGGCCACTGGGCCTGCTCAACGACGATCGCACGCCGGTCGGTCAGGTCCACCTGGGGATCGTCTTCGAGACCGACGCTGCCGGCCGGGCCGTGGCCGTCCGCGAGACGCACAAACTCTCGGGTCGCTTCGTCGAGACCGACGACGTCCTCGAAGGCTACGAGCACCTCGAGACGTGGAGCCAGCTCCTCTTCGACTTCGTGCACCTCGGCGAGGGGTAACGGTAGGTACCCGCGGTCGGACCATCCGGCACGCGGCAGCGAACCGCGCCACCGTCCATGTCCCAAGCCTGGACTCGTTCGACAGCCGAGCGAGCTGGCCCCGCCTCCATACCCGGCCCTTCAGGGTCCAGTGTCACTCCCATCCGCGGACGCCTTGACCGCACGGCCGTCCAGCCGGTGCTCGTAGATCCGGTACGTCTGATAGATGCGCGCACCCAGCTTCTCGAGGCTCCCACGCATGCGCAGGTTGTCCTCGAGCACCAGCGAGGCATCCGCGCCGCGCCAGCCACGGGCGAGCCCGACTTCCCAGATCTTGAGGTACAGCGGAGCGCCGAGGGGCATCCCCTGATAGCGCTGCTTGACGCCGAGGGCAAAGATGCGGAGCGCATCGATCCTCTTGCGGCCGAACAGCCACTGGTACCACCCGAACGGTAACCGCTTGCCGTTCATCTTCTTCACGACCTGGTTGTAGTCGGGGAACGCGACTGCGGCAGCGGCGGGTTCGCCGTCGACGAACGCCCACCAGATCAGCTCGGGGTCGGCCATCTGCTTCAGGCCTCGCGCGAGCTCGACGAACTCGTCATGCGTGATGCGTGAGTGGCCCCAGTTGTGCTCCCACCCGTCGTTGTAGATGTCCCAGAACCACAGGATCTCCTCGTCCCAGCTCGCCATGTCCAGGTGGCGCAACTCGACACCCGGGTGCTGGTGGAGGAACCGCTGGGCGGCGCGGGCGAGCCGCGCGGGGACGGGAGCGTGGTCGAGCCAGTAGGCGTACCAGTCACGTACGCCGACCAGGCCGAGCGCCTCGTAGTGGCGGGCATAGTAGTCCCGGTTGTGCGGGTTGAGCACCGCGGGATCGGTGTCCCAGCCATCGACTCGGAGCCCGAACTCGTGGTTGGGCGACAGGCTGTACGGACCGCGCATCGCGTCCATGCCCCGTCCGCGCAGCCACTCGGCGGCGGCCTCCAAGAGCGCCCGGCTCACCTCGACGTCATCGGGGAACTCGAAGAAGCCGAAGAAGCCGACTCCCGGCTCGTGCTCTTGCGCGGCATCCTCGACGGTCGCCGCGATCGTGCCGACCGGCGTCCCGCCGCGAGATGCGATGAAGCACTGCACCCGCGCAACCCGGAAGAACGGGTTCTTCCCTGGATCCAGGAAGCGCTCGCGCTCGAACAGCAGCGGCGGGACCCAGTGAGGGTCGCCCGCGTAGATCGGCCACCACGTCCTGCAGAACCGAGCTGCATCCCTGGGCAGCTCGATGGCACGTACGTCGATGGACATCGGACCCTCCAGGCGCGCCAGCCTGACCAGGCGGCGGAGGGCCAGTCTACCGGCCGGCACATGCCCAGCCGGCCCCTGGTCGCATCCGGCGGATGTCCGTCACGAGCCGGAAGGCAGGCGATGGGATAATCGACCTCAAGGAGCGACCCATGGCCGATCGTCGACCACCCCGCATCACCCTCGTCCGGAGCCTGATCCTCTCTGTGGGAGTGTTGGCGCTGCTGGTCGGCAGCGCGCAGGCCCAGGGGAAGCCACGCGTGGTCGTGCTGCCCGCGACGGGCGTGGTCGACCAGGTCATGGCCGGCTTCGTGCGGGAAGGCATCACGGCGGCGGCGGCCAGCGGAGCAGCTGCCGTGGTCATCGAGCTCGACACGCCGGGCGGCTCTCTCGACGCCACCCGCGACATCGTCCAGGCGCAGCTGTCCGCGCAGATCCCTGTCCTCGTCTGGGTGGGCCCGGCTGGCAGCCGCGCCGCCAGCGCCGGCACCTTCCTGACCCTGGCAGCCCACGTCGCGGCCATGGCGCCGGCCACCAACATCGGTGCCGCCACGCCCATCTCGAGCGACGGCTCGGACATCCCCGACGATCTCGGCAAGAAGGTCCTCCAGGACACCATCGCCACCATCACCGCCATCGCCGAGGAGCGCGGCCGCCCCGTCGACTGGGCTGTGAGCACCGTCGAGGAGGCGGCCTCGTACACGGTCGATCAGGCCCTGGCCGCCGGGGCTATCGACCTCAAGGCCGAGTCGATCGACGACCTGCTGGCGCAGGCGGATGGCCGGACCGTGGAGGTGGCCGGCCGCCCGGTCACCCTGGACGTGGCCGGCGCTACGCTCGACCGGGCCGGCATGAACCCGCTGCAGGGTTTCCTGCACCTGCTTTCCGACCCGAACATCGCGTTCATCCTCTTCACGCTGGGGTTCTACGGACTCTTCTTCGAGCTGCAGAACCCCAACTGGGTGACAGGCATCCTTGGCGCCTTCGCCATCATCCTGGCCTTCATCGGCTTTGGCAGCCTGCCCCTCAACATCGCCGGGCTGCTGCTCGTCGGCCTGGCCCTGCTCCTCTTCCTGCTGGAGATGACGATCACCAGCCATGGCCTGCTCGCCGTTGGGGGCCTGGTGGCCTTCGCGCTGGGCGCGTCCGCCTTCTACACGCAGCCTGGAGACCCGCTGGCGCCAGCGGTGGCCGTGGCCTGGCCTGTCATCGCCCTCATGACCGGGCTGACGGCCCTGGTCATCGGCGGCCTGGTCGTCCTGGTCGTGCGGAACCGCCGTGCCCCGCAGTTGGTCATGGGGGCCAGCCACATCAGGGGGCCGCTCGTGCCGCTCGGAACCTCCGCCACCGTGCGGCGCGACCTGCTGCCGGAGGGCAGCATCTACGGCGCGGGCGAGGAGTGGACGGCTCGAGCCAGCGACGGGAGTCGGCTCGCCCGCGGAACGCCGGTCCGCGTGGTAGGCCATGATGGACTGACGGTCATCGTCGAGCGATTGCCCGCCGAAGGACCGACGGGAAACCAGGCAGCCGGGTCGGCCCCACCGCTGCGCCCCCGTGATGAACCGCGCACCGAAAGGACGGTCTGACCGATGGATGGGACGCTCATCAGCATCATCGTTCCACTGCTCCTGTTCTTCGTCATCGCGGCCATCGTGCTCTACCTGTCAGTGCGCGTCGTCAATCAGTACGAGCGCCTCGTCGTCTTCCGCCTGGGCAAGACGCGTCCGGAGCTGGTCAAGGAGCCCGGACTGCGGTTCCTGTGGCCCGTCGTCGACCGACCCGTCAAGGTGGATGTGCGGGAGGACTTCGACGAGATCCCCAGCCAGACGAACATCACCAAGGACAACGCGCCCATCGACATCGACTTCCTGATCTACTTCCGCATCGTGGACCCGCTTTCCAGCGTGGTAAACATCTACGATTTCAGGGCGGCACTGCGGGGCATCGCCACCACGACCCTGCGCGCGGTCATCGGCGACATGAACCTTGACGACGTGCTCTCCAAGCGCGACCAGATCAATGACGTCCTGCGCGCCCGCCTCGATGAGCAGACGGAACGCTGGGGCGGCAAGGTCACCACGGTGGAGATCCGCGAGCTCGTCCCGCCGCCCGGCGTGCAGGATTCGATGAACCGTATGCTCACCGCGGAGCGCACGCGACGGGCCGTCATCACCGAGTCCGAGGGCGAGCGCCAGTCCAGGATCAACGTCGCCGAGGGCGAGAAGCAGTCGGCCATCCTGCGCGCCGAGGGTGAGCGACAGTCGGCCATCCTCCAGGCCGAGGGCTTCAGCGAGGCCCTCAGGCGCATCTTCTCGGCCGCGCGCGACATCGACGATCGCACCATGACCCTGCAGTATCTCGAGGCGCTCAAGCAGCTGGGCAGCACGGCGGCCACCAAGTACGTCATCCCGCTCGAGCTGACCGACCTGGCGAGGCGCCTCGGCAACTTCCTCGACAATGGACTGGACACCGGCCAGGCCGTCCGTCTTGCCCATGAGCACCCCGAGGTCCAGGGGCAGCCGGTGGCGCCGAGCGGGCCGTCCACCGCCAGCCAGCCTCCCAAGCCAGCTTCCGACAAGGCCTGAGCCCGGCCGATCCGCCACCTGGCGGTCGAGGCGCAGAACGGGCGACATCCGTCCGAGGCGGGCTCGGGCACGACCGGGCTAAGTCATCGATCTGGCGGCGCGAAGTACCGGTGAAGTGCCCCGCGCCAGACTGCCGGCATGCTCGCGATCCTGGACACGGCCGTCGTCAGCGGCTTGAGCGGCGAACTCGTGCGCGTGGAGGTGGACGTCGCGCCGGGCCTCCCCGGCTGCCAGATCGTCGGCCTCCCGGACGCCTCGCTCTCGGAGGCGCGCGAACGCGTCCGCAGCGCGATCCGTAACGCCGGGTTCACCTACCCTCTGTCGCGCATCACCGTGAATCTCGCTCCGGCCGACCGGCGCAAGCACGGCGCTGCCTACGACGTCGCCATCGCCATCGGCATCCTGCTCGCCTCGGAGCAGATCCGCGCATCCGGTGGGCCCTGGGCGCTGCTGGGCGAACTCTCGCTCGATGGCGGCGTCATGCCCGTGACCGGTGTTCTGCCCATGGTCGCGACGCTCAGGGACGCCGGGCACCGTCGCGTCTGCGTGCCGATGCGGAACCGCGAGGAGGCCACTCTCGTCGCGGACGTGGAGGTCGTCGGCGCTGAGGGACTCGACGATGTGGCACGCCTCGTGGCCGGCCCGCGCGGTCGCCTGGCCGCCACAGCACGGCGCCGCGCCCCCATCCGCGTCTCAGGCGATCAGCCGGCATCCATGCGCGCAGCCGGCCGGCCCGGATCCGGGGTCCAGGGGAGAGACCTGGGCAGTGACGCCGCCTCCTGGACGGACCTGGCCGACGTGCGCGGCCAGCAGCACGCCCGCTGGGCCCTGGAGGTCGCTCTGGCGGGCCGCCACAACCTGCTGCTCCTTGGATCACCGGGGGCCGGCAAGACCCTCCTGGCGCGGGCCACACCCGGACTGCTGCCGCCACTGACGGAGAGCGAGGCCCGTGACGTGGCCGTCATCCGAAGTGTGGCTGGCCTGGAGCAGGCCGCGGGGGATCGGCTCAGCCGGCCCTTCCTCAGCCCGCACCACACGACCTCCTACGCGGCGCTCGTGGGTGGCGGCCCGGCCCTGCGGCCGGGGCTCGTGACACAGGCGCATCACGGCATCCTCTTCCTCGACGAGCTGGCCGAGTTCGACCGCGACGTGCTCGATGCGCTGCGCCAGCCGCTCGAGGACGGCTCCGTGGAGATCGTGCGGGCCCACGGTGCTGTGCGATACCCGGCCCGGCTGCAGCTCATCGCGGCCATGAACCCCTGCCGCTGTGGCTGGTACGGGGATCCGGTGCGGGCCTGCCGCTGCCCGGTGCGTGAGCCGCAGCGCTACATGCGTCGCGTCAGCGGGCCGCTCCTGGACCGCATCGACCTGCGCGTGGTCATGCCTCGGCTGGACGCCGCGGAACTCGTGGGAGCAGCCCGTCCGGAGCCCAGCGCCAGCGTGGCTGCGCGCATCCGCCAGGCCTGGGAGCGGGCCCTGGCACGGGGCGGCGGGCGCCCCAACGGGCTCCTCCGCGGCCGCCGCCTCCTGGAGGCCTGTGCTCTGGATGAGACCGCCCGAGCGACCCTTGCAGAGGTGGCCGAAGGGCTGGAGCTGACCGCGCGAAGCGTCCACCGCGTCATGCGGGTGGCACGGACCATCGCCGACCTCGGGGGTGTCGGTGCCGTGGGCAGCACAGAGATCCTGGCCGCGGCTTCCTTGCGTGACCGTTCCTTGGAGACAGGGCCGGCGGCATGACCGGGCGGACGGCGACCGGCGAGCGCCAGGCATGGGTCGGGCTCGCCAGCACGCCCGGGGTGGGTGATGTCACCTTCGAACGCCTGCTGGCCACGTGGGGCGACGCAAGGACGGCTCTCGAGGCCGTGGCCCACCTGGATCCGGCACGAGCAGATGAGGAGCTGGCCGGGACGCTCGGACTGCGGCGGCGGATCGGGCTGGCGGCGGCCATCCGTATGGCGGCGGCCGATCCCGGGCGGCCAGAGCGCGCGATGATGGCCCTAGGCGGCTGGGTCCTGACGCCCCTCGACAGCGCCTGGCCGGCCAGCCTGCACGAGATCGACGAGCCGCCGCCCGTCATCTTCGGGCTTGGCCGGCCGGCGAGCCTGGTAGCTACCCGCCTCGTGGCCGTCGTCGGCACGCGGCACCCCACGGGCCTTGGTCGCAGCCTAGCCGCGCGCGTCGGTGCCCGCCTCGCGCAGGCGGGCGTCACCGTCGTCTCCGGGCTGGCCGTGGGCATCGACGGTGCCGCTCACCTGGCCGCCTTGGAGGCCGGGGGCGAGAGCGTCGCCGTGGTCGGCGGCGGCCTCGATGAGCCGGGGCCCACCGTGCAGCGCCGGCTGGCGCGGCAGATCGCAGGCCACGGTTCGGTCATCAGCGAACAGCCTCCCGGCATCCGCCCCACCGCCGGCACCTTCCCACGGCGTAACCGCATCGTCAGCGCACTCGCCAGTGCCACCATCGTCATCGAGGCTCCGGTCCGCAGCGGGGCCCTCATCACGGCCCGCCATGCCCTGGAGCAGGGCCGCCTGCTGCTCGTGGCCCCCGGCCGGCCGCTGGACGCGGCCGTGGCCGGCAACCTGGCCCTGCTGCGCGAATCTCCCGCCCGTCCGCTGGTGGGCCTGGACGAGATGCTCGTGGACCTGGGCCTGGACGACCAGATCCCCGAGCCAGAAACACCGGGCACCGTGCTCTCGGCCGCCACCGCTCTGCGAACACTGGCGGGACCTGAGCACGCCGTGGCCCAGGCACTCAGCCGAGGGCCGCAGACGGTGGACGGCCTGGTGCGGGTCAGCGGGCAGCCGCCGGGGGTCGTCGCGGCTGCCCTGACCCTCCTGCAGCTGCGCGGCTGGGCGAGAGTGCTGGGTGCACTCCAGCTACCCGCGGGGCCTCTGCTGGACCCGCCCGCAGGGGCACACCGAGCCGCCGGCGGTGCCGCCGGCGGCAGAGGCTGGTCTGGCGAGCGTACGATGGCGTCATGATTCGCAACGTCATCCTGCATCTCCACGGAGAGCTGCCCCTGAAGGCGGACATCGAATCGCTGCCCACCGCAGCCGACGCCGGGCTCCTGTGCACCAACCTGCGAACCCTTGAGGGGCGCAAGCCGCTGTCCACGGAGTTCCTCGATTCAGTCTTCCTGATCCCCTACAATCTCATCCGCTTCATCGAGATCCCGCGAGCCTCGATCGACCAGGCCGGCCTGGGCATGGACCTGCCCATCCGGCCCGCCCAGCTGACCGCCGAAGCGAGCGGTGTGACGGAGCACCCGTCGGTCATCATCACGCCGCCTCCGAGCGGCTTCGAGTCCGCAGGGGCGGCTGCGGAAGACGAGGCCCTGGAGCGCCTTGAGCCGGACGCCGAGCTGCTCCGGCGCATCCGCGAGGCATGAACGGACCCATCGGCGGGGAGGGTGGTGCGCCGACGCACCGGTGCTACACTCGCCGGCCATGACCAAGAACCTGGTGATCGTCGAGTCGCCCGCCAAGGCGCGGACGATCGAGCGATACCTGGGCGATGGCTACAAGGTGCTGGCCTCGTACGGTCATGTGCGCGACCTACCTGAGAACCCCGGCAAGGGCAAGCTGGGCGTCGACGTGGAGCATGACTTCGCGCCCGAGTACGTCATCAGCGAGGACCGCCGCAAGCAACTACGGGACATCAGCCGTGCGGCGGCCTCGTCGGACCTCGTCTACCTCGCTACCGACCTCGACCGCGAAGGTGAGGCCATCGCCTGGCATGTCGTCGAGGCCGTGGACATCCCGGATGCCAAGACGCGCCGGGTCACGTTCAGCGAGATCACGAAGAGCGCCATCGACGCCGCCTTCGCGCACCCGCGAGAGATCGACATGGCTCTCGTGGACGCTCAGCAGACGCGGCGCATCATGGATCGCCTGGTCGGCTACACGCTCAGCCCGCTGATCTCGCGCAAGGTCCGCAGTGGCCTCTCCGCCGGCCGCGTGCAGTCGGTCGCCGTGCGCCTGGTGGTGGAGCGCGAGCGCCACATCGAGGCCTTCACGGCCCGTGAGTACTGGACACTGGAGGCCAGCCTGCGCACGGTTCGCGACGAACCCTTCACGGCCAGTCTGGTCCGCGTCGACGGCACGTCCGTTGCGCGAAGCGGCGAGGTGGGCCGCCGCGAGGTGCCCATCCCGGACGAGGCCACGGCGCATGCGTACGTGGACGGGCTGCGTGGCCAGACCGCCACCGTGACGTCGCAGGGCGTGCGCAGCAGCAGACGCAACCCCGCCCCGCCGTTCACGACCAGCACGCTGCAACAGGAGGCCAGCCGCAAGCTGGGCTTCGGGCCCAGGCGCACGATGTCCGTGGCCCAGCGGCTCTACGAGGGCATCGTCATCGACGGCGAGCCCACTGGCCTCATCACCTACATGCGCACCGACTCGGTCAACTTGGCCACGTCGGCCCAGCACGAAGCCCACGACGTCATCGGCCAGCGTTTCGGCGCCGAGTACGCCGTGAAAGGGGGCCGCAGCTATCGCAATCGGACCAAGGGTGCCCAGGAGGCCCACGAGGCCATCCGCCCCACGAGCTTCCAGCGTGACCCGGAATCACTGAAGGGCCACATCAAGGAAGAGGAGCTGCGACTCTACCGGCTCATCTGGCAGCGCGCCCTGGCCTCGCAGATGGCATCCAAGCAGTTGGAGACGACGACGGCAGAGCTCGAGGCGGGCCGCTTCGGCTTGCGGGCCAGCGCCACGCGCACGATCTTCGACGGCTTCGCGCGGGTCTACACGGAAGGCCGCGACGACGAGTCCGACGATGACGCGGAGGGCCGCCTGCCGGCCCTCGCGGAGGCCGACCAGGCCCGTGTCGATGATGCCGCCGCCGAGCAGCACTTCACCGAGCCGCCACCTCGATACACGGAAGCCACGCTCATCAAGGCCCTCGAGGAGCACGGCATCGGTCGTCCCTCCACGTATGCGGCCACCATCTCGACCATCCAGGAACGCGGCTACGTCAAGGTCGAGGATCGCCGCCTACGGCCGGAGGTGGTGGCCGGCATCGTCACGGACGTGCTCGTCGAGCACTTCGGCGACTACGTGGACGTGGCCTTTACGGCGCGGATGGAGGCGGAGCTCGACGAGGTGGCCCGTGGAGAGCGCGCGTGGGTGCCGCTTCTGCGTGAGTTCTACGATCCCTTGAAGGCTCTCGTGGACGAGAAGCGCCGCGAGCTGCGGCGCCGCGACCTGACCACCGAGGAGACCGACGAGGTCTGCAGCGAAGGTCACCCCATGGTCATCCGCCTGGGACGTAACGGACGCTTCCTCGCGTGCTCGCTGTATCCCGAGCACAAGGAATCCCGCCCGCTGCCCGGCGAGGAGAACGAACTGCCTGCCGTGGAAGGGGCCGGCCAGGTCTGCCCCTCGTGCCAGGAGGGCAACCTCGTGGCCAAGCGCGGGCGTTTCGGGGTCTTTGCGGGCTGCTCGCGCTACCCCGACTGCGATTACATCCATCGCACCGGACCACCGCCACCACCCCCACTTCCCTTCGAGGTGCAGTGCCCCACCTGCGGCGAGGGGATCCTCGCCACGCGCCGGGCGCGTCGCACGGGCAACGTCTTCTACGGTTGCTCGCGCTATCCACGCTGCGACTTCACGACCAACCTGGAGCCGCTCGGTGCCCTCCATGAGGCGGATGCCGGCGCCGTCGCGCTCAAGGACGAGAGCGGCATGTGCCTGCGCTGCGGGGCCAGCGTGGATCTGCCTGGTGACCGTGCCGACCTGCCCGGGCGGACGCTCCCCGGCGGGCCACCCAATCCGGCCGCCCTGGTACCTTCGCGCAAGCGTCGTGCCGCTTCCCGTGGTGGCTCCGGGAGCCCACGAACCACGGGCAGAGCAGTGAAGGGACGCGGTTCCGGCTCGTCGAGCGCAGACGCGGCCTGATGGCTGAGCGTCCGGGCCGGGAGCGATGACCGCAGCGGGGGAAGAACGCGACGGACGCGAGGCCATGGCGGCCTTCCTCGGGGCCCTGGAAGCCCGCGACGCCTCGGTCCACACGCGCCGCGCCTACGGCACGGCGCTCGAGCAGTACCTCGACTGGCTTGACGGCGTCAGCGGCGTCACCTGGCACCGGCCGCCGCGCCGGACGCTGCGCGCCTACCTCGCCGAACTGGACGGACGCGGCCTGTCACGCTCCACCATCGCGAGCCGGGTCGCCGCCCTGCGCTCCTTCTACCGCTTCACTCGGCGACAGGGCTGGGTCAGCGGCGATCCCTGGGCAGCCATCGTGACCCCCCGCCGATCTTCGCGGCTGCCGCGCATCCTCGAGGTGGAGGATGTCGAGCGGCTCCTGGACGTGGTCCCCGGTTCGGCCGGTCATGCCGTGGGCAGCCCGTGGCGTGACGAGGTCCCGGATGCCATCGAGCTCCGCGACCGCGCCATCGTGGAGGTCACGTACGCGGCCGGGCTGCGCGTCAGCGAGGTCGCCGCCGCGCGGCTGCCGGACGTGGATCTGGCCCGCGGCGAGATCCGCGTGCTCGGCAAGGGCCGCAAGGAGCGCCTGGGCCTGCTGGGTGGGCCAGCGCGTGACGCGCTGGATGCCTACCTGCGCCACGGGCGGCCGGTCCTCGCGGCCGCCGGCGACGGGGAGGACGCCCTCTTCCTGAGCACGCGCGGCCACGCCCTGGGGGCGCGGGCCGTGCGGATGCGCATCGACCGGCTCGTACGTCGCGCTGGACTGCCCGAGCGGACCACGCCGCACACGCTGCGCCACTCCTTCGCCTCGCACATGCTGGAGGGCGGTGCGGACCTGCGCGTCGTCCAGGAACTGCTCGGTCACGCCAGCCTCTCCACGACGCAGATCTATACCCACGTGAGCCCCGGGCGGCTGCGCTCCAGCTACCGGGCCGCTCACCCGCGAGCCGTATCGGCAGCTCGGCCCGCCCGGCCACGAGGCGTCGACGAGCCCCCCTCCCGATCGTGAGCAGGAATACCCTCGCCCGCGCTGGACTGATCGTCACGCTCGCCTTCCTGGCCTCGCGCATGCTGGGCTGGCTGCGAGTCGTGGTGCTCGGCAACCTCTTTGGCGCGACTGCGGAACTGGACGCCTACTACGCGGCCTTTCGGATCCCGGACCTCGTCTTCCAGCTGGTGGCCGCGGGCGCCATCGCCTCGGCGCTGGTCCCCGTGCTGACCGGCCTCACAGCCCACGGGGATCGCGAGCGCGCTTGGCGAGTGGCCTCCACGGTCCTCAACCTGATGCTCGGTGTGCTGCTCGTCCTGGCCGCCCTCCTGGCCGTCTTCGCGCCAGCCGTCGTGCCCCTGCTCGTGCCCGGCTTCGACGCCACGACTACCCAGCTCACGGTCGAGCTGACACGCCTCATGCTCGTCTCGCCGATCTTCCTGGCCGCCGGGGCCATCGTGTCAGCCATCCTCAACACCGAGGACCGCTTCGGCGCCGCAGCCCTCGCGCCGGTCGCCTACAACCTCGGCATCATCGCCTGTGCCGTGCTCCTGGCCCCACTGCTGGGCATCTACGCGGCCGCTCTCGGCGTCGTCGTCGGCTCGGCTGCACACCTGCTGGTGCAGCTGCCGGCCCTGCGGGGACGCTTTCACTACTCGCGACGGGCGGACATCAGCGACGAGGCGGCCCGGCAGTCGTTCTGGCTGATGTTGCCCCGCGCCATCGGCATGGGCGCCAATCAGATCACCTTCCTCGTGAACACGGCCCTCGCGAGCACCCTCGCGGTGGGCGCCGTGGTCACCTACAACGTCGCCTTCAACGTGCTCCAGATCCCGCTCGGGGTGATCGGCCTGCCGCTCGGCATCGTGCTGCTGCCGACGCTCTCGCGCGCCCTCGCCACTGGCGAGGAAGCCGCCTTCGGCAGCACCGTCGTCAACGCGCTGCGCCTGCTGCTGTGGGCCATGCTGCTGGTCTCGGCCGTCGGGATCGTGGCCCGCGACCAGGTCACGGAATTGCTCTTCGGCTGGGGCTTCGACGAGGCCGCCCTGACGGCCACGGCCATGACCCTGGGAGTCTTCCTGCTGGGCCTGCCGGCGCACGCGCTCAACATCATCCTGGCCCGGGCCTTCTACAGTGGCAAGGACACCATCACGCCGGTGAGCGTGGCTATCGCCTCGGTGGGCGTCAACGTCGTCGTCTCGGTGGCCACAGTGGAACGCCTTGGGCTGGCCGGTCTGGCGCTGGGCATCGCCGTGGGCGCCTGGTTCGAGGCGGTGAGCCTGACCCTGCTCCTGGCCCGCCGCCACACGTCGGTCCGGGTGGCGCCGGTCGTGCGCGCCGGCGCGCTCTCGCTCGTGGGCGCCACCGCCGCCGGGCTCGTGGCGGCTGCCACCCTCCTGGTCCTGCCAGTGCCGGCCGGCACTGGCCGCGTCATCGCCCTCGGCCTCCAGTTGCTGCTGGCGTCGGCGGCGGCACTACTCATCTACATCGGCTACAGCCGAGTCATGCGCCTGCCGGAGCTGCCGCGCACCGTCGGGCTGCTGCGCTCGGCGCTGCGCCCCGGGTGAGGGGAGTCGCGATAGAGGTGGAGGTGACGCGAGATGGCATTCCCTCGTTGAGCGGCGTCAGCCGGCGGCGGCGCGTCGTCGTGAGCGACGAGCCCCAGGCCCCAGAGGACTGGGACGAGCGGGCCGTCGCAGTCACGGGTGGCCATGTCATGCAGTCGGCGGCTTGGGCGACCTACCGTGCAAGCCTTGGCCATGAGCCACGCTTCCTGACCTTCGACGACGGCCACGTGGCGTTGGCGACTCTGCGTCGGACGCCCGGGCTGCCCGGCGCCGAGGCCTCCGTGCGTCGCGGCCCAGCCCATCTCGACGAGGATGGGGGGTCGTCGGCCGCGCGGGCCGCCACCCTGGCCGACTGGGCACGACGACGGGGGGCCCGCGACCTCTTCCTGGACCCGGAGCGCCCGGCCGACCCCGCCTGGGAGGCGGCCATGGACGCGGCCGGCTTCCACGTCAGCGACGGCCTCGAGCCCTCCATCCACGTGATGCGTCTCGACTTCCCACCGGGCATCGACGAGGACGCCCTCGTCGCGGGCTTCTCCAAGTCGACGCGCCAGCGCGTGCGCGCCGCCGAGCGCGGCGGGACCCGGGTGCAGGACGACGTGACCGGCGAGCGGCTCGAGGAGTTCGTGGTCCTCATGCGCGAACGTGCTGAGGTCCTCGGCATCGCGCTCCGCTCGGACACCGACTACCTGCGCGGCTGGCGCGCCCTTCTCGGCGCGGGACTGGCACGCCTGCTGCTGGCCGACCACGAAGGCCTGCTGATCGGCGGGCTGTTCCTCTTTCGGCAGGGAGGCATCCTTGCCACCGCCTACTCAGCCGACCGGGCCGCTTCGCGCGAGGAGTTGCCGGGCACCATGCACCTGCTGCGCTGGACCGCCATCCGTGACGCCCTGCGGGAAGGGGCTCCGGCCATCGAGCTGGGCGGCGTGGACCTGCCCGGACAGCGTCGGCCGCCGCAGGCGGGTGACCCCGGACACGGGCTCTACGAGCACAAGCGCGGCTTCGGAGCGGTCTGGGTCGACCGGGCACCGCCGCGGCGGATCGTGCTGCGACCCGCAGCGGAGCGCCTGGCGCGCAGTCGGCGCCGCCTCGTCGATGCCCTGCGGGGGATGCGAAGATAGCCACCCCGGCCCCGAATGGGGCCTCACCCACGATCAGCCGGCCGGAGGCCCAGAGCATGGAGGCAGACCTCGATCGCCTGCGTCATGACCCCGAAGCCTGGGACGCCTTCGTGGAGTCGACAGAGACCGACTTCCCGCTCCAGCTGAGCGCCTGGGCGACGGCCAAGGCCGCCACAGGCTGGCAGGCGGAGCGGGTGGTGGCCGACGGCGGGTCGGGCCCCATCGGCGGGCAGCTCCTCGTGCGGCGCCTCGGACCGGGGCCGTTCGCCATGGGCTACCTGCCCCGCGGACCGGTGGCACGCCGCTTCGATGCCGCCAGTGTCGCCGCGTTCACGGACGCGCTGCGTCAGGTGGCGCGGGCCCGGCGCCTGACGCATGTGACAGCCGACCCTGGCCTGGAGGGCAACGCTCATGACTCGCTCCTGACTGGCGCCGGTTGGCGACGGGCGGACGCGGTCCAGCTCACCTCGACACAGGTCATCGATCTCACCCGGAGCGAGGAGGAGCTCTGGTCGGACGTCTACAAGTCGAGCCGCCGCTACGCCAACGGCGCGCGCAAGCGCGGCTGCCTCGTCCGCGAGGGTGCTGAGGCGGACCTGCGGGTCTTCTATGACATCCTCGTCGAGACGGCCGAGCGCAGCGGCTTCATCCCGCGCGCCTTCGAGGCCTATCGGGACGTCTACCATGCCTTCGCGGCCCAGGGCCGGGCGCTCCTGCTCATCGGCTCGCTGCCGGACGGCAGGGATGTCTCGAGCAAGCTCATCCTCACCTGCGGCGGCCGCGCCTCGCAGCTCTACGGCGGTCTCACGGACGCCGGTGGCGAGATCCGCGCGGGGCACTTCTTCGAGTGGCAGGCCATCGTGCGCTGCAAGGCCAGCGGTGCCCGGGTCTTCGACATGTGGGGCCGCTCGACACCCGGCATCGCCCACTTCAAGCAGGGCTTCGGCGGGCGGGTCGTGGAGTACGGCGGGACCTGGGACCTGGTCGTGAACCCCGGCGTGCACGCGCTCGTCCAGCGCGGCCATCGCGGCCTGGTCTGGCTGGCCAGGCGGCGGCGCGGATTGGATGCGGGACGCGGTGGCGTGGTCGACGGCGGCCCGGCGCGGGCGACACCCGGACCGGGGGCGACACCCGGGGCGGGGGCGACACCCGGGGCGGTGACCACTCCCGGGGCGGCCACGACACCCGTGGCACGGACGCCGGATGAGTGCCGACTCGGGCGACAAGGATTGAGACCGTGAGCGCCATGCGATTGTCGGCCCTGGGCGCCCTCCTGCAACGGCGGGGCCTGCTGGCCAACGAGGGCATCCCGGCACACGGCGGGGCTCCCGACCCGGACATCGGCGCCGTCCGCTACGACTCGCGACTCATCGAACCAGGTGATGTCTTCGTGGCCCGCCGCGGGCAGCACGCTGACGGCCACGGCCACGTGGCAGCCGCCGTGGCCGCAGGCGCCCTGGCGGTCATCGTCGAGCGACCCGTGCCGGACCTGCAGGTGCCGGAGCTCCTCGTGCGTGACGCCAAGGCTGCTCTCGCGCTGGCAGCTTCGTGGCGGGTGGGCGACCCGTCGCAGCGACTGGGCATCGTGGGCATCACGGGCACGGACGGCAAGACGACGACGGCCTACCTCGTTCGCGCCATCCTTGAGGCGGCCGGGTACCGCACAGGCTTCGTGGGCACGACCGACGTCATCATCGGCGGTCAGAGCCTCGGCAACCCTGCTCGCGCCAGCACGCCGGAGGCCCCCGAGCTGCAGGCGTACCTGGCTCGCATGGAGGCCGCCGGTGACACCTGGGCCGTCGTGGAATCGACGTCCCACGGGCTGGCTCAGCAGCGCGTCGGTGGGGTCGCCTTCGACGTGGCCGTGCTCACCAACATCACCTCCGAGCACCTCGAGTTCCACGGCACCCTGGAGGCCTACCGGGAGGCCAAGCAGACCCTCTTCGCGCGGCTCGCACGCAGCGACGAGAACCCCGAGAAGGGCTGGGGCAAGCACGCCATCGTCAACGCCGACGACCCGCGATGCGAGGTCGTCGCGGCCATCGCGAGTGCCGCGGGGGCCGGCGTGCTGCGCTATGGCCAGTCGCGCCGTCGCCTGGCCGGCGTCTCGCCGCACCAGGGTGACGGCCCAGACCTCACGGCCACGGCCATCACCGAGACACCGGCTGGGATGCGCGTGGCCGTGCAGGCGCCGGGCTGGTCGGGATCGCTCGACCTGCGGTTGGCGGGTCGTTTCAACGTGCACAACGCCCTAGCAGCCATGGGCGTGGCGTCAGCCATCGGGCTGGACCTGGATGCCGCAGCCGCTGCCCTGGCCCGGGTCGAGAGCGTCCCAGGCCGCATGCAGCGCCTCGACGAGGGGCAGCCGTTCAGCGTCATCATCGACTACGCCCACACCGCCGAGGCCCTCGGCAAGGTGCTCGACGAGCTGGCGCCGGCCGATCCAGCAGCCGGCTGTATCGCCGTCTTCGGTTCGGCAGGGGAGCGCGACGTGGCCAAGCGGGCGGAGATGGGCCGGGTGGCTGGCGAGCGCTGCCGCATCGTCGTTGTCACCGACGAGGATCCGCGCGGCGAGGACCGCATGGCCATCCTGGAGGCCATCGCCGCGGGTGCCGAGGCGGCCGGCAGGCAGCGTGGCCAGGACCTCCTGGTCGTACCCGATCGTGCCGAGGCGATCGCCGTGGCCATGCGCCTGGCGCGCCCCGGCGACGCCGTGCTGTTGGCCGGCAAGGGCCACGAGACGACCATCGAGGTGGCGGGCGGCGAGATCCCCTGGGACGAGGCCGCGGTTGCCCGGGCGGCCCTGCGGGCCCGATCCGGCTGAGGCAGGCGCAGGGTCAGCGACCCCGGCCGAGGACGGCTGCCACGAGCTTCTCCATGGGCACGTCGGTGAGCCAGTTGCCCTGATTGGAGAGCAGCACGATCGAGACACCCTCGTCCGGGAAGTACCACATCGAGGCTTCGAAGCCCCGCAGGCCACCGCGGTGGCCAAAGGCCCGGTGCCCGGCGAAGACGGCCACGTCCGTGCCGAGACCGTAGAACCCGGGCGAGAGCATCTTCGTCATCTGCGCGAGCGACTCGGGAGCCACCACCGCGCCGCCGTAGAGGGCCGCCGCCCAGGTGGAAAGGTCCCTGGCCGTCGAGGCGATGGCTCCGGCGGCGTCAGCCACGGTGAGCGCCGCGTCGAAGGGCAGCAGGCGTGCATCCCGCGTGTGATCCGAGTAGCCGCTGCCGTAGTCCCAGTGCCCGTGGGCAGCGTCCGCCGGTGGCAGCTCCGCCGGCTGGTACACCGTGTCCGTCATGCCCAGCGGCTCGAAGAAGCGCCGACGCAGCTGCTCGTGGAGCGGCGCTCCGCCCACTGTCTCCGCGATGCGGCCCAGGATGACGTAGTTGGTGTTCGAGTAGTGGTAGCACGCGCCAGGTTTGCAGTAGCCGGTCTTGACGAGGTCCATGATCTCGTCGTACGTCCAGGCGTGCTCCCGAGAGGCCAGACCTGGGGCTGACACGGGCCGCAGCCAGGCGCGCGAGATCTTGTAGTAGCGCGGATGCTCGAAGTAGTTGTAGATGCCGCTGGTGTGGCTGAGCAGCTCGCGGATGGTGACGACGTCCTTGCGTGGCGCGTCCGGCCAATAGCGGCCGAAGGGCACGTCCAGGTCCAGCTTGCCTTCCTGGGCCAGCTCCATGATGAGCGCCGCGATGAAGGTCTTGGAGATGCTGGCGATGGAGAATTCGGTGTCGTCCCTGACCGGGCGGTCCGGTGAGAACTCGGCATTCCCCGCGCTGCCCAGCCAGGTCTGGCCGTCAGGGAGCCGCACCGCCACCTGGAGGCCGGCCACGCGTGCCTTTCCGGTGGTGCGCTTCAGGATGGCCTCAAGCCTGCGCTGCGTGGCCTCATCCAGGCTGACGGCACCCTTTGGACGTGCTGGCGAGGCAGACGGAATGGCCGGCGTGACCGACGCTGACGGCGGAGCGAGCGTGACCGACGCTGACGGCGGAGCGGAGGCCGCGGCACTGGGTGACGGCGCTGCGGCACCATCCGCCTCGGATCGGGCGCCAGCCGTGGTGGATCCCAGGGCTGGCGAGGACGGGCCCGCGGACACCTGGGCAGGGGAGGGTCCCGAGTCTGGCGGGCTCACCGGTACGAGACGCACCGATGATGTCGGCCCCAGGGTCGTCTCCGACGGGCCGGCGCTCGATGCCGGCGACGACGTGGCCGTGATGGCCGCGGCAGCGGCCGGCAGCGCGGCTCCGGCCACGGCGACCCTGTCACCGACAGAGACACACGAGACCAACAGGCTCATCGAGCTGGCCAGGAGTAGCAGGGGGAAGCCGGCGCCCGATGGGCGACGTGCGTGCCACGGCGTCACAGGCGCTGACGGTACACCCTGGGCCGATGTCGCCCGAGTGAGACCAGATTGCGGTGAGGTGCGTTCCCCTGAACCATCCCGCCCGGCCGGGCCGCCTGCGCTCCCCGAGGCCGCGGGGTCAGGCAAGAGGCTCATGCCATCCGCCGCTGGTGGCGCGGCGCCCTTCGCTACACTCAACCGCGATGACGAGCGCAGCATCCGAAGCCGGCACCACCGCCCACGCCGAGCCATCCCGGGCCGAGGCACGGGTCAAGCGCCGCGCCCGGCCAGCACCGCAGGTGGACCATTCCATGGATGGCATGCAGCGGACGCTGCGCCACGTGGAGCAGGAGCTGCAGGGTCGCTACCCGCAGGCTGACCTGACGTCCGTCTCGGCCGCCTTCGCGTTCGCACACGAGGCGCACGCTGACCAGAAGCGCGCCAGCGGCGAGCCGTACGTCACGCATCCCCTGGCCGTGGCCCGCATCCTGGCCGAGATGGGGCTGGACCCCGTGGCCGTCACGGCAGCCCTGCTCCACGACATCCCGGAGGACACCGAGTACTCGCTGGACGATATCGAGGAGCACTTCGGCGCCGACGTGGCCCGCCTCGTCAACGGCGTCACGAAGCTCAGCAAGTTCAGCACGCTGACCCACGAGCAACAGCAGGCCGAGAACATCCGCAAGATGTTCCTGGCCATGGCCGAGGACATCCGCGTCGTCCTCATCAAGCTCGCCGACCGGCTCCACAACATGCGCACCCTGGGGGCGCTGCCCCCGGCCAAGCAGCAGCGCATCGCCCGCCAAACGGCTGAGATCTACGCGCCACTGGCGGAGCGCCTGGGCATCTGGCAGATCAAGGGGGAGCTCGAGGATCTCTCCTTCAAGATCATGGACCCGGACGCCTACCACGAGGTGGCAGGGCAGCTGGAGAGCCATCGGAAGGGTCGCGAGGTCTACATCCGCCGGGCCATGGAGGAGCTTCAGGCAGCCCTCACCGAGGCCGGCATCGTGGCCGAGCTGTCCGGCCGCCCCAAGCACATCTACAGCATCTACAAGAAGATGCGCCGCAAGCGGGCCGAGTTCGGCGAGATCTACGACGTGCATGCGCTGCGCGTCCTGGTCGCCGATGTCCGCGAGTGCTACGCCGCGCTGGGCGTCGTGCACTCCCTCTGGCGGCCCATCCCCGGGCAGTTCGACGACTACATCGCCATGCCCAAGAACAACATGTACCAGAGCCTCCACACGGCCGTCGTGGCCTTGGACGGCAAGCCCCTCGAGGTCCAGATCCGCTCCCACGACATGCACCGCGTGAGCGAGGTCGGCATCGCCGCCCACTGGCGGTACAAGGAGGGCACCCGGACGGACCGTGCCTACGACGCCAAGCTGGCCTGGGTGCGCCAGCTCATGGAATGGCAGACGGACGTCTCGGACGCCACCGAGTTCATCGAGGGCGTCAAGCTCGACATCTTCCAGGACCAGGTCTTCGTCTTCACCCCCAAGGGCGATGTCAAGGACATGCCGGCGGGCGCCACTCCTCTCGACTTCGCTTACCGCATCCACACCGAGGTCGGCCACGCCTGCATCGGGTCCAAGGTCAACAACCGCCTCGTGCCACTCGACTACACGCTCAAGAACGGTGACATCGTCGACATCGTCACCACCAAGAGCGCTCATGGGCCATCGCGTGACTGGCTCAACATCGTCACCACGAGCCACGCGCGCGAGAAGATCCGCCAATGGTTCAAGCGCCAGCAGCGTGACGAGAACATCACTCACGGCCGGCAGCTGCTCGACCGAGAGCTGCGACGCCTGGCACGCACCACGCTGGACAAGATCGACCACGGCGAGTTGGAGGGCATCCTCGACCACTACGGCATGAAGTCGCTCGACGACTTCCTGGCCGCCATCGGCTATGGCCAGATCAGCGCCCAGCAGGTCGTCTCCCGGCTGGGTGTGGTGGATGACGCGGAACAGGTCCAGCTGCCGCAGGTGGCGCCCCCGCCGCCCGCGCCGGGCGGGGTCCGGGTACGCGGCGTGGGCGACCTTCTGGTCCGCTTCAGCAAGTGCTGCCACCCCATCCCGGGCGATCCCATCGTCGGCTTCATCACGAGGGGCCGTGGCGTCACCGTGCACCTGGCCATGTGCGCCACCATCGTCAACGAGCGCGCCGTGGAGCGGCTCATCGACGTGGAGTGGGAGACGGCCGCCCAGCGCACCTACCCGATCGCCATCCTCATCGAGGCCTATGACCGCACCGGGCTCCTGGGCGACATCAGCACCGCCGTCGCGGACGACAAGATCAACATCGTGGCCGCCACGGTGGCGGTCCACAAGGACCACCGCGCCACGGTCCAGGCCACACTGGAGGTCTCCTCGGTGGCCCAGCTGTCGAGGGTCATGGCCCATCTCGAACAGCTCAAGGACGTCTACTCGGTGGAGCGCGCTCGCGCCTGACGGCCGGTGCGGGCCACGGGCTCGACAGCAGCTATCGCGGCCGGTCGGCTGGTGACGGAGCGCACCGAGCCGCCGCCTCACAGCCACTCCGGTCGCCGAGGGGCTGGTCATGGATGGCCCGGACCCGCTAGACTGGGGGCACGTCACGACTGCCGTGGTCGGGGCGGAGCCGTATCTGAGTGAGGGGTCCATCGCCGGATGACCGCGCGCCAGGAAGCACGCGTCGGATCTCGTGCGACCGACGGAGCCCGCTGGTCCTACGAGACCCAGCGCGCCCCGCATGTCGGTGAGATCCTGCAGACCGCCCGCGAACGCAAGGGTGTCGATCTGACGCGCGCCGAGCGCGAGACCAAGATCCGGGCGCGACACCTGGCAGCCCTCGAAAGTGGCGATGTCGCGGACCTGCCGGCACTCGTCTACGCCAAGGGCTTCCTGCGCAACTACTCGACGTACCTGGGCCTGGATGCTGAGGAGGTGCTGGCCCGCTGGCGGCGCGAGATCGACCAGCCCAGCTCCGCGGAGGCGCCGCGCCTCAAGCCGCCGCCGCAGCCCATCACGGCCCCCGATCGCGGCCTCAAGCTCACCTCCGGCCTGATCGTGGCGTTGGTGCTGGCGACCGTCGTCTTCGCGTTCGTCGGCTACATCGGCCTGCAGCTCGTGCGCTTCACGCAGAACCCCGAGATCTCGCTCAACGGGCCTTCCATCCGCCAGCTCCAGCCGGGCGCGGAGCGCGTCGTGCTCAGCGGCGGGGGCACGCCCGATGCCCTGGTGACAGCTCGGGGCACAGACGACCTGTTCCGGACCGCCACGGCCGACGCTCGCGGTGAGTGGACGCTCGACCTGCCCGTGGCCAAGGGCCGCAACGACTTCACCATCATCACCACGGACGTCGAGACTGCCCGCGACTCAGAGCCGCTGCAGGTCATCGCCACCGTCCCCGTCCTGGATCTCCCCGGCGAGGTGGGCGGTGAGATACCGGCGCTGCCTGACGGCGTGGACACCACGAACCTGTCCGGGACACCGTCCGCTGAGCTCGTCATGACCGCGCCCCAGGAGGGCTATCAGTCGGCCGATGGACGTGTCAAGGTCGAGGGTACGAGCGATGCCGAGAGCGTCGTGGTGAGCCTCCAATGGCTGGGCAACCTCGACCGCGAGCGCACCGCGCCGGATCCGCTGGAGCTGCCCGTCGAGGCGGGGGTCTTCCGTGGCAGCCTGCAGCTGCCCAAGGGGCGCTGGCAGGTCTCGGTGGCAGCGGCCATCGACGGCGGCACCCCGGCCATCTCCACCGTCCCGGTCCGCTCGCTGGCGGACAAGATGGTCGTGGTCGTGAGCGCGGTCGATGGCTTCACGCGCATCAAGCTCGTCGGCCCCGACGAGGAGGTCGTCGCCGAGGGCATCCGCTTGGAGCCCGGTCAGTCGCGGACCTTCCGGGTCGACCCGGAGGTCATCCTCCAGGTTGGCAACGCCCGCGCAGCCCACGTCACGGTGGACGGCGTGGACTACGGCGCCATGGGTAAGAAGGCGGAGGCCATGACGTGGCAGATCCAGCAGGGCCAGAAGCCAGCGACCGTCTCCTGACGGGATCCGGCAGCGCAGCGCTGGCCGGGCTCGCCGAACGCCTCCAGCACCTCGCCATCACCCAGGGCCTGACCGTGGGCACCGCTGAGTCGTGCACGGGCGGGCTCGTCGGCCACGCCATCACCGCCGTGCGCGGCTCCAGCGCCTACTACCTCGGGGGCGTCATCAGCTATGCGGACCGTCTCAAGATCGCACTCCTGGGCGTGGCCGCCACGACCATCGACCGACATGGCGCCGTCTCGGCGCAGACCGCCGTGGCCATGGCTGAGGGTCTGCGCGACCGACTCGCCTGCGACTTCGCCGTGGCCGTCACCGGCGTGGCGGGCCCTGATGGCGGCACCGCTGCCAAGCCGGTGGGCCTGACCTACGTCGCCGTGGCCGGGCCGGCCGGCCACCAGGTCGAGCGCCACACGTGGGACGGCGACCGAGCGGCCAACCAGGAGCGGAGCGCAGAAGTCGCCCTGACCATGCTCATCGCCGCCCTCGACGGAGACCGCTCATGAGCCCCCTCGTGAACGTCACTCGCGGTGCCGACGCCATCGGGCAGGGCCTGGCGCCGGCGCGCGAACCCCGACCCATCGCGCCAGAGGATGTCATCCACGTGGTGGGCGCTGCTGGCGCCGGGGCATCGGCGGCAGCGCTGCTGGCCTCCGCCGCAGGTGCCCACGCCAGTGGCTGCGACCCGGGAGCCCCGACGGTGTACACGGCGGCTCTCGAGGCCCAGGGGATCCGCGTGGCCACCGCCCACGACGCGGCCCACGTCTCCGGGACCGGTACCTCCGCGCCGACGCGACTGGCCGTGACCAAGGCCCTGACGTCGGTCCATCCCGACCACCCCGAGCTGGAGGCGGCGAGACGGGCCGGCATCGCCATCGAACCATGGCAGCAGATCGTGGCCGATGCCGCGGTCAGCCAGGGCGGGCGGCTCGTGGCGGTCGCCGGCACCCACGGCAAGTCCACCTCTGCAGGCTGGCTGGTGCACCTTCTGGCGGCTGCCGGGCGCGACCCGGCTGCCTTCGTCGGTGCGCTGCTGCCATCCGGGCTGACCGGTGGCCCGCCGGCCACGGCGCGCTGGGGGAGGGGGGATACCTTCATCGTGGAGGCCGACGAGTACGCCGGCAACTTCGACCCCTACCGCCCGGATGTGGCCGTGGTCCTCAACGCCGACTGGGATCACCCGGACGTCTTCGCCGACCGGACTGCGGTGGTGGACGCCTTCGAGGCATGGCTGCGAGGCCCTGGTGCGCAGTCGCGGCGCGTGGTCATCAGCACGGACGACGCCGGCGGCGGAGAGCTGGCCCGGCGCCTGGGCGACTGGGAAGCGCGCGTGATACCAGTGCGGGCACAGCGAGAGGGTACCGGGCCCGACGCGGCAGCCTTGACCACGACCCGTGACCCCGAGTCCGTCCCCGACGGCACGATCTTCCGCCTGCATGGCGCTCGATTGCGCCTCTCGGGACTGCCCGGGCCGACGCGCCCCGGGCTGGAGGCCGAGCTGCGGCTTGTTGGGCAGCACAACGCCGCCAACGCCGCCTGCGTGGCGACGGCAGCCGCGCTGCTCGGCGTCGACTGGCGGGACATCGCTGCCGGCCTCAGCTCGTTCGGTGGTGTGGGGCGACGCTTCGAGGTCAAGGGCGAGCCGGCGGGTGTTCTCGTCATCGACGACTACGGCCACCACCCCACGGCCATCCGCGCCACCATCCAGGCCGCGCGCGAACGTCATCCGGGCCGACCGGTCTGGGTCGCCCACGAGCCGCTGACCTTCCATCGTGCGGCAGCCATGCTCGATGACCTCGCGGCGGCGCTCGCCACGGCCGACCACGTCGTCATCGCCGACATCTGGGCCGGCCGTGACCCCGACACGAGCATCGCCAGCGCCGTCGCGCTCGCGGCCGCCGTCTCACGCCTGGGTGGTCCCGACGTCGCCGCGACCGGCAGCGTGGAAGACACAGCCGACCACCTGGCGGCGCGGGTCCAGCCTGGTGACATCGTGCTGGCCATGGGCGGCGGGCGCTCCTACGTCATCGCCGAGCGACTCGTGGCCATGCTGGAGGCCAGAGCCGACGGGTAGAATGCCAGGGTGCCTCATGACCTCACGCCCGGCGACGGGCAGGATGTGCTCGCCCGCTTCAAGGAGTGTCGCGAGCACCGCGACCCCGACCTCATGCTCGACCTCTTCGCTGAAGACGCCGAGTACCGGAGCGACCCGTTCGAGCCACCCTTGAGTGGGGCGGTGGCCATCCGCGAGCACTGGAATCGCGTCGCCGCCGAGCAGGCCGATGTCGAGTTCGACGCCGAGCGCGTGTGGGTCTCCGGTCGCGCCGTGCTGGCCAGCTGGCATGCGGCCTACACGCTGCAGGGCAGCGGTGACCGCCTGCGCGAGCGCGGATTCATGGCCCTCGAGCTCGACGACGTCGGGCTCATCGATCGACTGAGAGCCTGGCCGGTCGTCCGCGTCGTGGCGGCCGGGAGCGGATCGGGGCAGGAGTAGTGCCGGCAGAGGCCGGGGAGGGACAGGATGGCAGGTAACGTCTCGTTCGACGTCGTCAGCGAGTTCGACCGCCAGGAGCTCGTGAATGCCATCGACCAGGTCCGCCGCGAGGTGGCCACGCGCTTCGACTTCAAGGGCGCCAAGGTCCAGATCGACTTGACCGAGAAGGAGCTCGTCGTCGTCACCGATTCGGAGATGCGGTCGGCGGCCATCGAGGACCTCGTCATCAGCAAGGCCATCCGGCGCGGCCTGTCGGTGAAGGTCTTCGACTGGGGCAAGGTGGAACCGGCGGGTGGCATGACTGTTCCGGCAGCGAGCGGCCCTGCGGCAGGGCCTGCCGGAGGACGTGGCCAAGAAGATCAGCAAGCTCGTCCGCGACGAGTTCCCCAAGCTGCACGGCCAGATCCAGGGCGACGTGGTTCGCGTCAGCGGCAAGTCCAAGGACGACCTGCAGCTCCTCATCGCCCGTCTGCGCGAGGCTGGTGACGAGTACCCGGTCGCGCTGCAGTTCAGGAACTACCGCTAGGCTGTGAGCATGACCATCGAGAGCCGGACATCGCGCTTCCTCCTGGCCGTCCTGGCCACCATCGTCATCGTCGCGCTCATCATGACCATGGTGCAGGCATGAGCGACGAGATGGTGGCCCCGCCACCGCTGCCAGAGGACGTCTTGAGCGAAGCCGCCGAGCAGACTACCAGCGCCCATCCTGCACACGATCTGCTCGCGTCGGACCTCCTGGAAGCGCCGGCTGCCGGCGAGGAATTCCCCGAGGCCGATGATGAGGCCGCCGGCGATGAGGAGTCCGGCCATGAGGAGTTCGCCGAAGAGACAGCCGCGGCCGATGAGCTCGGTGTCGAGGAGGGATCCGCCGCCACGGAAGCCCCGGCGGGTGACGAGCCATCGGGCGAGGCCACGCTCGAAACCGGGGCGCAGGAGTCCATCCCTGCGCTCGAAGCCCCACGACCGGCCAGCATACGACGCACGGTGTCGGCCGAGGTGGCACGCCAACTCCACCGCGCCGGTGCCCGCTACTGCTTCACCGTGCCGGGCGAAGCCATCCTGCCGCTCCTCGATGCGCTTGGCGCCATGGGCATCCGCGTCGTGACAGCCCGCCACGAGTCCGGAGCCGCATTCATGGCCGAGGCGCTGGCCCAGTCGACCGGCCGGCCGCAGCTGGTGGCCGTGTCACGCGCGGTCGGCGCCTCCAACGCCGCCATCGGCGTCCACACCGCCAGTCAGGACTCGGCCCCGCTCGTCGTCCTGGCCGGGCAGGTGGAGCGGGCCTTCCTGGGGCGTGAGGCCTTCCAGGAGAGTGACCTCGTGAAGGGCATCGGCAGCTTGGCCGCGTGGGCGAGCCAGGTGGACGACCCCGACCAGGCCGTGAGCATCCTGGCCAGCGCTGTCCGGCGGCTGTCGACGGGCCGCCCCGGCCCCATCCTCCTGTCCCTGCCCAGGGATGTCCAGGAAGTGGAGATCGAGGTCAGGGACACCGCGGTGCCAGGCTCACAGGGCACGCGTGGGCCAGCCGCCGACCGGGCGGCCGTGCGCCGGGTCGTCAAGCTCCTTGCGGCATCCGAGCGCGGCGTCATCGTGGCCGGAGGCGGCGTGCTGCGCGCTCGGGCGACCAAGCGCCTCGTGGCTCTCTCGGAGGCCCTCGCCGTGCCCGTCATCGCCGCCTGGCGACGACCGGATGTCTTCCCCAACGACCATCCCAACTATCTGGGCATGGCAGGCACCTGGGCGCCGGCCACCGTCCATCGACGCCTCGAGGATGCGGACGTCATCACCTTCATCGGGACGCGGCTCTCAGAGGTGACCACGCACCGCTACACCATCCCGGGACCTGGGACACGCTGGGCACACGTGGACATCCAGCCTCGATCGGCCGCAGCCGGGCTGCCGGCACCGACCATCAGCGTCGAAGCGGACGCGTCACGCTTTCTGGACGCGGCATGGTCCGACCTCCGCGCGGCAGCGCTCGACAACGAGATGCGCAGTCGGCGGGAGGCCCGCACGGCCGCCGACCGTGAGGCCTACCGGGCGGCCAGGGAGGTGGGGCAAGGGGCCTGGAGCGGCCCCGGCGTCCATCCCGGACGCGTCGTGGATGTCCTTCGGCGGGTGCTGCCGGACAACGCCGTCATCACGACCGACGGCGGCAACATGGGGGGCTGGATCGCCCGGGGTTACCGTTTCCGACGCGCCGGCACCTTCATCGGCCCAGCCTCGGGAGCGATGGGCTTCGGCCTTCCCGCCGCGATCGCCGCCTCGCTCCAGGATCCCGACCGGATCGCGGTGGCCGTCTGCGGAGATGGGGGCTTCGCGATGTCGATGATGGAGCTCGAGACGGCCGTGCGCGAGGGCGCCCATCCCATCGTCCTGGTCTTCGACAATGAGCGCTACGGCACCATCGCCATGGGTCAGTCACGAGAGGGTCGCAGCTCGGCCACCTCGGACCTGGGACCGATCGACTTCGCCGCGATCGCTCGCGCCCACGGAGCGCTGGGCTTAAGGATCACGGACGATGACGATTTCGAGGGCGCCCTCCGGGACGCCATCACATCCCGGCAGACCTCAGTCATCCACCTTGTGCTCGACCGTGCCTGGATCTCCGTTGACGATGGGCCGCTGAGCACCGCCGACTGACAGACGACTGTCTTTGCACAAAGACAGTCCAAAGCCTGGAGCCGCGCCTCGCTCAGTGGGCGCCGTCGACGCTGATGGTCCGACGCAGCGCCAGCGCGCTGAAGTCCGCGCCCACCTCCGCGTCCCGACCGATCTCGATGACCTCGAAGCCCAGGCGACGGTAGAAGCCCAGCGCGCGTTGGTTGTCCTGCAGTACCCAGAGCACGGTCTCCTGGGCCCCCCAACCCCTCGCCCACGCTTCCAGGCTCTCGATGAGCTGCCGGCCGACGCCCGATCGTCGTGCTGCGGGATCGACCCACATGCTGAAGAGGAGCAGCGTGGCCGGGCTCCGGCGACGTCCATGGACGAGGCCGAGCGTCTCTCCGCCGCGCTGCGCCACCAGCCACGAGCGATCATCGCCGCGCGATGACTGCAGCGCTTTGCGCTGCCATTCGAGCGCCGACATCCCGGTCGCTTCTGCCAGGGGCTGGCCGAAGGCCTCCGGGGCGTCTTCCAGGCTGCGCAGGCGCAGCGCCCGCAGGAGCTGCCACTCGGGTGCCCGGATGCGCCGGATCGTGATGGCTTCGGTCGGCGGCGTCACCCACAGACGGTACCAGTCGACGCCGCCCGCTACGCGGCGTGCTGGGGCAGGGGAGTCGCCCTATTCGATGGGCGCCCCGGCATCCGCCAGCGGCTCGAGTCCGCCAGCGTCGACGATGTCGGTGAAGCCGGCGTCGGCCATGGTGTCGGCGGCGAGGGCGCTGCGACGCCCGCTGCGGCAGTACACCAGGTAGGGGTCCTCCGGGTCGAGCGCGGAGATCTTCGTGCCGAAGTCAGACGCCTCGACGTCGATGTTGATGGCCCCGACCACATGACCGGCGTCGAACTCCTCGGCCGACCGCACGTCGATGACGGTGCGTGCGTCCAGCATCCCGACGGCCGCGGCCGCGGCCACCGTACGGACCGCCTCCGTGCCAGTGTCGGTGACGTCCGTGCCAGTGTCGCTGCTGCTGCAGGCGCCAGCCACGAAGACCGAGGCAAGGGCCAGGACGAGGAAGGGGTGCAAGACGCGGGACACGGATCCCTCCATTTTCGGGTGCGGGACGATGGACTCAGCCTATGATTTCATCATTTGCGCAATCACGCAAGTGAAGGGCTGCGGACGGACAGTGAGTCCTTGACCGGTGGACGTGGCGCGGAGTAGTATCGGATCATGAGCTTGGTCCGATTGTCGTCCATATCTACTCCGTTCGACACACCATCAGTGCGCCGGGCCGCCACCCGCCTGGTGCTCATCGCCGACGGTCTGGGCCTTCTTCCCGAAGGCGGGACGATCGAGCGGATCGACGAGGACCTCATCCGCGACATCGCGCGCAGCAGCCTCTCGGAGGGTGTCGCCCTGGGTACAGCACTGGCCATCCTCGAGGACACGGGCGTGTCCACGTCCGCGGCCCGTTGGAGTGCCCTGATCGAGCATCTGGCGGACGCACTCACAGGATCACCGATGCCCAGGCGGGAGTTGACGGGCCTCCTCCGGACCTACGGGCATGAGAGCCTGGGCCAGTTGCTCGGGATCTCGTCGGCCAGCCTGCGGCGCTATGCGAGTGGCACCCGTGCGGTTCCGGACGCGGTCGCCGCACGAATCCACTTCCTGGCACTCGTGACCACCGATCTCGCAGGCTCCTACAACGACTTCGGCATGCGTCGCTGGTGGGAGCGGCCACGGAGCGCCCTCGAGGGCCGCTCACCACGGACCGTCCTCGGAGACGACTGGGATCCCGATGACCCATCGGTGCTGGCCGTCGCCGTTCTCGCTCGCGCGCTTGCAGGCCCAGGTTCGGCCGCGTGATCGCGTTCCGCAACGCGGATGCCCGCACGCCGTTCCTGTGGGAGTCGGACGAGCAGCCCCAGGCCCGCTGGCATGGAGATGGGGAGGGGCCCGTCGCCTACTTCGCGGAGACGCCTGACGGCGCCTGGGCGGAGTTCCTGCGACACGAGGAGATCACTGACCCGGCCGACCTGGAGGGCGTCCGCCGTGCCATCTGGGCCATCGAGCTGCCTTCTCCGCCGGTGGCGGAACCGCGCCTGCCCGTCGCGACCATCACGGGGGACCGCTCGAGCTGGCCCGCCTGCCAGGCCGCGGCTCGCCGCCTCCGCTCCCGTGGCGCCGATGGACTCATTGCCACCTCTGCCGCGCTCATCCCGGGCACGCCGTCAGGCTTCCGCACTCTGGGCGGCCTGCGCCCAGCATCACCTCGACGCGAACGGACCATCGTCCTCTTCGGTATCCGCCCGGACCTCGTCGGCTGGTGCGCCTGCGCCGCAGGACGACCCCGGGCCGACTTGCTGCCGCGCGTCCGCCAGCCGCGCTGACGCCCTCACGTCCCCAGAGCCACCCGGTGGCGATATCGGTCGCGCCGTCCGGCGCTCCCGCCACAGCCGCGGAGCAGGAGGGCGGCCGTTCAGCCTGAGCGGCACACACATGCTGAGCGCCACGCACATGTTACATAACTTACATTATCGGAAGTGTCCCCAGGGCCGATCGCACCCGGCAGGCGGAGCAGCCCCAGGCTACTGTCGTGACATGCGTGAGCAGGCGCCCGTCGTCGTGGCCGGCGGCTTTGGCATCGACACCAACGTCTACGCGCTCGGCGAGCGCGTCGGGGCTGAGGTGACGTTCGCACATGTCGTGGATGCACCCGGGCAGGCCGGCTGCTACAGCGCCCGGGCCTTCGCCGCACTTGGTCTGCCAACCCGTGCCATCGCCGCGCTGGGTGACGACCTCCAGGCTGGCTGGATCCGCGCCGAGCTCGGCAAGCTTGGCATCGCGGTCACCGAGCTGCGGGACCCACTGGGGACGCACCGCAGCGTCAACCTCGTCGATGTTGATGGTACGCGACGCAACTACTTCGACGCACGTGGCTCAGGAAGGGTCGCCGTCGATCTCGAGGCCTGCCGGGCGACCCTGCGTGGGGCGACCCTGCTGCACTGCCACCTCGACGACTGGTGCCGTCGACTGCTGCCCATCGCCCAAGACGAGGATGTGCGCATCAGCTGCGACCTCCAGGACGCCATCGACGCCGACGACGCCTACCGGGCCGACTTCGTGGCCGCCGCGGACGTCCTCTTCATCTCGGCGGCCAACCTCTCCGACCCGGTGCGGGTCGCCAAGGACCTCGCCGCTCGGCGGCCGGGCCGGGTGGTGATCGTGGGCGCCGGTGACAAGGGCTGCCTGGCGGCCGTCGGACGGCGCGTGGAGTCCTTCCCGCCGACCGACCTGCCCCGCCCGGTCGTGGACACCAACGGCGCTGGTGACACCCTGGCGGCGACCTTCCTGGCCTCGTACCTTGTCGATGACCTGGGCCTGGCGCGATCGGTTCGGCGTGCCCAGCTCGCTGCTCGCTGGATCTGCAGCCAGCGCGGCGACGAGAAGGCACCCCTCCCCCGGGCTCGGCTCGAGGCCCTCGAGGCCGTCACAGCCTCGCCGGGCTGACCCCTGCCACCCGGGTCGCCGACCTGGGGCCGGCAGGAGCGCCGCGTCAACCCACGTTGCGGATGAGCGGAGCCTTGAGCGTCACCGTGGTGGAGTACAGCTGTGCCAGCGCGACACACAGGCGACCCTCGGCATCGGCGGCTGTACCGGTCAGGAGCGTGATCCCGATGCCGCCGTCGGCGGGCGTGACCTCGACGCTGTGCAAGCCGTAGCAGTCCTCCACTCCCATCCAGAAGTAGACCTCGAGACTCCTCCCGTCCGCGGACACGACGACATGATCCCAGGCCGTCGGCCGGGGATCCAGGACGGCCGGGTCCGGGTCGATGGGCGTGGCGGTCTCCATGCAACCCGGCACGGAGAGGTCGGCCGCAGCACAGGCAGGGTCATCCGCCCCGGGCTCGACGTCCTGTGCAAGGGCGGGCCAGGCACCGGCCAGCAGGAAGAGGGTCAGGGCGACGGTCATCGCCAGTCGTGACACCGAGGTTCCCGGCGACGCGGATGTGGTGGACATCGTCTCTCCTTGCTACTGGAGCCTCGTTGCGGAGCGCCGCCGGACATGGAAGAGCGTGCGCAGAGTGCCGTCGATGGGCACCTCGCCGACGATCTCGAACTCCTGTGAGAAGGCGGCCCGGAAGCCCTCGATCGTGTAGTCAGGGAAGATGTCGCGCCGCGATGCCAGGAGGCGCTGCGCCATGGCGTCCTCCTTGGGCACGAACTCCACGATGGCCTGGGGCGCGATCCGCCCGAACAGCGCGGCGATCATGGGCAGCGGCACGTTGGCACCGATGGCCAGGTGATGGACGAGCGCCAGGGCCAGGCTGACGTCGGCGTCGGCACGGGACAGGAGCGAAGCCCGCTCGGCGCTGCCCCACCCTTGCGCCGGGCTGGGATTGCCAAGGTCAGCGAGCAGCGGCAGGATGTCCGTGCGGCCCTCGTCGCGCACGCGGCGATAGTGGCGCTCGACAGCACCGGGGTCCACATCCAGCGCCACCACACGGTAGCCACGCTCCGCTGCCAGGCGGCTGTAGCGGCCCGTGTTGGCACCGAGGTCCCAGGCTCTCGAGCCACCCGCCGCCGTCAACGCGGCGACCACGGCCGCCTCCTTGGCGGCGGTGGCCGCGTCGTCGTAACTGGTGTGCTCGGCATAGTCGGCCCAGACGGTGCCCACCGGGGCCCAGTCGAGCCCCTCGATGGTGCTGCGCAGGGACTCGATGAGCGTCGCCAGCCGCGACGCGGACATGGTTGCGGTGCTCGTGCCGGCTGCCTGGCCGGTCGCGGCCCGGCCGTCGTCGGCGTGCTGGCGCTGGGCGCGGGCGTGGAGGTGGATGTGCGGCCCGAGGCTCAGCGAGAAGCGCGTCCGGGCGGGCAGCAGGCGCGCCGCCAGGTCCAGCGGGACGCCCTCGAGGTGGTCCCGGAGGAGCCCCCCGAGTCGCACGTCCACGCGCGACATGAGCGCCAGCGGGGCCAGGAAGTGCTCGCAGAACTGGCGATAGGCGACCCACGGCCGGCCGTCCTCGGCACGCTCGAAGGAGAGCGAGTCGATGAGCACCGGCCTGCCGCGCTGGGATTGCACGTTGTAGGCGGAGGCATCGCGCAGGGTCATGCCGGAATCGGCCGCCAGGGCCTGCGCACGCAAGGTCACCAGCGCCGCGTCCTTGAGCTGGCTGAACGACCACTCGTACGGATACGAGATGAACTCCAGTGCTTCGGGTCGGATGACGCGGAACGCGGGCGGCTCGGCCGCCAGGTCAGCATCGACCTCCTCGTGCGGGAGGATGAGGCCATCGTCGCGCAGCCGGTCGTAGAGACCCGACCCCGTGAAGTGCTCCCAGTCGTCCGCGAAGGAGGCCTGGATCTGGCGGTAGACGACGCCCGAGCGACGGTAGACGAAGCCCGCCGGATCGCGGTAGGAGCCCGGGTCACGTGCCGCGCCTGGATGCTGCCCCGCCGTTGGCGCAGGTTCGGGCGCCCGGGCCACCAGTGGGGCGGGCGGGTCAGGCGTCTCGGCTACTGTCATCCGTCGGTGCGAGCGTCCCCGGGGCCTTCTCCTCGCCGCCCCGCACGGCACGCAGGAACCGCGCGATCTGGTGTCGGAAGAAGATGGGGACGGCCACCAGCCCGGCGATGAGGGCCTGGATGATCAGGCTGCCCGAACCCGGATCGATGTAGGCGAAGAAGAGCTCCATAGGTCGACTCCCTTGGACGTGCTGATCCGCACGGCCACCGAGTTCCCCGACGGCGCCGCGATGTGCAGACCATAGCACCGCGCGCGCCGGAGGACGCAGACGCGCCCACCGTGCGATCCAGGCCGCGCCGGCCGACGCTGTCAGGAACCCAGCTGCCGACGGATGGCCACCTCGAAGCCGGGGAAGTAGCGCTCGATGACGGGCAGCTCGAAGCTGCGCAGGATGGCCTCGCGGGGCTCGCGGGCGAGCAGGAACGCGAACGAGGCTGCCACCAGGCGCTCCGGGTCGTAGTGGCCGGGGGCCAGGCGAGCGAGGTCGGACCGGCTGATCGTGACGGCGTGGCGGGTGGCGGCCGGATCACTGCCCACCACCACGTCGCATAGGAAGCCGGTGGGCGTCGGGCGGCAGAGGATGCCCACGGTCTGGCTCACGAGGCGGTCGCCGCGTTGCTCACGAGGCGGTCGCCGCGTTCGCGACGTGCCCGCGGGCCGCCGCAGCGCGCAGCTCGCCCGCCAGTGACGGCACGACGCGCCCGACGATGTGGACGCCCGCGCCGTGGTACGTGACCTCGACCGTGCCCCGCTCACGGACCCGCGCCAGCAGCTCACCCTCCGCGTAGGGCAGCGTCACGTCCACGTCCTCCCAGAGCTCGGCGAGGACAGCCGAGATGCGCACCCGCAACGTGTCCAGGCCGTAGCCCGTCACGGCTGAGACCGGCACGGCATCGCCCACCACCGGGGCGGGCCCGTCGCCTCGCCCGCCGGCCGGATCGAAGAGGTCGGCCTTGTTCAAGGCCACGACGCGCGGCTTCGCTCCGGCCCCAAGCTCGTCGAGGACCTGCTGCACCGTCTGGCGGTGCTCGCGGGCGTGGGCGTCCGAGCCGTCCACGACCTCGATGAGGACATCCGCCCGGGTGACCTCCTCGAGCGTGGCCCGGAAGGCCTCGACCAGTTGATGGGGCAGCTTGTGGATGAAGCCCACGGTGTCGGTGAGGACCACGCTCTGTCCGTCGCCGAGCTTGACCTGGCGGCTGGTCGGATCGAGGGTGGCGAAGAGCCGGTCCTCGGCCCGGGCGGCCTCCCTCCCGGCCAGCGCGTTGAGCAGCGAGGACTTGCCGGCGTTCGTGTAGCCCACGATGGCGAGGCTGGGCACGAGGCGCCGGTCGCGTGACCGGCCCGCCGTCTCTCGCTGCTGGCGGACCTGCTCGACGCGCTCCTTGAGCTTGCGGATGCGGTCGCGGATGACACGCCGGTCGGTCTCCAGCTGGGTCTCTCCGGGGCCACGGGTGCCGATGCCGCCGCCGGTCCGCGAGAGGTGCGTCCACATCCGTGTCAGGCGCGGCAGCTGGTACTGCAGCTGGGCGAGCTCCACCTGCAGGCGACCCTCGTGCGTCTGGGCATGCTGGGCGAAGATGTCGAGGATGAGTCCGCTGCGGTCGAGGACCTTGACGGTCAGCAGCTCCTCGAGCGAACGCTGCTGGTTGGGCGAGAGCTCATCGTCCGCCACGAGGAGGGTGAAGCCGGTCTCCTGCTTGGCCACCCGCAGCTCCTCCGCCTTGCCCTTCCCCAGGTACCAGTTGGGGTCGATGTGGCGGCGGTGCTGCCACTCCGCGCCGACGACCTCGGCGCCGGCCGTGTCGGCCAGGCTGGCCAGCTCGGCGAGCGAATCCTCGGCCGTCCAGCCCTCGTCATGGCCGCTCTCGACGGCGATGAGGAAGGCTCGCTCGAGCGGCGGGGCGAGGTCGATGAGATCGCTTCTGGTCATGGCTCGCCAGCATAGTCGTCCCGACCCAGGGAGCGGAGGAAGGGCGCCAGCACCCGCCACGCGTGTGACAGGCATCCCTCCCCTGACGCCAGCCAGTGGATGCCCGGCTCCGAGCGGAACCAGGTGCCCTGGCGGCGCGCGTAGACCCAGGTACGCTGGGCGTCGGCGGCCTTGGCCGACGCAAGGTCGACACGACCCACGAGCACGTCGAAGGCCTCGCGGTACCCCATAGCGCTGAAGGCAGGCAGATCATCGCGATAGCGCCGTTTGAGCCCTTCGGCCTCGTCGAGCAGGCCGGTCGCGAACTGCTCGTCGACGCGGGCAGCGATCGCCTGCCGGTGCTCGACGGGCTCCCGGACGAGACCCAGCCAGAGGACCGGCCCCGCGTAGCCCACGGGTCGCGGGGGCACACCGGAACCGGTCAGGATGGCCCGCTCCAAGGCGCGGATGACGCGACGAGGGTTGCGCCGATCCACCACAGTCGCAGCGGCGGGGTCTCGCTGCTCAAGCTCGGCCACCAGTGCCGGCAGCCCGTCCGCGGCGAGGCGGTCCTCGAGACCGCTACGGACGTCTGGGTCGGTCGTGCCCGCCTCCAGCGGCAGCCCGCGAGCCACCGCACGCAGGTAGAGGCCGGTGCCACCGACGAGGAGAGCGATCCCGCCCCGAGCCGCGATGCCCTCGAGCGATCCGATGGCCGCACGACGGTAGTCGGAGGCCGTGAAGGGCGCGTCGGGGTCCACCAGGTCCAGGCCATGGTGCGGCACCGTGGCCTGCTCAGCCGGCGTCGCCTTGGCCGTGCCGATGTCGAGGCCTCGATAGACCTGGCGGGAGTCGGCCGACACGATCTCTGCCCCCGGGAGGCGGCGCGCCAGCTCGATGGCCAGCCCCGTCTTGCCGGTCGCGGTGGCGCCGCCCACGACGATGAGGGGCGGCAGCTCAGGCGTGGTCGCCCTCCCCCGCCGGGCGACCGACCAGGGCATAGGGGCCGGCCCGCTCGATGATGACGTCGACGAGCTGTCCCACGAGCTCGGCTGGGCCGTCGAAATGAACGAGCTTGTGCTCGCGGTTGCGTCCCGCTAGGCGCGCGCCACGGGCAACAGAGGCGTCGGGTCGCTGCCCGTCCTGGCGCTCCTCACCCTCGGCACCGTGATGGTGCAGGCGGCGTGGGCGCACCTCTTCCACGAGCACCTCGCTGTGGCGCCCCACCCAGGCCTCGTTGAGCTCGCGTCCGATGCCCTCCTGGAGATCCAGCAGCTTGTGGAGCCGGCGGCGTTTCTCGACGGCCGCGACGTCGTCGGCAAGCCGAGCAGCGGGCGTGCCCGGTCGGGGCGAGTAGGCAGCGGCGAAGACCTGGTCGAAGCGCACCTCGCGCAGCAGGTCGAGGGTGGCCTCGAAGTGCGCCTCCGTCTCACCGCAGAAGCCGACGATGACGTCCGTGGTGAGGCTGATGCCGGGTACGGCGGCTCGCAGACGTGCCACGAGCTCACGATAGGCGGCCACGCTGTACTGGCGGCCCATGCGGTGCAGGACCTCGTCCGAACCCGACTGCACCGGCAGGTGGAGGTGCTCGCAGACAGAGGCGCAGTCGGCCATGGCCGACACGAGTCGCTCCGTGAGGTCCCAGGGATGGGAGGTCACGAAACGAAGCCGAGGGATCGCCGGTCGCCCGCGCTCGTCCCGGATGGCGTCGATGGCACGCAGCAGCGCGGCGATGTCCGGGCGGCTGTCGCGGACCTGGGGGCGCCCCAGCTGGCGCTGACTGCCGACGTCGGCGAAACGTGGATCGAGCGGCAAGTCGTGACCCCAGGAGTTGACGTTCTGGCCGAGCAGGGTGATCTCGCGGTAGCCGGAGGTGGCGAGCGCACTCGCCTCGGCCACGATGTCGTCGAAGGGGCGACTGCGTTCCGGTCCCCGCGCGAAGGGCACGATGCAGTAGGTGCAGGTCTTGTCACAGCCGTAGATGATGGGCAGCCAGGCCCGCGCGCCCCTGGCCCTCGCCACCTGCCCGGCATCCACGGCCGCGGCTCGCGTGGCCGGCAGGCGGTCGGCGACGGCGGCCACGGAGCGCCCGATGCGCTGGAACCCCGGGCCGGATAGCTCGCCGGGCGTCGTCGGGCCAAGCAGGCCCAATCTGGCCGTCAGCTCGGGCTCCTGGTCAGGACGCAGGAAGAGATCGACCGCCGGGTAGCGCCGTTGCAGGATGCTCTGGTTGTCGGCCCGGACCGAGCAGCCCGTGAGGACCACGCGCAGCGCCGGGCTGGCGGCCTTGAGCTGCTTCAGCAGGCCCATGCGTCCGATGACCTTCTGCTCGGCCTTCTCGCGGATCGAGCAGGTGTTGATGATGATGAGATCGGCTTCCTCGAGACGCCCTGCCTCGCTGCAGCCGGCGGCCAGCAGCGCGCCCGCCATCTCCTCCGAGTCGGAGGCGTTCATCTGGCACCCCAGCGTCCAGACATGGAACACCGGGAGAAGGCGGCCCTCGGTGGCGTACTCCTCGAATGCTCCGTCAGGCCGGGCGCCCGTGCGGGGGACCTCGATGGCCGGCGGTGCCGCGTCGAGCACCGGCAGGGGCGCGCGGTTGCTCATGAGCCGGCCAGGGCCGCGAGGAGGCGCTCGCCGACCTCGGACGGCACCCTGATGGCCGCCTGCGCGGTGGCGTAGTCGCCGCGGTCGCCGTGATAGTCGGAGCCACCCGTGGTGAGCAGCCCCCCATCCTCCGCGACGGCCACCACAGCCGCGACGGTCGGCTCGTCCCAGCCCGGATAGAAGGCCTCGATGGCCCGCAGGCCCCAAGCGCGCAGCCGGTCGATGACGCCCGCCTCTTGCGGCGCCCACGAGGAGTGGGCCAGGGAGGCGATGCCTCCGGCCGCCACGATGGCCTCGATGGCTGCCCGCGGACCGATCCCGCTGCGGCGGACGTAGGCGGCCCGGCCCGGCTCCAGGTAGCGGCGGAAGGCGTCGTCCACCGACTCGGCATGTCCGGCCGACACCAGCGCCCGCGCCACATGCGGACGCCCCAGCGCGTCGATGCCGCCCGGCACCTCTGGCAGCCGATCCCGCACGGGGAGCCCCAGCCCATCGAGTCGGGCCAGGGTCTGCTCCAGGCGCTCGCGCCGTCCGGCCCGTTGACGCTCGAGCAGGGCCTCGAAGATGCCATCGTCGGGGTCCACGCCCAAGCCCAGGATGTGCAGCTCAGCGGTCTCGCCGAGCGTCTCGACGAGTGGCCGGACCGTCTCGTCGAGGCTGGTGTTGATCTCCACGCCGACGATGACTGCCGGGCCATCAGATGCCGGGCTGCCGAGACCCGCAGCTCGCAGCTCGCGTGCCCCGGCCAGCGTGTCATGGTCCGTGATGGCCACGAGCGTGGAGCCCCAGGCGCGCATCTGCTCATAGAGCGCCGCCGGCGGAAGGACGCCGTCCGAGCGCGCCGTGTGCGTGTGAAGGTCAACTTGGTTGCGGCGGGGCGTGGTCATGCCTCGATGATGCGGGCGATCCGTTCCACGCTGCGGGCGCGCCCGCTGGCGGTCTCGATGTCGATGAGGAGAGCATTGAGCACGACCGGACCCGTGCCCACCTCGAAGCGCGTGGGCAGGCCGTTGAGGAAGCGCGGCAGCACCGTCTCCGGCTCGAACCCGATGACGCTGTCCAGCGGTCCGGTCATGCCCAGGTCCGCGGTGAAGGCGGTACCGCGCGGCAGGACACGCTCATCGGCCGTGGGTACGTGGGTATGCGTACCCACCACCGCACTGACACGCCCGTCCAGGTAGAGGCCGAAGGCCGTCTTCTCGCTCGTCAGCTCACAGTGGAAGTCGACGAGTCGAACGGCGGGCAGCTCGTCGGCAGCCTCGTCGAGGAGACGGTCCATCTCCGTGAAGGGGTTCTCGATGGGGATCATCGTGGCACGCCCCTGGGTGTTGACGACGGCCACCTCCGTGCCTTCCGCGGCGTGGAAGACACCCCAGCCGCGACCGGGCACCCCATGGCTGCCGTAGTTGAGCGGGCGCAGGATGCGTTCGTCGCGATCGAGCTCGGGGATGATCTCGCGCTTGTCCCAGATGTGGTTACCGCTCGTGATGACGTCCACGCCGCAGCCGAAGAGCGCGGCCGCCGTGGTGATGGTGAGCCCCATGCCGCCCGCCAGGTTCTCGCCGTTGGCGGTCACGAGGTCAACGCCGCGCTCGTCGCGGAGGCCGGGCAAGTGGCGTTCCAGCGCCACGCGTCCGGGGCGGCCGATGACGTCGCCGATCATCAGCACGCGCAGTGTCCCAGCGCTGGGCCTGAGAGGCAGGGCGGGCAGGCGGTCCGCGGCCAGCGTGCCTGCCTTGTCCCGCCGTGTCACGTCCCGGTCAGCCCGGGCATCGGAACGCCGCCCCGGGGCGGCCGGGTCACTTGGCGTACTCCACCGAGCGCGTCTCACGGATGACCGTGACCTTGATCTGGCCTGGATACGTCAGCGTCTCCTCGATCTGGCGGACGATGTCGCGAGCGAGGCGTCCGGAGGCCAGGTCGTCGATCTCGTCGGGCCGCACGAGGATGCGCACCTCGCGACCCGCCTGCACCGCGAACGACTTCTCCACGCCAGGGAAGGCTTCGGCGATGGCCTGCAGGTCGGTGAGACGCTTCAGGTAGGTATCCGTCGACTCGCCGCGAGCACCCGGACGGGAGGCGCTGATGGCGTCGGCGATCTGGACGATGGGCGCCTCCGAGCAGTTGTACTCGACCTCCTGGTGGTGCGCGGCGATGGCGTTGATGGCCTTGGGCGAGAGCCCGTGACGCCGCGCGATCTCCGCGCCGATGGCCGCATGCGGCCCCTCGACCTCGTGGTCGATGGCCTTGCCCATGTCGTGGAGGAGCCCGCCCAGCTTGGCAGCCTGGACATCCGCCCCCAGCTCGGCGGCGATGACGCCGGCCAGGTAGGACGTCTCCTTGACGTGGTTGAGGACGTTCTGGCCGAACGATGTGCGGTAGCGCAGGCGACCCAGCAGCGTCAGGATCTCGGCTGGCAGACCGGGCACGCCGGCGTCGTAGGCGGCCGCCTCGCCTGCTTCGCGGATGAGCACGTCGACCTCGACGCGGGCCTTCTCGACGACGTCCTCGATGCGGCCGGGGTGGATGCGCCCATCGGAGATGAGCTTGGTGAGGGCCAGGCGAGCGATCTCGCGGCGCACGGGATCGAAGCCGCTGAGCATGACGGCATCCGGTGTGTCGTCGATGATGAGGTCGATGCCCGTGGCCTGCTCGAGGGCGCGGATGTTGCGGCCCTCGCGCCCGATGATGCGGCCTTTCATCTCATCGGAAGGAATGGGCACGATCGTGACGGTGGCCTCTGCGGTGTGGTCCACCATGACGCGCTGGATGGCCGTGATGACGACATCGCGAGCCTTCTCCTCGGCGTTCTCGCGTGCGGCGCGTTCGATGGCGCGCGCCAGACGCACGGCGTCGTGCTCGGCCTCTTCGCGAACCTCCTCGACAAGCACGGCCTTGGCCTCATCGGCCGTCAGGCCGCTGACGCGCTCGAGGGCCTGGACCTGCTCGGCGCGGGCCGCCGACAGCTCGGCGCGCTGGGCTCCCAGCTCCTGCTCACGGACGAGAAGCTTGCGATCACGCTCCTCGAGCATGTCCGTGCGCTGGTCGAGCTGCTCATCGCGCGCCAGGAGCCGCCGCTCCAGGCCGGCCAGGTCGTTGCGCTTGACGCGGCCCTCCTCATCGAGCTCGCGGTGGAGCCGGACCTGCTCCTCCTTGGCCTGCAGGATGAGCTCCTTCTGCTGGGCGCGCGCTTCGGCCACGATGCGTTCTGACTTCTCGCTGGCGGCCTTGATGGCCTGCGAAGCGACGAGTCCACGCCCCACGAAACCGAGCGCGAGCCCGCCGACGGCCACCACGAGCAGGATGACCGCCATGACGACGGGTTCGTTCATCTGTCCCTCCCATCCGGCTCGGGGCCGGACGTGAATGTCGATCCTTGGGTCGCCACCCCCCGGTGGCCGGATGGCAGCCCTCCCTGGCACCACCGTCCGTTCGAACGAGCGGCCGACACGGAGGGCCGCTCAGTGCGACCCGGCGCGGGGCTGACCGTCCGTGGGTCAGATGGCGAAGCCTACCCGCGTATCGAAGAGAGCGTCAAACGCCCTCGTCGTCGAGGTCTCCGGTGGTCACGACACTGGCCGCCAGGGTCCGACAGACATCCGGTGGGAAGCCGTGGCGTGCCAGCAGCGCATAGGCCTTCTGACGACGACGGCGCGGGTCCGCCTCACGCCCCAGGGTGGCGGCCCGTCGATCGAGCAGGCGCCGAGCAGCCTGCACCTCGACCTCTGCCGAGGTCGCCGGCCCGGCCCCGGTACCACCGTCATCGCCGGTGCGGCTGCCAATGCCGCGCTCGTCGAGGGCACCATCGATGATGGCTCGCGGTACCCCCTTGCGCAGCAACTCCTGGCGAAGGGCGAGGCTACCCCGCGGGCGGGCACGGTCCCGGCTCTCGACCCACGCCCGCGAGAAAGCGACATCATCGAGGTAGCCGAGGCTGACCAGGCGCTCGACGACCTGGTCGCAGAGCACAGGCGAAAAGCCGAGGTGAGACAGGCGGCCGCGGGTCTCGGCGACAGAGCGCGGTCGAACCGCCAGGAACGCGGCCGCGGCCTCCATGATGACATCCGGGTCCGTCACCGCCGCCCGCCGAGCACGCCGCTCAGCCAACGTCAGGCGGCGCTCCTCTGGGCTGCGCGTCCCGGATGCCACGGCAGCGGCTGTTGCTGCGACGCCGGGCCGCTACTCGGCCTCCTTGATGCCCTCCACCGGGACGTCGATGGTGGCCACCTTGCCGCGGATCTCCACCTCGAGTTGCCCGGCGATGTCCGGATTGGCGCGCAGGAACTCCTTGGACTGCTCGCGTCCCTGCCCCAGGCGCGTCTCGCCATAGTTGAACCAGGCGCCCGACTTGCGCACCACGTCGGAGGCGACGCCGACGTCCAGCAGGCCCCCCTCGCGGGAGATACCGCTGCCGTACATCACGTCGAACTCCGCCACCCGGAACGGCGCCGCCACCTTGTTCTTGACGACCTTGACACGGCAGCGGATGCCCACCGCCTCCGAGCCGGTCGTGATGGTCTCGATGCGGCGGATGTCCAGGCGCACGCTGGAGTAGAACTTCAGGGCGCGACCGCCCGGAGTCACCTCCGGGTTGCCGAACATGACGCCGATCTTCTCGCGCAGCTGGTTGGTGAAGACGAGCGCGGTGTTGGAACGGCTGACGATGCCGGTCAGCTTGCGCAGGGCCTGGCTCATGAGGCGTGCCTGGATGCCCACGAAGGAGTCACCCATCTCGCCCTCGATCTCTGCGCGGGGGACGAGCGCCGCCACGGAATCGACCACCACGCAGTCCACGCCGCCCGAGCGGATGAGGGTCTCCGTGATCTCCAGGGCCTGCTCGCCGGTGTCCGGCTGGCTGACCAGCAGGTTGTTGACGTCCACTCCGCAGGCGCGGGCGTACTGCGGGTCCAGCGCGTGCTCGACGTCGATGAAGGCGACGACCCCGCCGAGGCGCTGTGCCTCCGCCAGGACGTGCTGGCAGACGGTCGTCTTGCCCGAGGACTCCGGGCCGAAGATCTCCGTGATGCGCCCGCGCGGCACGCCGCCGACGCCGAGAGCGAGGTCCAGGGCGATGGAGCCCGTGGGGATGGAATCGACCTGCTGGCGGACGTCCGAACCGAGGCGCATGATCGACCCCTGTCCGAACTGCTTCTCGATGGAGAGGATGGCGGCATCCACCGCCTGCTGACGGTCCTTGCGCTGGGCGTCACGCGCCCCATTCGCAGCGTTCTTGTCTGTCCCGGTCGACCGACCGGCGCTGGTGACGGTCATGCCTGGCGTACCTCCGAGGCTGCCACCCTGCCGATCGAGCCAAGGCGCTACTCCGTGGACTCCTCCACCGCACGCGGCTTCCGCTTGGGCTTGATCTCTTCCACGGAGGGCAGCGGCGGCTCGGAGAACGGCTCGAGCTTGACCTTGGTCTTCTTCGACTTCGGGGGCTTCTTGGCTTCACGGCGAGAGGGGACTTTTCCGGCCATCGATCCTCGCGCCTCCATCTGGTGCCGCCTAGTCTGGGCGGCGGGCCTTCACTCTGACTTCACCCTCCCTTCATCGGCAGTCTCAGCGCCCTTCGTGTCAGCTTGGCTGTCACGAAGCGACCGCTTCAATCCGGGGAAGGTGCCGGTCCGGATGGCGGACCGGATCCTCGCCATGAAGTCTAGGGTGAAGGTCAGGTTGTGACAAGTCGCGAGCCGGTAGGCGAGCAGCTCGTCAGCCCTGAACAGGTGAGCCAGGTAGGCCCGCGAGAAGGTGCGGCAGAGGCGGCATGGGCAGCCTTCCTGAACGGGCCGTGGGTCATCAAGGTAGCGGGCGTTGCGTAGGTTGAGCCGGCCCTCCGGTGCCCACAGCGAGCCGTTGCGCGCCACGCGCGCGGGCAGTACCGAGTCGAACATGTCCACGCCGGCGTCCACGGCATCCAGCAGGTCCCGCGGCGAGCCCAGCCCCATCAGGTAGCGCGGCCGAGGATCATCCGCCAGCAGCGGCACGACGACGTCCAGAACGGCCCGGCGCTGGGTGGGTGTCTCGTCCCCCGCCAGGCCCCCGATGCAGATGCCGTCGAAGGGCAGGCCCGAGATGGCCTCCGTGGAGGCCGTCCGCAGATCCTCCTCCAGCCCGCCCTGGATGATGCCGAAGAGCGCCTGGTCCTCGCGCCGGTGCGCATGGAGGCAGCGCTCGGCCCAGCGATGCGTGCGCCCCGTGGCCTCAGTGACCTCAGCCCGCGACGAGGCGTGCGGTGGCACTGGCTGGTCCAGGCAGACCGCGATGTCCGCGCCCAGTGCTTCCTGGACCGCGATGGCGTACTCCGGGCTGAAGTGCAGCAGGGCGCCGTCCAGGTGCGAGCGGAACGTCACGCCATCCTCATCGATGCGACGCAGGTCCCCGAGGCTGACCACCTGGAAGCCGCCCGAATCGGTGAGGATGGGCCGGTCCCAGGCCATGAAGCGATGGAGCCCACCGAGGCGAGCGATGCGGTCGTGGCCGGGGCGCAGCGAGAGGTGGTAGGTGTTCGCCAGGATGATGGTAGCCCCGACCTCGCGGAGGTCGTCGGGGTCCAGGGCCTTGACGGTGGCATTGGTGCCGACGGGCATGAAGATGGGCGTCTCCACGACGCCGTGCGGCGTCTCCAGGCGTCCCACCCGAGCCCGGGTCTCTCCCCCGGCGGGCGGCCCGGCGGTCTCGAAATGGATGGGCGAGCGACGTTGCGAGGGGCCGCTCACCGGCCCACCCGGGCCGCCGGCGCCTCGATCACGCCGGTTCCTCGCCGCCGCTCCGGCCCTCGGTCGTGACGCCGTCCCAGAGTCCCGGGTCATCGCGATCCGCACGCCGAGGCGGAGGCACCTCGTAGCCCAGCGAGCGAAGGTGCTCGCGCGCCAGCTCCGTGGCCACGCGCCCCTGCGGGGTGCGGTCCAGGAAGCCCAGCTGCAGCAGATAGGGCTCGTAGACGTCCTCCACCGTCTCCACCTCTTCGCCGATGACGGCGGCGATGGCGGCGCCGCCGACCGGGCCCGAGCCGAACTTCTGGACGATGGCCGCCAGGAGGCGCCGGTCCGTGGTGTCCAGGCCGACCGTGTCGATATCCAGGGTCTCCATGGCGGCGGTGGCCTGTGCTTGCGTGATGCGTCCATCCCCCCTGACTTGGGCGTGGTCGCGGGTGCGGCGAAGGAGGCGGTTGACGATGCGCGGCGTCCCGCGGCCGCGGGCGGCCAGGATGGCCACAGCGGCCTCGTCGATGTCGACGGCCAGGATGCCCGCCGAGCGGCGCACGATCTCCGCCAGCTCCGCCTCCGCGTAGTAGTCCAGCCGGTAGACGGCGCCGAAGCGATCGCGCAGCGGCGAGCTGATGCGTCCGGCCCTGGTCGTGGCACCCACCACCGTGAACGGCTTCAGCGAAAGGCGCAGGCTGCGCGCGCTGGGGCCCCGGCCGATCATGACGTCGATGGCGAAGTCCTCCATGGCGGGGTAGAGGATCTCTTCCACGGAGTGGTTGAGACGGTGCACCTCGTCGATGAAGAGGACATCGCGCTCGTCGATGTTGGTCAGGATGGCCGCCAGGTCACCCGGACGCTCGATGGCCGGGCCGCTCGTGGTGTGGATGGCGACCCCCAGCTCGCGGGCCACGATGTTGGCCAGCGTCGTCTTGCCGAGCCCCGGCGGGCCGTAGAGCAGGATATGGTCAGCTGCCTCCCGCCGACCATCGGCAGCCGCCAGGAGGACGGAGAGGTTCTCCTTGACCTGCCGCTGGCCGATGTACTCGTCAAGCTGGCGCGGACGCAGCGACGTCTCGATGCTGTTCTCGTCCGGCCGTGCCAGCTCCGGCGCGACCTGGTGGGCCTCGTCATCCATGGACGGCAAGTCTAGCAGAGTGCAGCGTCGAATGGAACAGGCGTTCGACTCCTCGGCCCGGCTGCTCAGTCGCGCCGCAGGGAGCGCAGGGCTTCCTTGACGCGCTCCTCCAGGCTGGCCGAAGCCGCCAGGCTGGCTACCGATGCCCGTGCCGCTTCGCGTCCCTCCCGCGACGTGTAGCCCAGTGCTTCCAGGGCGGCCACGACCTCCGATTCACCGCTGCCGTCGCTGCTGGCGCCCGCCCCGGCCACCGCCACCTTCTCGCGCAGCTCCAGGACGATGCGCCCCGCGAGCCGCTTCCCGACGCCGGGCACGGACACCAGGACGGCCTCGTCTCCTTGCAGGATCGCCAGCTCCAGGTCGGCCACGGGCCGTGACGACACGATGGCCAGGCCGACCTTGGGGCCGACGCCGCTGACGGTGATGATGAGCTCGAAGAAGCCCAGCTCCTCCGCGCTGCGGAAGCCGTACAGCGCCTGCTGGTCCTCGCGCACGAGATGGTGCGTCAGCAGCTTGACGCGGCCCCCCGGTGTCAACCCGGCGAGGGTGCCCGGCCCAGCGTGGACGCGGTACCCGATACCCCCCACCTCCAGGACGAGGGAGGTCGCCACCACCGCGGTCACGACGCCATCCAGCGAGGCGATCATCGGCCGGCCAGCGATAGCGGTGTGGCGGCATGGGCCGTGCAGACCGCCACGGCCAGGGCGTCTGCAGCGTCATCCGGACGAGGCAGCACCGGCATCGCGAGTACCAGCTGCACCATGCGCTGGACCTGGTCCTTGGTGGCGCGCCCATAGCCGGTCACGGCCATCTTCACCTCGTGCGGGCCGTACTCGAAGACCGGCAGCCCGTGCTGCGCGGCTGCCAGGAGGATCACGCCGCGGGCCTGGCCCACCGCGAAGGCCGTCTGCACGTTCTTGTTGAAGAAGAGCCGCTCGACGCCCATGGCCTCGGGCCGATGCCTCTCGATGAGGTCGGCGAGGGCCTCGTGGATGAGCAGCAGCCGGGCTCCGGCCGAGCGATCGGCGATGGTCTCGACGCAGCCGTAGTCGACCATGCGCAGGGCGCTGCCCTCGCGGGACACCAGGCCATATCCGGTGCGGGCGGTGCCGGGGTCGATCCCCAGCACGATCACGACGCGGCGGCCTCGGCCAGGATCTCGTCGGGCAGCTCGAAGTTGGCCGTGACCCGCTGCACGTCGTCGTTGTCCTCGAGCGCATCGATGAGGCGCAGGTTCTGGCGGGCCCGATCGACATCCACCGCGACGGGCGCCTTGGCCTGCATCGTCAGCTCGGCCGATTCGACCTTCAGGCCGGCCGCCTCGAGCGACGTGCGCACGGCCTCCAGGTCGCCCGGCTCCGTCATGACCTCCAGGGGGTCGCCGGTGGTGTCCACGTCCGAGGCCCCCGCATCGATGGCCAGCAGGGCGATGTCATCCGCGTCGCTGCCCCCCAAGCCCACGCTGACGACCCCGCGGGGCTCGAACTGCCAGGCCACCGAACCGCTGCCGGCCAGCTGTCCTCCCGACTTGGCGAAGATGGAGCGCACATCTGCGGCGGTGCGGTTCTTGTTGTCCGTGGCCGTCTCCACGAGGATGGCCACGCCGCCGGGTCCATAGCCCTCGTAGAGGATCTCCTCGTAGACGGCTGTCTTGTCCCCGCCGGCGGCCCGCTCGATGGCACGCTTGATATTCTCCGCGGGCATGTTGACGGAGCGGGCCTTGTCGATGGCCAGGCGCAGGCGGAAGTTGCCCTCCGGGTCCGCGCCACCGGCCCGCGCGGCCACGCTGATCTCCTTGCCCATCTTCGTGAACACGGCGCCACGCTTGGCGTCATTGACGCCTTTCTGGCGCTTGATGCTGGACCACTTGGAATGACCGGACATGGCTTGCGATTCTATATGATTGCGGGCACGAAACCGACTCGGTCGGCCTGAGGGACGAGGCCCTACCCAGATGCCTCCGCCGACCCCTAGCCTGTTCTGGAGGTCCGCGCGTGCCCCACGTCGATATCTCGCGACTGCGTAACGTCGTCCTGGCCGGTCATACCGGGTCCGGCAAGACGACCATCGCCGAACACCTGCTCCACAAGGCAGGCGTCATCAACCGCATGGGCCGCGTCGATGACGGCACCGCCAGCCTGGACTTCGAGCCCGAGGAGCAGAAGCGCAAGCTCTCGCTTTCGCTGGCCGCCAACACCTTCGACCGTGACGGCAGCCACGTGACGCTCATCGACACGCCCGGCTACGCCGACTTCGTGGGCGAGGTCATCTCGGGCTTCGCGGCCGCGGACGGCTCGCTCATCACCATGGACGCCTCGGGCGGCGTGGAGGCCGGCACGGAGTCGGCCATCCGTCTGGGCCGCGCCACGCACACGCCGGCCATCTTCGTGATCACCCGCTGCGAGCGCGAGAACGCTGACCCCATGGCCGCCGTCGATGCGCTCCGCGATGCCTTCGGCACCAAGATCGCGCCCCTCCAGGTGGCCATCGGCAAGGCGGATGGCTTCCGTGGTTACGTGGATCTTGTCCACCGCAGGGCCTGGGTCTACACGGACGGCAAGCGCGCCGAAGCACCCGTCCCGGATGAGCTGGCGGCCGAGGTCGCGCTCCGACGCGACCAGCTGCTGGAGGCTGCCGCCGACGCCGACGACGAGGTCCTCATGAAGTTCCTCGACGGCGAGGAGATCAGCGATGAAGAGCTGGAGCTGTGCCTGCACAAGGGCGTCAAGGACTCCATCCTGGCGCCCGTCATGCTGACCTCGGCCCACCGTGACATCGGCATCAGCGCCATGCTCGATGCCATCATCCGCTACCTGCCCACGCCCACAGAGGAGCCGCCCGTCGAGGCCACGGACAACCGCGGCGAGGTCGTCGAGGTCCCACCGGATGCGGCCGGCCCGCTGCTGGCACAGGTCTTCAAGACGACGGCCGATCCCTTCGTGGGTCGCCTCACCTACTTCCGCGTCTGGTCCGGGACGATCAAGGCCCACGACCAGGTCTGGAACGCCACGCGCGGCGAAGAAGAGCGCATCGCACAGGTCTTCTACATCAAGGGCAAGGAGCAGGAAGCCGTCGACGAGATCCGCGCCGGCGAGATCGGGGCGGTCGCCAAACTGCTGCACACCGTCACCGGCGACACGCTCAGCACCAAGGACCGCCCCCTCACCATGGCAGCTATCCAGTTCCCTGAGCCGACCCTGCCGGTCGCCGTCGAGCCAGCCTCCAAGGCCGACCTCGACAAGCTCAGTACGGCCCTGACGCGTCTCCAGGAGGAGGATCCGCACGCTGCGCGTGGACCGCAACGCGGAGACCGGTGAGCAGCTCATGTGGGGCCAGGGCGAGAACCAGATCCAGGTGGCCGGCGAGCGACTCACGCGCAAGTTCGGCACGTCCATCGTGACGCACGCGCCGCGCGTCCCCTATCGCGAGACCATCCGGGGCACGAACCGGGTCGAAGGCCGCCACAAGAAGCAGACCGGAGGGCGCGGCCAGTTCGGCCATGTCTGGCTGGAGATCTCGCCGAACCCCGGCGGCGGCGTCGAGTTCGAGACGAAGGTCGTGGGCGGCGTCGTGCCGCGGCAGTTCTTCCCCGGCGTCGAGAAGGGCGTGCGAGCCGTGGCTGAGAAGGGCCCCACGGCCGGCTACCCCGTCGTGGACTTCAAGGCCGTGCTCTACGACGGTTCGTTCCACACCGTGGACTCCGACGAGCTCTCCTTCCGCCTGGCCGGAGCCATGGCCACGCGCAAGGGCATCAGGGAATCCGACCCCGTGCTCCTGGAGCCCATCATGGAGGTCGCCGTCCGCGTTCCGGAGGCCTACATGGGCGAGGTCAACCGCGACCTCAACACCCGCCGGGGGCGCCTCCTGGGCATGGACGCCGATGGTGGCCAGCAGATCCTCCGGGCCCTCGTGCCGCAGGCCGAGCTCTTCACGTACGCCACCGAGCTGCGCTCCATCACCGGTGGCCGCGGGACGTTCAGCGCCAAGCTCTCGACGTACGAGGAAGTGCCCGCTCACGTGGCCCAGAAGGTCATCGAGGCCCACAAGGCCGAGGCTGAGGAGGACGATTGACGGTCGCCCGGCCGGCCTGGCAGGAGCGCGTCGGCAGGGATCCCGGGGTGTCACGTGCGACGGGGTCGTCGACCGCCTCCCGTGGCGCTGGGTCCGGCTTCAGCCGGGACGCTCCAGGGGCGCGTCTCCGGCCACGGCGAGCGCTTCGGCCAGGCTGAAGGCACCCTCGTAGAGCGCGCGGCCGGTGATGGCCGCCTCGAAACCGCGGCCCGCCAGCGCAGCGATGTCAGCCAGGCTGCCGATGCCGCCGGACGCGATGATGCCGGCCCCGGGCACGGCCGCGCGGACCGCCTCCAGCAGGGCCAGGTCTGGGCCGCCCAGACCACCATCGCGGGCGATGGCCGTGACCGCGAACCGGCGCACGCCGGCGTCCGCGAGCGTCACGGCCAGCGACAGGACCTCGGCGCCGCGCGCGTCGGCGACCCAGCCATCGCCGACGGCACGGCCCTCGCGCACGTCGAGCGCGGCCACGATGCGATCAGGTCCGTGGCGCTCCACGAGCACCCTGCCCAGCCTGGGCCAGCTGATGAGGGCGCTGCCGAGCACGACGCGGTCGGCACCGGCAGCCAGTGCCTCTGCGGCCTGGTCAGCGCCACGGATGCCGCCAGCGACCTGGCAACGCACCCCGACCGCCGAGACGATGGCTGCCACGACGGCGGCCTGCAGCGGCCGGCCCTCGCGGGCAGCGTCCAGATCCACGACGTGGATGCGTGTGGCGCCCTCCTCCGCCCAGCGCCTCGCCACGGCCACCGGGTCGTCGCCATAGTCAGTGACGGCATCGAAGGCGCCCCGCGAGAGCCGCACGACACGCCCGCCGAGCAGGTCGATGGCCGGGATGCACTCCATGTTACTATGCTACCATGCTACTCGATTGAACCACGAGCCAGGGAGACCATGAGCAGCGACCCGGCCGAGTGGCGCTCCGGCGCCACCAGCGACCTCCTCGACACGATCCTGGCCCTGCCCGACCGCGGGGCCGCGGAGCGCTTCTTCCGCGACCTGTGCACGCTGCGCGAGCTCCACGACCTGGCCCAGCGCTGGCATGTCGTGCGCATGCTCGCCGAGGGCCTGCCCTACACGGAGATCTCCCGCATCACGGGCGCCAGCACGGCAACCGTGACCCGCATCGCGCAGTGGCTGCACCACGGCACGGGCGGTTATCGCGAGGCCCTGGCACGCCAGGGCGGGCAGGAGCCGGGCACATGAGCCTCAGTCTCGACACGAGGGCCACCTACACCACGCTGCACGACCCGGAGCGGCTCCGCCTGGCCATCCCCAACAAGGGGCGGCTCCAACCGCCCACGTTGCAGCTCCTCCATGACGCCGGCCTGCGCTTCGAGGACGGCACTCGGGCCCTGACCAGCCGCGTGGACGGCTTCCCCCTGGACATCCTCTTCGTGCGCACCGACGACATCGTCGAGTTCGTGGCCGACGGCGTGGCGGACCTCGGCATCACGGGCACGAACCTGCTCGTCGAGAGCGGGGTCGAGCTCGAGGTGCTGGTGGAGCTTGGCTACGGCTACTGCCGGCTGGAGGCGGCCGTGCCGCATGCCTCACCGATCGGGTCGTTCGCGGACCTCGCCGGACGGCGGCTGGCCACGAGCCATCCCCGGAGCACGGCCACGTCGTTCGCGAAGCTGGGCGTGGAGGTCGACATCGTGACCATCAGCGGGGCCGTGGAGGTGGCGCCCAGCATGGGCCTCGCGGACGGCATCGTGGACCTCGTCTCGAGCGGCTCGACGCTCATCATGAACGGCCTGCGCTCGCTGGGTCCGCTCTTCGCCAGCCAGGCCATCCTCGTGGGGCGGCGTGGTCCCGCATCGGCCACGGCGGCGCTGGCCGCTGAGCTGTGCACCATGATCGAGGCCGTCATCGCCGGGCGCGGCGTGAAGTACCTGATGATGAACGCCCCGCACGACGCTCTGCCGGCCATCGAGGCCATCCTGCCCGGGCTCGAATCACCCAGCGTCCTGCCTCTCGCCCACGAGGGCATGGTGGCCGTGCACGCGGTCGTCTCGGCCGGCGATGTGCACCGCATCCTGGTGCCCCTGCGCGAGGCCGGCGCGACCGGCATCCTCGTCGTCCCCGTGGAGAAGCTGCTGCCATGACCGATGCCCTCCGGGTGAGCCTGCGACGAGTCCGCCTGGCCGGACTGTCCGCGATCGAGCGTCGCGCCCTGACCGACCGGGCCTCCACGGCCACGCCGGACATCCGCGCCCGTGCGCGGGCCATCGTGGAGTCCGTGCGAGATGGTGGTGACACAGCCCTGCGCGCAGCCAACGCGCGCTACGGGGGCGGACTCCTGGAGCCTACCGACGCGCCGACCTTGCGGGTGCCGCCAGAGCAGCTGCGCGAGGCCCGCGACCGGCTGCCGAGCCAGCTTCGCGGGGGCCTCGAGCAGATGGCCGAGCACATCGAGCGCTTCCACCGCGTCGAGGTGCCGCCTGCCGAGCAGTGGGTGACCGTCGTGCCGGGCATCGAGGTCGGCCGCGTCTGGCGTGGCCTCGATCGCGTCGCCGCCTACGTGCCCGGCGGCACGGCGGCCTATCCCTCGTCGCTGCTCATGAGCGCCATCCCGGCCCGGCTGGCAGGGGCCGGGAGCTATGTGGTGGCCAGCCCGGCCGCCGCGGACGGCTTGCTCTCGCCGGCCCTGCTGGGTGCCGCAGGCCTCATGGAGGTCGACGAGTTCTGGGTCATGGGTGGGGCCCAGGCCGTGGGCGCGCTGGCCTACGGGACCGAGTCCATCACGCGCGTGGACAAGATCGTGGGTCCCGGCAACGCCTGGGTCACGGCCGCCAAGCTGGAGGTGCTGGACCGCTGTGCCATCGACATGCCGGCCGGACCGACGGAGGTCATGGTCGTGGCTGATGACGGAGCCGACCCGGTGCACGTGGCGGCAGACCTGCTCAGCCAGGCTGAGCACGGCGCGGACTCCCCTGCCCTGCTGGTGACGCCCTCGGAGGCGCTGGCTGATGCCGTCGAGGCCGAGCTGGCTCGCCAGCTGCCGACGCTGCTCCGCCGCGAGACCCTGGCCGCCTCCCTGGCTGCAGCCGGCACGGTCGTGCTCACGGTCGACGTCGACGAGGCCCTCGCCTTCGCCGACGAGTACGCGCCCGAGCATCTCTCCTGCGTGGTCGCGGATCTCGATGCCGCACTCGCGACGCTCCGGCACGCCGGCTCGCTGTTCCTGGGTCCCTACGCACCCGAGTCGGCCGGCGACTATGCGGCCGGCTCCAACCACGTCCTGCCCACGGCCGGCGCTGGGCGCGCCTACAGCGCCCTGGGTGTCGAATCATTCGGACGCTGGATGCAGGTCAACCGCATCACCCGCGAGGGGCTGGCGGGCATCACCCCGGCCGTGGCAGCCGTGGCCGAGGCCGAGGGCCTGACGGCACATCGGCGCGCCGTCGAGATCCGCTTCGAGGGCACGGCCTGATGTCGCTGCCCGTGACCGAGGCCCTCGTGGCCGCCTCCAACGTCTACACCTGGGAGCCGCCCAACCGCGTCATCGCCGCCCGCTACGGCCTGGCTCCCGCCGACATCCTGCGCTTCGACACGAACACCTCGCCGGCCGGCCTGGACTACCTGGCAGACTCCCTGCAGGGACCCTGGGACCCCGCGCTGAACGAGTACCCCGACTCCACCTACGCCGAGCTGGCGGAGGCGGCCGGGGCATACGTGGGCGCCGATCCATCCGAGATCCTCGTGGGCTGCGGCGCCGATGAGGTGCTCGACGTCATCGCCAAGACGTTCCTGGCCCCCGGGAGTGGCTCGCTTGTGCCTACGCCGACCTACGGCATGTACGCCGTGCTCGCCGCACAACGCGACGCGCGCCCGCTGGCAGTGCCGCGACTGGGCGCCGCCGATGGCTTTGCCATCGACTTGCCAGTCGTCCTCGAACGGCTGCCGGAGGCCGCCGTGGTCTGGCTCTGCGCTCCCAACAACCCGACCGGGGCACCCGAAGCGGCCGAGACGATCGAGGCCATCCTGGACGCCGCTGCCCGGCTCCCCAGGGGTGGACCGGCCATCGTCGTCGACGAGGCCTACATCGAGTTCCGGCCCGGCTCTTTGGCGGCGTGGCGAGCTCGCTACCCGGCGCTCATCATCGTTCGAACCCTCTCCAAGGCCTTCGCCCTGCCCGGCCTGCGCGTGGGCTACGCGGTCGCGGCACGCCCCACCATCGCGCGGCTGGAGCGCGTCCGGCCACCCGGAAGCGTCTCCACGGTCTCCGCCACGATCGCAGCGGCGGCCCTGCGGCGCCCCGAGCTGGCCGCCGCCAATGCCGCATTGCTGGGCGCCGAGCGCGACTGGCTGACCGGGCAGCTGGCGGCCATGGCCCTGCCGCCCTACCCGAGCGTCACGAACTTCCTGCTCGTGCATTTCGGTGACCACGGCACTGCTGGTGCCGCCGAGGAGCACCTGCTGCGGCGGGGCATCGTGCCGCGGACGTTTGGCCCAGGTCACCCCCTGCAGGGTCACCTGCGCTTGACCGTGCGCGATCGGGCCCAGGACGAGCGGCTGGTGGCGGCCCTGACCGCCTGGATGGACGGGAGGACGGCATGACGGAGGCACGGCGCGCCGAGCGGGTGCGCGAGACGCGCGAGACACGGGTCGCGGTCGCGGTCGACCTGGACGGCAGCGGCGCGGCCAGCATCGCCACCGGCGTTGGCTTCTACGACCACTTGCTGACCTCGCTGGCGCACCACTCGCTCATCGATATCGAGATCGACCGCGAGCGGGGACCTGGAGGTCGACGACCACCACACGGTGGAGGACGTGGCGCTCGTGCTGGGCGCCGCCATCTCCGAGGCGCTCGGCGACCGGGCCGGCATCACGCGCTTCGGCGCCGCCCGGGTGCCCATGGACGAGTCGCTGGCCCAGTGCGCCCTGGACCTCTCGGGTCGCCCCTACGCGGTCATCGACCTGCCCTTCCGGGGTGAGCGCATCGGCGAACTCTCGACCCAGCTCGTCGAGCACGCCCTGGCCTCCTTCGCCCAGGCCGCCGGAGCGACGCTGCACCTCGACGCCGTCGGTCGCAACGACCACCACCTCGCGGAGGCCGCCTTCAAGGCCCTGGCCCGCGCCCTGCGCATGGCCGTCGCGCCCGATCCGCGGCGAGCGGGCGTGGCCTCCACGAAGGGCAGCCTGCCGGCCTCGTCGGGACCCGCGTGACATCGGCCATCCGGGTCGCCGTGGTCGACTACGGCGCCGGCAACCTGGTCAGCATCCGCAACGCGCTCCAGCTGTTGGGGGCTGAGGTGCACATCGCCACAGCAGCTGGTGACCTCGCCGATGCTGACGCCATCCTCGTCCCCGGCGTCGGCGCCAGCCGGCCGGCCATGGATCGCCTGCGCCGCCAGGGACTCGCCGATCCCATCGTCGAGCGCGCCCGCGGCGGCACCTGGTACCTCGGCATCTGCCTGGGCCTGCAGCTGCTCTTCGAGCGCTCCCACGAGGACGGCGCGCACATGCTGGGCCTGCTCGCCGGGGACGTGGAGCGCATCGCGGACGCCCCCAGCCTGCCCCACATCGGCTGGAACCGGATCGAGAGGCGCCGCGAGCACCCGGTGCTGGACGGACTGGAGGACGGCACACCTGCCTACTTCGTGCACAGCTACGTGCCCGTGCCGGCGGACCCCACCGTGGTGGTGGCCGAGACCGAGCACGGCAGCCGCTTCGCCAGCCTGGTGGCCAGCGACCACATCGTGGGCTTCCAGTTCCACCCCGAGCGCTCCGGGGACGACGGCCTGCGTATGCTCGCCAACACGCTGGCGCTCATCGGCGGCAGGGTGCTCGATCCGACCCGGGCCGGGCAGGACCGGGGGGCTGCCTGATGCTGCTGCGTCGCGTCATCCCCTGCCTGGACGTCAAGGACGGCCGCGTCGTCAAGGGGGTCCGTTTCGTCGACCTCAGCGACGAGGGCGACCCTCCGGAGCTGGCCGCGCGCTACGCGGCGGCGGGCGCCGATGAGATCTGCTTCCTGGACATCTCGGCCGCACCAGAGGGTCGCGGCACCCTGCTCGACGTCGTGGAGCGCACCGCCAGTCGAGTCTTCGTGCCCCTCACCGTCGGCGGCGGCGTGCGCAGCGCGCTCGAGATGCGCGATGTGCTGCGTGCGGGGGCGGACAAGGTAGCCGTCAACACGGCTGCGGTGCGCGATCCTGCGCTCATCTCCACCTGCGCGCGGCGCTTCGGCAGCCAGTGCGTCGTCATCAGCATCGACGTGCGGGCGCGTCCGGGATCGCCGGGCAGCTGGGAAGTCGTCGTGGAGGGCGGGCGCACAGCCACCGGCCTGGACGGCCTGGCCTGGATCGAGCGCGCCGTGGAGCTGGGCGCCGGCGAGGTGCTGCTGACCTCCATCGACCGCGATGGCACACGCCAGGGCTTCGACATCGAGCTGCTTCGCGCCGTCACCTCGCGCGTGCACGTGCCCGTCATCGCCTCCGGAGGAGCCGGGTCGCCGGCCGACATGGCGGCTGCGGTGACGCAGGGCCATGCTGATGCCGTCCTCGCGGCGTCGATCTTCCACCGTGACATCCATTCCATCGCCGCCGTCAAGGCCGAGATGGCCGCCGCCGGCGTGCCCGTTCGTATCACGGAGGCGGCCGCCTGATGACTGCTCCGACAGCGCGCCCGGTCGACCCGTTGGCCATCCGCTACGGCCCGGACGGGCTCGTGGCGGCCGTCGTCCAGGACGCCGACGACGGGCGCGTGCTGATGGTCGCCTGGCAGGACGCCGAGGCCGTCGAGGCTACCCTGAGGACCGGCGAGGCGCATTTCCACTCGCGCTCGCGTGGACGGCTGTGGCGCAAGGGCGAGTCCAGCGGCCACACGCTGGCCGTCGTCTCGCAGGAGCTCGACTGCGATGCGGACGCCATCCTCATCCGGGCCCGACCGGCCGGCCCGACGTGCCATACCGAGGCCCGCTCCTGTTTCGACCGCGATGCCGCGGCCTCGGCTGTCGGGATCGATGCGATCCAAGGCGCGACCCCCGCGCAGGTTGGGACCGGCGCCACGACCGGCGGCGCGCCAAGGGCGCTCCAGGACTTCACCTGGCTCGAGGAGCTGTGGGCCACTGTCGCCGAGCGAGCCCGAACGCGGCCCGAGGGCTCCTACACGAGCCGCCTGCTGGCGGGTGGTGTGGACGCCGTGGCCCGCAAGGTCGCCGAGGAGGCCACGGAAGTCGTCATGGCCGCCAAGGATGATGCCGTGGCAGAACGCTCAGGCACGCCCCGCCCGCGGGCCGAGCTGGCCGGCGAGCTGGCGGACCTGCTCTACCACGCGCTCGTGCTCTGCGCCGAGCGCGGCCTCGAGCCAAGCGCCGTGATGGATGCGCTGAAGAGCCGCCACGCACGCTAGCGCCACCGCGGGGCGCGCCGCCCTGTGGCGGGTGGCGCACGCTCGGGGCTGTGCCGCAGTCTCAGCCGGAGCGCCGGCCGACCACGCGCCGCTTCTTGCCCAACGACACCCACCAGTAGCGCCCCGCGATGAGCGCCGGTGGGGCCGCTGTCGGATCGGCCAGGCGCTCGCCGTTCACCGAGAGACCGCCCTGGGTGATGAGCCGCCGCGCCTCGGCGCGCGATGCGCCGCCCGCTGCGACCGCCAGGTCCAGGACCGTCCAGGCCTCCGCCTCCGGCCCGAACTCGAAGCCGCCCAGCGCCTGATGCAGGGATGCCAGCACCTTCGGGTCGTCCACGACGGCGGCGAAGGCTGCCTCGGCCATGGCCACCTGGCGCTGCGCCTCCTCGGTGCCGTGGATGCGGGCCGTGAGATCGAAGGCCAGGGCCTGCTGCGCGTGGCGCCCCTCAGGCCGTGCGGCATGCTCAGCCGCGATGCCCTCGATGGTCGACGTGTCCAGCGTGGTCAGCCAGCGCAGGTGGTCGAGGACGAGAGCGTCGTCGTCGTTGATCCAGTACTGGTAGAAGTCGAAGGGGCTCGTGAGCGCGGCGTCCAGGAACACCGCCCCCTTCTCGGACTTGCCCATCTTCTGGCCGGAGCGCGTCAGCAGCAAGGGGCTGCAGAGCCCGAAGGCCGTGGGTTCGGCGGCGCCCGCAGCAGTACTGTCGGCCACGGTCTCCCCGCGACCCTCGACCCTCCGGATGAGCTCCAGGCCGGCCGTGATGTTGCCCCACTGATCGGCTCCGCCCAGCTGCATGTCCACGCCCTCGTGACGGTGGAGGTGCAGGAAGTCGGTCGCTTGGAGGGTCTGGTAGCTGAACTCGGTGAAGCTCATGCCCGCGGCCAGGCGTGCCTGGACTGAGTCCTTGGCCAGCATGTAGGGCACCGTGAAGTGCTTGCCGATGTCGCGCAGGAAGTCGATGACGGACATCGATGCCAGCCAGTCGCGGTTGTCCACCATGCGCGGCTGTGTCGGCCCCGGCGTGAAGTCGAGGAAGCGCTCCAGCTGACGTCGCAGGGCCCCCGAGTTGGCCTCGATGGTCGCCTCGTCGAGCAGATTGCGTTCGCTGGACTTGCCGGAGGGGTCGCCGATCATGCCCGTCCCGCCCCCGATGACGATGACCGGCCGGCCGCCGGCTCGCTGCAGGTGCGTCAGCAGGAAGACCTGGAGCAGGTGCCCGACGTGCAGCGACGTCGCGGAGGCATCGAAGCCGATGTAGCCGCTGATGGGCCCCCTGGCGAGGCGCTCCTCGAGGCCCTCCGAGGCGAGGTGGATGAGACCGCGCCAGCGCAGCTCCTCGAGGAGGGCGGTTCCGCTCATGCGGCCGTCCCGGGGCAGGGATAAGACTTCGTGTGCATGCCTTCATGCTAGCCACCACCGAGCGCGGCTGCCGTGGCGGGGCCGTCCTCGGCCGGGCCGCGGTCCGTGTAAGCGATGCTAGAGTCGCTGGCGCATGCCATCGACGCCTCGCAGCGGCGCCCGGCCCCCGTATCCGCCGGCGCGTCCGCCCCAACCGCTCCCTCCTCCCCCGCCACGCCCGGGCCCGGGTGTGCCGCCCGTCCCGCCGGCGGCGCACGGCCACGCGCGACCGCCGCGCCACACGCCGAGCGGACGCCGGACGGCGACCCTGCGGACGCTCGTCCTGCTGGTCTTCGGTGGGCTCACGCTCCTCGCCGTGCTGGGCTTCGTGACGGTCGTGGGCGGGGCCGTCGTGTACAGCCGAGGCCTGCCCGATCCGACGGCTCTCGAGGAGATCGTGTTTCCCGAGGACTCGGTCATGTACGCCCGGGACGGGAAGACCGTCCTGGCCCGCATCTCCTCGGGGGGTGAGCGACGCCGCGTCATCGAGTGGCAGGGCGTGCCGCCCATCCTGGCTGACGCCGTCACGGCCGTGGAAGACAAGACCTTCTGGGCCAACACTGGCATCGACCCGCTGGGCATCGCCTCGGCTGCCCTGGACACGCTCACGGGGGATGCCCGCGGGGGCTCCACGATCACCCAGCAGCTGGTGCGCCAGAAGCTCCTGCCAGACGACGTCATGCAGGAGTCGAGTCGCCTCGGCGAACGCAAGATCAAGGAGCTCATCCAGTCGGTCCGGGTCACCGACGCCTACCGCGGCCGCGAGGGCAAGGAGGCCATCCTGACCGCGTATCTCAACCAGAACTTCTACGGCAACAACAGCTACGGCGTGCAGGCGGCCGCCAAGTCCTACTTCGGCATCGCGGACCTCGACGATCTGAGCCTCGCGCAGGCGGCCACCCTGGCTGCCATCCCCCAGGCGCCGTCCACCTACGATCTGGTGCGCAACGCCATCGAGACGGAGGACGGCCGCCTCGTCGTGCCGGCCGACTCGGCCATCGTCGCCCGCCGCAACATGATCTTGGACCTGCTCGCCAACGATGCCACCCGGCGCGAGCTCAGCGGCGCCGCCTACTCGCGCCAGGACTTCCTGGATGCCAAGCAGGAGGAACTGGAGGTCGTGCCGCAGTTCCAGGCCGCCTGGAAGGCTCCGCACTTCGTGTGGTACGTGCTCGAGGAGCTGCGCGAGCGCCTCTGCGGGGAGGCCGAGACCTGCGACATCCTCGAGCAGGGCGGCCTGCGGGTGGTGACGACGCTGGACATGGGCATCCAGGAGTCGGCCGACAAGTGGATCCAGGCGGCCACCCTCGTTCCGCATCGCGCGGACCCCGCTGCCGCGGCGCGGGAGCTGGGCGTGCCCTACGAGGCCTGGATGCAGCGGCTGCGCTACCAGAACGTCTGGAACGGTGCCCTGTCAGCCCTCGACTATGAGCGCGGCGAGATCATCGCCTATGTCGGCTCGGCCAACTACTACGAGCGCCGCAAGGTCGGCCGCAAGATGCAGCCGCAGTTCGACGTCCTCTCGTCGGGCTGGCGTCAGCCGGGCTCGGCCTTCAAGCCGTTCACCTATGCCACCGGCATCGACGAGCGCTCGCTCACGGCGGCCACGATGCTCATGGACGTCACCACCGACTTCGGCGGCGGCTACGTGCCGACCGACTTCAACGGCCAGGAGCGCGGCCCGCTGCGGGTCCGCAACGCCCTGCAGTTCTCGCTGAACGTCCCGGCCGTCAAGGCGCTGGGTATCGTCGGAGAGGAGGACGTCTTCGACAAGGCCCAGGACTTCGGCATGGAGTTCCAGCGCCGCCGGCCCACGGCCGGCCTGGCCATGGCCCTGGGCAGCCTGGAGGTCCACCCCCTCGATCTCAATCAGTCGTACGCGACGCTGGCCAACAGCGGCCGCAACCCGGGGGTCACCTCCATCCTGCAGGCCACCAACACCGATGGCGACGAGGTCCTGCCGCCCCACACGCCGCCGAAGGGGGAGCGTGCCATCTCCGACCAGGCCGCCTTCGTGGTCACCGACATCCTGGCCGGCAACACGGACCCGGCCGTCAACCCCATCTGGGCGGCCAGTCGCATCACCACGCCGACCGGGCAGCGCCGGCCGGCCGCCCTCAAGACGGGCACCACGAACGACGCCAAGGACCTCAACGCCTACGGGTACATCGCACCGCCCTCGGCCCGCGGGCGCCAGCGCGGCGAGTACGCCCTGAGCGTCGGTGTCTGGGCCGGCAACAGCGACTCCAGCCCGGTCACGACCGTGGCCAACCCGGTCTTCTCGCTGGACGTGGCTGCGCCGATCTGGGATGCCTTCCTGAGCGAGGTGACCCGGGGCTGGGAGGTGCGTGACTTCGCACGGCCGGATGGCCTCACGACCGCCGGCGTGGACGTCTTCACGGGTGCCGAACCCTCACAGTGGTCGCGCGAGCAGACCACCGAGTACTTCCTGCGCGGCACGGCTCCCGGCAAGGACCCGTATCTGCGCGGCCTGGAGGTCGTGCGCGGACCAGACGGCGGCACGTACCTCTGGGAGGAGGGCTGCCAAGGGCAGCCGCGCACCCGGGGCTACCTGGTCCTCGACGACGCGGAGTCGGCCTTCCCGAGCTGGAACGAGGCCGTGCAGGGCTGGCTCAAGCGGGCTCGCCGCGGGCCCGGCGTCGGCGCCAGCGTCTCCAGCACCAAGCGCACCTTCACGGCCTACTTCTTCGAGCCCTACTTCCAGCCCTACGGTCAGACCTGGGGCGGCCCCTTCGCCCCGACGCGATCCTGCAGCCTGGCACCGTCGGCCAGCCCCAGCGCCTCGCCGTCGGCATCCGCTCCGCCATCGACGGCGCCATCGCTGCCGGCGGAGGTCTCCCCCGCGCCTACGCTGCCTCCGACGATCGCACCCGAGCCCCCGCCGGAGCCCACGCCGGAGCCCACGAAACGGCCGCGGCCGACCCCGGAACCCACACCGCAGCCGACCCCGGAGCCGCAGCCCACCCCGGAACCGACGCCACCGCCGCAGCCCACGCCGGCGGCCAGCATCGCACCGCCGGTCGTCGTGCCCAGCCTCGCCCCAGCCGAACAGCCAAGCCCGGCTCCCGCCGTCGCGAGCCCCGCGGTCGACCTCGGGGCCGCAGCGTCAGTGGCTCCCTGACCGACGCAGGCGCCGGACGGACGCGGCTCGTCCCTCGGGCAGTACCTAGAAGGACACGATGGTGGCTCCGTCGCCCCCCTCGCCGCGTTCTCCTGGACGCCACTCGCGCACGAGGACGTGCTGGCTCAGCGCGCTCCTGACAGCGTCGCGCATGGCGCCCGAGCCGTGACCGTGGATGACCGTCACGCGGCCGGCATCGGCCTGCGCAGCGTCATCGAGGTACTGCTCAAGCAGGGCCAGGGCCTCCTCCACGCGGGCCCCTCGCAGGTCCAGGCTCGCGGCCACGGCCCGAGGACGCCCCCGGCCCACGGCGGACCGGTTCCCGGCGGCGGGGCCGGGGGCGCCGCGCGGCGGGGCGCCGAAGTCGCCGCGGCGGCCGCTCCGTGGCAGCCACGTCGGCCCGCCTGCGCCGGTCAGGGCCGGTCCACTCGCGGACGCCGCCTGAAGCTCGTCCATGGCCACGTCGAGGCGCATGCCGCCGGCGTCCAGGGTGGCGCGCTGACGGGCCTCATCGAGGGCCACCACCGTGCCCAGCCAGCCGCCCACCGTGGCCGCACGTTGACCGACCTGCCAGTGGACCCGCGAGAGCGGCGATTGGTCCCCCGGATCCTCGACCCTGGGCATGACGGCGAGGCGCGCGTCGATGCGCGTCATGGCCTGGTCGAGGCGCGGGCCGGTCAACGTTTCGCGCGCCAGGGCGCCACGCATCTCGGCGATCTCGGTCTCGATGGCCGCGAGGGCCACCTCGGCCTGGCGGCGCGCCTCGGCGGCGGCTACGCGTCGCTCGGCGCGCGCACGGCGCCGCTCGTCCTCGGCCTCGGACAGGGCCACCCCGGCCCGCTGCTCGGCATCGGAGGCACGCGCCTCGGCAGCCGTGATGTCCAGCTGCGTCCGGCGGATCGAGGCCAGCGTCGTCTCGAACTCCTGCTGGGCCACCGAGAGGCGCGAGCGAGCATCCTCGACGAGGGCCACGGGCAGCCCCAGGCGTTCGGCGATGGCGAAGGCCTGGCTGGTGCCCGGCAGACCGATGGAGAGGCGGTACGTCGGCGCAAGCGTGGCCAGGTCGAAGTCGACTGAGGCGTTGCGGGCACGTGGCTCGTTGTGCGCGTACGTCTTGAGCTCCGCGTAGTGCGTCGTGGCTACGACAAGGGCGCCTGTGCGGATGAAGTGGTCGAGCAGCGACTGGGCGAGGGCGGAGCCCTCGGTGGGATCGGTGCCAGCACCAAGCTCGTCGAGCAGCACGAGCGTGCCCTCGCCGGCCACCTCGACGATTCGCGTGATGGTGCGCAGGTGCCCGCTGAAGGTGGACAACGACTGCGCCACGGACTGCTCATCCCCGATGTCCGCCAGGACGTCGCGGAAGATGGGCATCGCGCTACCCTCCGCCACCGGCACGTGCAGCCCGGCCTGGTGCATGAGCACCAGCAGGCCCACCGTGCGCAGGGCCACCGTCTTGCCCCCGGTATTGGGACCGGTGATGACGAGCGCCGTGTACTCGCCGCCGAGGCGCACGTCGATGGGCACGACACGTCCGCTCAGCCCGGGATGCCGAGCGGAAAGCAGGGTGACCGAACGCGTCGCCGCCGCTGCCGGGCGGATCGCATCGAGCTCATCGGCGAAGCGTGCCCGGCAGAGCCAGAGGTCGAAGTGGGCCAGGGCGTCCAGGTCGGCGCTCAGGGCCTCGGCGTTGGCACCCACGTGGGCGGAGAGCTCATCGAGGACCCGCTCCTCCTCCGCCTGGGCCGCCAGCTGCGCCTCGCGCCACGCGTTGGATAGCTCCACGGCCACGAGCGGCTCCACGAAGAGGGTCTGCCCGCTGCCCGACTGGTCGTGGACGATACCCCGGACCCGGCCCTTGGAATCGGCCCGCACCGGCACCACGTAGCGGCCGTTGCGCAACGTGACGAGCGGCTCCTGCAGCGCCCCCGCCAGGTCCGAGTGGATGAGCGCCTCGAGCCGGCTGCGCAATCGTTCATGGGCCAGCCGCACGGACCGGCGCAGGCCGCCCAGCGCCGGCGAGGCCGTGTCCATGATCTCGCCGGCCGGGTCGACGCTGGCCTCCAGGCGGGCACGCAGGGCCAGCACGGGGTCAAGGCTTCGGTACAGCCCGTGGAGCAGCGGCCGCTCCACCTCGCGCAGCGCGTCGGCGAGGCGGCCGGCCGCCACGAGCGTCTCCACGATAGCCCACAGCTCCGCGGGGTCGAGGCGGCCGGCGCGGACAGCGCGCGACACGATGGGCCCGATGTCCCGCGCTCCACCGATGCCGATGTCTGGCCGCACCGAGAGCAGCCATCGGGCCTCGTCGGTCTCGTCGAGACGACGGGTCACGACGACCGGATCCGCCGAGGGCTCGACCGCCAGGGCCAGTCGGCGTGACGGCTCGAAGGCTGCATAGGCGGCCAAACGCACCCGGACGAGCGGGAACTCGAGCAGCTCCGAGGAGCGAGCGTCCATCAGCCGGAGGTCGGGAAGGGACGGCTCAGCGCGGGGTGGCCGGCGATGCCGAAACGCCAAGGCCGCATGGCCCACTCCGGGCCCGCGTAAGAGACCCCCACCCGCGGTCCCGCCACGACCTGCTCGCCGGGTTCCAGCCGAGCCTGGCCTGAGCACGACGCAGCCAACCTGAGACGATCGTCCGAGAGCAGGTCGAGCCCGTCGAGCGAACGGTCGATCCCGAGGGCCTTGCAGAGGCGCGCCGGACCGGCGGCCACTCTCGCGTCGCTCCCAGCGGCGCCTCGCGCCCCACGCATGCGCTCGATCCCCGCGAGCGGCTGCACGGCGCGGACGAGGACCGCAGCCGCCTCGCCGTCCGCGCCGCAGACGACGTTCAGGCAATGGTGCAGCCCATAGACAAGGTACACATAGGCCCGACCGGCCGGACCGAACATGATGCTCGTGCGGGAGGTCCGCCCGGCGCGCGCGTGGCTGGCACGGTCCTCCGGACCGCCATAGGCCTCCGTCTCCACGACCCGACCGACCCGCAGTCCGGCGCCATCGTCACGCACGACGACGGTCCCCAGCAGGTCCCTGGCCACATCGGTGGCCGCGCCAGCCAGCTCTGCCCTGTCGACCGGCTCGAACGGTGTCACGACTGTGGGTCGCTATCTGGAGGGAAAGCCGCCCGCGGGTCGCGCGGTCAGGGTCAAATCATGACCTCGCGGACATCCGGCGGCAGGATCGGCCCCAGGATGGCGCCGAGGATGGGGATGAGCCGGTCGGCGATGGCACCGCCGATCGTCGAATCGACCAGGGACTGGTACAGCTGGGCCGTCCAGGCCGGCCCGCCGGCCGGGTCCACGAAGGGCTCACCAGACCCGTAGAACGTGGCCAGCACGACCATGAGGCCGGCGATGCCGAGGACGGCCACGCCCATGGCCACGAGGGCGCCGGCCACGTCGTCCAGGGCCTGGCTGGCAAAGAACTGCTGGGTGCCCGTGGTCGAGGCCAGGATGAAGATGGGCGCCGCCACCAGGATCCCGATGTAGATGATGCCGAAGGCGGCCATCTCACTGAAGGAGGAGAGGTAGTTGGTCCACTGGGCTGCCAGGTATGAGCCCAGCTGCAATTGCAGGTAGGCGCCGATGACGAATGCCAGCAGCCAGGCCGCCAGCAGCATCAGGCTGCGGACGGCACCCCAGAAGAAGCCCACCACGAGGGCGGCCACGATGATCACGAGCAGGTAGATGTCCATCGTCCCGATGTTCATGGGCGGCACGTCACGGTATTACGCTATCAGGCTCGGAGGCGGGCGCCAAGTCGCTCGCTCAGCATCGCAACCATCCGCTCCACCGCGCTCTCCACCTCAGCCTCCCTGAGAGCCCCTTCCAGGGCCTCGAATCGAAGGCGAAATGCGAGGCTGCGCTCCCCGTCGCCAAGGGGCGCGCCGCGGTACTCGTCGAAGAGACGCACGCTGCGCAGGTGCGCGCCACCGTGTTCGCGGATGACCGCCTCCACCGCGCCCGCGGGCTGCTCGAGCGGCACCACGACGGCGATATCCCGCTCCGCGCCGGGCAGCGACTCCAGGCGGCCCACGCGAATCCGCTGCGGACACATCCGGCGGAGCGATGCCAGATCGAGCTCGGCGAAGACGACGTGCTCGGCGCGGACGCCGCGGGCTGCCAGGAGGCTCGGGTGCAGTTCGCCGACCCGCCCGATGGGCACGCCATCAGCCGCGCCCGAGACGGCCACCACGGATGCGGTGCGTCCGGGATGCTCGACACCCCCCCGTGTCGCCGTGGGCTCGTAGACGAGGCGGCCGGCTGAGAGCCTGGCCAGGAGCAGCTCCAGCAGACCCTTGGCGGCAGCCACGTCCACGACGGTCATCCCACGGTCGTGTGCCAGGGGCCGCTCACGGCCCGCCAGGATGATGCCCAGCACGTCGCGCTCGGTCGGCTGCCCCTTGTGCCACGCATGCAGGGTGCCGACCTCGAACGCCCGCACGTCCGGGTTGCGCTGTCGCTCGTTGTCCACGATGACCCGCAGGTGCTCCGGGATCAGCGAGCGGCGCAGCTCCGAGTGATCCAACGTGACAGGGTTCGAGGCTCGGATGGTGTCCGGGTCACCCGGCGCCCAGCCCAGCCGCGCATGATCCTCGGGCCCGATGAGGCCGTGGGTCACGATCTCCGCAAGGCCGGCGCCAGCCAGGATGCCACGGATGGCATCGACCGTTGACCGCTCGTCCGGCCGGTAGCCGGGCATGGTGGTGTCCGGCAGCCGGCCGGCGACGGTCTCGTACCCGCGCACGCGCGCGACCTCCTCGGCGATGTCGGCCTCGATGGCCAGGTCCCGCCGGTGCGGGGGCACGATGGCCACCAGGGCCTCGGCGACCTCTCCGGCGTCCAGGGTCAACGCTGCCTCGCCGGCGATGATGGGCACGGCGGCCCCGGGCAGCGCGGTCTCGGTGAGCGATCTCGACGCGCTCGAGCAGGGCACGCTGCTCCTCGGACGGGATGGCCTCCCCCAGCAGGCGGCTGATGCGTGCGGGACGGAAGGTGATGCGCGCCCGGGGAGGCGCCTGCGGCTGGCTGTCCACGACGCCCACGGTTGCCCGGCCGCCCGCCCATTCCAGCATCAGAGCGGCGGTCCGGTCTGCACCGGCCAGGGCCATGCCGTGCTCCTGGCCCTTCTCGAATCGAAGGCTGGCCTCGCTGCGCAGGGCATAGCGGAAGGCGGTGCGGCGGATGCTCACCGGATCGAAGATGGCCGATTCGATGATGACGTCGCGGGTTCGCTCGGAGACCTCGCTGGCGGCCCCGCCCATGACGCCCGCGATGGCCAGCGGGCCGCGCGCATCGGTGATGAGCAACGTCTCCGGCGCGAGGTCCCGCTCCACGTGGTCGAGCGTCTCCAGGCGCTCGCCGGGCCGAGCACGGCGCACGATGATGCGCCCCTCGTGCACGGCGTCGGCATCGAAGGTATGGATGGGCTTGCCGAGCTCCAGGAGCACGTAGTTGGAGGCATCCACCACGTTGGAGATGGGTCGCACGCCGGCCGCGATCAGGCGCCGCTGGACGTCCCAGGGCGAGGGACCGACCTGCACACCCGCCACATAGCGGCCCACGAATCGAGGGCACAGGTCGGGGTCCTCGACGAGCACGGACAAGTGATCGGCCGTGGCATCCCCGGATTCGTCGACAGCCAGGTCAGGCCAGCGTAGCGGCGACCCCGTCGTGGCGGCGACCTCGCGGGCCAGACCCAGGATGCTCAGTGCGTCGCCCCGGTTGGGCTTGACATCGATGTCGAGCACGACGTCGCCCGCGAGGTCGGCCAATCCGCGCCCCAGCGTCGCGTCGCCGGGCAGGATGAGGATGCCGTCGGCGTCACTGCTGAGGCCCAGCTCATCGCCGCTGCAGAGCATGCCCTGGCTGGGCACACCGGCGATGGTGGTGACCTCGATGCGCCGGTTCCCTGGCAGCACGGAGCCCGGCAGGGCCACTGGCACGCGTTGGCCCCTGGTGATGTTGGTGGCACCGCAGACGATGGAGAGCTCAGGCTCGCCCGCGCCGATGCGCACGCGCGTCAGCGAGAGCCGGTTCGAGTTCGGGTGCGGCGCGACCTCCAGCAGCTCGCCGACCACGACGCGCTGCCAGTCGCCCCCGATGCGCTCGATGGCGCTGACCTCCATGCCCAGCAGCGTGAGGCGCTCGGCCAGCTCGTCGGGCGAGAGCTCGACATCGACATACTCGCGAAGCCACGAGATCGGGACACGCATCTAGAGCCGCTCCAGGAAGCGCAGGTCGTTGGCCAGGAAGGCACGGATGTCCGTGATGGCGTAGCGCAGCATGGCGATGCGGTCGGTGCCCATGCCGAAGGCGAAGCCCTGGTAGCGCTCCGGGTCGATGCCGCCATTGCGCAGTACGACCGGGTGCACCATGCCGGCGCCCAGGATGGTCATCCAGCCCGTCCGCTTGCAGGCCGGGCAACCCTGGCCCTCGCAGACCACGCAACCGATGTCGAAGGCCACGGAGGGCTCCGTGAAGGGGTAGTAGCCGGGGCGGAAGCGAGTCGGCCGGTCCGCCCCGAACATGGCATGGGCAAAGGCGTCCAGCAGCCCGCGCAGGTGGGCCATGCTGGTGCCCTCATCGACCATGAGCCCCTCCACCTGGAAGAACTCGAAGCCGTGGCTGGCATCGACGGCTTCGTAGCGATAGCAGCGGCCGGGCGTCAGGATGCGGATGGGCGGACTGGCCTGGCGCATGGCTCGGATCTGACCGGGCGAGGTGTGCGTCCGCAGGAGCAGGTGCCGGCCATCCTCTGCGCCAGTGCCAGCCGCTGACGCGGGCTGCTCCACGTAGATGGTGTCCCAGAGGTCGCGTGCCGGGTGGTCGGCGGGGATGTTGAGGGCCTGGAAGTTGAGCTCGTCGCTCTCGACCTCCGGGCTCTCCACGACGACGAACCCGAACTGGCCGAAGATGCGCGCGATCTCGCGTTCCGTCTCCGGCAGGGGGTGCAGCGAGCCCCGCCAGACCGGTCGGCCGGGCATCGTGACGTCCTCGCCCTCGACCCGCAGACGCTCCTCCAGCGCCGCCGCCTCGAGGCCGGCGCGCCGCTCGGCCAGGGCAGCTTCCACGGCCTCGCGGACCGGGTTGGCCAGGGCGCCGACCTGGGGCCGGTCCTGCGCCGAGAGTGCCCCGATGCCGGCCAGCAGCGTTCGCAGCTCTCCCTTGCGGCCGAGGATGCCGGATTCGACCGCGTCCAGGCCCTCAGGCGAAGCGGCCGCCGCGATGGCGGCCATGGCGCGCGAACGGAGCTCCTCGAGCTGGACCTGGAACGAGGCGACGTCCACGACGGGCTGGGGGCTCGTCGTTACTGGGACTTGGCGACCTCTGCGATGCGCGCGAAGGTGGCTGCATCGCGGACGCAGATATCGGCCAGGATCTTGCGGTCCAATGCGACGCCGGCCGACTTCAGGCCGCTGATGAGCGTGCCGTAGGTCAGCCCGTTCAGGCGCGCGGCCGCGTTGAGGCGGGTGATCCAGAGCGCGCGCATCTGGCGCTTGCGCTCCTTGCGACCGCGATAGGCGTAGGCCATCGCGTGCAGCTGCGCCTCACGCGTCGACTTGATGAGCTTCGAATGCGTGCCGCGCTTGCCCTCCGCGGCCTTGAGGAGGCGCTTGTGGCGCTTGTGGGCGGTGACGCCTCGCTTGACTCGTGCCATGGAACGTTCGTGCTCCTAGAGGTACGGCAGCATGCGCTTGACGGCGTTCGCGCTGGACCCGTCAAGCATGGTCTTGCCGGCATAGCGACGCGTTCGCCGCGACGGCTTGATCTCGAGATGGTGACCGCGCCAGGACTTGACTCGGTAGACCTTGCCACTGCCGGTCGCGCCGAAGCGCTTCTGGGCTCCCTTGTGGCTCTTCATCTTGGGCACTGGCGTCAGCCTCCTGTGCTGGCCGCGGCCGGGGCATCCGACCCGGGCGTCACGACCCGCGGCACCACGTCAGCGGGCGCCGCCTCTACGTTCATGGGTGTCTTCGGTTCAGCGTCTGTCTTCGGTTCGGCGTCAGTCGTGGGTCCAGCGTCCGTGCTGGCATCCCCGTCGTTCTTGCGCACCTGTGCGCCAGGCTTGAGGCTGGAGGTCAGGACCATGGCCATGGAGCGACCTTCCAGGATGGGGGGACGGTCGACGCTGCCATAGTCCGCCACCGAGCCCGCGAACCGATCGAGAAGGTCCCGCCCGATGTAGGCGTGACTGACCTCGCGGCCGCGGAACTGGACCGCCACCTTGACGCGGTCGCCAGCCTCCAAGAAGGAGATCGCCCGTCGCACCTTGGTGTCGAAGTCACCCTTGCCGATCTTGACCCTGAGGCGGACCTCCTTGAACTCCACCGAGCGCTGGTGGCGCCTGGCCTCCTTCTCCTTGCGGGCCTGCTCGTACTTGAACTGGCCGTAATCGAGAAGACGGGTAACGGGCGGGCTAGACATGGGGGCGACCTCGACGAGGTCGTATCCACGCTCCTGCGCCAGTTGCAGGGCCCGTGGCGTGGGCATCACACCCAGCTGGTTCCCCTCTTCGTCGATGACCCGCACCTGTGGGATCCGGATCATCTCGTTGACACGCAGGTCCTTGCTCAGGCTAGTCCCTCACCGTTGCAGCATTCCACGATCGCCCCGCGCGGACGCGACGCACAGCCACGACCAGCGCCGGTCGCCGGCGGAATATAGCACAGGCGGTCACTCGCTCGGTCGGTCGGGGTCGCGAACGGCCTGGCGCAGGGCGTAGGCGTCGCCGACGTGGACGAGCATGTCATCGTAGGTGGCGCTGCCCACCGCCTTGTCGCTGCTGATGAGCAGGCCGGCCTTGTCATACGGTCCCACCGGGATGTCCAGCCGCGAGGTCGTCGTGACCGGCCGACCATCCACCGTCATCAGCACCCGGTCGCCGCCTTCGGCCTCCACGGCAGCACATTCGATGGCGACCTTGACCGGCGCCCGCTTGGCCGATGTGGGGTTCATGAGCAGTCCGCGATCCACGACCTGCAGCCGGCCATCGATGAGCCGGCCCAGCCACCACTCGTCGGCATTGTTGACGCCGGCCACGAACCAGCGTGGCAGGCCGAGGGCCGAGCCGCAGGCCACGCCGGCGCCGGTGCCCTTGGCGTCGTCGATGTCGATGGTCGCCTCGACCCGCATGACGGCGGCGGGCTGGGGCGCCAGCCAGGCATCCCAGTAGTTGGCGCCCGGACCGTTGACGGACATGAAGAGCCGGCCATCCTCGAGTGACGTCCGTCCCGATTCATCCTCCCCGAGGTCCAACCACTCCGCGGCCTCGTCGAACTGGTCACGGTAGACCTCATCGACGGCTCCGAGCCAGCCCGGCCCCTCGGGAGATGGCGACGGCGATGCGTCCTGCGCGTGCACGGCTGTCGTGCCGATCGTCAGGGCACCCAGCAGCATGACCAGCAGCGCTGCGCGACGGGCGTGTCGTGGAGCCATGCGGTTCGCCTCCTTCTACTCGTGAGTCGTTCGCGATGCCACTGTCAGTCGGGACGTCGTGCGGCGGCCTGCTCGGCAAGTCGCTCGGCCAGAGCCTCCCATGCCAGCGGCTCGAGCTGCTCCCCTGCCCTCGTCCGTGGGGAGGCCGTGCGAGCCTCGACCTCGCGATCGCCGAGCACGAGCATGTAGGGCACCTTCTGCTCCTGGGCCAGGCGGATCTTGTTCTGCATTCGATTGGAGGACTCATCCACCTCGACGCGGACGCCCTGCGCGCGCAGCACGCCCGCGAGCTCCCCAGCGGCCTCCGTGTGCCGATCGGCGATGGGGATGACGACGGCCTGGACGGGCGCGCACCAGAAGGGGAAGGCGCCCGCGAAGTGCTCCACGAGGATACCGATGAAGCGCTCGAAGGAGCCGTAGATGGCACGGTGGATGGCGATCGGCCGCTGCGGCTGGCCGTGCTCGTCGATGTACGAGAGGTCGAAGCGCTCCGGCAGCATCATCATGTCCGCCTGGATGGTGGCCATCTGCCACTCGCGACCCAGGGCATCCTCGATGTAGATGTCGATCTTGGGTGCGTAGAAGGTGCCGTCCTTGGGCTTGACCGTGTAGTCGACCCCGCTGGCGTCCAGCGCCGAGCGGATGAGCCCCTCGGCGCGTTCCCACGCGGCCGGGTCGCCGAGGGCCTTGTCCGGCCGGGTGGCGAAGGCGAAGCGCGGCACGAGTCCGAACCAGGCGTAACACTCCCGGACCTCACCGAGCAGTGCCTCGATCTCCTCGGCCAGCTGGTCCGGACGGACGTAGACATGGGCGTCATCCTGGACGAACTGCCGCACACGGGTCAGACCGGAGAGGGCCCCAGAGCGCTCGTTGCGGTGCAGGCGCCCATACTCCGAGAGGCGCAGCGGCAGCTCGCGGTAGGAGCGCACACGGCTGCGGTAGATGTACGTCGATTCCGGGCAGTTCATGGGCTTGAGCGAGAAGACCTGCTCCTCCGACTCAACGCGGAACATGTTGTCGGCGTAGTGGTCCCAGTGGCCCGACTGCTCCCAGAGGCGCTTGCTGACGAGGATGGGCGTGCTCACCTCCTGGTAGCCGCGGCGCTCCTGCAGCTCGCGCATGGCCGTCTCCAGTGTGCGCCAGAGACGCTGGCCCTTGGGGTGCCAGAAGGCCGAGCCCGGGCTGACATCGTGGAAGCTGAAGAGGTCGAGGGCGACGCCGAGGCGGCGGTGGTCACGCTTGCGAGCCTCCTCGCGGCGCCACAGGTAGAGGTCCAGCTCTTCCTGGGTGGACCACACGGTGCCGTAGATGCGCTGCAGCATGGGGCGGTCCTCGCGGCCACGCCAGTAGGCGCCGGCCACGGAGAGGAGCTTGAAGGGGCCGAGGCGGCCGGTGGACTCCAGGTGCGGGCCGCGGCAGAGGTCGATGAAAGGCCCGTGCTGATAGGTGGAGACTGGCGGCGGTGCCTCGCCCCGCTCGGCGGCCGCGGTCCGCAGGTCGTCAAGGATCTCCACCTTGTAGGGCTGTCCGGCCGCCTCGAGCAGGGCGCGGCCCTCGTCGGGGTCCCACTCACGGCGCACGAAGGCGTGGTCTGCCGCGACGGAGGCGGCCATGTGCGCCTCGATGGCGCCGAGGTCTTCCGGGGTCAGCGGGCGCGGCAGGTCGAAGTCGTAGTAGAAGCCACCCACGATGGCCGGCCCGATACCCAGCCGCGTGCCCGGGAAGAGGTCCATGACCGCCTCGGCCATGACGTGGGCGGCCGAATGGCGCATGGGGTCGAGGGGATCGTGGGCGTCGGCGTCAAGGAGCTCCTCGGCCGAGCCCTTGCGGGCCGCCGCGAACTCGAGGTCGTCATCGACGTCAGCGGCGGCCGCCGATGAGACGTCGCCGCGCTCTGCTGCGCTCATGGTTGGCTCCGATCGAGATGAACGCCCCTCGCACCGGACCGCGGTCGAGAGGCGCCTTGCGCTGTCGTTGGGGATTGGCCGCTGTCGCCCGATCGTACATCAGGGTGACGGCGCATGGCAGGCAGCCTCCGAGGCGAAGGGCAGTGGTCGCCGGGCGCACGTCGATCGTCGACCTGGCGGCTCTCGAGGGTGACTCAGTGCCGCCCGCCGAGCAACTCGTCGAGACCAGCCAGGGGGAGTCCCAGCCAGTCGGCCCGCTGCCCCAGGCGGGACGGGAGCTCGTCGCAGGCACGTGCGATCAGGAGGCTCTCGAAGAGCACCGACCAGGCCTCGTCGTCGGCGGGCAGGAACGAAGCACCATCGGTTCCTGCTCGATAGCCGCGCACGCACGCGGCCGACATCCACTGGAACCAGAACGTGGACCAGGACGCCAGCCGCGCCTGCGCCTCCGGGTCCGTCCCGAGCGACTCTCGCTCGACGGTCGGCCAGTGGGCGGCGAAGTGGATGGAGCGCACGAGACTGGCCAGGTCGACCAGCGCCGGGCGCTTCAGCCGACGTTCGCTGAGGGGCCGCCCGGTGTCACCCTCGAAGTCGAGGAAGACGACGTCACTGCCCGTGTCGAGGACATGCCCCAGGTGCAGGTCGCCGTGGACCCGGATGCGCTGGGCGTTCAGGCGCTGCTCGCGCAGGGCCGCCAGGAGTGCCTCGACGCCGGGCAGGGCGGCCTCGACCGCGTCCGCAGCGGCCGCCTCGCGCGGTGGCAGCGATGGCCGTCGGGCCTCGAGGGCCTCCCGGGCGGTGTGGACCCGGCCCCGGATCGACTGGTACAGCGAGCGCACGTTGAAAGGCGACATGGCCTCCGGCGCCAGGCCCGGGTCGGCGGGGTCCGCGGCCGCCAGGACGGCGTGCATCTCCCCCAGGCGGCGGCCGAGCGTCTCGGCGGTGGTCAGCGATGGGCCCAGCAGGCGGATCGCGCTGGCGGGCGGTTCCCGTCGGGACAGGCGCAGCAGGAAGCCGCGCCCACTCGCGTCGAGCTCGGGCGGCTCGGTCTCGGCCTCGACGTCGTGCAGGAAAGACTCCACGGCATCGCGCGTGGCGCCCCAGAGGTCGCCCTCGTGGGGCACGTAGGCCTGCACCATGGCCAGGGCCGCGACCGATCGTGACCCACGCGTCGTCAACTCCAGGGATCCAAGAACGGTCGGCACGCAGCACACCCCGTGCCGACCCAGGTAGCGGCCCAGCTCGAGGTCCGGGTTCGGTCCCTCCTCGAGCACCCGGTAGAGCTTCATGACCAGCCGGTCGCCGTACGTCGCCAGGCTGTTCGACGTGAAGGGCTGCTCGCGGATGGGCCTCGCGCGGAGTGCGCCGGCGCCGCGTCCCGCATGGGCGGTCAGTCCCAGCTCGCGACGCCCCACGAGCGAACCCCGCGTCGTCCGCATGGTCCGCCGGCCGACGACCATCTGGAGCAGCGTCTCGAAGACGCCTGGTACCTGGCTGCCGTCGAGAAGCTGCGCCGGCTCGCCGGAGCCCGCCAAACGGGCCACCACGGCGTGGGCGGTCTCGTCCGCCATCTCGCCAGCGTCGGGCGCGCGGCGGGTGGTCAGCGGCACGAGGTACGTCACGGTCTCGGCGTGGCGATACCTGACCTCCACGGCCGCCAGGACGACCGACGGGTCGGCCGGGATGACCAGGACCTCCGTGACGTGGGCCGTCTGCACGCCCTGGCCGTCACCCCGGTACCAGCTCCTGGTGCGCATCCAGCGCAGCAGCACGTCGGCGACCTGCTCACCCGGTCGGCGCAGCAGCTGGGCCAGGTCGCCACGCCAGCGAAGCTCCGGCAGGTCGCCCTCGTGCCAGGCCGGCCCCTCACCGGCCAGCGGGTCGCGTGAGAGACGGAACCAGAGGAACGAGTGCGGCCCGAGGTTGACCAGGTAGGGATGGCTGCCGATGCGGGGGAACTCCACGGCGCCGAAGAGCTCCACGGGCACCTGCCCGGCGTACGTGGCGAGGTCCAACTCGGTCCACTGCGCATAGCGCGACAGGTTGGCTACCACGAGGAGCGTCTCATCACCGTCCTCGCGGATGAAGGCCAGGATGCGGCGGTTGCCGGGGTGCAGAAAGCGCAGCGAGCCGCGCCCGAAGGCGGGGTGTCGCTTGCGCAGCGCGATCGTGCGCCGCATCCACCACAGCAGGGACTGCGGGTTGGACTGCTGGGCTGCGACGTTGATGGCCTCGTAGTGGTACTCGGCGTCGGTCACCACGGGGAGGTAGAGGCGTTGTCGGTCGGCGGTGGAGAAGCCAGCGTTGCGGTCCGGGGACCACTGCATGGGCGTGCGCACGCCGTTTCGATCGCCCAGGTAGACGTTGTCCCCCATGCCGATCTCGTCGCCGTAGTAGATGACCGGGGTACCCGGCAGCGAGAAGAGCAGCCCATACATGAGCTCAAGGCGCCGGCGGTCGTTGCCCAGCAGCGGCGCCAGGCGACGGCGGATGCCCAGGTTGATGCGCGCCTGCGGGTCGGCCGCGTAGACGCGGTACATGTAGTCGCGCTCCTCGTCGGTGACCATCTCGAGCGTGAGCTCGTCGTGGTTGCGCAGGAAGAGGGCCCACTGGGCCGTCTCGGGCACGTCCGGGGTCTGGGCCAGGATGTCGATGATGGGGTGCCGGTCCTCCATCCGCAGGGCCATGAACATGCGCGGCATGAGCGGGAAGTGGAAGGCCATGTGGCACTCGTCACCGTCCCCGAAGTAGGCCGCGGACAGCTCTGGCCACTGGTTCGCCTCGGCCAGCAGCATGCGGTCGGCGAAGCGCTCGTCGACATGGCGGCGCAATCGCTTCAAGAAGGCGTGCGTCTCGGGCAGGTTCTCGCTGCTGGTGCCCTCGCGCTCGTAGAGGTAGGGGATGGCATCCAGGCGCAGAGCGTCCACGCCGGCTTCCAGCCAGAAGTCCACGATGTCGAGCAGAGCGCGGCCCACGCGAGGCTCGTCGAAGTTGAGGTCCGGCTGGTGGCTGTAGAAGCGGTGCCAGAAGTAGGCGCCGGCCACAGGGTCCCACGACCAGTTGGAGGCCTCGAAGTCCCTGAAGATGATGCGCGCGTCGCGATATCGGTCGGGAGTGTCGCTCCAGACGTACCAGTTGCGATGGACCGACCCGGGCGGAGCGCGCCGGGCCCGCTGGAACCAGGGGTGCTGGTCGGAGGTGTGGTTGAAGACCAGTTCAGTGATGACCCGCAGTTCGCGACGATGGGCTTCGCGGATGAAGGCGCGCGCGTCGCGCAGGTTGCCGTAGTCGGGGTGGACGCTCGTGTAGTCGGCGATGTCGTACCCGTCGTCGCGCAGCGGCGAGGGATAGAACGGCAGCAGCCAGATGGCCGTGACCCCGAGGTCGGCCAGGTAGTCGAGGCGAGCTGTCAGGCCCGTGAAGTCGCCGATGCCGTCCCCGTTGCCGTCCATGAAGGCGCGCACGTGGACCTCGTAGAAGACGGCGTCGCGGTACCACTGCGGATCGGGACTGAAGCCGGCGGCCGCCCGACTGGGTGAGCGCGGCTCTCGTCTGTCGTCGTCAGCCATCAGGTCAGCCCTTGCCCACCGTCGCCACCGACCTCCCGTCCTGCGGACCCCGCCGCCGCGATGATGCCACCTCGAGGAGCACCCCTCACGGACCCGGCGCCAGGTACCCGCCGGTCACTCGAGCGACCGTAGCAGCACCAGCGAGTGGGCCGTGGCCAGGAGAGCCTGGCCGGCCCCCAGTGGAGGGCCTGACCACGGCACGAAGGGCTCCCTGGCCGCCGTGTCGAGGAAGATGGCCCAGCCTGGCCCGAGCTCCTCGCCGGGCAGGCGGAACTCGAGGTCCGTGCCACCCGCGTTCAGGCACAGGTAGAACGAGTCGTCCATGATGGGGCGTCCATCCGTGTCCACGAGGTGCCGGCCCGAGAGATAGACGGCGATGGCGGCCGCGCTCTCCGTGTGCCAGTCCTCGTCGCGCATGCGCGACCCTCGCGGATGGCGCCACTCGATGTCGGGCGGACCCTGCTCGCCGCCCAAGCCCGGGTGCCCGTCGAGGAACCAGCGCCGCCGCCGGAAGACGGGGTGGGTGCGGCGCAGCGCGATGAGGCGGCGCGTGAAGTCGAGGAGCGGCTCGTCGACGGCGGCCCAGTCGTACCACGAGAGCTCGGAATCGTGGCAGTAGGCGTTGTTGTTGCCAGATTGGGAACGGCCCAGCTCATCGCCACCGAGGAGCAAGGGCACGCCCTGGGAGAGGAAGAGCGTTGCCAGCAGGTTGCGCTGCTGCCTCGCGCGCAGGGCCAGGATGGCGGGATCGTCCGCTGGACCCTCCACACCACAGTTCCAGGAGCGGTTGTACGACTCTCCATCGCGCTCGCCGTCCCCGTTGGCGCGGTTGTGCTTGCGGTCGTAGCTCACGAGGTCGGCCAGCGTGAAGCCGTCATGCGCGGTCACGAGGTTGACGCTCGCCGAGGGCCGTCGGCCATCGTCCTGGTAGAGGTCCGCGCTGCCCGTGAAGCGGCGGCCGAAGTCGTGCAGCATGTCCGGCAGGCCACGCCACGCGTCGCGCACCGTGTCCCGGTAGCGACCGTTCCACTCGGCCCAGTGGGCCGGGAACTCGCCCACCTGGTAGCCACCCTCACCGACGTCCCAGGGCTCGGCGATGAGCTTGACCGTCCGGATGACGGGGTCCTGCTGGATGATGTCGAAGAAGGCCGACAGACGATCTACGGCGTGCAGCTCGCGGGCCAGGGCGGAGGCCAGATCGAAGCGGAAGCCATCGACGTGCATCTCTTCGATCCAGTAGCGCAGGCTGTCCATGATGAGCTGCAGCACGTGGGGCTCGAGCATGTTGAGCGAGTTGCCGGTGCCCGTGTAATCCATGTAGCGGCTGGGGTCGTGAGCCAGGAGTCGGTAATAGGCCTGGTTGTCGAGACCGCGCAGCGACAGCGTCGGGCCATCGTGGGCACCCTCGCCGGTGTGGTTGTAGACGACGTCGAGGATGACCTCCAGGCCGGCCGCGTGGAGGGCCTTGACCATGGCCTTGAACTCATCGACCTGCCCCCCGCCTGAGCCAGCGGCGGCGTACTCGGCATGGGGCGCGAAGTAGCCGATGGAGTTGTAGCCCCAGTAGTTGCGAAGGCCACGTTGGAGGAGGAAGCCATCGTGCAGGAAGTGGTGGATGGGCAGCAGTTCCACGGAGGTCACGCCCAGCGTGCGAAGGTGCTCGATGGCCGCGGGGTGCGCCAGTCCGGCATAGGTACCCCTGATCGCGGCCGGGACGCCCGGGTGGCGCATCGTGAAGCCCTTGACGTGGACCTCGTAGAGGACCGTGTCGTGGTCCGGGATGCGCGGACGGGCATCATCGCGCCAGTCGAAGTCGTCGCGGACGATGACCGAACGCGGCACGTACGGCGCACTGTCCGCCTCGTTGCGCCGAGCCGGCGCGGCCACGTCGTGGCCGAAGATGGCCGGCCCCCACTCGATGGAGCCGTCGATGGCGCGAGCGTAGGGATCCAGGAGCAGCTTGCGCGGGTTGCAGCGGCGCCCGGAGCCAGGGTCCCACGGTCCGTGGATACGGTAGCCGTAGCGCTGGCCCGGTCCGATGCGAGGCAGGTAGCCGTGCCAGCTGTAGCCGGTCATCTCAGGCAGGTCGACACGGCTCTCCCGACCATCGTCGTCGAAGAGACACAGCTCGACGCGCTCTGCGACCCGAGAGAAGACGCTGAAGTTGGTGCCCAGGCCGTCAAACGTGGCGCCAAGCGGATAGGGACCACCGGCCCTTATCGATGCCTCGAGGTCACGACTCCTGGTGATGCCCGGGTCCTTCGTCACAGGCGCGGCCGGACAACAGTGTCGACTGCTGTGCCGCGAGCGGGATGGTGGGCGACACTGGACTCGAACCAGTGACCTCTTGCATGTCAAGCAAGTGCTCTAACCAGCTGAGCTAGCCGCCCCGGTCGTTCCGGACGATAGCAGAGCCTCCGCACGGTGCTACGCGGCGGAGGCGCCATGGCCGCCGCGCGCACACCAGGCTCGGGGACCATCACCGCATGGCTTCATGGATGGCGACGCTCGTCCGTCCCGACGGGCGCGTGGCGACGGCGCTCGACACCCCCGATGTGAATGCCATCGAATCGATGGAGAGCCAGTACCTTCTTCCTGCGCTATCCAAATCGCCCGGCGCGACCGGATGGCGGGGTGAAGGGGCACGCACCCAGCGGCGTCCAGGTGGGACGCGCCCCCTGGGTGGCACCGCCGGTCGAGGCCCGCTGGGCCCGCCCGTGTCGCACCTGCGATGCGGCTGCCACACCGACCGCATGCAGACGGTCGCGTCTGCAACGACCTTGGCGCAGGCTTGTGTAAGCGTGTCGTGGTCAGACCCGCAGACGGCCGCGGCGCCGGAGGTTGAAATGCACAGCACGGAGACACGACAGCCGCAGTTGGCCACACTCGGCGACGGCATGCCTGTCCTCGCCGCCGAGAACGTCCAGGGCTTCGCGGTCCGGGACATCAACAACGAAGCGGTGGGGCGGGTCGAGGACCTCGTCGTCGACAGTCAGGCTGGGCGCGTCCGCTTCCTCGATATCGCGGACGACGGCATCCTCGGCCTGGGTTTCGGGCGTGAGCACCACCTGGTGCCAGTGGATGTGGTGCAGGATGTCGCCGGTGACACCGTCTTCCTGAACACCACACAGAATCTGGTGGACCTCGCTCCCCATTGGGGCCCGCTCAGCGATGCCAGTTATGTCGGCCAAGTCGTCCGCCACTTCGGCTGCACACCGTTCTGGTCGAGCGACTACCGGGCGCACGAGTGGACCAACCCTGACTGATCGTTGAGGCCGCCTTGGGCAGCGACGGCTACTGGCCGATGCCGTCGAGCAGCGCCTCTGCCTGGAAGAGGTTGATCCCGCTGTCGATGACGTCGAGCAACGCGGTCATGGTCCGCTCCTCCTCGACCTGCTCTTCGATGAACCACTGGACGAACTGGAGCGTCCTGTTGTCCTTGGCGTCGCGGGCGGCGTTGGCGAGCGCCTCGAACTGCGCTGTCACGCGCTGCTCGCTGGTGAGAGCCGTCATGACGGCATCGCGGGCGGAGCCGTACGTCGTCGGTGCGCCGCCCACCTGAGGGAGGCCGAACTCGACATCGTTGTCGATGAGGAACGTGATGATCCTCCAGCCGTGGCCAGCCTCCTCGGTCGCCTGTGCGTGGAAGAACTTCGCCCAGCCCTTCAAGCTCTCCCGCTCGAAGTGGAGGGCGATGCCCATGTACGTCTGGTGCGCCGACAGCTCGTGGGCCACCTGGGCGATGAGGAGCTGCTTCGGCTGCTCGCTGATCATGTCATCTCCCTCCAAGCGTTCACGTTCGTGCAAGAAGAAGTGTAGCCCTGGGACCCTGAGCGCCCGGTGACGAGGTATGCGCACCGGTTCTCGTGGGGCGGGCCCCGGCCAATCATGAAGGGGGGTTCAAGAAGGGGGTCTACAAAGCCATCGCCCCCAAGGGTGTCAAGCTGCCGGCTCGACGACCTTGACCTGGGCCGGGTGCCATCGGGAGAAGCGTCCAAGGAGAGACGCGGGGCACGCCGCCTCCGATCGGCGTGCCTGTTGGGATCTGTGGTTGCTTCATGGATCGCAGCTATCAGCCACCATTCTTGTTGCAGATTACTTGGGGGTGGGTGACAATCCGCCGATCTGTCGCATCCTGTGTCACCCCTGCGCAGGACGGCGGAGAGAGGTAGGAGGACCTCGTATGTCCAAGAACCGGCCACTGCGCCTATTCGGCGTGTCGATGGCGGTCGCCCTGAGCGGCGCCGCCCTCGCCGGCATGACGGCTCTCGCCCAGGATGAATCGCCCGCGGCCTCGGCTGGCACCGGCAGCGAGCAGGTCGTCCAGGAGGTCCTGGAGGGCGACCTCTGCACACCGGCCGCCTACGGGGGGGCGGGCGTGGAGGTCATCGACCTGGCCGGCGCCACCATCGGCTTCGCCCAGTCCGAGAAAGAAGCCAATCCTTTCCGCATCGCCGAGACCCAGTCCATCAAGGATGAGGCCGCGGCACGGGGCATCGACCTCATCACCACCAATGCGAACTCCGACCTCAACAAGGAGATCTCGGACATCAAGTCGATGGTCGACCAGGGCGCCAACGCGCTGATCATCTCGCCGCTCAACTCCGAGGGCCTCGATGAGGCGCTCAACTACGCCCGTGACGCGGGTGTGCCTGTCTTCACCATCGATCGCTTCCTGACCTCTGACGTGTTCTGCGATACGTACATGGGCTGGGTCGGCTCCGACTTCGTGGAGCAGGGTCGCCGTGCCGCGCAGGCCATGATCCGCGAGTCAGGTGGCGAGGGCAAGCTCGCGATCCTCCTGGGCGCCGCTGGCGTGAACGTGACGGATGACCGCAACGCGGGCTTCAAGGAGGTCCTCGAGGCCGAGGCCGCGGCCGGCAACCACAACATCGAGATCGTCGCCGAGCAGACGGCCAACTACGTTCGTGAGGAAGGCCAGACGGTCACCGAGCAGCTCATCACCGCCAACCCCGACATCAACCTCATCTACGCCCACAACGACGAGATGGCGCTCGGCGCCGTGGCAGCCCTCAAGGCCGCCGGCTACCAGCCCGGTGACGTGAAGATCATCACCATCGACGGCACGCAGGGCGCGGTCCAAGGCATCGTGGACGGCTGGATCTCCGGCGTCATCGAGTCCAACCCGCGCTTCGGCCCGCTGGCCTTCGCGGCGCTCGATGCCTTCTACAACGGCGATGGCGTGCCCCAGGTCACCATCATCGGTGACAAGGAGTACACACGCGAGAATGCCGAGGCTGAGCTGCCCAACGCCTACTAGGCCGGCATCCTGCCCGCGCGCCGTGCGCCGGGCATGACCAGGAGTGCGGCGCCGGGCCCGAGGGTCGTAGGCGCCGCACACATCCTCCCCTCCAGCGTGTCACGTCGTCGAGGGAGTGACGGAAGACGCAGTGACTGAAGCAGTGGCGCCGCCCGAGGCGGCCGGTCCCGACGCGGTCTTCGAGGCACGCTCGATCTTCAAGCATTTCGCCGCGGTGCAGGCGCTCGACGATGTCTCCATGTCACTGCGGCCGGGCGAGGTCCGGGCCCTGGTGGGCGAGAACGGGGCCGGCAAGTCCACGCTCATCAAGATCATGACAGGCGTCTACCGTCCCGACGCCGGAGAGCTCATCTACCTGGGCGAGCACGTCCAGTTCGCTCGGCCGCGCGACGCGCAGATCGCCGGCATCAGCACGATCTACCAGGAGATCAACCTGGTGCCGTCGATGAGCGCGGCCCAGAACCTCTTCCTGGGCCACGAACCCACGAACCGTTTCGGCCTCATCGACCAGCGGCGCATGCAGCGAGAAGCACGCGACATCCTGGCCCGCTACGGGGTCGAGGCCGACGTGCGCCGCCCGCTCCAAGCGCTCAGTGTCGGTGTCCAACAGACCGTTGCCGTGGCCCGTGCCGTGAACGAGCGCCATCGCATCGTGGTCATGGACGAGCCCACATCCTCGCTCGAGCCGCGCGAGGTGGAGCGACTCTTCTCCGTCATCGACCTCCTGCGTGACGAGGGTGTCGCCGTCGTGTATGTCTCGCACCGGCTCGATGAGGTCTTCCGGATGTGCGACAACGTCACCGTCCTGCGCGACGGACGGCGCGTCCATGACGGCCCACTGCGGGACCTCGACCGCGTCCGGCTCATCGCGCTGATGCTCGGGCGCGAGATCGCCGATGCCTCTCGGGTCACGGGCTTCGCCGAGGAGAGCGACAGGGCCGACCACGAGGTCGTCCTGGCTGCCCGGGGCCTCAGCCGGCACCACGTCATCGAGGATGTCGATGTCACGGTCCGCCGTGGCGAGGTCGTCGGCCTTGCCGGCCTCCTTGGCTCAGGGCGCTCGTCCACGGCCAAGGCCATCTTCGGCGCACAACCGCTCGATTCGGGCACGGTCTCCATGGAGGGCCAGGAGATCAGGCGTGGCTCCACGCGCGTCGCCATCGCGGCCGGCATCGCCCTCATCCCCGAGGATCGCAAGGCCGAGGGGGTCGTCCCCACGCTCTCCGTCCAGGACAACATCACGCTCACGATCCTGCCGCGGCTTGCCCGCCACGGCCTGCTCATCGGCACGGACGAGCGGCGCATCGCCAAGGAGCTCATCGACCGGCTGCGCATCAAGACCTCGGGTCCCGACCAGAAGCTCGCCGAGCTCTCGGGCGGCAACCAGCAGAAGGTGCTCCTCGCCCGCATGCTGGCCTCCGCCCCGCGACTCCTCATCCTTGATGACCCCACGCGCGGCATCGACGTCGGCGCCAAGGCCGAGATCCAGGCGCTGATCAGTGACCTCGCCGGCAAGGGTCTGGCGGTCATCCTCATCAGCTCGGATCTTGAGGAGGTCGTCGAGGGCTCGGACCGGCTCGTCGTCCTGCGCGACGGCGTCGTCATCGGCGAGCTCACAGGCTCCGACGTCAACGAGGACATGGTCGTCGCGCTCCTGGCCCGTGCCTCGGCCGCGGAGCCCTCGCTCACGGACCCGCAGGCGTGACAGGCCGCGCCGCGACCTCGACACGCGGCGGGCGCGACATCGAGTGGCAGCGCTGGCTGGCGGACTACGGGGTCTATGTCGGCATCGTCGCGCTCATCGTCCTCAACTTCGCCCAGAACCCCAACTTCCTGTCCTATCCCAACCTGCGGCTCCAGCTCATCCAGGTCGTGCCGGTGGCTATCGTCTCGCTCGGCCTGGCGCTCGTCATCGGGACCCGCGGCATCGACATCTCGCTGGGCTCCGTGATGGCCGTCGCGGCAGCCACGATGGCGGCGACCCTGTGGCTGGGTCCCCTCCCCGCCATCGCCATCGCCCTCCTGGCCGGCGCCCTCCTCGGCGCCGTCAACGGGACGCTCGTGGCGCACGTGGGCATCCAGCCCATCGTGGCCACCCTGGGCATGCTCGTCGCCGGTCGCGGCATCGCCCTCGTCATCGCGGAGGGCCGCCTCACCGAGATCTTCGACGCGTTCCTGGGCAGCCTGGGGTCGGGCAGCCTCCCGATCCCCTGGATCGAGACCGTGGAGCCGCTCTCCCGCTTTGCGGCGGGTGTGCCTTTCGTCCTCATCATCACCATCGCCATCGCCATCGCCATCGCCTTCGTGATGGGCCGCACCACGTTCGGCCGCCACATCCTGGCCACTGGTGGCAATCCCACTGCGGCACGGCTTTCAGGCGTGCCGGTCAAGCGGACGCTGGTGGCCGTCTACGTCGTCTCCGCCCTCCTGGCCGCTGTCGCCGGCGTCATCGCCACGGCGCGCACGGGCGCCGCGGACCCATCCTTCTTGGGCAACCTCATCGAGCTCAGCGCGATCTCGGCGGTGGTCGTCGGGGGCACACCGTTCTCGGGTGGCAAGGTGCGCATCCTGGGCACCCTCGCGGGAGCGCTCTTCATGCAGCTCATCGAGGCCACGCTCATCCGCAACAACCTCTCCGACTCGGTGGCGCGCATGGTGGCGGCGCTCATCATCGTCACGGCCGTCTTCATCCAACGCGAGCGGGAATCCTGATGGCGGACGTGACGCGCCGTGCCAGGGTCGCGGCGGCCATCCAGTCGAGTGCCGCGGTCATCGTCCTCGTCGTCGTGACGGTCCTCGGGGCCATCGCCTTCGGCGACAAGTTCGCGAGCCTCAACAACTTCCTCAACATCATCGAGGACAGCTCGTTCCTGCTGCTCCTGGCCATCGGCATGACCTTCGTCATCATGGGTGAGGGTATCGACCTGTCGGTGGGCTCGATGCTGGCCCTCGGCGCGGTCATGGCTGCCTGGGCAGGTCAGGACGGCACCTCCGCGCTGGCGATCATCCTCCCGCTGGTCGTCGGCATCGCCATCGGCCTTGCCAACGGCCTCCTCATCGCGTTCGGGCGGATGGCCCCCTTCATCGTCACGCTGGGCGCCCTGCTCTTCGCCCGTGGCCTGGCCTTCTTCGTTGCCGACAATGGCAACAAGGTCTTCCTCATCCCCGACGATGCCTGGTTCAACGAGCTCGGCCAGGGCGAGATCCTGGGCCTGAGCTTCCCCATCTGGGTCGCCGGCATCGTCTTCGTGCTGGCCTGGATCGTCTTCAACCGTACGCGGGTCGGCAGCGTCGTCGCGGCCATCGGCGGTTCGGAGGATGCCGCCCGGCTGATGGGCCTGCCCATCGCGCGCGTGAAGATCGCCTGCTATCTCGCCACGGCCGTGCTGGCCACCCTGGCGGGCATGATGGTGGCCGCCCGCTCAGGCTCGGGGCTCTCCTCGATCGCCCAGGGCTGGGAGCTCCAGGCCATCGCCGCCGTCGTCATCGGCGGGACCCTGCTGACCGGCGGCAAGGGCTCCATGGTCGGGACGCTGGCGGGTGTCCTCCTGCTGGGCATCATCCAGAACCTCATCAACCAGGTGGGCACGCTGCGCCCCGAGTGGCAGCTCGTCGTGAGCGGCGTGTTCCTGCTCGTCGTCGTCGTCGTGCAGACGCTGCTCACGCGCGCGCAGCGCTAGGCGCGAGCGCTTCCCGATACCGGAGGATCGCGACATGGACACCGACCGCAAGCTCAGGGTCTCGGTCGTGGGCACGGGGGCCTGGTGGGGCTACCACCATGCCCGCGTCTACCACTCCCGGCCGGACACCGAGTTGGCAGGCATCCTGGGCCGTGACCAGGCCAAGACCGATGCCCGCGCGGCCGAAATGGGTGTCACGGGTTACACGGACCTGGCGCGCATGATCGAGGACGAGCAGCCCGACCTCGTCTCCGTCTGCCTGCCCAACGAGGGCCATTACGAGACGACCCTTGCCATCATCCGCGCGGGCCTGCCCCTCTTCGTCGAGAAGCCCCTGGTCTTCGACCTCGCGGAGGCCGATACGCTCCTCGCCGAGGCCGAGAAGCGCGGGCTCTTCTTCGGGCTGGACTTCAACCACCGGTACGCGCGACCCGTCGAGCTCGCCAAGGCAGCCATCGATGCCGGGGACCTGGGACCGCTCGTCTTCGCCACGTGGCGCTTCGGCGGCGAGATCGGCACCAGTCGCCACCCCCATGCCAACCTCATCGAGACGCAGTGCCATGGCCTCGACATGCTCGAGCATCTCTGCGGGCCCATCGAGAGCGTCATGGCGGAGATGATCGACCCGGTGGGTCGGGGCTACACCACCCTCGTGGTGGCCCTCCGGTTCGGATCCGGCGCGGTGGGGAGCCTGGTGGGCTCCTATGACTCCTCGTATGCCTATCCGAGCACGCACCAGGTGGAGGTCAACGGGCGCGGTGGCCGCCTCCTCATCGAGGACACGGTACGGCGCTACACGTTCAACCGCGTCGGCGACGAGATGGCACAGGTCTGGCAGGCCGGCTACTTCAACGACCGCGAGCGCGAGTTCCACCGCATCTTCGACCGTCATGTCGATGCCATGCTGGCGGCCTTCCGGGCCGGTGAGGAGCCGCCAGTGCATGCCCGCGCGGGGCGGCGCGCCCTGGCCCTGGCGATGGCCATCGTGGAGAGCTTCGAGCGGGGCGTCCGGGTCGCCACCAGGCCTTGAGCGGGCCGACCGACGAGTATCAGCCGCCGAGGTCATCGCTGTCGAAGATGCCGGCCGCGTCGCGATGTCTCCAACCGCGCACCACGATGGCCAGGAACGCGGCGACACCGACGGCGAAGGCGACGGCCAGGAGGTCGAAGCCGACCAGCTCGTCGGATGGGCGCGGCAGGATGGCCAGCAGGATGGCTGCCGCCACGATGCCCACGCCCACCAGCGCGGTGGCCATCGCCTGCCGGCCGAGCTGGAGGTCCACGCGTTCGGCCAGGTGATCGAGGCGTCGCATCAGGGGCGCCAGGTCGACGCTGCTCCCAGTGGCGGCCGGCCGCAGCGAGCCACCCGCGAGGATGGCCTCGACGAGGCGTGGCATGAACAATTCGCCCAGCGTTGATGCCTGGCTGACGACGGCCATGAGAACGTCGCTGACCTCGCCGTGCCGGACCTTCGCCAATTGCGCTGTGAGCTGCGCCCGGATGAGATGCTGGCCCTCCTCGGCGATGACGGTCACCAGCGGCAACCCGGGCTTGATGGCGCTGACGAGCTGCTCCGCCTGCGTGATGGCCTTGACCGCCAGCACCAGCTCGCGGCGCATCTGCAGGTGATGCTCGCCCAGGACGCCGAAGAGCTGTGCCATGACGCCACCGAACGCTCCCTGTCCGTAGACCCAGGTGCGGTAGTAGATGCGCTCGATCGAGGCGCGGAAGGCACCTTCGTCCACCGGACCGGTGGCCCGGCAGAGTCGGCGCACGATGCGCGCGAGCATGCGGGGATCGCCTGCGCGGAGCGACCACACCAGCGCGATGAGGTCGAGTCGCTGCTCCTGGCGCAACTCGCCGATGAGCCCGAGGTCCAGGAAGGTCACGCGCCCGTTTGCGGGGTCCAGCACGACGTTGCCCGGGTGCGGGTCGGCATGGAAGAAGCCGTCGATGAGGAGCTGCTGGATCAGGGCGCTGACGAGCGCCCGCGCCACGGCCTCGCGATCCACGGAAGGGTCCAGGTCATCGGCGTTCGTGGCCTTGATGCCGGGAACGAGGTCCATCACCAGCACACGCTTGGTGGACAGCTCCGGGTACACCGTCGGGACGCCGACACCGGGGATCGCAGCGAGCACATCTCCCAGGCGGCGGGCATTGTAGGCCTCGATGGTGTAGTCGAGCTCCTCGAGCACCCCGTTGGCGAACTCGTCGATGACGTCTACGAGGCCAAAGCGCCGTGCCGCGGCGAAGCGCTCCGCAGCCACGCCTGCGACCTCATGCATCACTCCCAGGTCGGCTCGTACGAGGGCTTGGATGTCCGGCCGCTGGACCTTCACTACCACGTCCCGACCATCGGGCAAGGTCGCCCGGTGGACCTGTGCGAGCGAGGCCGACCCCAGCGGCGTCTCCTCGATGGACCCGAAGATCTCCTCGGGGGGACGGCCAAGCTCCTGGGTGATGAGATCCCTGGCGATGTCCCACCCGACCGGTGGCACGGAGCTCTGAAGCTTGGAGAGCTCGGTCGCCCAGCCCTGCGGCATGAGCTCCTGCCGGCCGCTCATCATCTGCCCGAGCTTCACGTAGGTGGGGCCCAGCTGCTGGAGCATGACCCGGACCTTTCCGGGGGTCGAGAGCCTGTCGAGGCTGGATGACGAGCTGCCGCTGAGGCGGTCGACGAGCCCGCGAAACCGCGCCAGCACCGTGCCACCGAGGGCGATCTCCTGACCGTATTCGGTGATGATCATCCAGACCTCGTACAACCGGATGTTCTCGACGAGCGCGTTGCGGCGCGAGAGTGGCAATCGGTCGATACGCGACCAGAGCGACCGGTGCTGGCCCCTGTCATCGATGTGCGGGCGCCGCAGACCGAAGATCGAATCGAGGGCCAGGAACACGGCGCCGAAGACGACCGAGTCGATGAACAGCCAGAACAGCGCCGGGTCGGGCACCTCGAATGGGTAGCCCAGCAGGGCGCAGACCTGGGCGACCACCCAGAAGACCACGGCGCTGACGAGCAGGAATGCGAGAGCCGGCGACCGCAAGTACCAGCGCCCGAAGATGGCCGCCAGGATGACCGGCAGGACCGCTCCGCCCAGGAGGAAGACGAAGCCGACCACGAGGTTCAGCTCGACAGGTCCGATCGAGAGGTCCAGCTCGACATCACTTTCGCCGAACGGGATGCTCAACAGTGGGACGCCCTCGGGGTGGTCCGGCGTGGGTACCGAGACCAGCGAGAGCAGAGCTACCGTCGCCGCCACCGCCATGGAATAGAACAGGATCTGGACCAGCAGTCGTCGCATCGTTCCCTCCGACCCCCCGCTGGTCGCGACCGCACCTCAGGGCTTGGGATGGACCGAGCGAACGCCGTCGACCCGCTGCGCGACGAGCGCAATGTAGCAGGCGCCTGCTCCCGTGACGAGCCATCCCCTGCGCCGCCGACCGGCGTCGTGCTCCGGTGGCCAGGTGCTGACCGAAGCCCCGCCGAGCAGGGGCTTGCACATGCACGTTACGCACCTGGGAGCGAACGTTCGGCGACGGCCATCGGAGGAATGGGCTATTGCGTGCGGGCCTCGTGACGTCCTTCATAGTGTGGTGCACCACCGGCCAAGCGGGGGGCAACGATGGTGAGCGACAGGCACGGCCACGGGGCCGCGTCCGTCACCCACCTCCAGCCTCGCGTCGCTTGGCTTCGCCGCGCCTGCTTGGTGGCGGCCCTCATCAGCGGCGGTGTCGCCCTCATCCTGGCGGCCTTGGCGGTAGCCTGGCACGAGACGGACCTGTTCGGACTGAGCCTGATTGCCGCCACCCTCACCCTGTGGCTCGTCGTGGTCGGGCGTGGGGCCCTCGGAGGGCAGAAGATCCGCGGCGTGTTCGTGGTGAGCGCGGGTATCTTCGTCATCGAGGTCACGGCGCTTCTCGTCGTCCCTGAGTCCGTCCCGATCCTTGCACTGGCCACCTTGGTCCCGCTCATGGTCGCAGCGCCACACCTGGACCCGTGGCCGTTGTCACGCCCCTACGTCGGCGTCGGCGCCATGATCATCACCTTGCTCGTGGCGGCGGTCGTCATGACGGCCAGGGCGGATGCTGCTGTCGGCGTCCGCTTCGCGCTCGAAGCACTGGCCACCGCGGGCGTCACCTTGTTCGTCCTGTTCATGCTCGAGCGGTCCGATCGGACGGTCAGCGGCCTGCGCGACGCGGCCCTCCGCGACGGCCTGACCGGCCTGCACAACCGGACCCTCTTCATCGACCGTCTCGAGCACGCCATGGCGCGTTCCCAGCGCACGTCGGCAACGGCCGCCCGCCGGTCACCAACGACGGCGGTCGTGTATCTCGACATCGACGACTTCAAGGACATCAACGACCGCCACGGCCACGGCCACGGTGACGCGGTGCTGCGTGCCGTGGCAGACCGCTTGCGGCAGACGGCTCGAGCGTCCGACACCATCGCGCGCATCGGCGGCGACGAGTTCGCGGTCCTCGTCGAGGACCTCGCCGAGCGTGCCGACGTGGTCGCCCTTGCGGAGCGGCTCATGGAGTCGATGGCCGACCCCATCGCGCTCCCTGAGGGCACCGTGGTCGTACGACTGAGCGCGGGCCTCGCCTTCAGCGATGACGGGGGCGGAACAGCGGAAGCACTCCTCCAGAATGCCGACCACGCCATGTACCAAGCCAAGCGTCGCTCACCGGGAGAGTTCCTCATCTACGATCCGGCGCTGCGAGCACGCTCGGAGGAACGTCGCCGCGTGAAGCGGGCGCTGCGCGGCGTCGTCGAACGAGACGAGTTGCGGCTGCATTACCAGCCGCTGGTGCGACTCAACAGCGGCTACGAGGATCTCCGACGACCCGCTCCCGCGACAGGCACCATCGCGGCCTTCGAGGCGCTGGTGCGCTGGCAGGACCCCGCGCGCGGCCTGCTCATGCCAGCCGACTTCGTCGGATTGGCCGAGGAGACCGGCGACATCATGGCCATCGGGCGGTGGGTACTGGAGACGGCCTGCCGCCAGCTCCGAGCCTGGCAACGGATCCCGGGCCGAAGCGCCATCAGCGTGATGGTCAACCTCTCCGCGCTCGAGCTCGAGCAACGCAGGTTCAGCAAGGACATCGAGGAGGTCGTCGATGCCTCCGGCATCACGCCGCACTCGCTCGTCTTCGAGATCACCGAGTCTGCCGTCGTCCCCGACCGCCCACAGGTCCGGGCGGTGCTCGACCAGCTCCAGGGCTGTGGGGTGCACCTCGTCATCGATGACTTCGGCACGGGCTACAGCTCACTCAGCTACCTGAGCTCGTTGCCCATCGACGGTTTGAAGATCGCCCGACCCTTCGTTCGTGACGCCGTTGGCGACCGCAGGGTGACAGCGCTGCTGCGCGCCATCATCGAGGTCGGTGTCGCACTCGGGGCGGTCGTGGTCGCGGAGGGCATCGAGACCCGCCAGGAGCAGCTCCTCATGCGCTCGCTGGGCTGTCACCTGGGACAGGGCTTCCTCTTCTCGCGACCGTTACCGGCGGCTGATGTCGAGGCGCTCCTTCGCGCGCCCCGGCCACCTTGGGAAGACAGACTCGGGCGACCCCTGGCGATCTCGGTGTCGCCCGAGCGAGGACTGGAGGTCCCCAGGGCCGATCTCCCGCGTCGCGTGGCCACGGTGCACGTGAGCTGACGTTCGGGAGCCCGCAGGCCCACACATCAGGCGGGGCACAGAATTGGGTCCCTTCGGCCCTGTCGAGCAGGAGAGCGCCGGGTGCACGCTCGCCGCAAGGCGCCCTGCCTGTGGCGTCGCTCGAAGGCTTGCTCCGGTCCAGGGGACCGGGGATCTGTCGATGGGGGTCGAGATGTCGTCACTGCCACACGCCGGTCACGAGCACCACGAGCGCATCCGCGAGCACGTCGACCGCCTGCCGGCGCTCTTTGACATGCTGGAACGACGGCCGGTGCCCCCGGAGTTCGCGCCGCGATTCGCCAAGGAGTACGACTTCATCACGGGCACGCTCTGGCCCCATGTCGAGGCCGTCGAGACCAATCTCTACCCGCAGCTCGAACGGCTCATGCAGAACCGCCATTCCATGGCGCCCATGCGCCGCGAGCATGCCGAGCTGGGCAAGCTCATCGAGTCCATGGGCCTCTACATGGAGCGGGTGGATGCCGGGCACCTCAATCCCACCGACTCGCTGGCCCTGCGCCGCCTCATCATCCAGTTCTACGCGCTTGTCAAGACGCACATCGCCGAGGAGGCTGAGTACCTGCGCGTCCTGCAGGGAAACCTGTCCGAGGAGGAGCAGGAGGCGATCGTCGGCGGCCTCGCGCACGCTGCCGCCGCCGAGTAGCCACCAGCCATCAGTCGCGCCGCGGACCGCACGAGCGGGACGCGGCCCGGATACCATCTGCAGGCCGGAGTCTGGCATGGCCTGACCGTGTTCAGCATCCGGCGGCCGGGAGGCGTGGTGGAAGAGGTCCAAGTCGGTCACGTGCCATACGGAGCCATCAACCCGCGCGACTACCGCTTCGTCATGTCCCTCGCCCGTCGCTACAACGCCATCGTCTTCTGGCACCGCGACCGCAACGGCGTCGACTGGCAACCGGTGCTGATGCCCCTCGCGCCCCGCCCGGTGTCGCGCACGGCAGACCGTTAGTCGTCCGACGCTGGTGGCAAGTTGCGCTGCACCAGGGCGCGCATGGCCGGCGCCAATCGCTCCGCGAAGGTGGCCGTGATGTGATCGGCGTTCCGCCACAGCAGGACGTCGCCGATGACGACCGGACAGGGGTCATAGGGGCAGACGAGGTCGCTCAGCGACTCGAACGCGGCGCCCGCTGACTCCGCGGTCTCGCGCTCCACGGCGTCGAGCGAGTCGCCGAGAGCGACCGATCGGGGCGTCTGACAGGCTGACATGTCCCCGGGGCTGGTCTCCAGGCAGGAGACCGGGTTCCGGCGCATGAGCGGCGTGTCCGCGAGGATGACGACCCTCGTCGTCCCGGCTACGGACTCCAGCGTGGCCGCCAGGCCGCGCTGCCACGCTTCCAGGGCGTCGTCCTCCGCGAGGGCCTGGCCGTCGGCCCCGAGGATGTTGTAGGCGCGGCCGGCGCCGGTCATCAGCAGCAGGTCGGGCGGCTCCTCAGCCAGCCAGGCCAGTGCTCGCGCACGCCAGATGCTGCATGAAGCCGCCGCGCCCGGCTCCTTGCGTCCGAACTCCACATCGGCCGGTGGACAGGCCGCCTTGGTGAGCGTGGTCACCCGCCAGCCCTCGCGCTCGGCTGCGGCGACGAGAGCTGGCAGCCACTGCAGCGCATGCGAGTCGCCGAGCAAGGCGACACTCACGTCGCCGTCCGCGTCGCCGAAGCTGCAGGTGCGCAGCTCGGGATCGACGGCATCGTTGTGGCAGCGGTCGTCATAGCTGCCCGAACGGTCCCACCAGGCCATCTCGAGGGTGGGCTGGAGGCTCTCAGGAAGGCGTCGCCGGTCCTGCTGAAGGGCGTCGGAGACACGATCGCCGTCACTGTCCTCGGCGCCGTCGAGGAGACCATCGCCGTCACTGTCGGCGCGCCCCGGGTCGGTGCCGTAGCGCTGCTCGGCAAGGGCTCCCAGGCCGTCGCCATCGAGATCCTCGGCCGCGTCGATCAGGCCGTCGCCATCGCTGTCCGCGAGCGTGGGGCTCGAGACACCCCAGGCCACCTCGAAGCCGTCCCGCAGCCCGTCGCCATCGCTGTCTGCCTGGAGCGTCGGCGAGGCAGATGCTCCGGCGAGCGGCACTGCAGGCGATGCGGCGGCCGGCGGGGTCCCGACGGCGGCCAGGATGCACAGGCTCCCCAGGACGAGCGCGCTCCCCACGAGGGATCGGCGGCGAGAGCCCGCCTGGGAACGACCGCTCACTCGCGACTCACTCGCGATGACCCTGCTGCGAGGCCGGGCCTGCGATGGTCTGCGTGAGCATCTCCCGGATCGACGGGGTGAGCTGCTCCACGATCGTCCGTGTCAGGTGGCTGCCGTCGCGCCACATGAGGATCTCTCCCTGCACCAGCGGGCAGGGGTCGTAGGAACAGACCCGATCGTAGATGGTGCCAAATCGCGCTCCCTTCTCTCTGACGGCCGCACGGATGGCCGCCTCGATGGGCCGAGCCGAGGGTGGTTCACGGGGGGTCTCACATGCCGACAGGTTGCCGGCGTGCTTGCGCAGGCAGATGACCGGGTTGTCCGAGTTGCTGGGGACGTCACCGACCACGAGCACCTGCGAGCGATCCGGCAGCGCTGCAAGGGTCCGACGCATGCCGTCCGCCCAGACCTGCGGCCGTCGGCGTGGAGCGATGAGCCGGCCCTGGGCATCGACCAGCTCGTAGTTGTCGGAGTGGGCCAGGATGATGGCATCCGGGGAGCTCGCCGCCAGCCAGGCCAGGGCGTTGCGTCGCCACTGTCGGCAGCTGTCACCGCCGTCGATCTCACCTTGCGTGCTGTTGTGGATGCCGAGGACGGGAACGCAAGCGCTCTTGACCAGCGTCACCAGCCGCCAGCGTCTCTCCGCCGCGATGGGCCGCAGGGCCGGCATGTACATCATGGCGTGCGAGTCACCGACAAGCACCACGAAGCGCTCGGGCTGCTCCGGTGCGTACTCGCAGACCGTAAGCTCCGCCGCACCCGTCGACGCCTGGCAGCCGTCACGCTCGGCCGGCAGGTCGAGGAACGCATCAGCGAGCGACGGCCGGAGCCGGGTAGGGACGGCACGATGGTCCTGCTCGGCGCTATTGGTGCGCCCGTCGCGGTCGTCATCCTCCCGACCGTCCGGGAGCCCATCGCCGTCACTGTCACGAAGGTGGGGCTTCGTCCCGGCGCGTTGCTCGCCGTGATCGGCAAGCCCGTCGTGGTCGGGGTCTTCAGCCGGATCGACGACCCCGTCACCGTCCGTGTCCGCGTTGGTCGGATCGAGGAGGCCGCCACTGTGCGCTTCGAAGGCGTCGGCCAGGCCATCGCCGTCGGCATCCGGTCCCATGGCCGACGCAGCCGACGGGGTGAGCGCCGCCGCCACGAGCCACACGACGAGGACGGCGATCCACGCCCAGCGGGGCCGCCGACCAGGCCAGCGAGCCGGGGTCACGGCCGCGACGCTGTCAAGGCGGCGTCGAGCAGCGGGCCCAGGGATGGCGTCAGGAGCCGGCTGAACGTCACGGTCAGGTGCGCATCATCGCGCCACAGGAGCGTGTCTCCCTGGACGAGCGGACATGGGTCGTAGGTGCAGACCTGGTCGTGAAGCGTCGAGAAGCGGGCTCCTGCATCGGTGACGCCGCGTCGCAGGGCAGCCTCCATCTCGCGCGCGGCAGGCGGCTCCCGGCGCGTGGCGCAGGCGGACATGTCGTCGGGATGGGCCTCCAGGCAGCGGACCGGGTTGCCGTCATTGCGGGGCACGTCGCCCAGCCAGAGGATCCCCGACGCCGCGGGCAGCTGGGCGATCGTGGCTGCCGCGCCGCGCTCCCATGCCTGGCCCTTGCGCCCCCCCGTGATGGTGTCCCCGGCGATGTCGACGAGGCCGTAGTCATCGGAGTGGACGTAGACGATGAGCGCAGGCCGTGCCGAGTGGAGCCAGTCGATGACGCGCCGCCGCCAGCGGTCGCACGATCGACCCCCGTCGAAGACGTGCTGCTGGGTGTTCGTGGTCCCAAGCACTGGTGAGCAGGTCCCCTTGAGGAGGGTCACCACCCGCCAGCCGCGCTGGCGCGCCGCGGCGATGAAGGCCGGCATGAACATCGTCGCCTTCGAGTCACCCACGACGGCCATGGTCACCGCGCTCGCGGGATCGCCGAACCAGCACCGCTTGGGCGTCGTGCTGCCCCAGCGTGGACCCCCGCACTCCTCCTGCCTCGTCCAGAGGTCGCCAGGCGCACGCGCCAACGATGGCCGGAGCGAGACCGGCACGGGGCGCCGATCCTGCTCGGCGGCGTCGCTGCGCCCATCGCCATCGCTGTCATCGCGGCCGTCCGAGCGCCCGTCGCCGTCGCTGTCCCAGGCGGCCGGATCCGTGCCGAAGCGCTGCTCGCCGAGGTCGCCCAGGCGGTCCCCGTCACCGTCCTCCGCGGGATCGACGACGCCATCGCCGTCGCTGTCCGGGTTGCCCGGGTCGGACACACCCCAGCGCACCTCGAAGGCATCGCGCAGGCCATCACCGTCGCTGTCCGTGGTGGCGGTCACCGACGCTGGGACGAGCAGCAGCAACGACAGCAGTGCCAGGGCCGCGCGGCGGGGGACGTGCCGGGGCCGGGCGGGTCGATGGGCCGGGGGCATCTCAGTCTCGTCCAAGGTCGTTCCTTGTCACCGCATCGATCGCCGCGCCCACTCGCGACCCGAGTTGCGCGGCGAACGTGGCTGTCAGATGGTGGGCGTCACGATACACGAGGTAGGGTCCCCGAACGAGCGGGCAGCCGGCATCCTCGCAGAGCCAGTCGGTGGCGGATACGACGGCCACGCCCGCCGATGCCGCAGCTGCCGCCTCCCGGGCGGCATATGCCTCGTCGACCATGCGCTCCCGGCTCACGTCGCAGTCCTCGACGGCCGCCTTGGTGGCTAGGCACTCGGCGGGGTCGTAGCCGACCCGGGGCGTGTCGGCCAGCACCACGACCCGGGAGACATGGTCGGCGACCCGCGCCAGGTAGCTCGCCAGCCCAGCGTCCCAGGCCGCAGCTGCCGCCGACGAGCCGCCCGCGCCGTCCTTGATCGGCCGGTCCTGCTCGTCGAGGACGTCATACATGTCGGCAGAGGCGATGAGCACCAGCTCCGGCTGCTCCTCGTCGATGAGGCGCAGGGCTCGCTCCCGCCACTCGTCGCACTCCCGGTAGGCACGCTTCAGGGGCCCGTTCCAGACCGTCGCATCGACCATCGGGCAGGCGCTCTTGGTGACGGCCCGCAGGCGCCAGCCGCGTTCAGCAGCCAGGCGCTGCAGGGCCGGCAGCCACTGCTGGGCGTGCGAATCGCCCAGGAGCAGGACCGGGATGGTGGCGCCGGGCGGTCCGTAGGTGCAGGCCGGCGGCTCCACCGTCGCGTAGTCCAGGTGGCACCCATCCCCGTAACCGCTCGGCACGTCGTAGTAGGCCTGCTCGAGCGAGGGTGTCAGGACATCCGGGACGGGACCGGCAAGGCGACCGGGGGGCAGCGCGCCATCACGGCCGACGACCTCGTCCGCCACCACCGGCGTCGTGGCCGGTCCCAGCACGATCGCGCCCGCCGCGATGGCGCCCGCTGCCACCATGATGGAGGCTGCCCCGGCGACCACCAGGCTGGCACGCGGCGGCAAGGGCAAGGCCCGCCCGGACCGGATGGGAACCTCGATGAGCTCCGTGCTGGCCGCCGCGATGACCACCGCGACGCCGACGAGCGCGAGGTTCAGGGCCAGGCTCTCGACGCCGAGCGCGAGGGGCACGAGCACGAGGATCGGCCAGTGCCACAAGTAGAGGGAGTAGGAGATGCGCCCCACCCAGCGCGGGACACGCATCGCCAGCAGGCGGCTTGGCCGCAGCGATGCGTCGCTTCCGCCCACGATGACGAGGGCCGTGCCCACCACAGGGATCAGGGCTGCGGTCCCAGGGTATGGGGTGCTGGGGCCGATGATGACCACTCCCGCGGCGATGAGGGCAAGACCCGCCCACACCGTGGCCGACGCCAGCACGCGCGGCGTCCTTCGTGGCAGGCGCACGATCGCCACCGCGATGAGCGCCCCGACCCCCAGCTCCCAGGCCCGCGTCGGCAGCGAGAAGAAGGCCCACGGTGCGGCCAGGTCGGTCCAGAGGAGGGCCAGCCCGAAGGACAGGGCGATCATGGCGCCGATCAGCCAGCCGAACCGGCGCAGGGCCAGGAGCCGCAGCGAGACGATGACGATGAGCGGCCAGAAGAGGTAGTACTGCTCCTCGACGCTGAGCGACCAGAAGTGCAGCACCGGTGATGGCGCGGCCTCAGCCCCCAGGTAGTCGATGGCGTTGGCCGCGAAACGGACGTTGGAGACATACAACGCCGCGGAGGCAGCGTCGCCGGCCACGCCGGGGAAACGCAGGCTGGAGAGGACGAGGTACGAGGCGAGCGTGGTGACGAGGAGGGTCAGCAGGGCTGCCGGCAGCAACCGGCGAAAGCGCCGGGCATAGAACACGAGCAGGTCGATGCGCCCTGTAGCGGACCACTCGCGGACGAGCAGGCCGGTGATGAGGAATCCCGAGATGACGAAGAAGACGTCGACGCCGATGAAGCCGCCGTCTGCGCCGGGCACACCAGCGTGATAGAGCAGGACCGCGCCGATGGCGACGGCACGCAGACCCTCGATGTCAGGGCGGAAGTAGGCCTTGTCGTCGTGCGCCGTCACGCGCCCCGTTCGCTCCTTGTGACCGACCGGCGACTCGGCCCCTCGGCCCCCCGGCCGGGAGCTGACCGGGTCGCCGCGCGCGTCGGTCCGTCAGCCTCCCCTCGTCACCGGGCCTACGCCGATGCGGCCGGGTCCGGTGACGAGTCGATCAGCCGCCCTAGCCCTTGCCCTGCTGGTCGAGCTGGCGCTGCACCTCGGCCGAGACCTGGTCGTCACGACGCTGCTTGGCGCGGCGACCGAGCCAGATGCCGATGACGACCGGCCAGAAGAATGCCGCCACGCCACCGATGACCAGGGGCGCGAGGTAGTCCTGCCACGGGTTCTCGCCCGCCATGATGACCAAGAGAACCAGGGTCACGAGGGCGCCGACGGCGATGCCGATACCGCGTTGAAGCATGTCGATCCCTTCCTGTGGTGCCTTGTCTGCGTGGCTGCCCTTCAGCCACCCTGTGTGACGATGACCATCCTAGCGCCCGCGTTGCCCGCAGTGTGCCTTCCAGACGAACGCTGTGGCCGCCCTCTTGGTGTCCGCCCGACTAGTCCGGGCGGCCGCTGGCGCGCCACAGCTTCTCGTCGCGCACGAGGAGCTTCGCCTGGCGAGCGAACCAATCGTCGCCGGTCATGCGAGCCAGGCCTCGCAGCTGGTTGATGTGCGTGTGGTGGTAGTGCAACGTACCGTCCTTGCTGCTCAGGCTGTACTTCGAGAGGTGGCCCTTGCGGCGGAAGCGATGGAGCTGGTCGCGGACCGTCTTGACCCCACCCAGGAAGTACCGCTCGGCCTTTGGTGACCCGGTCTGGCTCCAGTAGTCGTAGAGGCCGAAGAGGGCATTGATATGTGCGTTCAGGGTGTGGACGGATCGGCCGTGCGGCCAGTGCTCGAACCACAGGTAGCCGGTCCGGGTGACCAGCGTGAACCAGCGCGGGTCGCCGGGGCGCTGGTCGTAGGCGGCCATCATGCGGCGGGCGTCCTTGAGCTTGCCGACAGACCCGGTCAGGGCGTAGAAGCGCGAGAGCAGCGACTGCACCAGCCCGTGGGAGTTGGCGTTGACCCAGCCCAATTCCTGCTCGATGAGGTCGTACTTGTGGGGCTGCCAGCGGCGTTGCCGGACTTCCAGGGCGATCTCGTCGAGCTTGGCGATGATCTTGCGTGCGTAGCGCAGGTGGGCGGCGTCGCCGGTCTGCCGCCAGGCGTCCAGGCGCTTCATGCCCTGCTGGGCGAGCACGGTCGGGTTGTAGACGAGCGTCTTGCCCGAGCCGAAGCGGCGCATGGGGATGCCCTCGCGGTCCTGCGGCCCAACCGTCTCGACCGGCATGGGTGGCCCCCCGTTGAGCGGCAGGCGTCCCCAGGCGACCTGTTGGATCTGCCAGTCACCCGTCTTGAATGAGACCGCTGCCGGTGCCGCCGGCAGCGCGGTCTTGCCCGCCGTGTCGTCGTTCGCGGTGGCCGTGGCGACTGTGGGAAGGAGCGTCACGACCACCAGCAGCCATGCCAGTGCCGCGGCCCTGCCGGGAGCGGGTACGATGCGCGTGCGCCTCACGAGTTCTGAAGGTACCACGGACCGCCAGCACGTGGCCGCTGCGAGGCCCTACCATCGGTTCGTGACCACACCGCCAAGCCCGTCCCGGGCACACCTGGCCCAGCAACTGGCCGTCGCCTACCCGGACGCGAGCGAGCGAGACGAAGACCTCATCCTTGTTCGCGCCCCCGGCCGGGTCAACCTCATCGGCGAGCACACCGACTACAACGGTGGCTTCGTGCTGCCCGTGGCCATCGACATGGACGTGCGCATCGCCCTGCGGAGCCGGGACGGGCCGCGTGTGCGCCTGACACGTGTCGACACCGGCGCCTCGGCTGAGATCGACCTGCAGGCCATCCCACCCGCCAGCGGCCAGTGGCACGACTACGTGGCCGGCACGGCCTGGGCGCTGCAGGAGGCCGGCCAGCCGACCCACGGGTTCGACGGCATCATCGTCACGACGCTGCCCATCGGCTCCGGCCTCTCCTCATCGGCAGCTCTAGAGGTCGTGTCAGCCTGGGCGCTGTCCGGTCCGGGTGGGCCGGCGCTGGCGCCGCTGGACCTGGCCCGCATCGCCCAGCGTGCCGAGAACGGGCACGTCGGTGTCCAGTGCGGCCTGATGGACCAGTTCGCGTCTGCCTGTGGCGTGGCCGACCATGCCTTGCTCTTCGATTGCCGGTCGCTGGACTGGCGGGCGGTGCCCCTCCCCGACGACCTCGCCCTCGTCGTCATCCACAGCGGCGTCTCGCACGCCCACGGCGACAACGAGTACAACGCACGGCGCGCCGCCTGCGAGCGGGTCGTAGCCGCCATGGCCCGGGACGACCCGGCGGTCACACTGCTGCGCGACGTGGACATGAGCAGGCTGGACGCCTACCGGGAGCAGCTCGACCCGGTCGACTACGACCGCGCCTACCACGTCATCACCGAGAACGACCGCGTGCTGGAGGCGGTGACTGCCCTGGAAGCGGACGACCACGCCGCCCTTGGCGAGCTCATGGCCGGCAGCCAAGCCTCCATGCGCGACCGCTACGACATCACCTGCCCGCAGATCGACGAGCTGGTAGCCATCAGCGTGGACGTGCCCGGCGTCGTCGGATCGCGCATGACCGGCGGCGGCTTCGGCGGCTGCACCGTGTCGCTGGTGCGGCCGGACGCCATCGAGGCCCTCCGCGAGCGCGTCGAACGCGACTACCCGGCGCGCACCGGAAAGACCCCTCGCCTGTGGACGCTGCAGGCCAGGGGCGGGGCTGGCTTCGCGGAAGACTGACCCGACCGGCGGATATGCGTCCGGCGTGGCGCGGCCGATCCGGCGTGGCGCGAGCGGGGCGAGGTTCAGCCCTTGGTGGACCCCAGCGTCAGGCCGCTGATGAACTGCTTCTGCAGTGCGAAGAAGACGATGAGCGTCGGGATGGCCACCAGCACGGCCCCTGCGGCCAGCAGGTTGTAGTCGGTGAAGAACTGACCCTTGAGGTTGTTCAGCGCTGACGTGATGGGCATCTTGGCGCCCTTGCCGGACATGAGGATCAGCGCCCAGAAGAAGTCGTTGTAGACCCAGGTCACCTGGAGCGTGGCGAGGGCTGCCAGGGCCGGGCGCGTGAGCGGCATGATGACCGACCGATAGCTCTTCCAGATGGAGGCACCGTCAACCACCGCCGCTTCGTTGAGCTCTTTCGGGATGGTCTTCATGTAGTTGGAGAGCACGAACGTGCAGAAGCCCAACTGGAAGGCGACGTGGATGGCGATGATCCCGATGTACTGCTGGTAGAACAACCCGTTGTCCGACGGGAAGCCCGCCACGCCCACGTCGGTGGGCAGCCACAAGCGCAGGAAGATGCGGTAGAGCGGCGTGATGATGACCTGCGGCGGCAACAGGTTGGCGGCCGTGAAGAGCAGCAGGAAGATGAGGTTGAAGCGCCAGCTGTAGCGCGACACGGCGAAGGCCATCATGGAGGCCAGAAAGAGCACGAGCAGCACGGCCGGCACGACGATGATCAGCGAGTTGACGAAGTAGCGCACTAACTCGGCCTGGTTCCAGGCGTCCACGTAGTTGTCGAGGTTGATGGTGGTCGGCAGGGACAGATAGCCCGCCGCATCCGTCTCCTCGCGGGGGCGCAGGCTGGTGTAGACCGCAAAGGCCAGTGGCAGAAGCCACAGGACGGCCATGGCGATGAGGAAGGCATGCAGGCCCGCGCGTCGCAGGTCGCGCCCCGTGTTGCGGCTGGCCGACGCCGGCGCGACGCGGGCGGCGGTCACGCGTTGTCCTCCTTCAGTGCGCGGCTCAGGTACAAGAGGATGGGCACCACGGCGAGCAGCAGCAGAACGACCGCGATGGCCGAGCCGAAGCCGATGCGGCTCGTCTCACCGATGATGTTGTTGGTCACCATCGTGGACAGCAGCTCGAGGCCGTTGAGCCCCTTGTTGACGACGAAGGCCAGGTCGAAGGCCCTCAGTGACTCGATGACGGTGATCACGATGACCACGATGTTGATCGGCTTGAGCACCGGGAAGACGACGCGGAAGAAGGTCTGCCGCTCGTTGGCGCCGTCGATGGCCGCCGCCTCCCTGAGCGTCGGATCGACCGCTTTGAGCCCGGCCAGGTAGAGCACCATCACGTAGCCGATGTGCCGCCAGCTGGCGGCCACCAGCACGGCCCACAGGTTGAGGCTCGGGTCGCCCAGCCAGCTGATGAGGTTGCCCTGCTTGTTGGTGCCCAGGAGGTTGTTGAGGAGCCCCTGCTCTGGGGCGTAGATAAGCATCCAGACGAAGCCCACGATGGCCAGCGAGAGCACCACCGGCATGTACAGGGCGCTCTGGTAGAAGCGGGTCCCGCGGATGTTCTTGTCCAGCAGGACGGCGAAGAACATGCCCAGTGGCGTGGCGATGAAGAGGAAGAAGAGCAGCCAGATCAGGTTGTGCGAGAGGGCTGGATAGAAGGGCTTGTAGACCTGGTGGAGATCCACGTAGTTCTGCAGCCCGACGAACTGGATCTTGTCCATGCCACCGATGCCATTCCAGTTCGTGAGCGAAAGTGTCAGCGACGCAACGGTGGGCACGAGGATGAAGATGGTCAGCACGGCGGTGGGTATACCGACCATGAGCCCCAAGGTCAGCTTGTCCCGGCGCGAGAGGGCCGCCGTCCGGTTGGAGCGTACGACGACCGCGGCCACACCGGCCACGATGAGTACCGACACGACCAGGGTGGCGACAGTGACCACCTCGACCGGAGGCACGATCAGGAAGACCAGCAGCAGCCAGCCCAGCACCAGGAGTGCGACCACGCCGACGGCAAGCGCGACGAGCGCCAGGATGACGCGGACGAGCGGGTTTCTCCGGACGGCTGCTGTGGTCATCGGCCTCCTCGCGATGATGCGCGGCCCCCACCCCGCAGTGGGCGGGACGGGGGCCGCAGGTGCGCTGTCCGATCGATCAGTGACTGATCGGACGTCGACTCATCAGGCCTCCGGCGGCAGCGAGTCGTAGTAGGCCTGGATGTCACCCAGGAAGGCGTCCAGATCGATCGTCGGGTCGCTCAGGAAGCTGAGCAGGAAGCCCTGCATGCCGGACGGACCGGCGAAGTCGGCCCGTGCGTCGCGGTCCAGGAACTGGGCGATGCTGCCCGCGCTCTTGAGGACCTCGGCCGAGGCGGCCTGGAGGGCGTTGTAACCGCTCGGATCGGCCTGCGGCGAGACTGCCACGCTGCCGATGCCCGGCGTGAGCACGTAGACCAGCTGCGCCTCAGGCGTGCCCACGCACTTCAGGAAGGCCTTGGCGGCCTCGGGGTTCTTGGGATTGGCGCTGAGCATGAAACCGTCGATGGGCGCGTCGATTGCATTCTCGGCATCGAACTCGGTGCCCATCGCCGGCCACGGGAAGAAGCCGATGTCAGGGATGTCCTCGACGGCGGCCTGCTCGGCGGCGAAGGTGCCCAGGAAGTACATACCCGCGGTCTTGTCGACCAGGGCAGCCTTGGCCGCATCCTGCCACGTGCGACCGGCGGCGCCTTCCTGCGTGTAGGGCAGGACGCCGTCACGCCATGCCTCGAAGACCGCCTTGACGCGCGGATCGGACCACTTCTCGCGGCCTTCCATGAGGCCGATATGGAAGTCATAGCCGTTCATTCGCATGTTCAGGATGTCGAACGTGCCCATGGCCGGCCAGCCATCCGAGTCTCCCAGAGCCAGCGGGGCGAGCCCGTCGGCGATCATCTGGTCACCCAGCGCCTTGAACTCCTCCATGGTCGTAGGAACGGTGTAGCCCTTCTCGTCCCAGAGGGACTTGCGGTACATCACCACCCACGGGTAGTTGTAGACGGGCACGAGGTACTGGCTGCCATCGGCACCCGTTGAGGCGGCCTTGAGTCCCTCGGTCTGGTACTGGAGGATCTCTTCCCAGACGTCGTTGATGGGCGAGACAAGACCCTGCGAGGCGAAGAACCGCACCCGGTTGCCGGCGAACCACTTGACGATGTCGTCCGGCGTGCCCTGGAGGTACGCGCTGATGGAGTTTTGGAAGGTGCCGTGGTCGTTGACGTTGACCGTGACGGCGATGCCTGCCTGCTCCTGGCAGAAGTCCACGATGTTCTGGACGGCGAGCTTGGGCACCTCGTCACTCTCGTTCGAGCCGAGTGTGGTCGTGTTGTCTTGCGCCGCTGCGCCAAGGCTCATGAAAGCCAGCGCTGCGCTGGCCAGCACGGTCGCTAGGACCGTGGTGCGCCGACGGGCGCCAGATTCAGGGAACGCCATGGGTTCCTCCTCCTACGCTGTGGACGCGGATGCGGTCCAACAGAAACCGACACGGTTCCGACCGATTGTGCGCGGTCCGAGCGCACGCTGTCAACTTGAAGTCGTGGCTTTGCGGGGTTATGCTGTGCGGCCTCGTTGGCTTCTGTGGTCATCAGCCACGGAACCGTAGACACACGCTGGACAAGGACAGGGGACACGACAGGCCGTGCTGGCACCACAGCGACACGCCTACATCCTGGAGCGACTGCGCGTCGACGGAGCGGTGCGCGTGGCCGAGCTCATGCATGCCCTGGATGTCTCGGACATGACCGTGCGCCGCGACCTCGAGGTGCTCGAGGGGCAGGGGCATCTCCTCAAGGTCCACGGCGGAGCGACACTCCTCCGTGAGTCCACGGTGCACGAGCCAGGCTTCGATACGAAGCGCGCCCTGGAACACGAGGCCAAGGTGGGCATCGCCCGCAGCGCTGCGTCCCTGGTGGAGCCCGGCATGGCCGTGGCCATCTCGGCCGGCAGCACCACCTATGAGGTCGCCCGGCGACTGACCGGAGTACCTCGCCTCACCATCATCACCAACTCGGTGCCGGCGGCCGAGGTCCTCTACCACGGAGGCCGCGGCGACCAGACCGTCATCCTCACGGGGGGCGTGCGCACGCCGTCCGATGCGCTCGTGGGGCCCTTCGCGGTCAGCGCCCTGCGCGACGTCAACGTGGACGTCGTCTTCCTGGGCGTCCACGGTATGACCGAGCGAGCCGGCTTCACCACACCCAACCTGCTCGAGTCGGAGACCCACCAGGCCCTCATCGAGGCCGGTGGCCGACTCGTCATCACCGCCGATCACACCAAGTGGGGCATCTCTGGCATGAGCACCATCGCCCGCCTGTCTCGCGCGGACGTGGTCATCTCGGACCGCTGGCTGGACCTCGCGGCGCAGGCCGTCCTGCGCGCCGAGGCGGGCGAGCTCATCCTGGCCGGCCCCGACGAAGCCACCGGTCCGGGTCGGGCACCGCTTGGCGCTGCCGCGGCCTCGGGCGCCTGACGATGGGACTGCCGCAAGGCCCACACCGCCGCTACGACCCGCTGAGCGACCAATGGGTGCTCGTCTCGGCCGGCCGCACCAAGCGACCCTGGCTCGGGCACAAGGAACGGCGCGTCGCGGTCGAAGGGCGGCCCCGCTTCGACCCGGCCTGCTACCTCTGCCCGGGCAACACCCGCGCCAGCGGCGCCCGCAACCCCGAGTACGCCTCCACCTTCGTCTTCACCAACGACTTCGCGGCCCTGCGCCCGGACGCCGGTGACGAGCACCTCCACGACGGCCTCCTGGTCGCCGAGGCCGAGACCGGTACCTGCCGAGTCCTGTGCTTCTCGCCACGCCATGACCTGACGCTCACGGACATGCCGTCCGGGGGCGTCCGCGAGGTCGTGGACCTCTGGGCCTCGCAATCCACGGAGCTCGGCGCGCAGAACCGCTGGGTACAGGTCTTCGAGAACCGGGGCGAGGCCATGGGCGCCTCGAACCCACACCCGCACGGCCAGATCTGGGCCGGCTCGGCCCTGCCGGACCGCGCCGCTCGCGAGGATGCTGCCCAGCACCGCCACCACGTGCAGACCGGCCGACGGCTCCTGCTGGACGTGGCGACCCAGGAGAGCGGCGGGGTCCGGGTCATCGACGAGGACCGCCACTGGCTGGCCCTCGTGCCCTTCTGGGCCGTCTGGCCCTTCGAGACGTTGCTCGTGGCTCGGCAGCCAGCCGCGCGACTGGCCGACCTCGGGAATGAGCAGCGAGACGCTCTCGCCCAGGTCATGCAGCGCCTCATGCGCCGCTACGACGGTCTCTTCGAGCAGCCCATGCCCTTTTCGATGGGCTGGCACCAGGCGCCCTACCAGCCCGGGCTCGCCGACCACTGGCAGGTCCATGCGCACTTCATGCCGCCCCTCCTGGAAGCCACCAAGCGCAAGTTCATGGTCGGCTACGAGCTCCTCTCCGAGCCGCAGCGGGACATCTCGCCGGAGGAGGCCGCCGAGCGCCTGCGGTCCGTGCACGTCTGAGGAGCGATCACCGCCTCGCATGGACCCGGCCCCGCCGCGGCGGACCCGCGAGGGTGCCGCGGCCGCCCTACCATCTGGCCCATGGCTGATGCGACCGTGACGACCCCCACGCCCATGACGACCCGCGCAACGGCGCTGGCACGTCTCGCCGATGAAGACTGGGACGTCGTCGTCATCGGCGGCGGCATCGTGGGCTCCGGCGTGCTCCTGGACGCGGTCTCGCGGGGCCTGCGGGCGGCTCTCGTGGAGCAGGACGACCTGGCCGTGGGCACTTCGTCCCGCTCGTCGCGCCTCATCCACGGTGGCGTCCGCTACCTTGAAGACATGCGCCTGCAGCTGGTGCGGGAGGCGCTCGCGGAGCGCTCCAGGCTGATGACCCTGGCGCCACACCTGGTGCACCTGGAGCGCTTCCTCTTCCCCGTGTACGGCTGGCCGATCGTGCATCGCGCCATGTACAGCGCCGGCCTGACGCTCTATGACCTGCTGGGCGCCGCGCGTGACGGTGGCCGGGCGCACCACCTGGGTGCCGGTGCCGTCGCCGAGCTCATCCCGTCCATCGTGAGGCATGGCCTGCGCGGCGGCGTGACGTACAGCGACGGCGTGGAGGACGACGCGCGCTACAGCATCGCCGTGGCCCGCACGGCCATCGCGAATGGCGCCACCGTGGTGACGAGGACTCGCGCCACCGGCCTCCTGACCGCCGACGACGGGCGCGTCAACGGGCTCACGGTCCGCGACCTCATCGGCGGGGAGGAGCTGGCCGTGCGCGCCAGCCGGGTCATCGACGCCACGGGCGTCTGGCTCGGGCACCCGGCGGCGCGCCTGGGCGGGTCGACCATGAAGCTTGTGCCCAGCCGCGGGTCGCACCTGCTCTTCGAGCGGGATCGCATCCCCATGCGGACCGGCCTGACGCTCAAGATCCCCGGCCGGGTGCTCTTCGTCATCCCCTCCCCCGGGGCCTGGATCGTGGGCACCACGGATGAGCCGGACGATGGATCCCCCGACCGTCCCGCGCCCACGGGACACGAAGTCGATCACATCCTCGAGACCGTCAACAGCGTACTCGCGCTGGACCTCTCGCGGAAGGACGCGCTGGGCGCCTATGCCGGCCTGCGACCGCTCGTCGGCGCGCCCGGCGGTGACACGGCCCGCATCAGCCGCGAGCACACCATCCACCGCGAAGCCTCGGGGTTGGTGCGGGTCTCCGGCGGCAAGTACACCACCTACCGGCTCATGGCCCGCGACGCCGTCGACATGGCGCTCGAGGGCCGCGATCCAGCACCGCGCTCTTCGACGGCCGGCCTGGCGCTGCTCGGCGCCGCGCCGCGCGACGAGCTCGACCGCCTGGCGTCCGAGCTGGCCGCGGAGGACGGCCTCGACGCCGAACGGGCAGCGGCCCTCGTCGACCGACATGGCACGCAGGCCCGTGACGTCCTGGCGCTGGGGGGGGAGCTCGACCTGCTGCGGCCACTGGCCGATGACATCCCGCAGCTCGAGGCCGAGGTGGCCTGGGCCGTCCGCGAAGAGCTGGCCCTCGGACTGGACGATGTGCTCTCGCGACGCATGCGCCTCTCGATGGCGCGACGCGATCGCTGCGCCAGCATCGCGCCGCGCGTGGCCGCCATCATGGCCGCCGAGCTCGGTTGGGACGAGGCGCGCCAGGCGGCCGAGGCGGACGCCTACCTGGCCACGGCGCATATCGAGTACGACGTGCCGTCGGTGGAGCCCGGAGCCGCCGGAGGCCGATGGGCATGAGCGGCCGCTTCGTCCTGGCCTTGGACCAGGGCACCACCTCGTCGCGGGCCATCGTCTTCGACCAGGGCGGACAGCCAGTCGCCGCGTCCCAGCAGGAGTACCCGCAGGGCTACCCCTTCCCCGGCCACGTGACGCACGACCCCGAGGACATCTGGCAGAGCCAGCTGGCCGTGGCCCGCCAGGCCGTGGCCCAGGTGCCCGGAGGAATCGCCAGCATCGCTGCGCTCGGCGTCACCAACCAGCGCGAGACGACCGTCGTCTGGGAGCGCGCCTCCGGTCGCCCCGTGGCGCCGGCCATCGTCTGGCAGAGTCGCATCACCGCGGAGCGCTGCGCCCGCCTCCGCGAGGCCGAGCACGATCCGCGGGTCCGGAAGCTCACGGGGCTGCCCCTGGACGCCTACTTCAGCGGCCCCAAGATCGCCCACATCCTCGATGCGGAACCGGGGCTGCGCGCCCGTGCCGAGGCCGGCGAGCTCTGCTTCGGGACCGTCGACAGCTTCCTGGTTTGGCGCCTCACCGGCGGCCGCTCGCATCTCACGGACGTCTCCAACGCCAGCCGCACGCTGCTCTTCGACATCTCCGCGGGACGCTGGGACCCCTGGCTCTGCGAGATCGTGGGCGTGCCCATGGCCATGCTGCCGGAAGTGCGGCCCTCCTCGGCCCTGCTGGCCGAGACGGACCCTGACATCCTGGGTGCCGCGCTGCCGATCGGCGGCATCGCCGGCGACCAGATGGCGGCCATGTTCGGCCAGGCCTGCCTGGCGCCCGGCAGCGCCAAGAACACCTACGGCACCGGTGCCTTCGCCCTCCTCAACACGGGCAGCCAGCCCGTCGCCTCGGGGCACGGTCTCCTCTCGACGGTCCTCTGGCAGCTCGGCGAGGGCGCGCCGCTGGCCTACGCCCTCGAAGGGGCCGTCTTCGTGGCCGGAGCCGCGGTGCGCTGGCTACGCGACGGACTGCGCGCCATCGAGCGCTCCTCCGATGTGGAGGCCCTGGCCGCCCGCGGCGACCGCGACTCCGGGGTCGTCGTCGTGCCGGCCTTCGTGGGACTGGGTGCGCCGCACTGGGATCCCGACGCCCGCGGCACGATCGCCGGCCTGACGCTGGGTTCCCGCCTCGAGGACATCGTGCTGGCCACCGTCGACGCCATGGCCTACCAGGTTGCCGACGTGCTCAGCTCGATGACCCTGGACGCCGGCAGCGGCCTGGACGTGCTGCGCGTGGATGGCGGGGCCGCCGTCAATGATTCCCTGCTGCAGTTCCAGGCGGACATCCTGGACGTCCCGGTGGAGCGCCCGCAGGTGACCGAGACGACCGCCCTGGGGGCCGCCTTCCTGGCCGGCCTGGCCACGGGCGTGTGGTCATCCACCGAGGAGATCGCGGCGACCTGGCAGCTCGAGCGTCGCTTCGAGCCAGCCATGAAGGGCGTGGAGCGCGAGAAGCTGCTGGGACGTTGGCGGCGGGCCGTCGAACGCGCCCGCGGCTGGGCCTCCGGCTAACGATCGGCTAGGGATCGAAGTCCGGCGAGCGCCAGACCGCCTCGCCGTCCAGCACGGTGGCCAGTGGCCGCACCTCGCTCAGCAGCTCCGCACTGGGCCCGCTCGAGCCGTCCGCATCCGCAGCCTCGAAGGCCGCCCCCGGCAGCACCAGGAAGTCGGCCCTGGCGCCCACGCCGAGGTGACCCTGGTCGTCGAGGCGTGCCGAACGCGGACCGTCGAGGCAGGATGCGCGCAGCGCCCGCGCCAGGCTCAAAGCCTGCTCGGGGTGGAGGGCTCGCTCTGATGACCAACCCGCCCCGCGACGGGTCACCGCGGCGGCGATGCCACGCCAGGATCGGCCGGCTCCACCGGCGCGTCGGTGCCGAAGGGCAGCAGCGTGCCGGCGCGGTCGAGGTGCGCCAGCGGGAAGGCATAGCGCGATCGGCCGCCCCAGGCCGCCACGATGGCAGGCGCGTCGCTGAGCAGGTGACAGGGCTGCACGGAGGCAGCGACACCACGAGCGGCAAAGCGTCCCTGGTCCGACGGATGCACGAGCTGCGCGTGCTCCACGCGGTGCCATGCGCCGGCCACCGTGGGCAGCCCATCCAGGACATCCAGCACCGTCCGCACGGCGCCGTCCCCGATGGCGTGGATCTGGCTGGCGATGCCGGCCTCGGCAGCCCGGTGGGCCAGGGCCGCCAGCTGCGCACCGTCTCGCAACGGCATGCCCGTCAACCCGCCCGGTGGAGGACCGGCCGGATCGTCGGACTCGTAGGGCTCCAGGAGGGCGGCCGTGCGGCTGCCCAGCGCGCCATCGGAGAAGAGCTTCAGCCAACCGTCGCGATAGCGGCCGGTGACCGGCTCCTCCTCGCCGCGGCCGGTCCGGAAGCCCGCCTCGATGGCGCGCTCGAGCTGCTCCTCGCGGATGCAGGCCATGACACGGAGCGGCAGTCGGCCGGCTCCGGCCAGGGCGCGGTAGAGCGTCGGGCCACTGCGCAGCTCGGGATCGGGCGCCACGCCGCCCGGGTCGTGCACCGACGTCACGCCGAGGCGCGCCAGGTCGTGCGCGTACGACGTGATGGCCTCCTCGACCGCCGCCGCGGAGGGAACCGGGATGGATCCGTCCACGAGGCCCGCGGCGTGCTCGACCATGATCCCCGTGGGCGCCCCGTGCTGATCGCGCTCGATGCGGCCCGAGGGCGGGTCCATGAGGCCCGCGATGCCGGCCAGCGTGATCGCAGCGCTGCTCAGCCAGCGTGAGTGGTGATCGTGGGCCCAGAGGGCCACCGGCCGTCCGGGAGCCGCCTCGTCCAGGAGGCCGGCGTCAGGCCGCCCGCCCAGCAGGTCGAAGGACCAGCCGTGGCCCAGCAGCCAGCCGGTCGCGTCACCCAGGCCCAGGAGGCGATGGTGTGCCGCAGAGACGGCCGCCGCGACCCCGGCCAGGTCGAGGCCATTGAGGTCCGGCTGACCGGCGGCCAGGGCGGCCAGGGCCAGGTGCAGGTGGGCATCGGTCAGCGACGGCGTCACGACAAGGCCGGGGCGGAGGCGCCAACGCACCGTCGCTCTGCCCGCCAGAGCGTCGAGGTCGTCCTGGGTACCGACGGCCACGACGCGGCCGCCGGACACGGCCAGGCCCTCCGCCCAGCCGAAGCCAGTGCTGCCGGCCAGCGTGGCGATACGCCCGCTGACGATGAGGTCGACGGGCCCGCGCAGCTCAGGCACGCTCGTGACCAGCGAGCAGCGCGGCCAGCGCCGCGCGGTCGAGCCCGGCGCCCAGGCCCAGTGCCACTGCCATCCGTGCCTTGGGGCCACTCAGCGAGCCGGCCAGCAGGGCGCCAGCCTCCTGCCAGGAGCGACCGCCGCCCGGAAAGCCGTAGAACGGGCCGACGCCACCGGCGGGGCAGCGGGTGGCCAGCACCACCGGGATGCCGACCGCCATGGCCTCGACGGCCGCGGCCAGCAGGTCGGGGTCGGTGTTGCCTGAGCCGGTGGCCTCGACCACCAGGCCGGCGACTCCGCCACGTGACGCGGCGCGCAGCAGGTCGCCGTCCGTGGAGACCACGGCCGTCAGGAGAGCGATGGGCTCGGCGGCCCGCTCAGGCCAGGCCATGATCCGCCGGCGATGGCCACGCTCCCGCTCCAGCGCCAGGCGGCCAGCGACGATCCGACCCAGCGCCCCAGCGTTCGGGGCCTGGAAGGCATCCAGGGCCTGGCTGTGCATCTTGGTCGCGTCGTCGGCTGGCAGCACGAGTCCGTCCATGACCACCACGACGCCCTGGCCTCTCATCCACGGGTCGGCCGCCACTCGAATGGCATCGGCCAGGTTGCGGCCGCCGTCGTAGTCGGCCTGGCCGGCGTTGCGCATGGCGCCCACGACCACGACCGGTTGTTCGGCACCATGCAGCAGGTCCCAGGCGAAGGCCGTCTCCTCCAGGACGTCGGTGCCCTGCACGACGACGATGCCGGACACGTCCGCACGGGCAGCGGCAGCGCGGATGTGGGTGGCGATGTCGATGACCTGGGTGAAGCGCAGGTGCGAGGCCGGCACGAGCCCCCAGTCGATGACCTCGAGGTCGGCGGCCGTGCTTGCGTCGGGCAGACGAGCCAGGAGTTCCTCACCCCGCAGCGCAGGCACGGCCGCGCCGGTGGCGGGGTCGGGCAGCATGGCGATGGTGCCGCCGGTGAAGATGACCACGATTCGGGGGCGCGGCGGCCCTCCCGTGCGGTCGGTGGGCGCGGGCTCGAACACGTGGTCGGTCAGTGGTCGGTCAGGCTGGCAGGTCGGGCGGAGCCTGCGGGGCGGGACCGGCCCGGCCGGGGACCACGGGGCTGGCCATCATGTCGATGGGTGCCTCGCGGGCGTCGTCCTCAGCGATGTAGCGCAGCCGGATGGGGCGGTTCAGCGTGGAGGACGCCGTGGTGATGGTCATCGGGTCGACCGGCTCGATGTTGGTCGGCTGCGCGGAGCCGGTGATGCGCGGATGCGCAAAGACGATGGACATGACGCCTGCGACGGCCACGATGATGGCCGAGATGACGATGACCGCAGCTGCGCTGACGACGTCCGCCAGGGGCCCGACGATGATGATGGGCACGAAGGAGGCCAGGCTGACGAGCATGTTGAGGACGCCGAAGACGCGACCTCGCACCTCCGGTTCGATCTCCTCCTGCAGCGAGGTCTGGGCCGGCACGGCCACGAAGGCGTAGCAGACGCCTGCCACGAAGGCCACCACGACGACGACCAGCATCAGGGCCGTGACGTCATCGCCATCCTGCAGCCCTGGCAGGTTCTGGGCGAGACCCAGGGTGACCAGCGAAGCGGCCAGCACGAGCATGCCGCCCTCGATGAGTCGTCGCCTCGGGAGGTATCGACCCACGAGGTTGAGGAAGATGATGCCGGCGATGAGCCCCGCGCCCAGCGGCAGCAGGACCACCGCGAGGCCACCGCCCTCCAATCCCAAGGTGGTCTTGGCGAAGTCCGGGCCCAGGACGCCCAGGACGCCGATGAGCGAGGCCACCAGGGTCAGGTAGATGAGCGACCAGAGCACGTTATGGTGGCTCCGGATGTAGCCGAGGCCCTCCTTGAGCTGCTCCATCGTGGCGCCCACGGCGCTGCGCGCAGATGCCAGCGAGGCCTGCCCGGCACTGCTCGGCGGGACCGACGGCAGGACCCAGCAGAAGAGGCCGGCCACGCCGTAGGCGATGGCCACCGTGAGCACCAGGAGCTGCTCGCCCAGGATGGTGTAGGCAAGCGGGCCGAGGACCGCGAAACCGACCACGAAGGCGGCCTGCAAGGCCAGGATGAAGAGGCTGTTGGCGGTCATGAGCTGGCTGCGCTTGACCACGACCGGGATCATGGCCGCCTCAGCCGGCGCGAAGAAGGTGGTCAGGGTCGCCACGATGGCGATGACCACGTAGATGAGCACCAGCTGGTCGGCGAAGAAGACGAGGAGCAGGAAGAGCGCGCCGCGGGCGAGGTTCGTGGAGATGAGGATCCAGCGGCGGTCGAACATGTCCACGAAGACGCCGGCGATGGCCCCGAAGACGACGGCTGGGACCAGGAAGGTGAGCAGCAGGACACTGACGGCGGTGCTCGAGTTGGTGAGCTCGTTGACGGTCACCGTGAGACCGAAGAGCACCATGTTGCCGCCGACCTGGCTCAGGATCTGGGAGCCGAAGAGGGCCAGGAACTTGGGGTTGCCCAGGACCCTCCGGGCCTGGCCGAGATCGGCGCCGCCCTCGACGGTGATGGCGTCGTCGACCTGCTCGATGATCGTGCCCATCGTCCGCTCGGGGCCTAGTGCCCTGTGGCGCCGGTGAAGGAGAACGACCGAAGGCGCAGGGCCGGCACCAGTGCGGTGCCAAGGAAACCCTCCAGGGCACGGCGCTCGAGGCTGACCGCCTCCACCGCCGCCAGTGCAGCCAGGTAGTCCTGCGTGAAGCGCAGGTTGCGCACCGGAGCGGTCACTCGACCGCCCTCCACCAGGAAGAGGCCATCACGTGTCATGCCCGTGATCACGACCTGCTTGGGATGCACCACGTTCGTGTAGTGGAAGCGCGTCACCAGCAGTCCGCGCTCGAGTCCGCCGATGAGCTCCTCGTGCGGCGTGCTGCCGGCGGCCATGCTCATGTGCAGCGGGAAGGGGCCCCAGGGATTGGGGGCCGGCAAGCCGTGACCCGTCGAGTCGCAGCCGGCGCGCGCCGCGGTGCGTGCGTCATGCACGATGTCGCGGCAGACGCCGGCCTCGACCAGGGCCACGCGCTGCGTGGCCACGCCTTCGTAGTCGAACGAGGCCGGCGTGCCGGAGGGGTCAGCAGCGTCATCGCTGATGCTGATGAGCGGCGAAGCGATGACCTTGCCTGGCTCGTAGAAGGAGCGCTCTTCCTGCACCGCCAGGGCCGAGAAGCCCAGGTAGCCCAGCCAGTCGGTGAAGTCCATGACAGCGTAGCTATCCAGCACGACTGGGTAGTCACCGGCCGACAGCTCGATCGGTTCGCGCATGGCTGCCGTCCGTGCGGCGGCCTCGTGGCCGATGGCCGAGGCGTCGATGGTGCCGAGGTCCACGGCCACACGCTCGGCGTAGCCGGTGCCGCCACCCGGCCCCATCATCACCGTCAGCACCTGGGCTCGCGAGCGTGTCTCGCTGACGCGGATGCCCAGCGAGTTGGCGACGCTGACCTCCTCGCCGCCGGTCTGGGCATAACCGAAGGCCTGTGCGCCCACTGCCTCGGCGGCGGCGATGACGGCCGCGGCGGCCTCTGCGCGCACCTCGGGATCAGCCTCGGCCGTGGCGCTCGCGAAGGCCCCGGCTACGAGCGGCGTGGGGCGCGGGGCGGGCAGCGAGCGGAAGTCGCTCTGCTCGGGCTGCAGCCGCGCGGTGGCCGCGGCGGACGCCACCAGTCGGGCCAGGGCGGCCTCGTCGTGGCGGTTGAGCGAGGCCACGCCGACACGCTGGCCATCCACGAACCGCAGATTGACGACCGTGTCCTCCTCGGCCACGTTCTGGTGGAGCTCGTTGTTGGCGAAGCGGGTCAGGGCGCTGCGCGTGCGGATGACGAGTGCCTCGGCCTGCGTGGCTCCGGCATCGAGGGCCATGGCCGCGGCACGCTCGGCGATCTCCAGGCCACTGGGATCCCGGGCGCTCATCGGTTCCCGACCCCCACCTCGACGTCCCGGAAGCGGGCGCCGCTGCAGCCGTGGCCGACGTGCATGCCCTGGCCAGGCTGCCCCTTGCCGCAGTTGGTGACACCGACCAGCATCCAGGAGCGCTCGTCGGCCACGGCATCGCAGGCACCCCAGAACTGGGGCGTGATGCCCGTGTAGGTGGCGTTCCGGTAGAGCTGCCCGAGCCGGCCGCCCTTGATCTCGCGCGCCAGCTCGACGCCGAACTGGAAGTTCAGCCGGCGGTCGTCGATGGACCAGCTGCGGTTGGACTCGAGGTAGAGGCCGTCATCGGTGTCCGCGATGATGTCCTCCAGGCTCATGCCGGGGCGCGGCTCGAGGTTGATGTTGGTCATGCGGATGAGTGGCAGCCGATTCCAGCCGTCGGCGCGCACGGCCCCGCCACTGCTGCGGCCGACGCGGGGCGCTGTCTCGCGACTGCTCAGGTAGCCGCAGAAGATGCCCTCGCTCACGAGCGCCACGCGCTGCGCGGCGACGCCCTCATCGTCCCAGCCGAAGGTGCCCAGGCCACCCGGCGTGGTGGCGTCCGCGACGAGGGTCACCAGGTCGGATCCGTAGCGGAACCGCGACTCGAGCTTGTCCGTGGTCAGGAAGCTGGTGCCGGCGTAGGCGGCCTCCGTGCCGAAGACCCGGTCGAGCTCCGTGGGGTGTCCGCACGACTCGTGGATCTGGAGGTACAGCTGCGACGGGTGCAGGACGATCGTGCGGCGGCCCGGCGGCAGCACGGGCGCGGACAGCAGCGCCACCGCTTCCTCGGCCAGCGCCGGCGCCCGCTCCACAAGGCCGAGCGAGCGGATGTGCTCGTAGCCGGCAGCCCGGTAGCCGCCCGATTCAGGGAAGCTGCGCTGCTGCAGGTCCTCCTCGCCGGCGGCCTGCGCCTCCAACGCGGCACCCACATGGGTGATGACCTGCTCGATCGCCGAGCCATCCGTCGCCTGGAAGCTTTTCCATTCCCGGAAGGCGCGGTAGTCTGCCTTGCTGATCGAGATGCCGGGCACGGCCGCCATGGCGCGCTCGGCCTCAAGGAGCATGCCCACCGTCTGGTCGATGGGCACCTCGAAGGGATCCTCCGCCACGGGCGTCTCGTAGCGCCCCGCTGCCGGCGGGCGATCGGCCAGGCTGATGGGTCCTCGCGCATGACGGGCAGAGGCACGCGCGATGCGCACCGCCAGGCCGGCGACATCGTCTGCCGTGCGGCCGTCCATGCGGCCCGAGCTGGCGAAACCCCAGGCGCCGTCGACCAGGACGCGGACCCCGAAGCCTTCCGTCTCACCCAGGCTGAGTCCGTCCACCTGGCCGCCCTTGACACTGGCGCTCTGCTCCTGCCGCCGTACGACACGCACGTCGGCATAGCCGGCGCCGAGATGGGTGGCCGTGTCGAGAGCGCGACGCGCCAGGTCATGCATGGGCAACCTCAGGGTAGCAAAGCGACGGCCGGCGAGGCCCACGCCTCCGGCAGAGGACCAGGCTCGGCCGGGAGTGGTCCGTGCGGCTCCGGCCGCTCGGCGCCGAGCGACGCCAGCCAGTCATCCTCGAAGGCGCTGAACCCCTGGCCCGTCGCGGCCAAGAAGGCTTCGTCGAGGGTCGTGCCGTCCGCGAAGGAGGTCACGACCTCCACCAGGGCGTCCTGGCCATGGGTCTCCACGAGGTACGCCACCGCCGAGACGCTCTCAGCGTATGCCAGCGAGAAGCGGCTGGCCCTCGTCGGGAACTGTCCGGCCAGACCCTCCAGGGGGATCAGGCCGCCGCTGCCGGCGGCCGACCGCACCTGGGCGCGGTCGCCCTCCGCGTAGCCCGTGGCCAGGTAGACGGCCAGACCCTCGTTGAGCCAACGCGGCGGGTAGCCGTAGGGGTTGGCCACGGCCTCATCGAAGACGATGTGCGCGAGTTCGTGGACGACGAGCTCTTCGACCCAGTCGGAGCCGACCTGCTGCGGCTCGATCAGCCCGAAGAGCGTGTGGATGTAGGGATGCGCCTCGCCGCCCACGTTCTCCCGCGTGGCCGGGCCGAGGGCCTCACGGAACTGGGCGGTGTCGGAGTAGATGAAGAAGTCGACCGGCTCCAGGTCCTCCACCCCGAGCAAGTCGGCAGCGGAGGCCAGGCCGTGCTCGGCGATTCCCAGCGCTCGTTCGGCGAAGGCTCGGTCGCCACGATCCCACCACACGGTGACGCCGTCAGCGCTGATCTGCTGCCACTCCAGGCGCGTGTCGTCGACCCGGTGGCTGGCCGCAGGCCCCAGGCTCTCACCGTCCGTGGTCACCACTCGGAAGCGGTAGTCGTAGGTCGTGTTGGGCACCACGTGGCCGGCCTGGTGGACGACGGCCCGCCACGTGTCGGAACCGGTCTGCTCGACGGACGCCTGGGCCACCGTCCGCGTGGCGTCGCCGGGCAGCGACGTGAGCAGCTCCACCCGGACCGGCACGCGCTCCGAGTGGAAGGTGGTCTCGAAGCTCAGGACCTCGCCGAACGCCCCGCTGGCGCTCGGCAGCTCGAAGCGCACGTCCGCAGCAGCCGACGCCGGCGCTGCGGCAAGGCCGGCGAGCAGCAGCGCGAAGCCGAGGCCGGCGACCAGCCTCCGGCGAGGTCGTTCCGCCCCAGGGCGCCTCACGACTGCCACGCCAGGTCGGCGAAGCGCAGCAGGCCCACCCCGGAGACGGCGGCCCCGCGGAGTCCCTCGCGGCTGAGCGCCCACGAATCGCTGTAGCTGAGCGGGATGAGGGGCGCCTCGTCCCGGACGATGGCCTGGGCCTGCTCGTAGAGCGCCGCCTGCTCGGCAGGGTCGGCAGTCGCCGCTGCCGTGTCGATGAGGTCGTCGAAAGCAGCATTGGCCCAGCCGCCGATGTTGGCCGAGCTGTCGCCGCGCAGCAGGAGCCCCAGAAAGTCGTGCGCATGGGGATAGTCGGCGCTCCAGGCCATCGTCCACAAGGCGGGCGTGTCGCCGTCGAGCAGTGCCGAATGGTCATCGAAAGATCGCTCCTCGACGGTGACGTCGATGCCCAGCTCGCGCTCCAGCTCCTGGGCGATGGCGGCCGTCGGGCCGATGCCGTAGGTCGCCAGCGAGACGGCCGGGAAGCCCTCGCCACCCGGGAAGCCGGCCGCGGCGAGCTCGGCGCGAGCCGCCTCCGGGTCGTACGGCAGCCGCCCATCTACCGTGCCGCGTGCCTCGACACCGGGCGGCACGATGGTGGTGACCGCCGGCGTCCCGCTCTGGTCGTGAGCGGCCAGGCGTGCCCAGTCCACGGCCATGGACACGGCGCGGCGGACACCTGGATCATCGAAGGGCGGCCGGCTCGTGTCGAAGCCCAGATACTCCACGACCATCTCGTCAGCATGGCGCAGCTGCGGACCGAGGACCTGGTCGTAGCGGATCCAGGCGGCGTCGAGGGGCGAGATGCGGATCCAGTCCACGGCACCGTCCTCGAAGACGTCCACCTCGCTGCGGCCGCCGAGGTCGGTGACGACGCTGATGCGCTCCATGGATGGAGGACCCGCCCAGTAGGCATCGTTGGCGCGCAGCCAGAGCTCCCCGGGCTCCCCGCCCACGGGCACATAGGCGCCGGACGCCGCGAAGCTCATGTCCCGACGCGGTCCCCGTGCCAGCTCGTCGATCGACTCCGGGACCACCGCCAGGGAAGGTACGGCAGCCACGGCCGGAAAGTAGGACGCCGCACGCGCCAAGTCGACGCTGAGCGTGCGGCCGTCGGCGTGGAGGCCGACGGCGTCGGCCGGGCCCTCACCACGGGCATAGGCAGACGCGCCCTTCACGTCGTCGAGCAAGCTGGCCAGCGGGCTCGGCCGAGCGGGATCGAGCACTCGCAGCCAGGAGCGGCGCACGTCAGCCGCGTCCAGCGGTGAGCCGTCGCTGAAGGTCAGGCCTTCCCGTAACGTGAAGACGACCCGCCGGCCTTCATCCTCCACCTCCCAGGACGCGGCCAGCGCGGGACGCAGCGTGGAGGTCGCGTCCAGGACCGTGAGGCCCTCGAACACCTGCGATAGCAGCTGCGCCGACTCCGAGTCCGAGATGGCCGCAGGGTCCCAGGAGAGCGGGGCGGCACCGGCCACCACGACGTCCACATCCGCAGGGCGGGGCAGTGCCTCCTCGTCGGGACGAGGGGTGACCATGACGGCAGCGAAGATCCCGGCGCCGACCATGATGGCCAGCAAGAGGGCCGTGCCCAGGGACGCCGGGCTGAGCCAGCGGCGCCGGCCGTGCCCAGGGACGGTCTCGGCCTGCTGATCATGGCCGTCACCGGGCGGTGTCTCCTGGTCCGTCTCAGACAAGGGACCCTCCACTCGGCTCACGGCACGCGTCGCCAGGCTCGCCCTGAGGCACGCGGGTCGATGGCTAGCCTCGCTCCAGATGCGCGAAGCGCGGCCAGAGCGCCAGGTCCATGTCCGGGACCAGCTCTTTGAGCAGCGCCACCTCTGGCTCGTAGTGGGCCACGAGCTCAGCCTCGTCCTTGGCTGACAGGGTCCCCTTGTCGCCGATCGTCTGGTTGTAGCGCATCGTCAGCATGCGCTCGTCGGGTTGCCAGTCCGCGACACCCAGGAAGTGCAGCGTGCGGCCGAACTCCTCGGCCGGGGCACGCACGCAGCGCTCGTACTGCAGCACCAGCAGTCGGTCTCGGCCCACCACCTCCATGAGGCGTTGCACCTGGCGGCCGTAGAAGCCGCGCATGAGAGCCTCTCGCTTGCCGACCCGGTCGTTGCGGCGCAACGAGCGGCGCCGGGCCTGCTCCTGCCACTGCTTGAGCCCCGAGCGATAGCGCTCCACGGGTTCGCGCACGATGGTCAGCAGCTTGGCGGCGGGTGCCACCTCGCGGATGATGCCTGCGATGGGCGGCATGGCCATGTAGCGCGGCGTCCACTCGCCCGCGAGGTGCCCCGGGAAGCGCGGGAACTGGCGGTAGTACCAGTCTCTCTGCTCGGCGCTGATGGGGCCTTCGCGCATGCGGTCGAGGAGGTGGAGCTCCTTGCGGCGAGCCACGGCGTCGATCTCCGGGTGCCCCGCCAACAGCGCCCACCACCAGGTGGTGCCGGCCTTGTGGACGCCCACGCCGATGAAGTCCGGCGGGCCGATGGCCGCGCCGTCCGGGATGGCCGGCGCCTGCCGGCCGCGACGCTCCGACTCTCGCCCGGGTTCGCGGGCCTCAGCGCCCATGGGCAGAGCCCACGGGCTCGTGGATCGGCCGGCGGACGTGTCGCATGGGCGAGGATTCTAGCGAGGCTGGCCCATTGCCGGGTCTGGCCGTGCGCTACGCTCGGGACAACCAGGGACCAGGTCCGCGACCACGTTCCGATCCAGCCGCCGCTCTTGGGGGTCACGATGTCGAATCAGGCCATCAACGACAAGCCGGTCGTGCTGCTGCGCCCGGCGCCGCAGATCACCGAGCGCATCTTCAGCGACGACGCACTGCGCCGCCTGAACGAGCGCTACCAGGTCATCGACGGCCAGGCCGACCCCTCCGAAGCGGCCATCGACGCCTGCCTGCCGGAGGTCATGGCCATCATCGGCCAGCCTGATCTGCCGGCCGAGCGACTCCTGCGCGCCCCGAAGCTGCGCGGCATCCTCAACGTCGAGGGCAACTTCTTCCAGAACGTGGACTACGAGGTGGCCTTCTCGCGCGGCGTGAACGTGGTGGCCTGCATGCCCGTCTACGCGCAGGCCGTGGCCGAGCACGCCTTGGGCCTGGCTATCGACCTGGCCCGCGGCATCAGCCGCGAGGATCGCGCCTTCCGCGAGGGCCGTGAGAAGTACGTCTCGGCCAGTAACCAGGACGCCATCCTGCTGCGCGGATCGGAGATGGGCATCCTCGGCTACGGCAACATCGGCCGCAGGCTGCTGCCGCTCCTGGAGCCCTTCCGGCCGGCCACCATCCGCTGCTACGACCCCTGGCTCCCGGACGCGGTCATCCGCGACGCGGGCATGCTGCCGGCCTCGCTGGAGGAGGTCCTCTCCACGAGCACCTTCCTCTTCATCCTGGCTACCGTGACCGCCGAATCGACGCACCTGCTCAACGCCGAGAACATGCGCCTCATCCCTGCCGGGGCACGGGTCGTGCTGTCCAGCCGGGCCGCGGTCGTGGACTTCGATGCCCTCGTCCGCTACGTGGCCGAGGGCCGCTTCCTGTGCGCCACCGACGTCTGGCCGGAGGAGCCCGCGCCGGCCGACCACCCCGCACGCGCGCAGGAGGGCATGGTCCTCTCGGCGCATCGCGCCGGCGGCATCCCCTCCGCCTTCCACGAGATCGGTGAGATGGTCCTCGACGACCTGGACCTCATGGCCAGGGGTCTGCCGCCCGTGCGCAACCAGGTGGCCGCCCGCGAACTGGTGACCAGGTATCGCTCCAAGCCCGTCGAGTAGGGCCTGGACGACCGAGAGGGCCGGCGGCGACGCCGGCCCTGATCCATGCCTGACCCGGCCGGCGACGATGCCGGCCCTGTCCGCTTGTCTGGCGGCTATCCCTGCAGGCGAAGCTCCGCCTGGACGGTCTTGCCGTCGTCTTCAGCGGTGATGGTGAAGCCGAGCTCCTGGCAGATGCGGATCATGCCGCCGTTGGTGCTCAGCACATCCGCCACGAGGCGCTCGATGCCCTCCTCGCGGCCGACCTCGACGAGCCGGCGCACGAGCTCCGTGCCCAGGCCCTGCCCCTGGCACTCGTCGCAGACGACGAGTGAGATCTCGGCATCCGCGGTGTTGTGGCGCCGCACCATGCGGGCCACTCCGGCGATGCGGGTCTTGGCGGTCTCCTGGTCGAGCTGCTCGGCCACCAGGGCGATCTCGCGGTCGTAGTCTGTGAAGCAGACCCGGACCAGGCGCTCGTGGGCCACTCGCTGCTCGTAGCCGAGCTTGGAGAAGAAGCGCTGGTAGACGGTCTCGTCGGAGAGGCGACCGTGGAAGTCGACCACGAGCGCCTCGTCCTCAGGCCGGATCGGCCGGATGACGAAGTCCAAACCGTTGGGTGCCTTCCAGGGCTTGGAGTACTTGCGCGGGTAGGGCCGGATGGCCGGGCGCGGCAGATCGGCGGCAGCCACATCCCCTGGGTGCAGGATGACGCGGGCATCCAGCGCCAGCAGCCGGTCGGGTGAGGCGAGCAGCGGGTTGATGTCCAGCTCGGCGATGGCCGGCTGCTCCACGACCAGCTCACTGAAGCGGACCATGAGCTGCTCGAGGGCCGCCATGTCGATACTGCGACGGCCGCGCACGCCCTTGAGGGCCGTGTAGACCTTGGTGCGCTCCATCATGCGCCGAGCCAGGGTCGCGGTGAGCGGCGGCAGGCCCAGCGAGCGGTCCTTGAAGACCTCCACCAGCTCACCACCCAGCCCGAAGAGCAGGACGGGACCGAACTGGGCGTCCACGCTGCTGCCGATGATGAGCTCGTAGCCGTCACGGTCGATCATGGGCTGCACGGAGACACCCTCGAAGTGCCCCGGGCCATGCTTGGCGGCGACGGCCTGCTCGATGCCCGCATAGGCGTCGCGCACTGCGGCGGCATCCGGCAGGTTGAGGCGCACGCCGCCCACGTCCGACTTGTGGGTGATGGTGTGCGAGACGAGCTTGACCACGACGGGATAGCCGATGTCGTCTGCGGCGCGACGGCCTCTTCCACCGTGGCCGCCGTGCGCGTCTCCGCCACCGGGATGCCGTAGGCGTCCAGGAGCTCCTTGGACTCCGGCTCCGAGAGGGTCGTGCGGCCCTGGGCGCGAGCCTGATCGATGAGCTGGCGGGCCCGGTCGCGCTGCGGTCGGCGCACCCAGTCCGGCGTCAGGCCGGGCGTCTCGTACAGGGACTTGAGGTTCTCGCTGTAGTGCACCAGTTCCGTGAACATGTGCGCCGCGCTGTCCGGGTACGGGAACGTGGCGACGCCGGCCTCGCTCAGGATGCGCTCGCCGGTGGCCACGTCGCTGCCGCCCATCCAGCTGGCCAGGATGGGCTTGTCCGCGCCAGCGAGGTAGGGGATGAGTTGCTGCGCGGTCTTGGTCGGATCGGTCATCGCCTGCGGCGTGAGGATGACGAGCAGGCCGTCGCTGTCGGGGTCCTTGGCCATGATGTCCAGGGCCGCCGCGTAGCGGTCAGGCGGGGCATCCCCGATGATGTCGATGGGGTTGGCGTGGCTCCAGCTGGCCGGCAGGACGGGGTTCAGCGCCTCGATCGTGGCCTCCGAGATCGGGGCCAGCTGGCCTCCACCGCGGATGAGCGCGTCCGTGGCCAGCACGCCGGGGCCGCCGGCGTTGGTGAGCACGGTCAGGCGGGGACCCTTGGGCAAGGGCTGCTTGCCCAGCACCTCGGCGAAGTAGAAGAGGTCGGAGATGCGGTCTGCGCGCAGGACGCCGGTGCGCCTGAAGGCGGCGTCCAGCACCTCGTCCGAGCCGGTCATGGACCCTGTGTGAGAGGCGGCGGCTCGCGACGCCTCCTCCGAGCGGCCTGGCTTCATGACGATGATGGGCTTCGCCAGGGCCACCTCGCGCACGGCCGACAGGAAGGCCCGCGCGTCCCCCACGGTCTCCATGTACAGGACGATGGCGTCAGTGTCCGGGTCATCGCCGAGATAGTCGATGAGGTCGCCCCATCCGACGTCCGCCATCGATCCCAGTGAGACGATGGAGCTGAAGCCGACCTGCTCGCGCAGGCTCCAGTCCAGGATGGCCGTGATGAGCGCGCCACTCTGGCCGATGAAGGAGACGCGGCCCTTCCGGGCCATGCCCGCCGCGAACGTGGCGTTCAGGCCGGAGATGGGGTTCATGACGCCCAGGCAGTTGGGGCCGATGACGCGCATGCCGGTGCGACGCGCCTGCTCCACGACCGCCAACTCGTAGGCCAGGCCCTCCGGGCCGACCTCCTTGAAACCGGCCGAGATGACGACCGCCGTGGGGATGCCGGCGTCTCCGCACTCGCCGATGATGGCCGCGATGGAGGGCGCCGGCGTCACGATGACCGCCAGGTCCACGGGCTCAGGGATGGAGGCCACGTTGGGGTGGCACTGCACGCCGAGGATGCTGGGGCGGTTGGGGTTGACGGGATAGACCGTGCCCCCGAAGGGACTGGCGATCAGGTTGGAGAGGATGGTGCGGCCGACGCTGCCGGGCTTCTCGGTGGCGCCGATGAGGGCCACCGACCGGGGCCTGAAGAAGGTCTTCAGCGAGTTGCGAGCGGTTCGCGGACTCGTCGGCGACGTGGATGGGACGGGTGTCAGGGTAGCTGTGGGTTCGCTCATCGTGCCGTCGATGGTATCGGCCGGGGCGGGCACCCGGATGGGCCGGTGGGCCCCCTCGCGCGGTCCGGGGGTCATGCGCGTCAGGTGGTGGCGATGCGACGGAGGGGCTACGATGGAGGGCCTAGGAGGTACGCAGCACATGAAAGAGGGCGTCGTCGCTCGCAAGTTCCTGCGCGCGTTCGCGGAGTGGGACCTCGACACGTACGAATCGCTGCTCGCCCCGGGAGCCGTGGAGGGTCGCCCCCAGATGGGCGAGCGCTTCAACGGGCGCGCCCGGATCATGGGCATGTACCGCAGCCGCAAAGGGGAGCCGCCGCGCATCGAGTGGCGCCGCGTGCAGGGTGAGGGGCAGACCTGGATCGGCCAGGGCGTCATCGAGGATGCCGCCGGCGATCACGGCCCGGACCACATCGTGGCCCTCATCAAGCTCGATGCCGGCAGCGTCATGGCGGTCGATTACTACTTCGCCAGCGCGCTCGAGCCGCCGGAGTATCACCAGCGCTTCGCCGAGATCGTCGGTCACTGATCCCGGCCTGACGGCTGTTCGCGCCCACTTGGTCAGTGGCCCACGCCCGGTCAGCGTCCGGCGCCTGCGATCGCGCAGGGCTCAGCCCGCGTAGACGACCCCCACCACCACGATGGCCGCCAGCGTGACCAGCGTGGCCAAGGAGAGGGTGTTCACGGTGTAGGTGTGCTCCGGATCGTGCTCTGCGTCGTGCTTGATGGCACGGGCCATGTAGAGCGGCACCACGAAGGGCGGCGGCAGGATGGCCATGGTCATGACGGCAGCCTGGAACAGCCGGTCGAGGCCCAGCAACCCGTCGATGACGACGATGTTGAAGGCGAGGGCCAGGCCGATCCAGATCGGCAGGCGGACCGCCAACGTGCGTACCGGATCGCGCAGCGCGCCGACGCGCAGCGACGTGGAATACCCCAGCACGATGGCGATGAGCGGCGTGGTCAGGGCCGCCAGCAGGCTCACCGTACTCAGCAGGGCCTCACCGATGGGATGCGCGTCGAGCGCGTCGCCGAGCCCGATGATGCTGCCGCCGATGCCGGCCAGGATGGCCAGGATGACCGGATGGCGGAAGAAGGTGCCGACGGTCTCGCGCAGCGGCGGCCTCTGTCCGCTGGCCCGCATGACGACGACAGTGACCAGGATGAAGAAGACGAAGAGCTCCTGACCGATCTCGACGATGGCGAAGCGGTAGAGCTCGCTGGCACCGAAGATGCCCGTGAAGAGCGGGATGCCCAGCATGCCGGCCTCGAAGCCGGCCATGAGGTTGGGCATCGAGGTGGCCCGGATGCCGGCCCCGTGACGAAGCCAGGGGGCGATGGCGAGGACGGCCACGCACGCCAGGAAGATGCTGATGACGATGACGGCGTACGTGGGCTCGAGGTCGATGTGCAGGAAGGCCTGAAAGAGGGTCGCCGGCAGCGTGATGGTGACGATGAGGCGGCGCAGATCATCGATGGTCGACGGCGCCAGGAAGCCCCGGCGGCGGATGAGTGCGCCCAGGCCCACCAGCAGCAGGATGGGCAGGACGCGCGAGAAGGCCTCCAGCGCCATTGGGCTCCCCTCGGCAGGGCTAGCGCGGAGGACCGCTGCGCACGATGGCCTCCAGGTCATCCACCGAACCACGCATCGGGGAGAGTGACTCCAGCCACCACGTGGCGCCGGCCTCACCGAAGGCCACGCTGGCGCGCTCGTGTTCTCCCTCGCTCAGGCCGAGGACGGCGACGTCGAAGGGCTCCCCTGCCCTGCCCAAGGCCTCCCGCTCGGCACAGGCGATGGCCACCAGGTCGGCGAAGGCCTCCGGCGTCAGGCTCATGCCGCTGCCCTCCACGCTCATGGCCACCGCGATCCAGCCATCGAGGCGGGCCGCCCGGCGAATGCCTCCGGGCTTGAAGGCGCCCAGCCAGATGGGCGGGCGCGGGGACTGCACCGGTGAAGGTCCCAGGACCACGCCGCTCGCATGGAGGAGCGGGCCGGCGTGGTCGAGGAGCTCGCCTCGCAAGCCGGCTTCCACGATCTCGATGGCCTCGTCCATGCGCGCGATCCGCGTGGCCTGGTCGGACGGGTCGCCGAAGGGCTCGAAGTCGGGCGGATCCACACCCGCCCCCACGCCCAGGATGAGGCGCCCGTCACTGAGTCGATCCAGCGAGCCGGCGGCCTGGACCACGAGCTGCGGACGGCGACGGGCGAGCGCAACGATCGAGGTGATGAGCATGAGGCGCTGAGTGCGCGCCGCGACGGCCGCCAGCGCCACGAAGGGGTCGGCGGCCACCGTGCCCATCGAAAGCCCGAGGCTGTCCCAGATGGAGAGGCCGTCCCAGCCGGACTCCTCGGCAGCCAGCGCCAGGCGCAGGATGGCCCGCGGCTCAGAGAGATCCCCGAGCGGGCAGATGTCGATGGCGTACTGCAGTGCGGACATGCCCGCAGCGTACCCGAGCAGCGAGCCCTCGCGAGCGCTGCTCCGGCGTGACGGCCGCCGACCGTAGACTGCGGGGGTGAACACCCCTCGTCCCAACCAGGTACGTATCGCCGGCACCATGTTGCTGCCGGGCGGTCGCCTGCAGCGGGCCATCGTGCACGCTGATGCCGGGCGAATCTCAGCGCTTGAGATGGACCCGTCTCCGGCGCTGGTGCGGGCGCTGCGCCGCGACGCCTCAGGGGCCATCGTCCTGTCGGACGACGAGATTCTGGCGCCGGCCTTCATCGACGTCCATTGCCACGGCGCGGGCGGAGGGGACGTCCTCGGTGGGAGGGCAGCACTCGGGCGTATGGGCGCCACCTTGCTGCGACACGGCGTCGGATCGGTGGTGGCCACGGTGTCGACCGCGCCCCTCGCGCAGCTCATGTCCGTGGCCCGGACGCTCGACGGGATCCGTCACGCCGCCGTGGACGACGCTGAGCGACCTCGGGGGGCCGATGTGCTGGGCCTGCATCTGGAAGGCCCGGTGCTCTCCCCGGTCCGCTCAGGCGGCCACGACCCCACGGCCTTCGCCCCGCCGGCAGACCTCGCCCGTTCCCTCGCCGCCGATCCGCTGGCCTGGCAGATGGTGCGCCTCGTGACCCTGGCCCCGGAGCTGGAGGGAGGCCTGGAGCTGGTGCGCCAGCTCTCCGCGAGCGGGATCGTCGTCTCGATCGGCCACACGAACGCCAGCATGGAGATCGCCGTCTCCGCCTATGCGGCTGGGGCCCGCTCCACGACGCACCTCTTCAACGGCATGCCGCCACTGCGCGCTCGTGAGCCGGGACCGGTCGGTGCGGCGCTCGCCGCGGCACCCTTCGTCGAGCTCATCACGGACGGCATCCATGTTGACCCAGGGCTCCTGGCGCCGCTGGCGCGGGCCATCGGTGACGAGCGGCTCCTGCTCGTCTCCGATGCCCTGCCCCTGGCCGGAAGTCGCCTGCGCAGCATCCCCACGCCCGGCTCCTCGGCCAGGATCGTCGAGGGCCGTGCGGTCCATCCCGACGGCACGCTGGCGGGCAGCCTTCTGCTGCTCGACGGCATGGTGGCCGGCGCCGTGCGCCACGGCATCCCACTCGCCGTCGCCCTGCGCGCCGCCACGGAGAACCCGGTGCGCCTGCTCGGCCTGGAGGACCGCGGCCGGCTGGAGCCCGGGCTGCGGGCCGATCTCGTGGTCGTCTCCAGCGTCGGACGCTTGCGGCGGGTGCTCGTGCCGGCCGCGTCTCAAGACAGACTGGGTGCTCCGCGCCGCGCCGGAGAGCGCTGACTGCTACTTGCCAGAGCCGCTCACGAGGCCGCGCACGAGGTGGCGGTGGGCCAGGATCCCGAAGGCCAGGACCGGGACCAGCACGATGGTTCCCGCCGCTGCCATGCGACCCCAGTAGATCTCCTTGTTGGTCATGAAGCCGACGATGGCAACGGGCGCCGTCTTGGCGTCCCGGCCGGTGAGGATGAGCGCATAGAGGAATTCGTTCCACGTGTACAGGAGGCAGAGGACGGCGGCCGCGGCCAGTCCGGGGCGTACCAGTGGCAGCACCACCAGGCGCAGGATCTGCCAACGGCTGGCACCATCCACGACGGCCGCCTCGTCAAGCTCCACGGGCAGGTCTTCGATGAACCGGGAGAGGATCCAGACCGAGATGGGCACCGTGAGGGCCAGGTACGTGAAGGCCAGCGAAAAGACGTTGTCGAGCAGGCCGGCGCTGCGAAAGATCATGTAGATGGGGATGACCACCACGATGACCGGCAGCATCTGCGGCAGGAGGGCCGCGGCGCGCAGGGCCCCCCGGCCGCGCGTCTTCATGCGCGCCAGCGCGTAGCCGGCCGGGAGAGCGAGGGCGAGGGCCACCGTGGTGGCCAGCGCGCCCACGATGATGCTGTTGAGGACAAAGCGCGGGAAGTCCGACTGGCCCAGGACCTCCTGGTAGCTCGCGAGAGTCGGCTCGAAGGTCAGGGCCGGCGGGTAGGCGAAGGTCAGCTGGCTGGGCTTGATGCTCGTCAGCAGCAGCCAGACGATGGGGAACATGAAGACGACCACCGCCAGGATGGCCAGCAGGTAGATGGCCACGGAAGCGCGCCGAGAACGCCTCATCGGGTTGGCCTCACGCGCGGCTCCGGCCCAAGAGCCGGTACTCGATGGCCAGCACGATGGCCAGGCTGAGGATGATGAGGTAGGAGATCGCGGACGCGAAGCCCAGGTTGAATGAGGCGAAGCCCTGGTTGTAGGCGTACAGGCTGATCGTCTCGGTGGCGTTGTAGGGACCGCCTCCGGTCAGGCTGTAGACGACATCGAAGATGCGGAAGAGGTCGATGGTGCGCCATACCACGGCCACGAAGATGACGGGCCGGAGGAGCGGCAGCGTGATGAGCCGGAAGGTCTGCCACGAGGAGGCGCCGTCCACGCGCGCGGCCTGCCGGGGCTCGTCGGGGATGGCCGCCAGCCCGGCCAGCACGAGGAGTGCCACGAAGGCCGTCGTGTTCCAGACATCCACGATGACCAGCGACCACAGCGCCAGACCTGGGTCGCCCAGCCAGGCCACCTTGGGCAGGCCGAGGAGCGAGAGCAACCAGTTGATGACCCCGAAGTCGTAGCTCAGCAGGATGCGCCAGATGAGGCCGATGACGACATTGGTCACGAACATCGGCAGCAGGAGGAGGATGAGGACCGTGCGGCGTCCCTTGAAGGCCTGGTCGAGCAGCACGGCCAGGGCGATGCCGAGCACGATCTCGATCGAGAGGGCCACGACCAGGAAGCCGAGGGTCAGCTGCAATGAGTGCCAGAAGCCGTCATCGCCGATGGCCTTGAGGTAGTTGTCGAGCCCGACGAAGGGCACGCCCTTCTGGAACGTGGTCAGCTTCCACTGGTGGAAGCTCAGGTACAGGCTGTACGCGACGGGGATGCCGACGACGGCCAGGATGGCGCCGTAGGCAGGCACGAGGAAGGCCCACGTCCGGTCACGGGGACCGCGGACGCGGGCACGTGGTTCCTTCGAGTCGGTCGACTCCCGGGCCGACGGGGCGCTCGTCATGATGCGGGGGCCGCCGCTGTCGCAGGGCAGCGGCGGCCCTCAGCAGCTGCTACTTGTAGCCGCCCTCCGTGAGGGCGTTCTCGATGGCTGCGGCTGCATCGTCCATGGCCTGTTGGGGCGTCTTGGCGCCAGCCACCGCGGCAGCTGCAGCTTCCTGCATGGCCAGCACGATCTGGTCGGACGTGGTCAGGAGCGGCGTGATGTGGCGGTAGGGCATGGCCTCCGCGAGCAGCTCGAACTGCGGGACCTGGGCCACGACCTCCGGGTCGGCCAGCGCGGCCTTGTTGGAGGGGATGCCGCCGTTCAGACCCCAGAGCTTGGCGCCGGGTCCGCCGACCAGCCACTCGATGAACTTGTAGCCGGCCTCCTTCTGGCTGGCCGTGGCCGGGATGACCCAGCCCCACGAGCTGCCGCCGAAGCCGTACTCGCCGGCCACGGCCGGCGGGATGAGCTCGTAGGCGAGCTTGTCGCAGACGAGCGGCGACTGCTCACAGTCGGTCAGTGCCTGCGTGGCGGCCATCCACTCGACGCCCATGGCGGCCTTGTCCTGCCCGAGCGCGGTGAGGATCTCGTTGAAGCCGTAGGTCGTCACGTCCGGCGAGACCACTGCGTGCTTGAGCAGCAGGTCGGAGTAGAAGGTCAGCGCGGCGACGCCGGCCTCGTCGTTGACGGTGACTTCCATGGTCTCGGGGTCGAAGAGCTGGCCGCCGAAGGCCCAGAAGTAGTGCATGAAGTCCCACCAGGCCTCATCGGTCCGCGAACCGATGACGAGGCCGTAGCGCTCGGGTGTGGTGAGCGCCTGCGCCGCAGCGAGCATCTCGTCCATCGTCTGCGGCGGCTCGATGCCGGCGGCCTCGAGAAGGTCGGTGCGGTAGAACAGCCAGGCCGTGTCCCCCTCCGACGGGAAGCCATAGACCTGGCCGTCGAAGGTCAGGTTCGAGACGCCCGGTTCGAGGTCGGCCAGGTTCAGGAAGTCGGCCGGCATGCCGGCGATGTACTCGTCGATGGGGGCCAGGCCGCCGGCTGCGATGAAGGCGGGCAGCCAGTCGGCTGACGCGTAGACGACGTCCCAGTCCGAGCCACCACCGACGATCGAGGTGCGCAGTGCGGCGTCGTAGCCGTCACGAGCGATCTCGTCGATCTCGACGGGATTGCCGGTCTCCGCCGTGTAGGCCTCGACGACCTTGCGCAGGTTGTCCGCCTCAGGACCGCTCCAGACCGCCACGCGGATCTGCGGTAGCGGCTCCGACTGTGCCACCGTGACGGCCGCCGAGCCCGCCAGCAGGCTTGCCGACAGTCCGAACGTGACCAGGGTGCGATAACGCATGGTTCCCTCCTCGTGACGGTCGGGCTCCGCTACCGGTAGATGGCCGTCGGACGGCCCGGCCGCATCCAGGCCCTACGTTGCGGCGCCGGCTTCCGCCTTGTCAAGGCCGTGCGGCCCGGAACGACGGATCAGCCGAGCGCGCCGGCGATGCGAGCTGCCAGCGCCGGTGCGACGTTTCCGAACGAGGCCGGGTCGGAGAGCCACTCGAGCCGCGAGGGACTGTCGCGGAAGGTGCGGTACAACGGCGCCGGTGCCGGCCCGGACCAGTCGGCGGCCGAGACCTCCTCGAGGCGCGGCGGGCGGGCGTATCGCGGATTGGGGCGCAGGCCCCCATCGGCGGCGACGTACCAGCCGAAGCCCCGGGCTGACGCGACGCCTGCGTAGATGCCGAAGGCGCGCCGGTCGATGACGTCACTGAAGACGAGGGGCCCGGCGCCCAGGTCGATGGTCACGTGGGCCAGATCCGGCGGCAGGACCACCCAGTCGCCCGGCTCGGCACGCACCAGCCAGGCTCGCCGGCTCCGCGGTCCGTCCGCACCATCGGCCAGGTCCTGGATCAGGAAGCCGGCCACGCCGTGGAGGACCTCCACGACCTCGGGGTAGCCGACCGGGACGCCCGGGGGGCAGACGTGGACGTGACCGAGCGTCTTGGCCGCTTCCCAGCCGACGGGTCGGCCGCGCATGGCGGTGAGCTCGTAGCGGAGGGGCAGGTCGGCGAGCTGGGTGTCCTCGCGGCGCCGGACGCCGTTGAGCATGCGGTACTCGATGCGGCGGCCACGGCGGCCGACACCATCGGCGACGACGGCACGCATATCGGCGAGGCGCCGCACGAGATCCTCCTCCGCCACGACGCCTGCCCCGGGCCGGATGCGACCCGCGCTCAGCGCGAGCGGCAGGCCCGCCCGCGCCGAGAGGTCGGCGTCCGGGGCGATCGGCGCAGCGATGGCGACGCGCGGCTCAGTCATGTCCCGCAGCATAGCCCGGCGCCCCGGCCACCTCGCGCGCCCGAACGCCGATGACGGCGGCGCCCGCCAGCACACTTCGGCCACCCAGTTGCGGGCGACGCAGGCGGACGCGCCGGCCGGTGGCCCAGTGGACGAGCTGGCCCGCCTCGCGGAAGGCGTCTCGAACGAAGGCCGGCTCGGCGAGGCCGACCGTACCCCCCACCGACACCGTCGCCGGATCGAAGCTTGCGAGCAGGGCCGCGATCCCGATGGCGAAGGCGTGACGGGCGCGCGCCACCAGGGCAAGCGCGTCGGCGTCGCCCGAGCGGGCCAGGGCGAAGACGGCGGCGGCGTCCCGCGGAGCAGCCGAACCATCCGGCAGGCGCGCGGCCGGCCAGGTCTCTCGGGCACGCCGCGCCAGGCCGATGCCGGAGCACCAGGCCTCCACGCAGTTGTGCCGCCCGCAGTTGCAGTACGGGCCTTGTCGGTCGTGGACGGCCATGTGACCGACTTCCCCAGCCGCCCCGTGCGCCCCGGAGACGACCTGCCCGGCGACGATGACACCAGATCCCAGGCCCGTCCCCAGCGCGAGGTAGGCGAAGGGGTCCGCCCCGCGACCGGCACCCGCGGTGGCCTCTCCGAGGGCACCGCTGTTGGCGTCGTCCTCGATGACGGTGGGCACCCCACCGAAGCGTTCCGAGACGAGCGCCGCCAGGGGCAGGTGCCGCCACCCCAGGTTCGTGGAGTACTCGACGATGCCGGCCAGTGCGTCGAGTGGTCCGGGCACGCCGATGCCGATGGCCGTCGGTTGCGCGCCCGCTGGCAGCACTCGCTCGGCCGCCTCACCGAGCGCGGACAGGAACGCCCCGGGATCGCGCGGCGTGGCGAACGTGACGGGCCGCCGCAGCGGCCGAAGGCCGTCGGTGGGCATGCCCTCGACCGCCGCCACGATGGTCTTGGTGCCGCCGATGTCGAGGGCCAACACGGGCGCACCCGGGACACTCGGAGCACCGCTCACGGGATCAGCGCCGGGACGGCGGGCTGCGGCCACCAGGTCGCCTCAGGACGGCGAGCTGGCGAGGATGTGGTCCACGAGCCGCGCCGCCAGCTCCTCCGTCCCGACCATGGGGTTCGCGGCCAGCGCTTCTACGAGGGCCGGCCGGCGGCTGTGCAGGTACTCGCGCGACCGGCTGCCGGCCAGGGCGCGAGCGGTCAGTGTCTCGAACGCGGCGTGCTGCCGGAGCAGGTCCGCCACCCGGGTCGGCAGCTCGACGGCCGGCCGGCGCGAGAGCACACCGCCCGCTCCGATGTCCGTGGGCAGCTCCACGATGGCGTCGTCCGGCGCCCAGGGCACGGCGCCCTCGTTGGGCAGGCCCAGGATGACCGTGTCATCACCGCCATGGACGACGGCGTCGATGAGGGGCACGATGGAGACGCGGTACCAGAGTGCCCCGCGCCGCGTCTGCTGCTCGGATCCGACGTGGCTGGCGTACTGCTCGAGCATCTGGGCCTCCATCTGCTTGAGGGCCTGGGCACGGCTCTCCCCGGCGGCCAGCTGCGACTCCAGCTGACGGTCCGGGTGCAGGTAGAAGCGCACGTAGGGGGTGGGCAGGGCCTGCAGCGTCTCCACGTCCGCTGCGTCCGCCCCGCTCGTGGCCGGCAGCGCGGAGACCAGGACGTCCGCCTGGGGGTCGACCCAGAAGCCGCAGTGGTTCATGCCCGCGTAGTCGAGACGGATGGCGGCGGCATCTCGGCCCGTCGCGCGCGCGATGCCATCCACGAAGGTCACCGGTCCGTCGCAGACGGAGACGAACCGCAGGCCCGTGTGGATGGTGGCGGCCTGCGTGACGATGCCGGAGGGGTTGGTGAGGTTGATGATGAAGGCGTCGGCGGCCCGCACGGCGAGGCGATCCCACGTGTCAGCGAGGGCCGGGACCGTGCGCAGCGCGTCGGCGAAGCCGCCGGGCCCCATGGTCTCCTCGCCGGGCAGCCCGAAGGCGCGCGGGAACGTCTCGTCGAAGGCGCGGGCATCCAGGCCACCGACGCGGACCTGGATGAGCACCACATCCGCCCCATCGAGGGCCCGGTCAAGCGAGGTCTCCGTACTCACGCTCACGCCCCGGACGGAGGCCGGCAGGCGGCTCCGACAGGCGTCCGCCACGAGCCCCAGCTTCTGGCTGGAGCGGCCCTGGAGGACGACGTCGAGCGACGGGCGGCGGTCATCCCCGCCCGGCCAGGCGGCGATGGCATCCATGAGCTCCGGCGTGGAGGCGCCGCTGCCGCCCACCACGGCGAGGCGCACGGTGGCGCTCACCGGACGCCGTAGAAGCCGCGGATGGCCTCGGCGACGCGATCGATCTCGTCGTGGCGGAGCTCCGCGAACATGGGCAGGCAGAGCAGCCGAGGCACGAACGAGCGGGCCACGGCCATGTCGTCCGCGGCACGCCATGGATGGTCGCGGTAGGCGCCCTGGTCGGGCACGAGCTTGGGATAGACGACCTGCGTGCCGATGCCCTCGGCCTCGAGGTACGCGCGCAGCTCCTCGCGGCGCGGTGCCATGACGGTGTACATGTAGTAGACGTGGCGGCCCGTGACGTCGTGGGCGGGCAGCTCGAGCGGGGTGTCGGCGAGGAGCTCCGCGTATTGCGCCGCGACCCGGCGACGGCCGGCCACCTGGTCCTCGAGGTGGCGCAGCTTGACGCGCAGGAAGGCCGCCTGCAGTTCGTCGAGGCGCTCCTGGTAGCCCGAGGATGAGGTGCTCGTGCTTGACGCCCTTCTGGCCCATGTAGCGCAGCTGGCGCAGGCGAGCCTCCAGCTCAGGGTCGGACGTGGTGATGATGCCGCCGTCGCCCAGGGCGCCCATCACCTTGGACGGGTAGAAGCTGAAGGCAGCCAGTTCACCCAGGCTGCCGGCGCGGCGCTCGCCGTACGTGGCGCCGTGGGCGTGCGCGGCGTCCTCGAGGATGGGGATGCCGGGTGCTGCCGCCCGCAGCGCGTCCATGTCCACGCATTGGCCGTAGAGATGCACGGGCAAGATGGCCCTCGTGGCCGGTGTGACGGCGGCCGCGACCCGGGCGGGATCGATGTTGGCGGTCAGGGGGTCCACGTCCACGAAGACCGGCAGGGCGCCCACGTAGGTGATGGCGAAGACCGTGGCCACGTAGGTGTTGGGCACGGTGATGACCTCGTCACCGGGGCCGACGCCGAGTGCGCGCAGGGCGAGGGCCAGGGCGGCGGTGCCGGAGCTGATGCCGACGCCGGCGGTGGCTCCGCAGTAGGCCGCGAACTCCGCCTCGAAGTCGCGCAGGTTGGGTCCCAACGTGAAGCGATGGGCCGGCAGGCAGGCCTCGAAGGCCTCGCGCAGCTCGTGCGCGATGGCGGCATGCCAGCGCGTCACGTCCTCCACGGGCACGGGCGGCCGCTCGACGGGGATGGCGGTCTCAACTGCGCTGGTCATCGTGGCTCTCCTCCTGTTCGGCAGCGGGTCAGGGATGGTCGGTCGGTGTCAGGGCCAGGATCGGATCGAGCAGCCGGTCGATGGTGTCTCGATCGGGCTCAGTCTCGTCGAGGATAGAGACTTCGTGGCCGTCGGGTCGGTGCGCGTCGTGGCCCGTTGTGCGGGCCAGCCGTGGAAATGGGATCGGCCTCGCGACCGGCACGTATGCCAGCCTGGAGGCGCGTCTAGACTGCCGGCAGCATGATCTGGGCTCGCGCCGACACCTCAGCCATCCCCAACTTCCGCGACGTCGGCGGCCACCTGGCGATCGACGGCCGGCGCGTCCGGACGGGTCTCCTCTACCGCTCGGTGGACCTCTCGGGCCTCGAAGGTCCCGCGCTGGGCTGGCTGGCCAGCCTCGGACTGCGGACGGTATTCGATCTGCGCACCGCCCCGGAGCGGGCGCGACGTCCCAGCCACCAGCCGGCCGGGACGCATGTGGTGGCCCTTGACGTGCTGGCCGATTCCGACCAGGCCGACCCGGCCGCGTTCTACGACCTGATGCGGGACCCGCCGCGGGCCTCCGCGGAGCTGGCGGATGGGGCTTCAGAGCGCTTCTTCACGGCCACCTACCGGGACTTCGTGCAGCTGCCCAGCGCACGAGGCGCCTTCGCCGGGCTCTACCGTGCCCTGACGCACGAGGACGTGCGGCCCGCCCTCGTCCACTGCACGACCGGCAAGGATCGCACCGGCTGGGCGGTCGCCGCCTTGCTGACCTTCCTTGGCGTGCCCGGTGATGCCGTCATGGAGGAGTACCTCCGCAGCAACGCCGAGATCCGCGCAGCGTACGGGTTCGTCATCGACGACTTCGTGTCGCGTGGCGGCGATCGGCGCGTCATCGAGCCGCTCATGAGCGCTCGGCCGGCATACCTGGAATCTGCCTTCGAGGAGGTCGAGCGCAGCTACGGCGACCTGGACGCCTACTTCCGGGTGGGCCTGGGGCTTGAGGTCGAGACGCTCGACGCCTTGGCGGCGACCTTCCTGGAAGCTGCCTGAGAGAGGTGCTCGTGACCGTGGCCGGCGACGGCATCCCGGCCTGGTTCTTCCCGGGCGCCGCCTCGCCCGAGCAAGCCGAGCAGTATCGCGAGGCCGTCGTGCGCTTCGCCCGCGACAACGGCTTCCCGGTCTCGGCGCGGCGCATCTTCCGCCTCCGGCACCAGAGTGACGAGACCCTGCGCCAGGATGAGGTCGGCCAGGTCGAGAGCCAGGATCGCCGCGAGGTCGTGGTCGCCATCCTCGAGGCCGGCAAGCTGTACCTCGTGGTGACCTCCTCGCGCGGCTTCATGCGCGGCACGCCCATCCCGTACCACCAGGACGAGGTCCTCGAGGTGGTCGACTTCTCCGGCTAAGCCGGGACCCCGTGAGCGTATGCTGCCCTGGTGGGCGAGCGCATCGGGTCCACCGTCGACCCGGGGCCGGGTGGCGCGGATGGCCGCCCGGTATCACGAGCGCGCCCGATCTGGTTGACCATCGTGATCGGCCTGCTCCTCGCCTGCCCCGGGGGTGCATCTGCAGTCTCGGCCGCATCGGCCAGTTCGGCCGCGTCGGACACGTCGATGGCCGACCATGGCGCGGACGCCTTCCCCGACACATCGCTGGGCATCCACGTCTTCGACGATCAACTGCCGGGCTCGCTGCCGCCAGCCCTCCTCGACTTCGTGGCCGGGCACGTGGATGGCAGCCAGAAGCTGCCGCACTCGCTGGCCGACGCGCTCCATGCTCGCGACGCGGGCTTCGTCGTCCTCCAGTACCGGCTCGGCATCGGGCTCGGCTACCGGACCGCCGATGCCGATTGCCGTCCGCGAGGGTCGGACATCCTCATCCTCGACGGCGACGACTGGGTCCGCGAGTGGCCCGTCGAAGCCGACGCAGCCTGGTTCGCGGGAGCGGGCACGGCTGAGGGGCGCCACTACCTCTGCGACTGGGGCTGGTACCTGGTGGACACCGACGATCCCGGCTGGCGCCGATGGTTCACGCGGTCGGCGGCCGGGCAGGTGGAGCGCAGCGGCGCAGACGGCCTGTTCCTGGACTCCGTCTCCCCACCCAACCAGCTGGGCACCTGGGATCTCCCCTCCCCGCCCAAGACTCGGCTTTCGAGGAGCGCTGGAGCCGGCGTATCGGCTCCTGGCTGGACTGGGTGCGCGAGACACTGGGCGTGCCGATCATCGCCAACGCCGGCGCCTGGGTCACCGGCCGCGACACGACCGACTACTCGGCTGTCAGCGGCGTCATGATCGAGGGCTTCGCGCTGCCCTGGGCCGACGTCTCGCCCGAGGACTGGGCCGTACAGATGGATCGGGCGCTGTCCGTCGTCCGGGCTGGTGGCGTGCTCATCGCCCAGGCCTATCCCGACGCAGACGATGTCGCCGCCCGGATGTTCATCGTCGGCTCCTACCTGCTCGTGAAGGGCGACCGCACGTTCGTCAACCTGGAGGTCGCCGAGGAGCCGACGTGGTTCCCGGAGTACGACATGCCGCTGGGCCCGGCGCTCGATGCGGTGCCGGCCACCGTGGAGGCGCTGCGTGACGGTGACGTCTTCGTGCGTCGCTACGCGGAGGCCACGGTCGTCGTCAACCCCTCACCCCGGGTCGTGAACTGGGAGCCACCTGCCGGCCAGCGCTTCGTCCGGCTGGTGCCGGAGGGCGGGGGCATCGTCCCGGAGGACGGGGTGCTGCCGACCTCGTGGCGGCTGCGCCGCGAGCCGGTCGGCGGGGTGCTCAGGCTCGGGCCGCGGGAGGCTGCCGTACTGGCGCGGAAGCCGGAGGATGGCGCCGACGCGGGCGAGGCCCCCAGGACGGCCGGACACGCCTCCGCGATGCTCGCCGTCGCAGGCGTGGCGCCAGCGTCAGCAGGCCCGGACGCCGATCTCCGGGCGTTCCACCGTGACGGCCAGACGTTCCTGAGCTGGCCGGAGCGCGAAGACCTCGACGGCGAGACTTACCGGGTCCACCGTGCGCCCGTGCCCATGGACCTGGGGGCGCTCGGGTCGGACACCCTGGTGGCTGAGGTGGGCGAAGGCTCGGCGCGCCTGTGGTCGGAGCGCACGCTGGGCCCCGCGGGCTGGGACTGGCGGTATCTGCAGCGGGCCGTCATCGAGGACCGTGCCGAACCGCTGCCCAGGGATCTCGGCCTGCTGGTGTGGACGCCAGACGCCGCAGATCTCCGTGGCGCGGCATCGGGCGAGGCCTGGTACGCCGTCGAGATCGTCGAGCCCGACGGCGACGTTCGCGACGTCCTGGCCACAGAACGCATCCTTGAGACCGTCGCCGACCCACGCCCCGTCCACGTGCTCGATGGTGCCGGCGGGCGGTCCCACCTGATGCTCCAGTACATGGACCTGTCCGAGTGGAACCCCACATTCCACGCCCCCCACGAGCGCAACGGCTGGCTCGGCTTCGATGCTGGCGCACTGGGCGTGGAGGACGCACTTGCGTACGCCTACACCTACGTCGTCGCCGAGCCTGAGCCATCGAGCTGCCCCGAAGGCGTCGTCCCGGACAGCCTGCCCGTCATCCTCGACCTGCACGGTTGGAACGGCAATGACTACCCGGCTGACATGGGCCCGGCGGCCTGGTACTGCGCGGTCCAGGTCCGTCCCGTCGACAGCTCGGAGACCTGGTGGTTCGGCTTCGGCGCAGAGGCCGACTACCGTCGTGGTGAGACGCCGTCAGGCGGCGACCGGATCGTCAACTACACCGAGCAGCGCATCCTGCGCATGGTCCACGATCTGCTCCGTGACCCGGAGCTGGGGCCGCGCGTCGACGTGGAACGCGTCTACGTGTACGGCCACTCGATGGGCGGCAGCGGGGCGCTCGCCCTGGCGCTGCGCTACCCGACCGTCTTCGCCGCGGCGTACGCCTCCGAACCCATGACCGACATCGCCCGCTCCGGTGACGGCGGCGGCATCGACTGGCGCCCGGACGTCGAGTGGAAGTGGGGCTCGGTCGCGGATGACCTGCCCGTCGAGATCCGAGCTCCAGCCGGCTGGGCGGACCCGATCGAACGCTATGCCGGCACGGGTGTCTACGGCTGGCAGGACCACGCCGCGAACACGCTGGCGCGCCGCGCCGACGAGTCCGTGCCCTTCGGCGTCGCGCACGGCACCCGTGACGATGTCGTCGAGTGGCCGACCCAGGCCGAGCCGTTCTACCCGGCGCTGTCGGCGTCGTCGCGCACCTTCGGGGCAGCCATCCGCCGGGCCGACCACACCTGGCTCGGGTTCGATGGCCTGCCGGCGACGCTGGCGCCGGACGCCTCGCTGGTGCCGTTCGCCGGCCTGCAGGTCATCCGTGGCGAATCGGTGCCGGCCTTCAGCCACGACACGGTCGACCCTGCGTGGCCACCCGACGGCGAGGCGGACATCGGTACCGGCATCGCCTGGTCGTCCTCGTGGGACCCGTGGGATGGACCGCCCCTGGACAGCCCGGAGGCCTGGTCGATGTCCTTCCGCGCCGTGGACGGCCGACGCCACGAGGTGAGCATCACCCCCCGCCGGCTTCAGCGCTTCCAGGTGGAGCCCGGAGTCGAGTACACCTACGAGATCACGGCCGTCGCCGATGGCACGAGCCTCCGCACGGGGTCCACCAGCGCCGATGCCGACGGCTTGCTGACGGTGGACGCGGTGCCCGTCGACGACCACGGGGTGCGGCTGGCCATCAGGCGGACACGATCCTGACCGCCAGGGACGGGGTCATGGGTCCGCAGGGTCCCGTGTCATCATGAACCCCGCGTCCTGTCAGCGACCGGCCGTCACGGAGTCGCCGGCCCAGTCCGGTCGGCTCAGTGGCAACTCCCCTCTCCCGAGTCCCGCACCACGCCAGCGACATCGACGAAGCGAAACGACCACGAACGGTCGCCAAGCGTGAGATCCAGCACCCCATGCGCGTCGTTGATCGCCACCAGCGAGTTCGGGCGAGCCTGCTTGAACGCCTCCAGGTCGGCGCCCCCAGTGCCAACGATGATCTCAACCACGCCTCGCGCCTGGTCCGGCGTGCCATCAGGCGCCTGGGGAGCGAAGCGCTCGTAGTCGTGGTCGTGACCGGCAAGGACCAGCTCGGCGCCCGCTGCGTACAGCTCGTCCCAGAACGAGCCGATCGCGCCGTCATCGCCGTGCTGCCCACTGCTGAACTTGGGCTGGTGCATCAGCGCAAGCGTGCAGGGTGCGTCGTTCCGTGCCAGGTCCTCGTGGAGCCACCTGGCCTGGTCCGACTCGCTGCCGCAGAGATCCCCGAGGAGCCCACAGTTGCCGTCGAGGACCACGATGTGCCATGCCCCCAGGTCTTCCGAGAACCAGGTGTGCCCATCACGAACGGCCGCGCTGCCCATGTACGCCTGGAGCGGCGCCCCGCCGTCCGTGTGGATGTCGTGGTTGCCGGTGACGGCGAACCTGATGCGATCCTTGACGCCACCCCACGATCCACCGAAGCACTCCTCGAGCTGCTGCGTGGTCCCATCCGGGTAGGCAGTGTCGCCGAGCGTGGCCACGATACCGGGGAGGCTGGCCGCCAGGGCGCCGGTGGCGTCGTCAGCGGCGGAGTCGCAGCGACCGATGTCGCCGGCCGCGATCACGCTGACGCTGGCGGCATCTGTCCCGCTCCCAGCGAAGGACCCGGCAGGGGCCGTCGGCGCGGTCGATGGCCCCGGGCCGACGCTGGCGGGCAAGGGCGTCGCCTCTGGCGAGGCAGCAGGTGCCGCACGCCCTCCACAGCCCCCAAGGACCATCGACAGGAGCACGAAGGTCGTGGCCAGGAGGCCCGGCCGGCGGGCGAGCAACCGACTGCGCGATGGCACGTGGCCCCGTGCCGTCATCGTGCCGTCGGCGGCGGGTCGTCGGTGTGGCCGCTGGGTATCGACGCTCGGCGCTGCCCGATCCACGACTCGAGCACCTGACGGTGCCTGTCCTGCAGCTTGACCAGCGGTCGCTTCATCGTCAGCAGGTCATCCACCTCGTCGAACGTCATGCCCTCGGCGTCCATGAGATAGGCGGCGAGAACGGTCGCTGAGCGACCCCGACCCTTGGCGCAATGGATGAGCACGACTCGGCCCTCGAGGATCCGGGCCTCGATCCAATCCACGGCGTCCGTGATGACGTCTTCATCGGGGACCGTCACGTCCGGGACGCGGTACTGGCTGTGCGCGATGTCGTGCTCGTCGAAGAAGGCCGACTCCGCCGTGCGCTCGGCGCGCATGTCAACGACGGCGGTGATGCCGAGCCTCAGCAGCTCGTCGAGGTCCCGTCCGTAGGTCGGCGCGCCTCCGAGCCACAGGCTGGGCGTCACCTGGGAGAACCAGGTGTGCCCCAGGAGGCGTTCGTAGGTGAACCGGATGGCCGGGTAGAGCCTGTCGAAGCCCCTGTGCAGGAGGCCGAGCCGCGGTGGACCGTCAGGGGACGACAACCGTCAGGGCACCCTGGAGCACGTCGACCGAGATCGGCGTGCGACCGATGTACTCGCCATCCGTCCATACCGGCTGGTCGGGCTCGACCATCAGGCTGATGGAGCGTGCCTGCCGGTAGTAGCGACCCGCCGCGGCCGTGTGCAGTCCCAGGAATCGCTCCGTCGCTGCCACGAACGAGTCAACGGTGGCCTTGTCCAGCGCGAAGCAGTCCAGCAGTCCGTCATCGATGGCATAGCCCTGGTTGATCTTGAGACCAGAGCCCGTCATCCCCGAGTTCACCAGGTAGACCGTGGACGCCTCGAACTCCAGGGCCTCTCCGTCGATGACCACCTGGTACCGATACTCGCGTGGTCCGGATGCTCGTCTGACCGCGGCGACTGTGTACGCGAAGACGCCATATCGATCCTTCAGTTCGCGGCTCGTCTGCTCCTCGGGCTCGACGCCAACGTACAGCCGCTGGATGAAGTAGTGGTCGTCTACCTCTGCCTGGCCGACACCCTTCAGCCGGCCCACGTCGATGTCACGCGTCTTCGAGCTGGTGCAGAGCAGGACGACTGCGTCCCGCAGCTTCTTGGGAATACCGCACTCACGAGCGAAGCCGTTGCCCGTGCCCCCCGGCAGGATCCCCATCGGCGTGCGCCGGCCAGTGGCCACCGCTGCCGTGACGACAGCGTTGGCGACCTCGTGCTGCGTGCCATCGCCGCCGTACGCGACCACCAGGTCGACCCCATCGGCGATGGCGGCCCGGGCCTGTGCGGCAGCGTCCCCATACTTGTGCGTCACGCTGACGTCCCATGCCACGCCGTGCTCGACAAACACGTCGTTGAGGGTGTTGAGGATGGGCTCGTTCGTGCCGGAGGCAGGGTTGACCACCACGTGGACCCGCTGGAACGCTGCATCCGCCATCACTGCCTCCCGCTGTCAGGACTCCCCCGCGGCCGGCGCCGAGCCCACCCGACGAACGATACGATATCGGTCACCGGGCGACCTCCGGGAGGATGCTCACCGCCACATGCGCTTGTCGCGGCAGCGGTTTGACGCTCGTTCAGAGCCTGTGCCATATTCGGGTTCGGTCCGGCGGTCGTGCCCGCGGGTACGTCCTCTGCGTCGAAGTCGAGCCGTCTATCCCCGGAGTAGCCATCGGTGCTGAGCTTGCCCGCATCCCCGGCCACCCAAACGATGCCCATCCTCTCGGTCGCCGGGCTCTCCAAGCGCTTTGGCGGCCTGGTCGCGCTCGCCGACTACGACCTTCGGCTGGTCGCGGGCACCATCCATGGCGTCATCGGGCCCAACGGGGCCGGCAAGACCACGCTGTTCAACCTGCTCTCGCGGATGGTCGTGCCGACGAGCGGCACCATCGAGTTCGACGGACAGGACATCACGCACCTGTCATCGGACCGCGTAGCCCGCCTCGGCATCACGCGAACGTTCCAGAACATCCGCCTCTTCGACGACCTCACCGTGCTCGACAACGTGAAGGTGGGTGTCCAGGCGCACCATCCGGAGCACTTCTGGGCGACGGTGCTCAGCCGGCGCTCCTTCCGCGATCGCGAGGCCGAGATCGAGGCGCGGGCGCGGGGATTCCTGGCCCTGGTCGGTCTGACATCGAGTGCCTTGCGCACGGCAGGCAGCCTCCCCTACGGCGATCAGCGACGCCTGGAGATCGCGCGCGCATTGGCTGTCGAGCCGCGGGTCCTCATGCTCGACGAGCCCAACGCCGGGATGAACCAGGCGGAGACAGACGCGCTGCTGGACCTGATCCGACGCATCCGCGACGACCTGAACGTCACCATCATCCTCATCGCACATGACATCCCGCTGGTCATGAACCTGTGCGATCGCATCCAGGTCCTCAACTTCGGCCAGCTCATCGCGGAGGGCGACCCCCAGCAGGTCCGCGCCGACCCGAAGGTGGTCGCCGCCTACATCGGGCAGTCCAAGGATGCTTGAGCTCGTCGACGTCCATGCCTCCTACGGCAACATCCGTGCCCTGCACGGGATCTCCCTCACGGTCAGGACCGGCGAAGCTGTGGCCGTCATCGGGTCCAACGGTGCCGGCAAGACCACGATGCTGCGCACCGTCTCCGGGCTCATGCGGGCTCGCTCCGGGACCATCACCTACGACGGCATCGACATCACCCATGCGCCGACGGACCGGATCGTCTCGCTGGGGATCTCCCACTGCCCGGAAGGACGGCGGATCTTCGGCCGGCTCAGCGTGCGGGAGAACCTCATCCTGGGCGGCGTCCGGCGACCCGCGGGAGACGTCCTCGTGGACATCCGACGCGTCGGAGAACTCTTTCCGCGGCTGGCAGAACGGCTCGACCAGCCCGGCGGGACGCTGTCGGGAGGCGAGCAGCAGATGCTGGCCGTGGCCCGAGCACTCATGGCCAAACCGCGCCTGCTCATCCTCGACGAACCGTCGCTCGGACTGGCGCCCATGCTGGTCGAGCATATCTTCGAGGTCATCGAGCAGCTCAAGTCGGAAGGGCTGACCATCCTGCTCGTCGAGCAGAACGTCCACCATGCCCTGGACCTCGCGGACCGCGCCTACATCATGGAGAGCGGGCGCGTCAGGCTCGAGGGTGCCTCGGCGGACCTCCGGCATGACCCGCGCGTCGAGAGCGCCTACCTGGGTTTCCGCGCATGAGCCGCTGCGCATGAACGAGTACTTGCTGCAGCAGGTCGTCAACGCGCTCAGCGCTGGCAGCCTCTACGCGCTCATGGCCGTCGGCCTGGCGCTCATCTTCGGGATCCTTCGCCTCATCAACTTCGCGCACGGCGACGTGATGATGGTGGCTGCCTACATCGGCGTCTTCAGCCTGGCCTCCGGCATGCCGCTGCCCGTCGCGATCGTGACCATGATCCTCGGCACCATCGTCATCGGCCTGCTTATCGAGCGGGTGGCATATCGACCCCTGCGCGGGGCGCCGGAGGTGGCGCTCCTGCTGACCTCGTTCGCCGTGGGGCAGATCCTGCAGAACGGCGTGCTTCTCCTGACGCGGCTGTCCGGCCGGCCCATCCAGATCGCCTTCCCCGCCCCGGACATCGTGAGCGGCGTCGTGAACGTCGGCTCGCTGACCATCTCCAAGGTCAACCTGGGCAGCTTCCTGGTGGGCGTCGTGGTCCTGGTGCTGCTCACCGCCTTCGTCAACCGGACGCGGCTCGGGCTGTCCATGCACGCCGCCTCGGAGGATCTCGACGCGGCGCGACTGATGGGTATCCGCGTCAACTTCGTGGTGGCCGCGGCGTTCGCCATCGCTGCCGCCCTGGCGGCCATCGCGGGCTTCTTCTACGCGGCGCAGACGGGACAGATCAACCCCTACATGGGTTTCACACCGGTCCTGAAGGCATTCATCGCAGCCGTCATCGGCGGCTTCGGCAGCCTCGCTGGGGCCGTCCTCGGCGCCTACGTCCTGGCCTTCCTGGAGGTCCTGCCCACGGCACTCTTCGGCATCGCCGACATCATCCCGGCCGGCTCGATGCCACCGGAGCTGCACGACCTCATCGCGGCGGTCTTCCCGGCCTACCTGTCCGGCTACCGGGACGCCTTCGTCTTTGTCGTCCTCATCATCCTGCTGCTCTTCCGGCCCAATGGGCTGCTGGGCGGCCGTGTCCGTGAGGAGACGCCGTGAGCCGCTCGCCGCGCGTCCGGGATGGTGCCATCCTGCTGACCGGCCTGATCGTGGCCCTGGCGGCGCTGCAGCTGTCCGGCCTGGCTTTCTGGGAGGGCATGGCCATCACGCTGGCCATCTTCATCATCCTCACCGTCAGCCTCAACCTGGCCAATGGCTTCACGGGCGTCTTCACCCTGGGGCAGATCGGCTTCATGGCCCTGGGCGCCTACATCTCGGCCATCCTGACCCTTCCCCAGCAGGCCAAGGCCGCCTACCTTCCGGACCTGCCCGGCTGGCTGGCCGGCATCTCGCTGGACCAGACCATCGGCTGGCTGCCGGTGGGCTGGCTGGTCGCCACGCTCATCGCCGCCTTGCTCGTGAGCGGCATCGCGGCGCTCGTGGGCGCGGTGCTGATGCGCCTCTCTGGCCCCTTCGTGTCCGTCGCCACGCTGGGGTTCCTGGTCATCGTGCGGGTCGTGCTCCTCAACGCGGACTCGCTCACCCGCGGCTCAAAGGCCTTCTCCAACGTGACCCGCTACACGGACCTCTGGCTGGCCTTCGGGGCGGCCGTGGTGACCGTCTACGTGGTCTGGCGCATCAAGCGCTCCAGCTACGGGCGCGCCATGTTCGCGCAACGCGGCGACCGCTGGGCGGCCAACTCGGTGGGCGTCTCCGTGCTGCGTCCCAGGCTGCAGGCCTTCGTCATCAGCGCCTTCTTCACCGCCGTGGCGGGCTCCCTGTACGCCCACTTCCTGGGCTCGTTCTCGCCCAACGCCTTCTACTTCGACACGACCTTCCAGGTCGTCACGATGCTCGTCGTGGGCGGCATGGGCTCGGTCAGCGGCTCGGTCATCGGCGCCACCGTGATGCTGGGCCTCAGCGAGGCCCTGCGCCGTATCGAGGACCCCACGCAGCTGTACGGCATCGCCGGCATCGTCATCGCCGCGACGCTCATCCTCGTCCTCGTCTTCCGGCCGGACGGCATCATGGGCCAGCGCGAGATCTCCTTCGACCGGCTCTTCGCGCTCCGGCGCCGGGACCGGGGCAGCGAGATGCGCGAGGAAGGCTGAGACCCGGGGACGGCTGAGACCGGAGGGCCCCGCGGAACCCGGAGCGGCCCTCGGTGCGCCCGGACGAACGGTCGACCCGCGCCCGGAGGTCCGGAGCGCGGGTCGAGTCCGCTGCGGAGGGTGGGCTCGTGACGAGCCCGGATGGCTACGGGGCCGGGACCGACGTGGGCACCACCTCAGCTGCCAGGGTGAAGGCCTGGTCGACGACCTCGATGACCGTCACGCCCTTCTGGGGAACGTGCGAGTCAGGCGAGAAGGTGATCGACCCGGTGATGCCCGGGAAGTCCGCTGTCGTCTCGATGGCGCCCTTGAGAGCCTGGCCGTCCATGGACCCGGCTCGCTCGATGGCGTCCTTGAGCAGGTAGACCGTGTCATAGCCGAGCGCCGCGAAGGCGTTCTCGACCGGGTGGCCGAACTTGGCCTCGTAGGCTGCCATGAAGGCCTTGATGGGGTCCGTGCCGCCGTTGGCATCCATGAGCGCGTGCGTGGTGAAGTAGACGTCGTTGGAGGCCGGGCCGGCGATGGCCGGCAGGTCCGGCGTGTCATAGCCGTCGCCGCCGATGATGGGGCCTGTGAGGCCGGCGTCACGCATCTGCTTCACGACGATGCCGATGTTGCCCGGCATGGCGGCCACGTAGTAGAAGGCGGGCTGCTCAGGGAGCGCCTTGATCTTGGCGATCTGGGCCGCGAAGTCGGTGGCGTCGCTCTCGTAGGTGTCCTCGGCCACGAGTGTGCCGCCGGCCTCCGTGAAGCGCGCCTTGAAATACTCGGCCAGGAGCGTGGTGTAGGTCTGGCCCTTGTCCCACAGCAGGTAGGCGGAGTCACCGAAGGTATCCAGCGCGTACTCCGCACCGGCCGCCGCCTGGACGTTGTCGCCGAACGCGGCCAGGAACATCATGTCGCCGACTTGGTCGGGGATGAGCGGAGACGTGCCTCCCACGGTGATGAAGGGGATGCCGGCCTCCTGGAAGATGGGACCGGACGCCAGGACGGAGTCCGTGTCGGTGTAGCCGATCATGGCCTGCACCTTGTCCTCTTCGACGTACTGCCGCGCCGTCTGGGCCGTGACCGCCATGTCGTACTGGCTGTCGTGGGTGACCATCTCCAGCTGCTGGCCGTTGACGCCACCGGCGGCGTTGATCTCCTCGACCGCGAGCGTGGCGCCGTTGTAGGCGGGCACGTCGAGCGCCGACTCAGCGCCGGTCAGCGCGAAGCCACCGCCGAACTTGATGGTGTCCGACTGGGCGCTCGCGACGGAGCCGAGTGACGTGGCAGCGATGGCCGCCAGGAATGCGGCCGAGAGCAGTGCCCCGGGGGCCTTCTTCATCCTGGATCCTCCTTCAGGCGGTCGAGCCATGTGAAGTCGTCGCCCGACCAGAGCGACACGATAGCGCACCGGACAGTTTGTGAGCACGGGTCGTGGCGTGCGGCCCGGGAGATCGTGACCAGCGACCCTCGCCTCCCGCCTGGGACCGTGATCCGCTCAGCGGTCGTAGGCCCGGCGCGCGTTCCCCGACCCGATGAGCCCGATGGCGCGGCGCGCGTCGTCCAGCGACCAGTCGCCCGCGGCCACCCAACGACCGAGGACCCGGCTGAGTCCACGCCGAAACAGCCAGCTGCCGAGCAGGTGCAGCTCCGGCAAGCCCCAGGCGTCCGAGGAGAAGAGGATCTTGCGGAACGGCGCGACCTCCAGCATCTCGGCCACGAGCTGCTCGCTCTGGATGCCCGTGTGGTTGACGCCCAGTCCGATGTCCGTGTACACGTGCGGGAACATCTGGGCCAGGTAGCCGGCCTGGCGGTGGTAGGGATAGGTATGCAGCAAGAGGATCTGTGTGCGCCCCTGCGTGGCCTTGATGAAGCCTGTCAGCAGGAGCGGGTCGCTGCGCTGCAGCTCCAGGTCGGAATCCCCGTAGCCGGTGTGGACCTGGAGGGGCAGGGCGGTCTCCACGCCGCACCACAGCGCGAACCTCAGGATCACCGGGTCCATGAGTCGGCGTGCCCCACCGGCGGCGATGCGGGCCAGCCAGCGACCGGCGCGATCGATGACATCGGCAGCGGATGGCGGAGACGGATCCACGTCGAGCCCCCCACGGTAGGCGATGATCGACTTCACGCCGACGGCGTCCCGGGTGGCGGTGGCGAGAGCCTCGCGATAGGCGCCTGCGAACCCGGCGGCCGTGACACCTGAGCCGGCGACCTCCTCCGCCAGCGACTCCAGGCGGACAACGGGCTCCGCACGGGCACCGGCCAATCGAGCCAGCTCATCGACCGGCAGCAGCTCGGCGCTCCGGAAGCCGGTGTCCACGTAGAGCGCCTCCAGCCCAGCCGGTGGCAGGAGGCTACCCGCAGCGACGGCGTTGTCCAGGGTCGAACGGTGTCGTAGCCAGACGTCCCCCTCCACGTGGGGCGGAAGACCCAGCAGCGGGGCACACCAGCGCCGGACCGCTACGCCGAGCTGATGGTCCAGGCCGGCCGCGGCGGCGGCCTCCGGCAGGCCCGTCTCACTGAGTCCCGCCACGAGCTGGTCAGTGCTCAGGGCACCGGCCAGGATGCTGTGGACGTGGTGATCGACGAACAGCGCCTCCTGCAGACAGGCGTTGACGCCGGGGTGCGGCCCATCGAGCAGGCCGGCCTGCTCGATGGCGTCAGCGGCTGTCGTCATCACGAACCGGGTCCGCTGCTCAGGGCACGAGGGCGAGGACGCGGGCGGGACCTCCCGAACCGCCCGTGAGCGGCAGGACGCCGACCACGACCCAGGCACCCAGGGGTGGAAGCTGGGCGAGGTTCATGAGACCCTCGAGGTGCCAGACGCCTCGCGGGTGGCTGATCTGGCGATGGACCACGAAGTCCACGTCAGCGCCGGGATCGATACCGAGGGTGTCGATCCCCAGCCCCACGGCAGCACGCTCCTCGACGAGGAAGCGGGCAGCCTCGGGACCGAAGCCGGGGAAGCGCAGCGTCCCTGGTGCATTGGCGTAGCGCGCGGCGTCCGTGTTGACGTCCTCCCAGCCGGTCCGCAGAAACACCGCCGATCCATCCGGGATGCGGCCGTGCTGGCCCTCGAAGCGCTGCACCTGCGCCAGGGTCAGGATGCTGTCCGGGTCGCCGGCCATGTCCTCGCTGACGTCGATGACGGCCACCGGTCGCACGAGCCGGGAGGCGTCCACCTGGTCGACGCTCTGGGCCCCCTCCAGCATGTGGCAGGGCGCGTCGAAATGCGTGCCGGTGTGCTCGGTGAAGGTGAGCAGGCGGTTGTAGAAGCCATCGTGGCTGATGGTCAGGATGGTCTCAGCCTTGGGGCTGGGAGCCCCTGGCCACATGACCGTGTGCTCGTCGATGCGCTGGGTGAGATCCACGACCCGCATGTTCCCGATCATCGCTCCGTCCTCCCTGTGTGCGGCGGTTCCCTAGAAGACGCGCAGGTGCGCCAGCCGAGCCTGCTCCGGGGTCATCTGCTCGAGGGCCTCGACCTCCGCGGTGCGCACCCCGATGATGCAGCGGCCGAGCAGGTCACCCAGGGCCGGGAAGAGGACCTCGTCAGCCTGCAGCGCCTGCAGTGCCTCGCGGAGCGAGCCCGGCAGGGGCCGGATGCCCGCCCGCTGGCGCTCCTCCCCGGACATGCGCGCCGGGTTGAGGCGTGCCGGCTCCGGCGGTTGCAGGCCGCGCCGGACTCCGTCCAGGCCCGCCAGGATGAGGCCGCCAAGGGCCAGGTACGGGTTGCAGCTGGGGTCGCAGGCCTTGAGCTCCACGTTGGTGGACTCCATCTCCCGGCCGCGGAAGGAGGAGGCCACACGCACGGTGCACTCGCGGTTGTCCATGCCCCAGGAGACCGTGGAACCGGCCCAGGCATCCGGCCGCAGCCGTTCGTACGAGTTGAAGCTGGGGCAGGTCAACGCCACCAGGGCCGGGAGGTGCTCCAGCACGCCGGCCACGAACTGGCGGCCGACCTCCGACAGGAGCCGGTCCCCGGCTGCAGCGTCATACATGAGGTTCTGCTGCCGGTCGAGGGACCAGAGGCTGAAGTGGACGTGCGCGCCGGAGCCGACGCCCTGCGCGAAGGGCTTCGGGGCGAAGGAGCAGATGAGGCCGTGGCGCACCTCGGCCACGCCGCGGATCGTGTCGCGCAGTCGCAGCTGGTCGTCGGCGGCATTGAGCGCCGTGCCGTAGCGGACGGCGATCTCCTGCTGCCCCGGACCGTACTCGTTGATGGCCTGTTCGATCTCGAGCCCCTGGGCTTCGAGCGCGGAGAGGATGTCATCCATGACGTGGGCGACACGGTCCATGCCCGCAGACGAGTAGCAGGGCCCGTCCTGCCAGGGCTCGACGCGTCCGTCCACCACGTGAGCCAGGTAGAACTCGTTCTCGAAGGCCGCCATGACCTCGATGCCCATGGCCTGGGCCGAGCCGATGGCGCGCTTCAGGAAGCTGCGGGTGCATGAGCCCCAGTCCTGGAAGTCATGACCCAGCTGGTCGCACAGCAGGCTGGCGGTCCGCGGCAGCCAGGGCAGCAGCGCGTAGGAGTCGGGGTCGGGCACGATGCGGATCTCGCCGACCGGCTCCATGCCTTCGATGGGCACGAAGGCATCCAGCATGTTGACGGCGTTCTGTCCACGGGTCACGCCGACGCCGCTGTGCATCCGGCTCGCGAGGCGGTCGACGTGCACCGCCTTGCCGCGGATGACACCCGATGGGTCGCAGTACAGGAAGCGCACGAGCCGAACATCGTCCTCGACGGCGCGTGCGACGACCTCTTCGATGGTGGCTGACATGGCCTCCCCTCCGACCCTGGATCGCTTCTATCGCCGCTTCGACCGGGCGTCTCGACGCCCGGAGCAAGCCGTTCACTGTACGCGGACCGGGACCGGCCGCGCCGACCCCGTGACGGTCGCTAGTATGGCCGAGGCCCGATGGCCGCATGATGATCGAGTCGACCCTCGAGGGGACACTTCCGCCGATGGAGCTGCACTGATGCCACGCGCCCGCCTGCAGGATCTCCGAGCCGCCGTCGAGTCCGCCCTGCCCCACTACCTGGACGACTTGCAGCGGCTTGTCGACGTCGACTGCGGCACGTACACCAAGTCCGGCGTCGACGAAGTCGCGACCTGGGCGGAGCAACGGCTGGGGGAGCTGGGGGCGTCGGTCGTCCGTCACGCCAACGCGGAGCTGGGCGACACCATCGTCGGCACGTTCGAGCGGGATGCAGCCGGGCCGACCGTCCTGGTTATCGGTCACACGGACACCGTCTTCGGACCGGGGACGGTCGCCGAGCGGCCCTTCGCCATCCGGGACGGCCGCGCCCACGGTCCCGGCGTCAGCGACATGAAGGCCGGGCTTCTGACCGGCTTCTACGCGCTGGCCGCGCTTCGTTCCGTGGCCGCAGGCGCCCCGTCGACCCCGTCCGTCGCCAGCACCGACTGGCTGCCCGTGGGTCGCCTCGTCTTCATCGTCAACCCGGACGAGGAGATCGGCTCGCCCGTCAGCACGCCCGTCATCGCCGAGCACGCGGCGCGCGCGGATGTCGCCCTCGTGCTCGAAGCGGCCCGCGAGAACGGCGACATCGTCTCCTCGCGGAAGGGCCACACGGACCTGCGCATCCACGTCCAGGGGCGGGCCGCCCACGCCGGAGTCGAGCCGCACAAGGGGCGCAGCGCCGTGCTGGAGGCGGCGTACAAGATCGTGGCTCTCCACGAGCTCAATGGGCAGTACCCGGGCGTGACCGTGAACGCTGGCGTCGTCCGCGGGGGGACGAGGCCGAATATCGTGGCCGAGAGCGCGATCATCGAGGTCGATGTGCGGGCTGTCGAGCGACGTCACCTCGAGTCCGTCGAGGCGGCCATCGTGGCCATCGCCGAGACCTCGACCGTGCCCGATGTCATCGGTAGCGTCGAGGTCGCAACGAGACACTGGCCCATGGAGCGGACGGAAGCGTCCGCGCGGCTCGTGGAGCATGCCATCAGGCTGGCCGCAGAGCTCGGCTTCACCCTCCGCGAGGCCGCCACCGGCGGAGCGTCAGACGGCAACACGACCGCCGGCCTCGGTGTGCCCACCATCGATGGGCTCGGGCCCATCGGTGGCCTGGATCATGCGCCCGGTGAGTACATCGAGGTGGACTCCATCGTTCCCCGGACGGCCCTGCTGGCGGGGCTGCTGGGGGCGATCGGTGATGATCCCGCGATCGGAAGGACGCCGCCACATGCCTGACGACACGCCCCGGACGGGCGAGCAGACGGGCCTCTCGCCCGCGACACTCGCCGTCTGGGCCGGCGAAGGCGGGAACACCATCGGCGGCGCCACGCAGGTCCCTATCGTCTACAGCGCGGCGTACGGCTACCCCGACGTGGACGAGTGGCTGGCGGTGGCGCTCGGTCGCAAGCCCGGGCACATCTACAGTCGCAACACGAACCCGACCGTGCACGCCTTCGAGGAGAAGGTGCGCATCCTCGAGGGCGGGGCGGCAGCGACCAGCTTCTCGACCGGCATGGCGGCCATCAGCAACACGCTCTTCGCGCTGCTTCGCCCGGGCGATCGCGTCGTGTCCGTGCGCGACACCTACGGCGGCACGAACCGTATCTTCCTGGAGTTCCTGCCACGGATCGGGATCGTCGTGGACCTCCAGGACACCGGCGACCACGGCGCCGTCGAGGCAGCCATCGACGGCGGCACCCGGCTGCTCTACCTGGAGACGCCTACCAACCCCACGCTCAAGGTGCTGGACATCGCTCGGCTGGCGGCAGCCGGCCACGCCGCGGGGGCCATCGTGGTCGTGGACAACACCTTTGCCACGCCCATCAACCAGAACCCGCTCGCCCTCGGGGCGGACCTCGTCGTCCACAGCGCCACGAAGTTCCTGGGTGGCCACGCGGACGCCCTCGGCGGCGTCATCGTGGGCGATGCGGCGCTCGTGGCAGAGGTCTTCCACTTCCGCGAGATCACTGGTGCGACGCTCGACCCGATGGCCGCCTACCTGCTCATCCGCGGCATGAAGACGCTCTCGCTGCGCATCCGTCAACAGAACGAGAGCGCGCTTCGCATCGCCCGCTGGCTGGAGGCGCAGGCGGGCGTCGCCGTGGTCAACTACCCGGGCCTGGAGAGCCATCCGCAACACGCCGTCGCGGCCCGCCAGATGCGCGGCTACGGCGGCGTGCTGAGCTTCGGCCTGGACGGCGGGTTCGACGCCGTCAAGCGGGTGCTGCCCCGCCTGCGCCTGGCCCACCGCGCCGCCAACCTCGGCGCGGTGGAGACGATCGCCGGTCCGCCCGCCACCACGAGCCACGTCGAGTGCAGCGCGGAGGAGCGCGCGGCCATGGGGATCCCCGAGGGCCTCATCCGCTACTCGGTCGGCATCGAAGACCCGGACGACCTCATCGCCGACCTCGCGCAGGCGTTCGCGACGGCCTAGAACGGGCCGATCGCTCGCCACCGCGAGCAAGACGTCGCGGAGCGCGACTGGAAGACCCTTCGCCCACATCTGGCGATGCTGTGGAGAAGCCTCTGGACATCGGGCCGCCGTGCGTGCAGGGTTGTCTGGCGCGCCGCGCGAACCAGACGGCGTCACAAGGAGGGTCCGCACCGCACCATGGACACGATGACTGACACGGGGGCCTACACCTCGGGAGACTGGCAGGTCCGGGCCGGGAGCGAGGAGGCGTTCGTCGCCCGTTGGCGAGAGTTCCTCGAGTACGCCCGCGCCATCGCGCCGGGCTTCGTCGCGGGGCGCCTGTACCGCGACGCCAGCGATGCCCGCCACTTCGTGTCGCTCGGAGTGTGGGAGAGCCTCGCGGCGCAGGCCGCCTGGCGTGGCATGCCGGACTTCGCCGCGAAGCTGGGCGCCTGCCAGGCGCTCTGCGAGACGGACCGCAACAGCATGTACACGCTGGCCGCTGAGGTCCTCTAACGCGGCGACGACGCCATCGCGGAGGCAGCCCCTACTCGGCGGTGGGGCAGCTCGTCTGCAGCTGGACCGAGAGGGCGTCCATGGCAGTGCCGATGGCAGTGATGGCCTCGCCCACGGCGGCCAGCTGAGCGCCCGCGGTCGCCTCGCTCCCGACCTCGTCGAGGGTCGTCCGCAGGCCCTCGAGCGAGATGACGAGGTCATCGACCAGCGGTCGGTAGGTGTCACCCACGAAACCGGCCAGCTGGCGCGCCTCGCTGAGCCCGGCGATCGCACCCACGACGACCGGCACCCACCCGTCCACCGAGGGATCGGTGTCACGCAGGAAGTCGACGATCAGACGCAGGTCATCGGCGCTATGACAGGCGGACTCGGCCGGCGCGAGCGTCGGCTCGAGCGACGCCACGGCCTCGGGCATCGGGGACGACTCCACGGCCAGGAGCCCGGAAGGCAGCAGGGTACTGAACGATGCCGCGACGATCAGCGCAAGGACGATGATCCGGGCTCGTGCGATCCTGGTGGTGGATGCTGTGTGCGTGTTCATGGGGTGCAGTATATGGACGGCGTGCAAGGCGGCCAACGTGAAGCTGCGAGTCATCTGACCCCGTCCTGTTCAAGGAACGGCGTGGAAACCGGTCGACGCTGATCTGTCAACGGGCTTGTCCACGGACTTGTCCACCGGCTCGTCCCGCCGACCCGAAGTTGGTGGACGACCTCGCCTCGCCCGGACGAGATTCGTGGACAAGCCACTTGCGACACACCGCCGAGCACCGTAACGTAGGTCTTGCCCGAAGGGGCTGAGCACGCCGACACCCGACCAGGGAGCGATCCCAGGTTAGGCAGTGGCCGAGAAACCGAGTGGTCGCAAGGCCATCGCGGATCCCGGTCCAGTGGCGGACGATGACGACCGCGATTCACCTCAAGGTCGCCACCGATCGCCGCGTCGAAACGGAGCGGTTCCTTCGGGCAATTCGATTCCACGCGGGGTCTGACACGCGGGGTCTGCGGTGACTGCCTCGCGGTGGTACGGACACCCTTGAGCTACCGTGATCCGATGCCCGTTGCCGACAGCCACGACATGATCCGGGTGCACGGCGCCCGCGAGAACAACCTGAAGAACGTGAGTGTCGAGATCCCCAAGCGCCGGCTGACCGTCTTCACCGGTATCTCGGGTTCCGGCAAGAGCTCGCTGGTCTTCGCCACGATCGCCGCCGAGTCGCAGCGGCTCATCAATGAGACCTACAGCGCCTTCGTCCAGGGCTTCATGCCGACGCTGGCGCGGCCAGATGTCGACGTCCTCGACGGCCTCACGACCGCGATCATCGTCGACCAGGAGCGGATGGGCGGCAACCCCCGTTCCACGGTCGGCACTGCCACCGACGCCAATGCGATGCTGCGCATCCTCTTCAGCCGACTGGGGCAGCCGCACATCGGAACGCCCAAGGCGTTCTCCTTCAATGTCCCCTCGGTCCGCGGCTCCGGAGCCATCACCATCGAGCGCGGTGATCGAAGGACTGAACGGAAGACATACACCGTCGTGGGCGGCATGTGCCCGCGCTGCGACGGTATGGGCAGCGTGTCCGAGATCGACCCAGCCCAGCTCTTCGACGACTCCAAGTCGCTCGCCGAGGGCGCGCTGACCATCCCGGGCTACAACACGGGCGGCTGGAACCATCGCCTCTATGCCGACTCCGGCTTCCTCGACCCGGACAAGCCCATCCGCGACTACACCGAGCAGGAGCGCCACGACTTCCTCTACCGGGAACCGACCAAGGTCAAGATCGGGAACATCAACCTCACCTATGAGGGACTGGTCCCGAAGATCCAGCAGTCGTTTCTTTCCAAGGACGTGGACGGGATGCAGCCGCACATCCGGGCGTTCGTGGAACGGGCGGTCACCTTCACCGCCTGTCCCGAGTGCGATGGCACTCGCCTCGCCGCCGCGGCCAGATCGTCGAGGATCGAGGGCATCAACATCGCCGACGCCTGCGCGATGCAGATCAGCGACCTCGCCACCTGGGTTCGTGGCCTCGACGAGCCGTCTGTCGCGCCGCTGCTGGCCGCCCTGCGGCAGACCCTCGATTCGTTCGTCGAGATCGGGCTCGGCTACCTCTCGCTCGACCGGCCCTCAGGCACGCTCTCCGGCGGCGAGGCGCAGCGCGTCAAGATGATCCGCCACGTCGGGTCGTCGCTCACTGACGTCACCTATGTCTTCGACGAGCCCACCACGGGCCTGCACCCCCATGACGTGCAGCGGACGAACCACATGCTGCGGCGCCTGCGCGACAAGGGCAACACGGTGCTCGTGGTCGAGCACGAGCCTGAGGTGATCGAGATCGCCGACCACGTGGTCGACCTCGGTCCTGGCGCGGGCGCTGACGGCGGAACGGTGTGCTACGAGGGCACGGTCGAAGGCCTGCGGGCCAGTGACACGCTCACCGGGCGCCACCTCGGCTACCGGGCCGCGCTCAAGCCGAAGACCCGCCCGCCAGTCGGCAGCCTGGGGATCCGCAACGCGACCCAGCACAATCTGCAGGACGTGAGCGTTGACCTCCCGCTTGGCGTGCTCTGTGTGATCACGGGCGTGGCCGGATCGGGCAAGAGCTCGCTGATCCATGGTTCGATACCCAGGGACGCGGGAGTCGTCTCGATCGACCAGGCGCCGATCAGGGGCTCGCGGCGCAGCAACCCCGCCACCTACACCGGGCTGCTGGACCCCATCCGGACGGCCTTCGCCAAGGCCAACGGGGTCAAGCCCGCGTTGTTCAGCGCGAACTCCGAGGGCGCCTGCCCGAACTGCAGCGGCAACGGCGTCATCTACACGGAGCTGGGCTTCATGGAGACCGTGGAGTCGGTATGCGAGGAATGCGGGGGCAAGCGGTTCGAGGCCAGCGTGCTGGAGTACAAGCTCGCCGGGCGGGACATCAGCGAGGTGCTCGCGATGTCGGTCAGCGAGGCGCTGGACTTCTTCAGCGGCGGCGCGGCGAAGACCCCAGCGGCTCGCACCGTGCTGGGCCGGATGGCCGACGTCGGGCTCGGGTACCTGCGCCTCGGCCAGCCGCTCACGACGCTCTCCGGTGGCGAGCGGCAACGGCTCAAGCTGGCCATCCAGATGGCCATCGACGGTGGCGTGTACGTGCTCGATGAGCCGACCTCGGGTCTGCATCTCGCGGATGTCGAGCACCTGCTCGGGCTGCTTGACCGGCTGGTGGACGCGGGCAAGTCGGTGATCGTCATCGAACACCACCTCGCGGTGATAGCGCACGCTGACTGGATCATCGACCTGGGCCCGGGCGCCGGGCACGATGGCGGGCGGGTCGTCTTCGCCGGCCTGCCCGCGGACCTGGTTGCCGCCCGCTCCACCCTCACCGGCCAGCACCTGGCTGAGTACGTCAGCTGATCGACCGCACGAAAGCCGCGACGGGAAGCCTGAACGGTGCCTCGGCGTCAGCCGACGGGACGAGCCCGGCCCGCAGGGCCAGGAGCGACCGGGCAGGCGTCCTCATGGGCGCAGACCTCAGTCATCGCTGAGGCTCTCCGGTCGATGCTCTGGCGGGGCTGCCGCATCGGGGCCGGGCTCCCGTGCCTGGAGCGTGGCCTCGATGGCTGCCAGCCTGGCCAGGACCTCGTCGAGCTGGTGGCGCAGGGGTTCGACCGGGTCGGTCTCCAGGGCCTCGCGCGCGGTTTGGTGTCGGCGCTGGGCCGCCTCCACGAAGACGGACGTGATGGAGGCCGTCAGGATCGCGATGAGCGCGACGCCGACGACCATCACGGACGCCCCGGCAACGCGCCCGATCTCGGTCGTCGGGACGTGGTCGCCGTACCCCACGGTGGTGACCGTCTGGAGCGTGTACCACAGCGCACTGCCGAGGTCCGGGAAGTCCTGTTTGTCGAACACCCAGACGATCACGCCCCCGACGAACACGATGCCGACGGTGATGACGATCATCAGCAAGGCCGCGTTCTTGACCGAGGCCGGATCCGCCGCGAAGCGGTCCATCGCCCGCTGGATGGGGTTTCGTCGTTTCATGCGTTGCAGCCTATCGCGTAGGGGTCGGCGTGGCGAGCGCTTGCGAGCACCAGCATCGCCGCCCCTGCGGCTAACTGCCTTCGCTTGACGTTTCCCCCTCCGTCGGTGGGTTGGGGATTCACGACCAGTCGTTGCAGGCTGTCAGGCGGGAGGCCGGCTCCCGCCCACGAGCGTCTCCCAGCGGCCGTACAACGCGGCCAGGTCCGTCGATCCGGCCACGGCGTTGATGACCCCATACGTGCTGGTTCGCTCGTCCGTCCAGCGCAAGGCGGCATAGCCGTCATCGTGCACATAGCAGGCGTACTCCCCGTGAAGCCAGCGGTCCCAGCCCGGGCGACCGTCGGAACACGGGCCTGGACGCACGGGCACGGGCATGCTGCTCGCGCGCCAGGTCCAGAACCCGTCGAGCCGATCGGCATCACTGAAGCGGAACAGGGCGACGTAATCGACCGAGCGATGCAGTTCGCGCTCGAGATCGTCGAAGATGACCGCTGCCACGGCACCATCCTCGAAGGGGTCGAAGGCAGCTCCTGCCGGGCTCTGGCGATAGGGCTCCCAGGTGGCCCCATCGATGGCCGCGCCAAGGTCCCGTTCGAGCTCCCGCCTGGACGGCGGAGGCGTCGGCTCGGGCTCGTCAGTCGAGGCGGTCGCGCGGTCGGGGAACAGCGTGTCCTGCCAGGCCGGTCGCGCGGGGACGTCGCCGGCGCGGAGCATCTCGCGCCATCGTTCGTCGGTCAAGCGGTCGGTCGTCGGCCAGGGGAACTCGTAGTAGGAGTAGACACCGCCGCTGGCGACGTGGAAGCCACCCATATCGTCCGGGACGATGACGTAGATGCGATCCACGAAGCCGGTGCCGATCTCGACGACCTGGTCCATGCCGGCCTGCGGATCGAGGCCGCGCATGATGTCGGCGATGATCGCCGCGTCCTCGTCTGCCGCGATGGGCCCGTACCGGCCCGTGCGCTCGGCCGAGTCCCACCATATCGACTCCAGCACGGAACCGATGTACCGGAGCCAGTCGTTGTCCTTCTCGGAGATGGGTGCGCCGGCCAGTTCGTCGGAGGCGATGGCCGCGAGTCGGTCGGCCATCCCGACGTAGTCGTCCAGGAGCCGGCGCAGCGGCGCGGACAGCAGTCCGCGGCTGTCAAGGCCGTCGCGGGTCAGCGTCGCCACCGCCGCGAGCCGCTGCAGCGGGACGGGGTCGGGCTCCACCCAGTTGCGGACGGGGCGCGCCGGAGGACCCCCACCCGTGTCGCCGAAGGCCTGCTTCGTGTAGAGGATGGTGTCGTGCCTGAGCTCCGCGTAGGAACCGAAGCCAGTCTGCTGGTCCTTGGTCCGCCAGGCGTCGGACTGCATGAAGTCGGGAAAGGCGGCCCCATGGGGCAACCACATGGGCTCGACCGCCGCCAGCCAGGCGTCGTAGGCCGTCTGGCCCCAGGCTTCCTCAGGGCGCGCCGCGACGGCCGTCCGCAAGGCATCCATCTGTTCGGGGTAGTTGGCATGGGCGGTCTCGCCGGCCGCGTCCTGGATGGCCAGCGCGAAGTCGGACCCGAAGGCCGCCGCCAGATCGAGCGGGGAGCCGAGCACCCGGGGATCTGCAAGCGTGCCCACGTTGGGCCCGACCAGTTGGTCGAGGATCCAGGAAATCGATGACGAAGCGGGTGCCCATGAGCCGGACCGAGGGGCGCTCGGGGTCGATCCGGACCGGGCGGGTCTCCAGCAGCGTCTTCGTGATGGCGGAGAGCGTCTCGTCGTCCGTGGCAGTCAGCGGCTCGCCCATGCCGCCCGGGACCGTGGCCTCCACGGCGGCTGCCAGCTCGAAGGGCGTGTAGTCGTCCGAGACACCGACCAGGAAGGCCGTGGGCTCGAAGACCGAGCGCCATAGCGCTTCCAGCTCGGGATGGCCCACGAGCGTGCGCGAGGCCAGCAGGGCAAGGCGCAGGCCAGCGCTTCCTTCGATGATGTCGCCATCGGCCATCCTGCCGCCTTCCAGCAGGAAGGCGTGTTGCCCGAGGACGGACATGGCCACGAAGTAGCGCGCCAGGTCCTCGTTGCGTGTGTAGTGACCGCGTGGTGTGAACAGCGAGTAATCCGTATCCGTCCCCAGGATGGGCGACGTGGTGGACGCGGAATGCGCATCGATCAGCGCCTTCTCGGCCCTGGCCCGGGGGCTTAGCTTGCCGGACCTGAGACCCAGCTCGGACGCGACCACCGCGACGAGGTCGACAACGCGGTCGGCGTCCTCCTCAAGGGGTGTGCCGAGGAGCTCGTCCTGTTGCCTGGCGGCGTTCTTGCCCATGCCCTCGACGAGTTCCTCCAGCGCCGGCAGGAGCTGCAGCTGCTCGATGTCGCGCAGGGTCTTGTCGAAGACCAGGTGCCACGTGTGATAGGTGGCATCGGTGGTGACGAAGACCGGCGTGCCGGTCCCGGATTGGTCTTCGTAGGCCTCATGGAAGAGCCGCAGGCGAGCCGGGACGATGACGAAGCCCTGCTTCGCCAGCCGCTCACGAGCTGCCGGCGAGAGCTGGTCGGCGACGAGCGGACTGACACTCACATCTGCAAGCGACGTGGGTGTCTGCGGTCCAGCGTAGAGCACAGCATCGTCCAAGCGCGGTACCAGCTCGTAGTCGCCGAAGGCGGGACCTTGGGCGGGCAGCTCGTCCGCAGCCAGGCTGACGCCCGACATGAGCAGCGCACCGGCGAGCGCGACGGCGAGTGAACGTGATCCTGATCCAGTCATGGCCACAACCTCCCCGATGACCACACCTGCTTGTGGCCGCCCGGTATCCGGATGCCTGACGAGATGCCACGGCCGACCCCGAGCCGATGGACCGACTTGTGGAAGCGTAGCGGGTCACGAAGGCGGTCGCGTCGCTGCCCTCCACTCGCCGGGTTTCCAGACCACCAGCCCAGCGAGCGCCACCCCGTTGGCGATCAGCGTCGCCATCCACGGCCAGTCGGGCAGGCCTACGTAGGCGGTCGCGGACATGGCCCAGCCGAGGCCGGTGGGCAGGATGATGCCGAGGTACAAGGGGAGCAGGAGGAAGCCCACGAAGGCAAGGATCAGACCCGCGAGGCGCGCCCTCGGTCGTCCCATCCAGAGTCCCACACCCGCCACGGCGTACGCGGCCCCGAAGGCGATGCCCGCGAGATCGACGATGGCGAAGAGTTGGCGGAGACCACACTCGATGCCGATGCACGAGTCCGTGCGCGTGACTTCCTGCCAGGCCATGGCCGCGCTGGTCGCCAGCACCAGGATGCCCGCGCCGATGAGCCAGAGGATCGCGAACGTCGAGAAGATGCGGCGCATGGTGGCATCCCTCTGCTGTGGTGGAGAGGATACGCCGAGCCAAGCGCCGACCGCCCGTGCCCTTGAGGTGACGCCACCCTTGTCGGAGGAGCCGACCCGACACCGAAATGGTGCTGACGGCCCTTCTGGCGGCGCTGGCCGCCTGCTGGAGGATGTCTCGCGGTGGGTCGCGGGCCGGAACATCAGCTCAGAGAAGACGCCGCGCCGCCATCGTCATCGCGTTCGTCATCGCCGCGCTCGCCCTGTCTGCTCTTCGCGCTCTTACTCGTCCCGTTCGTGTTCATCGGCTCGTGAAGGCTCCCTGAGCCTTCTCATCGTCTCCTGGCATGGCCGCCAGGTCCGCGTGCCGCCACGATGACCCGCACCTCGGCTCGTACATGGCTCGTGGTGCCGTCATCCGCTCGGCCATGGAGCTGGCGTCGGCTGTCGCGGGTTGCGGCTCCACCTCTTGACCGCGCTCGGGGACCGCCACGCGGTGCGCGCGGCGGTGACGGGAGAGTGAGGGCGCTCAACGCCATCGTCCTGGCCCGCGATGTCATCGCTGCGGACGATGACAGCGACGCTGGGTGACGTGCCGTTCGAAACCTGGCCATCCCCTCGAGACTTGGCGGTCCCTTTGTCACTTGCCTGCCGCGTGGCCGGAGCGCAGCGTGTGCATCGAAGGAGCCTGTCGGCACCTATCTCAAGGGGGACACACCATGAAGGCACTCGCCGTCGCGGCCCTCGCCGCCGCCGTCATCCTCAGCGGCTCGCCGGCCCTCGCGCAGACGCCGCTCGATACCGACTCGGGAGCCGTGGCGCAGGCACCACTCCCAGCGGGCACGCTCGAGTACGACACCTTCCAGGCGACGGCTGTCAAGACCATCCTGGCCTATGGACGGAATTGGGATCGCCTGAACGACTGCAAGGCGTGGGCCTGCTACTCGACCTACTTCCTGCGCATCGATACCATCCTCACCACGGGCATCAAGTGGATGTACTCGCACCCGTCACTGCCGTGCTACCAGGAGCAACAGCAGCGCGTCACCAAGGGCTTCCAGGAGCTTCGGGGTGGCATCCGGATGCTGAGTCTGGCGATCCAGACCGGTGACGACTGGAGGGCCAAGGTGGCCCGCCGCAAGATCCACGCCACCGAGCTGATCTTCCAGAACCTCCCGGTCCAGACGTGTCCGGCCTGAGGGAAGAGCGGTCCTGAACATGGGACTCTGACCAGAGCCCCGCCCCTGAGCGGGACGAGCGCCCGCTGCTACGGGTGGGGGTTCGGTTCGCGCAGTCCCACGATGAAGGCCCAGACCGCGTAGGCCATGAGGCTGCCGACGAGGATGAGCCGGATCGCGTGTTCCTCCACCGAAGGTCCTCCGCTCGGGTGCCTGGGTCATGGTGCGCCGGTGAGCGACGACCCCCACACCCTCCGATCCGACATCGGATCGTCCACCAGCTGCTCGCGGGCGCTCGACCCCATCATGTGTTCAGCCGCCTGCCGGTCAGGGTCTGGGACCGTCGCGATGGTGCCCGGACGCACCGACCCGCACCAAGCTGGCTGGATGGGTGACGGCACCGCGGCGTCAGGTGGAGGGTAGCAATCACCAGAACTCGACTGGAGGGTGGTTGCGCGGCCGCTATGGCGACTCTATGTGGCAGTCGTCGGGGGTGTTGCCGTAGACGTTGGCGTACGTGTGCGGGGCGCAGTTGACGCCGCTGAGGGTGCCACCACTGGCGTTGTAGAGGCCCCCGCCCAACGCCTGGACACCGTTCCTCGATGTCATGGCCTCGTTGTCGTAGATGTGGCTGGACCCGGTCATCGTCAGGGAGCCGCTGTTGTAGACGCCTCCGCCTCGCGCCCCGTCATGGGGGGGAGGGCTGTAGCTGCAGCCTCCCCAGACGAAGTTGTCGTGGATGCTGGCGGAGCCGTTCAGCGTGAGTGAGCCGGAGTTGTTGACGCCACCGCCCTGACCAGTCTCGCAGCCGCTCGCTCCGCCGGTGATGCGGTTGTGATGGATGCTGCTCGTGTCGTTCATGACGAGGGTCCCGGAGTTGGTGACCGGGCCCTGGTCGGAGATGCTGCTGGCGTCGTTCATGACGAGGGTCCCTGAGTTGGTGACCCCGGAGGCGCCCCTCCCGAAGTCGCTGGCGCTGATGTTGCTGCTGCCGTTCATCACGAGGGTGCCCGCGTTGACGACCCCGGAACCCCCGGTGTTCGAGGTGATGCGGGTGCGGTCATCAAGGACGAGCCGACCGGTGTTGTAGACGCCGCTGGCGACAGCAGTCAGGAAGGAGGGGTACAAACCGGTGTTGTCCTTGACGACGCTCCGGCCCAGCATCCGCAGCGCCCCCTCGTTGTAGATGCCGCCGCCGCGCACCGCCGCGTTGTTCCGCACGACGACATCCCGGAGCGTCAGCCTGCCCTTGTTGGAGACGCCGCCGCCGTTCGGGATCCGGGACGCCTTCCCGTTTCGGATGACGAGACCACGGATGTCCACCTTGATGCCTGGCCTGATCGTCAGGACTCGTGTCGAGCCTGGCAAGAGGGACTCGATACCACCATCGAGGATGGGCTTGCCCGACTTGCGCGTCGTTGCGCCCGTGATGGCGAGCTTCTTGTTGATGAACGTGCCGCCACGACATGTGCCCTCGACGACGAGGTGGGCACCGGGCTTGGCGGCATCCACTGCCTGCTGGAGCCGCGAATGCGTGCGACCGCTGCCCCTGTTGGTGACCGAACAGGTCGCGGCCTTGGCGGCCTTTGCTGGGGTGGCCGCTGGGGTCATGACGAAGGCCAGCGCGATGATGGCTGCGATGAACAGCCCCCAGCTGCGGGCGCCCAGGCCGTGGGCACTTCCAAGTCTCATCGCCATCGTCGGTCACCTACTAGGACAGCGTCATCATCGGCGCGAGGCACCAGCGGTCAAGGGCCGGACGGCCCCGCGGTGCCTTGGACGGTGGCTGCGAAGGTCGCACCGGCACCGACGGTAGGCTCAGGGTCGCCGCTTGGTCTCGTCACGCCGATGAGGATCGCCTGGCCAACAGGCAACGCCCTCCGACACGAGGCTTCGCCGGGGCCGCGCCAAGGTCGTCTCCCCGTTCCGCCGCATCGCGGGTCGGGACGTCGTCACTGCGCAGAGTCGGGGCGCGTCCATGATGTGCCCGCAGTAACGTGGTCATCGATGCAGCTCGTCGTCCTGGACCCTGCGGCACCTCTTGGCGCCCTCTCGATCGAGCCACCTGGCGTCGTCGGCTCGCGCCTCCCCTCTCGAGGACCGCGCTCGAACTCCTTCTCTGGGCGACGCTCGACGGGTACGATGACCTCATCGATGACACGGAGGGTGAGATCGCTCGACTCCAAGACAGCGCAGCGACGCCTGACCGTCGGGTCGTCTCGGCGCAGCTGCTCGGTCACCGACGCCGGATGATGGCCGTGCCGGGGCAGCCGACCGGACAGCGAGTGCCGTTCGCCGAGCTGGCCCGAACCGGGAGCAGGACGCCGCCCGATGGTTCATGGTGGATCGACGATCGTCTCGAGGCAGCGATCTCCGGTGCACGCGAGGCCGCAGACTACGCCCCGGCGGGGTCATGGTTGCTCAACGAGAAGTCGCGGGACCGGGTCCGGGACCTCGGGATCGTGTTGCTCGCGGCCTGGATCACGTTGGTGGGCCTGGTCGTCATCCTCCGCCTCGCCAGCATGGGCGGGCCGAGCGCCATCGATCCGCTCCTGTACGCGGTCGGGCTGCTCGCTGTCGCGTCGGCAGTCGTGCTCGCCGCAGTCGCGCGTCACCGATGGCCATAGAGATCCGCCCCCAGATGGGCACCCCACCTGCGGCCGGGCAGCAAGCCCGGCCGAGCGGCGAAACGGTCACGATCGTCGCGCTGCGTCGGGGGAACATCACCGAGACGCACGATGTGGACGCGCTCCAAGAGCTGCTCGCGGACAGCGAGACCCGCGTCTGGATCGACCTCACCGACCCCTCACCAGACGTCGTCGAGTCGGTCGCTGGGCAGATCGGGCTGCATCCGCTCGTCGCCGAGGACATCATCGAGAGCAACGAGCGGGCCAAGATCGAGCTCGTCGACGACATCATCCACATCGTCATGTTCGTGCTGACGCGCGCGCAGGTGATGCGGACCGCTGAAGTCGACTTCGTCCTCGGCGAGCGCTACCTCCTTTCCGTGCACCCGGCCAGCTGGGATCCGCTGACCGTCCATCAACTCAAGCTGGGCGTCGCGGCCATGCTGGGGCAGGGAGTCGACTTCCTCCTGTGGGCGCTCCTCGACGGCATCGTGGACGGCTACTTCCCGGTCTTCGATCAGTACGCCGATGAGATCGATGATGTCCAGGACGCCATCATCGCGGACCCCAGCAAAGCGGCCTTGCAGGAGGTCTTCCGGCTCAAGCGCGACCTCGTCAGGCTCCGCCACGTCGTCCATCCCAGCCGGGAGATCTTCAGCCGGCTCACGAGCCGGGAGTTCGAGCTCATCGGAGACGCCCAGATCTTCTACTTCCGGGACGTCTACGACCATCTGATCCGGCTGACCGACGAGTTCGACACCCTTCGCGAGCTGGCGGCGGGCGCCCTGGAGGTCTACCTCTCGACGATCAACAACAACCTCTCGGCGATCATGAAGCGGCTCACCGGTGTGACCGTGATCCTGGCCGGCATCGGAGCCGTGGGCGGGCTGTTCGGGATGAGCCAGGCCACACCGGCCCTATCGGGTGGTGAAGGGCTCGGCTTCTGGGGGATCACCATCGGCACCCTGCTCGTGGCCGCGTGTGCCGTCGTGTTCCTACGCAGGATCGACTGGATCTAGCGCTCGCCGCGGAGTCCCTTGTCGATCTCCTCATGGTCGGAAGGCGAGCAGGATCAGGAGCCCCGCGACGATCCGATAGGCAGCGAAGACTCGGAAGTCGTGATGCGCGACGTAGCCCAGCATCCAGCGGATCGCGAATGCCGCAGTGATGAAGGCGGCCAGGATGCCGATGGCGAGGGCCACGAGATCGCCGCGCGCCTGCAACGTGTCGAGGTTCTTGACGAGCGAGTAGAGGGTGGCCCCGCCCAGCGTCGGGATGGCCAAGTAGAAGGAGAAGGCGGTCGCCGTGGGCCGGTCGAGCCCGACCAGCAGGCCGCCCACGATGCTCGATGCCGATCGGGAGGTGCCAGGCACGAGCGCCGCGAGCTGGATGATGCCGATGACCAGCGCCTGCCGCACGGAGACGCGGTCGAGCGAGGTCACCCGAGCTGCTTCGTCACCGTACGGCTTGAAGCGCTCCACCAGCCACAGGACGATGCCGCCGCCGATCATCGCGGCCGCGACCACCGCGGGCGAGAAGAGGTATCCGGTGATGAGGTCGCCCAGCGCGAAACCGAAGATGGCGGCCGGGACCGCAGCCACGGCGAGGTTGCGCCAGAAGCCCAGCTGGCGGTCCTCCGACCGCAGGGCACGGACGCGCACCATGAGGTCCCCTCGGTAGAACCACAGGACGGCGAGCACCGCCCCGAGCTGGATGACGATCTCGGCCACACCGTTGATGGCGTCCTGACCCAGGAGCGTGGTGGTCACGATGAGGTGGCCGGTGGACGAGATCGGCAGGAACTCGGTGAGGCCCTCGACCACGCCCAGGATGATCATGCGCACGATCTCGTCGATCACCTGGCTCCTTGCATCGCTCGACCACGGCAACGTCCGTCAGGTGGTCGACCGCACGGTGGGAGCCCACATCGACCCCCATCACCCGCACGCACGCCAGCATGACAGGCCATCGAGTGAGCGGGACAGGCCATCGAGTGACAGGGCTTTCATGGCCGCCGGGACGATCGAGGCGGCCACGTACGAGCTCGGCATCAGCGAGACGGTGGCGCGCCAGCACCCTCTCAGGGCTCTACCGACGCGCGGTGCCTCTACGCGGCGCAGGCGGCGTACCTGCTAGGCGCCGGACCTCGCCTCGCTGCCAACGACGCCTCAGGCGCCAGGCGGGCCATAGCCGATCGACTGGACCCGCCGGGCCCGACGCCCCCTCTCCCTCTCCGGCGAACACCGGCAGGTACCCTTCAGGGACCTCATCAGGGCGGTGACAAGTGGCGGGGGGATGGGACCGTGGTCGATACGAGGGTGATCCTGGCGGGTCTGTGGGTGGCCGTCATGCTGACGTATCTCCTGGGGGACGTATTGCGCATCTTCGCGGGTGATGTCGAACCCGGCAAGCTGGCCGGCGGGATGCGGGCGACGCCGCTGATGTGGTTGGTGATCGCGGCCTTGATGTTGATCCCCATCCTCATGCTCGTCCTGACACTGACGGTCGACTACCCGGCGATCCGTTGGCTGAACCTCATCGCCGCCGCCTTCCTCATCGTGTTCAATCTCGTGGGTCTGCCCTATCGCGGCGCCTATGACAACTTCCTGATCGTCGTCAGTCTCGCGTTCAACGCCGTGATCGTGTGGTACGCCTGGAACTGGTCGATCTGAGCACCCGCGGACTTCGTGAGGGCTTCCTCGGCGTCTTCGAGGAGGTGAGGGTGGCAGTGCGGCCGCGCCAGGCCACGACTGCGACCGAGGCAGCGACGCTGAGCATGAGGAAGCCCAGGGCCAGAGCCAGCCTCTGGGTCGCCGAGGTCGCTCGAGGCGGGCAGCCAGACGTCGACGGTGCGAGACCACCTTCCCGATGTGCTCAGGGTCGGGTCCTGGTCGATGCCGGACGGCGGACCTCGCCGTCCGCGCCGCTCTCGGCAGGCCGGGCCGACCAGGAGTCTCCGCACCAGGGACGCCGGGCCGTTCGACCCCTTCCGGTCGGGTCGGAAGACCCGCACGCACGGGCGACCGACACGCTACGATGGCGGCGCGAAGGGGAGTAGTCTCCCGCCGTTCGATCGTCATCACGGTGCGCGCATGGCGCACTCGGTGGAACGGGCCCGCCTCTGCGAGCGGACGAGACCTTCGGCATCTGCTGCCGAGGATTCTGCGTGCTCCATCCGCCATCCGTCTCCCCCACGCAGCCATGGCGTCAGGCCCTGGGTGCGCCTGCGCGAGTCTGCTGGACGGCCATGCTCCGCTCGGTCGCGGCCACGCTCGAGACGGACCCATCGAGGCGCCTCTCAGGAGCCGGGTCCGCCGCCCCTCCCAGGGTGCACGAGCAAGGCTCTCGGCGCCCGACTTGGCGGACGAGCTCGTCGTCTCGACGGCGCTGTCCTGGATCATCGAGTCCCAGGGGCTCGTTTGCCGCCGGCGACCCCATCACGGGAGCTAGCTCAGGAATGACGCCCGTCCGCAGGACGGAGCTGATCGCATCCAGCCAGAAGGAGAAGTGGTCTGATGACGACACATGACCTGGTCTGCCCCAAGTGCAGCGGGCGGATGGGCAGCTACGAGCGCAGCGGGATCGTCGTGGACCAGTGCCAGGACTGCCGCGGCATCTTCCTCGACCAGGGCGAGCTCGAGCGGATGGTGGACACCGAAGGCGGGGGCTGGTCCGGCAGGGTCGGCGAGCCGTCCGGTCTGCCTGACCGCGGATCTCAGGGTGACCGGGACCGACCGCACGAGCCGGCCCGGGGCTCGACACGTCGCGAGGGCCGCATGGGCAATCTGCTCGATCTGTTCGGAGGGGAGTGACCGGATGGCATGACGTCTGACGGGACACGTCCGACCGCTGCGACGCCGACAGGCGATACGCGACCGGGCTGTCGAAGCATGGGGTCGAGAGACCCGCAAGCAAGGGGGGAATGCGCCATGACCATCCACGCCCATCGCCGCAGCTTGGCTGTCGGCGCCCTGCTGATGTCCCTCGCCCTGCTGGCGACCGCCGCTCCCGTCAGCGCCAAGGTCCGCACCGGTAGCTGCACCGGGAGCACCGACTGGGAGATGGAGGTGTACCTGGAGGACGGCCGCATCGAGAGCGAGTTCGAGATCGACCACAGCCGGAGTGGCGCCACCTGGCACTGGACGATGAAGAACGACGGCTCCCAGTTCGCCAGCGGCCAGGCGACCGTCAGGTCCGGCCGTGACTCGGTCGTGGTGAACCGCTTCAGCAGCAACGGTCCCGGCCCAGACACCATCGTGTCGCGCGCGGTCAACCGCGCCACGGGCGAGGTCTGCAGCGGCACCGTCACCTTGTGAGCCACGCCCCCTGAGATAGCCAGGCAGCCCTTGACGGCGGGTCGAAAGAACGACCCGCCGTCCTTGGTGAGATGGTGGTCGGGCAGCACCCACGATGAAGGATCCGGCGGCACACGCGGTATGCCCGCCGCCCACCGCCCACCGTTCGTCCCCTCCTGAGTCAGACCATGGTCTGCCAGATTTCCCGGCCACGGTCCGTTGTCTGCCGCGTTGGCACGCGGCAGGCTGTAGACGCATCACCAACGCCAGCACGCAAGGAGCAGGACATGAAGCGCATCGGCTACCTCGCCATCGTCGGCATCTCGGCCCTCGTCATCGCGGGCGGCACGGCCCCGGCCTCGGCCGCAGCGCACATCAGCGGCGCGCAGCTCGCTCGGGCGTCGGAGCCAGGCGACGACCACGGCGGCCGGGGGCGCGGCAGGGACGACTCGGTCCTCACGGGCCGCAAGGTCGAGGCCCGCCACCACCACGGCGGCAAGCACAAGGGCGAGGACCGCGACGACAGAGGCGGCCGGCGGTCCAGCGCCACGACAACGATGTCTGAGCCGGGTGATGACAGGGGCGCCAGCGGCCAGCTCGAGCCGGGCGACGACAAGGGTGGCCAGGGTCAGCTCGAGCCGGGCGACGACAAGGGTGGCAGCGGCGGCGGCCATGGGTCGGACGACTGACCGCATTCGACCCAGCGAACATGGGGCGGCGGCCGGGTCGCGGCCGGCGCGGGACTGGTCCCATTGCATCCGTCTTTCCATACGACATCCCGAACATCCGTGCGCTGTCTCGCTTGACGCCCGCCTGACCGCCCCGTAGACCGGGGAGGTGCACGGCCGTCCTCCCCTCCTCCTCGCGCGTCGGGCCGCGTCGGTGCCCCCAGCCCGGCCGACGCGCCCTTCCTGATGAGCCCCCGTCGAGCTGCTCGTCTTCGGCGCCGCCTGCTACTGCTCGTGAGGTGGTGCGGCTGTCGTCAGGGGCATCGCCCGTGCGGTCATGCGGTCGCGCACAGGCAGGCAGGGGCCGATGCAGTTCCTGGGGCCTACCCTGCGGATCTGGCTCGCGGCGAGGAACGAGCCGGGTGGTCGGTGGGTGGCGTCCTCGGTCAGGGCAACTCCCTGATGATGGTGGCCCTGAAGGGCGCGGCCAACAGCTCCGGCAGGCGTGTGTACGCCGGACTGTCCGCCATGGCCTGCATCGCTGCCAGACGCACCTCGGGTGACTCCCACTCGGCGATCTCGACCAACAGGTCAGGATCGTCGAGTGCCTCGTAGCGCGTGCTTCCGAGGTAGCCCGGGACGGGCTCGTCCGGGACGTGGCTCACGAGCAGCTCCTCGAGCTCATCCCGCAGACCCGGCTTGGCGCGCAGCTCGACGATGACCTTGATCGCCATGTCCGACCTCGCTCCCCGGAGCTACCCCGCTCCGTCTTCAGGCGGTGGAGCATAGAGCGGGAGGAACGGGGCGGGCGGGGTCTGGCTCGCTGCGCTGAGCGTGGCGGTGGTCGGGTACTGGTCGGGTGGTGGTCCGGTCGTGTCTGCCGCGAAGCTCCTCTGACACCAGAAGAGGCCCGCCCCTCGCGGGACGGGCCTCGCGGTCGGCGACCTACTTGGCGCCGCCCATCATCTCCATCATCTGCTGGACCACGGCTCGGTTCGCGGCGAGGCTCTGCCCCAGATCGCTCAGTGGGTAGACCTCGATCGAGTTGAAGGGACCGAAGGGGAAGCCCGCCATGATGGCGTCCAGCTGCTCGTGGCTGTCCACCTCCAGGATGCCGCCACCACCTTGGGTGCCTGCGAAGGACCATGACGACTTGAGCGTGCCGTCGGCTTGGTTCTTCGCGAGCCACGCCTCCATCGCGTCGATGAGCGACATGAGCATCTCGGGCGGTGGTGGGGACGATGGCTTCGCGATGATCAGGAACTGCATCTGGGTCCTCCTCTGATGTGCCTGCCCCCCAGACGGTGCCAGCATCCGCCGCCGTCGCTGCGCGGTCAAGGTCGCTTGTCCACAGGTCAGGTTCGCGGATCACGCAGGGATGGCCGCCCAGCTCCGCGTCCGCCACGACCCCCACCTCGGGCCCTACACGCCGCGTGGCCGATGACGCTGCAGTCGTCTTCCGAGAGCAAGGGTCGGGCACCAAGGTCTCGGCGCCGTGATTCGCTCCGCAACGGAATGTGGCGGCCGGACCGGCCCGAGCGCCCACACCATCAAGTCGGCGTCATCGAGCCGGCGGACCTACTTCCGACCCCTAGCGCGCATGGCAAGTGCCAGCCGTGCGCCGGACGTCTTCGGGGGCGACGACTTCTAACTCCCCGCGGACCTGCCTGATCACGCCCGAGGAGCTCGACACGGCGTCGAAGCTGTCCCCGGCCTACCGGCGCCCTGGCGCATAGGGCATCGTCCTCGGCCCGGCCCGGCCCGGCCCGGACACCATGACGCCTCCAGGCCGGGAGACCCGGATGGCTGTCTGGACGGGGTGCCGTGGCGTTCGGCGGGCGGCCGGTGGTGGCGGAGATCCGGGATAGCGTCGCGGCCTCGGCCCTGAACTCGGGTGGGTTCTGGTGTCTGGTGGTTCCCATCGCACTCCTGCGTGCGGGCTCGTGCCGTCAAGGGAAGGTGTCCACCTGACTCGCGGCTCACCTTGGTGCATCCGCCCGGCACCGCGTCCATCCCACCCCGACCCCGAAGTCCGACTCCGCCCCAGCCGCGTCTTCCTTGTGTCCCATGCGACGCCTCACCCGCCGGCGTCGGGCGCCATCTAACGGGCACCGGCACACCCACGCCCGGGTAAGTCTTGGGGCTGGCACCTTAGCCCGCCCGCTCGTACCCCTCGCGCAGCCACCGCGCCACATCCACGTCGACACTCTGCGCGTCGGGCAGGTCCACCCGGAACGTGCACATCGCCCCGGGCGTGGCGACGACCCGCGGGTCATCGGGGGCCGCACCAAGGTTGAGCCCCAACTGCACGCGCTTGGCGGACGGGGCCTGGACGACGGCGAACTGCCTTCGACGCCGGAACGCCACGCCGGTCTTCTGGACGAGGATCTCCACGTCCGGCCCCAGGCCCGCCGCGATGCCGGCCAGTCGCTCGTAGACGGGCCGCAGGGCTGACTTGGCGCCCGTGTACTGGGCGTCCAGGAGGGCATCGGACGAGACGGGACCGCCAGCGGCGAGCTCACGGACCTTGAGGGCGACCGCGTTGGCGTTGCCGTGGCTCAGACCGGACTCCGCCTTGAGGAACGTGACGATCTGGGTGTGGCCGACGATGCCCCGCTCAGCGACAGCGGCCGCGAACGCCTCGACGCTCATCCCCGTGGTGGCCTCGATGTTGCGCAGTTGGGTCTCGGTGGCGGCGATGGGATCGGGCATGGCGGGCAGTCTCCAGGTGACGATGGGGGGCCGTAGGGCGCACATCGTCACCGCGACCGGCGGGGGCGTCTTGGACGGACTTCACATGGGCTCGGGGACGAAGCGGGCCGACTCCTCCGTCGCGGTCGCCGCCGCGTAGGCTCGCCGTGCGGCGATGTAGGCAGATGGGGTGGACCCGGTGTGGCGCTTGACGTCCCGGATCATGTGGGACTGGTCCGCCCACCCCAGGTGCGCGGCGAGGTCCGCCCATGGGACGTCGCCGTCGAGGTCGATGGCCTCCAGCAGTCGCTCCACGCGCAGCAGCCGGGCCAGCCGGCGCGGCGCGAGGCCCACGATCCGAGTGAACTCGCGGTCCAGGTGCCCGTGCGAGACGCCTAGGGCAGCCGCGATGTCTGCGACCGGCCGCACGGGATCCGCCTGCAGCAGGGCGACGGCCCGCTCGCAGCGGTCCAGGCCCGGGACGTCGGGGTGCAGCCCATCGGCCAGGCACGCGACCACGAGGTCCAGCATGGCCTCGGGGTCAGGCGCCACCAGCAGGCGCTCCCGCAGGTCGGCGGAGGTAGGCCAGGTCTCCATGAGGTCTTCCACGCGCCCCGCGACGGCGGCGGGATCGACGCCCAGCGCCGCACGGCATCCCACCGGCGTCGTCACGACCCCGACCGCGAAGGTCTCGCCGGTCGGCTCGTTGGTCACCGGCCGGTCGTGCGGTCCGATCAGGAAGCCCCGCTCTGCCCGCAGCGGCACGGCCCTCGGGCCGCCAGCGGTCTCGATGATGGGGTCGCCGAGCACGATCACGGCGACGGTCGATCCCGTGGGCGCGACGCGCTCACGCCGGTAGGGCACGGTGCCGCGAGCGTACCAGGCCGAGGCCACGGCTCGGCCCAGGGGTCCATCGGGCGTGCGCATGCGGAAATCGAAGTCGAACCCGGTCATCCCGCGGCGAGCATAGCGATGCCCTGGCATCGGGCGCGAACGGGGGCGACGTCACCGAGCTCATCCACGCTGCGGGCGTCTCCCCCGCCAGGCGACCCCAGCGACGATCCTCAAGGTCGACCTGGACGGCACGGCGCTCGTCTTGGAGGAGTTCGGCGGGTCCATCATCGGCAGCGACACTTCATGGACGGGGGCGTGACCGCCGCCTACTGGTGCGACGACCTGGGGCGTGCCCGCCCGACCCCGGGCAAGGACTGACCATGGACACACGAACGCTTGGCCAGGGACTCCGGGTCTCAGCGATCGGGCTCGGCTGGAAGCACGGTGACCGGGCGAGACTGTGCCCAGCAGCCAACTGCGTCGTCGTGCCGGTCTGGGCGGCAGCAGTACACTCGCACGCTTGGGCCCACGAGGCCCTCTGTACCGAGAGGAGGACACAGTGGCGTACGGGATCATCCATCACTTCCCAGGTGGCACCAAGGAGCAATACGAGGCCTCGATCGCGGTGGTGCATCCCTCCAGGGATCGCCTCCCGGACGGGCAGATCTTCCATGCGGCTGGCCCGTCGGCCGGCGGCTGGACGATCGTGGCGATCCACGAGTCCCAGGAGAGCTGGGAGCGCTTCCGCGACGGCAAGCTGATGCCCGAGATGCAAGCGGGCATCCCAGGTGGCTTCCCGACGCCACCCGAGGAGACCGTCTTCGAGGTCTACAACCAGCAGCCATAGAGCCGCCCTCCGACCGGTCGCTTGGATCCGACGCAGGCGGCGTACCACCTGGGCCTGTCGGACGCCCGGAGTGGCCGGACGGGTCACCGGGAGTTGCAGCCGTCCGGCCACAGCATCTCGATCGACCTGCTGGCCGTCTGCGTAGACTCACCATCCACCGGGGGAGGAGCGAGAGGAGGGCATCCCCATGGCAGGGATCACACAGGGTTCGTTCGACCAGCCGGATGAGACGAGGACTCCCGACAAGGCGAAGGTGGCGGTCATCCGCCTCGGCCCCCAGGTCGTCGCCCGCATCACCTTCCAGCCTGGCTGGCGCTGGTCGGAGAGCATCAGGCCCATCGTCGGCACCGACTCGTGCCAGGTGCGCCACATCGGGACGATCACGAGCGGCCGATTGCACGCCGTCCATGAGGACGGCAGCGAGGTCGAACTGGGACCGGGTGCGGCCTACGTCATCGAGCCCGGGCATGATGCCTGGGTCGTCGGGGAGGAGCCGGTCGTCGGGTACGAGTTCGAGAGCGCAGAGGTCTACGCCAAGGGGTAGGCGTCTGGCCGGGGTCGGTGCTGGGCCGGGGGCGTCATCGGGGCTAAGCGAGGCCCAGCGGCGCGAAGATGGCGGCGCGGTCCCAGAACGACAGCGCTCACGGTGCCGCAGCCGTGGCGATCGTCTGGCCCGCGCTGCCCGTCGACGGCGAGGACACCCGCGCGCGGTCCCCCAGTCCTCCACGGCGAGAGGAGGACCCGACGCCCCGGTGAGGTCCGGCGATGTGGAACTGCAACGGCAGCGCCTCGCCGGCATTGCCCGGTGCGCCGGGTCCGCTCCATTGTGATCCCGTGGGCGGCCGCCGACGAGATAGACGCGGCGTCCTCTCGCCTCGCACGAGGTGTCTGCCCCCACGAGAGTGCACGTCCGGCGCCCATCGAGGTCGTCCTCGCGACGAAAGGCACGCACGGAACCACCGCCATCCATCGCTCATGTTGCCGAGCGCCACACGAGGTGGCCGACACCCGGGCCCAGCGTGGTCCTGCGCTTGGCAGGAGAACCCCCATCCATGGGCAGGGTTGGAGTTCTGGCCTGACTACGGTGGGGCGTTGCTGTGGAGCGAGGCGGGAGAGCGACGGGAGCTCGACTCGCTGTCACTGACGGAGGCCCTCGTGGTCGTCCGCGAGGAGGAACCGGAGCAGCGGGCGCGGCAGCATTGCCTCGTATACGGCCGTGATCTGGTGCGGAAGTGGCTCGACGAGGCTCGTGCTGACCGCCACGAGGGAGTCGATAAGGTATGCGCGGTCGATGCGCTTCGCCTCGGACGCGAGCTTGAAGGCCCCGCCGTCGGGCGCGCGACCGTGGGAAACCGGTGGCTCCCGGCGGTGGCATCTAAGACCCGTCGGAGGTCCCCGGGACCCCGGCGGTGGCTAGCTGGCGGCCGTATCATGGTCCCGCAGCTGCTACGGCCCGGCCGCGCTGATTCGCCGGGTGCTTGTCCTTGGAGGAGCACAGCATGGAGTTCGGGCGCCTGCAGGGCACAGTGAGCGCGGCGGCGCTCCTGCCGCTCCGCCTCTTCCTCGGGGTCACCTTCCTGTACGCGGGCCTTGACAAGCTCCTCGATCCGTCGTTCCTCGACCCGGCGTCGCCCAGCGGGATCCGGGCGCAGCTCGAGGGGTTCACCCATCTCTCGCCGCTTGCACCTCTGATCGAAGCGGTGGCGCTGCCGAACCCGGTCGCCATCGGCGCGCTCATGGCCCTGGGCGAGATCGCCGTGGGCCTGGGCGCGCTGACCGGGATCGTCTATCGGCTCGCAGCGGTCGGCGGTGCCGTCATCTCGATCACCCTGCTGCTCACGGCATCCTGGACCGTGCGGCCCTACTACCTCGGCAACGACCTGCCGTACGTGCTCGGCTGGGTGACCCTGGCTGCGGCCGGCTCGGGAGGGGTGCTCGTCCTCAGCCCGTGGCTCGAACGGAAGCTCGGGCTGCACCGCACCACGGCCGCGATGCGGCGGAGCGTGCCCGGAGTCGGGGACGTCACCTCGCCAAGCCGCCGCCTGTTCCTGAACCTCACCGTCCTCGGCGTGGCGACGCTCCTCGTCGGCGCGATCGCTGGGGGGCTACGGATGCTGCTCCCCACCGGCATAGCGTCCGGCACCATCGGGGCCCCCGGCCCGACGGACAGGCCGGCCGGCGGACCGGCCGCGGCGACACCTGCACCAGCCGGTTCCCCGGCGACCGGCACCGCCATCGCCAACGTGAGCGATCTCGCCTCGACGTCGGCGATCGGCTTCACCGTGCCGTCCACCGGCGATCCAGGGGGCCTCATCAAGCTCTCGGACGGGACGTTCGTGGCCTACGACCTCGTCTGCACGCACGAGGGGTGCGCGGTCAGCAACTACGACAGCCACACGCAGTTGCTCGAATGTCCCTGCCATGGGGCTCAGTTCGACGCCGCCCACGATGCCCGGGTCGTGTCGGGCCCGGCTCCGAGCCCGCTGACGAAGGTGCCCCTCAGGATCGACGCGAAGACGGGCGCGATCACCATCGCCGCCTGACGGCCCCGCGTACGCTCCGGCCCCGACCCGCTCGTCGCACCCGTCGACACCCTCGTTCGCCACGACCTCGGTCCTGCCGACGCTCCGCCCGGCCCAAGTCCCGCCGTCGCCCGAGCCGCTCACCCTCATCCGGGAGGTCGCGCGATCGGTGTCCGCCACGATGACCCGCACCTCTAGCCGTACACCCCGCGTGGTGCCGTCATCCGCTCCGCGATGGAACCGGCGTCGGATGGGGACTGGCTGCGCCTCGTGCTGGCGACGGCGATCGGCGACAGGTGCATGGTGGGTGGCCCGCGACGGGAGGGTCATGGGAGTATGGCGACGGGTCTGGCTCGCACGCGAGGCGAGGCACATCCCGCGGGGGGCCGGAATCGGGAGGGCGGCGACGCAGCGGGCTACTCGCTGGGCGGTGGCGGTGAGGCCGATGGCGTCGACGGAAGCGGCGCCCAGGGCGGTGGCGGACCCTCGTAGATGAGCCCGCTGACGTTGCTATCGTCCGTGTGGCTGACGTAGGTCCACCCGGCATAGGCCCCGGTGCCCGTGGCGACCCGGTACGTGTCCCGCTCGCCGTCAGCCGTGATGAACCCGCGATCGGCGCCATCCCACGTGCCATCGGGCCCGGTCAACACGAACTCGGACCAGATGACGCAGCCGATCGGCGATGCGTCATCCGCGTCGCCCCCCGCACTCGAGTAGCGGCAGTCACGGCTGTAGTCATGCTCGCTCAGACCGCTCACCCGGGGGTCGCTCATGCTCTCGGGACACGTCACGGTCCAGCCACGCCACCGCCTGAGGCCGTCCGCGGTCGTCTCCGTACCAGTCTCCACCTCGCACATGCCAAGGATCATCCCTGTCACTGCCACCGGTTCGTCTTGTGACGCCGTCGCCTCCTCAGCGACCGCTGATACCCCGCCGAGCGCCAGGCACATCAACACGGTGGCACCCACCGCCCACATCCTGCGCATGGTCGTTCCCTCCTACTCACCAGCACTTGAGGGCAAGGGTGCCACGGCGGCGGGCCTTGACACAGCATGGCCGTCCCCTCGCGGGTCAACCCACCCGTCCAGCGCAAACTCGGCCACGAAGCTCCGACCATCGTAGGCGGCGGTCCCCTCTGCGACAAGCACCGTGCCCGGAGCGGTTCAGGTCGCTCGGTCGGGATCGCGCGCGTCTTCGGCCGACGGTCGGCCCATCGGCCGCCTGCCAAGGCAGAGGCCCGCCCGCTTCCTGGTCGTCGCGACGACCTCCATGCTCATGTCGCCCTTCCGTGCTCGTTCGCCTTGATCCTGAAGGCGGTCGTTCAGCGTGCCAGCACGACATGGTGGCGCGCTCGGTCGGCACGTGTTCAGTGGTGCGGTACCTAAGGGCGCGCAGATCGATGCCCTCGAACAGCGCTTCGCCCTGACCAAGCACCACGGGTGCCACCGCCAGATGGATCTCGTCGACATGGCCGGCGCGGATGTACTGCCGCACGGTCTCGACACCCCCGCCGATCTTGATGTCCATCGGCCCCGCTGCCTCCCGCGCTCGCTGCAGCGCTGCGTCGATGCCATCGGTGATGAAGTGGAAGGTCGTGCCACCGTCCATCTCGATCGACGCGCGCGGATGGTGGGTGAGTACGAAGGTCGGCGCATGGTAGGGCGGGTCGTCACCCCACCATCCCTTCCACCGATCGTCCGGCCATCCGCCGCGAATCGGGCCGAACATGTTCCGGCCCAGGATGAAGGCACCGAAGCCGTCGATCGCGCGCCGTGCGAACTCGTCATCGGGTCCGGTCTCGCCGCCGCTCTCACCCTGCATCTCGCGGAAGGTGCGAGTGGGGAAGTACCACTCGAACAGCTCTGGGCCTCGCTTGCCGAGGGGGTAGGCTTGGAAGCTCTGCTCCGTTCCAGCGGCGTAGCCATCGAGCGAGACCGCGAAGCCTGCGACCCGGATCCTTGCCATCCCGTCCTCCATTCGCACCCTGGTTGCGGATCGCGATCAGGAACCGGTCGATCATCGCGTCCCGTTGCCTTCGTCACGTGGCGCCGACAGTCAGGTCGGCCTCGCAGGCTTGGCGACGTGGGCGTGGTGACGACCGCCCACCGGTGGGGTACCCACGTTCCCGAGCGGCGCGTCCCCACTGACGCCGCGTATCTCGTGTGCACGCGGCCGAGTTTCGCTGGTTTTTCCGGTCGCTGAAGGACCTGAACTCGCGAGGAGGCCCCTCCCGGGAGGGGCCTCCTCATCTTCCACGTGTCTGCTCTGGTCAGGCCGCGGGTGACGCTTCCGGGGTCGGCGGGGATGCCGCCGGTCGGGGCCACCCTCCTCCAGGAGCGGGCCGACCGGCTCGCCCATCGGCTCCACGGCGATGCGCTGGCCGGTCAAGGCGCCCGGGCCGAGCTGGCCCACGGGTCCGCCCATCGCCTCCGCGATCCCGGCCGGGAGCTCGATGGTGTACGTCCCGGCGATACTCTGATCGTCCTCGGCCACGTCGATGCTGGTGCGGGCCGTGAGGTACCCGACGAAGCCGGCCGTCGGGTCACTGAGCGGGATCAGGATGGTCGCGTCCGCACTCCGCTCTCCGGTCGCGACCCACGATCCATACCCGGACTCGGACCCCGGGGTGATGCTGACGACGATGCCGCCAGGGGCGAAGGTCAGCAGCTCGAGCGGGTCGGTCGTGTCCTCCGGCGTCGAATCGCCGATCCAGGCCCCGATGACCGGGTGTTCGTCCGCGGCCTGGGCCGAGACGCCCGGGGCGGCGGCCATCGTGGCCAGCAGCAGGGCCATCAGGACGATGGTGGTGGACATAAGACGCCGCATGGGGCTGACTCCTCTCCTGTCCATCAGCGCCATCCGAGCGCTCTCGTCGGTGGGCAGGAGTGCCTGTCTGGACGGCGGTCGCGATCATCGCGAGAGCGACAGGGTACACCCACGGGTCATCCCCACCGGAATGACCGTCAGGTCCGCATCCGGCATGACGACCGGCACCTGGGGCAATGCGCCGTGCATGGCGCCGTCATCCGTTCCGCCATGGAGATGGCCAGCGACGTGGATGGGCTTAGCTTCGGGCTGGCGACGGCGTCGGGCGACCGCCACCTCGTGCGCGTGGCCGACGATGGCAGCGTCGTCGGGCTGTGGCGGAGTGACTGATCCCGAGACCGAGAAAAGGACCGCCCCTCGCCGGGACGGGCTTCCGAGTCACTGGTGACGCGAGGCGGCTACTCGGTCGCGGTGGACGGACTCGCGTCCGGCTGGGTGGCCGCCTCGGGAAGCGACCCGATCCCCGACCGGCTCAAGATCGTGGATGACGCCACGTGGGCGCCAGGTGAATGGGTGATGGACCCTCGGTCGGCGTGAGCGTCGGCTCGTCGTGGATCGACCAGGATGCAGGCAAGGTGTACCTCTGCCGGGACGCCTCGAGCGGAGCCGCGGTGTGGACGGACCTGACCGGGGCGGGCGGCACCGGTGACCAGCCTCGCCCATCGCCGCTGGGCCTTCGTGGGCGACCGGTGGACGCTACCGCACGCGGGTCAGCTTGACCACCGGGATCTCGCGCGTCTTGACGATCTTCTCGTACTCCGCGAACGGCGGCATCGCCGCGATCACCGCGTCGAACAAGCGGCGGCGCTCGTCACCCCGTGGCGACCTCCGCGACCGCCGCGAACGTCTCGGTGCCCACCTCTGCGGTGACCTTCGGGTCCTTCTGGATGTTCGCCACCCAGGCCGGATACCGTCTCCTGGCCCCAGTTGGAGCCGACGACCACGTAGACGTCGCCCTCCTGGATGAAGCCGAGCGGCCGGGTGCGCTTCTCACCGGACTTCGCGCCGGTCGTGGTCAGCAGCAGCAGGGATGCGCCGGCCAGCCGACCCTGCGTCTGGACGCCTGCGTTGGCGCGGTGATCCGCGATGGCGGCCTCGTTCCAGGCGAGTTCCTCTTCCTTCGGTGGGCATCGGGGCATCTCCAGGGTTCGTGAGAAGAGCGAGTGAGGTCCGGGGAAGCCTACCAGATGGTTTTCCATGCAACTAGTTGGACGACTCCTGCGCGCTGAGCTCGCCCATCAAGAGTTCCGGCGCCCCCGTGACCAGGCCTCGGTGCTGCTCATCGAGGCGGTCCGCCGTGCCACCGCCGAGCGGGCCGGCGAGGTCCAGACCACTGCCGCGAGCCCCCTGCCCGGGCCGAGGGCGCCCATGGGCTCAGTGAGTGTGCTATGAGCGCTTCATGTGCGCATGTCCCGCACGAAGCTCCCGCGTGGGAGGCGTATGAATACACCACATCGATCTTTCCCAGCAACGGACGGGCTGCTCCGGTGGTGTCTGTGAGCGCGTTGAAGCCCCCTCTGGCGAAGGCAGCCTGGTCTGCCAATTCCCAATTCATGCCTGCTGCCACCTTGGACGTGGCCACGTTCACGGGGCGATGTACCTACACGTACCGACTACGTGCGTCGTCTGGCCTCATCCGCGGGCCCGGAGAGACGCCTGTCTCCGTGGTGGTCGCGGCGCCTGGGCGACATCGCGGGGCCCCTCACCCAGTCCACGCCTGACAGCTCCGACTCGTACCGCGCCGCGACCGACGACCCGCCTGGCCAGCGTCAGGCGCACCACGATGGCCGCAGTCGCGGTCCACAGGTTGCGCATGATCGTCCCCTCTCGCGACTGCGCGGGTCGGTCTCGCCAGTGGCTCAGCGCGGTCCCGGCGGCCAGGGTATGGGCTCCGCGTACATCGCCTCCCGCTCACCCGTATGACGGAGCAACGCTATCGGATCGTCCAAGGATTGATGGATGTGACAGGGCCAGAATGTGAAAAGGCCCGCCCGTCGACGGGCGGGCCTCGCTGGACCGTCGCCTCGCGCCCCAGAGCGCGACGAGCGCACCTACCCTTCGGCTTCCTCCTGGGCAGCCTGCTGGCCAGCGACCACATCGGGGATGGTCCCGACCTCGTCACGTGCGCTCGCCACCGCGCTGATGGCCGCACCGGCGCCCTGCACGGCCTCCTCGATGGTCTCGTCCCCTGCGAGCGAGTCTCGGTACCCCTGGAGGTCCCCGACGGCGGTCTCGAGCGCGGCGACCTGTGCCTCCACGAGGCCGCGAAGGCTCTCCTCCATGGTGGTCGCAGCCTCACGGACGCTGTCCACGGCCGTCTCGAACTCATCAACCGTGGAGCTGGCATCGATGGCACCCAGCGTCTCCACGGACGCCGAGAGCGTCACGAGGGCCTGGCAGTACGTGACCTCGGGGTCTTCCTCGTCGTCGCCGATGGCGAACGCACCGGACGCGATGCTCAAGGTCAGGAGTGCCGCCACGCCCGTCGCGATGGTCGTACGCGCTGTCGTCATCGATAGCCTCCCTCTCGCCGTGCGGTCTCCTTCAGGATGTCTGTGGTCACGGGCCGACG
>CAWGVH010000007.1:0-220692 GCA_963825995.1 uncultured Chloroflexia bacterium
ATCGAAGCCGAGGCAGCGCGGCGTGGCTGGCAGCTCCTCGATGTCGAGGAGGACGCGGGCTTCTGGGCCGTGACCTCCGACACCCAGGGCATCAGGGCGGTGCTGCGGGACCTCCACTCCGGCCAGGCAGCGGCCCTCATCGTGGCCAAGGTGGACCGGCTGTCCCGCTCGATGGTGGACTTCGCCGCGCTCATGGACCGCTCGGCCCGCGAAGGCTGGGCCCTGGTGGCGCTCAAGTTCTTGGGCGTGGACACGAGCACGCCCAGCGGGGAGGCCATGGCCCACGTTCTGGCCGTATTCAGCCAGCTGGAGCGGCGCATGATCGGGCAGCGCACCAAGGAGGCGCTGGCGGTCGAGCGCACCCGGGGTGTGCGCCTCGGTCGGCCTCCGGTGCTGTCGCACGAGATCGTCGAGCGGATGCGCCAGGAGCGGGCCGCAGGTGCCACGCTCCAAGCCATCGCCGATGGGCTCGACCGGGATGGCGTCCCCCACCGCACAGGGTGGTCGCTGCTGGCATGCGGCGACCGTGCGGGATGTCCTGCGCTCGCCTGCGCGCCGCACTTCCACGCGAACATCACGGGTCGTTCGCATCAGGCGTCAGCGACGACGACCGGAGCGGGTGCCGGCCCTGTCCAAGACGAAGCAGCCGGTGCATGTCACCGGCACGCCGTGTCTCGCGGCGTGGGCGTCGCTAGCGTGCGCCCGCCCGCTGGCGTCGCACCTTCGCGCTCTTCAGGGACATGCCCAGCATGTAGGCCTTCCGAGCCGCTGCCGCCCGTGACGCCCGATCGACCGGGTCCAGGGACCCGCTCGGGGTCCACCTCGTCCTCGAACCGCCTCATGAAGGCGGCTCTCGCAGGCTTGGTCGTCTCGCGGGCGTCATGGAGGCTGTGCATCTTGTAAGCGCCGATGCGACCGAGCAGCGTGTAGTCGTCTCCGTCATCAGTGTCGAACCTCCGCGCCGCACCACGGGGAAACGGCCCACCCTGACGAAGATGTCGCCGGAAACGTCCCTGATCGTATCGTAGATAGAACATCTGGTCTATACGGCTCGCGGGTCATCCGGGTCACCGTGCGCCCATCGGTGGGAAGAGGGCGGGTTCCCCTGATACCGCCTGGGCGGTCGTCTGGCGAACCGAGGCTGCCACTACCCCGTTCCCAGCCCAGAAAAGCTGGCGCTCAGCATCTGAACAGTGGGATGGCGCATGGTCACGTCCATGAATGCAACCGCCGCGACGGACCGCGCCCGTGCTGGCCCATCACTGCTGTGCGGTGTTCACTGCACGATGAGGCTGTGCTCGGTATAGGATCGTTCTCGCATCCACTGCATAGCGCAACCCGATGCAGAACGCACACCTCATCGATGCCATCGAGCAGGACAGCACCAGTCACCACGAGGACGAACCGACCCGGAGACCGGCAAGATCTCGTTCGAGCGCATGTTCGCGGCGCCGTTGCGGCGAAGCGCGACGGTCTGAGCGACTATCGCACCAGGCGGTGGCTGCGTGGTCGTGGGGCTGGGTCCTCGAACGCCCAGGGTGGTGGACGCCATCGCGGCGTCAGGATGATGGGGGGCCTGGTCTAGGCTGCTGAGCGAACTCGTGGCCGTTAGATCGACACACGAGCGCAGCGGTCTTCACGGTCTCGGCGCAGCTCGGGCAGATCTTGCGCACCAGACTGTGGCTGCTGTGCCTGCTTCGATAAGTGACGGTCAGGTAGCCTGCCGGTCGGATGGCCGTCGAGCAGACGCCGATGGCGACGACGCCGGGCGCCACCAGGTCGTCCCTCCGCCCGGCTCTGCGATACCGGCACGTAGCCGTCCGACGCCATCCTCTGCGCGTCCTGTTGGAACGCGACAGCAGCGTGGCCTGGGTCGGGCCGGATAGCTCCAGACGACGACCTCGCCAGATGGTGGCTCTGGGTGTTCGGCGATCGACCCCCTACTGGAGTCGCACGCTGGGCACGCTCTGCCTCATAGGCAGCCTTGCTGCGTTGGCGTCGAGCGCGACCGCGATACCACGGGACGGCGAACACGGCGACGACCAGCGCGAACTGAGCAGTTCAAGCGGACCGATATCGGGCAGGCCCATGAACGTCAGGATAGTCGCGGGCTCTAGCCGAGGTCTGCTCCACCTGCCATCTCGCTCGCGTACGGCTCCCCAGCGCCCGCAGGGAGGCCCTGACAGCCTCGCGGGGCGTGTCACCTGAACCCACACCTCGGGTCGATTAGTCCCGCCAGGTCAGCCGTGGCGAGCCAGCGGCCTTCGAACGGGGTGAGTCGTACGTCGACGTAGAAATCGAGGTCAGGGTGCGTTAGACGCATGGAGGTCACGCCCGGATCGTCGCTGGTCATAGGTCGAACGTGGCGATGAGCGGGCAGTGGTCGGACAGCTCCCAGACCTCGTGCAGGTAGTTGCGGACCTCCAGGCTCACCAGGCTGTCGGCCAGTTCCTTGCTGGCAAACAGGTAGTCGGTCGTGAAGTAGCTCGGGTCATCGAGGCCACGGTTGCGGTGGCGGAAGGTCTCGACGTGCCAGCAGTCAGACCGTCGGCAGGGACAGCTCTCCAGGGGACCTCGCTGGGGCTGAGTTGACTTCAGGAGGCTCACCAGGCCCAGGGACTCGATGAGCGCGAGGATGGCCGTCCAGCGACCGCGCATGAGCGTGTCGCTGGTCTGGTCGTAGACGTTGAGGTCACCGCCCAGCACGATCCGCTGGTTCAGCCCCTTGGTGTCGAAGAGGGGGATGAGGTCGGCCACGGCGCGGATGACCCCGACCTGCGCGTAGAGCGGGTCCATGATCCCGTACTGACTGACCGCGATGAATGGCTCCACATCAGGGAGGTCCACGACCCGTGCCGCCGCGAAGCTCCCGGCACGGAAGGCGTGATGGCGAAACGGTGCTTCGTGGAGTAGCGCGTCACGACCTCGGGGAGCGACTGAGCCGTCCGGCGAAGGCCATCACCGAGGTCTCGTAGCCCGCGCTGAGGGTGCGCGAGGCGATGACCCCGCCAGGGGCATCTGGCGTCTCGGCCGACTCCTGGATGAGGGCCACCGTGGGCGCGGATCGCCTCGGTGAGGAGTAGCGCCACGTCGCGGCCATGTTCTCCGGCTTTCTGTCGATGGCCTGGTGAGATTCCGCCGCCACGGAGGATGTCGGTCATCGCCCCTTCACCCCTGCGCTAGTCGGCCCGGCACAATTTCCTCACAGGCTAGCGTTCCGCTGTGGCATTCGGGCATGTGGCGATGCTCGCGGCAGGAAGGACGAGGGCGTCTCGCTACCTCGGCTGCCCGGGAGGGCATCCTGTCGGAGTCGACCCCAGCAGTCAGCGTCTTGCCCTGGTGGGCGCTGCCACGGTGCCTGACCGTCGGTGGCAGCTGCCACGTTGGCGGCGCTGACGGCGGCGCGACCATCTGCTGCCCTGGCTGATGCGGTTCTTGCACACCGAAACCCATCCATGACCTATCGAAGAAAGAGGATGTGATGAACACACCTGAGACCATGACCGATGAAGAAGTCACAGCGATGCTGGCTGACATGGGGTTGAAGCGCGTGGCGGAGGACCGCTACCCCATCTGGCGGCGTTGGAAATGCCGCCTGTTCGGACCTCACGAATGGGTGCCAGTTCAACGGCTGGTCCCCGGCAGTGGCGCGCTCATCGAGGAGGGCGCCATCTGCGATGTCTGCCACAAGCAGTCGGTGTGATCGTGCGAGGCCCAGGAGCATGACCTCGCACGCTTCTTCCCCGGCAGCAGAAAGTGTGAATCTAGCGGCGTGACCGTCCCTTGCGCCCTGTTGGACGCTCCAGAGAAGGGCCAACGTCCAACGGCGGACGCTCACACTTCCCCTCTGAATTCCCCCGCGTGGGAGGCGCGGTGCTCGAAGTGGAAAGAGGTCGACCAATTCACGAAGGACTTTGTGGTCGGGGCGACTGGATTCGAACCAGCGACCTCTTGACCCCCAGTCAAGTGCGCTACCAGGCTGCGCCACACCCCGACACAGGCGATGAGTGTATCAGGCGAGGCCCGCCAACTCGTCCCTCGAGGCACGGTCGAGCAGATCGGTCACGGACGAGCGCACGTCCTTGCCCTCGTAGAGGACGGCGTGGACCTCGCGGGCGATGGGCATCTCCACGCCGTGCCGCTCGGCCAGTGCCACCGCGGCGCGCACCGTGTAAGCACCCTCCGCCACGCCCGGCAGGCCGCCCTCGATGTCCGACCAGCGGCGCCCGGCGGCCAACTCCACGCCCAGGCGGTGATTGCGGGACAGCACTGATGAGCAGGTGGCCAGGATGTCGCCGATGCCGGCCAGGCCGGCGAAGGTCAGCGGATTGGCCCCCATGGCCACGCCGAGGCGCGTCATCTCTGCCAGGCCCCGCGTCGTGATGGCGGCCTTGGCGTTGTCGCCGGCCCCGAGCCCGTCCACGGCGCCAGCCACGATGGCCACGATGTTCTTGAGCGCGCCGGCCAGCTCCACCCCGACCAGGTCCCGGTTGCGATAGAGCCGGAACGTCCGGCCGCCGAGGATCTCAACGACCTGCCTGCTGACGGCATCATCCGACGCCGCCACCACGGCCGCCGCCGGCAGACCGCGCGCGATCTCCGGCGCCAGGTTCGGCCCGGAAAGAGCCGCCACGCGGTCCGCGCTCACGGGCACCTCCGCGGCGATGACCTGGCTCATGCGCAGCAGTGTGCCGCCCTCCAGACCCTTGACGACAGACAGCAGGACGGCATCCCCGGGCAGGCCTTCCGAGATGGCCTTGAGGCGCGACCGAAGGACTACCGAGGGCACGGCCAGCACGACCAGGTCGGTGGCAGCGGTCAGGTCGCCCGGGTGGGCGGAGATCACGACGTCAGGGCCGAGCGTGACACCGGGCAGGCGCCGCTCGTTGCGCCCATCTGCCCGCAGCCGGTCTGCCTGCTCCTCGTCACGGGCGAGTAGCGTGACGGGCCCCGTGCGTGACAGGAGCACGGCCAGCGTCGTGCCCCAGGCCCCTGCGCCGACCACCGCGCGACGTGGCCCGCGGCCGGCCATCAGGAGCCCTTGCGGCTCGACTTCTTCGTCGTGCGGCCCTTCTTCGATGGCGCCGATCCGCCCGCGCGGGACGTGGCGCCGCCGCTCCCGGCACGCTTGCCGGTCGACGACGACCGACCCTTGCCCGCGGCGACACTCGCGCCGGACCGCCCCCGCGAGGACGCCCTGGGGGCCTTGGTGCGCGGCTCGAGCTCCACGCGGGACCGCTCGCGAAAGACGAGGCGCAGCGGCGTGCCTTCGAACTGGAACGCGTCACGGATGCGGTTCTCGAGGAATCGCCGGTAGCTGAAGTGCACGGACCGCGCGTCGCTGGCGAAGAGCACGAAGGTGGGCGGCTCGATGGTCGCCTGGGTGGCGTAGTAGAAGCGCGGCCGGCGGCCCTTGACAGGTGGCGGCTGGTGGCGCGAGACCGCCTCGGAGAGGATGCGGTTGAGGCGAGCCGTGGGCACCCGCCGACGGCGCTCGGCGGCGATCTGGAGGGCATCGTCCAGGACGCGCCCGGCGCGCAGGCCCGTGAGGGCGCTGATGGCAACCACCGGCGCGAAGTGCAGGAAGGGTGCCTGGCTGCGGATGCGGGCCACGTACTGCTCGAAGGTCTTGTCGTCCTTCTCCACGAGGTCCCACTTGTTGATGGCCAGCGCCAGGCCGACGCCCTCGTCCACGACGTAGCCTGCCACGTGCGCGTCCTGGGCCGTCAGACCGTCCTGGGCATCAAGCACCAGCACGCAGACGTCGGCCCGGCCGATGGCCTTGAGTGCCCGCAGGGCCGAGTAGCGCTCCGCGGCCGGCCCGGCGGCCACCCTGCCACGGCGCCGCAGGCCTGCCGTGTCCACGAGGCGCACCTCACGGCCCTGCCACTCAAGCGTCGTATCGATGGCGTCACGCGTGGTGCCCGGGATGTCGCTGACGATGGCGCGCTCCTCGCCCAGGAGCTGGTTGACCAGCGACGACTTGCCCACGTTGGGACGGCCGACGATGGCGATGCGGGGCGTAGGTGGCGGCTCGGCATCGAACGCCAGGGCGCCCGACTCGTCCGCCTCGGGTTCGTCATCTCGTCCGAGCTCCTCGAAGGCATCGAAGGCCTCCACACCCTCCCCGAGCAACCCCGGCACCAGGCCTTCTTCCACCATCTCCGCGAGCTCAGCGGCACGCGCCTCACGGGCCTTACGGCCGACCTCGTCGCTGGATTCCTCCGGCAGGGCCATGACGATGGCATCGAGCAGGTCGCCGGTGCCGCGCCCATGCAGGGCGCTCACGGCATGGCTGTCCAGCCAGCCCAGGCGCAGGAACTCCGCGCCCTGCAGTTCCAGCTTCTCGTTGTCGGCCTTGTTGACGGCCATGACCACCGGTGAAGACGCCAGCCTCAGGATCTCCGCGACTTCCTGGTCCGCTGGCGTCAGGCCGGTCGCCGCGTCCACGACGAAGACGATGACGTCGGCCTCCTCGATGGCCAGGCGCGCCTGGTCCTGGACGCGCTCCTCGATGGCATCCCCGGGGTTGACCTCCATGCCGCCCGTGTCGATGACGACGTAGCGCCGGTCGTTCCATTCCGTCACGCCGTAGAGTCGATCGCGGGTGGTCCGGGCACGGTCCTCGACGATGGCGCGTCGCTCGCCGATGAGGCGGTTGAAGAGCGTGGACTTGCCGACGTTGGGCCGTCCCACGATGGCCACCACCGGCAGGCCGGCGACCGACGTGTCCCGGTCCAGGCTGCGCGTGCGTCGACGCGAGGTGCGGCGGCTCGGCACGTCAGGCGGCGCTGAGCGAGGTGCTGCGGTAGGCCGGCTCGGCGACGGCGGTCACGGCCTGGCTGGCCAGCTCGTCAGCGCACGCCTGGGCAGACTCGGTGCCGGCCAGCGCGTAGATGCGCTGGGCCACGGCGGCCAGGTCCTCGATGGGCGTGCTCGTGCCACCGGTCACGCCGATCGTGCGGCGTCCCTCGAAGAGGCTGGCGTCGTCCAGGTCGCGGGCCTGCTCGACCTGCACGACTGGCTTCCCGACGATGCCCACGAGCCGGGTGAGCTCCCGGGTGTTGGCGCTGTTGCGCCCACCAACCACCACGACGAGGTCCACGGCCGCCGCGAGGTCCGTGGTGTCCTGCTGCCGTCGGATGGTCACCGGACAGACGGTGTTGACGATCTTGAGCTCATGGGCGCGCGAGACGAGGAAGGCGGCGAGGCGCTCGAACTTCCAGGGCGGCTGGGTGGACTGCGTCAGGAGCGCCATGCGCTTGCGGCGCGGGATGCTCGCCCAGTCCTCCTCCTCGTCCACCAGGATCGCGTCCGGCGCGAAGCCCAGCAGACCCACGACCTCGGGGTGATTGGGCGTGCCGAGCAGGACGACCGTGTACCCGTCCTCGACCAGCTTGGCCAGCTCCTTCTGCTCCTGGGTCACCCACGAGCAGGTGCCGTCGATGACCGCCAGGCCCCGGTCCTCCGCGCGGGCCATCACCTCTGGCGTGACGCCATGGGCGCGGATGACGACGGCAGCGCCCTCCTCCACCTCGTCGAGGTCCTTGACGCTGCGGATGCCCTGCTCGCGGAGCTGGGCGATGACGCCCTCGTTGTGGACGACCTGGCCGAGCGTGTGCGTGGGTGTGCCCTCCGCGGCGCTCAGGCGCGCCGCGTCGATGGCCTCACGCACGCCATAGCAGAAGCCGGTGCGGCGGGCGATGCGGACCTCGGCGACGGTTCCCATGGGACGGCAAGTATCGCATCGGTGCCTGACGATGGCGGAAAGGACCCATGGCGCGGGCCGGGACCGGCCCAGGTTCGGCCCGAACGACCGGCGCTGATGGCCGTGCGTCAGTCCTGCGGCCAGGGCTCCCAGGTGCCACGATGCCGGGGCTCGACGAGCGCCGCGATGCGCCGCATCAGTTCTGCGTCGGCGCCGGCGAGAGCGGCCCGACGGTCCACCCCCTCCGCGAGGACGAGCTGGAAGGGCCTACCCACACGCAAGATGATGCGGCTGCCGATGGCCGGCAAGACGGCGCCGCGACCGAGGAGCCGGTCCGTGCCGGAGATGCCAACCGGCAGCACCGGCGCGCCCGTCCGTGTGGCCAGCAGCGAGACACCGGGCTTGGGCTCGCCCAGGACGCCATCGAAGCTGCGCGTACCTTCGGGCAGGATGGCCACCACGCCGCCACGGTCGAGGATGGCCTTGGCGGCACGGTAGGCGCCGATGTCGCTACCGCCGGCCTTGACCGGCTCGGCCCCCAGGGAGCGGATGAAGACGCCCAGCGGACCATCGAAGAGCGTCTCCTTGGCCAGGAAGGTCGGGCGCCGCTGCAATGCCGGGCCCAGCCAGCCGCCGATGAAGGGCGGATCGGCGTTGCTCATGTGGTTGGCGGCGATGATGAGCGGGCCGCGCGTGGGCAGGTCATGGATGCCCTCCACGCGGACGCGGCCGATGGCCTGCAGGCCGGATCGAGCGAGGAAGGCGATGAGGCGTGGATATGGCGTCAGGCCGTGCGGCTCGCTCATGCGCTCGCTTGCTCCTGCTGTGCTCGTGCCCGGATGAGGTCAGCCACCTCGGCCACCGTGTCCTCGAAACGCCGGCCCTCCGAGCTGACGATGACGGCATCGTCCGGGATGCGCAGCGGTGCCACGTCGCGGCTGCTGTCGACGTGGTCCCGGCGGCGCAGGTCGGCCAGGATGGCCGCGGCCTCCGGCGACTCCGGCGCCAGGCCGCGCTCCGCAGCGCGGCGGTGTGCGCGCTCCTCGATGCTCACTTCCAGGTAGACCTTGAGCTCAGCGTCCGGCAGGACGACGGTCCCGATGTCCCGGCCGGCCACGATGATGCGTCCAGCAGCGGCGAGCTGACGCTGGGTCTCCAGGAGGGCACCCCGCACGAGCGCCTGGCGCGACACGGTGCTGACGCGGCGGTCAACCTCGGGGGCGTGCAGCTCGTCGGTCACGTCGCGACCGCCGATCCTGACGCGACGCAGGCTGCCCGCCTCGTCCTCGGCGAGCTCGAGCTCGGGCACGAGGGCCACGAGGGTCGCCTGGTCCTCAGGGTCGATGTCCCGCCGCACGGATAGCCACGTGATGGCACGGTAGAGGACGCCGGTGTCCAGGAAGCGATAGCCCAGGGCCTTCGCCGCGGCCGCGCCGACCGAGGACTTGCCGCTCGAGCCGGGCCCGTCGAGCGCCACCCGAAGGCCGCTCACGAGGCGTCCCTCGAGGCCATCAGCCGGGCCCGCTCCGCGCTGCTCAGAGGGCGCACGCTGCCCGACGGCATGTCGTCGAGTCGCAAGGTGCCGATGCGCACCCGGACGAGGCGCTCCACGGGCGCGCCGACGGCCGCGAACATGCGCCGCAGCTGCCGGCGCCAACCCTGCCTGAGCACGACGCGATACCAGGTCGGGGTAGCGGCATGGCTGTCGTCGCGTGCCAGCCGCGCTGTCTCCGTCCGGGTGGCCAGGCGCAGGCCCACCAGCGTGGCGAGCCCCTCGTCCAACTCGATGCCGTCGCTCAGCGCGCTCGCCTGGGCCCGGTCGAGCGGTGCGCGCAGGGCGACCGCGTACTCGCGTTCCACGCGGTAGCGCGGGTGCAGCAGCTGCTGGGTCCAGTCGCCATCGTCGGTGAGCAGGATGAGGCCCTCCGAATCCCTGTCCAGGCGGCCCACCGGGTAGAGGCGAGCGCCGCCCATGCGCAGCTCGGGGGGCAGCAGGTCGAGGACCGTGCGCTCCGCGTGACGATCGCTCACGGTGCTCGTGACGCCGGCTGGCTTGTGCATGACGAGGTAGGTGCGGCGGCCGGCCGGCACGACGGGACGCCCATCCACGGCCAGGGCGTCCATGGCCGGGTCGACTCGCTGGCCGGTCACGGCCGGCAGGCCGTTCACAGTGACGCGGCCCGCGGCCACCAACGCGTCCGCGGCACGCCGCGAGGCCACGCCGGCATCCGCGAGCGCCTTCTGGATGCGGACAGGTTCAGGCATCCTCGGCCTTCGGTTCTCCGCCGTCGAGCGACGCGTCATCGTCCGAACCCGCGGCGGCCACGGGACCGAGGAGTCCCTCGGCGGCATCCGCCTCAGCCTGCGCGAGACGTGCGGCGATGTCCGCCTCGAGAGGCGGCAGGTCCTCCAGCGAGGTGAGCCCGAAGCGCTCCATGAAGGCCATGCTCGTGGCGTAGAGGATGGGTCGACCGGGCGTCTCCGCGCGACCCTGCTCATGGACGAGGCGGCGGTGCAACAGGCCTCGGACGACGTGGCCGGAGTCGACGCCCCGGATGCGCTCGATGACACCGCGCGTCACGGGCTGCCGGTAGGCGATGATGGCCAGCGTCTCCAGGGCGGCCGGGGAGAGCCGCACCGCATCAGCGCCCAGGTAGCGCGCGATCAGCGGGCCGCTCTCAGGGGCGGTGCCGAGCATGACCTGCTCGCCCGAGATGATGAGACGGATGCCGCGCTCACGAAGCTGCATCTCCAGATCACCCAGTCGCTCGTCCATCTCTTCAGCAGAGAGGCGCGCCACGCTGCGCAGCTCGGAGCGGCCCAGGGGGCGCTCGGCGACGAAGAGGAGAGCCTCGATGTCCGCGACGCTGGCCGCACCCGGCTCGTCAGACCCATCGCTGCCTGCCACTGCCGCGTCGAACCCGGTAGCCCGCTGGTGTGAGAGTCCCTCCGCCAGGTCGTCCGGCTCCTCCCCTTCCCAGCGGCCTGGGCCCACGGGCACCAGCCGCGGCTCGCTCACGCCGCGCTCCGCGAGCGGCAGACGATGGGTCCGAAGGGAGTCTCCTGCAGGACGATGAGCTCACGTCCCTTGACGAGCTCCAGCATGGCCAGGAACGTGACGGCCACCACGATCCGGTCGCCGAGGTCCTCGAGCAGGTCCTGGAGCACCACGAAGGGCGCTTCACGCAGGGCGGCACGGATGAGCGCGGCGCGCTCCTCGAGTGTCACCAGGCGTGGCACGACCTCCGGTGGCGGCTGCGGAGCCGGCGCCAGGCGCAGGGCGGTCTCGAGCGCCTCGCAGAGCAGCCGCGCCTCGAGGGGCGGGCCCTCGTCAGGCCGGGATCCTGCCCTCGCCGAGGCGACGGCAGCGCCGGGCTCCCGGCGGAAGACCTCCCAGCCACTCTCCAGGCGGCCTCGCAAGGCCCGGCCGGCATCGCGGAAGATGCGGTAGAGGATGAGACGCTCGCGGAGGGCCGCCTCCGGGTCGGGTCCCTCCTCTACAGGGATGGCCACCAACGGCGGGCGCGGCAGGATGGCGCGGCTCTTGATGAGGATGAGCTGGCTGGCCACGCTCACGAAGGCGCTGATGTGGGCCATCTGTTCCTGGTCCAGCCCGGCCAACGCCTCCAGATAAGCGCCCGCAAGCTCCCCGAGCGACACGTCCAGGATGTCCAGTTGGCGCTGCTCGATGAGCCCCAGCAGCAGCGCCAGGGGGCCGTCGTAGCCCTCCAGGCGGATGTGAGCGGCGCGATCGGGATGGGAGGCCTGCGCGATCCGGACGGCCATCTCGCCACGCCTGGGCTGGCGCAACGGTGGCAGCGCCGTGATGCCCACCTCCCGAGCCGGGGCCGGGCCGGCCCGCAGGCCATCCACGGGGGGGCGCGGTGATACCACCGTCAAGAGGCCTCGTCAGCCAGGCGCAGTGCCACGCCGGCGTCCGGGTCGAGCGGTGCGGACTGGTGGCGGATGAGCTCCGCGGTCCGCTCACTGCAGCCGGCCTGCCGCGCCAGGCGCGCCGAATCCTCGGCGTGGCGGCGGATGCGCTCGAAGGCCGTCCCGAAGCCGGGAAACAGAGCCAGGAGGTCGTGCACGCGCTCACCGTAGCGCTCTCCGAGCGACCACGCCACGCGATGCGGCAGGCGCACCGAGCGGCCCTTGGAGCAGTCGTGCAGCAGGGCCGCCAGCAGCAGCTCGGGGTCGGTGTGCCCGTCAGCGCGCAGAAGTGCGGCCACGTCCAGCCCATGGCGCTGGTCGGCCCGGTGCATCGTCTCGAAAAGGGCCAGCTGCGGCGGGCTCAGCCAGGCCTCGAGCTCGCTGCGCTCGGGACCGCTGACGCGGCCGGCAACGTGCCGGCTGGCCTGCCGCACCTTCGTCGTCCACCAGCCCACGCTCAACGACCCAGCAGGAAGCCGGCGATGGCGTCGATGAGCGGCGACAGGAACGTGCCACCGCTTACGAAGAGGATGATGACGAAGCCCAGGAAGAGCGTGGGGATCAGGCTCGCGTACTGCACCTCGAGCTCGTGCATACGGCGGGCCATGGCTGCTGGCACCAGTCCGCCTACGACCGACCAGCCGTCCAGGGGTGGCATGGGCAGCAGGTTGAAGATGAAGAGGACGATGTTGAGCACGAGCAGCGTCAAGAGGACGTTGTAGGCGAGGTCCAGCAGCAGGTTCTCGCGGATGAAGACATAGGTGTCGTAGTCCGCTTCCATGACGCGCAGCGGCACGGCCACCAGCATGGCGATGACGAGGTTGCTGGCCGGTCCGGCGAACGCCACGAGGGCGTGACCCCGCCGGCCGTGGCGCAGGTTGAGAGGGTTGACGGGCGTCGGCTTGGCCCACCCGAAGAGCAGCCCTCCACCGGTCAGCGCGCCCAGGCCGGCCGACAGGACGAGCATGAGGCTGCCTGCCTGGTCGAGGTGGACGCGAGGGTCCAGCGACACGCGGCCCTGCCAGCGCGCCGTGCTGTCACCCAGACGCCAGGCCGTCCAGGCATGCATGAACTCATGGACCGGGAACCCCACCAGGAGCATGACGGCGACCACGATGACGGCCGAGAAGAGGGCCCGGCCGAGCTCGGCGTCCATCAGCAGAAACCCCGCGGCCGACAGCCGCCAGGCAGCCTACAGCCGGCCAAGGAGCTCCCGCTTCTTGGCCTCGTACTCCTCGGTCGTGAGGTGACCGCCATCGCGGAGCTGGGTCAGCTGGGCCAGCACCGCGGTCACCTCTTCGGGCGTGTCAGCCTTGAGCGGGTCGGCGCCGCCGGAGACATCGATACGGCCCGCCGCAGACGAGCCACTGCCAGCCGCTGCCGGAGTCGAGGCTGGGCCGGGCGCAGGCGCGGCGACACCCGCAGCGGGCGCCTGGGTGGAGGAACGGGACTTCATGTAGTCCTCACCATCGGTGCCCTGGCTCATCTGGAGGTCGTGCTTTGCCGTCATGAGGGTCTTCTTGAAGGCCTTGGCGTGGTTGAGTCGGTCGAGGTACTCGGCCCCCTGCATGGGCGCCGCAGTCATGACCTTGAGGCTGCCGAAATCGAGGAGACGACCCAGCGCGCTGATGTCCAGCTGGAGGTCGTTGATCTTCTCGAGCGAGCTGTCGGAGGACGACTTGTTGAGCACGCCCCAAGCCAGCATCAAGCGCCGATTGGTGACCAGGAACTCCTGCGTCCGCCACCACCACCAGCGCAGGGCCACCACGATGATGCCGCCCAGCAGGGTCAGCAGGATGAGCAGGTCGAAGGTATCGCCGATGGTGCCGGAGGTCAGGCTGACACCGAAGAATTCATCCGGCATGAAGAGGCGAAGCAGGAGCAGGACGATGGCGGCACCCCAGAAGATGATGGCCAGCCAGCTGTCGAGGATGAGCACCAGCCAGTGCTGGCGCTGGCGCATGATGATCTTCTCGTCGGGCGTGAGCAGTGACTCCGCGTAGGTGCCCATGTGCTGTCGACCTCCCTCGGCATCAGGCCCGCGGGTGCGCCCGCAGGTAGACCTGCCTGATGCGCTCCCCCGTGACATGCGTATACAGCTGCGTGGTGGTGATGCTGGCATGGCCCAGCAACTCCTGGACGACGCGCAGGTCCGCCCCGCCCTCCAGCAGGTGCGTAGCGAAACTATGCCGCAACGTGTGCGGGGTCACACGTCCGACCAGGCCGGCCTTCAGGGCTGCCGTGCGCATGACCCGCCAGGCTGCCATGCGATCGAGCCGGCGGCCACGGCGCGACAGGAAGAGCGGCTCGCCCCCACGGTCCGACGCGTCCGGCCTCGTGGACCCTGTCTGGTGTCTGGTGATCGCCGCGCCCTGCCGGGTGACCGCCGGGGCCGTCCCCGCCTTCGTCCGCGCGGACATGCTCGCTCGGCATGAGGCCCGGCGCGACCTCCCCTCGGCGGTCTCCGGCTGTCGATCGCGCTCGTCAAGGTAGGCGGCGATGGCGGCCAGAGCCACGTCACCGACAGGCACCAGTCGTTCCCTGTCACCCTTGCCGATGACGCGCACGAACCCACCGCCCAGCGAGAGACCCTCGCGGTCCAGGTCCAGGGCCTCGCTGACGCGCAGCCCGGCGGCGTAGAGCAGCTCCAGGAGGGCCCGGTCGCGCAGGCCCACGAGGTCCCTGCCGTCAACGGCGTCGAGGAGTTCCGCCACCTCCCGGGCGTCCAGCGTGTCCGGCAGGCGCTGCGTCTGGCGCGGCAGATCGATCAAGGCGCCCACGTCATCGCCGATGAGCTCCTCGGCGTAGCAGAAGCGGTAGAAGGCCCGGATGGCCGCTGCCTTGCGACGCACACTCGTGGGCCGAAGGAGGCGCGGTGGTCGCGTCATGGCGCCCAGATATCCCCGGGCCGGATCGGGCGAGACCGCCCAGCGCGTCACGTCCGGCGCGTCACGTCCGAAGAGGCGCAGGTCCGTGTCGTAGGCGCGGATGGTGGCGGCTGCCAGGCCGCGCTCCACGCGGAGGTAGTCCGCGTAGGCGCTGATGGCCGCCACCAGGTCGGCCGGTGCCAGCGAGTCGGTGCCATGTGCCGCCAGCGCTGTCCCGGTGCGAAGGGTCACGGCATCAGGCCGGCAGCAGCGAGGCTTTCCTGCGCAGCAGGTCCCAGAACGGCAGCGCGCCGCGCGGCTGGATGAAGTCGATGGGCTGCTCGCGGGCGCACACCTCCACGCGGTCGCCTACCTCGAGCGGGAACTCGTCGCGACCGTCGATGCTGACCAATGCGGCATGTGCCGCCTCCACACGCACACTGACGACATGCTGGGGGCCCACGACGGTCGAGCGGAGGGGCGTCAGGTAAGCGGCGATGGGCGTGACCACGAGATTGCGGCTGGTCGGCTCGATGATGGGACCGCCGGCACTGAAGCTGTAGCCGGTGGAGCCCGTCGGCGAGGCCACGATGACGCCATCACACACGTAGGTGGCCACCCGCGAATCGCCCACGTCCACGACCAGGCGCATGACGCGAGCGTGAGCGCCGCGCACGATGGCGACCTCGTTGAGGGCGATGTACGTCTCGCCGGACGCGCCCCCGCTGCCGGGCACGACACGCGCCTCCAGCATGAGGCGCGGCTCCAGCTCGTAGTCGCCAGCCTTGAGCTGCGCCAGCACGGATGCCAGGTCCTGGCGCTCGGCCTTGGAGAGGAAGCCGACCTTGCCGAGGTTGATGCCCAGGATGGGCAGGCCGAGGTCCACCACCGAACGGGCGGCGCGCAGGAACGTGCCGTCGCCACCGAGCACCACCACGGCGTCCGTGTCGGACAGCAGGGCCGCATCGTCAGGGGTCTCCCCGGCCGGTGCCGCCCAGGCCTCCACGCCGTTGGCCCGGCACCAGGCGAGCGCCCGTTCGCGCAGCTCCGGCGAGGCTGCCTGGGTGGGGTTGAAGGCGAAGCCGATGCGTCTCATGGCTCCCCAGCCACCGGAGCGGCAACGATCGGGGCTGGCCAGTCCTCGATCGATGGCACGCGCAAGTGCAGGAAGAACTCATGGTTGCCGGACGGCCCGGTGAGCGGCGATTCGACCTCGCCGAGGCACGCTAACCCGAGCCATGCGGCATGGGCACGCACACGCTCCACGGCTTCTCGCCGGGCGGCCGGATCGCGGACCACGCCGTGCGGGACCTGCCGTGGGCTGAGCTCGAACTGCGGCTTCACCATGGGCAGGATGTCACCGCCAGCGACCGTCGTGGCCGCCATGCCGCGCAGAAGGCGGGTCAGCGAGATGAAGGAGACGTCAGCCACGGTCAGCTCCACGCGCTCCGGCATGGCCAGCGAGTCCTCCGCGTCCGGGTCCAGCCGTGCCGCGTGGGTGCGCTCCATGCTGACCACGCGACCGTCCACGCGCAGCGACTCCGCCAGCTGTCCTCGGCCCACGTCGAGAGCATAGACACGGCGCGCACCGCGCTGCAACAGACAGTCCGTGAAGCCTCCAGTGGAGGCGCCCACGTCCAGGCAGACCCGTCCGCTCGGGTCGACGCCGAAGGCGTCAAGGGCTCCGGCGAGCTTCTCGCCACCGCGCGAGACGTAGCGCGGTCCCACGTCCAGGCCGATGATCACGCCAGGCGCCACCAGGTCGCCGGCCCGCAGGTCGCGTCGTGCGCCATCGCCGCTCCCGACGCGCACCCGGCCGGCCATGATCAGTGCCTGGGCACGGCTGCGCGTCTCGGCCAGTCCGCGCTCGAGGAGCAGCTGATCGAGGCGCTGCCGGCGCGGCCGTGGCGTGGCCAGCGCCTCAGGCCTCCGTGCGAGCCGGGGCTGGGCCGGTCGAGGGCTGCGCGGTCGGTGTGAGGCCGAGCGATCCGATGGCCTCCTCGACCTGGGCCCGGATGCCCGCCTCGTCCAGTCGGAGGACGCGACGCAGGTCGGCCACCGATCCGTGCTCCACGAAGCGGCCCGCCGGGATGCCGATGCGGCGGACAACCGGCGTCGCCGCCGGGTCCGCGGCGTCGGAGAGCAGCTCGAGCACCGCTGAGCCGAAGCCGCCCGGCAGGGCTCCCTCCTCCAGCGTCACCAGCAGTCGCCGTCCGGCCGCCTGCCCCAGGATCAGGTCGCGGTCGAGCGGGACGGCGAAACGCGCATCGACGACAGCCACTGACCAGCCTTCCGCCCCAAGCGCCTCGGCCACGGCCAGGCCCCGGGCCACGATGGGGCCGAGGCCGACGATGACGATGTCCGCGCCTTCACGCAGAAGCTCGCCGCGGCCGACCGACACTGGCAGGGGCTCCGCGGCCGGCAGGTCGAAGCCGGCGTCCCTGGGGTACTGGATGGCGAAGGGATGCTCCTGGGCGAAAGCCGTGCGCAGGAGTCGTCGCAGCTCCTGCTCGTCACGCGGTGCCGCCATGACCAGGTTGGGCAGCTGGCGGAGCGCGGAGAGCGTGAACATGCCTTGGTGACTGGTGCCGTCCTCGCCCACCAGGCCGGCCCGGTCGATGCCGATGACGACGGGCACATCGTTCTGGCAGACGTCATGCACGACCTGGTCGAAGGCACGCTGCAGGAACGTCGCGTAAAGGGCCACGAAGGGCCGCTGGCCGGCGATGGCCAGGCCGGCAGCCATGGTCATGGCATGCTGCTCGGCGATGCCCACGTCGAAGACACGATCGGGGTAGCGCTCGCCGAAGGTGGCTACGCCGGTGCCGGTCGGCATCCCCGCCGTGATGGCCACCACCCGTTCGTCCTCGTCCGCGATGCGCAGCAGCTCCGCGGCCATGACGGCCGTGTAGTTGGGCACTTGGCGGGCGGCGCTGGCGCGCTCGCCGGCGGAGGGTGCTGCGTCGCCATCGGCCGAGGTCTCAGCGCCCGCCGCCACAGCGGCCGGCGTTCCAGCACCGGGCTCCGAAGCGTCTGCGCTGGCGGCTGTGGCCACGGTGCGAGGCTGGCCAGGCATGGGCGGCAGGGCCGCGCCATGGAAGCTCACCTTGTCCGCCTCCGCCGGATGGTAGCCAAAGCCCTTCCGGGTGCGCACGTGGACGAGGATCGGCGCATCCTCCTCCAGGAGCGCCGCCCGCAGCGTGCGGTCGAGGGCGACGAGGTCGTGACCGGGCACCGGACCCACGTAGGTCACGCCCAGGTCTTCGAAGAGCCGCCCCGGCTGCGAGAGGTCGACCACGGCGTGCCGAACGCGCTTCGACCACTCCAGGACCACCGGCCCCACGCGCGGGATCTCACCGGCCAGGGCGTCCCAGGTGCGGCGCGAATCGCGCCACTGAGGGGAGAGCTTGATGCGGCTCAGGTACTGGCTGACCGCACCCACCGTGGGGGAGATGCTCATCTCGTTGTCGTTAAGCAGGATGACCATGCGCGTCTTTCTTTGGCCGATGTCGTTGAGCGCCTCCAGGGACAGCCCGCTCATGAGGGCCGCATCTCCGACGACGACGGCGATGTGCTCGGTCCCTCCGCGCCGGTCGCGCGCCAGCGCCAGGCCCTCGGCGATGGACAGGCCGGTGCCCGCGTGACCGCCGTCCATGACGTCATGCACTGATTCAGAGCGGCGCGGGAAGCCGCCCACGCCGCTCAGCTGGCGCAACGTGCCGAACCGCTCCAGGCGCCCCGTGAGGAGCTTGTGAGCGTAGGCCTGGTGGCCGGTGTCCCAGACGATCCGATCGGTCGGGCTGGACAGCACGCGGTGCAGAGCCACGGTGAGCTCCACGACGCCCAGCGAGCTGCCAAGGTGACCGCCGGTCACCGCGACGGTGTCGATGATGCACTCGCGGATCTCCGTGCAGAGCGCACGCGCCTCCGCATGAGTGATGTCCTTGAGGTCCTCCGGCCCGCGGAGGTCGTGGAGGCTGATCATGGCCTAGAGGTCATCGCCATCGTCCGGGCGCAGGTCCACGAGGCGAGGCGCGGCAGCACTGCCATCGACGAGCCGCTGGACGCGAGCCTCGGCCGAATCGAGGAGCCTGGCGCAGTGCTCATGCAGCGCAGCGCCGCGCTCGTACAGGGCGATGGAGCCTTCGAGGGGCAGGCCGCCCTGCTCGAGTCGCGCCACCACGCTGCGCAGCTCCTCGAGCGCCTGGTCGAAGAGGAGCGTGCTCACGTCGTCCCCTGGGATCGCCGTCCCGGTGGCCTGCGGTCCAGCCTGCGCTGCGGGCCCCGTCATGTCTGTCACCTATCGGAGTCTCGCACGCCTGCCACCGACACGTCCAACGCGCCCCGTGCCAGGCGCACCTCAAGACGATCGCCCACCGCCTGGGTGGCGGCGTCCACCACGACGCGTCCATCCGGCGTGCGCACGATGGCATAGCCGCGCTGGAGCGTGGCGAAGGGATCGAGGGCAGCTAGCCCGGCAGCGCTTCGCGTGAGCGTCGCCCGCGCCAGGGAGGTGCGGGTGCCCACCAGGGCCGGCAGCCGGTCGGCCGAGCGGGCAAGCATCGCGTGGTCGGAGGTCAGCCTCGAACGCAGTGCGCGGGTGGCCCGGTCGAGGAGCAGGCCGATGCGCTCACGTTCGGCGGCCAGGTAGGCGCCCGGACGGAACTGCTCCAGGCTGCGCCGCTCGGTCTCCAGGCTGGCGCGTGTGCTCGCCAGTCGGCGGCTGGCCGAGGTGGCCAGAGCAGCCTCCAACGAGCGGAGATGCTGCCGCTGCTCTGCGCGATCCGGCACGACCAGCTCGGCAGCGACCGAAGGCGTGGCGGCCCGGACATCAGCGGCGAACTCCGCCAGCGTCACGTCCGTCTCGTGTCCCACGCCCACCACCACCGGCCGAGGATGCGCAGCGATGGCGCGCACGACGGACTCCTCGTTGAAGGCCCACAGGTCCTCGAGCGAGCCGCCGCCGCGCGCGACGATGACGACGTCCACGGCGAGGCCCGTGGCCGGGTCCGTCCAACGGCCGAGGCGGTGCAGCGCCCGCACGATGGATGTCTCTGCGCCGGAGCCCTGCACCTGGCAGGCACTCACGATGATGCGTGCCAGGGGCCAGCGGCGCCCGATGACCCGGTGCATGTCGTGGAGGACGGCGCCAGACAGCGAGGTGACGATGCCGATGCTGCGCGGCCAGCGAGGCAGGGGCCGCTTGCGCGTGGCGTCGAAGAGGCCTTCCCCGGTAAGGCGCGCCTTGAGCGCCTCGAAGCGCAGGGCAAGGTCACCCACGCCGGCCGGCTGGAGGCTCTCCACGTAGAGCTGGTAGGCACCCTGCGGCTCGAAGACGTCCAGTCGGCCGTTGGCGATGACGCGGAGGCCGGTGCGTGGCTCCAGGGGCAGGGCCAGGCGGTCGTCTCGGAAGATCATGCAGCGCAGCTGGGCGCGCTCGTCCTTCAGGGTGAAGTAGCAGTGTCCAGCCGAGCTGACCGTGACCTGTCCGACCTCACCCTCGACCCAGATCCTGGCCAGCCGGGGCGCCCCGCGGATGGTGTCGCGGATGAGGCGGGTGAGGTCGCCCACGGTGAGCACGTGCGGCCCGGCGCCGGCGGGCGCGAGCGGCTCTTCGACGGACGGAGGCTGGGGCTCGTCCCACAGTCCGGGCATGGCGGTCAGGGCGCCTCCGTTGCGAACGATCGAGGGCGGGCCGTCCTGGCGACCCCGTGGCCGCCTAGACGCGGGTGAGGTACTCCCCGGTGCGCGTGTCCACCTTGATGACGTCACCCTCGTTCACGAAGATGGGCACCTGGACCACGAGGCCGGATTCCACGGTGGCGGGCTTCTTGGCGCCCGACTGCGTGTCACCGGCGAAGCCCGGCTCCGTCTCCATCACACGCAGGTCCACCGAGGTGGGCAGCTCGACACCGATCGTCTCGCCCTGGTAGCTCGTGCGATCGAGGCTCATGCCCTCCACGAGGTAGTTCGTGACGTCGCCCAGCTGCTCCGCGGTGAGGTGGAACTGCTCGTAGGTCTCGCTCTCCATGAAGTGGTAGTCCGGACCGTCCTGGTACAGGAACTGCACGGGCCGCTTCTCGAGGATCGCGCGGGGCCACTTCTCGCCGGCCTGGAACGAGCGCTCCACCGTCTGGCCGCGCTTGACGTTGCGCAGCTTGATACGCACCTGCGCCGAGCCGCGGCCCATCTTGATGTGGTGGTAGTCCAGGATCTGCCAGAGCTCGCCGTCGAGCTCGATGGCGATGCCCTTGCGCAGGTCTCCGGTCGAGATCATGAGGTCGCGTATCTCCGTTGGGCTGGGCTGGCCGCAGGCGTCTGCGCCCGAGACCCCGATTCTAGCGGAGCCGAGCCCTGCGCCCCGACGATCCGCGCCGTCTGCCCGATCAGCGCTCGATACGGCCTAGTGGCCGGGCCGGTCTACGCCCCGACGACCGTGACCTCGCGCGGGAAGGCGGTCAGCAGCTCCACGCTGCCGGTGACGTCATCGATGGCCACGAGGTCCTCGATGCGGACGCCGGTGACACCATCGAGATAGACGCCTGGCTCGATGGAGAAGACGGTCGGCGAGGGCAACGGCTCCTCGACTGCCCAGCGACCCACGGAGGGCAGCTCATGGGTGGCCAGGCCGATGCCATGGCCGGTGCCGTGCCCGAAACGTGAACCCTGGCCGGCGGCCTCGATGACGTCGCGTGCGGCGGCGTCCACCTGCCGGTTGGTGATGCTGAGCCCGGCGGGGATGGCCTCGCGCAGCAGCTCGATGGCCGCCTGCTGGGCCCGCGCGACGAGCTCGTAGATGGCCAGGTCTCCAGCGGTCGGCCGGCCCACGAAGAGCGTGCGCGTCATGTCGGAGCGGTAGCCGTCGACCCGTGCGCCGAAGTCGAACAGGAGCACCTCACCCCTTCGCACGGTCCGCTCGCCGGGCGAGCCGTGGGGCAGCGCGGCCCGCGGGCCGGACAGGCAGGCCACGTCGAAGGCGAGGCCCTCTGCGCCGCCGGTCCGCATGCGCCACTCCAGGGCCAGTGCCAGCTCGTGCTCGCTGACGCCGACACGGACGTCCGCCAGCGTCTCGCCGAGAGCCGCATCAGCCACGCCGCAGGCTGCGCGGATACGCTCAGTCTCTGCAGGCTCCTTGACCCGGCGCTGTTCCTCGATGATCCCCTCCACGGGCACCATCTCCACGTCCGGTGCTGCCTCGGCCAGGCGCAGCCATTCGGCGTGGCTGAGGAAGCCGGCCTCGACGGCCATGCGTCGCACGCCGCCATCCGCGGCGCGGCTCATCGGCCGCAGGCTCCCGAGCAGCTCCGGCCAGGCGTCCACGAAGGTGCCGACCACGTCCGCAACGCGGCTGGCGGGGCACTCCTCGTGCGCCTGCAGGCGGTACCGTGAGTCGGCCACCACGACCGATTCGTCCGCCGAGACCAGGAAGCGACCCGATGCCCCGCAGACCTTCTCCTCGCCGTCACCCAGGATGAAGCCGGTCAGGTAGCGAGCGTTCTCCGGGCGCAGACCGAGATAGGCGTCTAGTCCATCACCGGCGAGGCGCTCACGCAGTCGCTCCAGGCGCCGCGGCCGAGCCTCCAGGTCCGCGGCACGCCAGCGTTCACGAGAGGCGGCGTTCGGCGCCGCCGCGGCAGTCGCGGTCACCCCGCCGTCAGGAGGGCTCGCACTGGGCGATGTTGCGGCTGTGCTGCGCGGCGGTCTTGGCGAAGGTGTGCGTGTCGGAACCCGGGCAGGCGTAGAAGAAGAGGAAGTCCTTGCGCCTGTCAGGATCGAGGGCCGCCTCGATCGACGCTCGGGTGGGGGTCGCGATGGGCCAGTCCGGGAGTCCCGGCTGCTGGTAGGTCTGGTGTGACTGCAGCTCTTGGCTGACGTTCACCGTCGCCAGGTCGGCCACGCCAAGGGTGTCCCAGAAGAGGTAGTTGGGCCACTTGCCCATGGCCAGCTCGTCGAGTGCCATGCTGTCCGTGGCGTAGACGACCGTCGGATCGGCCTGCATGAGCCCGCCCGTGGCCCCATTCAGCTTGGGATCCAGCCGGTTCCAGTAGACGCCCGCCACCCTGGCGCGGTCGCTGTCGACCTTCACCTCGCGCTCTACGAGGCTGGCCACCGTCAGGGCATCGTAGAAGTCGATGCCCTTCTTGCGGGCCTGTGCCACCAGGTCGCCTGAGTCGTCCTCCCACTCCTGCAGCAGCAGGTGCAGGAACTCGTCGGCGTTGATGTCGATGGGGACGGGATAGAGGCCCCCGGCCAGGAAGCCCTCCAGACTGTTGCCCTCCGAGACCTGGCGCAGGAAGGGGAACTCGTCGAAGAGCTCCGGCCTGGGGTTGGTGGCCAGGTCAAGGAACTCCTTGGGATCGAGCGAGAGCTCCGTCTCCTCCGTCTGCGCCTGCAGGTACGCGGCGATCTGCTCGATGCGCAGGCCTGGACGGAGTGCCAGGTTGACGACCGGCGTGGGCGGGTCGGGGTCCGCGGCCAGCCGGCCGACGACCTCGTGAGGGCTCATGCCGGTGTTCATCGTGTACGTGCCGGCCCCGATGAGCTGGTCCACGCGGTCGGACATGACGAGGTACCGGAAGGCCAGGGTATCCGTCAGCAACCCGGCGTCGACGAGGTTCTCCTGGATCTGGTCCACGGTCTGACCCGCGTCGACCACGAATTCGACATCGTTCTGCTGGCTGCTGGCCGGCGCGTCCAGGCGGTCGCCCAGCTCCGCGCGCAGGAGGTCCGCGACGATGGGCATGTGGAGGATTCCGGGGTTCTGTTCGAAGAGGCCGGTGACCGCCGGGCCGATGACCGGCCTGGCCACGATCCAACCGCCGATGACCAAACCGATGAGAAGGACCACGACGAACACCAGGCCCTTCCAGGCGCCCGAATTGGCGTCGCGCTGGCGCGCACGGCGCAGCTCCCAGCCCTCCACGATGCCGACGCGCTGACCGCTCCGCGGCTGCGGCGTCTGCGGGCCGCTCACCGGCCAGCCTCCGTGCCGACGGCGGCACGAGCATCCAGTTCGCCCTGGACGATGCCGGCCGCGGCCTCACGGTCGACCCGCGCCCGCCAGGCGCGGCGGGCAACAGCTGAGGGCGGACCACCCGATCGGCCGCGGGGCGGCCGACCCATGCGGTCCTCAGCTGACTGGCTGGTGAGGCGCTCATCCCTGAAGGTCAGCGGGACGGTCAGGCGAGGGTGCACGGCAGCCACCCACTCGCGCGTGCGACGCGACTGCTCGCTCTCCGTGCCGTCCGAGTGAAGGGGCAGGCCCACGACCACGGCCTCGACGCGGCGCTCCGCGCAGAGGCGGCTGATGACAGCGGCGTCCTGCCGAGGTGTGCCCCGCCGGAGGGTCAGCAGCGGCGTCACCCCGCCGCTGGTGGTGTCTCCGCAGGCGATGCCGATGCGGCGCTCGCCGAGGTCGATACCCAGTAGCACGCTCACGGGCACCCCGGGGCGCGCAGGGGCCGGTCGACGAGGTCGTTCATGGTCAGGTGTGGCTCACTCCGATGCGGATGGCTCGAGGACATCCAGCCTGATGCGGTTGCGGTCGCTGGGCAGGTCACCCAGGAAGTCGGGCCAGACGCTCACGGTCGTCGCCCCGATGTCCTCAAGTATGGCCCGAGCCTCGGAAACCGGCAGGCCGGCGATCCTGGCCAGCACGGCCTCCTTGTCGATGACCTGGTAGGCGATGGCGCTGGCCGTCCCGTCGAAACGGATGCCGCCGTCCCCGGCGACGCCGTCTCCCGTCTTCACCGAGAGCCGGCCGGGCAGGACGGCCATGCCCTCGGGCAGCTCGGCGAGCACGATGGAGCGGGCCAGCGCATCCACCGACCGCTCGTCGACGGCGAGCACGTGCGCGGCAAGGTCACCGGCCAGGGTGAACTCCGCAGCGCGGCTGCCCACCAGCTCGTCGGCCGGGGGCTGGTGCTCCACAGGGCCCGGCTCCGCGGTCCCGGTGAAGACGGTCAGGTCGTCCGGAAGGCGCTCCGGGTCGCGCAGGCGTGCCGCCAGCTCGCCCATGAGGCCATTCTGGAGGTCGGCCAGGGCCGCCTCGTAGTCCTCCTGCGTGATGACGAGCGTCTCCTCGTATCGGCCGCCGGTGGTGGCTTCGGGATTGCTGACGGTGATGCCCTGCGCCTCGAGTGAGGGCGCCAGGCTGATCGACCCGGCCGGCACGTTGCCCTGGTCGCCGGGCGCCGCGGCCTCCACGGGGACCGTCACCTGGCTCGGCCCGCCGCCCGCGGCCACGCGGGGCATGATCGCCGGCTCGGTAGTCCGGAACTCCACCCCCGACGGGGTGAGGACCCGGGTGCCGGCCAGGATCCGCTGCTCGAAGGGCTGGTCCAGCGAGGTCAGGACGATGCTGCCCGTGGCGCGTGCCTCCACGACCTCGTGTCCGGTGGCCGGGTAGACCTGCTCGGCCGAGAGCGGGATGGCCACGTCGACGGCGGGCAAGCGGCCGGTCTCCGGGTCGGGCTCGCTGACGGTGGTGAGCGCGGTGATCGCCAGCGGTAGGGGCCCGATGGTGGCAGTCCGCGGGGTGAGCGTCACCTGTGCGGTGGGCAGCGTCTGCAGCGAGGCCACCACGCCGATCACGGCGACCGTGACCACGGCGCCCACCGCGGCGACCACCCGCCGGTTGACGCGGCGCGCGGCGGGCACGGTGACCGCAGTCGCGTCGGCGGCGGTCTCCTCCTCGGCGCCTGATTCCGCGGGGCCCGGATCGGTGGGTTCCGGTGCCGTGTCGCCGCGGTCGAGCGCAGCCTCCGCCTCTGCGGCCGTGGGCAGACCCAGCACGCCCGCCGAGGCCGCCATGGCGCGCACCTGGACGTCCGGGCTGGCGATGGCGAGGGAGAGCCCGCGCGCCACCGCCTCGCGGTTCAGCAGCTTGAAGTTGATGCGACCGGTGGCGATGCGCGATCCGGTCGGGACGACGAAGACGACCTGCTCATCGGTGGCGTTGCGCAGCCGCGCCACGGCATCGGTGATCTCGTCATCACTGTCCAGGTACCAGACGGCCATCAGGGGCAGTCTGCCCTAGTCCGCGCCCTTCGTCAGCGGACGTTCGCTCGCGCGCCGTGGGCAGCGCATCGGCTCGTCCTCAGGCTCTGATCCCGAGATACAGGCAGACGAAGACGACCAGGAACCAGACCGCGCGAGCCGCCAGCAGCTCGAGTCGCGGCGCGTGCGTGAGGCCGCGGGGCCGGGTCATCGATGGCTTCTCCGCTTGACAGCCCACTCGGGACGTCGGCAGGCTGACGCTCGACGCGATCGTCCGTCGGCGTCGGCAGGGGCACCATCGGGCGAACGTCAGCGGCGAGGCAGACATCCGTCGTCACGTCGGTGCGGTGCAGGACCGTTAGGTGTGTTCCGGTGGAGTGCCCTACACGCGCATCCCGCGCAGCACGCGTCCGAGAGCAGCGTCCAGCGGCTCCTGCGGCAGCGACGCTTCCAGGGCCTGGAATGCCAGCGCCATGGGGGTCACGTCCTGCTGATCGACGAGCAGGCCGGTGGCATCGCTGACCTCGCTCACCGAGCTCGGCGCCATCATCGAGACCAGCGGCCGGCGTGCGAACGGCAGGTTGACCGCGAAGCCGGGCGCTTCCAGGGCGGCTCGGATCTCCGGCAGCGCGGCGCCGCCGCCGCAGAGCTCGATACGCCCGGGCAGCAAGCCTTCCTTGCCGAACTCCTCCAGCACCAGCTCGATGCCGGCCGCCCAGACGGCCACGTCCTCGCCGACGATCTCGGCCACCTCGTCCGCGTCGCGGACCTCCTTGCCGATGGCATGGTCGATCTTGATGCGCTCGGCTTCTTCGAAGCTCGTGTCGAGCCGGTCGGCCAGCGACTTGGTGAAGGCGCGCCCCCCGAGGGCGAACATGCGCGTGCCCTCCACGCTGCCGCTGCGCACCAGGGCCACGTCCGTGGTGCCGCCGCCGACGTCGATGAAGAGGGCGCCGGACTGCCCCACCTGCTCCCCGGAGACAGAGCGCGCCACCGCGTACGGCTCGGCCACGACCTTGATGAGCTGCAGTCCGAGCTGCTCCACGACCGACTCCAGCGCGCCCAGATGCACGAGCGGCGCATAGGCGTTGAAGACGGAAACGCGCAGGTGACGGCCCTGGAACCCCACCGGGTTGGTGACCACGTAACCGTCCACGGCAGCGCCGGCCACGGAGGCATGGACGAGGCGCACGTCCACGTTGGGCAGGCCCGTCTCCCAGGTGATGGTGCGCTGCGCCTCCGCTGAAGCATCGGCCTCCAGCTCCTCGAGCAGCTTCTCCAGCTCCGAGTGGGTGACGGCGCTGTCCGGCCTCTTGCGCTCCACGCTGCGGGTGGTGGTGAAGCCCTTGACGAGCTCGCCGGCGATACCGACCACGACCTTGGGCGCCGTCCGGCCGGCCATGCCCTCGGCTGCGTCGAGGGCCTCGCGGCAGTTGACCACCACGGCGGAGATGTCGGCCACGGTGCCCGACTGCATGTGCGAGAGGCCCTGGCGCGTGCGACCCACGCCGGTGACCACGGCGCCGCCATCGGGAGCCGTCTCGAAGACGAGGGCCTTGGCGTACTCGGTGCCGATGTCGAGGGCCAGCAAGGCGCTGCTGGCGCTGACCGACGGGACGCGTCGCACGAGTCTCTGGAACAGGCTCACGCCGGGTCCCTCGCCCTAGCGCACGAGGCGCTCACGCAGCTTCTGCAATGCTCCCTGCAGGGCTGCTGACTCGGGCAAGCGGCCCTGGGCCATCTCGGGGCGTCCGCCGCCCTTGCCACCGCTCTCGGTCACGGCTTCCCGCACCAGGTCGGCAGCACTGAGACCCTCAGCCACGAGGTCATCGCTGACCGTGACGAAGAGCTGCGGCTGCTCGTCATCCTCCAGGGCGGCGGCGATGACGCCGCTGCCGAGCGTGCTGCGGACCTCCTTGGCCCAGGCCTTCAGGTCGTCCATGGAGCGAAAGCCGCCCGTGTAGGCGACGAGGGCGCCTTTCTGCAGGAGCTCGGCAGCCCTGGCCGCGGCCTGGGCCGTCGGGACGAGGCTGGCGCTCCCCTGGCGCGCCGTCCTGCCTCGCTCCCGGAGGTCCTCGATACGGGCCGTGAGTTGCTCCGGGGTCTGCGCGCCGGCGGCGGCCACGGCGGCCTCCAGCAGCCGGAAGCGCTCCTCCGTGAGGGCCTCGGCAGCCTCGCCGGTGACGGCCTCGATGCGGCGCATTCCGGAGCCGATGGAACGCTCGCCGGTGATGATGAAGCCGCCGATCTGGCCGGTGGCGCGGCAGTGCGTGCCGCCGCAGAGCTCGTGGCTGTAGCCCTCCACCCGGACGGTGCGCACGGTCTCGCCGTACTTCTCGTCGAAGAAGGCGTCCGCGCCGGCCGCGACGGCCTCGGCCATGCTCATCGACGAGGGCGTCACGGTGCGGTCCTCGCGGATGACGCGCCGCACCTCGTGCTCGATGCGATGGCGCTCCTGCGGCGTCAGGCCGCGGTCGAAGGGGTAGTCGAAGCGCAGGTAGTCCGGAGTCACGAGCGACCCGGCCTGGCGGGCGGCCTCACCGAGCGTGTTGCGCAGGGCCCGGTGCAGGACGTGCGTGCCGGTGTGGTTGCGCATCGTGCGGGCTCGCCGGTCGGGATCGACCTCTGCCCTGAGCTCCTGGCCCAGCGCCACGCGCCCGTGCAGCTTGCCGTGGTGGACGACGAGGCCGGCCACCGGTCGCTGTGTATCCTCGACGGTGAAGGCGACCTCGTCAGCGGCATCCCGCAGGACGCCGCGGTCGCCGATCTGCCCGCCGCCCTCGGCGTAGAAGGGCGTGCGGTCCAGGACGAGGAGCGCGTCGGCCGCTGCCTCCGTGCGCTGCTCCGCGTCTGCCCGGGCCTCCAGCTCCTGGTACTCGGTATCGTTTCGGACGATGGCCACCACGCGACCACGAGCCTCCGTGCCCTCGTAGCCCAGGAAGGTGCTGTCGCCGACGCGGCGCGCGATGCCGCTGAAGAGGGCCACAAGCTCGGCCTGACGGGCGAGGTCCTGCCTGGTGCCCGAGCGGCTGCGCTCGCGCTGGCGCCGCAGGGCTGCCTCGAAGCCATCACGGTCCACGCGCACGCCGTACTCGGCGGCCAGCTCCACCGTCAGGTCGATCGGGAAGCCGTAGGTATCGTGCAGGCGGAAGGCCGTCTCGCCGTCCAGGTGCGGCGCGTCCTCCGGCACCTCCTCTGGACGGCGCCCCACGACGCGGTCGGCCCCCGTGAGCGGGATGAGCGCCTCCTCGAGCTGGACCGTGCCAGCATCCAGCGTCCGCGCGAAGGCGGTCTCCTCGCGGATGATGGCACCGAGGATGGTCTCTCGGCGCTCTCCCAGGATGGGGTACGCCTCACTCATGAGATCGATGACGACCTTGGCCGTCTCGGCCAGAAAAGGCTCCCGCCGACCCAGCAGGCGCCCGTGGCGCACGGCCCGCCGGACGATGCGGCGCAGCACGTAGCCGCGTCCCTCGTTGGCGGGCAGGACGCCGTCGGCGATGAGGAAGGTGATGGCCCGCGAGTGGTCGGCGATGACCTGGTAGCTGAAGCGCTCCGATTCGAAGGCGTCCGGGTCGTGGCGCATGAGCTCGCGCATGCGGTCATGGATGGGCGTGAACAGGTCCGTGTCGTAGTTGGTGGCAACGCCCTGCAGGACGGAGGCCAGGCGCTCCAGGCCCATCCCCGTGTCCACCGAGGTGAACGGCAGTGGCAGGCGCGGGCCGTCGGGCTGCTGGTCGAACTCCATGAAGACGAGGTTCCAGATCTCCAGCCAGCGAGGGCAGTGCTCGCTGTGGTCAGGGACACAGTCGGGGCCTTCGGAGAGCTCGACCCCGCGGTCGTAGTGGATCTCGCTGCAGGGTCCGCAGGGCCCCGTCTCCGCCATGCGCCAGAAGTTCTTGTCGTCCCCGGCGTCCACGTCGCCCCACTTCGCCATGCGCTCGGGCGGCAGGCCGATCTCGTCGCGCCAGACGGTCCACGACTCCTCGTCATCGCGGTAGGTCGTGGCTGCAAGTCGCTCGCCTGGGATGCCCAGGTCCTGTGTCAGGAACTCCCAGGCCCAGTGGATGGCGTCGCGCTTGAAGTAGTCGCCGAAGGACCAGTTGCCCAGCATCTCGAAGAGCGTGTGGTGGCGCGGCGTGCGGCCGACCTCCTCGAAGTCGTTGTGCTTGCCGGCCACGCGCAGGCAGCGCTGCGAGTCGACCGCCCGCGTGTAGGAGCGCCTCTCCACGCCCCGGAAGACGTCCTTGAACTGGACCATGCCACTGTTCGTGAAGAGCAGCGTCTGGTCCCCGCCGGGCACCAGGCTGGCGCTGGGCACGACCTCGTGGCCGCGAGCCGCGAAGAAGCCCAGGAACCGGGCGCGGATCTCGTCGGCAGACAGCGGCCGCGCGGGGGACCCAGGCGTGGCCCGCTCGTCATGGTCTGGCATCGCGCCGAGTGTAGCGAACGGTGAGCGTCACACATGGACCGACCCGCGGGAGGGGCCGCTCCCGGGAACGCCGTGTCGGTGCGGGGAGTGGCACCGCCGGTCCAGATCCGGTGAAGGATTCGAGACGTTGGGTCACACGGGCGCCGCGCGCGGCTACGGTGCGTGCATCGTGCAGCTTCAGGCGCCCGGGACGCACGGCCGCCTCGCCACGCTGGCCCTGGCCGGCATCCTGGCGACCAGTGCCTGCTCCGCGTTCTCCGACGAGCCTCTTGCCGTCGCGGGTCCGGAGTCGCGCTCGGCTGGCGCGCGTCGGTCGGAGGTCGGCAGACGCGTCGAGGCCCTGGCCTCTCGCTCGAGGGCATCTCCGGCGGCCACCCCCACACCCCGGGCAGCGTCGGCCAGTCCACCCTCCGCGCCCGACCCGCGGGTCGTGCGACTCCGGCCTCGACCGGCACCTGGCCCCTTCTCGATGGATCTCTATCGCGCGGGCGATTTCGCGCACCAGCAGACGAAGGAGTGGTGCGTGGCAGGCTCCACGCAGACCATGATGAACATCATGCGCAGCGGCCGGAACGACCACGCGGTGCGCTCGCAGGAGCGCATCTACCTGCAGGGTCGCCGCTTCTCGCCCGACAAGCGCAAGCTGGGCCCTATCGGCGTGGACCTCCTGGGCTGGGCGGAGGTGCTGGACCGGGAGGGCTTCGGGCCGTACGTGGTCGATGGCGCCGGGACACGTCGGGCGGCCATCCGCAAGGCTGCGCGGGCCCTGCGGGTCACCGGACGCCCGGTGGGTCTCGTGACCTGGCGCGGAGCGCACTCATGGGTGATGTCGGGCTTCACGGCCACGGCAGATCCGGCCTGGCGCGACGACTACGAGGTCACGGCGGTCTACATCGAGGACACCTGGTACCCCTGGGTGAGCACCATCTGGGGCGCCTCACGGCCACCGGACACGCTCGTCCCGGTCGGCGCCCTGGCCGAGGACTACCTTCCCTACCAGCGGCCGCGAGCACGCTACCCGGGGCGCGACGGGCGTTTCATGCTCATCATGCCGGTGCTGCCACCGGACACCGTGGCCCGCTGATGGTCGGCTGACAGTCGATCGCGAGCAGCGGTCCGTAGGGTCGGCCCGCCTCAGCCCTGGCGGGGACGGATGCTGCCGCCCGGCTCCGGCGGATCTGGCCGGCGTGCGGTCAGCGCGCTGCTGACGACCGCGATACCGATGCCCAGCCAAGACAAGGCGGACGCCCACAGCAGGGGATAGTCACCGAGGCTCAGCACGTCCCCGATGCGAGCGCCGATGGCCTGTCCCGCCAGCGCGCCCAGGATGGCACCCACGAGGACCAGCGGCACGTGCCAGCCCAGCTTGCCGCGCACGAAGATATAGACGCAGGTGTGGAAGGCACCCACCAGCAGCGAGAGGACGAAGGCCGGCTGCAGGACGAACGTCGCCAGCCCGGCATCCATGCCCCGAACGTCCGAACTGCCGCTCAGGCGGCTGGCGCGATGCGGCCGCCACCGACGACGGCCTCGTCGGCAGCGTAGAAGACGGCCGCCTGGCCCGGGGCCGGCGCCCAGGCCGGCACCTTGAGCTCGATGCGCCAGGGACCGCCGACGGCACCCTCCAGAGGCGAGATCAGCGCCGGGACGAGGGGCGCGCGGTGGCGGATGCGGACACGCGCCCGGAAGGGACCGTCGGGCGCACCGTCCACGAAGGAGACGTCGCCAACGCTCAGGGTCTCGCGCTGGAGATCCTCGCGACGGCCCAGCCGGATGAGGTTGGCGGGAGCGTCGATGGCCGCCACGTACTGCCGCTCACCGAGAGCCACGCCCAGGCCGCTGCGCTGGCCGATGGTGTACGCAGCCGTGCCCGCGTGCGACCCCACGACCGCACCGTCGGCATCGACAAGGGCGCCCGGTCGAGGCCGCCAACCGGCCCGGCGCGTCAGCTCCTCGCGGTAGTCGCCCCCAGGCACGAAGCAGATCTCCTGGCTCTCGGGCTTGTCCGCCGTCACGAGGCCGTAGCGGCGAGCCACCTCGCGCACCTGCGCCTTGCGCAGGCCGCCCAACGGGAAACGGGTGTGAGCCAGCTGCGCCTGCTGCAATCCGTAGAGGAAGTAGCTCTGGTCCTTGTCGCGGTCGAGCCCGGCCAGCAGGCGGAAGCGTCGGCCGCCGGGTCGGCTGGCGTCGTCCACGCCTTCCACGCGAGCGTAGTGGCCAGTCGCCACGGCCTCGCAGCCGTAGAGGTGCCGCGCCCGCCCCAGCAGGGCTCCGAACTTGACCAGGGAGTTGCAGTCCACGCATGGGCTCGGCGTGCGCCCTGCCAGGTACGCGGCCACGAAGGGTTCCACGACCCCGGCCGCGAACTCTGGCTCCAGGTTGAGGACGTAGAACGGGATGCCCAGCTGCCCGGCCACGCGCCGCGCGTCGTCGGCGGCGTCCAGCGAGCAGCACGAGCGGTTCGTGCTGCTGTACGCATCCGCGCCGTCGTGCAGCCGCATCCAGACCCCCACGACCTCCAGACCCTCCTCCACGAGGAGCGCGGCCGCCACGGACGAGTCCACCCCGCCGGACATGGCCACGAGGACCCGGGGTGCGGTCATGTCAGCCGGGCCTGGCCCTCGCGCAGGCGCCCGATGGCCTCCGGCACGACCCGCTCCGCGATCGCGACATCTTCGTCACTGGTGCGGCGGCCCAGCGACAGGCGCAGGGCCGAGCGCGCCTCCGATGGCGGATAGCCCATGGCCGTCAGCACGTGCGAGGGTTCGCTGGAACCCGTCGTGCAGGCCGACCCCGTGGAGCAGGCCAGGCTCTCCAGGTCCAGGGCCAGGACCAGGTCGTCGCCTGGCACGCCGCGAACGATGACCGACAGCGAGCCCGGCAGGCGCTCGACGGGATGCCCAGTAAGTTCCACGGACTCCACGGCCAGAAGGGTCGCGCGAAGCCGGTCGCGCCGCGCGGCCAGGGCGGCCACGGTGGCCGTGCGCTCGGCGGCGGCCAGCTCGAAGGCGGTCGCCATGCCGACAGCACCGGCCACGTTCTCCGTGCCGGCACGCCGGTAGCGTTCCTGGCTGCCACCGTGGACCTGCGGCAGGATGGTCGTGCCGCGGCGGATCCAGAGCGCCCCGACACCCTTGGGGCCTTCCACCTTGTGTGCCGCGAAGGAGACGAGGTCCGCGCCCATGGTCTCGACGTCGATGGGCAGGTGGGCCGCACCCTGGACGGCATCGACGTGGACGAGCGCCGGCGATGCGGCCCGCACGCGGCCGATCAGCTCCGCCAGGGGCTGGATGGTGCCCACCTCGTTGTTGGCCAGCTGCAGGCTCACCAGGATGGTCTTGTCGGTCAGGGCGGCGGTCAGGTCGTCGGGGTCGAGCTGGCCGTAGCGGTCGACGGCCAGCTTGCGCACGTCGAAGCCGTACTTCTCCAGCAGCAGGCAGGACTCCAGGACGGCCTTGTGCTCCACGGCGATGGTGAGGATGCGATGCCCGGCCGCCTTGCCCGCCCAGGCGGCACCCTTGACGGCCAGGTTGATGGCCTCCGTCCCACCGCTCGTGAAGATGATGCTGCGGGCCTCAGCCCCGATGCTGCGGGCGAGGCGCTCGTGGGCCTCGTCGAGCCAGCGGCGGGCACGTCGCCCGGGGGCGTGGGGCGACGAAGGATTGGCACCGTCCCCCTCCAGGATGGGCAGCATCTCCGCCAGCACCTCCGGGCGCAGCGGCGTGGAGGCGGCATGGTCGAGGTACACGGTCACGGGCGGATTGTAGGCGCGGACCCCAGGCCCGGCCTCAGCGAGCCGCGGACTCCTCGACGGGCGTGACTCGCCGGCGGTCCTCCTCGCGACCGCGCTCACGGCGGCGCTCGTGGAAGGAGAGGATCCGCTTGCGCATGCGGATGGCCCCGGGAGTGACCTCCACGAGCTCGTCCGCGGCGATGAACTCGATGGCCGATTCGAGGGTCATGGGCGGCGGCGGCACGAGGCGCAGCGCGTCATCATGGCTATGGGTTCGGATGTTGGTGAGCTTCTTCTCCTTGGTCGGGTTGACGTCCATGTCGCCGGGCCGCGAGTTCTCGCCCACGATCATGCCCTCGTAGACCGGCACGCCGGACCCGATGAAGAGCGTTGACCGCTCCTGGAGGTTGAAGAGGCCGTAGGCATTGGAGATGCCCGAACGGTCGGAGACGAGCACGCCGCTGGTGCGATGGTCGACCTCGCCGGCCCAGGGTCCGTAGCCCTCGCCGATCTGGTGCAGCAGGCCCGTGCCGCGTGTCTCGGTCAGGAACTGTCCTCGATAGCCCACCAGCCCACGCGTGGGCATGATGGCCTCGATGCGCGTGCGGCCGTCAGGATCGGTGGTCATCTGCTCGACGCGCGCCCGGCGGGCCGCCAGCGAGCCCGTGACCGTGCCGATGTGCTCGGGCGGGATGTCGATGCTGACCCGCTCGTAGGGCTCGTGGACCTGGCCGGCGATCTCGTGCAGGAGGACCTCCGGGCGCGAGACCTGCAGCTCGAAGCCCTCGCGGCGCATCTGCTCGATGAGGACGGCCAGCTGCAGCTCGCCGCGGCCACGCACCTCGAACGTGTCGGGCGATGCCGTCGGGCGCACCTCGATGCTGACGTTGCCGAGCACCTCGCGTTCCAGGCGGGCGCGGACCTGTCGGGAGGTGAGGAGCTTGCCATCGCGACCCGCCATGGGCGACGTGTTGACGCCGAACGTCATGCTCAGCGTGGGCTCATCCACGGAGAGACGCGGCAGAGGCCGTGGGTCGGCGGGGTCCGTGATGGTGTCCCCGATGGTGATCTCAGGCAGCCCGGCCACGGCCACGATGTCCCCGGGGCCGGCTTCCTCGATCTCGACCAGCTCGATGCCGCGCGCCGTCGTGAGTGACGTCACGGTGCCACTGAGGGTGACGACGCGGCCGGGTTCGACGTTGCCGTCCGGTGTCTCGGCTGCCTCCCGCAGCACCGTGATGCGTTGACCCATGCGCAGGCGGCCGTTGCGGATGCGGCCGACGGCCATGCGGCCCACGTAGTCGTTGGCCGCGAGGTTGGTGACGAGCAGCTGCAGCGGGTGGCCGGGCACGTGGCGCGGCGGCGGCGTGTGCGCCACGAGCAGGTCCATGAGCGGCTGCAGGTCCTGGCCGGGCTGGTCGGGATCGAGACTGGCCGTGCCGGTGCGGGCATTGGTGTAGACGATGGGAAACTCGATCTGGCGGTCGGTCGCACCGAGATCCATGAAGAGCTCGTAGACGTCGTCAAGGACGACCGCGGGCCGCGCGTCAGCGCGGTCGATCTTGTTGATGGCGACGATGACCGGCAGGTGCTGGGCCATGGCCTTGGAGAGGACGTAGCGGGTCTGCGGAAGCGGTCCCTCCGCGGCGTCCACGAGCAGCAGGACCGAGTCGACCATGAGCAGGCTGCGCTCGACCTCGCCCCCGAAGTCGGCATGGCCGGGGGTGTCCACGATGTTGAGGCGGACGCCCTTGTAGGTGATGCCGGTCTGCTTGGCGAGGATGGTGATGCCGCGCTCGCGCTCGAGATCCATGGAGTCCATGACGCGGTCCATGACCACCTGGTCGACGCGGAAGGCGCCGGCCTGGCGAAGCATGGCATCCACCAGGGTGGTCTTGCCGTGGTCGACATGCGCCACGATGGCGATGTCGCGCACGTCGGCTCGGGTGACCTCGTCGAGCATGGCGGTGGCAGGAGTAGCGTGCATGGGAAGTTCGATTGTCGCACGCTCCCGCCCTTCGCCCGTATCCTGAGCAGGTGAAGGTCCGTGAACCGGTCGCTCGACCGCTCGACGTCGTGGCCGCCGAGCTGCTCCTCTCCGCGTCGCAGGCGTTCCTGGCTGGAGTGCTCTTCTACTTGGCCCTGGGCATCTGGGACGACCGGGGCGTCGGCTTCGGGCCGGTGGCCATCATCCTGGCCATGCTCGGGGCGGCCGTCGGCGTGGGCTGGCTGTACTGGCTGCTTGGCGGCGTGGGCTGGCCCTTGGCGGCTGCCAACGTGCCGGTGGCCATGTTCCTCGGCTTCGCCCTCGTGCTGGGCTGGCGGGGAGACGATCTCTTCCGCGTGGCAGGTGCACCGACGCTCCTCAGCCTGGCCGCCTCCGTGTACGGCATCATCTGCGGCGTCTTCCTCGATTCGCCACGTCGCTGGCGCTGGGACCAGCGCCAGAGGTTGCGTCCTGGGACCTCGGTGCCACGCGTCTCGCCGGCCACGAAGACGTTCGTTGCCCAGGTCCCGCGTACGCTGCCCAAGCGTCCCACCGCCACCCTGCAGCCTGCCGACTACCTGATGCCATCGGTGGCGCCCGCGAGCGGACCTGGCAACAGCGCGGGGATCCCGTACCTGGGCACCGACGATGCCGTCCCCGGGCGTCCGGGGGATCTGTCTCCCGAGGCCGGGCAGCACGCCGCCGAGGACCTGGACGGTCCGGACGCCGGCCTGCTGACGATGCACACCCCGAGCGGCCAAGCAGGCGCGTCGATGCCCACCGAGCGCCTCGACCAGGCGGCGCGCGCCGAGGGCGCCCAGGAACGCGCCGATCTGGAGACCCCGGGCTCAGATCCCGGCGGCATCGAGCTGCCGACCTCCCTCGAGCCCAAGGCGCAGCGCTCACCGTGGGCCTGGGCGGCGCCGCCGGAGTGGAACCGTGATGAGGAGGACGAGTCGCCAGGCCGCTCGTCGGGAGGACGATGACGGTCGGCGCGGTCGTGGTGCCGGCCCGCATCGAGGAAGCGCTGGCCGATGCCAGCGGGCGGATCGCGCTGCGGCGCATCGTCGATGCCGCCTGGGCGGGCGGCGCCCTGCCCATCATCGTGGTCAGCGTGGATGATGCGGATGGCGGTGTCACGTCCGCCCTGGATGGTTCGCCCGCCACGCGCATCGACCCCCGCGGACGGTCCGGTGCGGCGGCCTACCGGGTCGGGGCGCAGGCGGCACTTGACGCTGTCCAGGAGACGAGAGCCGTGCTGCTCTGGCCCGGCCGCATGACGTGGGTCGACCCGGAGACAATCACCTCGCTCATCGAAGCCCACGGCCGTGAGCCCGACCAGGTCATCCGGCCACAGCGGGCCGGACAGGCCGGCTGGCCGGTGCTCGTGCCGGCCGAGCGCATCGAGGAAGTGCTTGGCGAGACCGGCGTCCTGCTCCTGGAAGAACGCCTGACCGAGGCACGGGCGGACACCCTGGAGCTGGGCGACCCCGGCTCCGTGCTCGGGAACGAGGTGGCCATCGACGACCTGCCCGACTACGCGGGTCCGCCGGAGCCGGTGGGCGGGCCGCCGCCCGAGTGGGGTGCCGCTGCCGCGGAGACGCCTGAACCGGAGGTGCCACCGGGCGCGTAGGCCGTGTCTTCGCTGATGGCTCGGGTCGGTCGCTCCGCTAACGTGCGGCGGGCTCCGCCGGTCGGAGCATCAGGCCAAGCTCCTCGAGCTGCTGGAGCTCGACGGGGGACGGCGCGTCGAGCATGAGGTCCGAGCCCGATGAGGTCTTGGGGAAGGCCATGACCTCGCGGATGTTGCTCTGGTCGGTGAGCAATGCGATCCAGCGATCCACGCCAAGGGCGATGCCGCCGTGCGGCGGCGCACCGTACTCGAACGCCTCCAGGATGCCGCCGAACTTGGCCGCTTGGGCGTCCAGGGAGTGTCCCTGCAACGAGAACGAGCGCGACAACAGTTCGCGCGTGTGGAAACGCACGGAGCCGCCGCCGAGCTCCCAGCCGTTGAGGGCGATGTCGTACTGCAGGGCCCGCGCACGGCCGGCCGGGTCGCCAGGGCTGGCCACCAGCGGGTCGCCGGAGTCCGTCACGAGCAGTGCCTGGTCCTCAGGGTGGACGGCACTGAAGGGGTTGTGCGTGGCGTCCCAGCGCCGGAAGTGCTCGTCCCACTGGTACATCGGGAAATGGTGGATCCAGACGTACGAGAGCAGCGAGCGATCGTAGGCGCCAAGGCGGTCGGCCAGCCTGACGCGAAGCGACCCAAGGGCCTCCTGGGCGTGGATATCGGCACCGGCCACGATGAGCACGAGGTCTCCGGGACCGCCCCCTGCGGCGGCTGCCAGCCGCCGGGCCATCTCCTCCCCCACGGCCTTGACGATGGAGCCGCGCATGCCACCCTCGCCGTCCACGGCGAGCCAGACGAGACCCGTGGCCCCAGCCCTTCGGGCCAGCTCGGTCAGCTCGTCGATCTGGGCCCGGCTCATGTCCGACTGGCCCGGCACCGCCATGCCGACCACGCGGCCGTGCTCGGCCAGCACCGACCCGAAGACGCGGAACCCGGAGGCCTCGGCGAGCTCGCCCAAGTCGTGGAGCTCCATGCCGTACCGCACATCGGGCTTGTCCGAGCCGAAGCGGTCGATCGCCTCGCGGTACGTGTAGCGCGGGAAGGGCTCGTTGAGGAGCCGGCGCTCCGGGGCCACGGCGCGCGTCACGGCAAGCACCATGTGTTCCACCCAGGCCATGACGTCGTCCTCAGCCACGAAGCTCATCTCCAGGTCGAGCTGCGTGAACTCCGGCTGGCGGTCACCGCGCAGGTCCTCATCGCGCAGGCAGCGGGCGATCTGGAAGTAGCGATCGAAGCCGCTGACCATGAGCAACTGCTTGAGCTGCTGGGGGCTCTGGGGCAGGGCGTAGACGTTTCCCGGCTGCAGGCGCGATGGCACGATGAAATCGCGCGCACCCTCCGGCGTGGACTTGATGAGCAGCGGCGTCTCGACCTCCACGAAGCCGGCCTCGTGATGGACGTCGCGGATGGCCTGCACCAGCCGGCCGCGGGCCAGGATGCGCTGCTGCAGCGGCTCTCGGCGCAGGTCCAGGTAGCGGTACTTGAGGCGCAGCGCCTCGTCGATCTCGGCCTCCGGGTCATTGACGACGAACGGCGGAGTGCGCGCCTCCGAGAGCACCGTGATCTCGCTCGCGCGCAGCTCCACCTGGCCGGTGGCCAGTCGGGCGTTCTCCGAGCCGGCCGTGCGCGGCGCGATGGTGCCACGCACGCGCAGGACATACTCGCTGCGCACGCTGCTGGCGACCTCGTGGGCAAGCGGCGACTCGGCGGCATCGATGACCACCTGCGTGATGCCGTAGCGGTCACGCATGTCGAGGAAGATGAGCTGGCCGAGGTCGCGGCGCCGGTTGACCCAGCCGGCCAGGGTGGCCGGCTGTCCGGCACGGTCGAGCCGGGCGTCGGCGCAGGTCAGCGTGCGGTAGGACGTCTGCATGGGAGTGCTCATGGTAGCCGCCGGGGCGGACACCCGCGGGTTGGCTCAGAGCCTCCTGCGACGGAACTGCTCGCGCAGGTCGCGGATGCGGTTCCAGCGCGGATCGACGACGAGGTCGAAGGTGCCCGGGTGGCGCAATGGGGTGCCCAGGAAGCGCCGCTTGAAGAGGCTGAAGCCTTCCCAGGATGGATCGACCGTGGGGTCGTCAGGCTCGCGGACGCCCCATAGGTCGAGGCTGCGCGTCCCGGCCTCGCGCAGGCTGCGCTGCAGCGCCGCCATGGCGGCGTATGGGCCACGCTTGGCGGCCAGCTCCGGGTCGCGCGTGGAGGCCGCGTAGAGGTAGAAGGCCCGATCCCCGGTGCGTGGCGCGATGGCGCCGGCCAGGGGTCGGCCGTCGTGCTCGGCTAGGGCCAGGAACCAGTCGCCGCTGGCCGCCAATGGCGCGGCCAGGGCGCCCAGGAAGGCACGCGAGCGGATGCGGAAGCCGGCTCGTTCGGAGGTCTGTGCCAGCAGTCCGTGGAAGGCGTCGAGGACGTCGGGCGCGGCGGCACGGTCCACGCGCACGGTGCTGCCCTCGCGCTCGGCGCGGCGCTGCTCGGCGCGGGCGTCCTTTGACCAGCCTGCCACCGGGTCCGCTGCAGCAGCCAGGTCCACGATGCGGGTCGTGGGCGCCTGCAGGTCATGGGCCGCGGGCCGGGCGCCCCCCGCCAGCAGGGCGCGCCCGACGGCGTCGGTCGGCGGCGCCTCCCCTGAGGCACGTGGGTCGAGCTTGAGGACGACGCCACGCCGCTCCCGGGCGTGGGTCTTGAGGCCCGTGACAAGGTGCGCCAGCACCTCCGCGGCGTCAGCAGCCTCCCGATCCCACAGCGGGCCATGGGGCACGTAGAGGATGGTGCGGCCGAAGGAGGTGGCCCGGTCCAGCACCAGGGCGACCGCGCGCGGGCGGCCGGCCGCGTCCACGACCATCAGCCGGGTCCAGTGCTCACCGGGCTCCCCTGCCCCGGCGTCGCCCCAGGCCCAGCTCTGGAGGACGTCCCCCTCCGGCCTGGAAGCCACGAAGGCCGTCCAGTCGGCGCGATCCGCAGGGCCGGCCTCGCGGATGCCCAGCGTCATGGGCGCAAGTCGGCGAGTGTCATGGACGGCGGCCCGGTGGCGTCACCCGTCCCCGCCGTGGCGGTGCTGGGCCTGCGCGCGCAGGAGTTCCCGGGCCAGGTCGGTCACGGCCACCTGGCGCTGCGTGCCGGCGTCCAGGTCGCGGAGCGCGACGTGGCCTTCTTCCAGCTCGTCCCCGCAGATGACCGCGAAGTGGGCGCCGGCCCTTCCTGCGCCCTCGAGCTGCTTGCCGAGGCGCCGCGTCGTGAGGTCCGGCCAGCAGGCCAGGCCGGCGCCGCGCAGCTCGGTCGCCACCTGGAGGCGCACCACGGTGTCCTGCGCGTCCGCACCGACGACCACCGCGGCCGGGCGCCACGGTTCCAGGGAGAGAGCCGCGTACTGCTCGGCGAGGGCGAGAGCGACGCGGTCGAGGCCGATGCCGAAGCCGATGCCCGGCGTGGGCTGGCCACCCAGCAGCTCCACCAGCCCGTCGTAGCGACCCCCGCCACCAAGGGCCTGCTGCTGCCCTTCCGCGCCGGGTCGATAGAACTCGAAGGCGGTGCGCGTGTAATAGTCGAGGCCGCGCACCAGGGTGGGCGCCAACCGGGGCTCGATGGAGAGCGCCTCCAGGTGCGCAAGGAGCCCGTCGAAGTGCTCGCGGCAGGCCTCGCAGAGATGCTGGCTGATGGTCGGAGCGGAGGCGATCAGCGGTGCCATGCGTTCGTCCTTGGAGTCAAGGAGTCGCAGCGGGTTCGTGGCGAGCCTCGTGCGCTCGAGCTCCGGAAGCTCAGCCTGGCGGGCCCGGAAGTAGTCGCGCAGGGTCGCGATGTAGGCGGGCCGGCAGACGCCGTCGCCGATGGAGTTGACGAGGACCTGCACGTCCGAGAGGCCGACGACCGAGAAGAAGGCGGTGGCCAGCTCGATGATCTCCGCGTCGACGGCCGGCCCCGGATCGCCGATGACCTCCACGTCGAACTGCCAGAACTGCCGGTAGCGGCCAGCCTGCGGGCGGTCGTAGCGGAACATGGGTCCCGTCAGCGTCAGCTTCACAGGCTGCGCCCAGGTGCGCATGCCGTGCTGGACGTAGGCACGCACGATGCCCGCGGTGGGCTCTGGGCGGAGCGCCCATCGTTCGCGTTCCTCGTCTCCGCGCCCGGCCTGCACGCGGAAGAGCTCCTTCTCCACGACGTCGGTGACCTCGCCGACGCCACGTTCGTAGACGGCCGTTTGCTCGAAGAGAGGCGTCTCGATGGGCTGGTACCCGTAGCGCGTGGCCAGGTCTCGGGCGGCCTCCTCGAGGCGCAGGAACACACTGCGCTCGGGGGGCAGCAGATCACGCGTGCCGCGGGGAGCCTGGAACCTGGGCATGGCCCTAGAGTCTAGCGGCGCTCGACCGGCCAGTGATCGGGCCACGCTCAGCGATCGGCGGCGCGGGGCCGTGCGACGTCAGCGATCGGCGGCGCGGGCTGATCCTGGGCGCGTCGATCATATTCGCGGTGACTGAACGAGCAGGGTTCTGTCGGCAGAGCATCCGATCCATGCGGCCGGTGACTGAGATAGCAACCCGACGGCAATCCCATGTCACTCCTGACTGGGACGGCGGTCGGCGCGGCCAGCTTGGGCGTCAGCTCGTCCCGTTCAGTCACTGGCCTCATGATCGCGCTGTCGCCCGGATCGGGGCGGGCAGCGTCGGGCGGCGCGCGATCCGCCTCAGGAGCGCCCCGCCTCAGGGGGCGTCCACGTCTTCCATGGAGCGGACCCAGTTCTCGGGACCGTAGACGGTCCGCGGCACGGCTGGATTGCGTGGGTCTTGCGGCCCCACGATGCCCACCCGTTCCAACTCGTCCATGAGGCGGCTGGCGCGGTTGAAGCCGACCTTCAGCTTCGTCTGCATCATCGAGGTGCTGGCTTTGCCGGTCAGCAGCACGAGCTCCGCGGCGCGGGGGGTGAGCTCATCCTCCGCGATCTTGGCCAGCCAGGCGAACTCGCCGCCGTCGCCATCCTCGCTGTCGCCCGTGCCGGCCAGCACGTCCGGGTCATAGAGGGGCGTGGGCTCCTGGGTGCGCCAGTGCTCCGTCACGGCCTGCACCTCGGCATCGGAGACGAAGACGCCCTGGATCCGCACCGGCCGTGGCAGATCGGCCGGCTGATAGAGCATGTCTCCCCGACCGATGAGGTCCTCGGCCCCCGGAGCGTCCAGGACCGTGCGGCTGTCCACCATGGAAGCCATGGCGAAGGCGATGCGGCTGGGCACGTTGGCTTTGATGAGTCCGGTCACGACGTTGACGCTGGGCCGCTGCGTGGCCAGCACGAGGTGGATGCCCACGGCGCGGGCCTTCTGGGCCAGCTTGACGACGGGCTCCTCGACCTTGCGACCCTCCTGGATCATGAGGTCGGCCAGCTCGTCGATCATGAGCACGATGTAGGGCATGCGGTCTTCCGGGGCGACGCCCGGAGAGGCGTTGTAGGCCCCGATGTTGCGACTCGTGGAGCGGGCCAGCTTCTTGTAGCGGTCCTCCATCTCGCCCACCGCCCAGGCCAGCGCTGCCCGCGCCTGGTAGGCCTCTACGATCACGTCGGTCAGGAGGTGCGGGATCCGCCCGTAGGGCGCCAGCTCGACGCGCTTGAGGTCGATGAGCACGAAGCGCACCTCCGTGGGCTTGGCGCGCATGAGGATGCTGGTGATGATGGCGTTGACGCAGACCGACTTGCCAGAACCGGTGGCGCCGGCGATGAGCAGGTGCGGCATGCGCCCGAGGTCCACGGCGTAGGGCTTGCCGGAGACGTCCCGGCCGAGCGCGAAGGTCAGGGGGCTCGTGGCGGAGGCCATGTCAGCGTCCACGTAGACCGAGCGGATGCCCACCATCTCCGAGGCGTGGTTCGGGATCTCGATGCCGACCACGTCACGCCCGGGGATGGGGGCCTCGATGCGGATGCTGCGCGCCGCCAGTGCCATGGCCAGGTCGTCGGCAAGACCCTCGATCCGTGAGATCTTGATGCGAGCGTCGGGACGCACCTCGTACTGCGTCACGACCGGCCCGGTGTTGGTGGCCACGACCGTGGCGGGGATCTGGAAGGAACGCAGCTTCTCCTCGATGATGCGCACGTTGCGCTCGTGGTCCTGAAGGCCGGCCTCAGCCGATTCGCTGGCCGGGTCGAGGAGCGAGACGCTCGGCAGGCGCCACTCCTTCTGGTACAGGCGGCGCCAGGCGGCCTCCGCAGGATCATCGAGCCAGCCAGGGTCCGCGGCAGGCCCTGTCTCGTTCACGCCCGCCAGCGTCGCCACCGCTGCCGCGCCGGCGACAGGCATGCCCGCTGGATCATTGCCCACGGCGCCGGCCGCGGCCGATCCCGCGCCGGGTGTCAGCCCCTGAGACTGCCCACCGACAGCGCCGACCGTGCCGCCGAGGCTCGCATGGCTGCCCTGCCGGCCGCCCGACCAGACCGTCTGGCTCACCGGGAGCGGACTGGGCATCGGCTCGGGGAGCTCGGGAGCGGGATCGTCGACGACGGAGCGGCGCCGAGTGAGCGAGCCAGCCCGCGCGACGGGGATGACGACCGCGCCCTGGTCCTGATGTGACCCGCGCGAGCGCACCGCCGCCGCGGCACTCGTGGCACCCGCACCGGCGGCGCCGGCTGTCGCCCGGCCGACCCGCGCGAATGGCGACACGAAGGCCACCAGTGTGATGTCGAAGAGCAGCAGGATCCCCACCAGCACGATGGCCAGCAGGACCACGAGCGCACCGAAGGGGCTGATGAGATCGGCCAGCGTCGAGGAAAGCAGATGGCCCAGGGCGCCCCCGCCCTGCTCCAGGTCGCTGTCGCGACCGCCCTTCCCGCTGAGCAGGTGGATGAGCCCCAGGCCACCGATGAAGACGATGAGCCCGCCAAGGGCCACGGTGACCCAGCTGTAGTCGACCCTGGGCGCCCGCTCGACCAGCACACCGGCCACCAGCAGCAGGACACCCAGCAACCAGGCGCCCTGCCCGAAGATGGGGCGCAGGAAGCCGTCCACGTATCCGTTGAGGAGCCCGCCGCCGGGGAGGAAGAGGGCGATGAGCGTGATGGCGCCCGCGGCGAGCAGGACGACGGCCACGATGGAGCGCAGCGTGGACGAAGAGACGAAGGGCGCTCGCCTGGTCGCCGAGCCCGTGCGGCTCCGGCTCGAGGTGCGCGAGGTCGTCTTCTTCGCCCGTGCCATGCTCAGACCTCCACGATGACCGGGAAGACCAGGGGTCGCCGTCGCGTCTGCTCGAAGAGATAGCTGGAGAGCCCGTCCTTGATCTGCGCCTTCAGCAGCCCCACCTCGCTGATATGGCCGCCGCCGCCCTCGATGGAGGCCGCGATCCGGGCGGCCGCACCACGCAGGAGTCTCTCGTCGGCCTTGGCGACGAAGCCGCGCGTGACGACCTCCGGTTCGCCGACGAGCGTGCCGTTCTGCTTGTCCACGGCGACCACCACGAGGAACATGCCGTCCTTGGCAAGGGCCCGCCGGTCACGCAGCACGATGTCACCGACCTCGCCGACGGAAACGCCGTCCACGTAGACGTAGCCGGCCTCCACGGGCTGACCACGGCGAGCGGTGCCGTCGGCCAGGAACTCGACGGGCTGGCCGTTCTCGAGGATGAGGATGTTCTCCGGCTCGAGCCCCACGTCGGCAGCCAAGCGGCCGTGCTGCACCAACATCCGGAATTCGCCGTGGATCGGGATGATGTACTTGGGCTTGGTGAGGTTGAGCATCAGCTTGAGCTCTTCCTGGCTGGCATGGCCGGAGACGTGGGCCCGCTTGATGGCGTGGTAGAAGACGTTGGCACCAGCCTTGAAGAGGTTGTCCACCGTGCGCGCCACGTACTCCTCGTTGCCCGGGATGGGGCTGGCGCTGACGATGACGGTATCGCCCGGCCCGATCTCCACGAAGCGGTGGTCGCGATTGGCCATGCGCGCCAGGCCGGCCATGGGCTCACCCTGGGCGCCGGTGGTGGCGATGGTGAGGCGCTCGTCGGGTATGTCGCGGATGCGATCCTTCGGCACGAGGCCCGTGCTCGGCGGCCGCAGGTAGCCGAGGTCCGCGGCGATGCGCGTGTTCTGCTCCATGGAACGCCCGATGACGGCGACCTGGCGGCCGAACGTCTCCGAGGCCTCGAAGACCTGCTGGATCCGCGCGATGTTGGAGGCGAACGTGGCCACGACGACGCGGCCCGTGAGTCCCTCCATGATCTCCCGAAAGGCCTCGCCCACGGTGCGCTCTGAGGGCGTGTAACCGGGGCTCTCCGCCCGCGTCGAGTCGGACATCAGGCAGAGCACGCCCTCCTCCCCGAAGCGGGCGAGGGCCTGGAAGTCGGAGGGTTTGCCATCCACCGGCGTGTGGTCGAACTTGAAGTCGCCGGTGTGGATGATGTCGCCGAAGGGCGTGCGGATGCGCAGGCCCATGGCGTCGGGGATGGAGTGGCCGATGCGGAACGCGGTCACGTCGAAGTGGCCCAGCTCCACCGTGTCGCCGGGCTCCAGCGCGAGCAGTGGGTTGTTGCGAAGCTTGTGCTCCTTGACCTTGTTGCCCAGCAGGCCGCGCGCCAGCGTGGAGGCGTAGACGGGCACGCCGGGGAACTCGGGCAGGATGTAGGGCAGGCCACCCACGTGATCCTCGTGGGCGTGGGTGATGACGAAGGCCTTGACGCGCTCGCGCTTGTCGCGCAGGTAGGCGATGTCCGGCACCACGAGGTCGATGCCGTACATCTCCTCCTCGGGGAACATCAGCCCGCAGTCCACGATGATGATCTGGTCGGCGAACTCGAAGACCGTCATGTTCTTGCCGATCTCGCCGATGCCGCCGAGCGGGATGACCCGCAGGACCTCGCGGGAAGACGCGGGCGCGCGCGTGACAGCCATCTAGAAGAGCCCCAGCTGGTCGTCTGGGATGGTCGGGTTCATGTCGGTCGTTGACTCCGCTGTGCTGGTGGGCATGATGGACGGGATCGCGGGGCTGATGGCCCGGCTGTCGCTGGCTCCGGTGATGGCCGCGCCCGCGGGAGGCGCACCGGTGGATGATGCGTCGGTGGGCGCGGCGCCCGGGACTGGTACGGTGGTGGCCACGACAGCCTCGGGCAGCGTGGCGCGCCCTTCCCTGGCGCGCATGAGCGTCTCCGGGACGGCCGCCATGTCGCGCTGCATCGTCTCCCGGAGGGCAGCCTGGCGCAAAGCGGCCGCGGGGTGGTACATGGCGTAGCCGGTGGCCGCACGGGCACCGGTCGCCGGATCGATGGGCCGAGTCGTGCCGTGCACACGACTGATGGTGTCACCGGGCATGAACGTCTGCAGGCTGAAGCGGCCCAGTGTCACCACGAGGGCCGGATCGAGCACCTCCAGCTGCCGGCGCAGGAACGGTGCACAGGCGGCCATCTCGTCCGCCTCAGGGTCGCGGTTGCCCGGTGGCCGGCACTTCACGACATTGGTGATGAAGACGTCCTCGCGACGCCAGCCAACCAGCGCCAGGAGCTCTTCCAGCAGGCTGCCGGCGGCACCCACGAAGGGGCGGCCGAGCCGATCCTCGTTCTGGCCGGGACCTTCCCCGACGAACATGACCTCCGTGTCCGGGTGGCCCTCACCCGGCACGGCATGGGTGCGTTGCTCCGACAGCCGGCAGCGCCGGCAGACCCGGACCTCGCTGGCGATGGCGTCGAGAGCTGCCCTGCGTTCTCCGCTCGTCACGCGGTCCCGACGGCCCGGCGGGACGCCACCGCCAGCCAGTCGTTGCGGGCCAGGATCTCAGCGATCTCCACGGCGTTGGTGGCAGCGCCCTTGCGGAGGTTGTCCGACACGACCCAGAAGGCCAGCCCGCGGCCATCCGGGACGGAAGGATCCTGGCGGATCCGGCCCACGAAGACCTCGTCGCGGCCGGCAGCCTCGGTGGCCAGCGGGTAGACGTTGGCGGCTGGATCATCGCGGACGACGACTCCCGGAACGGCCGCGAAGAGCTCACGTGCCTCGTGCGCGGTCATCGGCCGTCGAAGCTCGACGTGGACGGCTTCCGAGTGCGAGGTCACGACGGGCACCCGCACCGCCGTGCAGGAGACGCGCATCTCCGGCAGGTGCAGGATCTTGCGCGACTCGACGATGACCTTCCATTCCTCCTTGGTGTAGCCATCCTCGCGGAAGACGTCGATGTGGGGCAGGACGTTGAAGGCGATCTGATGGGGGTACACCGTGTGCTGCAGCGGCTCGCCGGCGACATGCGCTTGGACTTGCTGCTCCAGTTCGACCACGGCCTTGTTGCCGGTACCGCTGACGGCCTGGTAGGTGTCCACCACGACGCGCTCGATGCCGGCGCTGTCACGGAGGGCCGCCAGGACGGGCATCAGCTGCATCGTGGAGCAGTTCGGGTTGGCCACGATCCCCTCGTGGGCGGCCGCGTCCTCGTCGTTGACACCGGCCACCACGAGCGGCACGCCGGGCTCCATGCGCCACTGCGAGGAGTTGTCCACCACGACGGCACCGCGGGACACAGCCTCCGGGGCGAAGACCTTCGAGGCGCCGCCGCCGGCCGAGAACAGGGCGATGTCGACGCCCTCGAAGGCCGCCGGAGTGGTGGTGCCGACCGGCCACGACCGGCCGCCGAAATCCACGCTCCGGCCGCCGTCGTGGGAGGCCAGCGGGCGCAGCTCTGCGACGGGAAAGCCGCGCTCAGCGAGGATGGCGATCATGGTCCGGCCGACGAGGCCGGTGGCGCCGACGACGGCGACGGTGAGAGGTCTGCGAGAGGACTCGAGGGGCATGTCGAACTTCCTATGGGGCTTCCGCCGTGGGCACGGGCCGATGATAGCGCGTCACGCTCGTTCTCCGGCGTCGGACTGCGCTACCGTGGAGGCGACCACGCTGCCGATGACGAAGGACGGGCATCCCGGTGAGACACGCCCCCACGCGCGTCGCCATCCTCATCAACAACACCTACGAGGCGGACGCCCGCGCCTGGAAGACCGCCGTGTCGCTGGGCAGAGCCGGCTTCCTCGTGACCGTCATCGCGCGCTGGGGTCCTGGCCTCGCCACCACGGAGCAGCTCGACCACCACACCGTCACCCGGGTGCGCCAGCCGCAGCCCCTGGCCTGGCTGCCGGTGCCCAGCCTGCCAGAGACGGGTGAAGTCCGGCCAGGTACCCGCGGCGCGATGCGACGCCGGCTGCGCGAGACGATGGGTCGCTCGGCACAGGCCACGCGCTACCTCTTCATGTCGCGGGCCTGGGCGCGCCTCATCGCCGAGCAGGTCGAGCCCGCGGACGTGTGGCAGGCAGAATCCGTCATCACGCTGTCGCTCGCGGTCGCGCTGCGCAAGCGCTTCGGGGGTCTCATCGTCTACGACGCCAACGACATCGACAGCGAGGCCGGGCGCATGGCCCGCCTGCCGGGGCCATGGAAGCAGCTCCTGCGGCGCCACGAACGGCGCCTGGCCCGGGCCGCGGACGCTGTCGTCACCGTGAGCGACCCCTACGCGCAGGTGCTCGGCCACATCCTCGGCAGGCCCGTGGACGCCGTGGTCCGCAATGCCGCGGTCGTAGAAGGGGGGGAGGCCGAGCCCACGGCCGACGAGGTACGGCGGTCCGATCGCTTCCATCAACAGTTCGAGCTGCCCCCGGAGCGGCGCATCGTCCTGTACATCGGCCAAGTCATGCGTGGCCGTGGCCTGCGCCAGCTCTTCGAGGCCATCGCCCTCGTCGAGGGCGCCGACCTCGTCGTGGCCGGCTTCGGTCCCGACTACGAACGCTATCAGGAGATGGCCGCTGCGCTGCCGCACGGGGACCGCATCCACTTCAGCGCATCGGTCGCCCCGGCCGAGATCCCGGACTGGTCCAGGGGCGCGGACGTGGCGGCCATGCCCGTGCAGCCTGACACGCTCAACCACCGGCTCAACACGCCCACCAAGCTGTACGACGCCATCGGCGTAGGCGTGCCGGTCGTGGCCAGCGACCTGCCCGGCATCGCCCCGCTCGTGGCCGAGACCGGCTGTGGGGTCCTCTGCGATCCGACAGACCCGGCCGACATCGCCCGCGCCATCCGCGAGATCATCGACGCCCCGGAAGAGGAGCGCACCGCCCTGCGCGTGCGCTGCCTGCGGACGGCGCGGACCCGCTACTCGTGGCAGCACCAGGCCCGCGAGCTGCTGCGCGTCTACGCCGACCTGGGCGTCTAGGCCCTCCGGTGCCCACGTCGGCGGGGCCGATGCACGTGCTCTTCCTGCCCGACTACTCGGCCGCCAACGCCTACCAGCGGGCGCTCGCGGCCGGTCTGCGCGACCTCGGAGTGGAGGTGCACGCGGACCCCACTCGCTCGCGCCGCGTGGCACCGGTGCTCGAAGCGCTCCGTGGCAGCGGCCGCCCGGATGTCATCCATGTGCACTGGACCGAGCCCTACATCGCCCGGGGGCCTCGCGTCAGCAGCCTCAAGGCCCGGCGGACGCTGCTGGAGCTGCGACTGGCCCGACTGGCGGGCACGCGCATCGTCTGGACCGCCCACGACCTCTTCCGACACGATCGTGCCGAGGACCCCGCGGAGCGCGCCTTCATGCGCTCGCTCTTCGACCTCGCGGACGCCGTCATCGTGCACTGCGGCAGCGCGGCCGATGCGTTGCTGGCGACGCTTGGCGGCGAGCGCACGGCGCGGGACAAGGTCCACGTCATCCCCCACGGCCACTACCGCGGCGCCTACCCGGACGACATCAGCCGAGAGGCAGCACGCGCCCGGCTGGACCTGCCGGCTGCGGCCCGGGTCGTGGCGTTCACGGGCTGGGTGCGGGCCTACAAGGGCGTGACCGAGCTCGTCGCGGCCTTCGGGACCCTTCCGGAGCCATACGCGCGCCTGGTCATCGCCGGACAAGCCGTCGATGCCGAATACGCGGCACGCGTGATGGCCCTGGTCGACGCCGATCCACGCGTGCGCCTGGACCTGGGCTTCGTGCCTGACGAAGAGCTGCAGGTCTACCTGCGCGCGGCGGACGTCGTCGCCTGTCCATTCCTGGAGATCTTCACCTCCGGGTCGGTGCTGCTGGCGATGTCCTTCGAGCGGGCCATCATCGCGCCCCGTCGCGGCTGCGTCACCGAGGCCCTGGACGAGGCGGGCGGCATCCTCTACGACGACGACGACCCGCAGGGCCTTGCGGGCGCGCTGCGGGTCGCGATGCGTGCCGACCTGGCGTCCATGGGCCGCCACAACGGCGAGCGCCTGGAACGTTTCGATTGGAGCCGCGTCGCCGAGGCGACGCTGGCCACCTATCGAGAGGTCGTCGAGCGCCCTCGTCGCTGAGGTCGCAGGGGCCGGGATGGCCGCGGCGCCCTCAGCTCCGGAAAGAGAGACGCCGGGCTAGGCCTCGCCGGCCTTGGCCAGATGCCGCTGCATGGCAGCCTTGCGAGACAGGTTGACGCGACCCTGGCGGTCGACCTCGATGACCACGACCATGATCTCGTCGCCGACCTGGACGACATCCTCGACCGTGGGCACGTGGTAGTCGGCCAGCTCGCCGATGCGCACGAGGCCCTCCTTGCCGGGCAGGATCTCCACGAAGGCGCCGAAGCCCATGATGCGGGTCACCTTGCCCAGGTACAGTCCGCCGACCTCGACCTCGCGCGTGAGCGACTCGATCCACTGGATGGCCCGCGAGGAGTTCTCCGAGCTGACGGCCGCGATCTCCACGCTGCCATCGTCCTCGACGTTGATCTCCGTGCCGGTCTCCTCCTGGATCTTGCGGATCATGGCGCCGCCCTTGCCGATGATGTCGCGGATCTTCTCGGGGTTGATCTTGATGGTGATGATGCGCGGTGCGAAGGCGCTGACGTCGCCGCGTGCCGAGGGGATGACCTCGGTCATGCGGTCGAGGATGAAGAGGCGCGCCGCGTGGGCCTTGGCGAGACCGGTGCGGATGATGTCCTCGTTGATGCCCTGCACCTTGATGTCCATCTGGAGGGCCGTGATGCCCTCCGTGGTGCCCGTCACCTTGAAGTCCATGTCACCGAAGAAGTCCTCCTTGCCGAGGATGTCGGTGAGGACGGTGAAGCGCTCACCGTCGGTGACCAGACCCATGGCGGCACCAGCCACCGGTGCCTTGATGGGCACACCGGCATCCATGAGCGCCAGCGTGGAGCCACAGGTGGAGGCCATGGAGGTCGAGCCGTTGGAGGTCACGCACTCGCTGACGAGGCGGATGACGTAGGGGAAGTCCTCCTGGTCGGGAAGGACGGGGATGAGGGCACGCTCCGCGAGGGCGCCGTGGCCGATCTCGCGCCGGCCGGGGCCGCGCATGAACTTGTTCTCGCCGGTGCTGTAGGGCGGCATGTTGTAGTGGTGGAGGAAGCGCTTCGACTCTTCCGGGCTGATGGTGTCGATGCGCTGCACGTCGCTGGAGGGACCCAGCGTGGCCACCGTGAGGGCCTGCGTCTCGCCACGCGTGAAGAGGCCGGAGCCGTGGGCGCGCGGCAGGAGGCCGACCTCGACCGAGATGGGGCGGATGGTGTCCGCGTCCCGGCCATCGATACGGATACCCTCCGCGAGGACCACCTCGCGCACCGTCTTCTTGTGCAGCAGGGTGGTGAAGCCCTTGGAGAAGCCAGCGCGAAGCACGGCCGCCTCGAAGGCGGCGTCGGCAGCAGCAGCATCTCCGCCGTTCTTGCGCATGCGGATGGACTCGGCCACGGATGCCTTGAAGGCCGAGACGCGCGTGGGCAGGTCGCCCGCCAGGCGCATGAGCAGCGCGGCCGTGGCCTCTGCATCGCCCAGGGCGCGGTGCGCGGGGGCAGTCCCCAGCTCGAAGAACTCGACGAGGTCGGCGAGCTTGTGGGCGTCGAGGTCAGGGTGGGCAGCGCGGGCCAGGACGAGCGTGTCCAGGTAGCGGCCCGGTTCGATGCGCGTGCCGTCGGCCAGGGCTGCTTCCAGGAAGGTGATGTCGAAGCCGACGTTGTGGCCCACCAGGATGTCGTCGCCGGCCCAGGCGAGGAACTGCCGTGCAGCCTCGACCGGACTGGGCGCGGCGGCCACGTCCGCCTCCGTGATGCCGTGGATCTGCTTCCCGACGACGCCGCGGCTGGGCTTCGCGAGCGTCGAGAAGCGGTCGCGTACCGCGCCGCCGCTGACGCGCACGGCGCCGATCTCCACGAGCTCGCCCATCTTGACGTCACGGCTCGTCGTCTCCGTGTCGAAGACGACGAAGGAACGGCCCGCCTCCGCGGCGGCCACGAACTCCACCACGGAGCTGATGTCGGGCTCGATGAAGGGCACGCGCTTGGCCTTGCCGACTTGCGCTCGCAGCTGCTCCTGGAGCTCGATGACCGGCTGCAGCGAGCGGTGGCCGAACATGATGGCGTCCGCCATGACCGACTCCGGCAGGATCTTGGCGCCCGCCTCGACCATCATGATGGCGTCACGGGTGCCGGAGACGACGAGGTCGAGCTCCGACTGCTCCAGCTGGCTGGTGGTGGGATTGATGATGAACTCGCCGTCGATGCGACCGATGCGCACGGCTGCCACCGGGCCCAGGAAGGGGATCTCGCTGATGGTCAGCGCAGCCGAAGCGGCGATGGTGCCGAGGACGTCCGGGTCGTTCTCCTGGTCCGTGGAGAGCACGGTGAGGACACACTGGACGTCGTCCTTGTAGCCCTCCGGGAAGAGCGGGCGGATGGGCCGGTCGGTGAGGCGCGCCGCCAGGATGGCGCCCTCCGAGGGACGGGCCTCACGCTTGATGAAGCCGCCGGGGATCTTGCCCGCGGCGTACATGCGCTCCTCGAAGTCGATGGTGAGCGGGAAGAAGTCGAGACCGGGGCGAGGATCGGCGCGGTTGGCCGTACCCAGCAACAGGGTGTCGCCGTAGCGCACGGTCACGGCGCCGCCCGCGAGGCGTGCGAGCTTGCCGGTCTCGATGGTCAGGGTCCGACCACCAAGCTCGGTCGAAAGGGTGGTTACCGTCATGTGTCCTCCGATGGGACGGGCGACGGACCGGGGCGCGTTGGATGTCTGTCACGCGGACCCCACCCTGGGGTCCTTGGCGCATGCGATTGGGCAGGTAGCGAGTGCGGGCCTCACCCGCCGTGGCGACTGCGCCTAGCGGCGCAGGCCGAGCCGTTCGATGACGGACTGATACCTCGTCGAGTCCTTGCGCATCAGGTACGCCAGGAGACGACGTCGCGTGCCAACGAGCTTGAGCAAGCCGCGGCGCGAGTGATGATCCTTTGGGTAGCGTCGCAGATGCTCGGTCAGCCCGCCGATGCGCTCGGTGAGGAGCGCGATCTGCACTTCGGGCGACCCGGTGTCACCTTCCTTGGTGGCATATCCCGTGACGACGCTCGCCTTCGTTTCCCGCGTTAGCGGCAACTGGTCCTCCAGCCTATCCATGTCCTTCTGGTTACAGCACGGCAGGATACCACAGCGCTTCTCGTGGCCACGCTGGCAGGAGGGCGGCGCCATCGCAGGAGCCTTCCAGGAGCACGCTACCCTATGCGGGGAAGGAGGGTCGGCATGGTGGTGAGCAGCGGTCCACGGGAGGTACGGGCGCCGCGTGGGAGCCAGCTGACCTGTCGCGGCTGGGGCCAGGAGGCAGCCCTGCGCATGCTCATGAACAACCTCGACCCGGAGGTCGCCGAGCGTCCCGATGACCTCGTCGTCTACGGAGGCACGGGGCGTGCGGCGCGCTCCTGGCCTGCCTTCGACGCCATCGTTCGCGAGCTGCGGGCGCTGGCCGACGACGAGACGCTCCTGGTGGCCTCGGGCAAGCCGGTGGCCGTCTTCCGGACCCACGAATGGGCGCCCCGCGTGCTCATCGCCAACAGCAACCTGGTGGCACGCTGGGCCACCTGGGAGACCTTCCGCGAGCTCGAGCGCGCCGGCCTCACGATGTACGGCCAGATGACCGCCGGGTCGTGGATCTACATCGGCAGCCAGGGCATCCTGCAGGGCACCTTCGAGACCTTCGCCGAGCTGGCCCGCCAGCACTTCGGCGGCACCCTGCGCGGGCGTGTCGTGCTGACGGCTGGCCTGGGCGGCATGGGCGGTGCACAACCGCTGGCCGTGACCATGAACGACGGCGTGGCGCTCTGCATCGAGGTCGACCCGGAACGCGTGCGGCGCCGCCTCGAGACGCGCTATGTCGATCGCGTCAGCGACGACCTCGACGAGGCCCTCGCCTGGGCCCGGGGGGCCGCGGCCGCCGGGCGGGCCGAGTCCATCGCGCTCGTCGGCAACGCTGCCGAGGTGGAGCCCGAGCTGGTGCGTCGCGGCGAGCACTTCGACGCCGTCACCGACCAGACCTCCGCCCACGACGCCCTCAACGGCTACGTGCCGGCCGGGCTCTCGCTCGCCGACGCGGAGGACCTGCGGGCCTCGGATCCCGAAGGCTACGTGGGTCGGAGCATGGCCTCCATGGCGGAGCACGTGCGCGCCATGCTGGCCCTCAAGGTGGCTGGCTCCGTGGCCTTCGACTACGGCAACAACATCCGCGCCCAGGCCCAGGCGCAAGGCGTGGCTGACGCGTTCGACATCCCGGGCTTCGTGCCTGCCTTCATCCGGCCCCAGTTCTGCGAGGGCCGAGGCCCATTCCGCTGGGCCGCACTCTCGGGTGACCCGGCCGACATCGCCCGCACCGACGAGGCCGTGCTGGACCTCTTCCCAGGTGACGTCTCGCTGCAGCGCTGGATCCGTGCCGCACAGCAGCGGGTCGCCTTCCAGGGCTTGCCGGCGCGGATCTGCTGGCTCGGCTACGGGGAGCGCGCCAGGGCCGGCCTGGCCTTCAACGATCTCGTGCGCGACGGCACCGTGAGCGCCCCCATCGTCATCGGCCGCGACCACCTGGACGCCGGCTCGGTGGCCTCCCCCAACCGCGAGACGGAGGCCATGCGCGACGGGTCGGACGCCATCGCCGACTGGCCCATGCTCAACGCGCTCGTCAACACCTCTGCCGGCGCCACCTGGGTGAGCATCCACCACGGTGGCGGAACGGGCATCGGCTACAGCCAGCATGCAGGAATGGTCGTGGTCGCCGACGGGACCGATCTGGCCGCCGCGAAGCTGGAGCGAGTCCTCACCACCGACCCGGGCATGGGCGTCGTGCGGCACGTCGACGCCGGCTACGAGCGTGCCATCGAGATCGCCCGTGAGCGCGGGGTGCACATCCCCATGCTGGCCGGCTGAGCCCGGCCGTGGCAGACAGCGGGGCGGCCATCGTCCTCAACGGAGCGGAGTTGACGATCGCGGACATCGAGTCGGTGGCCCTCGGCCGGGACGGGGTCCGGCTGGACCCCGGGGCACGCCGGCGCGTCGGGGAGGCCCGGGCCGTCATCGACCGCCTCGTCGCCTCCGGCGAGGTCGTCTACGGCGTGACCACCGGCTTCGGGTCGCTGGCCAGCACCTTCGTGCCGCCCGAGCGCGCTCGCGAGCTGCAGGAGCGGCTGCTCCTCAGCCATGCCGCCGGCGTCGGTGAGCCGCTGCCCACATCCGTGGTGCGAGCCATGCTGCTCCTGCGCGCCAATACGCTGGCACTGGGCCACTCGGGCTGCCGGCCGGAGCTCATCGAGCGGCTGTGCGAGATGCTCGCTCTCGGCCTGCATCCCGTCGTGCCCTCGCAGGGCAGCGTGGGCGCCTCTGGCGACCTGGCTCCCCTGGCCCACCTGGCCCTGCCCCTCATCGGGCATGGCACCGTGGAGCTGCAGGGCCGCCTGCAGCCGGCCGCCGAGGCCCTCGCTGCGCTGGGTTTGGCACCGCTCGTGCTGGAGCCCAAGGAGGGCTTGGCCCTGCTCAATGGCACGCAGATGATGACCGCCATCGGCGCCCTGGCGCTGGCCGCCGCTGAGCGCCTGGCGCGGACCGCCAGCGTGGCGGCTGCCATGAGTACCGAAGCCCTGCGGGGCACGGAGGTCGCCTTCAGCGCCGCCTACCAGTCCACGCGTCCACACCCCGGCCAGGTGCGCACGGCCGCCGAGCTGCGCTGGCTGCTGCGCGACAGCGAGCTGCAGCGCTCGCACCACGCCGACAGCCACCGGGTCCAGGACCCCTACTCGCTGCGCTGCGTGCCGCAGGTCCATGGCGCGGTGCGGGACGCCCTGGCCTACCTCCACGGCGTGCTGGACATCGAGATGAACTCCGCGACGGACAACCCCCTCGTCTTCCCGGAAGGCGGCCACGTGCCGCAGGACGCCCTGGCCACCGGGCACGGCCTCGTCATCAGTGGCGGCAACTTCCATGGCGAGCCGGTGGCCCTGGCCCTCGACCTGGCCAAGCTGGCCATCGCCGAGCTGGGCGCCATCAGCGAGCGTCGGGTCGCGCTGCTGCTCGACCCGCGACTCAACGACGGCCTACCGGCCTTCCTGGGGGCAGCCTCCGGACTGGATTCCGGACTCATGATCCTGCAGTACACGGCGGCCGCCCTGGCCTCGGAATCGAAGGTGCTGGCACATCCCGCCTCGGCCGATTCGATCCCCACCTCGGCCAACCAGGAGGACCACGTCTCGATGGGCTCCATCGCCGCGCTCCACCTGCGCCGCGTCCTCGAGCACTCCGAGCGCATCCTCGCCATCGAGCTCATCTGCGCCGCCCAGGCGCTGGATCTCCGCCTCGACGCTCTGCCAGGCACCCGGCCGGGCCGCGGTGTGGAGGAGGCGCACTTGCGTGTCCGCACCACCATCAGTCGTCTCGAGCACGATCGTGAGCCGGGGCCGGACCTGGCGGCCGCCGGGCGCATCGTCCAGGAAGGCCTGCTGGTGGACTTGGCCGTGCCGCCGGATGTCCCCGAGACGTCCTGGCTGCGCCTCGACGCCCCGTGACCAGCCCGGTCGCGCCGCGTCGTTCGGCGATCGTGGGTCACGGTCGGCTCCTGCCCATGACAGGCCGCCAGGTGGGCGGCACGGACGTCATCGAGGGTCCCTGGGTCGTCGTCCTGGGGGACGGGCGCATCGAGGAGGTACGCGCCGGCGGCTTGCGACCCGGCGACCCGGATGATGTCAGTGATGTCGCCGGGGTGCTCTTGACCCCCGGCCTCGTGGACCCCCACACGCATCTCGTCTTCGCCGGCGATCGCAGCGACGAGGCGGCCGCTCGCAGCCGCGGCGAGGGCTATTCCGGCGGCGGCATCCTGCGCACCGTCCGGGCCACCGCCGCAGCGAGCGACGCGGACCTCGTGGCGGCGACCCGGGCACGGCTGCAGGCGGCGGCTGCCTCGGGCACGACCACCCTGGAAGTCAAGTCTGGCTACGGGCTCACGGCGGCGGCCGAGCTGCGGCTCCTGCGGCTCATCGGTGAGGCCGCGGCACCCCTCCGCCTGCGGGTGCTGCGGACCTTCCTGGGCGCCCATGCCGTTCCCGAGGAGTCCACGCCTGGTGAGCAGGCCGAGGCAGTCATCGCGGCGCTGCCGGATGTCGCCCAGCAGGCCGACTTCATCGACGTCTTCTGTGAACCCGGCATCTTCGACCTCGAGCTGACCCGCCGCATCCTGGACGCGGGCCGGCAGCACGGCCTGGGGCTGCGCCTCCACGCCGACCAGCTCGAGCACTCGGGCGGCACCCGGCTGGGCGTGGCCATGGGCGCACTCTCGGTCGATCACCTCGAGCACGCCGACGAGGACGACGCCGGGGCCCTGGCCGGCAGCAGGACCGTGGCCACCATCCTTCCGGGACCGGCCCTCCTCCTGCGGAGCGGCATGCCGCCCGTGCGTGCCCTCCTCGAGGCCGGCGCCTGCGTGGCCCTCGGCAGCGACGCCAACGCCGGCACGTTCGGCACGCCCTCGATGCCCCTCGCCGTCGGCCTCGCAGTGGCTATCGGCTTCTCCGTCGATGAGGCGCTCTGGGCGGCCACCGCCGGCGGCGCACGAGCGCTCGGCCTCGACGACCGAGTCGGCGTGCTTCGACCAGGGGCAGCGGCAGATCTGGTGGCTTGGGACGCCGCACATGAGGGCGACTTCGCGCTCCGGGTCGGGCAGGTGATCCCGCTGCGGACCTGGATCGGGGGTGAGGTCGCGACCTGAGACGGCCGTGCGGGACGCTACGCCGCCCCCGGCGACTCGTCGGGTGCTACTGGGCTGCCGGAGCCACTCCGGGCAGGCTCTTCACCAGCGCCGCGCGGGCATGGCTCACATCGCGGCCCATCTGTGCGATGAGCTCGTCTGCGCTGTCGTAGCGGCGCTGGCCGCGCAGCCAGCCCGCGAACTCGACGCGCAGGCGCTGACCGTAGAGGTCCACGTCACGGTCCAGGAGGTGCACCTCGAAGAGGCGCACGCGACCCCCGAAGGTCGGCTGGGTGCCCAGCGAGATGACCGCGTCGGCCGAATCCAGGGGCGACAGGATGGCCTCGCCGCCCCAGGTCGCCCGCGCCGCGTAGATGCCGTCCGGCGGCAGGCAGGCGGGCCCGGAGAAGCTCAGGTTGGCCGTAGGGAAGCCGAGCTCACGACCGCGCTGCTCCCCGTGGACCACGGTGCCCACCAGTGCGAACGGGCGCCCCAGCAGAGTGGCGGCCGTGTCCAGCTGCCCGCTGGTCACCAGCTCGCGAGTGCGCGCACTGGAGACCCGGGCGCCGCCGGAGTCCAGCGTTGGCGCCTCGACCAGCTCCCAGCCGCGCTCGAGTCCCATCTGGCGCAGGACCGGGAGGGTGCCGGCGCGATCGCGCCCGAAGGCCGAGACATGCGTCATGACGAGGGCCGCCAGATTGCGGCCACCCCCCAGTCGGGCCATGAACTCCTCGGCGCTCGTGCGCCGGAAGACCTCGTCGAAACGCTGTACGACGACGATGCCGGCCACCAGCCCGGCGATGCGCTCCAAGCGCTCGCGGGGGTCCATCAGGAGGTCCGGTGCCTGGCCCTGGGTGACCGCGTCGGGATGCGGGTCGAACGTCACGGCAACGGGCATGGCAGCCAGCCGCCGCGCCGACTGGTCGAGGACGCGGAAGACCTGCTGGTGGCCGCGATGGACCCCATCAAAGACGCCCACTGTCACCGCGAGGCGCGTGTCGTCAGGCAGCTGGTCGATGCTTCGGATGATCGGCATGCTCAGGTCTCGGGGGCGATGAACACCTTGTCAGGGTACAGGCGCCCGGATCGGATGTGGCCCATGGCCACCAGCCGGCCGGACTCGTCCGTGACCCGCACCAGGCGGCCCGCCTCCGCAGCCGCCGCCGCCACCACTGGCTCCACTGGCGGCACGGACTCCGCCGTCGCCACGGGCTCCGCAGGTGCCACGGGCTCCGCCAGCGCCGGCTCACGCACGCGGATGACCTGGCCGCGGCCGAGCGCCTCACGGTCGTGCGCTCCGATGCGCAGCTCCGCGATCGACGAGAGGCCTGCGTCCATGGGCCGCAGGAGCGGCTCGAGACGCCCGGCGGCCAGCTCCTCGCGGACGCGGTCGAGCGGATGGGCTTCCTCGAGCCGGAATGGACCGCTGGAGGTTCGCGTCAGGGCGCCGAGGTAGGCGCCGCAGCCGAGCCGCTCACCGAGGTCGCGGGCCAGCGAGCGCACGTAGGTGCCGGCGCTGCAGCGCACATCCAGCAGAGCCAAGGGCCGGCCCGCGTCGGCCGTATCCCAGCCGCTCAGCTCCAGGGCATGGATGGTGACACTGCGCGGCGCCAGTCGGGGCCGTTCACCCTGGCGGGCCAACTGGTATGCGCGGCGGCCGTCCACGTGCACGGCGGAGTGATCGGGCGGGACCTGGACGATGGGGCCCCGGAGATCGGCCAGGGCAGCCTCGACGGCCTCGCGCGAGGGAGGCGATGCCTCGCTCGGTGTCATCTGGCCGTCGATGTCGTCGGTCGACGAGCGGGCCCCGAAGACCACCGAGGCACGGTAGGCCTTCTCATCGGCCAGGTGGTACTCGACCATCCGCGTGGCGTGACCGAGGAACACCGGCAGCACGCCCATGGCGAAGGAATCCAGCGTGCCGCCGTGGCCGACGCGCCGCACGCCGGTGAGGCGGCGCACGAGGGCCACCACGTCATGGGACGTGGGTCCGGTCGGCTTGGCCGTCACGAGGATGCCGTCGATGCGCGGGCCGTCCGCCCGCCGCGCAGCCGTCACCGCTCCGGCAGCTCCGCGGCGAGCCGCGTGGCCAGCTCCAGCACGGCGATCCGGGCCTCGCCCAACGGCAGCTCGATGGTGGCGCCCGCCGCGCGCGCGTGCCCGCCGCCACCGAAGACGCCGGTGAGAGCCGTGGCGTCCACGCCGCCGTCGCGGGTGCGGACGGAGATGCGTGCCCGGTCACCGTTGTCCTTGAAGAGGATGGCCACCTCCGCGCTCTCGGACTGAGCCAGCAGGTCGATGAGGCCTTCCGACATCTGCGGGCCGGCGCCGGCGGCGGCCAGGTCGTCATCGGCCATGACCGACCAGACGACTCGGCCGTCGGCCGACGCCTCCAGGCGCGCCAGGACGCGCCCGAAGAGCCGCAGCTGGGCATTGGGCTTGGTGCGATAGATGCGCCGCGCGATCATGGGCAGCTCCGCGCCGGCGGCCAGCAGCTCACTGGCCGCGCGGAGCGTGCGTGGCGTGGTGTTGGGGTGCTGGAAGTTGGCCGTGTCGATGACCAGGCCGGCCATGAGGTCGGCCGCGATGTCACCCCCCAGCGCGTCGAAGCCGAGGCCAAGGTGCGGCAGCAGCAGCGCGACCTGCTCACAGGTCGCGGCCGCCGTCGCATCCACCCAGTCGAGGGTCCCGAAGCGTGGGTTGGAGAGGTGGTGATCGATGTCCACGATGGGCACGTGGGCGAAGAGTTCGGCGTGGTCCGTGAGCACGCGCCCCACGCGCTGCAGGTCGCCGCAGTCGCAGACGACGATGAGGTCCGGATCGAGGTCCGGCTCCGGCGACGTCCGGAAGCGCTCGATCTGCGGCATGAAGTCGTACATGGCGGGCACCGGGTCCGCGCAGACGGCGTTGACCCGCGCGCCACGGGTCTCCAGGGCGAGCGCGACGGCCAGGGCCGAGCCGAGCGCGTCCGCCTCCGGGTCGCGGTGGCAGACGGTCATGACGCGGCGTGCCTCCAACAGCCGTCCGGGCAGCTCGGCAGGCACCGCGTCCAGGTCCTCCTGGCGCAGCGAGCGCATCCCTTCAGCGACCACGGCGCTCCCTGGCCTTGCGCAGCGCGACGCGGTCCACGCGGCGACGGTAGCCCGCCGGGAGCGGCTCCTCGGCATCATCGGCGGCGCCTGACCCGGGGTCGTTCAGGGAGTGCGGCGTGGGCAGGCCGGACGGCCCGGGGACAGGGTCGAACTCACCGATGGGCCCCTCCGGGCCCGCGGCCTCCAGCTGCTCAAGCAGCCGCATGACACGTGTGCCGCGCTCGGCCGTGTCGTCCTCGCGCAGGTGCAGCTCGGGGATGCGCCGCAGGCGCAGCGCCCCCAGCTGATGGCGGATGAAGGGCATGGCTCGCCCCAGCACCTGCAGGGTGGCGCGGCGCTCCTTGTCGTCGCCGATGACCGAGGCCCACACCGTGGCGTGGTGTAGGTCCGACGTGACATCCACGCCGGTGATGGTCACGAATCCCACGCGCGGGTCGTGGAGCTCGCGGCGGATGATGGCGCTGATCTCCTCCTGGAGGAGGTGGTCGACGCGCCGCGTGCGCTCGCTCATGGGCTACCTTGTGACGGCCCGGGCGATGGTCTCCGTGGTGAACGATTCGATGACGTCGAGCTCCTCGAAGGTGTGGAAGCCCGTCAGCGCGATGCCGCACTCGTAGCCGGTCGTGACCTCGCGCACGTCGTCCTTGAAGCGGCGCACGGAGCTGATGCGGTCGGTGGCGATGAGCTGGCCGTTGCGGTAGACCCGGGCCCCGCCGCGCACGATACGGCCGTCCGTGACGTAGCTGCCGGCGATGGCCTGGCCACGACCGACGCGGAAGACCTGGCGCACCTCGGCACGGCCCTGGATCGTCTCCACGATCTCCGGCTCGAGCATGCCGGCCAGCGCAGCCTCCATGTCCTCGGTGAGCTTGTAGATGATGTCGTAGAGGCGGATCTCCACGCCCTCCGACTCGGCACCCTTGCGAGCCGTGCCGGCCACGCGCACGTTGAAGCCGACCACCACGGCGTCCGAGGCGGCCGCCAGGTTGACGTCGTTGTCGGTGATGTCGCCGGTGCCCTGGAGCAGGAAGTTGAAGCGCACCTCGTCGGTCTGGACCTGCTCAAGGGCATGGACGACGGCGCCCAGGGAGCCCTGCACGTCCGACTTGAGGACGATGCGCAGCTCCTTGGTCTGGCCGGCCTGCACCTGGCGGTAGAGGTCCTCCAGGGTGGCATGGCCGGTCGCCTCCGACTTGCTGACCGTCGCCGCCAGACGCTCCTCCACGAGCACCCGGGCGATCTTCTCGCTCTCCACGACGCGCAGGACGTCACCGGCCTCGGGCACGTCCGCGAGGCCCAGGAGGACCACCGCCGAGGCCGGCCCGGACTTGCGGATGCGCTTGCCGGTGCTGTCCTCGAGGGCCCGAGCGCGACCGTAGGTGTTGCCCACCACGACCGCGTCGCCCTGGCGCAGGGTGCCCGTCTGGATGAGCACGCTGGCCACGGGACCACGGGCTCGGTCGAGCTCCGCCTCCACGATGGTGCCCACCGCCGGCCGGTCGGGGTTGGCCTTGGGCTCAACGGTAGCGTCCGAGGTCAGCAGGATCGTCTCCAGCAGATCGTCGATGCCCTGCCCGGTCTTGGCGCTGACAGGCACGAGCGGCACGTCTCCGCCGTACTCCTCGATGACGACGCCGCGCTCCGACAGCTCTGTCTTGATGCGGTCGGGCTTGCTGTCGGCAAGGTCGATCTTATTGAGGGCCACGATGATGGGAACGCCGGCCGCCCGGGCATGGTCGATGGCCTCGACGGTCTGGGGCATGACGCCATCATCGGCCGCCACCACCAGCACGGCGATATCCGTGACCCTGGCGCCGCGGGCGCGCATGGACGTGAACGCCTCGTGGCCCGGCGTATCCAGGAAGACGATACGACGGCCATCGTGGATGGCCTCGCTGGCACCGATGCGTTGGGTGATGCCTCCGCGCTCGCCGGCTGCCACGGTCGACTCGCGGATGCGGTCCAGAAGGCTGGTCTTGCCGTGGTCCACGTGACCCATGACGGTCACGATGGGGGCGCGCTCGACGAGCTGGTCCGGCTCGTCCTCTTCGTAGAGGGAGACCTTGGTGGCGGGAGCCGGGGCCGCTTCAGCGGCCGCCTCACGGGCCTCGGCAGGGCGGACCTCGGATACCTGGAAGCCCAGCTCCTCCGTGACGAGAGCAGCCGTGTCGCGGTCGATGGTCTGGTTGATGGTGGCGAAGATGCCGCTGCGGATGAGCTCGCGGATGACGTCCGCAGAGTTGATGCCGATGAGCTCAGCCAGCTCCTTGACGGTGATGGAGTCCGGGATCTCGACGGCCCCGCGCGTGGCCGGGTCCGCGACCCTGACCGCGCTCTCGGTGCCCTCCGCCCACTTGCGAGGCTTCTTGGGCCCCCGCCGTCCGCGGGTGCCGCTGCGACTACGTGCCATCGGTGCCTCCCAGCATCATCTGCGGAGCCCGGCGGCCGGTCGCGACTGGGCCAGGAGCCGCGTCACCTTGCTCCGATCGTATCTTCAGGTCATCGGGCAGCGTGGTCCGCAGCGCGCGCTGCAGGGCCGATCGCCGAAGGGCCAGCGTCAAGCACGAGCCGTCATCACAGAGATAGGCGCCCCGGCCCTCGAGCCGGCCCTCGCGATCGAGCACGACACTGCCGTCGGGCCGGCGCACGACCCGCAACAGGAGGGCCTTGTCGCGGCGCGTCCGGCAGGCGACACAGGTCCGGGCGGGAACGTGTCGCGCCTGGGCGACCGCGGCGCCGGCTACGGCCGCACCTCCGCGCCTTCCGCAGCCGCCTCGTCCTGGACGGGTTCGGGCTGGGGCTCGGCCTCGGACTCGGGCTGGGGCTCGGGCTCGGGCTTCGACTCCGATCCGGCGACGATCTGTGGCGCGGCTGTGCTCTCGCCATCGGTGGCGTCCGGGCCGTTCTCCGAGCGGATGTCGATGCGCCATCCGGTCAGCTTGGCCGCCAGCCGCGCATTCTGGCCCTCGCGGCCGATGGCCAGCGAGAGCATGCGCTCAGGCACCGTGACGGCGGCGATGCGATTCGCCTCGTCGATCTTGACGCCCACGACCTGAGCCGGGCTGAGGGCATTGGCCACGAATACGTCGGGGTCGTCCGCCCAGGGGATGATGTCGATCTTCTCGCCGCCCAGCTCGGCCACGACGGCCTGCACGCGACCGCCGCGCTGGCCCACCGTGGCGCCGACCGGGTCCAGGCCTTCCTGCCGGCTGGAGACGGCCATCTTGCTGCGGCTGCCCGCCTCGCGGGCGATGGCGCGGATCTCCACGGTGCCGGCCTGGATCTCCGGGACTTCCAACTCGAAGAGCCGACGAAGGAAGGACTTATGGGTGCGACTGACGTAGATGAGCGGGCCGCGCGTGGTGCGGCGCACCTCCAGCACGTAGGCCTTGACATGCTGGCCGATGCGGTAGTGCTCGGAGGCCGACTGGTCCGTGGTGCGCAAGATGGCCTCAGCCTTGCCCAAGTCAAGGATGATGCCGGAGGGCTCCACGCGGCTGACGCTGCCGGTGATGATCTCGCCCTCTCGGTGGGCGAACTCGTCGAAGAGGGTCTCGCGCTCCGCCTCGCGCAGCCGCTGGCGGACGACCTGCCCGGCGACCTGGGCTCCGACGCGACCGAAGTGCGTGGGCTCCAGCTGCTCGTACTCGACCAGGTCCCCGAGGATGGCCGACGGATCGTGCTCCTGGGCCACTGAGATCGGCCACTGGGTAGACTCGTCTTCGACCTGCGAGACGACGATGCGGGCACGGAAGATGCGCATCTCGCCGGTCTCCGTGTCGAGCTTGACGTAGACGTCCTCATAGCCCGGTGCGACGCGACGGTAGGCGCTCTGGATGGCATCCTCCACCGTGCGCACGAGTTGCTCGCGCGGGAGGCCCTTCTCGGCATTGAGCTGCAGGAGCGCGCCGATGAAGTCCCGGCTCATGCGTCGCCTCCTCTCGTTCCGTCGATGCGCCCGTGGTCATAACAAAACGTGGGGGTCACCCACGTTTCAGGCGGCCAGACGTGCGGTCGATGAGTATATCACCCCGGTTCATCCCCCTCAGACCCGAAGCGGTAGCCGTGTGTCTCGATGAGGGCCGCGTAGGCCCGACCGACGATGGCGCGCGCCCGTTCCGTGTAGACGGGGCGGTAGTCGCGGTCGGCCCGCGAGGTCGTGGGGTTGCGATGCGGCAGCCGATGGGGCTCCATGACGCCCACCCTGCGCAAGGCGGCGTCGAGGTCGTCCTGCATGTGCTCGAAACGGATGAGGTGGTCGGCGCCGGCGGTCCAGTCGGTCGGGATGAAGGGCCGTCGGCCGAGCAGGCGGAAGAGCCGGCCGGGCTCGTAGCGACGCTGCACGAAGCGCTCGAAGTCGCGCGGGCTGAAGTCGGGGCTGGCGCCGGGCAGGCGTCGCAGCAGCCGCTGCGGGGCGGAGATGCTGCCCGCCTCGCGGTTGCGGGCGTACTCGGTCAGGACCAAGTCGTACGGGTTGCGGATGCCGACCACCACGAGGAGGTGTTCCCGCTGCTCAGGGGTGACGAGGCCGGCCGCTATGAGCTGGGCCAGCGTCTGGTGTTTCTGGCGAAGCACGACCCGGCCCTGGGCATCACGGACGCGGTCCTCGACCAGCATCTCGCCGCCCAGCTCCGTGCGCAGCAGGGTGCCCAGCGACGTGGAGCCCGTGTGCGGCGCCTGGAGCAGCAGCAGGCCGATGTCCCGGCAGAGGATAGCCATGGCGCAGCGGAGGGCTGGTGTCCTGCTCGGTCGTTCTTCGGACCCGGCGTCCGGCTTGGCCGGCGCGACTAGTAGGCGCGTGCGAAGAGGACGCGCCGTTCACTGGGTCGGCCGTCCACGACGCAGGCGCCGGACTCGTCAGGCGAGTCGAAGGGGATGACACGAATGGTTGCGCCGTTCTGCGCGGAGACGGCCTTCTCGCACTCGCCCGAGCCGCACCACGGCGCCAGCATGAACCCGCCACCCCCGTCGAGGGTCTCGCCCATCTCACCGAGCGTGTCGACGCGGTGCGTGTGCTGCTCGCGGAAGTCGATGGCGCGCTGCAGCACAGCCGCCTGGTAGTCGACCAGGCGCCGCGGCAGCTCGACTGCCAGGCTCACCAGGGGCAGGGCTTCCTTGGCGCGATCGGAGCGGCGCACCACGACGGCCTGGCCGGCGGCCACGTCGCGCGGGCCGATCTCCAGGCGAAGCGGCACGCCCCGCAGCTCCCAGTGGTTGAACTTGAACCCAGGCGTCTCCTCGCGCCAGTCGACCTTGAGGCGCAGCGGACCGGATGCGGTCTGCACGTCCGCCAGGGCGGCTTCCAGCGTTTCGATGGCGCCGGCCACCGCGCGGCGGTCGTCCTCGCTGCGGAAGATGGGCACGACGACGACCTGGGTGGGCGCCACGTTGGGCGGCAGGACCAGGCCGTGGTCGTCGCCGTGGGCCATGATCGTGGCTCCCACCATGCGTGTGGAGAAGCCCCACGAGGTGCCGTAGGGGTGCTTGCGCTGGTTGTCGCGATCGAGGAACTGGATGTCCGCGGCCTTCGCGAAGTTCTGGCCGAGCATGTGGCTGGTGCCCGCCTGGAGCGCCTTGCGGTCGCGCATCATGGCCTCGATGGCGTGCGTGTAGACGGCCCCGGGGAAGGTCTCCGCGGGCGACTTGCGGCCCCGGATGACGGGGATGGCCAACCACTCCTCGGCCACGGCGCGGTAGGCCTCCAGGCCCGTGGCGACCTCCTCGGCGGCCTCCTCCTCGCTGGCGTGGAAGGTGTGGGCCTCCTGCCACAGGAATTCGGTCGTGCGCAGGAACAGTCGCGTGCGCAGCTCCCAGCGGACCACGTTGTTCCAGAGGTTCATGAGGAGCGGCAAGTCGCGGTAGGACTGGATCCAGTCCTTCACGACTTCGGCGATGATGGCCTCGCTGGTGGGCCGGATGGCCAGCGGCTCGGCGAGATCCTCGCCGCCGGCACGGGTGACCCAGGCCACCTGCGGATCGAAGCCCTCGACGTGCTCAGCCTCGCGCTCCAGGAGCGACTTGGGCACGAAGAGCGGGAAGTAGACGTTGCTGTGCCCGGTGCGCTTGATGTGGCGGTCCAGCTCGTCGCGCATCGATTCCCAGATGGCGAAGCCGTAGGGCCGGATGATCATGCAGCCCCGCACCGGCGAGTAGCTGGCCAGCTCGGCCTTCAGGACCAGGTCGTTGTACCAGCCCGGGAAGTCCTCGGACTGACGGGTCAGGTCGCTGACGAAACCGGCGTTGGACACATGGCCTCCTGGTGATGCTCTGGGACCAGCGGGCAGCCCATGCGCGGGCCACACTCGCGGCGCCGGGAATCGTAGCGCACGGGAGGCGCCCACCACGATGTGGTGTTGTCTGCCTCGGCGCAGCTGGAGGTCACGCCGCTGACGCCATGAGAGCCCCGGATGCTGCTCGTGAGACTGGCAGAGCAACACCGCGCACGTGGGCCACCGGATCGGTCGGACACGCGACTGGCAGTCACGCGGCTGCAAGGCTACCGCCGCAGAGGTGTCGCTCGCTCCCAGCGGCTACCTGTCTCCACCGAACCCGGGCTGGCCGCGGCTCCATAGCGACGCTCCACGTAGCCCTCCAGGAGCCCGATGAACTCCTCCACGAGGCCTTCGCCGCGCAGCGTCGTGTGCAGCGCGCCGTCCACGAAGACGGGCGCTACGGGCTCCTCGAAGGTGCCCGGCAGGCTGATGCCGATGTCCGCCTGCTTCGATTCACCGGGCCCGTTGACGACGCAGCCCATGACGGCCACGAGCATGTCCTCGACGCCGGGATAGTGGTCAGCCCACACGGGCATGCGCTCGGCGATGTGCCGCTCGATGCGCTGGGCCATCTCCTGGAAGAAGGTGCTCGTGGTGCGGCCGCAGCCGGGACAGGCGCTGACCTGGGGCCGGAACGAGCGCAGGCCCAGCGATTGCAGGACCTGCATGGCGACCTGCACCTCCTCCGTGCGATCACCGTCGGGCGCCGGCGTGAGCGAGACGCGGATGGTGTCGCCGATGCCCTCGTGGAGCAGGATGGCGAGGCCCGCGGAGGAGGCGACGGTGCCCTTCATGCCCATGCCGGCCTCCGTGAGGCCGACGTGCAGCGGGTAGTCGCAGCGGCGCGCCAGCTCTCGGTAGGTGTCCACGAGGTCGCGGACGGCGCTGACCTTGGCGCTGAGGATGATGCGGTCGTGGGCCAGGCCCGTGGCCTCCGCCAGCTCCGCGGAGCGCAGGGCCGAGGCCAGCATGGCCTCCATGAGCACGTTGCGTGCTGCCAGCGGCGCCGAAGTCCGGGCGTTGGCCTCCATGAGCTCCGTGAGCAGGTCCTGGTCGAGCGAGCCCCAGTTGACGCCGATGCGGACAGGCTTGTCGTGCTCGATGGCGACCCGCACGATCGTGGTGAAGTGCTCGTCGCGCCGCTTGCCGCCAACGTTGCCGGGATTGATGCGGTACTTGGCCAGGGATGCCGCCGCTGCGGGATGCGAGCGCAGCAACTGGTGCCCGTTGTAGTGGAAGTCGCCCACGAGCGGCACGCCGACGCCCAGGTCGTCGAGCTTGCGCCGGATGACCGGCACGGCCGCCGCGGCGGCATCGTGGTTGACGGTGATGCGCACCAGCTCGCTGCCGGCGTGCGCGAGGGCCGCCACCTGCAGGGCCGTCGCATCGGCGTCAGCCGTGTCCGTGTTGGTCATGGACTGCACGACGATGGGCGCATCCGAGCCGACGGCCACGCCGCCAACGTCCACGACGGCGGTCCGTCGCCGAGGGCGCCCGTCGGGGCTGCTCACGTGATCATCCGCTGGATGTCCGACCAGGTCACGATCACGAGCAGCGTCATGAGCATGACGAAGCCGGTCAAGTAGACCAGCCGTTCGGCGGCGGGGCTGACGCGGTTGCGACTGGCGGCCTGGACGAGGGCCATCGTCATGCGCCCGCCGTCCATGGGCGGGAAGGGCAGGATGTTGAAGACGGCCAGGTTGGCGGAGAGCAGGCCTACCAGCCAGAGCAGGATCGCCGGTGGCGCGGACTCCCGCACGCCGCCCACGAGATCGGCGATGCCCAGGGGGCCGGCCACGGGCAGCTCCGCACCGGGACCCTGGAAGATAGACGCGATGAGCTCGCCCACGCCCCGCAGGATCAGCGTCGACGCTTCGATGGTGCGCTGCAGGCCGATGGCCATCGCTTCGAGGATGCCGTTCTGGCGCTCGCCGTACTCGCTGCCGGGCAGGAAGCCGAGGGCCCCGAGGCCAGCCGCCACCTCCTCCGGCGTGCGCAGCGTGACCTCGATGTCCTCCAGGCTGCCATCGGCGTGCCGGACGGTCAGCAGCACGGTCTCGCCGGCGCGAGCCGCCAGGTAGCGCAGCGGACCGCTGCGCGTGTCGGACGGGTCGCTGGCGATGTCGTCGAAGACCGGGAACCGGCGACCGTCGATGGCCACCAGGAGGTCTCCCGAGTCGTCGTAGATGGGCAGCCGGCGCGTCTCCCCGGTGGGCTGCCCGCTGGCGTCCACGAGCTCGATGGGCTCCGTCTCCCCGATGACCCGGCTGGCCACCAGGCCGGCGCGCTCGGCTGGCGAGTCGGGCACGATCTCGTTGATGCGAGTGTCCCAGACCGGCTCGGCGAAGAACGCGATGAGCGTGAAGATGAGCCAGGCGATGGCGATGTTGACGACGACGCCGGCGATGAGGATGCGCAGCCGCGTGCCCAGCTTCTGGTTCACGAAGGCACGCGGGTCGAGCGACTCGCCCTCCTCCGCCTCCAGCCGCACGAAGCCGCCGATGGGCAGCCAGTTGAGCGAGTAGACCGTCTCCTTGCCGCGATGCAGGATGAGCGCTCGAGGGGGGAAGCCGATGCCGAACTCGTGGACCGTGACGCCGGCCCGACGGGCCATGACGAAGTGGCCCAGCTCGTGCGCCAGCACGAGCGGCACGATGATGGCCAGGAGGATGAGGACGTTGACGAGGAAGTCCATCAGGACGCTCGCCGGCCGTCGATGTCCGCCTGGCGGGCCCAGGCACGCACCGCCGCGTCGATGGCCTCCAGCCCCTCGAGGTCCGGCGCTCCAGTCACGCTGAAGCGTGTCACGGCCTCTTCCACGAGCCGCACGATGCCCATGAACGAGAGACTGCCGTCCAGGAAGCGGCCCACGGCCACATCGTCAGCGGCGATGAGCGCCGCGGTGGCGCCGGGACCGGCCAGGCCGGCCGCGCGGGCCACGGGCAGGGCCGGGAAGCGCGCCTCGTCGACCGCCGCGAACGTCATACGGTCGTGCATGCGAACGTCCAGGCGAGGCGCCGGGCCTGGACGTCGATGGGGATGATCGATGGCGTACTGGATGGGGATACGCATGTCCGGAAGCCCGAGCTGGGCCTTCAAGGAGCCGTCCACGAACTCGACGAACGAGTGGACCAGGCTCTGGGGGTGGATGACGACCTCGATCTGCTCGTAGGGCACATCGTAGAGCCAGTACGCCTCGATGACCTCCAGGCCCTTGTTCATGAGCGTGGCCGAGTCGATGGTGATCTTGGCACCCATCGTCCAGTTGGGGTGCGCCAGGGCGTCGGCCGGGGTGGCGTCGGCCATGCGCTCCCGCGACGACTCGCGGAACGGGCCGCCCGATGCGGTGAGGATGAGTCGCGCCACACTGGCCAGGTCCTCGCCGGCCAGACACTGCCAGATGGCCGAGTGCTCCGAATCGATGGGCCGCAGCCAGGCCAGAGGTGAGGCCATCGGCGAGGCTGGATCGGTCGCCCGCACGGCATCGGCGCGAGCCCTGGCCAGGGGCATGACCAGGTGACCCGCGGAGACGAGGGTCTCCTTGTTGGCGGTGGCCACCACCTTGCCCGCCTCGAGGGCCGCCAGCACCGGCCGCAGGCTGACCACGCCGGCCGTGGCGATGATGACGAGGTCCACGTCGTCGCGGGTGGCCATCTCTACGAGAGCGTCGTCACCCTGTGCCAGGCGGGTGCCCGACGGCAGCTGCAGGCGCGCCGCCGCATCGGGATCGGCCAGCGCGACGACCTTGGGGCGCAGCTCGGCCGCCTGGGCATTGAGCGTCTCGGCGTCCCGGCCGGCCGCCAGAGCCACCACCTGATAGGCATCCGCGCCGGCCGAGACCAGCACCTCGACGCTCTGCCGGCCGATCGAGCCGCTGGACCCGAGGAGCGCTACGCCGACGCTGGCGCCTGGCGGGCGGCGCGCCGCCTGGCCCGCCATCACGAGCCCACGATGACCAGGTAGCCGAAGACCACGGGTGCCGCGAAGAGGAAGGAGTCGACCCGGTCGAGGATGCCGCCGTGGCCGGGGATGAGGCGGCCAGAATCCTTGACCCCGGCCGTGCGCTTCAGCATCGATTCGGCCACGTCACCGGCCTGCCCGGCGATGGCCACCAGGAGGCCCATGAGCAGGCCGCCCGGGAGCCATTGACCGGCCGCAACAGCCAGCAGGCCAGCCACGATGATGGCGGCCACGGTGCCGCCGATGACCCCGCTCCAGGTCTTGTTGGGCGAGATGTGGTTGAGGAAGCGGCCGCGCTTGAAGGTCCGCCCGGAGAGGTAGGCGAAGGTGTCGAAGGACCAGACCGTCAGCACGAGCACCAGCAGCCAGGTGCGGCCCGCGTCGAGGTAGCCGCCCAGCAAGGCCTCCTCCGGGACCGCGGGCGCCACCACGAGGATGCCCGCCACGAAGGCCAGCAACGAGGGGTAGAGGGCTCCGAAGCTGCCGCCCATCCAGACCAGGAAGCCGTCCCGGACGTCGGGGCGGCGAAAGGCATCGATGGCCAGAACGACGAGCACGAGTGCCACGTAGAGCGGGACCCATGCGCCGGCGCCCTCGAGCCAGCCGGTTGCCAGCACGGCCAGTGGCGCGAAGATGACCCCGGGCAGGAGCGCGACCGGAAAGCCGGCCGGCGGCAGGAGGCGGAAGACCTCCAGCGATGCCAGCAGCGCGAGCGCCGCGATGCCCAGGGTCAGCCAGGGCTCGCCGGCCAGGAAGACGGCGATGACCACCACGGCGATGACCACCGCGGAGATGGCGCGCTCACGCACGACCGGGATCCCGCCTAGCGCCCGAACCGCCGCGCGCGGCGGGCGAACTCGGCCATGGCAGCGTCGAGGTCGGCAGGGCCGAAGTCTGGCCAGAAGCGGTCGCAGAAGTAGAGCTCCGCATAGGCCGCCTGCCAGAGCAGGAAGTTGCTGATGCGCTGGTCGCCCCCGGTGCGGATGAGCAGGTCCGGGTCAGGCAGATCCGCCGTGTAGAGATAGGACGCCAGGCCCTCTTCATCCAGCTCAGCCAGGCTGTTGCCGTCGTCCACGTAGGCCCGCACGGCATCCACGATCTCCAAGCGCGACGAGTAGTTGAAGGCCACGTTGAGCGTCATGCGCGCTCCGCCGGCCGTGAGCAGGAGGGCCTGCTCGATGGAGTCACGCGTCTCGGTGGGCAACTCCTCGAGGCGGCCCGCCAGGCGCACGCGCACGCCCTGCTCGACGAGGCGGGGGGTCTCATCGCGAATGGTGGCGTCCAGGAGCCCGATCAGCGTCCCCACCTCGGCACTCGAACGCTGCCAGTTCTCGCGGCTGAAGGCGTAGATGGTGAGCACTTCGATGCCGCGGCCGGCGGCGTGCTCGACGATGGGCCGGATGGCCTCGACGCCGGCCGCGTGGCCCTGCGCCTCTGGCACGCCGTGCGCACGGGCCCAGCGCCGATTGCCGTCCATGATGATGGCCACGTGGCGCGGCAGCCGCTCCTCCTCGCCGGCGCCGGCAGGTGCGTCGTCAGCACGTCGTCCCACGGCCGGTGCGGTCACCTAGACCTCCAGGACCTCCTGCTCCTTGGCCTTGCCGACCCGATCGACCTCGTCCGTCCAGCGGTGCGTCGCCTTCTCGATGGCCTCCAGCTCGCGGTGTGCCTCGTCGGCGCCGATCTGGCCGTCCTTCTCGCGCTTCTTGGTGCTGTCAACAGCTTCGCGGCGGTGGTTGCGGATCTCGACCTTGGCCTCTTCCATGCGCTTGTGGACGAGCTTGACGAGGTCGCGGCGGCGCTCCTCGGTGAGTGGCGGGATGTTGAGGCGCACCACCATGCCGTCCACGTTGGGCGTGATGCCGATGTCTGACTTCAGGATGGCGCGTTCGATGGGCTGCAGGGCGTTTCGGTCCCAGGGTTGGATGACCACCGTGGTGGCCTCCGGCACGCTGATGTTGGCCAGCTGGTTCAGCGACATCGGGGTGCCGTAGTAGTCCACCTGCAGGCGCTCCACGAGTGAGGTGGAGGCGCGGCCGGTGCGGATATGGTTGAAGTCGCGATCCATGGCTTCGACCGCGTCGGACATGCGCGCGTCGATCGACTGACCCTGAGCGTCGCTCATGCGTCCTTCCCTCCGTGGATGAGCGTCCCGACCGGTTCCCCGAGCGCGGCGCGAGCGATGTTGTCCTCGTGGTTGATGTCGAAGACGAGGATCGGAAGGTCATTGTCCATGCACAGGCTGACGGCCGTCGAGTCGAGCACGGCCAGTCGCTTGGCGAGGATCTCCGTGTAGCCCAGCTCCTCGTGACGGATGGCCTGCGGGTCCAGCATCGGGTCGGCGCTGTAGACGCCGTCCACCTTGGTGGCCTTGAGCAGGACCTGGGCACCGATCTCGATCGCACGCAGGGCCGCGGCCGTATCGGTCGTGAAGTAGGGGTTGCCGGTGCCGGCGGCCAGGATGACCACGCGGCCCTTCTCCAGGTGTCGCACGGCCCGCCGCCGGATATACGGCTCGGCCACCTCGTTCATGCCGATGGCGGTCATGACGCGCGATTCCACGCCCGATGTCTCCAGGGCATCCTGCAGGGCCAGGGCGTTCATGACCGTGGCCAGCATGCCCATGTAGTCACCGGTGGCCCGGTCCATGCCCTTGGCCGCCGCGGCCAGGCCACGAAAGATGTTGCCGCCACCGACGACGATGGCGACCTCCACGCCGTGCTCGCGGACGGTGCGAACCTGCGCCGCGATATCGATGCACTTGGCGGGGTCCACGCCGTACTGGCGCGAACCGAGCAGGGCCTCACCGGAGAGCTTCAGCAGGATGCGGCCGTAGCGGGCGCCTTCAGCGGGCGCCCCGATGGCCGCGGCTCGCGTGGAGCCGTCGGTCACAGCTCCTCCCCGAGCTCGAAGCGCACGAACCGGCGCACGCGGATGTTCTCGCCGATGCGCGCGATGGCGTCCGTGATGAGCTCGCCGACGGTCTGGTCGGTGTCGCGGAAGGTCTGCTCGGAGAGCACGACCTCCTTGTACCACTTGGCGAGCTGGCCTTCCACGATCTTCTCGCGGATCTCGGCCGGCTTCTTCTGCGTCGTCTCGTCGGCAAGCAGCTCGGCCTTCCTGGCCGCCACGATGTCGGACGGGATCGACTCGATGGTCGGGTACCGCGGGCGGAAACCGGCGACCTGCATGGCCAGCTCACGGACGAGCTTCTGGAAGTCGTCAGTGCGGGCCACGAAGTCCGTCTCGCAGTTGACCTCGATGAGGACGCCGAGGCGACCGCCGGCGTGGATGTAGGAGGCCACCTGGCCCTCGCGCGCGTCGCGCCCGGCCTTGCCTGCCGCCGCCGCCTGACCCTTGGCCTTCAGCAGCGCGATGGCGGCGCCGAGGTCGCCGCCGGTCTCCGTGAGCGCCTTCTTGCAGTCCATGAAGCCAGCGCCGGTCCGATCGCGCAGATCCTTGACCAGCGCTGGGCTGATCGTCGTCTCGGTCATGCTCGTGTAGCTCCCCTTCCTGTGCCTGGTTCGCGTCGCCGGCGTCGCGCTGAGCGCCGGCGAGCGGCCATCATGGTTGTCAGGCCTCGTCGGCCGTGCTGGTCACCTGCGCCGCGGCGGGATCGTCGGCAGACACGCTCTCGGTGGCCGGGGCTGGCTTGGCTGGCTTGGCTGGCTTGGTGGTGGCGGCAGGCCTGGCGGCGGCGGCCGGCTCGGGGACCGCGGCCGCCTCGAGGGCCGGTTCGGCCTCCTCGACAGCCTCAGCGGGCGCACCGGCCGACTTGCGGGCTCGCGGCCGGCTGGCGCGGGGTTGCTCTTCCTCGACCTCCTCGGCCGCGGTCACCGGCTCACCAGCAAGGAGGGCCTCGGCTGATACGTCCGCAAGCAGGTCGTCCTCGCCCGGCAGCACGGTCTCGTCCTCGTCCGGCTCAGGCACGAAGCTGTACGTACCGCCAGCTGCGATGGCGGCCATGACCTCATCGCTGGCTTCCTCGGCCTCGGCGATATCGGCACTCATGGCAGCCTCGCCAGGGCCACGAGTGGCGCGCCGCGCGAGGCCTTCGATGGCAGCATCCGAGACAAGCCGGCAGAGCAGCCGGATGGCGCGGATGGCGTCGTCGTTGGCGGGGATGATGTAGTCGATCTGGTCGGGGTCGACGTTCGTGTCACCCGTGCCGATGACGGGGATCTCCAAGCGGCGTGCCTCGGTCACCGCGATGTGCTCGCGCTGCGGGTCGACGACGAAGATGGCGCCCGGCAGGCGCCGCATCTTGCGCACGCCTCCCAGCTTGAGCTGCAGGCGAGCCATCTCCTCGAGGATGCCGGAGGCTTCCTTCTTCGAGCGTCGCTCGAGGTCTCCGCTGGTCTGCATGGCCTCGATCTGGTCGAGCCGGCCGACGCGCTTGCGGATGGTCACGAAGTTGGTGAGCATGCCGCCCAGCCAGCGGTGGTTGACCCAGGGCATCTCCGCGCGGGCAGCCTCCTCGGCGATAGGCTCCTGGGCCTGCTTCTTGGTGCCCACGAAGAGCACGTAGTCGCCGTTGGCCACCGTCTCGGTGACGAAAGCGAGCGCGGCGTCCAGGCGGCTGACCGTCTGGGCCAGGTCGATGATGTGGATCCCGTTGCGCTCGGCGAAGATGAAGGGCTTCATCTTGGGGTTCCAGCGGCGAGTCTGGTGCCCGAAGTGGACACCGGCCTCCAGCAGCTGGCGCATCGAAACGGACGACATGGGGTGCGGACCTCCTGTTCGGTTCTGCCTCCGCGTGCCTCGTCATCCGCAGACCGGCGACCGGCGGTCGCCCGGCACCCCTGCGGGGAGCGGCGCGCGTGTGTGATGCACAGCGTTGGCTGCGCTCGTGAGCCCCTTCAAGGGGCCTGCGGGAGTCTAGCACGATGGGTCGCTCAGGGGCCCATCCGCCGGCCTCCGCGGCCGCTCGCCCGGCCTACGGCGGCGCGAGCCCTCGCAGGTGGGCCGACACTCTCCACTCAGCACCGGCACCCTCGCGTACGACGGTCACGAGATCCACTCGGAACGGCCCGCCCGCAAGCCGGCTGCCGCCCGGAATGTGCCCGGCCCGGACCAGCTCCCAGGCCGCCGCGTAGAGCCTCGCGACCTTCGCCGCGTCGACCGATTCCTCCGGCGCTCCGAACCCTGTCACCGTGCGCGAGCGCACCTCGACGATGACGAACGCGCAGGGCCCAGATGGTTCGCTGGCCACGATGTCCAGCTCACTGCGGCCCACACGCAGGTTGCGGGCCAGGATGGCCCAGCCACGTGCGGCGAGGTGGCGCGCGACGGCGTCCTCAGCCAGGTCGCCGGCCACGCGGCGGCTCGTCCGCCGAGCCGCCGTTCGCGCATCGCCCGCTGCGCCCATCGCTGAAGCATGCGGACCACGACTTCACTGGCCCTTGTCCGGGCGTGCGCTCGGGAGGAGTGGCCGGGACGTCGAGCCGCCCTGCGCGGCGCCGTGGCGGCCGAGCCACGCGCCGGGGCGAGACGGCCGCCAGCCGGATCAACTCCGGAGCGCGACCGCCCGCTCGTCGACGGCGATGATGGCGACGCGCGGGTCGGTCTCGTCGATCACGTCAGCCGCGGATCCGCCGACCTCGAGCCCGAAGGCCAGCTGGTCGCCGGCCAGGATGCCGCGGATGCGCTGATAGGTGCGACGGTGGAAGGGCGTCAGGCCCAGCGCGCGGAGGCCGGCCACGTGGTCCCGCGTCGCGTAGCCAGCATTGTGCTCCCAGCCGTAGCCCGGGTAGCGCAGGGCCAGCCGGGCCATGAGCCGGTCGCGAGTGACCTTGGCGATGACCGAGGCACAGGCGATGGCGTACGAGGAGGCATCGCCCTTGACGATGGACGTGTAGGGCCCGATGTGCTCCTCCATGCCGGCGATCTTCTGGCCATCCACGAGGACGTGGTCGTAGGGCGGCAGGCGGCGCAGGGCGCGCCGCATCGCGAGGTGGGCGGCGTTGCGCACGTTGAGTCGCTCGACCTCGCGGACGGAGGCGGCGCCGACGCCCCAGGCCAGGCTGCGCGCCTTGATCTCGTCCACGAGCCGCTCGCGCTGGCGAAGGCTCAGCGTCTTGGAGTCGCGCACCCCGGCGATCTTGCGGGTGTGGGGCCTGACCAGGACGGCAGCGGCCACGACGGGCGCGCAGAGCGCTCCGGTGCCGACCTCGTCCACGCCCACGACGAAACGTTGGCCCTGGCTCCAGAGGGCATGCTCGGCACGAAGGTGGGGCTGGCGGGGTGGCACGCCGCCATGCTAGCGCTCACCCAGAAGGCTCACCCAGAGCCGAGAAGGCACACCGGGTCGCCACGGCGGCCGAAGCCGCCGGCCGGAGTCTAGGCGCGACGCTCGCGGAGCGTGGCCGCCTTGCCCACGCGCTTGCGCAGGAAGTAGAGCTGCTTGCGGCGCACGACGCCGTGGCGCACGACCTCGATCTTCTCGATGCGCGGTGAGTTGACCTTGAAGGTGCGCTCCACGCCCACGCCGCTGCGCAGGGCGCGCACCGTGATGGAGCGCGTGATGCCGCCACCGCGCATGCGCATGACCGTGCCCTCGAAGACCTGGACTGCGCTCGCGGTTGCCTTCCCTGACCTTGACGGAGACACGCACGGTGTCACCCGGGGCGATCGCGGGCAGGTCGGTTCTGATCTGGTCGGCGACGATCTCGTCGAGGACGGTCACTTGGGTCACTTCCTGGTGCTGCGCCGGGCCGCGGTCGGCGGCGGGCATACGTGGGCAGGGCGTTACCTGACTGGGTCGATGGCGGAGTATAGCAGGCTGGTCAGTGTCCGCTCGGCCCCCGGCTGGCGCGCGGACCGCCACCCGGCCCGACACGGCGACCCTCGGGCCTAGCCTCCGGTCTGTGTCCCTTGTTCGGTCGGCGAAAGGGCTGACAGCAGGTCCGGCCGCTGGCGGCGGGTGCGCTGCGACAGCCTGCTCGTGGCGCCAGGCAGCCACCGCGGCGTGGTGGCCGCTGGTCAGGATCTCCGGCACGGCCATGTCCCGGAAGACCGGCGGGCGCGTGTACTGCGGATACTCGAGCAGGCCGTGCGAGAAGGACTCCTCCACCGTCGAGGCCGCGTCGATGGCACCGGGCAGCAAGCGCAGGACGGCGTCGATGACCGCCAGCGCAGGGATCTCACCACCCGAGACGACGTAGTCGCCGACCGAGAGCTCGAGGTCCACGAGGCTGCGGACACGCTCGTCGACACCCTCGTAGCGGGGGCAGACCAGCACGAGGTGCGGGCGGGACGAGAGGTCGATGGCGCGAGCCTGCTCGAATCGCTCGCCACCCGGGTCGAGCAGGATGCGGAAGGCTTCCGAGCCCTGCGGTGCCAGGATGTCGAGGGCGGCCGCGATGGGCTCGGGCCGCAGGACCATGCCGGCGCCTCCGCCGTACGGGTAGTCGTCGACCGAACGGTGGCGGCCGAGGCCCCACTCGCGCAGGTCGTGCGCGTGCAACTCGGCGAGGCCGCGCTCCAGCGCACGCCCCGGGATGGATTCCGCGAGCGGCCCCGGGAAGACGCCCGGGAACAGGGTGAGGACGTCGATGCGCATCAGCCAGCCGGAGCGGGCGTTGGGTCGGGTGGGTCGAGCTCCGGGTCGGCCGGGCCAGTCAGCACGGGAGCCGGGTCGGGCTCCGGCGCGGGCGCCTGGTCAGGGTTCAGCTCGGCCGCAGGGTGGATCAGGTCCTCCTCGCGCGACCGGGGTGCGGGAAGGTCGAGCGCCAACGGATCGACGACGAGACGACCCTCAGCAGGTACCAGCTCCGTCACGACGCCATGTACCGCCGGCACGAGCACCTCGCCCCGCAGGCCCCCGGTGACGACATAGACCTCGCCGGCCCCGGCGCGGAAGACCTCTCTGACCGTGCCCAGCACCTCGCCGCTCGTGGTGCGTGCTTCCAGGCCCACGACCTCGTGCCAGTACCAGGAGCCGGCAGGCAGCGGCGTCTCCGGCACGACCTCCAGGTAGCGGTCACGCAGCGGTTCGGCCGCCTCGCGGCTGGTGACCTCGGCGAAGTGCACCAGAAGGCCCGGCTTGGAGGGTCCCGTCCAGTCCACCGTCAGGGCCGCGTCCTGACCTTCCAGGTAGAGGGTCGAGCCCAGCCTGAAGCGGCCGGGCGCGTCCGTCAGGACTTCCAGGCGGACGGCACCGCGCAGGCCATGCAGTCCACGGACGAGCGCGACGGTGATGCGCTCGTCGGGCGAAGGTGCCACGTCCGGCTAGACGATCTCCAGCGTGATGGTCAGGCCTTCGCGGGCCGCGACCACCTTGAGCAGGGTGCGCAGGGCCTTCGCCACCGACCCGTTGCGGCCGATGACCTTGCCCATGTCATCCTCGGCCACCGTCAACTCGATGACCTGGGTCCCATCTTCCTCGTGGGCCTCGACGCGCACGGCGTCCGGCTCATCCACGAGCGACTTGGCCACGAATTCGACCAGCTCGACGGCGGCCATGGCTAGCCGAGGTCGGGCAGGATGCCGACGCGGCGGAAGAGGCGCTCCACCGTGTGGGTGGGCTTGGCACCCTTCGCCAGCCACTGGGTGGCTTTCTCGGCGTCGACGTGGATCTCGATGGGCTCGCTGCGCGGGTTGTAGTGACCGAGCGTATCGAGCGAGCGTCCGTCACGGGCGCTGCGGCTATCGGCGACGACGAAGCGGTAGCTGGGCTGCTTGGTCGCACCGACTCGGGTGAGGCGGATTCGGACTGCCAAGGGACTCTGGAGACCTCCTGTGGGGCGTGGCGCTGGGCGGCGCCGGCTGTGGCGCCGGGCGTCGGATCGCCGGGCACCACATCACGGTGCCCGGCGAATGGTACAGCCTCGCTCGACTATGGGGCGACGATGACCGACATGCGGGCGCTGATGACCTCGTCGTCCACCGTCCCGACCGCGATGATCCGGTCAAGGGCCGTGGCATAGGGGGCGATGTCAGCCCACTCAGGGGCCATCGTCGCAAGGAGCGGGTCGAGGACGGACAGCAGGGATCCGACGTTGGCGTACACCAGGCCGCTGTTGCTGGTGTCCTCACCCAGGGCATCGACATACTCCGGGCTGGCCGCCAGGGAGTCGGCCTCGGCCTGCGTCAGCGCATTCTCGACGAAGTCACCGAGGCCGATGAGCAAGGTCCCGTCACTGATCGCCACGCTGAGCGTGTCGGGGATCGTCACCGGCAGCTGGCCGCCGGTGATCTCCTCGATCGGCAACGTGATGGTCGTCACATCCGTGTCGCCGATGGCGGTCTCATCGACGCTGATCTCCGGGGCATCTTCGCCGCCCATGCCGGCTCCCAGGAGCCGGACGATGGAGAGGATGCGCTCCACGCGGTCACTGGCAAGCTCCTCGTCGGTCACCTCCGCGGCGATGCCCAGCCAGAGCCCGTCGGAGCTCAGCGACGCACCCACGCTGGCGTCTGAGACGAAATCGAGCAGCTCGGGCAGGGGCACCCCGAACATGTCCTCCAGGGGAGCCATGTCGGCGGCAGCCTGCTCGTCCATGGTCGCCAGCAGCCCGCCGATGGTGGTCGCCAGCGTGGCGCCCAGCTCGCGCGTCTCGACGTAGACCTGGGTGTCAGCCGGGAACCGCGCGGCCAGGTCGGACTCGCCTTCGGCCATGCCGGGTGTCTGCTCGCTCGGTGTGATGAATGCCTCGAGGGTCATGCGATCACCCTCGGCGACGAGGTAGGCGACCATGTCGGTGGGCAGCTGCTCGCTGAGGCCCTCCAGATCGATGGTCATGCCCGTCTCGCCAGCGGCGGCTTGGGTCGCCAGGTCCATGAGCGGTGCGAGCGACTCGAAGTCCATGTAGGCGGCCACGATGTGCGCAGCTGGCACCCGCGTCCAGGCCGTGCTGAAGTCGGCGTCCTCGGCCAGGCTCGGCGCCTCGCCCGAGAGCACGTCGATGCCGGCCTTGACCAGATCGACGCTCGGCGCCAGCAGGATCCAGTCCCCGGCTAGCGCGAGCGCGGTGCCGCCCAGTGGATCGCTCAGGATGGAGGTGTTCCCGTAGGCCTCTTCGACGACGTCGGAGCTGCTGGCCAGCTGCTCGTCGATGAAGGCGCTGGCCGCTTCGGTGTCGCTGACGGCTGCGCCGATGAGCACATCTGGCTGCCCGCCCGCCACGGCCCCGGCGAGGTCCATGACACCCAGGGCGATCTCGCCCGTCATGAAGGCGGCGAGGTCCTCGCTGTAGGAGAAGGAGCCGCTCGTGGCATCGGACACCAGGCCATCGAGAGCTCCGCCCAGGACCGTCATGAAGCTGCCCGTGTCGGCGAAGCCGGGAAAGGCAGACATGAACTCGGCCATGGCGTCTGCCTGGCCGTCAGGCATGTCGAGGCGACCCTCGACGTAGACGCTCGTGTCGGCAGGCAAGAAGACGGGACCGCGGCTGGCGCCGGCCCCGCTCTGGGCGAAGGCCACCAGCCCGGAGCCGACGACGACCATGAGCACGGTCGCCAGGAGCGCGACGGACCAGCGCCACAAGCCAAGACGGGCTGGGGTGGCGCTCGCGGGAACGTTCGACATGGTCACCTCCGTGGATCGTGATTCGGGGGAAGGAACGACGTTGACTGGCTCCATTGTCTCACCTCGACGCCACTCGTCCGACTGCTACGGTCGTCCCATGGGCAGTCCGGGCAGGCGGCCCCCGCGACCGCGCATGAGCTTCATGACGCGCTGCATCTCGCCGAACTGCTTGACCAGGCGGTTGACCTCCGGCAGGCTGGTCCCGGAGCCGTGGGCGATGCGCCGCCGGCGCGAGGCGTTGAGGATGCCGGGGTCGTTGCGCTCCTCGCGCGTCATGGAACGGATGATGGCCTCCACACGCGCCAGGTCGCCGCGGTCGATGGCTGCCTGCGCCTGCTTGGCAGCGCCACCGAAACCGGGGATCATCTCCATGAGGGAGCCAAGCGGGCCCATCTTCTTGACCTGCTGCATCTGATCGAGGAAATCGTCCAGCGTGAAGCTGTTCTTGCGCAGCTTCTCGGCCATGCGCTCGGCTTCCTTGGTGTCGTAGGCCTCCTGGGCACGCTCCACGAGGCTGACCACGTCGCCCATGCCGAGGATGCGGCCGGCCAGTCGGTCCGGGTGGAAGACCTCCAGGGCATCCGTCTTCTCGCCAGTACCCATGAACTTCACGGCCACGCCGCTGACGGCCGAGATGGAGAGCGCGGCGCCACCACGGGCATCGCCATCGATCTTGGTGAGGACGAGGCCGCTCACGGGCGTGGTGGCGTGGAAGGCCTCCGCCACGGCCACGGCCTCCTGGCCGACCATGGCGTCCACCACGAGCAGCGTCTCGGTGGGCGTGACCGCCGCAGCCAGGGCACGAATCTCCGCCATGAGGGCGTCGTCCACCTGGAGACGCCCGGCCGTGTCGATGATGACCACGTCGCGTCCCGTCTGGCGGGCCTGGGCCACGGCGCCGGTGGCGATGTCCACCACCGGCGTCCCCGGCGGGGCGCTGTAGACCGGGATGCCCAGGCCCGCGCCCAGGGTCATCAACTGGTCCACCGCGGCCGGGCGGTAGGGGTCTGCGGCCACGAGCAGCGGCTGGCGTCCCTGGCGCACGATCCAGCGCGCCAGCTTGGCGGAGGAGGTCGTCTTCCCGGAGCCCTGCAGGCCGACCATGGCGATGACGGCCGGCGAACCGTTGAGCCGGAACGTGCGGTCACCGGCGCCCAGGATGGCGGTCAGTTCCTCGTGGACGATCTTGACGACCACCTGGCCGGCGTTGGTGTTCTCGATGACATCCTGGCCGATGGCCCGCTCCTTGACACGGGCCACGAAGTCCTTGACGACCTTGTAGTTGACGTCCGCCTCCAGGAGTGCCAGGCGCACCTCGCGCATGGCGACGTTGACGTCGTCCTCGGTGATGCGCCCGTGGCCGGTGAGGCCGGCGAGGGCGGCGCGCAGGCGGTCGGAGAGAGCGTCGAACATGGCTCGCAGTCTAGCGTCGGGCCGGCGACTGGCCGGTCGGGGCCTGTGAACGCCGGTCAGTCCACGGCGAAGAGCGCCGCCACGAAGGCGTTGGGGTCGAAATCGCGAAGGTCGCCGACCTTCTCGCCGAGGCCCACGAAGAGGACCGGCACGCCCGTCTGGCGCTCGATGGCGAAGGCCACGCCGCCTTTGCTCGTCGAGTCGAGCTTGGTGAGGGCGATGGCGGTCAGTCCGGATGACTCGTGGAAGGCCTTGGCCTGCAGGAGCCCGTTCTGACCGGTGGTAGCGTCCAGGACGAAGAGCACCTCCGGCTGGGCCTCCGGCAGGCGCTTGGTGATGGTGCGACGGATCTTGGCCAGCTCGTCCATGAGGTTCGACTTGGTGTGCAGGCGGCCGGCCGTGTCGATGATGACGACGTCCATGCCGCGCGCCTTGGCAGCGTCCACGGCGTCGAAGACGACGGCGGATGGGTCGGCGCCAGCGGCGTGTGCGATGACCGGCACGTCGATGCGTCCCGCCCAGGTGCTGAGCTGCTCGATGGCCGCCGCGCGAAAGGTGTCCGCCGCGGCAAGCAGCACGCGCGCCCCGAGAGACTTGAAGCGCCAGGCAAGCTTGGCGATGGTCGTCGTCTTGCCCGTGCCGTTGACGCCCACCACCAGGATGATGGCGGGGATGCCGGGGCCCGGGATCCGCGGCCAGGGCACGGCCTGGCGCGGTGCGAAGAGGTGCAGGAGCTCCAGCTGGAGGGCTTTCTGGGGCGGCATGTCGCGCTGGGCACGGGCGCGGTCGCAGACCTCGATGGCCAGCTCTGCTCCCAGGTCGGCCGAGATGAGTGCCTCCTCGACCTCCTCCCAGGTCTCGTCGTCCGGATGGCCTGGACCGAGCAGGCTGCGTACGCGCTGGGCGAACCCCAGCCGGGAGGGACGCAGGGCGTCCTGGAGCAGGATGCGGGTGGCCGCCGTGCCATCCTGCGGCTCGCTCATGCGCGGGCCTCGCGCAGTGCCAGATCCGCAGCCGGCACGTCGGCCAGCCGCAGCGAGATGACACGGCTGACCGCATCGTCACCGACGGTCACCCCGTACAGCGCGTCGGCAGCCTCGATGGTGCCGCGGTTATGGGTGATGACCACGAACTGGATCGCCTCGGCCAACGAACGCAGGGCCGTCGAGAAGCGACCGATGTTGGCCTCGTCGAGTGCGGCGTCCACCTCGTCGAGTACACAGAAGGGGACCGGGCGCACCTCGAGCATGGCCATCAGCAAGGCCACGGCGGTCAGGGCCCGCTCCCCGCCCGAGAGCATCGCCAGCGGCTGGCGTCGCTTGCCCGGCGGGCGGGCGGTGATCTCGACACCGGTGGCGGCCAGGTCGGCCGGGTCGGTCAGCGAGAGCTGCGCTTCCCCTCCCCCGAAGAGCTGGTGGAAGCGCCGCGCGAAGGCGCCCTCCAAGGCCTGGAAGGTCTCGCGGAACTGGACGGTCATGAGCTCTTCGAGCCGGGCCATCATCTCGCGGGTGTCGCGGATGGCCCGCTCGAGGTCGTCGCGCTGGGCCTCCAACGACTCGAGGCGCCCCTTGACCTCGGACAGCTCCTGGGCCGCGAAGGGGTTCCCGGCGCCGACTTCGTTGAAGCGGCGCCGCAGGGCGGCGATGCGTGCCCGCGAGGGGGGCTCGGCGATGTCGTCCGGGGCGGCCGTGGTGGCGGCCCGCCGCCAGTGCTCGAGGGCCGCCTGGAGCGCCGACTCGAGCAGTTCGGGCAGCTCGTCGCTGTGCGGCGGGGCCGCCGGCGGCGGTCGGTCGACCTGGGCCAGCAGCGCCGTCAGGCCGTCCGGCCCGATCGAGGCCAGCTCCACGAGCAGGCCCTCGCGGGCCGCGTCAACCTGGAGGCGCGCCTCCATCTCGGCTACCTCGGAGGCGCGACTGCGCTGCTCGGCCAGGCGCAGCTGCTCGCGGGCGACCCCAGCCGCCGCTTCAGCGGCCATGAGCGAGTCCCGCTCAGCGCGAGCGGAGACCACGGATGCATCGAAGGCATCGGCCGCCTGACGCTGACGTGCCTGCGCGCTGGCGAGGTTCGCCGAGAGCCGCTCCCGCTCGGCAGCGAGATCCGCCTCGCGGCCGCTCAGCGCGGCCTCGTCGCGGTCGAGCTCCTCGAGGCGGGCCTCGGCCAGCCCCAGGCCGACCTCGGCCCGGCGACGCTCCTCGAGCGCACGGTCGCGAGCGGCGCGCGCGTCACCCGCGCTGCGTGCCAGGCGGTCGCGCTCCTCGCGGAGCGCCAGCGCGCGCGCCTCCAGGGCCCCAAGTGCCGAGCCGTCGGTGGTGTCGTGGTGCTCCCCTGCCCCGCCCTCGTCCAGGGTACGTAGCTCGGCGGCGCGGAGGCCCGCCTCCTCGGCGGCCGAGGCCGCCTCGCCCTTGGCGCGCTCCAGCAGGGCCTCCTGCCAGGCCCGCTCGCGGGCCGCGTTCTCGGCACCGGAGGCCGTCGAACGGTCAGCTTCGTCAGCCATGCGCCGTGCCCGGCGGGCTGCGTCCAGGGCGTCTCGCGCGACCGACACCCCGGCCTCCGTGGCATTGCCTGTGGTGGCGGCTTCGGATGCCGTGGCCGTGGCGAGTTCGAGCTCCGAGCTGACCCGCGCCAGCTGACGCGTCACCTCGTCGAGCGCGGCCCGGCGCTCCAGCGTCGAGACCCCCGGCGCAGGGCGGACGACGGCCAGGTCATCGACCACGACCCCGGCACGGGTCACCAGCCGCCAGCCCACCGGCAGGTGCGCGCGGATGGTCAGGGCAGCGTCGATGTCAGGCACCCATGCGCAGCGGGCCAGCAGGCGGGCAGCATGGCCTTCTGGATCGAGCCGCAGAGCCGCCGCGAGCCATCCGCCGCCGGCCGCGAAGACGGCCTCTTCGAGGCGGGCCGCAGCCCGGTCAGCAGCCCGGTCAGCAGCCCGGTCAGCGCTGCGATCGCCACGTTCTCGACCGTCGCCGTCGTCGCGCAGCACCAGCACAGCCGCTGCGTCGGCCAGGGCGCGGGCATCGTGGGCGTCCAGCACGAGTCCCGAGAGGACGTCGCCCAGGGCGGACTCGACGGCCAGCCGGAGCTCCGGCTCCACCTCCAGTCCGTCGGAGAAGCGGCGGCCCCCGCGTGCGCGCAGCGATCGGATGACGCGCTCGTCCGTACCGTCGCGAAGCTGCTGCTCGAGGGCATCCCGGCGAGCCGCGAGGCCCTGCAGCTCGGCGCGCAGGCGCGACTGTGCCTCGGCTGCAGCTGCAGCCGCAGCTGCAGCCTCGCCGGCCGCCATGCGCGCTTCCGCGGCGGCCAGCTCGGCGGCCAGCTCGGCCGTATGCGCCTCCTCCCGGGTGGCGGCAGCGGCCGTCGCTCGCTGACTGGCCAGCTCAGCGGCCTGGGCGGCGGCAGCGCTCAAGTCCTCCTGCGCCTGCAGGCGGCGGGACGTCTCTCCTGCGCGCCGGGCCGCCCGGTCGACATCGGCGGCCAGCCGCTGGCGAGCGGCGCGAGCGACCGCGGCCCGCTCCTCGTCGACGCGCCCAGCCTGGCGCAGCTGATCGGCATCGTGGAGGACCTCCACCAGCCGCTGTTCAGCACCCTCGAGCGCCTCCTCCACGGCTGCCTCCGGCTCCGGCAGCACCGCGGCGATGCGGCGGCGGGCCTCCTCCGTGCGCGCCGCTGCGGCGGAACGCTCGGCGCCGATGCGTGCGCGCTCGCGGACCAGCGCTGCGGTCTCGCTGGCTGCGCCGGCCTGCGCCAGCTCCACCTGCTGGACCTCGCCACGGACCGTGTCCAGTCGTGCCCGCAGGCGCTGCTCCGTGTCGGCGCGATCGGCCAGAGCGCGCGTCAGCGAGGCCGAGGATTCCTCGGCCTCGCGCAGGGCACCCATGGCCGCGTCGGCCGCGTGACGCGAGACGGAGAGGGCCTCCGCGTGCCGGCGGGATTCGACCTCCGCGGAACCCAGGCGGGTCCGGGCGGCCTCCACGAGGGCCTCGGCCAGCTCAGCGCCCGCTGCCATGCGGGCCTCTTGCTGCTCGGCCTGTGCGGCCAGGCGGCGGGCCTGCGGACGGAGCTCGCCGAGCAGGTCGCGGACGCGCTCCAGGTTGGACTCCGCCTCCCCCAGCTCAGCTTCCGCCTTGCTGCGCCGACGCTGGTGCTTGCGGATGCCGGCCGCCTCCTCGAACAGGGGGCGGCGTTCCTCCGGGCGCAGGGCGAGAGCCTGGTCCACCATGCCCTGCCCGATGAAGAGGAAGGCGTTGTCGGCCAGGTTGGCATCGTCGAGGAGGTCGACGAGGTCCCGCAGGCGGATGCGCTGCCGGTTGAGGAGGTACTCGTTCTCGCCCGAGCGGAAGAGTCGTCGCGAGAGCTCGACCTCACCGAAGTCGACCGACAGCAGGCGGTCGGTGTTGTCGATGACGAGGCTCACGTCGGCCATGCCCACCGCGCGGCGGTTGGCGCTGCCGGCGAAGATGAGGTCCTCGGCGCGGCGGCTGCGCAGGGCCCGACCCTGCTCCCCGAGGGCCCAGCGCAGGGCGTCGGCGAGGTTCGACTTGCCGCTGCCGTTGGGACCGACGACCGCGGAGATGCCCGGGCCGAACTCCACCACCGTCCGCTCGGCGAAGGACTTGAAGCCGACCATGCGCAGTTCGCGAAGTCGGGCCAGGCTCATGAACGTCGGCTCTCGTCGAGGTCCGGGTCGAGGTCGAGGGCGGCCAGGGCGGCCTCTGCGGCCATCGTCTCGGCTTCGCGGCGGCTGCGGCCCTCGCCCTCGCCCAGGGAGCGGCCGTCGACGGAGGCCTCCACCACGAAGCGTCGCTCGTGATCGGGACCTTCGCAGCTGACGATGCGGTAGCTGGGTGGGCGGCCGGTGAGGGCCATGGCGCGTTCCTGGAAGCGGCTCTTGGGCGCCTTCAAGGCGTCTGCGGGCAGGGCTTCCTCGATCTCCGGCTCGGCTGCGCTGAGGATGAAGTCGCTGGCCGCGCTCAGGCCGGCGTCGAGGTAGATGGCCGCCACGATGGCCTCGAAGAGGCCGGCCAGCACGGAGCTGCGGCCGCGCTCACCTGAGTTCTGGGCTCCCTGACCCAGGACGAGCGCGTCGCCGAGGCCGAGGCGCCGTGCGATGCGTGCCAATCCGCGCGTCGAGACGATGGCCGCGCGCCGAGTGGTGAGGACGCCCTCCTGTTCGTCGCGATGGCGCTGGAAGAGGGCCTCGGAGATGACCAGTTCGAGCACGGCGTCACCGAGGAACTCGAGGCGCTCGTTCGAATCGGTCTGGCTCTCGAGGTGCTCGTTGACGTAGCTGCTGTGGACGAGCGCCTCGGCGAGGAGCGAGGGGTCGTGGAACGCCAGGCCCAGCCGGTCGGCAAGCTCGACGGCGCTGGTCGGCATCGACCCCTGTCGGGGACTACTGGTTGAGGCGTTCGTCGACGTAGTCGACGGCGTCCTGGACGGTCCGGATGCGCTCGGCGTCCTCGTCGGAGATCTCGGTCCCGAACTCTTCTTCGAGGCTCATGACAAGCTCGACGAGGTCAAGGGAGTCGGCGTTCAGGTCATCCACGAACGACGCCTCGGGCTTGACGTCGGCCTCGTCCACTCCGAGCTGCTCGACGACGATCTTGCTGAGTCGCTCGTAGGTCGAAGCGGTCACTCTGCTGGTCCCTCCGTATGGCCTGCGGCCTCTGTGTCCATCTCGCCCTGCGGGCCTGACGGGGTCTCATCCCGTTGGGCCTCGGTCACGTCCTTCGCGACTCGCCCGAGAGCGCCGTTCATGAGCCGACGGGTCGGCTCTCCGCTGTAGATGCGAGCGAGCTCGACCCACTCGGAGATGGCAACCTTGGCCGGCGTCGTCCGGCAGTGTAGCAGTTCACCCATGCCGCAACGCAGCAGCGCGCGGTCGATCCGCGCCAGCTGGACGACGGGGTACGCGGGCGCCACCGCCTCGATCCGGGCGTCGATGCTGTCGCGGTGAGCGACCACGACGTCCACGACGCGGCGGGCATGCGCGGCCGCCCGCTGTCCGATGTCACCCTCGCCGAGCCGGCGCGAGAGGATCGTTCCGGCGGTGCGCTGCCCGAACTCGGCCTCGAAGACGGCGGCCAGGGCCAGCTGACGGCCCTCGCGTTCCGGCCCATGCATCCCAGCGGCGTGGAGGTCCGGAGCGCCGGCGTCGGTGCTGCCGGAGCTCTCGCCGGCCTCAGTCACCTCCGGCATCCACGGGAGGGTCCGAAGCCTCGACGACCTCAGCAGGCTCGATGGGCAGCTCGGCGGGAACGCCCGCGGTGGCACCCGGATGCAACGCGGCCGTCTTGCGCAGCGCCGTGGAGCGATCCGCGCCTTCCGACACCAGGGTGGCCGTGATGCGCTCCGGGATCCGTGCCCGGGCCGCCAGCGCGGTCACCTCCACGGCATAGCCGATCATGCGGCGCCGCGCGCCGCCGTGCGTGATGAGGACGGTGCCATTGACACCCAGCAGGGGGGCGCCGCCGAGCTTCTCGTAGTCGAAGCGGTCACGGATGCGGCGGATGCCCGGCCGCATGAAGAGGTAGCCGACGGGCCCCCAGGGCGGCCGCTTGAACTCGCGTCGCAGCAGCTCGAACATGACGGTCGAGAGCCCTTCGAAGAACTTCATGACCACGTTCCCGACCGACGCGTCGCAGACGACCACGTCCGCGGGGTGGTGCGGGACGTCGCGGCCCTCCACGTTGCCGATGAAGCGTAGGTGGCTGTCCTTCAGCAGGGCCGTGGCGTCCTGGACGCGCTGCTCGCCCTTGCCGGCCTCTTCGCCGATGGAGAGCAGTGCCACCCTGGGTTCCTTGACGCCCAGCACCCGCTCGCTGAAGAGCGAGCCCATGTGGGCGTACTGGGCGAGGTTGATGCCGGTGGAATTGGTCGTGGCGCCGATGTCCAGCAGGATGAGGGGCCCGCTGTCGGTGATCATCTGCACGGCCAGGGCGGGGCGGTCCACGCCCGGCAGGCGCTTCAGGTGGAGGATCGCGGAGGCCACGCCGGCGCCCGTGTGGCCGGCCGTGACCACAGCGTCCGCCTCACCATCGCGCACGAGGCGCATGGCCACGTTGATGCTGGCATCCCGCTTGCGGCGCACGGCCACGGCCGGCGGCTCGTCCATGCCCACGGACTCCGAGGCCTGCACGATGCGCACGTGCGCCGGCAGCGGCTCCTCGATGAAGGGCCGCATGCGAGCCCCGTCGCCGACGAGGATGACCTCGACGTCCTTGTGCCGGCGGGCCCAGTCGACGGCGCCGCGCACGACCTCCTCGGGCGCATGGTCGCCACCCATGGCATCCACGGCGACCCGCGGCCGATCCAGGTGGCCGACCTCGGTGCCTCGGCTGAGGGCTTCGACGTCCACGTGCTAGCCGACTCGATCGACGCGACGGAGGGCAGGGCGCCTCAGGCGCCCTGCTCGGACGGCTTCTTCTCGCGGATCTTCACGGCCTCGCGACCACCGTACCAGCCGCAGTTGGGGCAGGCGTGGTGCGGACGCTTGGGCTGGTGGCAGTGCGAGCACTCCCCCAGGCTCGGGACCGTGAGCGCGTGGTGGGAGCGGCGCTCCCGCTTCCGAGTGCTCGAGACGCGCCGCTTGGGGACTCCCATGGGTGACCTCTACTCCTTGCTTGGTGGCGTGGTATCGATCGGCGCCGGGCGCCGGTTACTGCAGCTGCTCGCGCAGGTCGGCCAGCGCGGCCAACCGCGGGTCGATGTCGTCGGGGTGGGCATGGTCGGGAGCCGTGGCCAGGTCCTGACCGCAAGTCAGGCAGAGACCAGGGCAGTCAGGACGGCAGAGTGGGGCGATGGGCTCCGCCAGCGAGATGGCGTCCCGGATGGCCGACTCCAGGTCCAGCTCGTGGTGATCGGTGAGCCGCATGACATCCGGCTCATCGCTGGGGTCGAGGGGCTGGCCGGTGGCCAGGTCGAGCGACGGCAGGGCCTCCTCGTCGAGATCCACGCCGAGGGGCGCCTCCGCGGGCCGCAGGCAGCGGGAGCACTGCTCAGCGATGGCCGTTTCCAGGTGGCCCTGGACGAGGATGCCGCGACCGGAGTGCGAGAGGCGCACCTGGCCGCGTACCGGGCGCGTCAGCACCAGGTCCTCCGCGACGGTCAGCACGGCCTCGTCGATGACGAGCCGTTCGCTCGTGCCGGGGGCTGCGCGCAGCAGGTCCGCGACGTTATAGCTGAGCATGGGTCCGCTCGGCGCTGGCGGACTCCGCGCCCTCCGCGCCCTCTGGCGGGAAGCGCTCGTCCAGCGCGGAGAGCCCACGCCGGATGGACTGCAGGGCCTTGACGACCTCGCCCTCGAGCTTCACGAGCACGCTGGCGGCGTAGGCATCCGCACCCTGCTGGATCTCCTGGGCCTCGGCCCTGGCTTCCTCGATGATCTCGGCGGAGCGCTGCTCGGCCGCTCGTGTCAGCTCGCGCTCCTCGATGAGGAAGGCGGCCTGCTCCTGGGCCCGCGCGATGATGCGCTCGGCCTCGTCCTGAGCACGCTCCACGAGCCGGGACGACTCCTCGTTGATGCGCTTGGCCTGGCGGACCTCCTCAGGCACGGCGACGCGGAGCTGCTCGATGAGATCGGTGGCAGCGACCTTGTCGACCATCACGGCATTGCTCATGGGCACGCGGCGGCCCTGCTCGATCAGAGCATCTAGCCGCTCGATGAGGAACATGAGGTCTATGGCACGGGCTCCTGTGGACGGCAAGGACGACTCGGCATTGTAGCCCAAGCGGCCGTCTGTCGAGGGAAGGAGGCCGGCTGGCCGGTGTGAACGGACCCGCTGGCCGGCGTGCCCGGACGAAGGTCCTGGCTTGGCGTCCGATCCATCGGCATCACGACCTCAGCCGCGGCCATGGCCCGCGAGGCTGCGCACGACGGCGCCCGGCACCATGGCGCTGATGTCGCCGCCGAAGGCCGCGATCTCGCGCACCAGGCTCGAGCTCAGGTAGGCGTGCTCGACGCCGGTCATGAAGAAGACGGTATCCACGTCGGGCGCCAGCTTGCGGTTGAGGTGGGCGATGGCCAGCTCGTTCTCGAAGTCGCTGAGCGCGCGCAGGCCGCGCACGATGGCCATCGCGCCGCGCTGCCGCGCGAGATCCACCGTGAGCCCCTCGAAGGCGACCACCTCGACGCCGGCGGCCGACTCGCCCAGCTCCTCGTCGATGGCCAGGCGAAGGATGGCAGCACGCTCGTCCGCGGACCTGCTGGGCGACTTGCGCGTGTTGACCAGGACGGCCACGAGCAGCTCGTCGAAGAGGCGACTGGCGCGCTCGATGACGTCGATGTGGCCGAAGGTGGTGGGGTCGAAGGAACCCGGGTAGACGGCCAGGCGCATCAGCTCTCTCCAGCAGCGGTCTCGCTGGCGCGACGATACACGCTCAGCGCGGTCTCGCCGAAGCGCCGCTCGCGGATCCTTGCCAGGTCTCCGACATGATCGGGCGGCGGGACCTTCCAGAAGTGCTTGGCGACGACGAGAGCCGCCCCGTCCAGCCAGCCGGAACCCGGTGCCGCCAGGCGCTCCAAGCTGACCAGCAGGTCGCCGACCTGGGTGTAGGGAGGGTCGACGAAGGCACAGCCGAAGGGCGCCTCCACGACGCCGGCCGACGCGCCGGCCAGGAAGGCGGCCACGTCGCGACGGACGATGCGCGCCCGGGCGGCCAGTCCCGTGCGCTCGAGATTGCGTTCCACGATGGCGGCTGCCCGCCCGTCCCGTTCCACGAGGACGGCCCGCGGCGCGCCCCGGCTGAGCGCCTCGATGCCGGCCGCCCCGGAACCCGCGAAGAGGTCCAGGAAGGCGTACGCCCAGACATCTGGGCGCTCTGCCTCCAGGAGCGAGAAGACGGCCTGCTTGACGCGGTCGCTCAGCGGTCGTGTGCCGGGACCGGGCGCGTCGAGCCGCAGGCCACCGGCGCTGCCGGTGATGACGCGGCCGGCCTCAGGCACCCACGGCCTCGTCGGCGGCTCCCTCGCCGGCCGCGACCGCGGCCAGCCAGCCCCGCTCGAGCTCGGCGCCGAAGGCCAGGCAGGCGGGCTGCAGGCGGCCGTCCTCGTCGAGCATCGACTCGGCCAGGCCACGACAGTGGACCGCCAGTGCCTGGTCTTCGCTGCGGGCCAGGGAAGCCAGCCGCAACCGCGGCAGCCCGCTCTGGGCGAGTCCCAGCACATCGCCCTCTCGCCGCAGCTGCCAGTCCTGCTCGGCCAGCTCGAAGCCGTCGTTCGTGGCGCGAACGGCGGCCAGGCGCACCGCGGCGATGCTGTCGTCCGGCACGTCAGCCACCAGCACGCAGAACGATTCCGCGGCGCCACGGCCGACGCGGCCGCGGAGCTGGTGCAGCTGGGAGAGGCCGAAGTGGTCGGCATTGAGGACGATCATCATGGTCGCCTCCGGCACGTCCACGCCGACCTCTACCACGGTGGTGCCCACCAGGACGTCCAGGTCGCCGTCGCGAAAGCGCGTCATCTCCGCGTCGCGGTCGTCGGCCCGCAGGCGGCCGTGGACGAGACCGACCCGAAGAGGCGCCAGCATCGCCCGCAGGCGCTCGGCCACCTCCTCTGCGCCTGTGGCAGCGGCCAGACCGACCTCCGCAGGGAGCGACACGGGCAGCGCCTCGTCACCGTCCCCCGTGGCACCTCCCTCTCCCTCGTCGGAGCCCAGTGGGTCGATGTGGGGCACCACGACGAACGAGCGATGGCCGGCCGCCGCCTCCTGGCGCACCCGGTCCCAGGTCGGCCCCAGGTCGAGCGGGCGGCGGATCCCGGTCCGGGTCCCAGCCCGGCCTGCTGGCGCCGATCGCAGGTCGGTGACATCCAGGTCCGCGTAGAGCACCTGTCCCAGCGTGCGCGGGATGGGCGTGGCAGTCATGAGCAGCACATGGGGTGCCTGGCCCTTGGCGGCGAGGGCCTCGCGCTGGGCCACCCCGAAGCGATGCTGCTCATCGACGACGACCAAGTCGAGCCGCGCGTAGGCGACGGACTCCTGGAGGAGGGCGTGGGTGCCGATCACCACGGGCGCCTGCCCGGTGGCGATGGCCTGCAGCGCCGCGCGCCGTCCGGCGGCGCTGAGCGAGCCGGTGAGCAGCACGACGGGGATGGCCGCCTCCTCGAGCAGGTCGCCCACCGTGCCGGCGAGCTGCCGGGCCAGCAGGTCGGTGGGTGCCAGCAGGGCTGCCTGGCCCCCGCCGTGAGCCGCCAGGGCCAGGGCGTAGGCCGCCACGGCCGTCTTGCCCGACCCGACATCGCCCTGGATGAGGCGCAGCATTGGGACGCTGGCCGCGACGTCCGTCCGGACGGCGTCCATGGCGTGCTGCTGGTCCGGCGTCAACTCGACGGGCGCGCCGACCCGCTGCGATAGCCCAGCTGCGATGGCTTGGCGCAGGTCGGCGTCCGCAGCGAGGCTCACCTCGATGACGGGGCGCCGCTGGCCTCGCCGTTGGCGCCGCCTGGCGACCATGCCGACCTGCAGGGCGAGGAGCTCGTCGTGGGCCAGGCGTCGCACGGCCGCGTCGCGCTGGACGAAGTCATCCGGGTAGTGGGCCGCCGCCATGGCGGCGCCGATCGACGGCTGCTCGCCGACGATCTCCGCGGACAGGTACTCGGGGTAGGGACCGAAGCGGTCCAGGCCGCTCCGGATGGCCTGGCGCAGTGTCCGCGCCGGAACGCCGCGCGTGAGCCGGTAGACGGGCACGATGCGGCCCACGTGGAGCAGCGGCCCGCCGTCGTCGCGTTGGAAGTCGGGGTTGTCCAGCTGGGCATGCCAGCCCTGCAGCTTGACCCTGCCGCTCGCGACCACGGCGTCGCCGACCTTGAGCTGCCGCTCGATGAAGCGACGCCCGAACCAGATGGCCTCGACCTGGCCGCTGTCGTCCTCGAGCGCCGCCGTCGTCAGCCAGAGCCGACGCCGGTGGGTGCGCTCGACGCGGATGGAGCGGACCGTGGCCCGCACCGTGACGGTCGTCCCCGGCGCCGCGCGGTCCAGCCCACCGAGAGGCACGACAGCGCGGCGATCGAGGTAGTGGTGCGGGAAGGTGGCGAGCAGGTCGCGGACGGTATGGATGCCCAACCGGCGCCCGTGCCGTCGCAGCGTCGTGGCACCCGGTAGGCCGGAGAGTCCGATGGGCGTGTCCAGCCCTGCCACCGGCGCAGCTGGACCGGCGACAGGGGCCGCCGGGCTCCCGGCGGCCGGGCGCGAGGCGGCCTCGGCCACCCCCTACTCGACCGCTACCAGGAGGTGATCGTGGCGCTGCCCGCCGGGCACCATCTCTACCTCCAGGCACCAGCCCTGCCCCAGGATGCGGCTGCGCAGCTCCTTCACCTCGGCGGCGGACAGCCCGATCCCGTGATGGCACGTCACGAGGTCGAAGTCGTCGAGGCGCGCCAGGGCCCGCAGGGTGGCCGCCTCGATCGTCGACTCCTGCGCCAGCAGGTGCTTGTCGGCGTCGATGGCGATGACCTCGCCCCTGCTGACGGCCTGGCCGTCCACGACCGAATCGCGAGCGGCGGTGAAGACGGTGAACGTGCGCAGGGCCTCGGACTCTGCGGTCATGCGCGCGCTGTTCTCGGCCAGGGAGGCGCCGGCATCGAAGGCCACGGCGGCAACGATGCCCTCGGCGGCGTTACGGGTGGCGATGATCTCGACTGCCACCATCGGCGTCAGGTCGGCGGCGTGCCGGGCGGCCAGCAAGGCGTCCCGGTCGTTGGGCAGGACGATGACCTCGCCCGAGCCGACGGCCAGGATGGCCTCAGCGATCTCGCCCACGGATGGCCGGGACCCGTGCGATGGACGTACCAGGCGGGCGCCCAGGGACTCCAGCGTCCGAGCAAGTCCGTCGGCGTGCGCGACCGCCACGATGGCGATAGGCGGAGCGGGGCGGGAGGCGGGCAGACGACGGGCCACTTGCGGGCCCGCCCGCGACGCCTCCTGAGCCGGCGGCTGATCGATGGCCGGCACGACCGGAGCCGCAAGCCGCGTCGGATCCGCCGGCCCGGCGGCGTCCGCCAGCGTGGCTGCGCCGTGGTGGGCGACCTGGTCGTCGAGGTCGCGTATCGCCACGTTCGAGAGGCGGCCGAAGCGCAGGCCGGCGGCGATGGCATCATCTGGCCGCTCGCCGTGGACGTGGACACGCGCCAGCCACGCGTCGCCCGCCACGACGACCGAATCGCCTGCGGCCGAGATGGCCCGACGCAGCTCGGCGATGTCGATGCCTCCGTCCTGCGAGGAAAGCAGGTACTCCGTCTCGTAGCCGTGCGCCTCGTCCTCGAGACCCCCGTGGCCGGCGTGACCGTGCCCGGCATGATCGTGGCTGGCGGGTGCGGTGCCTCCGGCCGGTGGAGCGGAGCGTGCGCCGCCCGGGGCAGATGCGGTGGCCGGTATGGCGCCACGCGGGGCGGGCGGCTCCGCGTCCATGGGCTTGACCTGGAGCGCCCCCTCGAGGATGCGGTAGAGGCCCTGGCCGCCGGAGTCCACGACGCCCGCGTCTTCGAGCACCGGCAGCAGCGTGGGGGTCCGCTGCACGGAGCTGGCGGCCGCGGCGATGACGTCGGCCAGCACGGCCTCCACGTGGGGCTGGCGGCCGGCGGCGGCCTCGGCGGCGTCAGCGGCGTCCCGGATGACGGTCAGGATGGTGCCCTCGACGGGCGTCAATACGGCGCCATAGGCGACCTCCGATCCGCGCCGCAGTCCCTCGGCCAGCTGCAGGCCGCTGGCGCGTCGACGGCCGTCCGCGCCGTAGGTCATGCCGCGGATGATCTGGGAGAGGATGACGCCGCTGTTGCCGCGCGCGCCCGTGAGCGCCCCACGGCTGAGGGCCTCCGCGACGCTGTCCAGGCTGCGCCGGTCCTCCGGCAGCCGTTCGGCCTCTGCCAATGCGGCGCGCATGGTGGCCAGCATGTTCGAGCCGGTGTCACCGTCCGGGACGGGGAAGACGTTGAGCGCGTCGACTTCCTCGACGTGCGCCTCGAGGTTCTCCACGGCGGCCGCGACGGCCCGGATCACGGTCGGCCCATCGACGAAGAGTCGGGTCATCGGTGCAGGCGCGACCTCCGGCGCAAGCGTCTCATCCGTGCCCGTCCGAGGCCCTGCCTCATCGCCTCCCTCCGTGCGCGCGCGGCCGATGGTCTATAGTACGCGGTCGTGTGGCCAGCATCCTGACACACGCCTCGTTCAGACACGACACCCCAGAGGGACATCCATGGCACGCTCCTGCGCTTCGTGCGGCAAGACCTCGATGGGCGGCTTCAACCCCCAGTCGACCGGGATGAACCGCGTGCGCGCCCACCGCCGGTACCGCGTCAACCTGCAGCAGCTCAAGGTCCAGGACGGCGGCCGGGTCACGCGCACGCTCATCTGCACGCGCTGCCGCCGCACCCGGATGAAGGCCGCCTCCTAGGCACCGCCTCGTCCGCCCTGTCCGCGCGGACGATCCTCATGACCGGTCAGGACTCGTACCCGAGTTGGCGCAGCCGTGGCCCGCAGAGCCGCTCCACCTCCTGCTGCTCGGGCGCGCTGAGGTCGCGCTGCCAGCGACCCACGGAGATCGTGGTCACGACGCCCTCGTAGTCGGGCCGGGCACTCTGGCGCCCCTCGCCGCGCTCAAGCTCGGCCGCCGTGCCCAACGCGCCGCGCGCAGCGCCGGACGCCATACCCTTGCCCTCGCCGCGGGCCGTGCCGCCGACCTCCTCCAGCCAGGCCTCATCGGCGGCGACGCCGAGCGACGCGCAGATGCTGCGCAGGGCGACCGTCGGGTCGGAGACGAGGTCCTCGTAGCGGACCTCGACGTAGCGACCATCCGACCGCCGCGCCATGCCTGCCGCCGTGTCCTCCATCCAGCGCTGGGCGTACCAGTCCAGTGGGCGCGACACCAGCACCTTCTGCCAGGCGCCCGCCACCCAGCGCCAGTCGGGGTGCTCGCGCATGGAGCAGACGACGTCCCGGCCGTCACGGATGACGTGGATGACCGAGGCGCCCGGGAAACGATCGAGGATCCAGTCCAGGTGGCGGATGTTCTGGGGTGTCTTCTCCGCCCAGCGGGCCTTGCCCGCGTCGGCTCGCGCCCGGCACGCGAAGGCATCGACGAAGCTGCCCTGCGATGCCGCCGCCCGGCGCATCGCCTCCAGCTCGCCGCGCGGGATGGCATAGGCTTCCGCGAGCCAGGCGAGGTTGAAGGCGGCCGGTACGAAGAGCTTCGTCTCGGCCCCGGCGCAGATCTGGGGGTGTCGGTCGAGGAGCTTGCGTAGCAGCGTGGTACCGCTGCGCGGGGCGCCACCCATGACGATGTGATGCTCGGCAGAGCGGTAGGCTGCCATCCGCCAGCGGCGCTGGCGCAGCCGCTCAGCACGGTTACGGATGCGGCCCAGCAGCGGGCTGCCGGCCATGCTCAGGCGTCGCTGTCGAGCCAGATGGTCATGGGGCCGTCGTTGACGAGGGCGACCTCCATCTCCGCCCCGAACTCGCCGCGGCCGACGGGGATGCCACGGCCTTCCACACCTGTCGCAAAGACCTCCACCAGCTGTGCGGCGAGGTCCGGTGCCGCGGCGTAGACGAACGACGGCCGGCGACCCTTGCGCGTGTCGCCGTAGAGCGTGAACTGGCTGACCACGAGCATGGCCCCGCCGACGTCGGCCAGGGAGCGGTTGGTGCGCCCTTCCGCGTCGCGAAAGATGCGCAGGTCGACGGACTTGTCAGCCAGGGCCCGCGCCACCTCAGCGCCGTCTGCCGGGCCGACGCCGACGAACGCCAGCAGCCCATGGCCGATGGCGCCGCGCTCGTCCCCGGAGACCGTAACGCGAGCCTCGCTCACCCGCTGCAGGAGCACGCGCATCGGCTCAGACGCCGATGGGGGCGGGAGCGCCCGCGGCTGGCTCGAGGCTCGAGGCGAAGAAGGCCTCGTGGCCGCGCCGCACGCCCTCGCGCACCAACTCGACCTCTTCCGAGGCGTCGCGGCCACGCTGGAAGAGCGCCGAGCCAACGACGCAGACGTCGATGCCGTGGCGACCCACCGTCTCGGCCGTCCTGTGGTTGACGCCGCCGTCGACGTGGACGAGGCCGCCCCGGCCGGCGGCCGCGAGGAGCGCCCGAGCTTCGGCGATCTTGGGGGCCATCTCCGGCATGAAGCCCTGGCCGCCCCAGCCTGGCTCGACGGTCATGATCATGATGATGTCGAGGAGCGCCGCCCTGTCTGCCACCGCCTGGACCGGCGTGCGAGGGCTGACCGCCAGGCCGGCACCCTGGCCGGCCGCCCGAATGGCGGCGATGGCAGCGTCCTTCTGCTCATCGCTCTCGGGCGCCTCCACGTGGAAGGTGATCGTCTGCGGCCCGGCGGCGATGTACCGGTCGATGTAGCGCGACGGCTCGTCGATCATGAGGTGCACGTCCAGCGGCAGGTCGGTGACGCGTCGCCAGGCGGCCACCACGTCCGGCCCGAAGGTCAGGTTGGGGACGAAGTGGCCGTCCATGACGTCCAGGTGCAGGCGGTCCACGCCCGCCCGCTCCAGCTTGTGGGCGACTCGATCGAGCCGGCTGAAGTCGGCGTTGAGGATGCTGGCCGAGATGAGCACCGCGGGTTCCGCGCCGTCCAGGTCGGCCTGAGCCGCGCTCATGCACGCTCTCCGACGTTGCCGCGGTCGATCCGCGTGGTGCGCGCCGTGACCCGATCGCTGGAAGGCGCACGGTAGCTCGAGGCGGGGCCGCCGTTGCCTCGGGCGGCGTTGCCGAGGGCTGCAGCGCTGAGCCGTTCGATGGCCTCTCGGCGCCGCCGGACGGCATCCGGAGCGGGCCGGCCCGCATGCTCAGCCGCCAGCTGGCCGCAGGCGGCGCCGATATCGAGACCGCGGTTGCGGCGCACCGTGGTGTCCAGGCCGGCGGATCGCAGGATGACCGCGAAGGCCTCGACGCGCTCGGGCGGCGAGGGCTGCCAGGGCGTGTGGGCGACGGGGTTCATGGGGATGAGGTTGACATGCGCGAGACGCTCGCGCAGGAGGGCCGCCGTCGCCCGCGCATCGGCAGCCGTGTCGTTGATACCGTCGATCATGACCATCTCGTAGGTGACCCGGCGGCCGGTGACCTCGGCGTACTCCGTGGCCGCCCGCACCACGTCGTGGAGCGGGTAACGCCGATTGAGGGGCACCAGCACGTCGCGCAGCTCTGGACGAGCGGCATGCAGTGACACCGCCAGCGTGTATTGCCGCTGCAGCGCGGTGAGCCGTTCGATGCCGGGGATGACGCCGCTCGTGCTCACGGCGATGTGGCGCTGGCCCAGGCCAAAGCGGTTGCCGTCGCTGAGCGCGGCACAGGCGGCCAGCACGGCGTCGGCGTTGAGCAGGGGCTCGCCCATGCCCATGAAGACGATGTTGGTGAGTCGGCGGCCTTGGACCAGGAGCTGCCGCCGCCAGAAGCGGGCCTGGTCGATGATCTCCGAAGGCAGCAGGTCGCGCCACAGCCCCAGCTCACCGGTGGCGCAGAAGGGGCAGCCGACGGCGCACCCGGCCTGGCTGGAGATGCACAGCGTGGTGCGCTCGCGCCGCGAGCCGCGAGCGGGATAGCGCATGAGCACCGACTCCACGACGCGGCCGTCATCGAGACGGTGGAGCGCCTTGTCCGTGAGCCCGCCGTCCGCCTCGCGCCGGTCGGTCCCGACCAGCGTGTCAAAGCGGTAGTCGGCCCCCAGGGCCTCGCGCAGCGCGCCGGGCAGGGTGTGGACGTCGTCGAAGGCGCCGGCTCGGCCCGACCAGATGTGGTCCGCGAGCTGGCGCGCTCGGAAGGCCGGCTCACCGCGGTCGGCGAACCACGAGAGCAGCTCCTGTGGCGACGCCCCGGAGATGCCGGGCCGCGCGTCGCGCGGCGCGCTGGCGGGCAGATCCAGCAGCGGAATGTCAGCGCCGACCACGGGCGACGTGACCAAGTCGAGGGCCAGGGAGGAGTCGGGCATGGGCATCGACGCGGAATGGTAGCGCCGTCGTCGCGAAGAGGCCCGCGGCGAGGCCCGTGGGCCATTCGCCCGTGGCCAAACGGCCCGCGGGACCCGGCGGACACGAGACGACCGTCACATCCCGACCGGCCGTTCTCAGGCCCTATCGGCCGACAGCGGACCTCGACCGGCTCAGCCGTGCTCGGGTGTGCCTGCTCAGGCCCGACGGCGGCCCCGGCAGTACTCGGCGCCACTCATCCGCGTTCCCCCTGCCGGCTGCACCTCGTCGAAGCGCAGTAGCCCCTGGCTTGTCCGGAGGCCTAGCGTGCCTCCGAGCGGCACGAGCGCGCCCACCCCGCCTCCGGCTGGATCGGGCGCCTCGGCCTCGTCGGGCTCCTCGACGGGCACGGCACACCAGATGATGAGTCGCTCCCCCTCTGCTTCCAGGAAGGAGCCGGGCCAGGGCTGGAACGCGCGCACCTGGCGCTCGAGCTCGACCGCCGATCGCTCCGGGTCCAGCAGACCGTCAGCGCGGCGCAGCGGCCGGGTCAGGGTGGCACCGTCCATCGGTTGTGACCGGGCCTCGAGGGTCCCGGCGAGCCAACCGGGCAGCATCTCGACCAGCAGGTCGGCGGCCAGGACGGCCAGGCGAGCCTCCAGGTCCGGGGCGATCTCCGTGCCGTCGAGCGGGACCTCGCGCTGGGCCAGGACCGGCCCCGTGTCCAGGCCCTCGTCCATGCGCATGAGGGTCACACCGGTCACGGCATCGCCGGCCAGGATGGTCGCCGCCACCGGGGCGGCTCCCCGGTGGCGCGGCAGGAGCGAGGGGTGCAGGTTGAGCGCGCCGTGGCGGGGCAGGTCAAGCAGGGCTGCGGGGATGAGGCGACCGTAGTCGGCCAGCACGACCAGGTCGGCACCGAGCGCACCCAACTCCGAGAGCACCTCGTCCCGGCGCAGCGAGACCGGGGTCAGGACGGGGATGCCACGTGCCTCGGCCGCGAGCGCGACCGGCGTGGGCTGCAGCTCGCCCCGGCGGCCGGCCGGGCGGGGCGGCGCAGTGATGACGGCCGCCAGGTCGACGAGCGCGGCCCCTCGAGAGACCTCGTCGGCGAGGCGCGCCAAGGCAGGCAGGGCGAAGGTGCCGCTGCCGAAGAAGACGGTGCGGACGCGGGCCACGAGGTCGAGTTCAGGCCAGGGCGGCCGTCTTCCGACCCGGCTCGCCGGCCTCGTCCTGCTCGCCCTGGCCCACCGGGATGAGCTCGTCGAAGGACTCCAGGTAGTCGATGTAGAGCTTGCCGGCGAGGTGGTCGAGCTCATGCTGCATGGCCCGCGCCAGGAGGCCCGAGCCCATCGACTTGATGGGCCGCCCATGGCGGTTCTGGGCGACGACCCAGACCTTCTCGCGGCGCGTCACGTAGGCCACGTAGCCCGGGATGGAGAGGCAGCCCTCCAGGTCGCGGTCGTCGCCCGGAGGCGCGCACGATGCGCGGGTTGACGAGCTCGTGGAGCTGGCCCTCGACCTCGATGACGCAGGCCTGCAGCGCTTCCCCGATCTGCGGTGCCGCGAGGCCGACGCCCGGCGCAGCGCGCATGGTGTGCGCGAGGTCGTCGAGCAGCTCATGGAGGTACTTGCCGAAGCTGTCCACCGGCTGGCCGACGAGGCGCAGCCGAGCGTCGCCGAGGGTGAGGATCGGTCGGACGGTCATGGGCCGAAGTATACGGGCGCCGCGCCAGCGTTCTCCCCGCGCGAGCGTCCCGCGCCACGGAGGCGCACGACGGTCCGCAGGTCAGAGGAGGCTCTCCGGGTCGACGTCGACCGACCACGGGGCGCCAGGGTCACCGCCCAGCAGCGCCGCGGGGTCCGGGCCCCGCAGGACGACGTGGAAACGCCAGCGGCCGCCACGCCGGGCCACGTAGGCGGGCACGGGTCCCAGCACGGCCACGCGCGACTCAGCGTCGCTGGCGCGCTGCCGCAGCTGCGTGGCCATCTCCGTGGCGGCCGCCTGGGCCGCAGCGTGGTCCGGCAATGCCACCGTGAGCTTGATGAGCCGTCCGAACGGAGGCGAGCCGAAGTGGCGGCGCCGCTCCAGCTCCGCCTCCACGAAGGAGGCGCCATCGCCGCTGGCCACGGCCACCAGCGCCGGGTGCTCCGGTTGGTAGGTCTGCACCAGGGCTCGCCCGGGTCGTTCGCCGCGCCCCGCACGACCCACCGCCTGGCAGAGCAGCTGCCAGGTGCGCTCCGCGGCCCGCTCGTCGGGCAGGTTGAGGGCGATGTCCGCGGAGACGACGCCCACCAGCGTCACCTCGGGCACGTCGAGCCCCTTGGCGACCAGGCTGGTGCCCACGAGGACGTCGGTCCTGCCTTCCGTGAAGTCGTCGATGACCCGGTCCGCCGCGCCCTTGCGCTCCACGACGTCACGATCGAGCCGGGCGACGCGCAAATCGGGGAAGCGGATGCCCAGCTCCTGCTCGACGCGCTCGGTGCCGCCCCCGAGGTAGCGGATGCGCACCGAGCCGCAGCCCGGGCAGCGGCGGGCCACGGGGGCCGTGGCACCGCAGTGGTGGCAGCGCAGCGCCATGACGGCAGCGTGGAAGACCAGGGGGCGCTGGCACTCCGGACAGACCTGCACGTAGCCACAATCGCGGCAGAGGACGACGCTGGCCGCGCCGCGCCGATTGATGAGCAGGATGGCGCGCTCGCCGGTCGGCCGATCGAGGGCCTCGAGTGCCGCCGCCAGGGGCGCGGAGATGAGGCCCCGGTTGCCCTCGGCCAGCTCGGCACGCATGTCCACGAGCTCGACGGCCACCGGGCTCCCGGAGCGGCGGCCATGCAGCCGCAGGTGGCGCAAGCGGCCCTGGCGGGCCAGCCCGACGCTCACCACGTCCGGAGTGGCCGAGCCCAGGATGACCGCGGCCCCGGCCAGCCGGCCCAGCACGAGCGCCACGTCGCGCGCCTGGTAACGCGGTGTGCGGTCTGACTTGTAGGCCGGGTCGTGCTCCTCGTCCACGACGACGACCCCCAGCGGGTCGGGTGGCGCCAGGACCGCCATGCGCGTGCCGACCACGACACGTGCCTCGCCGCTGGCGATGCGCCGCCACTCGTCGCTGCGCTCACCATCGCCGAGAGCGCTGTGGAGGATGGCCACGTCCTCGCCCAGGTCGTGTCGGAGACGGTCGATGAGCGGCGTGGCCAGGGCGATCTCCGGCACGAGGACCATCGCGCCCCGCCCAGCTGCCAGCGAGGCTGCGATGGCCTCCGCGTAGACGGCGGTCTTGCCGCTGGCGGTCTCGCCCTCGAGCAGGAAGGCCTCGTGGCGGCCGGCGGTGACGGCCGACCAGACGGCCTCCACGGCGGCCGTCTGGTCGAGATCCAGATCGCTGCCGGCGGGTCGGCTGCCCCGAGAGGGTGCCGCGCGCCCGGACAGGGCACGCCGCTCCAGCGTGCGCGTCTCGAGATCCAGCAGTCCGCGCCGCGCAAGGCTGGTGACGGCCCCCGCACCGTGGCGCTCTGCCAGTCGCGGCGCCGCCTCCGCGCCGGGATGCGCGCCATCGCTCAGCTCCATCAGCAGGGCCTGCTGGCGAGCTCCCAGCGGCGGGCCCGGCGGCCGTCGGTCGTCCGCCAGCTGGGCCGCCACCGCCCGCCCGTCCTCCGTGATGACGGCCCAGCGCTCCTGCCGCGGGCGGGCGCTGGCGGCCAGCACACGCCACTCGAGGCGCAGCTCGCCACGGTCTTCCAGCTGGCGCAGCCTGCGCAGCAGCGTGGCCCGGCTGGCGGCGGCCGGCAGTGCGTCGACGGCCACGCCGTCCTCGCCCGCCGCTCGCACCCGCGCCGCCAGGGCCTCGGCGGTGGCAGCGTCCGCACCACCGACAGCCAGGAGAGCGGCGGGCAGCAGATCCGCGACGGCGACCGCGAAGAGCTCGATGCGTTCCAGCGTGCCGGGCGGCAGCATGGCCCGCACCACGAGCCCCGGCGGCGCCAGGTAGTGCTCGGCCACGTGAAGGGCCAGGCGACGTCCCAGGTCGCCGAGCAGGGGCCCATCGGAGCGCACCCGGGCCATGAGCGGCTTGGCCTCCATGGCCGGTCGCGGCGCCTCGGCCAGCACGACGCCCACGGCCCGCCGTCGACCGAACTCCACGAGCACCGCCTCGCCCAGCGACAGGTCGGCCAAGCCCGGCGCCACGGAGTACGTGTAGGTCCGCCCGCCGGCGACCCCGGGCGCGTCGACGGCGACCTCGACGAAGCGCGGCTCCGTCATGGCTGGCTAGACGACGATGCGGCGGTCGGGATGGCGGGCGTGCTCGGCCGCGATGATGGCGTCGATCTGCTCGGCCGTCCGGTCGACCTGGTCCGTCTCGTTGACGACCACGTGGTCATAGTCGGCGGCGCGCGACAGCTCGTACTCGGCATCGGCCCGGCGCCGCTCCAGGTCGGCCGGCGACTCCGTGGAGCGGCCCACCAGGCGCTCCTGGAGGGCCTCCAGCGAGGGCGGCACGACGAAGATGAGGAGCGCGTCCCGGACCTTCTGGTGGACCTTGTGGGCCCCCTGCACGTCGATCTTGAGGATGGCGTCGCGACCGGCGGCGAGCGCTGACTGGACCTGGTCGCGCGGCGTGCCGTACCAGTTGCCGTGCACCTCGGACGCCTCCAGGAGGCCGTCGTCTTCTCGCAGCCGGGCGTAGTCAGCGAGCGAGAGGAAGTGGTAGCTGACACCGGGGACCTCTGCCGGACGGCTGGCGCGCGTCGTGACCGTGATGACGTAGTGGCGCGGGTGGGGCGGACGGCGCCGCTGCATGGCCTCGATGATGGTGTCCTTGCCCACGCCCGATGGCCCGGAGATGATGACCACCTGGGCGCCCGGCTGACCCTCGACGGTCTCGATCGCTAGGCCCTCCCTGATTCGGCGGCTCGAAGGGACTCCAGCGCGCCCTCGAGGTCGTCGGGCAATGGTGCCTCACAGCGCACCAGGCGGCCGGACCCCGGCGACACGAACTCCAGCTTCCAGGCGTGCAGGAAGAGACGCGTCAGTCCATCCGGCCCGCGACGCGTGGCACCCGTGGCGTAGACCGGATCGCCGGCGACGGCGTGGCCGATGGAGGCGAGGTGGACGCGGATCTGGTGCGTGCGCCCCGTCACGAGGTCCAGTTCCAGCAGCGTCCACTCGCCGAAACGCTCTCGCACGCGGTAGCCGGTCACGGCCGGCCGGCCGTCGGCGGTGACGGCCATGCGCAGGCGAGTGCGCGGGTCGCGACCGATGGGCTTCTCGATGCGGCCCAGCTGGGCGTTGACGACGCCGCCCACGAGGCCGAGGTACGTCTTGCGGACACGGCGGGCCTTGAGCTGCGCCTGGAGCGCGACGTGGGCGGAGGGATTGCGGGCCACCATGAGCAGGCCGCTCGTGTCGCGGTCGAGACGGTGCACGATGCCCGCACGCTCGGTGGCTGCGCCGGCGCCTTCGCCGACCTCGGCCGTGCCCGCCTCCACGTCCCGGTCGGCCGCATCGATCGCCGTCTCGTCGAACTCCGGCCCGTAGCGGCGGGCCTCGGCGGTTGCCAGCCCCAGCAGTGCGTTGACGAGGGTGCCACTGCGGTGCCCAGGCGCCGGGTGTGTCACCAGGCCAGCCGGCTTGTCCACGACGAGGACGTCGTCATCGCGGTAGACGACCGTCAGCGGGATGTCCTCGGGCAGTGGCTCGTCGGAGGCTGCCTCCGGTACCTCCAGCTCAAGGTGCCAGCCGGCGCGCACCGGGTCGCGCGCCCGGAGACGCTGCCCGTCGACGGTGAGCAGCCCCTCGGCGATGAGACGCTGCACATGGGCCCGCGAGAGGCCCGTGGCGTCCGCCACGAAGCGATCGACCCGGCTGCCTGCCGCTCCCTCGGGGACCGTGAGCGAACGGTGCTCGTTCATGCGGCGGGACTCGCGCCGCGGCGCCTTCCGGAGCCGCTCCGGTCACCCAACAGGGCGGCGGCGAAGAGCACGAGGATGCCCACGAAGACCGCCGCGTCAGAGATGTTCCAGGCATACCAGCGCATCCCGCCGATGCCCATGTCCACGAAGTCGATGACCTGACCCAAGCGGACGCGGTCGATGAGGTTGCCGATGGCGCCGCCGAGCAGCAGCCCGAGACCCGCCGCGACGAGCATCCCGGCGTTCGCCCCATGCCGCCACTCGAACCACGTGATGCCCACGATGACGAGCAGCGAGAGGACCGCCATGATCGGGGCGATGGCCTCGAAGACGCCGAAGATGGCGCCGTCGTTGTAGGTCTTCGCGACGCGCAGGAACTCACCGAGCAGCTCGGTCGGCCCGCCCGGTTCTCCTGCCGGGATGGAGCGCGATGCGACCTCGAAGGATGCGTCCACCCAGAGCTTGGTGGCCTGGTCGAGGAGGACCACGAGGCCGGCCAGGCCAAGGAAGAGCATCCAGCGGCGGCGGCGCTGCAGCCCCGATTCAGGGCTCGCGAGGGGTTCCGGCGAGGCTGGCGCCTCAGCCACCCAGGTCCTCCAGGGCGACGCGCACCTCCCCTGCCTCCAGTGCCACGCCGACCACGGTCGCATCTTCGGGCGCCGACGCCTGCCGCACCTCGTCAGCGAGCGTGTCGGCCGCCAGGGCAGCCAGGTGGGGTGCCAGCCGTGCCAGCGCCTCTGCCGGCCCGTCCAGGAAGAGGCGGATGCGGGCGTCGAGCGCCAGCTCAGCCTGCTTGCGCAGGTCCTGCACAGCCCGTGTCAGCTCCCGGGCGTCACCCTCCGCGCGCAGCTCCGCGGTCAGCTCCGTGTCGATGACGACGACGATGCCCTCGTCGTGGGCGACGGCGGTGCCGGGCCGCGGGGTGGCGAGGATCTCGACCTCGTCGGGTAGGAGTCGCACCCCGCCCAGCTCGACACTGCCGTCGTCGTGGTAGGTGACCGCGTTGTCGCGGGCGGCCGCCATGATGGCCGGGATGGCCTCGCGATAGCGCTTGCCGATGACCGGCAGCAGCGGCTTGACACGCCGGTCCACCAGCTCGGACTCGTCACCGATGATCTCGACCTGACGGACGTTGAGCTCCTCGGCCAGAAGGGTCAGCAGCTCGTCGCTGCCACCAGCCTCCAGGCCGGCCCCCAGCCCGCCGCCGGGCATGGCCAGCCAGAGTGTCGCCAGGGGTTGGCGGACGCGCACCCCGGCCCGGCCGCGAAGGGTGCGGCCCAGCTCCACGGCGCGGCGCAGGTCGGCCATGGCCGACTCCAACGGCAGATCGCGCAGGGCCGCCAGGTCCGCCTCAGGCCAGCTGGTGAGGTGGACCGATTCGGGCGCGGCCGGCTGGCCAGATGCCACCAGGACCTGGTGGAACTCCTCGGCCAGGAACGGCAGCAGCGGGGCCACCGTGCGGGCCACGCTGACGAGGGCCAGGTGGAGTGTGCCAAAGGCAGTCGTCTGATCGGCCGCGTCGCCAGACCGCGAGAGGCGGCGCCGGCTGCGGCGCAGCCACCACGTGGAGAGGTCATCCACGAACGTGCTGATGGCCCGCGTCGCAGAGCGCGTGTCGTACTCGGCCAGGGCCGCGCCGGCCTGCTCGGCCATGCCCGCAGCACGCGAGAGGAGCCAGCGGTCGAGGAGGCGCCGGGCCGGGTCAGGAGCCTGCGCCCCGACCACGTCGCGGGTCGGCCGCCAGCCGGCCAGCCGCGCATAGGTCGTGAAGAAGGCCAGCACGTTCCAGAGCACCAGCAGCTCGCGCCGGGCCTCGTCGGCGGTGTGGTAGCCGAAGAGGATGTTGTCCTCCGGGCGAGCGCTGGCATACATCCAGCGCATGACGTCCACGCCCATGCGCTCGGCCGCCTCGTTGAACTCGATGGCGTTGCCCCACGACTTGTGCATGGGACGCCCGTCCTCGCCGTAGAGCGTGGCGTAGCCGAAGATGGCCTTGAAGGGCGGCTCGTTGCGCAGCACGGTGCCCATGGCCAGCATCGAGTAGAACCAGTTGCGGAACTGGCCCGGGAAGGACTCGGTGATGAAGTCGGCTGGGAACCACTTCTGCCAGTAGTCGGGGTCGGTGCGGAAGTGCAGCGTGCTGAAGGGCACGATGCCGGCATCGAGCCAGGGATTGCCCACGTCGCGGATGCGCCGGGCCTCCGCCCCGCACGCACGGCAGGGCACCACGACCCCGTCGACCCAGGGCCGGTGCGGGGAGCGGCCCTCGAGCTGCTCGAAGCCGGCGATGGCACGCTGGCCGAGCTCCTCGCGGCCGCCGATGACCTGGTAGGCCTCGCAGGCCGTGCATTCCCAGATGGGAAGCGCCAGGCCCCAGTAGCGCTTCTTGGAGATCATCCAGTCGGACATCGTGCGCAGCCAGTCGAGCTCGCGCTCGTAGCCGAAGGCCGGGAACCAGCGGATGTGGTCCACGACGTCCATGATCTGGTAGCGCAGGCTGGCCGCCTTCTGCTGCGCCGTGAGTCGCTCGCGGGGCATGTCGTAGACAGGGCCCATGGAGATGTACCACTCGTCCACGACGCGGAAGAGCAGCGCCGTGCCGCAGCGCCAGCAGTGCGGGTAGCGGTGCGTGTAGGGCTCCAGGTGGTAGTAGAAGCCGCGCGCCTCGAGCTCCTCGATGATCTCGGCCGTGACGGCCGCCGCGTCCATGCCCGTGAAGGGGCCGAAGCCCTCGAGGTAGTGCCCGGCCTCGTCGAGGGGCGCGATGACCGGCAGGCCCAGCTGCTTGCCGAGCCGGAAGTCCTCCGCGCCGCCCCCCGGCGCGATGTGGACGATGCTGGTGCCCTCCTCCTCGCCGACCTCGTCCCAGGCGATGATGCGGTGCAGGTAGGGCGATGCGCCCTGCTCATCCTGGCCGGCGGCGAAGGTCCGCGCCGGGACCTCCAGGTCGTCGAAGGGGCCGCGATAGTGCCAGCCCACGAGGTCGGCGCCCTTGCGCTCCTCGAGGACCGTGAAGGGGCCCTGGATGGCCGACTTGAGGGCGACCTTGCCGACCCAGTAGCGGGCCTCGCCCTGCTCGACGAGCACGTAGTCGAGGTCCGCGCCCACGGCGGCGGCCACGTTGGCCGTCATCGTCCAGGGCGTCGTCGTCCACACCAGGAGCGCCTCGCCGGGGCGCTCGAGGAGCGGGAAGCGCACCGTGAGCCCGGGGTCCTCGCGTTCCTGGTAGCCCTCGTTCATCTCCATCTGGCTCATGCCCGTGCCGCAGCGCGCACACCAGGGCATCGAGTCCACGCCCTTGTAGAGCCAGCCGCGCCTCTGACACTCGGCCAGGAAGCCCCAGATGAGGTCGTTGTTCTCGTTGGAGAAGGTGAAGTACGAGCCGCCCAGCTCCGGCAGGCCCAGGCGGCCCACCATCATCTCGGCGGTGTCCGTGACCGGACCGTTGGGCCCCTCGACCGTGACGACCTGCGCGGGGTCCTGCTCCAGGAGGTCGCGCAGGCGGCGCAGCTCATCAGGGTCGTTCCAGTCCATCCAGTAGCCGAGGCGGATGGACTGCTCGGTCTGGACCGCCGCGTAGGTCAGGACACGTTGCTTGCAGAGGCGCACGAAGTCCGCGATGCCGAAGGACTCGATGTCCTTCTTACTCGTGAAGCCCAGCTCACGCTCCACGTTGACCTCCACCCAGAGGCCCTGGCAGTCGAAGCCGTTCTGCCAGCGCTGGTCGTGGCCAAGCATGGCGTGGTAGCGCTGGAAGGCGTCCTTGTAGGCGCGGCCCCAGGCGTGATGGACGCCCATCGGGTTGTTGGCCGTGATAGGGCCGTCGATGAAGGACCAGTGCGGGCCACCGGCGTTCTGGGCACGCAACTTGGTGAAGATGGCGCGCTCACGCCAGAAGTCGAGCGTGCGGTGCTCTTGCGCGGCGAGGTCAGGCTGGGCCGCGACAGCCGGAAAGGGGCTTGCAGACATCGGCCTTGAAGTCTAGCCGAGCACCGGAGAGCACCGGGGGCGCCACCGCGTGACCGGCTGGGCGCCTGACATCCGAGCACCCGATCTACGCAGCGGCGCCCGTGCGACCGGAGCCTCGGCTGCGGAACCCGGGCAGACCGACTACGATGCGGCCCGATGGCCTCCAACGACGTAGCCGTGCGTCCTCGGCGAAGCGCCTTCGCAGCGGCATTCCTATCCTTCATCTTTCCAGGGCTCGGTCACGCCTACCTGGGACGGTGGCTGCGTGCGCTCCTCTGGGCGGCGCTGCCCATCCTTGGGCTGGCGGCCCTCGGCGGCCTGGCCCTCAGCCCGGACCGCAACGAGTACCTCACCAGCCTGGCCGACCCGGCCGTCCTGCAGTGGGTGCTGGTGGCCCTCGTCGTGGACCTCGTCTACCGGCTGCTTGCGATGATCGATGCTTGGCGCCTGGCCCGAGACCGCAGCGTCGGTACGACTGGCACGCGCCTGCTCTCCGCGGCCGGCCTGGTGGCGGTCGTCATCGTGCTGCTGGCCAGCCACGTGGCCATCGCCCAGCCGGTCCTCATCGCTCGCGACACCGTCAACGCCATCACCGAGAACGCCGGCGACGACTCGGAGATCGCGGACCTCGAGGTGCTGGCGGCTCAGGACCAGTCCTTCGTCCTGAACTTCGAGGAGCTGGAGCCGCAGGTCTCGCTGGACCCCAACGCCTCCCCGGGGGCGTTGGCGCCATCCGCGGAGGCCACGCCGGCCCCGCCGCCCGGTGGCAGCGAAGCGGCGGACCCCACCGGCGAGCCCACGCCGAACGTGAAGGGATGGGACGGCAAGAAACGCCTCAACATCCTGCTCGTCGGCGCCGATGGTGGTCGCGCCGGGATCTCCAGCTATCTCACGGACACGATGATCGTGGTCAGCATCGACCCCACCACGGGGCGCGTGGCCTTCATCTCGCTGCCACGTGACACGGCCGGCATCCCACTGCCGCGCAGCTGGCCGGCCTACAGCGAGTTCGGGGGCGCGTACAACAACAAGATCAACACGCTCTACACGGTGGCGCGTGGGCGACCGGACCTCTTCCCGGGCAGCGACAGCCAGCGGGGCTTCGAAGCCCTGATGGGCGCCCTGGGAGAGCTCTACGGCCTGGACATCGACTACTACGTGGCCGTGGACCTCAGCAGCTTCCGGAGCGTCGTGAACACGCTTGGCGGCGTCGTCGTGGACGTCCAGCTGCCCGTCTACGACATCGGCTACCCCTCTGACGATGGGCGCGGCAAGCTGAAGCTCTACATCCCGCCGGGCATGACGCGCATGAACGGTCAGCAGGCCCTCGCCTATGCCCGCTCCAGACATGCCACCAACGACTTCGACCGGTCAGCGCGCCAGCAGCGTGTCATCACCTCGGTGCGCGACCAGACGGACCTCTCGTCCATCCTGCAGCCCGGTGTCCTCAGCGAGCTCATCAAGCAGTTCAAGAAGGACGTCAAGACCAACATCCCGCCGAAGATGGTGCCCAGCCTGCTTTCGCTGGCGCAGGACGTCGACCTCGACCGTCGCGAGAACCTCGTGCTCTCCGATGCGGCCGGCTACAGCAGCATCTGCTATCCCTGCGGGTCGTCGGGCCTCTGGATGCTCAAGGCGAGGCCGGCTCTCATGCGCGATGCGGCCCAGAACGTCTTCGCCAACAGCAGGCAGCAAGCACGCACCATCAACCAGCTGGAGGCAGAGGGTGCCATCGTCCACGTCCTCAACGGCCAGGGCGGCACGAACCTCAAGGCCATCAACATCGCCGCCTTCCTGGCAGGGACCGGCATGGACGCGGTGGTGCCGCCCGTGGCGGACGGCAAGGCCGACTCGAAGGACTACGTCGACACGCTCATCACCGTCTACAACGGCGCCCAGGAGGTCATGCCGGAGACGGTCACCCGTCTCAAGCGTGTCTTCAAGGACAAGGGCGCTGAGCTCGTCTTCGCGGATGATCCCGATCAGACCGCGGACATCGTTGTCATCGTCGGCGAGAAGACCGAGCAGCTCAAGCCGTAGGCTGCCTCCGGACGAGGTCTAGTAGACGGGCGTCACCCAGTGGCGGAAGGTCTCCGTCCGGCCGCGCACCGCGTCGAAGTAGGCACGCATGATCTGCCCGGTGAGCGGCCCGATCTGGCCGCTGCCCACGGGTCGATGGTCGATCGAAGCGACCGGTGAGACCTGGGCTCCGGTGCCGCACAGAAAGACCTCGTCGGCCACGTAGAGCTCGCTGCGGTCGATGCTGCGCACCTCGCACTCGAGGCCAAGCTCCTGCCGTGCCAGCTCGATGATGCCGGCCCGGGTGATGCCCTCCAGGATGTCCGAGTGGACGCCGGGCGTCACGAGTCGCCCGCGACGCACCATGAAGAGGTTCTCCGCACTGCCCTCCGAGACCTTGCCCTCCTGGGTCAGCACGATGGCCTCCTCGTAGCCATTGAGGACGGCTTCCGTCTTGGAGAAGGCGGGGTTGACGTAGGAGCCCACGACCTTGGCCCGCGAAGGGATGGAGAGGTCACTCGTGCGCCGCCAGGAGACGGTGCCGCAGGCGATGGGCCGGTCCGTGGCGATGTAGTCACCGAAGGGGATGGAGATGAGGTTCAGGCGCGACTGCAGGTCGTGCAGCTTGACGCCGATGGCCTCGTCGCTCTTGTAGGTGGTGGCGCGGACGTAGCAGTCTTCGCGGTACGCGTTGCGCCGCAGCAGCTCGATGGTCATGGCCACCATCTCGTCCACGCTGTAGCCCGGATCCATCATCAGGATCTTCGACGAATCCACGATGCGTTCGAAGTGCTCGCGAGCCTTGAGCAGGTAGAGCTGCTCGTCATCGGCGTTCCAGTAGGCGCGGATGCCCTCGAAGACGGCCGTCCCGTAGAGGAAGGAGTGGGTCATGATGCTGACCTTGGCCTCGGCCAGCGGAGTCCACTGGCCCTCGAACCAGCACACCGTGTCGTCCTGCGGACGGGCGCCCTTCCTGCCGGTGTGGGGGTCGTTCGAGGACTCGGTCGTGGGCGGCTTCTGGGTCAGCATGGGCGCGAGTATAGACGCCCTCCTTCGGCGTTCGAGACCGCGCGCCGCACGACCGGCAGCCGCGCCAGGGGCCGTCTGACTAGGGGCGCAGGTGCTGCGGCGCGTACGGCAGCAGGGCGACGTGACGCGCGCGCTTGAGGGCCACGGCCAGGGCGCGCTGGTGCTGGGCGCAGGTGCCCGTCTTGCGGCGCGGCTCGATCTTGGCGCGCTCCGAGAGGTAGCGGCGGAGGCGGTTGACCTCCTTGTAGTCGATGCTGTGCGACTGGTCGGCACAGAACGCGCAGACCTTGCGGCGGCGGCGATCGCTGAAGTGGTCATCGCGGCGCTTGAAGCCCGTCGTTCGGTTCCTGCCGGGTGGTGTCATGGGTGCGCTTCGTCCTTTCGTATTCCTAGAAGGGCAGGTCGTCGAAGTCCTGCGCGGAGCCGGCGGCCCCGGACGGGGATGCGCCCTCGAAGCCGGAACCCCCGCCGGTGGAACTTCCCGGCTCGACGAAGCCTGGCGGGCCGTCCTCGCGGTCGCGCCGCTCCAGCGACGTGACGCGGTCGGCGATGAGCTCGGTCGTGTAGCGCTTGTTCCCGCTCTGGTCTTCCCACTGGCGGGTCTGGATGCGACCCTCCACGTAGACCTTGTGGCCCTTGCGCAGGTTCTCCGCGGCCCGCTCGGCCTGCTCGCGCCAGACGACGACCCGGAACCACTCCGCCTCGCTCTGCCATTCGCCCTGCGGGTCACGGTAGTTGCGGTTGGTGGCCACGCTGAACTGCGTCACGGCCTGGCCGCTCGGCGTGTAACGCATCTCAGGGTCGCGACCGAGGTTGCCGATGATCATGCACTTGTTCAGGGACATGGCTGACCCTCCTTCGACCGGCGTTCAGTCGATGGCGCGGGGAGCGGCCTCGCTCTCCGACTCGTCGATCACTGCGATGATCTCGTCCTCTTCCTCGTCGTCGAAGGGGCCGTCGTAGACGTCGACCTCGTCCGGGATCTCGTCGAGACCCTCGACCTCGCCCTTGGCTCCGCCGCGGCGAGACGAGGTGGGGCGCTCGATGCGGGTCACGAGGTGGCGCATGACCTCCTCGGTGATGTTGAGGCCCCGCTCCAGCTCCTCGATGGCCTCGCTGGGCGCCTCGAAGACGACGATGAAGTAGGACCCCTCGCGCTGGCCCGAGATGGGATAGGCGAGGCGGCGGCGGCCCCAGGGGCTGACCTTGATGATCTGGCCGTCGCCCCCGGCGATGCCACGGGTGGTCCGCTCAAGGATCTGCTGGACGCGGTCATCGGCGGTGTCCGGCCGCAGGACCAGCATGAGCTCGTATCGACGCATACGGGTATCGACTCCTCCCAATGGGTCTGCTCCGCTCGCTCGTCTCTGAGGCGTGGTCGCCTCTGCGTCGGGGCTGAAAGGACCGCCGGAGGATAGCACAGCGATGGGTCACCCCCGGGCCGACCTTCTCGAGGGCCTGTTGACAGGACGCACCGTGGCGACGTTGACTGGACGCACCGCCCGTCCCGGGCTCATCCCGGTCCGCAGGTCAGGCGAGTACGACCTCCTCGCGCCAGGCCGGTCGGTAGGGTGAGAGGCCCATGGCGCGCACCTTCGGCTCCAGGGCGTCGAGCGCTTCCGGGTCGCCGTGCACGAGGAACACGGTCCGCGGTTTCCGATCGTCCGCCACGAAATGGCCCAGCCAGTCGAGCAACTCCGACTCGTCCGCGTGCGCGGAGAAGCCGCTGATGGACCGCACTCCGCAGCGCACCTCGCGCTCCATGCCGTCGAGACGGACCCGCCGCGCACCCGCCTGGAGGTGGGCGCCGAGGGTCCCCTCCCCCTGGTAGCCCACGAAGAGGAGCAGGGCATCAGGGTCGTCGATGAGCTCCCGGAGGTGGTAGACGACGCGGCCCCCTGTGAGCATGCCGCTGGAGGCCACGATGATCATCGGCCGCGCCGCCTCCTCGATGGCCCGGGAGCTCTCCGGGCTCGCGGTGGCCTGCGCACCGGGGAAGTCGAGCGGCGTCTCGCCGGCCTGCAGCAGGCCGAAGGTCTCGTCGTCGTAGTACCCCGGATAGCGGTGGTAGATATCGCTCGCCAGCGAGGCCATGGGCGAGTCCAGGTAGAGCGGCAGGTGCGGGATCTGCCCAGCCGTCAGCAGTCGATCGAGGTGCCAGACGATCTCCTGGGTGCGGCCGATGGCGAAAGCGGGGATGAGCAGGACCCCCCTGTGGGAGGCCGTCTCGCGCACGATCTCCGCCAGCAGCTGGATGGCCTCTTCGGCAGGCTCGTGCTCGCGACCCCCGTAGGTCGATTCCATGATCACGTAGTCGGCGCCGTCGTCGATGGCGGTAGGGTCGCGCAGGATGGGTGTGCCGGGCCGACCGAGGTCGCCGGAGAAGACGAGCCGGCGCACCGGCTTGCCGCCCTCCTCCACGTCGAGGACGATGATGGCCGAGCCCAGGATGTGCCCGGCATCGAGGAACGTGGCCCGGATGCCTGGCGCGACCTCGCGTGGGCTGTCGTACTCGACGGGCCGGAAGAGGGCCGTGGCCGCCGCGACGTCGTCCTCGTCATAGAGTGGCTCCAGGTCCTCGGTGATGATGGCGGGCGGCTGGGCCCGCAGGTGCGCCTCATGGTCGACGGCAGCCTCGGCTGAGCGCCCGCTGTCACCCGCAGGGCGTGCCTCCGCGTATGGCTGATCGGCCTGCCTGGCCCGGCGCCGGGCACGTTGCTGGCGTCGCTCGGCCTGCTCCTTCTGGATCTTGGCACTGTCGAAGAGGACCAGCTCGACCAGCTCCGCGGTGGCGCGGGTGAGCACGACGGGTCCCGTGAAACCCTCGCGCACGACCACGGGCAGCAGGCCGCAGTGGTCGAGGTGGCTGTGCGTGATGAGGACGGCATCCACATCCGCCGGGTCGTAGGCCAGCGGGACGCGGCTGCGCTCCGATTCAGCCGGCGAGCCCTGGAAGAGCCCGCAATCGATGACGATCCTGGCCCGCTCCGTGGTGAGCAGGAATTGCGACCCGGTGACCGTCGTGGCGGCACCCAGAAACCGAAGCCTCATCGCCGGTCCCCTGGCGCGGTGACGCTCCCTGGCAGACGATCTGTCACTCGGTCATGGTACGGCGCTGCGGCTCCTCGAGGTGGCCGTTGTGCACCGGCCTGCCTCAGTCGTCGAGGTCGTTCGAGGGCGGAGATCCACCCTCTGACGATCCGCACCTGAGACCGCGTTCAGATCCCGAGTGCCTTGGCCTTGGCAGCCGCGTACTCCTCGTCGGTCAGGACGCCCTGGGCGTGGAGGTTGGCCAGGTTCTGCAGCTGTGCCGTCGTGGGATCCGCGGCCGGAGCCGCCGGCGCGGGCGGCGCGGCAGCCGCCGCCTGCTGGGCCTGGAGCTCCGCGATCTGCGCACTCTGCTCCGCGTTCTGCTGAGCCTGGGCCTGCGCGTTGGCCTGCTCCTGCGCGCCCTTCTGGGCACTCTTGGCACCCACGTGAGCTGCGCCTCCCACCACGACCGCCGTCGCCAGGAGTGAAGGACCTCGTCGTCGTCGCATCATCAGGGTTCGTTCCTTTCTTCGTGTGGACTGGCTGGACTAGGCGGATGCCGAGATGGTGCCGAGGTCAGGCGTTGGCCGCCGCGACCTCCTCGACGACCCTGGCGGGGATGCGCTCGTCGAGGATGAGCTCGCCGTTGGCATCGCGGATGGCCTGCGTGAACGTGGCGGCCCACCTGTGCTCGAAGAGCAGGAGGGCCGCGGTGCAGTCTGCCTCGAGCATCTCGGCGATCTGGGCGACGTCCTCGTGGTTGATGAGGTCCACCTCGTCACCGACGATGGCATCGATGGGGCCGTCCGTGTAGGCCTCGGCGGCCTCCAGGAAGGTCACTTCACCCTGGGTATCCTTGCGCACGGCCAGGAAGTCGATGAGACGGATGGTGCCGCTCTCCACGAGATCCGCCAGCGCGGGCAGGATCTCACCCCGGAACTCGTTGCCCGGGAACTTGACCACGATGAGCTCAGCCGGTCCGTAGGCCATGGGTAGTGCTCCCTCCTGCATCACGGGACGAACCGACCGGGCCGCCCTCGAATGAGACTCGAATCACCGAGTGGGTCGGTGGACGCTGACCGCCGCCGCGGGCGTGGCAGAAGACGTGCACGCTGGCGCATGATAGCTGGGCGAAGCGATCGGGTCGAGAAGAATCTGGTCCCCCTGCCCCGGCCCTCGGAGACGCAGGGGGCTGGCGACCAGTACGCTGCCGGGTCTCACGGGCAGCAGTCGGTCCTGGGCGTCGGCTGCTCCGCCCGATGAACCTGTGGCCGCCCAGGCGACCGGCCGGGAGGCGTGACCCCGATCCATCATCGCATCGACCCGAGCCAGCCCCAGAAGGAGCGACTCATGGACCTCGACCGAGGCGCGTTGCCCATCCCGGAGGACCCATTCAAGGGGACCATCGGCCGGACGGGGGAGGAGTCGAAGCCGGACAAGCCGGCCATCGTCATGCCGCCGAAGTGGCGCGCCCAATGTCGTGGTCGTCCTGCTCGACGACGTCGGCTTCGGCGCCTCGGACGTCTTCGGCGGGCCAGTGCCCATGCCCGCGCTACGCAAGGTGGCAGAGCAGGGCCTGCGCTACAACCAGTTCCACACGACCGCGCTCTGCTCGCCCACGCGCGCCGCGCTCCTCACCGGGCGCAACCACCATAGCGCGCACTTCGGGGCCATCGCCGAGATCGCCGTGGGCTACCCCGGCTACGACAGCGTCATCCCGAGGTCCAAGGCCACCGTCGCCGAGGTCCTCAAGGGCAATGGCTACAACACGGGCTGGTTCGGCAAGAACCACATCACGCCGATGTGGGAGACCAGCGCTGCGGGACCTTTCGACCGCTGGCCTACGGGGCTCGGCTTCGAGCGCTTCTACGGCTTCATGGGCGGGGAGGCGTCACAGTGGGAGCCCTCCCTCGTCGACCAGACGACGCCGCTCAACGCGCACGTCGGCAAGGATGGCTACCACCTCACTGAGGATCTGGCCGACCAGGCCATCACCTGGATGAGACAGCAGAAGACCTCTGCTCCGGACAAGCCGTTCTTCATGTACTTCGCCCCCGGCGCGACCCACTCGCCGCACCATGCCCCGAAGGATTGGATCGAGCGCTTCAGGGGCCGCTTCGACCAGGGCTGGGATGCGCTGCGCGAGGAGATCTACCAGCACCAGCTGGCCGAGGGCATCATCCCCGAGGGCACGGCGAATACGCCGCGGCCGGACTCACTGCCGGCCTGGGACGAGTACCCCGAGGCGTATCGTCCGGTCGCCTCCCGGCTCATGGAGGTCTATGCCGGGTTCCTTGCCCACGTCGATCATCACGTGGGCCGGATCATCGACGCCATCGAGGAGCTGGGGGCCTGGGACGACACGCTGTTCGTCTACATCGTGGGCGACAATGGCGCGTCGGCCGAGGGCACGCTGCACGGAACCTGGAGCTGCCCGTCTTACCAGAACGGCGTCCCGGAAGACCCCCAGTGGATCCTCGAGCACATCGAGGACTCTCGGCTCGGCCGCGTGCGAGAACCACTACAACGCGGCGTGGGCCTGGGCCCTCGACGCACCCTTCCAATGGACCAAGCAGGTGGCCTCACACTTCGGCGGCACGCGCAACGCCCTGGCCCTGAGCTGGCCGAAGGGCATCGCCGAGGCCGGAGGCCTGCGCACACAGTTCCACCACGTCATCGACCTCGCGCCCACCATCCTCGAGGCTGCTGGTATCCCCCACCCCGCCTCGGTCAACGGCGTGTCCCAGGAGCCCATCGAGGGCACCAGCATGGCCTACTCGTTCACCGACGCGACCGCTCCGAGCACGCATCGCACGCAGTACTTCGAGATCCTCGCCAACCGGGGCATCTATCACGAGGGCTGGATGGCCTCCTGCTTCCATGGGCGAGTGCCCTGGCAGCGCTCGCAGGACCTGCCCATCGACGGGCCGCAGGAGCACTGGGAACTCTTCGACCTGGCAAGCGACTTCAGCCAGTCGGTCGACCTGGCATTCCAGCACCCGGACAAGCTGAGCGAGCTCCGAGGCCTCTTCGATGCCGAGGCCAGGAGGTACCACGTCTACCCGCTCAGTGGTGAGACGACCTCCCGCGCCCTGCCCTTCCACCGGCCCAGCCTCATCGCCGGGCGCCGGACGTTCACCTACTACCCGGAGAACGTCCGGATGCCCGAGATGGCGGTCGTCAACATGAAGAACCGCGACTTCGACCTCGTGGCACACCTCGAGGTGCCGGAGGGAACGGTCGAGGGCGTCGTCATGTGCCAGGGTGGCAACATGGCTGGCTGGTCGCTCTACGTGCGAGATGGCCGACCCATCTATCACTACAACTGGCTCGGCCACGAGCAGTACGTCGTGGAGTCACCGAGGGCGCTGCCGGCCGGGGAGGTCGCCCTCCGCGCGCGATTCGACTATGACGAGCACACCGGCCTCGGCAAGGGGGGCATGCTCTCGCTCTTCATCGACGATGAGCAGGTGGGCCAGGGTCGAATCGACAAGACCGTGCCTTTCATCTTTTCGATGAGCGGCGAGACGATGGATGTGGGCACCGACACGGGCGCACCCGTGGGTCCCTACCCGCACGAGTTCACGTTCACGGGGACCATCCGACGCATCGACGTCACGGTGGGCAAGCTCCTGGACGCCCTGCCTGAGGACAAGCGTGACGAGCTCCTCGCCAGCGGCATGGGGCACGCCGCGATGGCCTCGCAGTGAACGGCTCGGTCCCGGCGACCGGTCAGTCGAAGCCCTGACCGGTCGTGAAATAGGTCAGGGCGCCGCGCGTCTTGGTCTGCTGGTCGCCGCTGACCTCAAGGCCCAAAGCTTCCAGGAAAGCGCGGAACGCATCGGCGGCCGCGCTCGCGTCACCCGGCTCGACCCTGATCGAGAGCTCAACCAGGTCTGACTTGTCGGGCAGCTTCCAGCGCTCCACGACGACCTCGTGGCCCAGCTTCTTGGGGTCGAGCTTCCACTTCTGGACGGCGATGGGCCCCAAGGGCGTGAGCGCCTCCCAACCGACCGTCTCGGGCCCGAACTCGGCGATGAGCCGCTCCTGATCTGCAGAGAAGAGCTTCTGCAGCGGGCGTTCGCCGGCGACGGCCTCGTCGATCTCGCCGGCATCCTGTTCGGCCGTCAGCTTGGCCGAGATGACCTGCGTGTCCCCGACCCGATCCATCTCGACCTCGAAGCCCTCGGTTGCCATCCAGTCGATAGGGATGCGCGCCGGGTCGACGGGGCGGATCTTGACGGTCGTGTCTTCGACATCGCCCCTCACCTTTCGCGCGCGGAGCACGAGGCCCACATCGAACAGCTCCAGCTTGGGCGTGTCGAAGAAGTAGACGGTGCGCTCCTGTGGTTCCTCACCCTGTTCCTTGAGGATCCCGAGCACGAGATCCTCGTCCTCGACGCGAGCGGTGATCTTGACCTCGACCGCACCGATGGCTGGGTCGATCTTGACCTCGGACTGGAGTGGCTTCTCTGTCATCAGGGCCTCCGAGCGAATGGACCGGCTGATGGTAGCCAGACGACCTGGGCCTGCGTGCGTCAAATGACCGTTCCGCGGCAGACGCGATTGGCATACCATCTCATGCAAGCGGGCGCCGCCCGGCAGCTCCGGGCGAACCGGCAGCGTCACACGTCACATGGAGGAACACACCGTATGAAGCGACCGATCGGAGTCACGATCCTCGCCGCCCTGGCCTTCCTGGCCGGCCTGGCTCAGCTCTGGCGCATCGGCGTCTATCTGGGCTGGTTCAACTTCGAGATCGCCGGCCACTCGATGAGCCTTCCTGAGGCACAGTGGGGTGCTGCGCTCTGGACGCTTCTCATCGCGGCCATCTGGTTCTGGGTGGCTTCCCAGTTCTGGAACATGCGTGCGGCCGGCTGGCAGTTCGGCGTGTTCATCAGCCTCTTCACGCTGATCTGGGGCTTCTTCGCGCTGCTCTTCGGATCCAACGTCGAGGCCGAGTCGATCCCGATGCTCCTGGCCCTCATCGTGTACGTCTACCTCAACTGGCCGGGTGTCCGCGAGGCCTTCGTCAAGGCGGAGACGGATCGCCTGACCCCGGAGCAGAAGGCTGCCTACGATCAGCTCGCTGAGGCCAATGCCAAGGCCGGGACGACCACCCCCGGGATGTAGCTCCCTTCGTACGTCGAGCGCTCGACAGAACGCCGGCCGGGACCTCCCGGCCGGCGTCTTCCGTGCCCGCGACCAGGCCCCCTGTCGCTACCATGGCCTCGTGGCGACCAACGATGCGGAGGTGATGCGGGTCCGCCGGCGTGTAGCTCTCGGCCCCTTCGGATCGGGCCTCTGGGTAAGACACACCGGCTTGCGGCGGGAGCATCCGGATGCCGGGCCAGATGCGATCGATCGGCTCCACCAGGAGTGGCTCGCGACTCGCCCCGGCGCAGCACACGGCGGTGCCGTCTGGCGACCTCGCCCCCCGGGAGGCGCCGCACCTGCGCCGCACGACTCGGCACCCAAGGAGCCCACATGACCGACCACGAACCGCTCCACACCATGGGTCAGCAGCGCGGCCGCCGCTCGTGGGCCGAGCCCTGGAAGATCAAGATGGTCGAGCCGCTGACCGTCACCGACCGGCCCACCCGCCAGCGCGCCCTCGCTGAGGCTGGCCACAACACGTTCCTGCTGCACTCGGACGATGTCTACATCGACCTGCTGACCGACTCGGGCACCTCTGCCATGTCCGACCGGCAGTGGGCCGGCATGCTCCTGGGCGACGAGGCCTACGCCGGCAGCCGCAACTACTACCACCTCGAGGAGGCCGTGCGGCGCTTCTACGGCTACCGCTTCCTGGTGCCCACGCACCAAGGCCGCGGCGCCGAGCACCTCATCAGCCAGACCCTCATCAAGCCCGGCGACCACGTACCGGGCAACATGTACTTCACGACGACGCGCCTGCACCAGGAGCTGGCAGGCGCCACCTTCCACGACGTCATCATCGACGAGGCCCACGACCCGACCTCGCTCCATCCCTTCAAGGGTGACGTGGACATGGCCAAGGTCGAGGCGCTCATCGCGGAGGTCGGCGCGGAGAGGATCCCCTACCTCTCGCTGGCGGGCACCGTCAACATGGCCGGCGGCCAGCCGGTCTCGATGGCCAACGTACGTGCCTTGCGCGAGCTTTGCGACCGCCACGGCATCCGCCTGCTGCTGGATGCCACGCGCATGGTGGAGAACGCCCTCTTCATCCAGGAGCGGGAGACGGGCTACGCGGACCGACCCATCGCCACGATCCTCCTGGAGTTCTGCTCGTACACGGATGGCGCCTGGATGTCGGCCAAGAAGGACAACCTCGTCAACATCGGCGGCTGGCTGGCAGTCAACGACGAGACCGTCTTCGAGGAGTTGCGCAACCTGGTCGTCGTCTACGAGGGCCTGCACACCTACGGCGGCATGGCCGGTCGCGACATGGAGGCCCTCGCCATCGGCATCGAGGAGGCCGTGCAGGACGAGCACGTGCGCTCCCGCGTGGGACAGGTGCGCTATCTGGGCGAGCTGCTCACAGAGTGGCACATCCCCATCGTGCTGCCGGTCGGCGGGCACGCCATCTTTCTCGACGCGCGGCGCTTCTACCCTCACCTCGAGCAGGACCTCTTCCCGGCCCAGACCCTGGCAGCGGAGCTCTACCTCGACTCGGGCATCCGCTCCATGGAGCGTGGCATCGTGTCGGCCGGACGCGACCCGCTCACGGGCGACCACAAGCGGCCCAAGCTGGAGCTGACCCGACTGACCATCCCGCGGCGCGTCTACACGCAGGCGCACATGGACGTCGTGGCCGAGTCGGTCAAGGCCTGCTTCGATGCGCGGGAGACCACGCGCGGCCTGCGCATGGTCTACGAGCCGACGTACCTGCGCTTCTTCCAGGCCCGTTTCGAGCCCATCTGACCTCGGGCTACCCGGAGGGCCCGCGAACGGCCTGCCCCGACCGCTTCAGCGCTGGATCTGGTAGGGCGCGCGCTCCAGGCGCTCCGACCCCTCTTGGGTGACGAGGTAGCCGCTCTCCACGCGCAGCCCGCCCCAGTCGGTGTTGAACATGGGGATGTCGATGGAGATGACCATGCCCGGCTGCAGCACGGCTGGGCTGCTGGGGCCGAAGATGGGTGGCTCGAACTCGATGACCCCGACGCTGTGCAGCCCGGAATAGAGGAAGGCCTCGCCGAGACCCGCGTCCGCCACGATCCGCCGGCCCTCGGCCTCCACAGCCCGACCCTCGATGCCCGGTCGCAGCAGGCGCGCGCAGGCCTCCTGGGCACGGATGGCCCCCTCCAGGGCGTCCCGGACCCGGAACCCAGGGTCGCCCACGAGCACGAGCCGACCGATGGCCGCGTGGTAGCCCTCGTACCTCGGCGCGACGGTGAGCAGCACCATGTCGTCGATCGCGATGGGGCGGAACGTCGAGCGCGCCAGGATGGGCCGCGTGTTGGGCCCCGAGGCCACGATGGTATCGATGCCGGTACCCTCGGCACCGGCCCGACGCATGGCCGATTCGATCTCGGCGGCCACGGCCCGCTCCGTCACGCCCGGGCGAATGGCCCCGTTGGCAGCCTCGATCCCAAGGTCGGCGATGCGGTAGGCCTCGCGGATGACCGCGACTTCCGCGGCTGACTTCACGGCTCGCAGGTCGCAGACGGCGGTCTCGACGTCGAGCCACTCGACCCCCGGCAACGCCGCCTCGAATGCCCGAAGCGTATCGGCACCCATGAGACCCCGACCCGCGAGGCCCGCGCGCCGGAGCGAACGGGTCTCCATGCCGACACTCTGCAGGATCTCTCTGAGTCCCTGGATGACGGAGTACGGGTAGTCCTCATCGGGGTGGGTGAGCTCGCGAAGGACGCGCACGTCCGCGATCTGCCCGCGGAGTCGAGCATACTCGTCGCTCTCTGGGCCGACCAGCATGACCGGCGACCCCTCGCGCGGGACCAGGATGCAGGCGGGCTCGAAGTGGACCGGGAAGTCGGCCAGCCAGCGGGCGTGGGCCGGCCCGAACGTCGCGCGGTCGTCTGAGTAGGCCACCAGGAGGTCGATCTCCTGCTCGGCCAGCATCGCCTGGACGCGGCGCCAGCGGTCGGCGTATTCCTCGGCCGGGATGGTCGGTCGCGTGAGCCCCTGGGTCGTCATCGGCTCTCCTTCACTCACCATGATGCGCGTCGAGTCTCCCAACCGACACCCGATGCTTGCATCCCGATGGAACGCGGTCCATCCTGCCACTCAGGGTCGCAATCAAGGGGTTCTCGATCGCGGGGGGTGGTCCGACATGGGACGTTGGCTGATCGTGACCGCGCTGATGGCACTCATGCTGGTGGCAGGGCAGGCCTCGGCGGCCCCGGCGGGCCCGGAGACGGGTGACTGGATCAGCCTCGTCCTGGCCCAGACGGAGGAGGTCCCGGCGATGGCCACCGGCCTGGCCGTGGGACCGTCGAGCATGGTCGCCGTCGGCGGGCGGGCCTGCGAACGGACACCTGGCGACGACATCGGAGCCTGCTGGGGACAGCCCTGGGTGAGCAGCGACGGCAACACCTGGGAGGCCGTCGAGGCCCACGCGTCCGGGCTCGACCTGGGTAGCTTCACCGCTGCCACCGGCGGGCCTGAGGTCGGGATCGAAGGAGTGGCCTATGGGCCGGGCGGCTTCGTGGCCTTCGGCTGGGCGCGATCCGACCCGGATAGCGTGGTGGGCAGCGGAGCGTCAGGCGTGGCACCAGCCCTGTGGCGCTCAGACGATGGGCGTTCCTGGGAGCGTCTGCCGACCCCGGACAGCTTCTTCGCCGAGGGGCCGATGCTCTCCGGTGCCTGGCCGCAGACGATCGTCGGCACAGATGGTGGCTACCTCCTGGGTGGCAGCCTCTATGCGACTCCGGCGCCGCGAGCGGCCATCTGGAGCAGTCCGGACGGGGAGACCTGGACGCTGGCAGGCCCGGATGAGGCCTTCGACATCGGCGGCTACGTGGACACGCTGGAGATGCCGGCCGCCGGCGGCGTCGTCGCCATCGCCGTGGCGCCTGATGACAGCGCCGGCGCCGGGAGCGCCATCGCGGTCGGCGAGGCCTGCCCAGGTCCGGACGAGGGCGTCGGGCCCCAGGGTGCCTGGGCCTCAGCGTTCGATTGGACGCCCGGGGACTGCGCCGCCCGGCTGTGGCGCTCCGAGGATGGCGCGACCTGGGAGATCGATCGCTTCCGGGCCACAGATGGTGGCAGCCTTCGTCGCGAACCCTACTGGGCCCGGACGGTGGCCACGACCGGCGACCAAGACATCGCCGGGGTCGAGCCGCCGAAGGTGCTGGTCTCCGCTGATGGCGGCTCCTGGGACGTCGCTACTGGTGGACCGCTAGGGCGGCACGTGGCACTGACTGCGGTCGATGGCCGCTTCTTCGCGCTCCTGCCGGAGTGCGATGCGGCCAGGTGCCGACGCAAGGGCCTGGCCCTCTGGTCGTCTGAGGACGGCGCGACCTGGCATCGCGATGTGACCCAGCCACCGCTGCCGGCCGATCCTCAGGACTTCATCGACGTGGACATGGCGGCTGACGGCGACCGGCTCGTCGTGGCAGCCAGCTACTTCTCAGCGCCGTATGGCGAGCTGGCCTCCATGGCACTGGTCAGCCCGTCGCTGACAGGATCGGCGGCCGGTGATCCTGGGACTGGCGATGTGGGGGATCGGCGACGTGTCGACACGGCTCAGAACATCGAGACGCACCAGGCGGTGCGGTCGGCAGCGAAGAGGACGTCAGCGCGGCGGAGCGCCCGGGGCGTGCGCTCATCGATGCGGCCGGCGGCGGCCAACTCCGTCGGCCGGATGCCCCCGAGGTAGATAGCGGCCAGGTCGGCCGTGTCGAGGACCAGGTCGGGCGCGCCCTCCGTGCGCTCGACCCGGGCGGCCGCAGCCCACGGTTCGCCGGTCGCAGCGATCTGCCAGCGGCCCGCGTTCCAGGGGCAGAAGTCGTCCGCGACCTCCAGGACCAGAGAATCGGTGGTCGCGTAGCGTCGTCCGGCCAGGGCGGCGGGGAGATCGACGAGTCGCACCCAGAGGCCATCCCCGGCGATGAGGCCGAGTGCCCGCGGCTCCGCGAGGATCTGCTGGAGCGGGTTCGGCACGGGGACCCGGTCCGCCTTCACCGTCCGGACGAGGTCCACCTCGAACAGGAAGCGCCACAGCTCGCGGAGGGCCCGCGGGGTGAGGGTCACAGCCTCTTTGACCTCCAGGCGGCTCCTCGGCCCGCGGTGGTCCCAGTCGTCCTTGATGCGGTAGATGGCGTAGCCTTCCGCAGCACCCTCGACCTCGAAGACGGCCCGGTACTTAGGGCTCGATCCGCGGCGGCTGTATGCCGGGTCCGCAAGTGGACCGTGACGCCACCAGGCATCGTTGCGCGAGACGGCTCCCGGGGTCACTCGGCGCATGGCGTCGTAGACCTGCGGGATGATGGCCGCGGACTCCCTCTCGTCCACGAGGCGGACCCGGCCCTCGGAGGCGGCCGGTCGGGTGTAGGCCGTACGCAGCGTCTCCACCTCGAAGTGGCCGTCCATGGCCGCCAGCCCGTAGCCGAAACGCTGGTAGATGACGCCCTCCGAGGCCCACAGGACGGCCAGCGGCACACCGCGCTGGCGAACGTCCTGGAGCTGGTGTCGCATGAGGGCGCGGAGGATGCCCCGCCGGTGATAGTCGGGTCGGACGGCGACCGCGGTCACGCCGGCGGCAGGGACCTCTCCTCCCGGGACGGTGAGCCGGAACGTGAGAGCCGCAGCGCATCCCCGCGCCTCCGTGCCGTCCTGGGTCTCGTACGCGCCGATCCAGCGGCCGTCTCCGAAGACCTGCAGCCAGTCGTCGTACTCGGCATCAGAGACCTCCTCGGCGAAGGCCGCCTGGATCACCGCCAGGCAGGCGCGCATCTCGTCCGTCCCGGCCTCCCGGATGTGCCATGCAGAAGTGGCGCGGTTCGTGGTCGTGATCATGCTGGCATCGTGCCACGAGCGGTGGCCGCCGACAGCAGTTCTCTGCAGCTCCCTGCAGCCTGTCTCAGGCAGCCGCTGCTGCCGGCGCCGCAGCCGTGGGGTGCTCGTCGCCGAGGGCCATGTAGAGCTCCTCTTCCTGGGCCATGTGCAGCCGCAGGATGGCGTCCAGCCCGTAGAGGACCCGGCGCAGGTCGTTGAGGTCCTCTGGTGCGGGGCCCTCCTCTGGGATCTCCGCCACCAGTCGGTCGGCCAGGCGGATGAGGTGGAAGATCTCGGTGTGGGTCCGGTGCAGCGCGGACGTCATGTCGTCGCTCTGCGCTGCCTGGGCGAGCATGGGGAAGATCAGGCGGTCCTCGTGCTCCTCGTGCGGCACGAGACGCTCGACGAGGAACGTGCGCACACCTTCCAGCCGCTGCTTCGCGTCCTGTGGCGGCAGCGACCCGAGGGCATCGGCCAGCGCGCGCAGCTCGGCGATGGCCGGGGCCAGCTCGCGGTGCTCGGCCTGCAGGCGGGCGCTCAGGTCACCCCAGCCGGGGACCTTCGTGGTGCGCTCGATGCCGCCGGTGAGGGCGCGCAGGGCGTTGAGGATGACGATGACGTCGATGGCCTCCTGGACCATGGCGCCGGCCACGGGCTGCAGGAAGCCCGCCGCCGCCACGAGCATGGCGGCGAACGAGAGGCCCATCCCGATGAGCACGCTCTCCAGGGCGATCCGGCGGGAGCGGCTGGCGATGCGGATGGCTTCCGGAAGTCGGTCGAGACGGTCGACGGTGATGACGACGTCCGCCGCCTCCGAGCTGGCCGTCGCGCCGCGGGCGCCCATGGCCACGCCCACGTCGGCGCTGGCCAGGGCTGGAGCGTCGTTGATGCCGTCACCGACCATGACGAGGATGCCTTCCGCCTCTCGCCGCTCACCGATCACGGCGTCGACCTTATCGGCCGGGGTGCGCTCCGCGAGGACCCCGTCGACGCCGATGGCCGCGGCCACCAGGTCCGCCACGCCGTAGTGGTCCCCGGTGACCATGACGACGCGCCGCACGCCTACGCGTCGAAGGGAACGGATGACCCGCGGCGTCTCCGGTCGGATGGGATCGTCCAGCACGAGCGCACCGACGAGGACACCGTCGGCCGCCACGTAGACGCTCGTGGCACCTTCCAGGCTGACGCGCCGGCGCACATCGCGGGCCCACGCTGGCAACGGGGCCCCCCCGCTCGCGAACTCGGCCGTCCCGGCCAGCACCCTGGTGCCACCCACCTCGCCGGAGATGCCGGCGCCGGGCACCTCCGCGGCGGCCTCGGGCAGCCGGAGCTTGACATCGCGCTCCCGGGCCCCGCTCACGATGGAGGCCGCGAGCACGTGCGGCGAGACCTGCTCGAGCGAGGCGGCCAGGGCGAGGACCTCGTCCGGCGTGCGATCCGGCGCCGTCACGACCTCGGCCAGGCGCGGCCGGCCGGCTGTGAGCGTGCCGGTCTTGTCGAACAGCATGACCCGGGCCCGGGCGAGCGCCTCGATCGCTCCGCCGCCCTTGACGATGATGCCGCGCTTCGCCGAGCGGCTGATGCCTGAGACGATGGCGATGGGCGCGGCCAGCAGGAGCGGGCACGGGGTGGCCACGACGAGGACCGCCAGGGCGCGGACGGGGTCTCCCGAGATGGCCCAGGCGACACCGGCGACGATCAGGGTGAGCGGCACGAAGAGGATGGCGTAGCGGTCCGCCATGCGCACGAAGGGCGCCTTGGAGGTCTGGGCCTCCTTGACCAGGCGGACGATGCCTGCATACGTACTGTGCTCGGCGGTGGCGGTGGCCAGGAGGTCGAAGGGTGCGCCGGCGTTGACGGTGCCGGAGCTCACGGGATCGCCGGCCTCGCGGGTGGCCAGGCGGGACTCGCCCGTGAGCGCCGATTCGTCGAGGACGGCCGGAGCGCCGATGACCGTGCCGTCCACCGGGACCACCTCGCCGGGCTTGACGAGCAACCGGTCACCCATGGCGACGTCCGCGATCTCGCGGTCCTCGATGCCGCCGTCGCGGTAGCGGTGGACGACGCGGGGTGCGCGAGAGACCAGCGCGGAGAGCTCCTTGTTGGCACGGCCTGCCGCGTAACGTTCCAGCCACTCCCCGGTCGCGAGCATGACCCCGATGACCGCCGCGGCCAGGGCCTCCCCGAGCAGGAGCGCGCCGACGATGGCGAGCACCGCGATGAGGTCCACGCCGGCCTCGCCGCGCAGGAGGTCGCGGACGATCGAGACCGTCAGCCAGGCACCGACCAAGGCGGAGGGGACGGCCCAGCACCAGGTGGCCGCCTCCTCGTTGCCGGCCCACGACAGGGCGAGTCCCAGGACCAGCCCACCGACGGTGAGCGGGAGAAGGAGACGTTCGGTCAGGCGGTCGAGGCGATCGAGCGCGCGGGTCACGGGTCGATGCTACCGGCTGTGGTCAGCCCGCGGGTCGTGCCGGGCGGACCTGTTTGCGCGGGCTCGGTGGCATGGAGGCGTCGACCTCAGCGACCCACCGGACGCCTCGAGGCACGCCTACGGAGCCGGCGACTCGGGGGCCATCGAGCCGCTCGCCGCGACCTCGCAGGTGGCCAAGGCGTCGAGGATATTGAAGGGCGAGCCCTGGAAGCCGCCTGACCCATCGGTGGACTCCACGTAAGCGAAGGGGTGGCGCGCATAGAGTTCGGCGTCCATCTCGTTGACCATCGGGACCAGCCCCTCCACCGTGGTGGCAGCAGCCAGCTCGGTCGCGACCTGCCCCGTCAGCTCGATCGATGACTGCCAGTATGCGAGCAACTCCTGGTGCGCCTCGGCGTAGCAGTCCTCGGGAACCACGGTGACGAGGCGGTCCTGCTCGACGGTCGCGTTCGCGACCAGCTGCTCGAAGCCGGCCACGAGCTCCTCCTGGGTCGGGGGGTCGCTGACGCCCGCGAACGGGTCGTCCGTCGTGAACGCCTCCAGGGCGGCCACGTACGCCGCGTATGGGACCGGGTCGGCGCTCACTGCCCCGGCGCTCGGCGAGGCGTCCTGGGCGAGCGACGCGGATGCCAGCTGCACGATCGCGACGAGCGAGATGACCGAACCTGTGACGAAGCGCCTCATCCGACCTCCCCTTGACCTGCGGCCGGCCGTGCGTGACCGGGGTCGGTGGAGTATGCCTGAGGCCGGACGGACCAGCCGCTCCTGCCCAGGCCATGTCCCGAACAGGCTGGGACGTATCATCCTCGCGAGATGAGCCCGAGCAGACCGGACGATGTCGCGCTGGCCGCTGAGGTCCACCGCCTGGTGGACGAGCAGCGGATTGCCTGCCTGTGGTTCTTGCGGCCTGACTTCCAGCCCACGACGACGGTCGAGCGGATCCGCGTGCTCGAGCACATCGAACGGCATGGCGATCTCGATTCGTATCGCCGGGCTGCCACACTGAGACGATGGCTCTCACAGACCTCCAGCGACGCGTCTGCCGACTCCTAGCCGCGAACCGCATCGCCTCGGGCGAGAGCTACGTCGCGGGTGGCGCTGCGCTCAACGAAGTGATCGGGGCGACGCGCATCTCTCGTGACGTGGACCTCTTCCACGATACGGATGCGGCGCTCGACGTCAGCTGGCATCTGGATCGTGCCCTCCTCGAGACAGAAGGGCTGCAGGTGCGGGTGCTTCGCGAGCGGACGGGGCTCGTGGAGGCCGAAGTGGACGATGGCTCGGACCAGGCACGACTGGAGTGGGCTCGCGACAGTGCCTTCCGTTTCTTCCCGTTGGAGAGCCACGAGGAGCTCGGGCTGACGCTCCATCCCTTCGATCTGGCCACCAACAAGGTCCTGGCCCTGGTCGGCCGCCTTGAGGTGCGGGACTGGGTGGACGTCATCGCCAGCGACGAGCGGGTCCAGCCGCTCGGGTACCTGGCTTGGGCCGCCGCCGGCAAGGATCCCGGGTTCGGTCCCGGCGCGATCCTGGAAGGCGCCGCGCGCTCGAGCCGATACTCGACGGATGAGGTCGCGCAACTCGCATTCGCCGGAGAGCCGCCCGATGCCCGGGCCCTGGCGCAGACCTGGCACCGGATGCTCGACTCGGCGGGCCAGACGATCGCGCTCCTCCCGCCCGACCAAGTGGGCACCTGCGTGCTCGACCAGGACGAAAGTCTGCTGCGCATGGAGCCGGCGGACCTGGTAGCCGCGATCGCTGAGGGTCGCCTCCGATTTCGTCGGGGCAGCATCCGCGGCACCCTGCCCCGACTCCTCGACCCTAGTGATGGTGGCTGATCGCCGGGGATCGTGTTAGGCGACCGGTGTGGGGCCTATCCCGGCGGTCCCCGTCAGTACGCACGAGGATCCGCGTGAAGGGCCCGAGGTGACACTGACCTCGAGTCCAGCAGCGAGCGGGATCTCGATGCCGAAGGGTGATCCCGTCTCTCGCCGCCCGCGGGCTCGACAGCCGTGCGCGACTCTCGTACAGTCGCCGCCACCATGACCATCGACCGGCTGCGCCGCTTCTTCGACGCCTGGAACGACCACGACGTCGAGGCCATCGTCAGCTACTTCACACCCGACGGCGCGTACTACGCCTCCATCGGGCCCGACGACGAGGGCACGGCCTTTCGCGGTATCGAGCGAAGTCCGTCGCGGGGTGGCTGCCTTTCTGGACACATACGGTGATGTCCACTACACCGACCTGCGCATCGGCATGGACGGCGACCTCGGCTTCGCCAGTTGGACGTTCCATGCCACACGCCCGGACGGCGAGCAACTCGGGTATCGGGGTGTCGACCTCTTCACGTTCGAGGGCGACCTCATCGCGCTCAAGGATGCCTACCGCAAGGAGCGTGCTCGCCCTATCGGCGGGTAGAGCGGTCGCAGCCGGGCATGACCGTCCAGCGCCGGGCCGGGGCACGTAGCATGGCGCCGTGACGCACGAGTATGTGATCGGCCTGGGCGGGAGGATCGATCCTCATAGGCTTGGCACAGGCGACACGGCGCAGACGGCCATCGCCTGGGCCGCCGACCGTGTGCTGGCAGTGGGGCGGGACGAGGTGGTGCGCTCGGTCTCGCGCGGCGACTCCACGTTCCTGGACCTCGGCGGCTGCGTGGTGACGGCGGTCCCGGACGACCCCGTCCGGGCCGACACGCTCGTGCGCCAAGCCACCATCGAGGGGGCACCAGACCTCGACCTCGGGGCGCTGCTCATCGGCGCTGGATTGCTCGCCCCGGATGCCGCCCTCGAGCCGGGATCGCCTGCCGACCTGGCGTTCTGGGGTGCCAGCCCTGGGTCCCGTGATCCGGAAGGCCGGCCGGCGCTCCGTCTGGTCGCCATCGTGCGGGACGGCGCGTTCACCGAGGGTGACGAACACCGGGGCCCCTTCCCCACCGTCGGCAGCTCATAGGACCGGGATCCCTCTGCGATCGTGCGGGTCGTCTCTGCCGATCGGCAAGCTCATGGCAGCCCTCCAACGGCGCTACGCGGCAGAGCTCCCGGCCATCGGCAGAGTCGGCCGTCACCCGTTCGTATCGGCGTCCGGCGCGTCGAGCATCTACGCTGGGACACAGACTGTCGTCCACTCCGCGTCGGTCCCGAGGATGATGGCGACGCGGCCCATCGAGCCGTCCGCCAGGCGGCAGACGCCGTCGGTCTCAGGCCGATCGACGCGGGGTCCGTCTGCGGTGGCGCGGAGTCCGGCCGCCCGACCACCATCCGGTGGCCTGCGGCGCAGCAGGCCCCAGATCTCGCCGGTGATGCTGGCCCGTGACCCATGGTCGGACCTCGCGACATCACCCTTTCTGGGGCCTCGACTCGTCTCGTGCAGCGTCCAGCCGGTGACACCGACGATGAGCAAGGCCTCGCCGATGAGGGTGAGCCAGTCGCCGATCAGCATGGCTGGCGACTCTGGCCCCGGGGCTTGGCAACGGGCACGGATCGCACCAGCTCGCGCATGCTGGCGCCCTCCTTCTCCCCCCGCTTGCCCTCTCAGGCGGTCGCGCAGACCGGCCAGGGCTCCCAGCCGCGTGGGCGCGCCCGTGAAGCCGCGAGGATGCTCCACAGCGGTGCGTCGTGTCAACAGGTTCCTCCGACGAACAGGTTCCTCCGACGACGGACGCGCCCCCCGTTGCACGCTCAGAAACGTGGTGCCGAAGGTGGGACTCGAACCCACACGAGGGTTGCCCCCAGCGGTGTTTAAGACCGCAGCGTCTGCCATTCCGCCACTTCGGCCCCGGGTCCGACGCCGGAGCGTCAGCGTGGACTGTAGCGCCGTCCGGCGAGGCTCCGCTACGGCGCCGCTGCTGGCACGGCCAGCGCGGCCTGCTTGCCCGGCGCCACGACCACCTCGTCGAAACGGACCGTGGGATTGGTGAGCACCACCACGCTGTAGGTGCCCGGGGGAACCTTGACCGCCAGACCTCCCACCGTTCCGGCTGCGACCTCGTTACCGTTGGCATCGAGGACCCGGAACGGCGCGCTGACGGCCTCGGCGATGGCGCGGGCGAGCTGCGCGCTGTCCTTGGCGTCGAAGTAGCTGCCATTCCCGAGGCGCGCCCAGCCCTGCATCGACTTCTTGAGCCGCTTGTCGGTGAGGCCGAAGCCCACGATGCTGACCCGAGCATCGATGCCCTTCGCCTTCAGGGCGCGAATCGCCGCAGGCGGATCGACCACCACAGGTCTCCTCGCCGTCCGTGATGAGCACCAGGACATGCGTCCCACTCGAGTGGGCGAGGTCGCCTGGGACCTCGCGCAGTGCGGCGCCGATGGGCGTGTTGGTCTCCTGCACGACATCGAGCGCGGCGATCCGGCTTGGCCAGCGCGTCGGGGTCGAGCGGCGAGAGTGGCACGGCGAGGGTCGTCCCGCAGGGGTCGCCGCCGGCCCCACCTGCGCCGAAGATGCGAAACGCGACCGGGGCGCCGGCAGGCAGTCGTCGCGTGACGAGGTCGATCAGGACCTTGCGGGCCACATCGATCCGGCGCTTCGAACCGAGGCGCTCGAGCATGCTGCCCGACGTGTCGAGGATGATCTCCGTGCTGACGCCGATCGAGGTCGGCCCGGACGAGGCCTCGCCGGCGTCCATCGTCACCGCGATCGAGCCGGGCTTGACAGGCACCCGCGGCGGCTCCTCGTAACGCGCCGTCCACTCCAGGCCGTAGGTCGCCGGGCGCCGGAGACGGGTCGCCAGTCTGTCGAAGGCGCGGTCCATCTCGCCGTGCGTCCGCGTGTACTGGTAGAAGCCGCCGGCCGAGGCGGCCCAGTCGCGCATGACATCACCCGCGGCGCGCCCCACCAGCCCTTCAGGGCTTGGGGTCGTGGCGCCGACGTGGACCGCGAAGATGAGCGGCCGGACGGACCCCAGCACCGACCAGAGCTCCGGGGTCCGCTCATAGGAGGTCGACTCAGCGTCGGTGACGAGCAGGATGGCCCGCGCCCCCTCGCGCGCCGACAGCGCCGTCGCAGCGTCGATGAGCGCGGTCTCCGCGCTGCTCGAGCCGTCGCCGATGACATAGGCGCGCACGGCGTTCTGGAGCACGTAGGGCTGATCGCTCCAGTCGGGCAGGAGGGACTGCTCCTCGAAGGGCGTGATGAGCACGGCCTCCCGGCCAGGGGTCACGCCCCCGGCGAACGTCCGCAGCGCCTGCAGGACGAAGGCCAGGTAGTTGCCCATGCTGCCGCTCGTATCGAAGGCGAAGACGACCGACGAGGGTGGCTGCCCGACCTCGACGCGATAGGTCGCGCCCGGGTCCACGGTGGCCGTGTAGCTCACGGTTCCCGGGTCATCGCCAGGGGCAACGACCGTCGGGACGACGGCGCCAGCAGCGTCCATCAGCGTCAGGCCCACACCCACCGTCGGCCGACCAGAGACGCTCAGCGCGAGCGTGTTCTGCCCTTCCGGCACCGTGACGGCATACCCGTCGACGTCCTCGCCGGTGTGTACCCGGCCGCTGGCACGCTCTCCGGCGGGCAGCGGGATGGCCACGTCGGGATCGTCCGGCTCGTCGCCGACGACGGCGTTGGAGAGATCTGGCGGCTGGAGCCACTCGTATGGGCCCTGCGAGCTGTCGACGCCCCACTCGCCCAGGATGCTGCGGTAGTCGGCGTCCGTCGCCCGCTCGATGACCCGCAGCGTGGCCGGCATGTCCCAGGTGTACTCCGACTTGGTCCCGCCGACAGCCGAGAAGCGCAGGTAGCGCGCCCAGGTGGGCTCGTCGAGCAGCAGAGGCGTGACACTGCCGTCCGCGGCCCGTTCCAGTTGCCACGTCCCGAGGTCCTGCCACGGCCCGAAGGGGCCGCCCAGGCTCGACTCGACGTCGACGCTGGCGAAGCGCGACCGTGACCCCGATTCCGGGCCATCGACCCACTGCAGCTCTGTGATCTGCGCCGCGCGTTCAGCGCGGAAGGCCACCACCCAGTCGACCGTCGTGCGCGGATCGAGCGGGATGCGGGTGTTGGAGGTGTCCTCGCTGAGCAGTCCCTCCGCGAAGGCGGGATCACCCTGCTGGGGTCGCATCCAGACGACGTGGCCGCCGCGCAGCGGATCAGCGATGCTCAAGGATGCTGGGGTGGATGGCGACCCGGGGCGAGCCACGACCTTCCACTCTCCCAGCGCGACCCGATCGCTCGGGGCGCCGTAGCTCGAGAGGATGACGAGTTGCGCCCAGCGAGCATCAACGGGCTCGTCGAGGAAGAACGGCTGGTCGAGCATGAGCGGCTCCAGGGTGCCCCGGAGCACGGTCTGATAGTCGACACCGTCCATCGAGAGCCGCAGCTCGAAGTCGCGCGGGGTGCCCGCCAGCGAGGCATCCCGGGCCAGCGGATCGAGGATCGTTCCGACCACGGGCACGGGGCCATCGCCGGCCAGGTCGACGGTCAGGGTGACGGGCAGCTGGGACGCGTCAGCGCTGAAGCCCATGTCGATACGAGCCGCGCCGTCGTGCAGAAGGGCCTCCTGCGCCGCGTCGACGTCCCCGGCCGGCGTCGCGCCGGCGGCGATGGAGGCCACGTCCAGTCCGCCGAGGAGCGCGTCGGGGACGGGCCAGGCCTGCTCCGCGCCCACGGCCGGCACGTCCCGAGCGGGCGTCACGTCGGCCGATGCGGTCACCTGCGCACCGGCAACGTCGCGGGCGCGGATGGTGATGCGGACTGGGATGTCCGCCCACGCGTCCGGCGCCACCACGATCGTCGCGGGGACCTGGACACTGGCCCCGGCGGCGACGCTCACGTCCGCATGGTCGAGCGCCACCGTCCAGCCGTAGTGGCTGGAGCGGGCGTCGAGCGCCAGGTCCAGCGGATCCACGCCCCCGTTCGCGATCTCGATCATGGCCGGGACGCGCTGGCCGAACTCTTCGTATGCGGAGACGGTCGCGGTATCGGGCACCACGGAGAGCGTGACGGGCAGCTCGCCGGGGGGCGGCACGGCGACCAGGGCGGGTGACGAGAGCTGCAGGTGGTAGTCCCCCGCGGCCACCACCGACAGGAAGACCGGGGCATCCGAGGCCAGCGGATCGCTCGTGAGCGTGCCGGACTCCGGGTCGTCCGTGGCAGCGATGTCGGCTGCGCCGTCGCTGAGGTGGACGCTGCTGACGGCGCCGCCGTAGCGTACCGTCAGCGTGTCGCCGGCGGGCACCGCGGGCAGGCGGTACCAGTCGTAGTCGCCATCCGACCTGCCCGTGCCGTCCACTTCCAGGCTGCCAGGGAAGGCCGGCGCCATGGTGGGGACGTCGTTGGGCTCCTGGTCGGCACGGAGTTCGAAGGGGTCGAGCCGGTCGATCGAGAGGTGGTAGCGCTCGCTGCTGGCGACACCAGTGCGCAGGGCGATGACGTAGTCGCCCGGCGGGAGCGCCGCGTCGTAGGCGATGGCCTCCCCTGTCTGCGGCACGCGCTGCTCCACGAGCGTCGTGCTGCCATTGGAGAGGCGGAAGGCGGCCGCGCCGTCGGGCGGCGGCTCGACGCCGATGAGGACGTGCTCCGCGGCTGCCAGCGAGAAACGGTAGATGTCCGCATCGCCGGCGAGGGGGATGCGGCCGCTGCGCTCGCCACCGACAGGCATCACCTCGGCATGCGCCTCATCGTCGTTGGGCTCCCGCTCGGCAGCCGGATCGGGCGGGCCCAGCGGGGTGAGGTGCAGCGTGTACTCGCCGCCGCTCCCGGCGATGCGGAACCAGTGCTCCCCGGGCTCCAGGTACATGTCCGTGATGGCGGCGCTGGTCCGATCCTCGGAGACGGTCCCGGTGGCCAGTCCTGTGCCATCGGCCTGGACCCACGACAACAGGTCGATGGCGCTGCCTGCGACATCGATCTGCCAGAGCTGCGGGTCGCCCGCGACCGTGACGCGGTAGTAGTCGTTGTCACCCGCGGTGGCCCGGGCGCGCATCTCCGTCCCGGCCACGACCGGCGTGGCGACAGCGGCGGTGTCGTTGGGCTCTAGCTCGAAGTCGGGCACCGGCGCGCTCGTCCGGTCCAGCCGCAGCAGGTAGTGGTCGCGAAGGCTGGATCCGCCGCGAATCTCTACGATGAAGTCGTCGACCGGCAGCAGCAGGTTGGTGAGGCTTGATCCATCAGACCCGGAATGGCATTGCAGCTCAGTCCCCGCCGCATCAAGCAGGCACAGCTGGCGGGTGCTGTCGGGCAGCGGATCCGGGCCCCAGATGAGCTTGAGGTCGAACATGGGTGCTCGCGAGCGACGAGTCGACGGAGAGCCGGTAGTCGTCACGATCGCTGGCCCAGGCAAGCCGACCCCGAGCGGTCCCGGTGATGAGGTCGAAGGCGAGCGCCTGCGCCGGCGAGTCGTTGGGCTCCGCATCCGCCGTGGGATCGGTGCTCTGCGATGCCCGCAGGGAGTACGGGGTGATGCCATCAGCGCCGGCTTCGATGGTGATGACGTATGTGGCCGGAGAAAGACGCAGGTCGTACAGGGACGTCCGACCGTCCTTGTAGGCATCCGCAGAAGCGAGGATCGCATCGTCCGGCCCGCTCAGGGTCATCCGTACTGAAGCGTTCAGCGGCCCGACAGCCGTGAGATCCCACGAGGTTCCAGTGTCCGCATCGCCGATGGTCCAGGCGTACGTATCGAGTGAGCCCTGAAGGTCTCCCGACAGGTCGAACCCGCTGCTGAGCGGAGTGGCCATCGTGGCGTCGTCATTGGGCTCCACGTCGCCTGCGACCGGCAGCGGCTCGCCCGGCGCGATCGACAGCGCGTAATCGGTGTCGATGGGATCCGACCCATCTTCGAGAGTGGAGCGCACCACGCCTACGATGTAGCGACCTTCCGGGAACAGGAGGTCGGTCTGTGCCACCGGCCCGAACTGGGCAACAGGCGCGTCGACATGCAGGATCTCCGTGCCAGTCTCGATCGGTGATACTCCGGGATCCGTGGTGATCTGCACCACCTTGACGGAGGTGATGGTGCCGAGCACGCCATCGATCTGGACGGTCCACGGGATGGCGGCCTCCGCGGCGGTCACGTCCCAGATCAGGAGATCCTGGTCCGTGTCGGGGAGCGTGCCGGAGATGCACAGGGCGCCTCGCACGGTCGCAGCGACCTCCGGGGCATCGTTCGGCTCTGCCTCCTGCGCACACTCCATCTGCGTGCCCGGGTCTGTGGCCGTCTGCGCACGGACGTCGGCGGGCACGGCCAGGAGCGAACCCGCTGCCAGGAGGCAGATGGCGGCCAGGCCAACGACGCTGCCTGACCATGAACGCACGCCGAGGCTCGTGACCGGCGCGAGGCCCTCCCCGGTCATCGCCCGGGCGGTGGTCATGCGGTCCTCATGCCGACGCGTTTCGAGATCCGGGGCATCAGGCGCGGGTCACGAGACCATCCACGAGATGATCCTCACGGCGGCCCAGATCGCGCTGAGCACGGTCCCACCGAGGCCCAGGTAGAAGACGAAGGACGGCACCGAGACGCCGCAGATGAGGACGGTGTTCTCGTCCCCGCCCCTGCACTTGGGGCTCCCGTAATTCCCAGGCCGGTGGCCTCCACCCCGGGGTCCCACGGGGCCGCTCCCGCGACTGACGACATCCGTGGTGCGCGCGGCCGTCGACGTGGAGGTCCACGCCACGGAGCGGATGCCGCCGAGTCCCGGGTCCAGGACCGATCGGGTCGTCCCGGTCTTTGGATCGATCGTCCACCAGGAGCCAGGGGACGACACATCCTTCGGGGCTACCACCCACAACCCGCCCTCGAGCGCGCCCAGGAGCGCCGCGGGCCCTCCCGCCGCCCCCGTGATATCCGCCGCTGTCAGCAGCTGTTGCGTCGCCGGGTCGCCGATGCTTGGCCCGAGCGTGATGAGACCTGCCGGATCGAGGGCGGCCGCCCGGCGCAGACCGAGCTGGGTCTCCAGCGCTGTCTCAAGCGCGCCGTACCACAACTGCCGGCGGGCAACCTCGCCAGGGCCAGCAGGGTCTGCGGACAGGAGCATCACATCATCGAGCGCAAGATCGATCTCGTTGAAGATGGCGTCCGGATCGTGGGTATCGCGGCCGAATGCGCCCAGGAAGACCCGCGGAGCCCCGACATACCCCCGGAACCGTCCGTCGGCGCCGAGCGCGGCCACCGCAGGACCCTCTGACGCGACGACCAGCGACTGATCGGACGCCGCCACGGGCCACAGGAGGTCCGCCCAATCGTAGCCCTCCGCCGCACCCTCACTGGTCATCACCGTCGCGGCGAAATCGGCCGATTGGCTGCGCTGGATCGAGTAATCCCGGCGATCGGCGCCGCCGGTCGAAACCATCACGTGCATCACCTGGCCCATCGCAACCGGCCCCGCATCGTCGGCGACCATCGGCAGGAGCTGATCGGCCGTGACCGCATCGGCACTGACGCCCGCCGGCACCCGGTCGATGATGGTGCGCGTGGCAACCTCCGGGCCACCCGACGTGTCGCTCCGCCCGATGGTCAGCCAAAGCGATACCAGGTCGGGCGCCCCGGTGGGGTTGCCGAAGACATCCGTCCCCGTGCCCCCGGCTCGGAACGCCGTGCCATCCGTCGTCTCCCCATCGATGATCAGCTCGGGTCGCCACGACACGTCCCCGCTCAACGTCTCGAGGATCGTGCCACCCAGCCCGCTCACATCCGGCGAAAAGAACAGGAAGATCTTCCGGCTAGCCGCATCGGCTGCATCGAGCGTGACATCGAGCACGACCTGGTCGGTGAGGCTGCCATCCTGGAATGACCTGGCAGTCATCGTCAGGGTCACCACCTGGTGATCCTCGGGCGGGATCGTGGCCGCCGTCGACTCCGCGATGGCAAGCGGCATGCCGGCGACCGCGTCGGGCATCGATGGGTCGAGGTCGACCCACTGGCTGCCGAGGGCGGCCTGGATCCAGACGTGGCGGCGGATGGCGGAGGCAAGATCTGTCGGGTGATCGGCGCCGATGGTGGCGATCTGGTCTCCCACGACCGAGAGCAGTCGGGCGTAGTCGCGCGAGGCGCGGGTCTGCAGCGCTGTCGGGTCGTACATCGGCGTGAGGTCGATGCCGGGTTGGGGCAGCGGCGAGACCGTCGGCAGCGTACTGCGTGCAAGCAGCCGCCCAACGGTCGCGTCGTCAAGATCGGCGAACGCGAACCGGTACGCGACCTGCATCCCGTCCAGCAGTGCACCAAGGAGGAGCGCGCGGTCATATGCGTTGCCGGCGCGCGCAGCGAGCGTGCCCTCCGCACCCCGGAGCACGCCGCGGTAGGGGTCGAACGCGATGGAATCGCGAACGAAGGCGAAGGCACGCAGGTAGTCGTAGTCGAGCGTATCCGCGAGGTAAGGGATATCCCATTCCGACTGTGGGAGCGCAGCCGCCCGCATCTCCGCGTCAGCCGCGATCTCGTCGAGCGTCGGCTGATCCTCGGCGCGGGCCGGAGCGTCATCGACCTCGAGGGCGACGTCCCCAGATACGGCGTCGTCCGAGGGCAACGCAAAGGCATCCGGCGCAGGTCCTTGCGCGATGGAGGGGATCGGCACACCCAGCAGGCCGGCGATCAGGACGCCCGCCATCGCGACGAGTGACGCTCGCCTGGCGGCCCTGTCCAGAATCATGTCTCTCTCTCCTGCGGGTGCGCGGTTCTACCGGCCCGGCCTGGTGAACGATCGCCCTGCGACCGGGTTGACGCGATCGGCTCTCGACCCCGGTATGGGACGCCACGCGTCGCCGTCTTCGGGTGGCGTGCTTGAGACGCCCCACCCTAGCACACACTAGGGCCATCAGGCTCTAAAGATTAGGCCGGAAGTATCTATTGTCCGGCGAAGCGCGTACACTCCCGGTTCTGACGGGAGGCTCTGACACACGGTCACCCGAAGTGGTCGCCTCAGACCGTGCCGAGCCAATGGCGAAACCGACCTGCCAGCCCTAGGAGGTGCAGGAATGCACGCGATCCGAGCTATCCACGCCTCGCGGGCCGCGGGAAGCATCACCGTCCACCGACGGTCCAACTTCGCCCTGGCAGTGCTGGGGGCCGTCATGGCTGCCGCCATCGTGCCCGGCATCGCGAGCGCCAACCAAGGTCCCCAACCGAAGGTCTACCTGGCCGAACTCCAGCACGACCTGACCATCGAGTATCCGGGCAACGGGGCGCTGGTCGGCTCGCAGCCGATCCTCGATGGATACCAGCGACGCCTGGCCATCGAGTATCCGAGCGTCAGCGCCTCCCAAGCGTCCCGGAGCGCAGTCCTAGATGAGCTCCAGCAGCATCTCGCCATCGAGTACCTGGGGACCGCGACGCCAGGCCACGGCTCGGCCACGCACTACGGGCCCCCAGGACGATGAGGCCGACGTCCAGGGTCGGCGTGGGCATCGTGCTCAGCGCCATGCTCGTGCTCGGTCTGCAGGCCGCGCCGGTCGGCGCAGCCGGTGCCAGCTTCGGAGCCAAGCTCGACAATACCAGCCAGCCGTCGAACGCCGAGGGTGGCCGCTTCTGTGACGAAGAGTCCGGCATCCCAGCTGGTTCGGCCTGCACCTGGGTCGCCACATCGGCCTACCGCAACGCCGGCCACGAGCGGGCACCCAAGAACGGCACCATCGGCAAGGTCAGCCTCGTCTCATGCGTGGCGGGCAGCTTCCGGCTCCAGCTCGGGCGCGTCAAGCCTGCCCAGGGCACGGCCAAGATCGTTCGCAACGGCCCGGTCATCCGGTATGCCGCGGATCCACGTGAGCTCGACGAGGACCAGGACACCTACTGCGGCGGCGAGGACGGTACCGACTACATCGTCCAGAGCTTCAACGTGAGCGTCCCCGTGACAGCCGGTGAGTACATCGCCATCAAGGCCAAGAGCACCGGCACCCTCTACTGCAGCGGCGATTCCGGGGTGAACCTCTATGCCCCGCCGCTCGCGGTGGGTGGTAGCTACGCCCCATCGACGGCCGACACCAGTTGCCTCATGTTGGTGAAGCTGACCTACAAGTAGGCGCGACTCGGGGGCCTTCGCGATCTGCAGGTCGCAGGACCGCCTGCGGGCATCGCGAAGGCGCCCTGGGCCCAAGCCAGGATCGTTCAGGTCCAGGGCACCGACGCGATCGAGACCAGTCCCGCGACTCCTTTCAACGACACCTCGTGGACGTCGGGGCCAGGGATCCGGCCGGCCGCCTGCCATGTCTCCACGCTGGCGATGATCTCCCCGGCCCCGGCGAGATCGGCCACCCGCGCGGCGACGTGGACACCGACGCCGCTGTAGTCGGAGCCCCGCTGGACGGCCTCGGCCGTATGCAGCCCCATGCGGACGGGCGGCGCGAAGCCGCTCGAGCGGCGGTGCTCCTCGAGAGCGCGCTGGATGGCAGCCGCGCACTCGAGCGCCTCTCGCGCCCCACCAAAGGCCACGAAGAAGCCGTCACCGGTCGACTTGACGACCTCACCACCGCCCTTGGCGACGAGGCCGCGCAAGGTCTCATCGTGCCAGCCGAGCAGCCGTTCCCAGGCGGCATCGCCGAGCGCGCCGGCGAGGGTGGTGGACCCAACGATATCGGTGAAGAGGAACGTCCGATGCGCCTGGACAGGCACCTCCCGTCGCGCGGCGGCCGCGGCGAGCTCGGCCTCGGCCACTTCCGCATCCAGACGAGCGCCGAGCCGCCGGAACTCCTCAAGCGCCAACTCCAGCTCCAGGTCCGCCGCATCCCGATCCCCGGACGAGCGCAGTCCACGGGCCAGCAGGGCCTGCGCCCTGGCCACTTCATAGGGGGCACCCACGTCACGCCAGGCGCGGATGGCCATGCGCAGCTCGCGGGCCGCCGATGCTGCCTCCCCGTCGGCCAGGAGCACGCGTCCGACGGTCTCGTGGCGCGTGGCCTCCAGGGCCGGCGTGGCGTCAGCCTCGACGATGCGACCGAACTCCTCCGCGGCCGAGCGAGCGAGGACCAGGTCGCCCGCCGCGACCGCGATCTCGACCTGGGCAGGAAGAAGTCTGGTACGTGAGAGGTGATCCCAGGAGGCTTCCTCGATGGCCGTGGCGATGGCAGCCAGCGCCGCCTGGACCTTTCCCTCCGCGAGACGGACGAGCGCCAGGGCGGGCTGAGGCGTCCGGCCCAAAGCATGGGCGCTGCGCAGGGCCTCCGTGGCGCCGGCCAGGTCACCCATGCGCAGACGGATCTCGCCGAGGGCATAGAAGCCGTCGGCCCGCGGAGGCGTGGCATTGAATGCCATGAGCTCGTCGGTGGCCTGGCGGAGCTCCGCCTCGGCGCGCTGCCAGGCACCCTGCAGGGCCACGACCTCAGCGCGGTGCACGCGGCAGATGCCCGGGAAGCCCTCGACGGACTGGCGCTGGCACCAGCGCTCGGTCGCCTGCGTCCATTCAGCTGCCCGGCGGTAGTCGGTCATGTCCCGGCAGGCCGAGATCATGCCGCAGAAGGTGACACCGGTCATGAAGGCGGAGAGTTCTCCGCTGAGCGCGGCAGTGGCCGCCTCCTCCATGAGGGCGAAGCCCTCCGATCGCGCCCCCATCGCGATCTTGAGCATGCCCAGGGCGGTCAGGGCGCTGGCCCTGAGGTCCGGTTGCCCGGTGCGGCCCGCGATAGCCACGGCCTCCTCGGCACGCGCGACGGCTTCGCTGATGGACCCCTCGAGGCGGGCCGCGTCGCTCCGGCACAGGGCCAGATAGCCGTGCGCGAAGGTCTCGTCGCGACCCTCCAGAAGCCGCTCGGCCCGGTGGAGCCAGCCAGCGGCGATGGAGTGCTGCTGCTTGAAGCCGTAGTCTCGGGCGAGGTCGAGGGCGAGGCCTGCGGCGCTGACAGGGTCGCCTTCGGCCTGGTAGGCGCCGAATGTGCGCTCCTTCACCGCGATGGCAAGATCGCCCTGTCCCGTGAACCACGCCGCCTCCGCGAGCGCCACCAGATCACGGGCACCGAGGGCGCCCTCGCGGTCAGCCTGGGAGAGCGATTCGAAGGCGGGCGTCCAAGCGTGGCGTTGGAGCTCCTCCAAACCGCGCGCCAATGCGGCCCCCCCGGGGGCTCCGGCGCTGGCCAGCTCCGTCACAGCGGCGATTGTGACACTGGGCGCGTCGCGCGGGAAGAGCCGTCTACGGCGGCGGCTGCTTCCTGATCTCGGAGACCGTCATGGTCGCTCCGTCGCGCGCTCCCTGACGGGTCGACGCGAAGCAGTAGTCGGTCGTGACCTTGCCGCCCGATCCGCTATGTCCATCGTCGGGAGCGAGCTGACCCGTGTGTCCGGGTCCTTCGAGCTACGGCGACAGGAAGCAGTCCGCCGGGCTGTTGCCGTAGACGTTGGCGTAGGTGCCCGGGCCGCAGCTGACGCCCGTGAGGGTGCCGCGGAGGCGGTACAGGCCGCCGCCGCTCTGGCTGGCGGTGTTGCCGCTGATGGAGCTGGTGCCGCTCATTCTGAAGGTGCCCCCGCGCACGGAGACGCCGCCGCCAGGGCCCGAGTCGGCCGTGTTGCCGCGGATGGAAGACGAATCCCGCATCGTGAACGTGCCCTTGCCCCAGGTGTCCACCCCCCCGCAGCAGGGCGCCGAGTTGTCGTTGATGGTGGCCTCGTCGTTCAGGCGCACGATGCCGCCCTCGTTGGCGACCCCGCCGCCACCGGCAGTCACGCTGGTGTTGCCGCGGACAGCGCTCTCGCCGTTCATGGTGAGGATGGCCGAGCGCCCGTTATATACGCCGCCGCCTGGTCCCTTGAGCCCTCCGGAGTTGCCGCTGATGATGCTCGAGCCGTTCATCGTTAGGGTGCCGAGGTTCGTCACGCCGCCGGCGTCCTCTCCCCCGTTGGTGCGGATGGCGCTGGAGCCGCTCATCGTCAGCGAACCCTCGTTGTAGATGCCACCGCCACTCTCCGCGCCGTTGGCGCTGACTGCGGCCGAGCCCTTCATGAGGAGCGTGCCGCTGTTGTAGACGCCGCCGCCATCGGGCGCGAAGTTGCCGCTGATGCGCGTGGAGCCCCGCAGGGTGAGCGTGCCCGTGTTGTAGACGCCGCCCCCGCCTCCCCTGCCCGACTGCCCGGCCGTGTTGCGGCCCACCTCGACATCGACGAGGGTCAGCTTGCCGCGGTTGGTGATGCCACCCCCGTACCCGGCCCGGCCGCGGTTTACGAGCATCTTGCCGCGCAGGATGGCGAGGTCCTGCACCTTCACGCGGATGCCCGGCTCGACCCGGAGCACCCGACCCTTTCCGGTGCCCGACAGGATGGGCCGACCGAGCTCCTGGCTGCTGACGCCCACGATGGCCAGCTTGCGGTCGATGATCGTGCTGCCGCGGCAGGTGCCACGCACCGTGAGGCGGTCACCCCTCCGCGCGGCATCGACGGCCGGCTGGAGGCGCTTGTAGGCGCGATCCATGCGGCTGTTCCGCACCAGGCAGTCCCCTGGCGTACCCGCCGACACGGAGGTGGCGCCAAACGCCACGCCGACCACGAGGACGACGATGGTCGCGATGGTCATGCCGGAGCGTCCGCGGACGTGGTGTGCGCCCAGGTGGGGCGTGGCTGTCGGTCGTGCGTCCATTCTCCGCTCCCCTGCCCATGTTCATCCCGGCGTCCAGCGTAGCGGACGCCGGGCTCGACGGAACGGCGGGCTGGCCCGTCAGCGTCTTGATGTTTGCGGTCAGATGGCTACGATGCGCGCAGAAGGAGGGGTCCACATGATCCTGCTCGGGTGTCTGATCGCATTGACGGCGGTGTTCGCGCCGCGCGTGATCCTTGTCCTGGCCTGGATCTTCGCCGATCGCTGGACGTTGGTCTGGAACGGCGACATCCTGATGCCCCTGCTGGGCATCATCTTCCTGCCCTACACCACCATCATGTACATCCTGGTCTGGACGCCAGATGGCATCGCGGGCTTCGCCTGGATGTGGCTCCTGCTCGGCCTCATCCTCGACCTCATGCACTGGGGCCATGTGCTGACCAACCGCAAGGCCGGTACCGAGTACGCCCAGAGCTACCTCCCGTCCTCCGGCACCGGCGGCACGGACACGACCCCGGATAGCTAGGGACTCCCGGGCGCGGAGACGACCCCATGCGCCGAGTCGCCAGCACCGCGCGACGAGGACGACGCGCAAGGCTGTTGACTCCATGAGCGGCCATCGCCACCATCACGCGGATGGAGCGACCCGCGCAGCCAGACCAAGAGGCAGGGCTGCCGGTCGGCACGCTCACCTTCGTGTTCAGCGATATCGAGGGCTCGACGCGTCTGTTGCAGTCACTCGGGCGCTCCTACGATGCCCTGCTCGAGACGCATGACCGCATCATCCGCTCGGCCGCGGAGGCGGAGGGCGGTCGCGCGTTCGGCTCGGAGGGTGACGCCCAGCACCTCGTCTTCGCTGAAGTCGGCATGGCGGTCCGCGCGGTTCTAGCCGCGCAGCGGGCCCTGGAGACCCAAGCCTGGCCGGAGGGTGCCACGGTCCGCGTGCGCATGGGCCTCCACACCGGTGAGGTCCGCCGGCTCGGGGACGACTACGTGGGCCTGTCCCTGCACGAGACGGCCCGCATCGCCGCGGCGGGACATGGCGGCCAGGTGCTGCTGTCGGCCGCGAGCGCAGAGCTCGTGCGAGACGGCCTGCCGGAAGGGATCAGCCTCCACGACCTCGGCGAGCACCGCCTGAAGGATCTGCCGCGCCCTGTGCGCCTCTTCCAACTGGTCGGCGGGGGTCTCCAGGCCACCTTCCCTGCCCTGCGCACCCTGGAGGCGGTGGGCGCTCGGCTGCCGACCCAGGTGACCTCCTTCGTCGGGCGCGCAGAGGTCGAGGCGGTGTCGCGCCTCCTGGCGGACGCCCGGCTCGTCACGCTGACCGGTCCGGGCGGTACGGGCAAGACGCGGCTCGCCATCGAGGTCGCCGCGGCCGTCGCACCACGCTTCCTTGGCGGGGCCTTCTTCGTGCCCCTCGACACGGTCAGCGACCCGAGTCTCGTGGCCTCGGAGATCGCGGCCGTGGTCGGGGCGACCGGCGGGACGGAGGATCCGCTGGAGCGTCTCGTGGCGCACTTGCGTGACCGGGCGGCGCTGCTCGTGCTGGACAACCTCGAGCAAGTCGTCGAGGCGCGGACGACGGTCTCACGCCTGCTCGCGGACTGCCCAAAGCTGACCATGCTGGCCACCAGCCGCATCCCCCTGAGCGTCTACGGGGAGCACGAGTTCCAGGTGCCCACGCTGTCCCTTCCTCGGGTCGGATCGGACGCGGTCGCGGACGTGGCCGTTTCGGAGGCGGTCCGCCTCTTCGTCGAGCGAGCCATGGCGGCGCGGGCCGACTTCACGCTGACGGATGCCAATGCGCCAGCGGTGGCGGACATCGTCGCGAAGCTCGATGGTCTGCCCTTGGCCATCGAGCTTGCCGCCGCGCGACTGCGGATCCTGCCCGTGGAGGCCCTCCGGGACCGACTGGGCGATCGGCTGGCGCTGCTCACGAGCGGAGCGCGCGACCTGCCTGAGCGGCAGCGCACCCTGCGAGGCGCCATCGAGTGGAGTCACGACCTCCTCGACGATCCCGACCGCCGACTCTTCGCACGCTTCGCGGTCATGGCCGGGGGCGCGACCCTGGAGCACGCCGAGCGAGTCTGCGGCCCCGCGTCGGAGGTGGGGCGCGAGGTCTTCGACGGCATCGACTCACTCTCCCAGCAGAGCCTCCTCACGGTGGCTGACGAGGCGGGGTCGCCCCGCTGCGCCATGCTCGTGACGATCCGCGAGTATGCCGCCGAGCGCCTGTCGGCCTCCGGGGAGGCGGGCACCGTCGCGCGGCGGCACGCTGAGACGTACCTGGCCCTCATCGAAGAGGCCGCCCCACACCTGCTGGGACCCGAGGGGCTGGCCTGGAACGACCGCATCGAGCGCGAGCACGACAACCTGCGGGCCGCGCTGCACTGGATGGTGCGCTCGGACGAGGGCGAGCTCGGGCTGCGGATGATCGCGGCCATGTGGCGCTTCTGGCAGGTCCGGGGACACCTCCTCGAGGGCCACGAGCTGACGCACACCGTGCTCGACCTGCCATCCGTGCCTGCCCAGGAGGCTTCGCTGCGGTCACGCGCGGAGGCCGCCGCCGGTGGCATCTCCTACTGGTTGGGGCGGCCGGAGTCCACCCACCGCCACTATGCCGCGGCGCTGGCGGCGGCACGGGAGGCCGGCGACCGGAAGCTCCTCGCCGACGCCCTCTACGACTTCGGCTTTGCCGCATCCCCCGACACGGGTGATCAGCTCAAGCGCTATCGGCAGGGACACCCATGGTTCGAGGAGAGCCTGGGCCTCTATCGAGACCTGGACGACCGACCCGGGATCGCCAGCGCGACATGGGCCCTGTCCATGGCTCTGGCTGCCGACGGCGATCTTGGGGCGGCGGCCCGCATGGCCGAGCAGAGCCTGGAGCTGAGCCGGGAGCTCGGCGATCCCTTCCGGACGGCCTGGGCGGCCCATCTGGTCGGTCTGGTACGGATCGCGGCGGGCGAGCTCGAAGCGGCTCCCGCCTACCTCCGTGAGGCGCTGGACATCTTCCTGAGGACGGGTGACGAGAGCGGCACGCTGCTGATGCTGGTCGATGTCGCGGCCCTGGCCGGAGAGCGAGGGGACCTGGAGCGGCAGTGGCGCCACATCGGTGCCGCCGCGCGGGCCCGCGACGACACCGGTGTGAACCTCGTCAATGAGTTGACCACGGCTGACTTCCTCGGCGTCCACATCCGTGTGGTGCCGGAGACGGACGAGGAGTCGGCTTGGCTGGAGGCCGGCCGGAGCCTGTCGCATGAGGAGGCCATCAGGGCGGCGCAGGACTACCTGGGCGGTAGCTGAACTGCATCGCCCTCTTGTCGAGTGCTCGCCCTCGCCCCCTGACCAGCTTGCCATGTGGGCGTACCCTGTCCGCTCCGGGGGACCGCATGGAGGTGGTGACATGTCCGGTCAGGAGTCGTTCCCAGAGCGCATCCGTGAGCACTACGAAGGCCTCGTCGCGGGCGACGAGGCGGCTTACACGGCCCTCGTCCACGAGGACTTCGTGCAGGAGTGGCCGCAGTCCGGTGAGCGGGTGCGCGGCAAGCAGGCCTGCCTGAATATCGCCCGCAACTACCCGGGAGGACCGCCCCAGATCAGGCTTGGGCGGATCAGCGGTGCGGGTGACCACTGGGTCGTGGAGGGCACAAGCCGCTACCCCGACGGCACCGACTGGCACATCGTCGCGGTCCTCGAGCTACGCGATGGTCAGATCGCCAGGGAGACCGACTACTTCGGCCCCAGCTACCCCGCGCCCGAGTGGCGCAGCGCGTGGGTCGAGCCGATCGTCGCCTGAAGCGGGACGGATCGGGATCCGATCGCCAGCGCACAGCACCTGGGCAGGCTCGAGCCCTGGCGGGCGAGATCACTGGTAGCCGGACTGACACCAGCGCCGTGCATCGGGTGCGGCGAAATACCGCACGCCGCGATCCCAGTTCGACGAGCTCGAGGAGGGCGGGGCCGAAGCGGAGGTCTATCGAGCGGAGGGTCTCGAGCCCCCGCGACAGACGATCGCAGGGGACGTTGACAACCGATGCCCCGCGGGGACGGCAGGCATCGCTGAAGCGCGAGTCGCTAGCGGATGGAGCCCTGGAACCGACGGCTCGAGGCGATCGACTGGTACATCCGGAGGGCCGACCCGTCGTCCGGCTTGACCAGGCGCCAGTCGGGCTGACCGGCGATGCGATGCGGTTCATCGGTGTCGAGGTACATGATCGCCCAGATCGAGGGGTGCTTCTCGTAGGAGCCCTGGTAGGCCTGCTTGAGCCAGCGGGCCTTGTCGCCACCCAGGTAGTCGGTGGCGAGCTCGGCGATGAGGATGGGCCGCGCGGTGATCCGCTTCGATGCCTTGACGCGCTTGTCGATGAGCGGTCCCGGATTCCTCCAGCGTCGGTTCTCGCCGAAGTTCAATACGGTGAGGCCGACCAACTTGACGTATCGATCACCCGGGTACGCCCACTTGTAGGGGAACACGGTGCTCCACACGAAGCGGACCCAGGGCAGCGCCCCCTCCCGCTTGAAGATCCTCCACACGTAGCGCCAAGCGGCCTTGTAGTTCTCCTTCGTGTTGTCGAAGCGGCCGACCGACCATGGGAACCAGTAGCCCGTAGCTTCATGCGCGTAACGCAGGAGGATGGGCTTCCCGGTGGCCTCTCCGGCCGCCCGGGCAGCCCGTGCCCACTCGACGAGGTAGGCGTCGTGCTTGCCCGCAAGCGTCTGCTCGTAGCGCTCGTAGAGGCCCTGGGCGGGATTGGCGGGATCGGTGGGCTGCCACCAGATGACCGGGGTGATGCCCCGTTCCTGGAGTCGGCGGACGCTGTCGGCGGGGAACGCGCACGTGCCCTGCCCCGGTTGGCACGTCGACGACCCACCTCGACCGCCCCAGTCGCTCCAGAGCGCCCACAGCCGGGGCAACGTGCCCGCGTTCTGCGCGATGTGGGTCTCCAGGGTGGAGAGGTCGCGACCAGCTGGGTCAGCGATGCCGATGGCGATGGGTCGTCGAGCGGCCGCCGGCAAGGCGGCCACCAGGACAGACAGCACGACGATCGACGCGATGATGAGGAGGGAGTGGCGCATGTGGTCGGGCCTCAGCTACGTGCTGGTCTCACCGTGCCGTTCCGACGACAGCACGTCCATAGGACCGATGACGGTGACCGCCACCTACCTGATCCTCACGAATAGCTCGACCGGGCTCGGCGTCCGCCCGGCTACATGCCGTGAGTGTGGTAGATGCCGGTCCGGGCCCCCTTGTGGGTGAATGTCAGCTGTCCACCGCTCAGTTGCGGCTGCCCGTCCCTTCCCCTGCCGCTCAGTTTGCCTCCCATCCAGATGCCCCCGCTTCCGCGCGCATACTCGAGGTCGCCGTTCTTCGCGAACACGATGTACGTGACGTTGCTCCAGTTGGTGAGGTCGAGGGGCCCGAAGGACCTGCTCAGGAAGCGCTTGCCCCACGCGCCGCGCGGACCGTCGTTGCCCTTGGTGGCGAGGTAGGCACCCTGTCTTGCGGCCACGAAGGCGATGGACGGTGCGTTCGACGGAGGCTGACCGAAGAGTCCGGGCAGCTGGTCGAGCACCATCGCCACCTGCTTGACGCGCCCTCCGTGCGCCTTGGACGTCCGCCAGCCCGACTTGGTGCGCACGGCGAACTTCAGCCCCTGTGCCCGGGACGCGCCGTCCCCGTAAGCCACACGTGGTGCCCCACCGTCGGTCAGTGCCAGCGCCACTGGACTGGTGCAGCACGTGCGGTCGATGACCTCGCTGACCGTCCAGCCAGCGGCGTTCGCCGGGCCCATCATGAAGCGCAGCTTCCTATCGCCGGTGCGGAACGCGACCGAGAGGGTGCCGCCTCGTACCTGCATCGAAGGATAGGATGCGCTGCCAGGGTAGCGCGGCGTGATGGCCCAGCCGCAACCCACGGGTGAACCAGGCTGGTCGCTCGATGCGGTGTAGATGCCCTGCTCCCCATCTGTCATGCGCGCGAAGGCGATGTGGACGGTGCTGCCGTCCATCGCGATGCTGGGACGGCGATCGTCGCCCTCGCTGACCTGGCACTCGGTCCACGTGCCGCTGGAGTTGGTGATGTACCAGATGCCGCTCGAGCCCCGGTCGCTGGCGATGTGCACCATGCCGGCGGCGTCGGTCGTCATCTCGTGACTAGGGACGACGGTAGCGATGAACACAGGTCTTGGTGGGGCCCAGCCACCGCCGAAGGCAGAGGCTGTGGTGCTGGCTATCAAGGCGCAAGCGGTCGCCAGCACCAGCGCGATCAGTGGGCGGGCTGGACCGGAAGGGCGGACGGGGGTGTGCATGCCGCCGAGGTTGCCGTCCAGAACCGACGCTGTCATCGGCTCGATGGTCCTGGCCTGGCCGGCGGCGGCCAGGCGCGACCGCCAGGTCGCCTGACCGGCCCTCGGAAGCCCTGGATCAGGGCAGCATCGCGTCGAGCGAGCGAGCGAAGTCCTCGACGGTCGTCCAGTCAACCTCGGCGTCGGCCGTGACACTCGTCAGCAAGTCGCCCCCGTGTGCCCATTCGATGGTCATCCTGCCGGCGTACTCGGCCTCGGTCCGCCACGCGACGACCCTGTCGCCGATGGGTGCGACACTGACGACGCTGTTCTCCGCGTCGAGCCCGCTCTCCTGCAGCCTCTGGACCGAGTCCAGGTATGCCATCGCATCCGGGACGCAGGTGACCCGGAACGAGACGACAGGGACCGTGTCGGTGGCGCCCACCTCAACCTGGGTCTCGGTCAGGGAGCCGTACACGCCACCGCTGGACAACGGGGTGACGCCGTTCCACGCCCAGCCCTCCGGTACCTCCAGGGTCTCCACGGGCATCGCCCAGGCGGCACGGGCGCAGTCGACCGTGTCCTGCGCGCTTACCGGTCCTGCCCCAGCCGCGAACGCGATCGATGTGAACAGGCCTGCCAGCAGCATGGGTCGCAGTCGTGAGCGCATGACTCCCTCCGTCCACTCGATCGCCCGCGCCTCGTCGGGCTCCGCACGGCCGACTCTACTCGCCATAGGCCAGAGGGAGTCGACATCCGGCGCCATCTCCGGCGCGGAGCGGATGACGGCAGGCGAGGCGTGTAGGGGCCCAGGTACGGATCGTCGAGGCGGACGCGAACCTCGCGGCCCTGCCAGGGTTGGCGAGGCGGTCGGGACCTTCACGTGTCGAGGCTTGCCGGCCGACGTGGCTATCCACGGCGTTGACCATGAGTTCGGTCACAGCGTCGGGGCAACTGAAAGGAAGCCGATCTGAGCGTGAACGTGGAGGCGACGAGCGGATTCGAACCGCTGAATAGAGGTTTTGCAGACCTCCGCCTTGGGCCACTTGGCTACGTCGCCCCGCCTGCGGTCGGGTATACCCGTCCGCGGTGTCTGGCTGCCCCTCGAGGATTCGAACCTCGGTTCACGGATCCAAAGTCCGGCGTCCTACCACTGAACGAAGGGGCAGCGTGACCCACGACAGTCTACGAGGTAAGACGAGAGGGAGTGGAGCGGAAGACGGGACTCGAACCCGCGACCCTCACCTTGGCAAGGTGATGCTCTACCAACTGAGCCACTTCCGCCCGATCCTGACCAGCCACCGACCGGCGCCATTTTGTGGTGCCGAGAGCCAGATTCGAACTGGCGACACCGCGATTTTCAGTCGCGTGCTCTACCAACTGAGCTATCTCGGCCCGCCGGTGCGGTCGAGATATTAGACCACAACCGGGTCACCTCGCACAACCGCGGGCGGATCGGCTCAGCGACGCAGGTCCATATCGGAATCTTCACGGCGGCGGCCTTACGGAAGAGCGCCCGGGCTGGTAGATTGAGGACGGCCGAACTTCCGCGATGCGGAGGACGGGGGCCAGGATCCCCAGGACCGCACCACCGCGCAGCCGCTTCGGGTCCCGCAGGTGGCCGGCCCATCCAGCTCACCTCGCAGGCCGAGTCGTCGAACCTGCTAGGAGGTGTCCTTGAACTGGCGTCCAATCCCACTGCCGGACAGCAGTGGGATCGCCCATGTCTTGTCTGCGCGACCCAGCACCCTGCAGCGCAACCTGCTGCTGGACCTCTCCGCAGCCGTCGGGTTGGGCGCAGGCCTCGCTGTCGTGGGTTCCCTCCTGCCCTCCATGGCGCGCCAGCAGGGTCTCGGCTCGATGGGCCTCGCGGCGTTCGCGGCCATCCCCTTCCTGACCAGCCTGCTTGGCTTGCTCGCCGGTCGCATCGGGCCACGCACGCCTAAGCACCTCTCCATCTATCGAGCGCTCGGGGCTGCCGGCCTCCTCCTCGTCTTGGTCGCGCCGCAGCCGCTCTTCATGGCCCTCGCCATGTTCGGCTTCTGGCTGGCCTGGTCGCTCGGCGCGCCCATGCAGCAGCGCATCTGGAGCGGCATCTACCCCTCCGCCAGTCGCGGCCGCCTGCTGGGCATCGTTGGCTCAGGGCGCTCTCTGGCGACCATGACGGCGTTGCTGGCCTTCACCTTCGCGGCCGCCGGGGCGGGCTGGCTGGCCATCGTGGCCGTTGTCGCCGTGGTCGGCATCATCTCCGGTATGGCCCCCAGCCGGCTGACGCTGGACACTGACGATGAGGTGCCCAGCTACGGGGCTGCCGATTCGGTCCGCACCGTCCTGCGTCGGCCCATGCTGCGCCGCGTCACCACAGCCCAACTCGTCTTCGGCAGCGGCATGGTGGCCCTGCCCGCGCTCATCGCCATGGTCATGGTGGATCGCCTGGGCCTCTCTCTCGGGGATATCGCCATCGCCGGCTTCACGGGTTCCGCCGTCACCGTCCTGACCTTCGGCGCGTGGGGGCGCTTGGCCAGCCGCACCAACGGCCTCGTGACCATGACATCCGGGACCATCCTGGGCACCTTGGCGATGGCCACGTTCGCGATCGCGCCTGACTTCACGATCCTGCTCGTCGCCAGTGCCCTGATCGGGGCTGCCAACGCGGCCATCGACGTCTCGTGGCCGCTCCTCATCGCCGACCATGCCGCGCGAGACGAGCAGGCGGCGGCAGCCGCGGGCCTCGGGGCCATCATGGGCCTGCGCGGCCTGATCATGCCTTTCGTGATCGTGCTGCCCATCCAGCTCGGGCTGCTGGACGTCACTGGCGCGCTACTGCTCTGCGTGGTGGCCGGCGTGACGGGAACGACGCTGTACCTGCGCCTCTCGGGGCTGTACCGCGTGCCGGTGCGCGTGGCTGGACGCGCCGCCGGGCTCGCGGCGGCTGGCCTGCGCGGCCTGTCGGCCTGACGGGCTGCCGGCCACAACCTCAGTCGAGGCCGGCCAGGGCCCTCATGGAGGTGTCGTCCAACTCCGGCTCCCCGGTCATACGTCGCAGCCGATTGATGCGATCGACGATGGCCGGGTGGGTGCTGAAGAGCCCCCGAGCGCTGGCATCGAGCTTCTTGATGGGATTGACCACGTAGAGGTGCTGGGTCGCCCGGTTGGCGACTTCGAGTGGCTCCTGGTCGGTGGCCAGCTTGGCCAGGGCGCGCTCCAGGCCGTAGGGGTTGCGCGTCAGCTCGACGCTCGTTGCGTCGGCCAAGTACTCGCGCTGGCGATTGACGGCCATCTGCACGAGCCGCGCGAAGATCGGCGCCAGGATGGCCACCAGCAGGCCGAGGAAGAAGATGAACACGGCTGCGCCATTGCTGCTGTTCCCTCCCCCGCGCCGTGAGCCGCGACCCATGCTGCCCCAGATGGTCATGCGCGCCAGCATGTCCGACAGCAGCGCGATGGAGCCCACGAGGACACCCACGAGCAGACTGAAGCGGATGTCGTAGTTGGCCACGTGCGCCAGCTCGTGTCCGATGACGCCCTGCAACTCCTCGCGGTCGAGCTTCTGGAGCAGACCGATGGTGATGGCCACGCTGGCGTGCTCCGGGTCGCGGCCGGTGGCGAAGGCATTGGGGGCGGTGTCGTCGATGAGGTAGACCTTGGGCATCGGCACGTTCGCGGCCAGGCTCAGCTCACGCACGACATTCATGAGCTGCGGCTGGTCCTGCTCCGTGACTTGCCGCGCCTGCGACGCGGCCAGGACGAGGCTATCGCCGCCGAAGAAGGCGCCCGCGCTGAGGAGCGCAGCGAAGCCCATCGCGAACGGCACGAAGATGAGGGCGCTCGCGGGGTCACCTGCGAAGTAGAAGCCCATGAAGTAGCCGAGCGCGCCGAGGATGGCCACGATGACCAGCATCAGCAGGATCGAACGGGACTTGTTCTGCCGGATCTGCTTGTGGAAGGTCTCGCGAACGACCGTCATCGCACTGCTGTCCGTGGTGGCGTGCCCCGGGGGCACCGGGGCACGCTAGCGGTCACTGCCGGGGTGGGCCGGGCGGGGGCTGATAGCCGGGGGGCGGCTGGTACCCGGGCGGCGGGGCCTGCGGCGGCTGCTGGGGCGGATAGCCCTGCTGCGGCGGATAGCCGGGCTGTGGTGGGTAGCCCTGCGGCGCCTGCTGCGGTGGGTAGCCCTGCGGCGGAGGTGGCGGAGGTGGCGGTGCGGCAGGTCGTGGCTGGGGGGCGGGACCGGTCCCGACGCCGGCACCAGTCGGCCGGTCGTCATCCCCACCGAAGCCGAGGTCCACGTCCGGGACCTGCGACGCTTCTGGCTCGGCATCGAAGAAGTCGCGCTTCCTGAAGCCCAGAGGGCCGGCGATGATGACCGCGGGGATGGTGGCGATGGAGCTGTTGTAGTCGAGCACGGTGGCGTTGTAGTGCTGCCGCGCGAAACTGATCTGGTTCTCCGTCGTGGTCAGCTGCTCCTGCAGCTCCAGCACGTTCTGGTTGGACTTGAGCTCCGGGTAATTCTCCACGGTCGCGAAGAGCGATCGCAGCGAGGAAGTCAGGGCATTCTCCGCCTGGGCCTGCACGGCCGGACCCTGGGCGCCCACGGCGACGGCGTTGGCGCGCGCCTCCGTCACGTCGGTGAGGACCTTCTGCTCGAAGCCCATGTAGCCCTTGACGGCATCCACGAGGTTGGGGATGAGGTCCCAGCGCCGCTTCAGCTGCACCTCGATCTGGGCATAGGCCTCGTCGATGCGCAGGCGCTTCTGCACCAAGCCGTTGTAGATGAGGATCCCCACAGCAACGATGACGACTGCGATGATCCCGATGATCAACCAGGTCTCCATCCAGGCCCTCCGCTCAGCGACGTGTTCACACCACAGGGTACTCGGTTCGTGCGATCGCCTCGCGCCAGCACCTCACCGATTCGACGAGGTCTGCGAGCACGTCGGCATCGGGCGCCTCGAAGGCTGGGATCACTTCGAGGACGAGGGGCGCCTTGACGTCCGGCCCCAGGGCCACAAGCACCCTGTCGGGATCGATCCTGCCCACGTCGGCATACCGCGCCGCAAACGGCCAGTGGCGGTCCCCTTCCGTGTCGCCCTGCTGGATCTGGATCACTGAGGCCCGCCCACCCATCCGACGAAGCCACGCATACGGGTCGCGCTCCTCACCTTCCGTGTCGGGCACGCACATGTGCCCCACGTCCAGGCACAGCTGGATGGGGACGCGCTCCGAGTCTCCGGCCGTGATGAGCGACTCGATGTCGGGCATGGTCGATGGCTCACGCCGCGCGGCGAGGTTCTCGATGAGGAGACCGTCGAGCCCGCGCCGGCGCGCGACCCCGGCGAGCCGTCCGAGACGGACCCTGAGCTCCTCCCACAGCTGTCCTCGGCGCGCGGGGTCGCTCCAGTCAGCGACGCTGAACGCCCCCACGTGGCCGCCCACCGATGCCGCACCCACACGGGCCGCGAAGTCGATGGCGCGCTCATACCAGCGCTCGGCGGCATCGCGTTCGCGCTCGCTCGGGTGGAGCAGCAGGTTCGACGAGTACCCGGCCAGACCGGTGAAGGCTGAATGAAGCCGGATGCCGTAGCGGGCCGCCGCCTCGAGGTGCTCGTCGACGTCTTGTGCGAGCGAGTCAGCATCCCGGGTCACATCCACGAGATCCAACGACACTTGGACGAGGTCAAGGCCCAGTTCGTCGCGCACGATCGGCGCCCAGTCGAGCGGCCGGGGCCAGCGCTTCACCGCGAAACACGTGTTGATGCCGAGCTGCGTCATCGTGCGAGCCTCCGAGTGCCGATCAGGAGGTGGTCTTCGGACATGCGTCCAATTTGAAGGGTAGGTCGGAGCGGGACGCCTTCAGAGTCGATCATATGGTGAGCTCGTCGGGCCCCCAGGCGCGGGCTGCGCGGGACGACTGACGGCACCACGATGACGCATCGGCGAGCGGTTCGCCAGCCCCTTGTACTCGACCGCCAGGCCGTCCTCAGCGGTCCGACCCCACGCGGGTGCGCAGCCAGCTGATGCCGATGGCCAGCACGATCAGCCCACCGAAGGCGATCTCCTGGAGGAAGGGGTTGATGCGCAGCATGTTCAGCATGTTGGAGATGACGCCCAGCAGGAGCACGCCGAAGAAGGTGCCCACGACGCCGCCGCGCCCGCCCGTGATGGGCACGCCGCCGATGACCACCGCGCCGATGGCCCGCAGCTCGAGGCCGGCACCCGTGGAGGGCAGGGCCGACCCGATGCGCGAGATGAGCATGATGGCTGCCACGCCCACGAGGATGCCGTTGAAGGCGAAGAGCACGATCGTCGTGCGCGAGACGTCGATGCCGGCCAGGTAGGCCGCCCGGGGGTTGTCGCCGACGGCATAGGTGCGCCGGCCGAGGCGCGTGTAGCGCAGCAGGCAGCCCACGGCCACGTAGCCCAGCAGGCTGATGAGGAAGATGAGAGGCAGGTTGCCGCCCAGCAGGCGTGTGCTCGAGAAGAACGTGAAGTTCTGGGGCACCAGCTGGATGATGCCCTCCGTCAGCGCCAGCGCGATGCCCGTGAAGATGCCCGCCGTGGCCAGCGAGACGATGAATGTGGGCGCCTGAAAGAGCCGCGCCACGGTGGCGTTGACGATGCTGCACACGATGGTCACCGCCATTCCCGCCACCATCGCCAGCTCCTCGGGGTAACCGGCCAGCACGACCATGGCCATGACGACGGCTGCGAGGCCGATCATGGCGCCCACCGAGATGTCGAAGTTGCCCGAGATGATGAGGATGGTCGCCCCGGCCGCCACGAGGCCCAGCACCGACGACTGCTCGAGGATGCTGATGATGTTACGGGGGTTGAAGAAACGCTCGTTGATGAGGCCCGTGAAGAGGCCCAGGCCGATCGTCAGCAGCAGGATGAGCACCCACTGGTTGGCGGCCACGAAGGCCAGCGTCGTGCTGCGCCGCGTGCGTTCCGTGGCGGGCCCCTGGACGATGGGGCCGCCGGGGGGAAGGGTCTCAGTCGCCTGTGACACCCACGAACTCCTTCATCAGACTCTGCTCCGTGGCTTCGGCGGCCGCCACCGTGGCGACGATGCGGCCCTGGCGCATGATGGCGATGCGGTCGCTGATGGAGAGCAGCTCGGGCAGGTCCGACGAGACGATGACGACCGCCCGCCCGGCCCGCAACAGCTCCGCGATGAACCCGTAGATGTCGTGCTTGGCGCCGATGTCGACGCCCTTGGTGGGCTCATCGAACATGTAGACCTCCGCGTCCACGGCCAGCCAGCGCCCGATGAGCACCTTCTGCTGGTTGCCGCCGGACAGCCGCTTGACCTCCTGCTCGACGCTCGGCGTGACGATGCCCAGACGGTCCACGATGCCAGCGGCCAGCTCACGCTCTCCGCGCACCACGATGCCCCGCAGCTCGTTCCAGGCGGCGGCCAGGTTCTCGCGCACGCTGCGGTCGGGGAAGAGCCCCGAGTGGGCCCGGTCCTCGGTCACCAGGGAGAGCCCCGCCGCGACGGCCTCGCGGGGGCTCCCCGGGCGTGCCGAGCGGCCACCGATGTGGATCGTGCCGCTGCGCGGCCGGCGTACGCCGAAGAGCAGCTCCAGAAGCTCGGTGCGGCCGGCGCCCACGAGTCCCCCGATGCCGAGCACCTCGCCGCGGCGGACCTCGAACGAGACCGGCTCCGGGACGCCCGGCCCGCTGTAGGCCTCGACGCGCATGAGCACCTCGCCGATGGGCACGGGCTCCTTGACGAAGAAGGCCGAGGCGCTGCGCCCGACCATGAGGTGCACCAGCCCATCCGCGGAGGCCTCCGCCGCTGGCAGCGTGGCCACGTGCTGGCCGTCCTTGAGGACGGTGATGCGATCGGCGATGCGCAGCACCTCATCGAGGTAGTGGGAGATGTAGATGATGCCGATGCCCCGCGAGGCGAGGCGCCGCACGAGGGCCAGGAGGTGCTCCGTCTCGGCCTGCCCGAGCGACGAGGTCGGCTCGTCCAGGATGAGCACGTCGGGCGAGGATCGCAGCGCCCGCACGATCATCGTCAGCTGCCGCTGTGCCGGCGAGAGGCGTGCGCCCAGCTCGTCCGGGTCGAGGTCCACGCCCAGGTCGTCGACGATGGCCCGGGTGATGCGCCGCTGCTCGCCCGTGTCGACGACGTCCAGGGCGCGGATCGGCTCCTGGCCCAGGAAGACGTTGTCGGCCACCGTCAGGCTCGTGACGATGTCCGACTCCTGGTGGATGGTGCTGATGCCCAGCTGCAGCGCCGAGCGCGGCGTGAGGTGCCGGTGGCTCTCGCCCCGCAGCACGATGCTGCCCTGGTCCGGCTGGACGACGCCGGCCAGGATCTTCATGAGGGTGGACTTGCCGGCGCCGTTCTCGCCGATGAGGCAGTGCACCTCGCCGGCTGACAGGTCGAGGCTGACGTCCACCAGGGCATGCGTGCCCGGGTACGTCTTGTGGATGTGCTGCAGCGAAAGGACCGGACCACCAGGCCCAGTCGCCTGGGTCTGGGGCCCGGTCCCCGGGGCTTGCACGGTCACGGGCAAGCCTCGTTCACGCTATTCGCGGCCGACCAGCAGGTCCGGCAGGTACTTGTTCGTGATGTCCCAGTAGAGCTCCGAGGGCTCCCACGGCACGACCAGGGTCGGGTCCGCCACGGTCTCCGGCGTGACGGGGATGACCGGCAGCGTGATCTGCTGGTTCGTGGCGTCCGTGCAGCCGCTCACGTAGTTGTTGAGGGCGTGGTAGGCGACGAAGCCTTCCCAGCCCGGGCGAGCTGCTGATGGTGTACTTCAGCGAGCCTTCCTCGAGCAGCGGGATGCCTGCCGGCGAGCCGTTCTGGGCGAAGACCTTGATGGGGTTGTCCAGGTAGCCGTCATTGCGCAGCATGCGGATGACGGCCGTGGACATGTCCTCGTCCATGACGAACAGCAGGCCGAACTCCTCACCGGAGTTGATGAGGTCCTGGGCAAGCGCCACGGCGTTGTCCGGGCTGTACTTGGTCTCCTCGATGGTGACCAGCTCGTTCTGGCCGAGCTCCTCGGCACGCTCGGTCATGCCCTGGTTGATCTTCTGGCTGGGCGGCGAGTCGAAGAAGCCGGTCAGGACGACGAACCTCTCGCCCGGATAGGTCTCGGCCATCCAGTCGGCATAGGCGGTGCCCATGCCGTACCAGTCGAAGTCGACGGAGGCAACGTGGTCCTGACCGTTGGCGATGACGGTGCCCACGCTGTCGGTGAGGACGACCGGGATGCCGGCCTCCTCGCCGCTCTTGGCGGCCAGCGTGGCGCCTGCCTCGGTCGAGGAGAACATGCTGATGCCGTCGACGCCCTGGTTGACCAGCGACTCGATGTTCGCGATCTCCTTCTCGGCGTCGTACTCCGAGTTGAGGACGACGACCTCGTTGCCGTCCTGCTCGGCGGCAAAGACGAAGCCGTCAACGTCGCGCTGGTACCAGGTGTCAGGGCCCGGGCTGATGTAGCCATAGGTCTTGCCACCCGCCGTCGGGTCGCAGGCAGCATCGTCCTGCGCGGCGACCGGGACGGCGCCGGTCACGAGCATGGACGCGATCACGACCGCGCCACTGACAAGGGCCACGCTCGCACGAGCCCGTGTATGAGCCACCATCGGTTCCCTCCTGATCCCTGTGTGTGGTGTTGACACGTGGACATCAGGACATCCGGACGTCCTCTCCTGATGGTGGCATATCCGGCAAACCAGTGGGCAGCCTGCGCGCCACGCTCGCGGGCGGACCTCAGGTCATGCCGGGAGTGGTGGGCGGTGAGGGACTCGAACCCCCGACATCCTCGGTGTAAGCGAGGCGCTCTAGCCGACTGAGCTAACCGCCCACGGTCAGCGCGATGGTACCGCGGCAGTGCCCTCGCCTGGCCGAACACACCTGGTTCGGGCCGGCCGACCAAGGGAACACGGCGAGAAAGGAGAGGTGGTGCCCAGGCCGGGACTTGAACCCGGATGAGTCGCCTCATACGCCCCTCAAACGTACGCGTATACCAATTCCGCCACCTGGGCAGGTGCGAGGATGCGATCAGAGAGTGGTACCGCGGGAGGGACTTGAACCCACACGACCGTAATGGCCACTAGGTCCTGAACCTAGCGCGTCTGCCTATTCCGCCACCGCGGCACGTACCGATCGCAACGCTCGACGAGCGAAGCCGCATGGTACCACGAAGGCCGGCCCGACTGGCCGGCCTTCACGCCGTATGGCCGCCCGGAGCGAGCCTACAGCGAGACGATGTAGACGAGCATGCTGACGACCACGAAGACGACCGCCAGCACGATGGTCATCTGGTAGAGGCGCGCCTCTACCCCGCGCCGGCTCCGGTACGTGGAGGCGTCGCCGCCGCCGAAGGTGGCGCCCAGGCCCGAGCCGCGCGACTGCATGAGGATGGCCGCGATGAGGCCACCCGACGAGATGACCAGGGCGAAGAAGAGGATGGTTTCAGCCACGGTGTTGGAGTCGACTCCTGTCCTTGGGATGGTCGGCCGAAGGATAGCACGGCAAGGGCGGCGGACCGCCGCTGCCGAGACGGTCGGTGACTGCGGTCGTGGCCGGGTGCCGTCCCGTCGGGGTGAGGCCCCGGCGGTCAGCCCTTCAGCAGCGAATGGCCACTCATGCCCGCTGCCGGGGTGACGCCCGCCAGCTCCATGAGCGTCGGGGTGACGTCCGCGAGCACGCCATCGGACAGCGCCCGGCCTCGCACAGGCGAGCCCATGAGCAGGAGCGGCACGGCGCTCAGTGAGTGCTTCGTGACCGGCTGACCCTTGGCGTCCTTCATGACATCGGCGTTGCCGTGGTCCGCCGTCACGGCCAGCAGGGCGCCGCTGCCGCCGGCCGCCAGGGAGGCCGCGTCGGCCGCCATGACAGCGTCAGCCACACGGCCAAGGCAGCCGTCGAGGTACGAGCAGGCCGCCACGGTGGCATCCCAGACGCCGGTGTGGCCGACCATGTCCGGGTTAGCGAAGTTGGCCACGATGAAGTCGTACTCACCGGATGCGATGGCCGCCACCAACTGGTCGGTGACGCCGGCCGCGCTCATCTCCGGCTGCAGGTCGTAGGTGGCCACCTTGGGGCTGGGCACGAGCCTGCGCTCCTCACCCGGCCAGGCCTCCTCCACGCCACCGTTGAAGAAGTACGTGACGTGCGCGTACTTCTCCGTCTCAGCCACGTGGAACTGACGCCACCCGAGCCCGGATACGACCTCCGCGATACTGGTCACGACCATCGGCGGGTAGGCCACGGCGACGGGCAGGCCGCCCTCGTACTCGGTGAGCGTCACGACGTCCGGGCGGGGCGCGTCGGCGCCGCGCTCGAACTTCGAGAAGTCGGCGTCCACGAGGGCGTGCGTCAGCTGCCGTGCCCGGTCGGCCCGGAAGTTGAAATGGATGACCACGTCGCCGTCGCGCACCCGGCCGTCCACGCCGGCGACCAGCGTGGGCTTCACGAACTCGTCGTTCTCGCCGCGCGCGTAGGCCGCAGCCAGGGCCTCTGACGCGCTGCCGGCCGGCTTCGTGCCGAAGCCGCGGCCGTGGACCATGGCCTCGTACCAGGCCTGCGTGCGCTCCCAGCGATTGTCGCGGTCCATGCCGTAGTAGCGGCCGCCGATCATGGCGAAGCGGGCGCCGGGGTGGGCGGCGACCAGGCGCGCCTCGAAGTCCGGGATGAAGCCGTCCGCGGAGCGGGGCGGCGTGTCGCGCCCGTCGAGGAGGCCATGGACGACGACATCCTGGACGCCGGCCTCGCGGGCCAGCTCGGCGATGGCCACGGCGTGGCGGTCCACGGAGTGCACGCCGCCAGGCCCGATGAGCCCCACGAGGTGCAGGCGGGAGCCGCGCTCGGCGACCGCGCGGACCGCGGCCAGCAGCGCGGCGTTCTGACGGAAGGAGCCGTCGGCGATCTCGGCGTCGATGCGGGGCAGGTCCTGGAGCACGGGCCGGCCCGCGCCCAGGTTGAGGTGCCCGACCTCGCTGTTGCCCATCTGGCCATCGGGCAGCCCGACGGCGGCGCCGGAGGCCTCCAGTCGGACGTGCGGCCACTCGGCCAGCAGGGCCCGCCAGCGCGGCATGTCCGCCGCGGCGATGGCGTCAACCGCAGGATCCGGCCCGATGCCGAAGCCGTCGATGACGACGAGGACGATGGGACACGGTCGTTCGGCCCGCGTGGTCACAGATGGGTTCTCCCTCTCGAAGATGTGCCCGGCGATCCGGGCCGGTGCCCGGGCGGGTGCTCGGGCGAGCAGTCGGTGGGCTAGGCGGCGGCGCGGGCGGCAGCGGTGATGCCGGCCCGGGCCACGATGCCGGCCATCTCGTCCGGCTTGAGGCTGGCGCCGCCCACGAGCGCGCCGTCGATGGCGGCTTCATCGAGGAACTCACCGATGGAGCCGCTCGTGACCGAGCCGCCGTAGAGGACGGGCGTGGCTTCTGCCTGCGCGGGGCTGGTCAGTTCCGCCAGCGTGGCCCGGATGGCATCCGCCATCTCCGCGGCATCCTTGCCGCTGGCGGTCTTGCCGGTACCGATGGCCCAGACGGGCTCGTAGGCGATGACGAGGTCCGCGGGCACGCTGTGACCCCCGGATACGATGACCTCAAGCGCGCCGCGCAGCTGCGCCCGCACAGTCTCGATGGCCCGGCCGCCTTCCCGCTCCTCGAGCAGCTCGCCGACGCAGAGCATGGGCCGGATACCGGCCTCCATAAGACGCACGATCTTGTGGCCGATGAGCATGTCGGACTCGAGCTGGTCACGCCGGCGCTCCGAGTGGCCGATGATGCACCAGGTCACGAGCCCAGTCAGCATCGAGGCCGAGATCTCACCGGTGTAGGCACCTTTGGATTCGGCGTGTACGTTCTGGGCGCCTACGGCCACGTCCCGACCGGCCAGTGCGTCCCCGACGGCCGCCAGCGCCACGTAGGGCGGGCAGATGATGCGGGTGACACCGGCCACCTCCGTGGCGTCGGCGATGGAACGGGCCAGCGGGCCAGCGTCCGCTGGGGAGGTGTTCATCTTCCAGTTGGCAGTGATGATGACGGGTCGCATAGGGCCCATCATAGGTCGCTCGCCGGGGTCGTGGTGGCGGCGGCCATCTCGAGACGCTGGAAGGCTCGCTGCACGCGCGCGCGGCTCAAGCCGAGGCGCTCTGACAGCTCTGTGAACGACGCTTCGGGCGCCGTGCGACGCTCGGCGGCCACGGCGCGTTCGGCGTCGGGCAGCTCGGAGAGGCGGCCCTCGGCCTCGAGCTGCGTGATGATGGCGATGTGGCGCGCACTGGAGGCCACGGTCCGCGTGAGGTTGGCCGTCTCAGCGTTGAGGACCCGGTTCAGATGACCCTGCAGCTGGCGCATGACGAGGCGCGACTCCACCTCCAGGACGCTGGCACTGGCACCGCAGTAGCGCAGGAAGGCGATGATGGTGTCCGTGCGTTTCCAGGTCGTCACGGCGCGACCCCGACGCAACCGCCGGGTGGCAGGAAAGCCGACCTCCTCGAGCCGGTGGGCCAGCTCGTCGGACTCCCCGGGCATCACGACCAGCTCGAGGTGTGGCCCCCGGGCGCCGAGGCTCAGCGAGCCGACAGCCAGGAAACGGCCCCGCAACCAGGCCGCCCGGCAGTGGCCGCGAGCCGCTGCCCAGTCGAAGGCTTCCACGAGGCTTCCCGGCGCGGCGCGTGTGGCCGGGGCGCGTGCGGCTGGGGCGCTCGCGTCGGCCAGCCGGACCGCCAGCCGCGCCACGGCCGGCGAGCGCGCCCGGCCACGGGCCGCATCGCCGAGGCCGGCGCGCTCGGCGTGGCGGCAGCAGTCACGGGGCGGGTCGATGGCCGCCAGCTCGGCACGCACGGCCTCCACCAGATCGCGGGCCTGTGCCACGCGGCGGTCGCCGACCTAGGCGCTGCGCACGGGCGCCACCGGCCGTGCCGCAGTGTGGGAGTCAAGAAGGTGCACGAGCGCCTCCGCCAGGCGCTGCGAATCGTGCCGGTGTGCGTTGGCGGGGTCCACCAGTCCGGTCTGCACGAGCCGTGGCCGCGACCCGCCGGCGGGCATGTCGATGCGCACCGGTTCCGCCGGATAGTCCTCCGGCACGCGCGCGGCGTGGTCGTCGTTGGCGAGGATGACGTCGATGAGCTGGCCGACGTCATGGGCGCGCAGGGCCGCGACGTGCTCGGACAGGGTGTAGCCCTCCGTCTCGCCGGGCTGCGTGGCCACGTTCGCGACGTAGACACGCAAGCCGTGTGCACCATCGATGGCCGAGCGGATGCCGGGCACCAGCAGGCTGGGCAGCAAGCTGGTATAGAGCGAACCCGGGCCCATGACGATGAGGTCGGCGGCACGGATGGCCTCAGCTGCCTCCGGGCTGGCCTCCACGCGGGCCGGGCTGAGCCAGACACGGCGGATGCCGCGTGAGTGCATGATGCGCGACTGACCGACGAGGTGCGAGCCATCGGCCAGCTCCGCGTTAAGGCTCAGGGCGACCGGGGCAGCCGGCACGACCTGGCCCCGCACGGCCAGGACGCGGTTGGCCTGGCGCACACCTTCCTCGAAGTCCCCCGTGATATCCACCATGGCCGCGATGAGCAGGTTCCCGAACGCGTGGCCGGCCAGCCCGGGCTCTCCGTCGCTGGCCGGGAATCGGTACTGCATGAGGCTGTTCATGGCGGGCTCCGCGTCCGCCAGGGCTGCGATGCAGTTGCGGATGTCGCCCACGGGCGGCATCCCGAACTCCTCGCGGAGCTTGCCTGACGAGCCCCCGTCGTCGGCGACCGTGACGATGGCGGTGATGTTGCTGCTGAACTCCTTCAGACCGCGCAGCAGTGTGGAGAGGCCGGTCCCGCCGCCGATGGCCACGATGCGGGGCCCGCGCGCAAGCGAGCGCTTCTGGTAGACGAGCTCGACGAGCGGCTCACGGCGAACTGGGAACGGTTCCAGGAGCACCGCCAGCAGGCGCCATAGTCCGAAGGTGAAGACCGCCACGCCCGCTCCGACGGCCACCAGCGGCCGCAGCGCACCGGGCAGGAAGTTGAGGCTGATGACCTCGTAGGACTGGCCGAGCAGGCTGTCCGCGGGCACCTCGCGGAAGACGATGCGGATGGCCAGCGCGCCGGCCGTGGCCAGGATGGTCAGACCCAGGAACATCACGAGCAGCCAGCGTTTGATGCCGGTACCCGGCCGCAGCCAGCGGCGCAGGCGGGCCCAGTTGCCCTGGCCTCCCCGCGACGTCATCGGCGCCTTTCAAGCTCCCGGTGCCAGACCATGACGGGACCCAAGTGCAGGTCGGCCAGTTGGCTGGCCAGGGCCTCCCCGATGGCGACCGAGCGATGGAAGCCGCCCGTGCAGCCGACGGCGATGGTGAGGCGCGTCTTGCCCTCGGCCAGGTAGGCCGGGATGAGCGTGGCGAAGAAGCTGTCGAGGTGCTCGAGGAACTGCTGGGTGACGGGCTGGCCGAGCACGAACTCGCGGACCGGTTCCGTGAGCCCCGACGAGGTGCGCAGCTCCGGCCGGTAGAAGGGGTTCTCCATGAAGCGCACGTCGAAGACGAGATCGGCCTCCAAGGGCACGCCGTACTTGAAGCCGAAGCTGATGACCTGCAGCGAGAGCTGCTCGGGCCCGGGCTGCGCCCCGAGAGCTGCCACGATGCGCTCCCGCAACTGCTTGAAGGCGAGATCCGTCGTGTCGATGGTCGTCTGGGCCATGTCCCGGACCTCATCGAGCATCTGGCGCTCTCGGGCGATGGCCGACTGGACACCGTCGTTCTCCGTGTCCAGTGGGTGACGGTGGCGCGTCTCCGAGTAGCGCCGCACGAGGGCCTCGTCGCTGGCTTCCAGGAAGAAGACCTGGGGCACGATGTCCCGGCCGTGCAGGGCCCCGAGGGCCGCACCGAGGGACAGGCGAGCATCACCCTGGCGCACGTCGAGGACGATGGCCACGCGGTCATAGCGGGCCGGGTCATCGGCCACGAGCTCGGCAAGGTCACGCAGTAGCGGGCTGGGAACGTTGTCCACGACGGTGTAGCCGAGGTCCTCGAAGATCTTGCTGGTGGCCGTCTTGCCGGCCCCAGAGAGGCCCGTGATGATGGCCACGTGCTGACTCTCAGGAGCGTGCGCCGGCGGAAGCAGTTCAGCCATCGACTGTCTCGACGCTGGACCCCGCCGCATCCTCGCCGCGGCGGCCCCGCGACAGCAGCAAGATGGTGAACTCGTAGAGCGCGTACATCGTGCCGGCCAGCACCAGTGGGCTGACCGGGTCTCCACCGGGCGTCACGACGACGGCGAAGACGACCACGCCGACCAGCACGTAGCGACGCATGGAGCGCAGCTGCTCCACGTTCAGGATCCCGATGCGGTCCAGGAAGACGAGCAGGATGGGGAACTGCATCACCAGCCCGAAGATGAGGAAGATGAAGGTCACGAAGCCGAAGTAGGCCTCTGCGCTGGGCATCGCCACGAGGGTCCCCTCGATCTGGAAGCTGAGCAGGAAGCCCACCGCGTAGGGCAGCGTCACCCAGGCCACCAGCGCGCCCAACAGGAAGAAGACGACGCTCATCGGGATCCAGGGCAGGGCGGACCGCCGCTCGTGGGGCGTCAGGCCGGGAGCCACGAAGGCCCAAGCCTGGTACAGGATGACAGGCAGTGCCAGCAGGAGGCCGACGATGATGGCCACGCGCAGGTGGACCATGAACCCGCCGGAGAGCGTCAGGAAGACGACCTCGCCGTTGGGGATCGGCGTCACCAGGAGCTTGATGATGCTCGGTGCCAGAACGAAGCCGAGGACGGCGCCGAGGAGCACGACCAGGATGCTGATTGCGACGCGGCGACGCAGCTCCGAGAGGTGGTCGACGAGCGGCATAGTGGCCGGCTCGGCGCTGCTGTCGCCGGCCCCGACGTCCCTTAGGGCAGGTTGACCCGTCTCGATCACCTCAGTCATCCGAGCCCTTCGCGATGTCCGCGCTCATGGCGCGGTCAGGCCTGGCGCGACGCGTCGTCGGTCGTGTCCGTGCCGGGATCAGGGACCAGGCTCTCCGGCTGGCGAGGTGCTGCCCGCACTGGCTCCTCGGGGAGCGCTGCAGCCGGGGCGGCCGGAAGCGCCGGGGCAGCATTCGCAGAGGCCGAGGCCTCGGGGACAGGGACAGCCGGGGCTGGCGCCGCGGCGGTCGCAGCCGTCGGCGAGACCGACTTGGTGTCCGTCGGGATGGTGGCCACGTCGGTCAATTCCGTGGAGGCCTTGCGGAACTCCCGGATCGTCCGACCGAACGCCTGGCCCATCTCCGGGAGCCGCCGCGGACCGACGACCAGCAGCAGGACGGCGAGGATGATGATGAGCTCGAGGGGCCCGATGTTCGGGAGTCCCATACGCTCCTCCGACGACGTGGCTCGACCTGCGCATGCTAGCACCCAGCCCCGGCGCGATGGACGCCGGGGCGTGCGGTCAGGGCGGTGGTGGTGCGCCTTCCGGCGGCTCCGAACCCGCAGCAGCGGGAGCCTGGCTAGCGATGTCACCGTCCGGCTCAGCCACCAAGGCGGCGTTCGCTGCCAGCTGGTCCGCGGGGATGAACCACTCGGGTGGTGAATCGCCGTCGATGCTGCCGTCATCGGTGATGGGGCGGTCGTCGACGAGGGTGATCTTGCCATCCGCGGCGATGTCCAGCGTCATGACGCGGACGTCGATGTCCACACCGTCGCGGTGCAGGTAGGCGATCTGGCTCCCGTCCGGCGAGACGACCGGCGCGAAGCTGTCCCCGTCGTCGGTCAGGAGCACACGCACGTCGCCGCGGCGTGGATCGACGATGGCGATGTCACGACCCGTCCCGCGGGTCGCCTCGACCGCCAGCCACTCGCCGTCCGGTGACCAGGACGGATGGGCATACCCGGGACGCAGCAGCCTGGTCGGCCCAGCGGCGCAGTCCTTGCGCGATTGGCACGTGTGGATGCCGATCCGCGGCACGCCGTCGGTGCCCTGGGCGTTGTTGTAGGTGAAGGCGATCTTCCCTCCGTCGGGGCTGAAGGCGGGATCGTTGTGGCCCAGGTCGCCGTCGGCCGGCGCGGCAACCTTCTCCAGTCGGCCGCTGCGGCTGTCGAGGAGGTGGAGCTCCACTGGTCCGCTGCCGTCCGGGCCATCGCTGACGACGGCCAGGGTGACTCCGTCGGGGTGGACGTCGGGCTGCAGCACGTGGCTGAACCAGGTTCCGGCGGCATCCTTGATGAGCGAGTCGTAGACCTCCTCGCGCTCGGAGCCGTCCGCCTTCATGCGCCAGACGTCCGTGACGTAGAGGGTGTAGAGGCCCCCGGGTAGCGAGTTGGCGGTCGGCCGCCGGGTGGTCCGGATGAAGTAGATGCGCTTCCCGTCCGGCGACCAGGTGGGGCTCGAGTCGGACTTCGTGGCGTCGGCATCGGTGAGCCGGCGCAACTCCCGGCCCGACGCCGCCCAGATGTCTCCCGCACGACTGAAGACGATGGTGCCCTTCACGTCTGCCCGCTGGTCCGGCGGCGGCTCCACGATGTCGGCGGCGACGGTGGGATCCGGCTCCACGACCAGGGCCGGGGTCGGCCGGCTGGTGGCTGCGGGATCGAGCGAGGCGACGGCCACCACGCCCTCGCCAGGCGATGCGCTGGCAGAGGCACCGAGGCGTGTCAGATCGACACCCAGGAGGGACACGGCCCAGACGCTGGCACCGCCGATCAGTAGCAGGCCGACCAGGGCCAACAGCGGGGCGATGACCGGCGATCCGCGCGGCGGTCGCGGGCGCCCAGGCAGGGACTCTTGGACCGGCAGGTAGGGCGGGCGGTAGACGGGCTCGTTGTAGCCGGAGGTCGAGGAGGGCGGGACCCGGCGACCATATCCCGTCGGTGGTGGCTCGGGCGGGTAGGCGCCACCGGCGCCCGGGGGCGGGTACGGCCCACCGGCGCCACCGGGCGGGCGCGGGGGCTGCATCGTCACGGCTTGCCGCCCCCGCTCGCAGCGGCGGCCCGGAGGCCACCCAGAGCGCCTGCGGCGGCGACGTCACGCACCTCCAGCTGCAGTGTCTCCAGGCCCGCGAAGGTCCTGCTGGTGAGGCGTGCCACGACGTCGATCTCGAGACCCTCCGTGAGCTGCTCGGCGAGATCGGCCCGACCGAAGCTGATGCCGTCGACCACGTCTCGTCCTCTGCGCAACGTGAGCTGGGTATGGCCGCCGCTCGCGACACGGGCACGAACCACGACAAGGCCCGCGACGCCGACGAGCGGAGGCGCCTCAGCGGCGTCCTCCAGCGGTGCCAACTCGCGCAAGAGTACGTAATCCGTGTCAACTGCGCTCTGGACGAGGTCGATGGCGAGCGTGGGCCGCGGGTCGCTGGGGGGTTGGCTCGCGGCAAAGGCGGCCAGGCGGATGCGCAGCTCCGGGACATGTCCGGCTTCGACGTGGCAGCCGGCAGCCGCGGGATGGCCGCCGTGGCGCTCCAGGAGGTCACGGCAGGCCTCCAGGGCGGCGGCCACGTCAATGCCGCCGGCGCTTCGTGCCGAGCCTCGCCAAGGGGTCACGGCGCTCGAGAGGACCAGCACCGGGCGACCGGTCTCCTCCGCGAGGCGGCCGGCCACCAGCCCGATGATGCCCACCGGCCAGTCTCCCTGGAGCACGATGAAGCGGGCCCCCGGAGTCTCCGGGTCGGTCGTGGTCGTTTCCAGGCTCGCGCGCGCGTCGGCCATGGCCGTCGTCGTCATGGCGCGGCGCTGCAGGTTGGCAGCTTCCAGCTGGGCGGCCAGGCCCGCTGCCTCCTGATCATCACGCGCCAGCAGCAGGGCCGCGGCGATGGACGGATCGCCGATACGGCCCATAGCGTTGATGCGCGGCGCAAGCCCGAAGGCGATGTCGTCCGTCGAGAGATCATCTGTGTCAAGCCGCGCTGCAGCCAGTAGGGCCGCCAGGCCGGGGCGTGGTGCACAGGCCAGCCGGCGCAGGCCGAGACGCACGATGGCGCGGTTCTCTCCGGCGATGGGCACCACGTCCGCGATCGACCCGATGGCGGCCAGGTCCGCCAACTCCAGGGCTGCCGCGGCACCGCCAGGCTGACGGCCCATGAGTAGCTGGGCCACCTTGAAGGCCACTCCGGCACCGGAGAGACGGCGGTCCGGGTAGAGGCTGTCCGGCCGCTGCAGGTTCACGAGGGCCACAGCGTCCGGCAACTGCGAACCCAGGACGTGATGATCCGTGACGATGACGTCGATCCCGGCCTGCCGTGCCGCAGCGACCTCCGCGACGCTGGTGGAGCCTGTGTCCGCGGTGATGATGAGCGTGTGGCCAGCCTCCCGGGCGCGCGCGACTGCGGCCAGCGAGAGCCCGTGGCCTTCCGTGGTGCGGTGGGGGACGTACGGCTCCGCGACCAGGCCGAGCCACCGCAGCGCCTCAGCCAGGATGGCCAGCCCGGTCAGGCCATCGGCATCGAAATCGCCGAGGACGAGGACCGACTCACCCGCCCTGCGGGCCTGATCGATGCGGGCCTGCACGATCTCCGCGTCCGGCAGCGACCCGGGATCATGCAACCCCGCGCCCGGCTCATCGAAACGCGCCGCCAGCTCCGCGTGGTCCACGGGCCCCCGGCGGGAGAGGACGCGCATGGCCCGGGCGGACAGGCCGCGCCGGCGAGCCTCCTCGATGGTGGCCGCGGAGAGCGGGTGGGCGGGCGGCACGACCCAGTGGTAGCGGGCCTTCAGCTCGGTCATGAGCTGACAGTCTGATGGGGGTGACTTCACCCCGGTTTAGGCCGGGCTTGCCTTGGCCGGGCGTGCCGTGCCAGCCGCCACGCTCTTGGCCCTGCGGCGGTCATCCCAGAGATGCCAGTCGAGGAACAGCGGCACGGCCACGAAGACCGAGGAGTAGGTGCCCGTCGTCACGCCGATGAGCAGCGCCAGCGTGAAGGGCCGGATGGCCTCGCCGCCGAAGATGAAGAGCGCCATCAGCGTGAGGATCAGCGTCAGGGACGTGGTGATGCTCCGGCCCAGCGTCTGGGTGATGCTGTGGTTCACGATGAGTGGCAGCGGGTCACCCACGTAGCGGCCGCGGTTCTCCCGGACGCGGTCGAAGACGACGATCGTGTCATGCACCGAGAAGCCGATGACGGTCAGCATGGCTGTCACGAAGAGTGCGTCGACCTGCAGGCCGATGAGCGTGCCGAGGATGGCGAAGATGCCGACGGTGACGATGACGTCGTGGATGAGCGCCACGACCGCGGTGACACCCATGCGTACGTCGCGGAAGCGGAAGCTGATCCAGGCCATGATGCCCAGCGAGGCGAAGATGATGAGCATGAAGGTTTGCTGGATGAGCTCTGCGCTCACGACGGCACCGACGGAGTCCTGTTGACGCACCTCGTCGATGCGGCCGAAACGGTCCTGGAGCGCGGTCGCCAGGGCACCGAACTCACCCTTGGTGGGCACGCCAGAGGTGGAACCATCGCCAGCACCGGCTGCCGGCGACGCGGAGGCGCCGGGGGCCAGTGACGCGTCCGTCGCGGCTGGCGAGGCGTCGGGCAGCAGCGAGGCGACCGCGGCCGATGCGCGGCGTCGGGAGCAGCGAGGCGCAGCGGGCGGACTCGATGGCGGCGGCCGGGGCCGCTGATGCAGCGGCGGACTCGATGGCGGCGGCCGGGGCCGCTGATGCAGCGGCGGACTCGATGGCGGCGGCCGGGGCCGCTGATGCAGCGGCACTCGCGTCTGGGGATGCTGAGGCCTCGGCCGCAGCGGCTGCCGAGCCTTCACTCACCGTCGGCGCCTCGAGCGCCAGTGCCTGGGTGCGGATGAGGACGTACTCGCGTTCCTTGCCGCCCGTGATGGCAACGTCTGACCCGGCGTGGCCGAGCCCCTCCAGGATCGCCCGGACCTCGTTGGGGTCGGGCGTGCCGTCCTGGAAGTGGACCTCCCAGACAGTGCCGCCGGTGTAGGCGATGGAGAACTGCAGGCCGAGGCCGGCGTTGGGGATGAACGTCGACAGCATGAAGAGCATGCAGACGACCGTCAGTACCCCGCTGAAGATGTAGCCGTAATGGCGGTGGCCGACCCAGTCAAACACGGCTGGGCACCTCTTCCTTGCGGCTGCGAGCGTCCGCGGAGAGACCCGTGTCGGCGATGCCGAAGAGGTGCGCCTGTCGGGCTCGCGGCTGCTGCACGACCCAGCGCAGCATCATGCGGCTGAGCGTGATGGCCGTGAACATCGAGGTCAGCACGCCGATGATGAGTACGAGGGCGAAGCCCCGCACGACCGACGTCCCGAAGTAGTAGAGGATGAAGGCCGTGATGAGGGTCGAGACGTTGGAGTCGAGGATGGAGTTCCAGGCTCGGCTGAAGCCGGCTTCGATGGCCGCCGTCAGGTTCTTTCCCGCGCGAAGCTCTTCCTTGGTGCGCTCGAAGATGAGGATGTTGGCGTCCACCGCCATGCCCACGGAGAGGATGAAGGCGGCGATGCCGGCCAGGGTCATCGTCACACCCAGGAGCCGGAAGAGCGCGTACACGAAGACCGTGTAGAAGATGAGCGCGACGCAGGCGACCGCGCCCGGGACACGGTAGTAGATGAGCATGAAGGCGAAGACGAGGGCGATGCCGATGCCGCCCGCCACGAGGGTCTGCTTCAGGAAGTCAAGACCCAGCGTCGCCGAGATGCTGCTGAAGCCGACCTCGCGGATCTCGAGCGGCAGCGAACCGAACTTCAGGACGGTGACCAGCGACTTGGCCTCGTCGATCGGGAAGCCGCCCTGCCCACCGGAGATCTGTGCTCGGCCGCCGAAGCGCGTGGCCTGGATGGTCGGTGCCGACATGACCTGGTCATCGAGGACGATGGCGAACTGCTCGCCGTAGTGCTGCTCGGCGTAATCGTCGAAGAGCCGCGCGCCGGTGTCCTTGAGCTGGAGGTCCACGACGATCTCACGCGTCGTGGAGTCCTGCGCGATGGCGGCGCTGGCGATCTCGACACCCGTGAACAGCGGCTCCACGTCCGCCATGGCCTCAGGCAGCGGACCTTGCGTGACCGAACCCTGGAGTGCGGCAGGCACAGGCATGAACTCGAGGACGCCGGTGGTGCCGATGAGGCTGCGGATCTCGCCCTCATCCTCGACACCGGGCAGCTCGACCGAGATGCGGTCAGCACCCTGGGTGACCACGATGGGCTCCGAGACACCCGTTGCGTTGACGCGGTTCTCGATGATCAGGCGGGTCTGCTCGAGGATCTCCGGCGTCACCGTCTGGGCGTCGGTAGCGACCACCTGGTACTCCCCGCGGAGGCCGCCGATGAGGTCCAGGCCGAGGCGCGTCTCCAGCGTCTGTCCCCCGGTCGCTCCCGGGCGCGGCAGCGGGAAGATGGCGACCACGAGGGCGACCACGAATACGGCCAGCACGATGATGGGAAGAGCACGTTGCATCGCACGGGACGTTACCAGAGAGACGGGTGCCGCGTCGGACGGCGCGGTGAGCGGAGCCCGCGCCGGTGGTCAGCCGTCCAGGTGGGCCCGGATGCGCTCCGCGGTCGCCGCACCGATGCCGGGCACCGCAGCGATCTCCTCGACGCTGGCGCGCTTCAATGCGCGGCTCGATCCGAAGACGCGGAGCAGGGCTCGCTTGCGGACAGGGCCGATGCCCGCCAGGTCGTCGAGGGCCGAGCGGGTGGCGGCCCGGGCGCGCACCTGGCGGTGGTAGGTGATGGCGAAGCGATGTGCCTCATCACGCAGGCGCTGGAGCAGGTACAGCCCTCCGGAGGTCGCCGGCAGCACGACAGGCTCACGCTCATCGGGCAGGAAGAGCTCCTCGCGCTCCTTGGCCAGCCCCGCCAGTGGCAGGTCATGCAGGCCGAGCTCGTCGAGGATCTCTCGGGCAGCGCTGACCTGGCCCTTGCCGCCATCGATGATGACTAGGTCAGGCAGTCGCCAGCGCAGCTGCTCGGCCGCTCCCTCGTCGGCATCGAGCGCGCGACGGAAGCGGCGACGCAGCACCTCCTGATGGCTGGCGAAGTCGTCCTGACCAACGACCTCCCGGATGCGGAAACGGCGGTACTCACCCGTGCGCGGCTGGCCATCCTCGAAGACGACCATGCTGCCGACCGTGGAGGTGCCCTGGATGGTGCTGATGTCGTAGCACTCGATCCGGCTCGGGGGCGCCGCCAGGCCCAGTGCCTCGGCCAGCTCGGCCAGGGCATGCTCGGTCTTGCCCTGGTCCGCGAGCCAGCGCACCTGCTCGCGCGCCAGCACCTCGGCCGCGTTGCGGGCCGCGAGCTCCATGAGCTGCCGGCCCTCGCCGCGTTGCGGCCGGGCGAGCTCCACCTTCCGCCCGGCGCGGCTGGCCAGGAAGACCTCCAGCTCGTCGGCTTCAGGAAGGCGGAAGGGCACCAGGACGCGCGGCGGCACCGAGCCGGCCCGGGCGTAGTACTGCTTGACGAACGCCGTCATGGCTTCCTCGTCCGAGGCGCCAGCGAGGTTCTCGAGCATGAAGATGTCGCGGTTCGTGGTCTTGCCGTCACGGATGGCGAAGAGCTGGACGGCGGCCTCCTTGCCCGCCCGGGCATAGCCCAGCACGTCCAGGACACGCTTGGCAAAGCCGGCCATCTTCTGGCTCTCCATCGTTCGCTCGACGGCGCGGACCTTGTCGCGCAGGGCGGCCGCGCGTTCGAACTGCAGCCTGTCGGAGGCGGCCTCCATGTCAGCTCGCAGAGAGCGCGAGACCTGTTCCTGGTGACCCTCGAGGAAGAGCATGACCTGGTCGATGTCGCGCCGGTAGTCGGCCCGCTCGATGGCTTCGATGCAGGGGCCCTGGCAGCGCTTGATGTGATAGAGCAGGCAGGGCCGCTCGAGCGCGCGCTGCCCTTCCCTGATGTCGATGGTGCAGGTGCGGAAGGGGAAGATGCGACGGATGAGGTTCATCGACTCGTCCACGCTGCTGGCCGAGGCGTAGGGCCCGAAGTAACGACTGCCGTCGTCGGGCAGCTTGCGGGTGCGCTCGATGCGCGGGAAGTCGTCCGCGAGGGTGATCTTGATGTAGGGGTACGACTTGTCGTCCTTGAGGCGCACGTTGAAGCGCGGCTGGAAGCGCTTGATGAGAGTGGCCTCGAGGAGGAGGGCCTCGCTCACGGTGTCCGTCAGCGTGGTCTCGATGTCGGCCACCTGGTCGATCACGGATTCGATGCGCTGTGGGGCAGCCGACCGACCGGCCTGCCAGTACTGACGCACCCGGTTGCGCAGGCTCTGGGCCTTGCCGACGTAGAGGACGCGGCCGGCGCCATCCTTGAGCAGGTAGACACCGGGCTTGTCGGGCAGGTGCTTGAGGGTGGCCGCGAGCTGTGGCGTCACCACGCGATGCTATCGCGGGTGCGCGCCACGCAGTGCGGGATCATTGCCGGGTCAGTGGCGGATCAGTGCCCGATACGGGCGCGGCAAGGATCGCCCCTCATGCTCGAGCCATGCCCGGAGCACCAGCTGAGTCCGTGGACATACCGGCACCCATTCGCGACCGGCTGGCCCGGTTGGCGCCGGACCAACGCTCGGCGGCTACCACGGCCCCTGGCCCGGTCCTCTGCGTGGCCCCTGCAGGCTCGGGCAAGACGACCACGCTGGTGGCGCGGATCGCGTGGCGCGTGGCCCACGGAGTCGACCCGGCGGGCATCTGTGCACTGACCTTCAACCGGCGCGCGGCGGAGGAACTCCAGGAGCGGGCGGACATGGCCCTGGGAGAGGTCGGCCTCGCCCCTGGAAGCGTGCGAGTGCGCACCTTCCATGCCCTCGGGCGGGCGATCCTCGCCGACGCCGGCGTGGATGTCGCCCGCGTCGTGGAGCGCCACGAGATGCTGGCGGACCTGGCTGGCGGTCCCCTGCCGGCGGACGCACTGCGCTGGCTGGATGACGCCTTCACCCGGCTCAAGTTGGACCCTGAGCGGGGCCCGCCCCCGGAAGACATCGCCACCCACGAGGCCTTCATGGAGTACCAGGCCGGCCTGGCCCGTCGGGGGGCCCTCGACCTGGACGATCTCGTGGCTCGGGCGCTCCCAGCACTGGTCGACGATGCGGCACTCCTGCGACGCTGGCGCGGACGTGCCTCCGTGCTCTTCGTGGACGAGGCCCAGGATCTGGACTGGACACAGCTGGAGCTGGCCGTGCTGCTGGCCGGTGAGCGCCGCGACATCTTCCTCGTGGGCGATGACGACCAGACCATCTACGCGTGGCGCCTGGCTGACGTCCGGAGGGTCCTCGGTCTCGCCGCCCGGCTGCCGGGCCTGCGACGCGTGGACCTCGAGACGAACCACCGCTGCGCCCCGGAGATCGTGCGCCGAGCAGCGCGGCTCGTGGCCCACAACCAGGAACGCTTCGACAAGGTCATCCGCTGGTCGCCGGCAACGCAGGGCTCGGTCCTGCTCCTGCCGGACAGCGGAGATGAGGTCGCCCGGGCTCGCCTCCTGCTGACCGATTGGGCACAGGACGGGCCGGACGACGGGCCGCGCGACCCGTCTCGTGGGACCCAGACGCCAGTGCCGTCCAGCTCGCCGGGCAGCCGGGCCATCCTGGCGCGGACCAACGCCGAGCTCGTGCCCTACGCGGCGGTGGCGCTCGAGCTCGGGCTGCCGTATCGAGTGGACGAGGACGGCCTGCTGCTGGACACGCCCGAGCTGCTCGAGGTCGTGGCGACCGCCTGCACCCGGACCCCGCAGGGCGAGCCGCCGCTGCTCGCCCTGGCCGCCTCGGCGCGTGACTCGGGCCTCGACGCACGCCTCACCGCCGCCCTGCTCTCATGGGCTGCCCCGTGCACGGAGCTGGGAGCGCTGCGACGCGAGCTCGAGGAACGCCTCGAGCGGAGGGCGCGCCTCGCCGGGGCGGAGGGCGCCCTCACCCTGGCCACCTTCCACGGCACCAAGGGCCTCGAATGGGACCACGTCGTCTGTGTCGGGCACGACGAGGGCATCTTCCCGGCTGCGCGGGCGCTCCGCGAGGCAGCCGATCCGCAGCGCGTTCTGGAGGAGGAGCGGCGCCTGGCGTACGTCGCCTGGACGCGGGCGCGCCGGACGTTGACCATCGTGTACGACCCAGGCGCGCCATCGATGTTCCTGCGCGAAGCGTTCGATCGAGAGGAGCTGGCGTGACCGGCGCCCGACGGGCCCGCCCTCCGGGCCCGCGTTCCGGGCCCGCGTGCAGCGGTCGCGGGAGGCTAGCGCACCTTGCGCAGGTCGACCGAGTAGTCGACCGAGGCGCGCAACTGGGTCAGGCCGGCCGCCCAGACCTCGATGGCTCTGGCGAATTCGTCGAGGACCGCCTCGTCGGCGATGTCGTAGGGGCCATCGATGAGCGAGACCAGCGAGCCCCAGCCCTTGGGTCGGATGCTGACCGCGACGTCGGTCGTCAAGCCCAGGCCCTCCGGGTGCAGCCAGCGGAACTTGAAGCTCGTGTTCGGCTGCGCCTCCAAGACGTCGATCTCGATCTGCTGGCGCGGGAAGACGAGCACGCTACGGGCGCCGGGCAGCAGCGAGCCCTGCACCTGGTAGCAGAGCCACTGCGTCATGGTGTCCGGGTCGGACCACATCCGGTAGACGCGTTCGGGCGGCGCGTCCGTGACGCGCTCCAGTCGGACCATCCGCGTGCTCACAACCCCAGCTCCTCCCTGACGGTCCTCAGTCCGGCGATGACATTCGCGACATGCTCTTCGAGTGGCAGGCCGAGCTCCTCGGCACCCTTGACAAGCTGATCGCGGGGCACTTGCCTGGCGAAGCCCTTGTCCTTCATCTTCTTGCCCACGGCCGCCACGTCCACCTCGTCCAGGCTGCGGTTGGGCCGCACCAGCGCGACGGCCACCACGAAACCGCTCATCTCGTCGCAAGCGTAGACGGTGTGCGCCATGTCGCTCGTGCGCGGCTCGCCGGTATGGTCGCCGTGACCGAGGACCGCCAGCACCACGTCCTCCGGGTAACCCAGCCGGCGCAACTCTTCCGCACCCTGCAGCGGGTGCGTCTCCGGGTAACGCTCGTAGTCGAAGTCGTGCAAGAGGCCGGCCATGCGCCAGCGTGCCAACTCCTCGCCAGCCCGGCCGAAGCGGTGCTCCGCATACCAGCCCACGGCAGCCTCCACGGCCAGCCCGTGGCGTCGCAGGCTCTCGCTGGCGGTCCACTCGCAGAGCAGACCCCAGGCGTCCTCGCGACCGGGCGTGGCGATGGTCGTCTCGCTCAACGGTGCAGGCTCCCCATCAGCCCTCGGGTGGCTCGTCGATGCTTTGCGCGGCCTGCGGTGCCAGCGTGTCGTCGCCGCCGGACCGCCGGCGCGGCAGCCCGGGCATCCCGATGCGCCACCACAGGAAGAGCATGCCCGCCAGGATGACCGAGATGATCATGAGCGTATCGAAGGGCTGCAGCATCTCGCGGATCTCCACCCAGTTGGCGCCCAGCTGCTCGCCGACCCAGACCAGCAGGATGCTCCACAGCAACGCCCCCGCAGTCGAGTAGATGATGAACGGTCGGAGCGGCATGCGGACGACGCCGGCCGGGAAGCTGATGAAGGTGCGGACGACCGGCAGCAGCCGGCTCACGAAGACGGTGATCCGACCCCAGCGCTCGAAGAAGCGTTCGGCGAGCTCGATCTCGTGCTGGCGGATGAGCAGGTAGCGCCCGTAGCGCTCGAGGAACGGCCGGCCACCGTAGGCACCGATGGCGTAGGCGACCAGGGAACCCAGCGTGTTGCCGATGGTCGCGACGATGACCGCGACCCAGAAGCCCCAAGGCGCTCCGGTCATCGGCTCCAGCTGCGACGGGTCGGAGACCAGAAAACCCGCATAGGGCAGGATCAGCTCGCTGGGGAGCGGGATCATGGCCGACTCGATGCCCATGGCGACCATCACACCGCCGTAGCCAACGGCCCCGTACAGCGAGTTCAGGAACGGGATGACGATCTCGTCGATGAAGTGCAGCATGGCCTGCGAAGTCTATGCGCAGGGCGGCGCGGACGCCGATGCGGCTCGGGTAGCGGTCAGGAGGCGCGCGAGGCGGCTGACGGGCGACTCGCCGGGCGGCGATGCGCCTGAGCGGTCGGGCGGCGCCGTCCATCCGGCCCGGGCACGTCCGTGCCGCGGATCCCGCCCCGGAAGGTGACGCCCGAGAGAGGGATGACCGGCTCGCCCCGCAGGACGCGCGCGAGATACTCGCCGGTGGCCGATTCGGCGACCTGCGCAACATCCTCCGGCGTACCCTCGGCCACGATGCGGCCGCCCCGGGCGCCGCCATCCGGCCCCAGGTCGATGATCCAGTCCGCCGTCTTGATGACGTCCAGGTTGTGCTCGATGACGATGACCGTGTTGCCGGTGGCCACGAGCCGATGGAGCACATGGAGCAGCTTCTCCACGTCCGCGAAGTGGAGTCCCGTGGTGGGCTCGTCGAGGATGTAGACCGTTCGGCCCGTGGCGCGCCGTGAGAGTTCCGTGGATAGCTTGACGCGCTGCGCCTCGCCGCCCGACAGCGTCGTGGCCGGCTGCCCCAGGCGGATGTAGCCGAGGCCCACATCCACGAGCGTCTGGAGCTTGTTGCGGATGGCCGGCACGGCGTGGAAGACCTCCAGCGCCTCTTCTGCGGTCATCTGGAGGACCTCTGCGATGGAGTGCCCGCGGTAGTGGATCTCCAGCGCCTCGCGGTTGTAGCGCTTGCCGCCGCAGACCTCGCAGGGCACGTAGACATCCGGCAGGAACTGCATCTCGATCTTCAGGATGCCGTCACCCTTGCAGTTCTCGCAGCGGCCGCCCTTGACGTTGAAGCTGAAGCGCCCGGGACCGTAGCCCCGCACGCGCGACTCCGGCACGCCCGCGAAGAGTTCGCGGATAGGCCCGAAGAGGCCGGTGTAGGTGGCCGGGTTGGAGCGCGGCGTGCGGCCGATGGGGCTCTGGTCGATCTCGATGACCTTGTCGATGGCCTCTGTGCCCTCGACCGCATCGTGGGCACCCGGCTCGACGCGGGCACCGCTGACGCTGCGGGCCAGGGCGCGATAGAGGACGTCAGTGACGAGCGTGGACTTGCCGGAGCCCGAGACACCCGTGACAGCCGTGAAGGTGCCCAGCGGGAAGCGCACCTCGAGGTCCTTCAGGTTGTGCTCGCGGGCCCCCCGCACCACGAGGGCCTTGCCGTTGCCGGAGCGCCGCTCCTCCGGTACGGGCACCATGCGCTCGCCGCGCAGGAAGGCACCGGTGATGGAGCGCGGCGCCGCGAGGATGGCCTCCAGTGGTCCGCTGGCGATGACCTCCCCGCCATGCTCGCCGGCCGCCGGTCCGATGTCCACGACCCAGTCGGCCACCCGGATGGTTTCCTCGTCGTGCTCAACCACGAGGAGCGTGTTGCCGATGTCGCGCAGGCGGATGAGCGTGGCGATGAGCTTGGCGTTGTCCTTCTGGTGCAGCCCGATGGTGGGTTCGTCAAGGATGTAGAGGACGCCGACGAGGCTGGAGCCGATCTGGGTGGCCAGCCGGATGCGCTGCGCCTCGCCGCCCGAGAGCGTGGCGCTGGTGCGATCGATGGTCAGGTAGTCGAGGCCAACGTCTGCCAGGAAGCCGAGACGCTCACCGATCTCCTTGCTGACCAGTCGTGCGATGGTCGACTCGCGCTCGTTCAGCGTGTCCGGCAGCGCGGCCACCCAGGCCAGAGCCTCGCTGACCGACATATCCGCGACGTCCGCGATGTGCCGATCTCCGATGGTCACGCCCAGCGCTTCCGGCTTGAGCCGCCGACCCGCGCACGTTGGACAGGGGCGCTCGACCATGTACTTCTCGAGCTCGGTCCGGATGTACTCCGATTCCGTCTCCCGATAACGCCGCTCGAGGTTGGTGACGATGCCCTCGAAGGTGGCCAGGTAGGAGTTCTCGCCGCGCTCGTGCCGGTAGCGCACCTCGACGCGTTCGCTCCGCTTGGCGAACAGGAGATAGTCGAGCGCTTCCGTCGGCAGGTCCTCGACGGGAGCCCCGTAGTCCCAGCCGTGGGCGTCCATGATGGCCTTGGTGGTCTTGAGCCGCCAGGAGAGCTCTGTGGGCACCGTCCGCCAGGGGGCCATGGCCCCGTCGGGGATGGAGCGCGAGCGGTCCGGGATGATGCGCTCGACGGAGAACTCCAGGCGGATGCCCAGGCCGGTGCAATCCGGGCAGGCCCCGTGTGGTGAGTTGAAGGAGAACGAGCGAGGCTCCAGCTCGTCGATCGTGGTGCCGTCGTAGGCGCAGCTGTACTTCTCGCTGTAGCGCTGCTCCTCGAAGGCGCCGGGGTCAGCGGGCGCCACGAGCATGACCCCCTCCCCCAGCCGCAGTCCCGTCTCCACGGAGTCGGCCAGGCGGGCGGCGTCAGGATCAGGATGCTCGGCATCGAATGGTCGGCCATCGGCGTCCACGTGGCGGACGATGAGCCGGTCCACCACGACCTCGATGCTGTGACGCTTGTACTTGTCGAGCACCGGTGCCTCGTCAAGGTCCATGAGCTCGCCGTCCACCCGGACGCGCACGAAGCCCTGACGCCGGGCCGCGGCGAAGACGCGCTCGCCCTCCGTCTTGCGGTCCTTGATGAGCGGTCCGAGGACGAGGATGCGGCTGCCGTCGGGCAGGGCCCGGATGCGGTCCACGATCTGCTGCACACTCATGCGTGCGATCTCGCGGCCGCACTTCGGGCAGTGCGGGTGACCGACGCGCGCGAAGAGCAGGCGCAGGTGGTCGTAGATCTCCGTCACCGTGCCGACGGTGGAGCGCGGGTTGCGGCTGGCGCCCTTCTGGTCGATGGAGATGGCCGGCGAGAGACCCTCGATGTGATCGACGTCCGGCTTCTCCATCTGGCCCAGGAACTGGCGGGCGTAGGCGGAGAGCGATTCGACGTAGCGGCGCTGGCCCTCCGCGTAGATGGTGTCGAAGGCCAGGCTGGACTTGCCGCTGCCGGAGAGGCCGGTGATGACGATCAGCCGGTCCCGGGGCAGCTCGACGCTGATGTTCTTGAGGTTGTGCTCGCGCGCGCCGCGCACGATGAGCAGATCCTGGGGCACGCGGTCAGTGTACGGCAGCCGGATGCGCTAGACCAAGCGTTCTATATCCATGAGACCGCGCGGAGCCCGGTCGGTCACCCCCGGGGCAGTCGGTACCATGGGCGCGATGAGGCGCCCGGTTTCCTGGCGCGGGCCCCGACACCTGAACCGGTCGCTCAGCGGCGCTTGGGGGGGCGCGTCCCGCTGCGCTTGATGACGTTCGGCGTCACCCGCCGGTCCCAGGTGGGCCGGTCGATCCAGCGCGCCATCCAGCCCTCGTCGAGGTCCTCGTGGGAGTCCTTGAGGCCGGGGAAGACGTCCGCGGCGGTGCCTTCATCGATGTCGAGCGGCTCCTCTCCGGCAGGCAGGACCGTGACCGCGGTGACCTCGAGCGCCGACTCCTCGACGGCGTGCTGGTGCCCATACCGCTGCCCGGCCTTGCGGGCGGTGGCCCGCTCCGAGGGGCGGGCGCTGGCCGTGGCGCGTCTGGCGTCAGATGCACCGCTGGCCGCCCGTTCGGCCGCCTTCAGGACGGCGACCGAAGCATCCTCCTCCAGCACGCGACGCCGGATGTCCTGGATCTCATCCCGCAGGGCAGCCGCCCGCTCGAACTCGAGCTGCTTGGCAGCGGAGCGCATCTCCGTCTCGAGCTGCGAGACGAGCTTCTCCACCTGGGCCTGGCTGAGCTCCGTGAGAGACCTCGAATCGGGACCGAACGCGCCTGGCGCACGGGCCACGGCGGCCAGCCGGTCGTTGATGTCGCGGATCTCCTTGACGATGGTCGTCGGCGTGATGCCGCGCTCAGTGTTGTAGGCCTCCTGGACCGCTCGGCGGCGGTTCGTCTCGTCGATGGCCACCTGCATCGATTCGGTGACGCGGTCGGCGTACATGACGACCTGCCCTCCGATGTTGCGTGCGGCCCGGCCGATGACCTGGATGAGCGACCAGGCGCTGCGTAGGAAGCCTTCCTTGTCCGCGTCCAGGATGGCCACCAGCGTGACCTCTGGCAGGTCGATGCCCTCACGCAGGAGATTGATGCCCACCAGGACGTCGTAGATGCCCAGGCGCAGGTCGCGCAGGATCTGCACACGCTCGAGGGTGTCCACCTCACTGTGCAGGTAGCTGACGCGGATGCCCATCTCGTGGAGGTAGTCGGCCAGGTCCTCCGCCATACGCTTGGTGAGCGTCGTGACCAGCACGCGCTCCCCTCGCTCCACGCGCTCCTTGATGCGGTCGATGAGGTCGTCGATCTGGCCCTCCGAGGGCCGCACCTCGATGGCTGGGTCGACGATGCCGGTGGGCCGGATGAGCTGCTCGACGATGCCCTCCGAGCGCTGCAGCTCCCACGGCCCCGGCGTGGCGCTCATGTGCACGACCTGGCCGAGGTGCTCCTCGAACTCCTCGAAGGTGAGCGGCCGGTTGTCGAGCGCGGAGGGCAGCCGGAAGCCGAACTCGACGAGGATCTCCTTCCGGGTGCGATCGTTCTTGTACATGCCCGCGACCTGGGGGATGGTCATGTGGCTCTCGTCCACGACCAGCAGCCAGTCCGGCGGGAAGTAGTCGAGCAGCGTCCAGGGACGCGAGCCGGGCTCGCGGCGGGCGAGGTGCCGCGAGTAGTTCTCGATCCCGGAGCAGAAGCCCAGCTCGCGCATCATCTCGAGGTCGAAGGTGGTGCGCTGGCGGAGCCGCTCCGCCTCCAGGATCATGCCCTTCTGCTCGAGCTCCGCGACGCGCTGCTCCGCCTCGACCTCGATGTCCGCGATGGCCGCCACCAGCTTCTCCTGGGGCGTCACGTAGTGGGAAGCGGGGTAGACGTTCAGTTCCGCGCGCTCGGCCAGGACCTCGCCAGTGAGCGGATCGACCTCGGTGACGCGCTCCACCTCGTCGCCGAAGAACTCGACGCGGGCGATGAAGTCGTCGTAGGCCGGCTGCAGCTCCAGGGTGTCCCCGCGGACGCGGAACTTGGCCCGGCTGAGGGCCTGGTCGTTGCGCGCGTACTGCAGGTCCACCAGCTGGCGCAGCACGCCGTCCCGCCGGTAGCGGCCACCCACGCGGAGCCGCAGGACCGTGGCGCCGTAGTCCACGGGCGCGCCGAGGCCGTAGATGCAGGAGACGCTGGCCACGATGATGACGTCACGCCGCTCGAAGAGCGCCCGCGTGGCGGCATGACGCAGCTTGTCGATCTCCTCGTTCCGGGAGGAGTCCTTCTCGATGTAGGTGTCACTGCGCGGCAGGTAGGCCTCTGGCTGGTAGTAGTCGAAGTAGCTGACGAAGTACTCCACGGCGTTGTCCGGGAAGAAGTCGCGGAACTCGCTGTAGAGCTGGGCGGCCAGCGTCTTGTTATGGGCCAGCACAAGGGTGGGCTTCCTCACCTGCTCGATGACCCAGGCCAGGGTGGCCGTCTTGCCCGTGCCCGTGGCGCCCAGCAGGACCTGGTGCTTTCGCCCCGCGGCGAGCCCGGCGACGAGCTGCTCGATGGCCTGGGGCTGGTCACCCGTGGGCTTGAAGGGTGCCACCAGCTGGAAGTCGGCCATGTGCCGATGATACAGCTGGCCGGACCAAACCGAACACTCGTTCAGTACCAGACGGGTCCGCGCCAGTGCCAGAGGTGCGGTTCGGTGCGGACCGGAGCCGCCAGGTGCGGTGCAGGGCAGAAAAGAGTCCTATCCACCCGGACCCGATGGGTCCATGGCGACCTGGGCCCGCGGCACGGATGCTGGCGACTGCACAGACGGGGATGGCGCGCTGGCGCCGACCCGTCCCGACGCTCGCGAGCCGCGTACAGGAGCCTGCCGACATGGAGATGGAGTTCAAGGACAGCAGCCGACGTCGGACGTTGGTGCTGGTGGTCGGGGTGCTGCTGGCCCTTGCGGCTGGCGCCGCGGCCTTCATGCTCAGCAGCCAGGGTCAAGAGGAACCGGAGGCAGCCTTTCCGACGCGCGACGTCGTGGTGGCCGCCGAGCCCATCGCGGCACGCGAGACGATCGATGGCCTGAAGTTGGCCATCCGGCCGGTGCCCATCGATGACACCAACGCCCAGGCCTTCACCGACCGGGAGCAGGTCGTGAACCAGGTCGCGGCCATCCCCATCCTGCAGTTCCAGCCCATCACGCCCAACATGCTGGCTTCGGGGGCGGGGGTCGGCCAGGTCCAGATCCTCAAGGCCGAGGAGACGATCGCACCCGACTCGCCCTACCTGAGAGCCGTCAGCATGACCGTCCCGGCCGACCGCGCCGTGGGCGGCAAGGTGGCGGTCGGCGAGCACGTGGACCTCATCGCCACCCTACCCATCGCGGTGTCCGCACCAGTCAACCCCGACACGGGTGAACCCCTGACGACCGATCCCGAGACTGGCGAGCCACTGGCGTTCGTCGAGGGTTCCTCGACCAAGCTCATGTGGCTCGACGTCGAGATCCTCGTCCGCGATGAGGGCACCGATGTCTACATCGTGCGCGCGGACCTGCAGACGGCCGAGGAGATCGCCCACGCCCAGACCCAGGGCGCGCAGTTCACCATGGTGCTGCGTCCCGATGAGGATACGCGCGACGTCGACCGCAGCACGTACGGCGAGACCACGGACTCGCTCATCACCCGCTACAACTTCCGCGTCCCTGAGACGATCGACGGCGCGGAGTACGGCCAGCCGGTCGCGTTCCCCACCCCGTTCCCGAACGAGCCGTACCTCTCCCCCGCGCCCGAGCCCTCGCCGAGCCCTGAGAGTGCCCTCATCGTGGCCCCCACGGAGTCGCCCGCGCCCTAACGGCGCTCCACGGGTCCCCACGGCATCCCGGCGAACCCCGGCGCCAGCACCTCCGCGAGTGCGTCCTCGACGCACTCGCGGAGCGATTCCCGGGAGCCCGAGGTGTCGATGCGCCGGTCGGCATGGGGTGCCAGGCGCTCGGCGAGGTCGCGACCCTGGGTGGCCAGCCGCCGCTCGATGTCCGCGGTCTCCATGCCACGGAGGGCGAGTCGCTGCCGCTGGGTCCCGAGCGGGCAGTCGATGAGCCAGACTTCGTGGCAGCGCTCGGCCAGCCCACCTTCGACGAGCTTGATGGCTTCGACCACCACGAACGGGTCGCCGTCGCGACCGGCCTGCTCGAGGCGCGTGTCGACGAGCGTCCGGACGGCTGGATGGATGATGGCCTCCAGGTCCTGGAGAGAGGCACGGTCGTCGAAGACGATGGCCGCCAGGGCAGCCCGGTCGAGCAGGCCGGGTGGCCGGAAGACCGCCTCGCCGAAGCGTGCGTGGATGGCCTCCAGCGTCGGCTGGCCGGGCGCCGTGACCTCGCGCACGAGCGCGTCGGCGTCGATGACCACGCCGCCGAGTTCGGCCAGCATGCCGGCCACCGTGGACTTGCCGCAGCCGATGGGTCCGGTGAGGCCGATGATCACGGGCCCGATGGCCTGGTCCGGGGTCCTCATGGTGGCCTCGTCGCTCCCCTCACTCATGCCGGTGCCCGCTCCTCCAGCGTCAACCAGGCATCCTCGGCCAGGTCAAGCGCGGCGTTGACGTCAGCCAGCTCGCTGCCCAGGCGTCGCAACTCCACGAAGTTGGCCTGCACCGCGAGCTCGGACAGGCCAGCCTCAAGGGTCATCTTGCGCTCTCCGAGGCGCACCAGGTCGCCCTCGATGCGCTCTCGCTCGCGTCGGTAGGCGTCCTTCGACAGCCGAGGCAGCAACTCGTTCCGAGCCTGCGAACGCCCGCCGTTCGGGCCAGGGCCAGCCGCCGTCCGATCGCCAGATCGCCTGCCGGCGCCAGTCTGCCGGTCAGCCAGACCTCGCTGACCTCCATCGGCCGCGCGATGCCGGCCTCTCGCACCTCGCTGGTCTCCATCGGCCGCGCCCCACGAGCCCCTGTCGGCCTGGGCGTCCACCTCACCTCGGCGCCGTGCCAGCTCCCTCACCGCCGTCCAGCCGCCCTCGGTGACGGCGGTCCTCCACTCGCGGTAGCCACCGTCGAAGGGTGCCACCACGGCGGGCCGGCCCGGCACACCCGGCTGCACCACCCAGAGCCGCTTGCAGACCGTCTCCAGTAGCCGCCGGTCGTGAGAGACGATGACAAGCGTCGCCTCGGAATCGCGGAGGAAGGCCTCGAGCGCCTCGCGGGCGGGGATGTCCAGGTGGTTCGTGGGCTCGTCGAGCAGCAACAGGTTGGTAGCCCCCGCGCCCAGCAGGGCCAGCTCGAGACGGGAGCGCTCACCGCCCGAGAGTTCGCTCACGGGCTTCTGGACGTCGTCGCCTCGGAACAGGAAGCGCGCCAGGTAGGACCGAGCCGCACCCGGCGTGACGGGCGCCGCGGCGAGGAGGGCGTCGAGGACGGTGACCCCGCCCAGCGGACGATCGCGCAGCTGCGAGAGGTAGCCGGGCATGACGTTGCGGCCGATGCGCACGAAGCCCTCGAGCGTGGGCAACTGGCCTGCGATCGAGCGCAGCAAGGTGGACTTGCCGGCACCGTTCGGCCCGACCAGCCCGATTCGATCGCCGCGCCGAGCCTCCAGCCGATCAGCGTGCGTGATGGGCACCGAGGCCCCACCAGGGGCCGCAGGCAGGTAGCCACACAGCACGCGGTCCAGGGCGACGACGACCTCGGCCGATCGCGCCGGGGCCGCGCCGAAGAGGCTCGATCCAGGGAGGCCGAGGCGGACAGTCCGCCTGGGCGCGCTTGGCTGGCCGGATCGCAGCTGCTCCAGGCGCCGTTCGTGCTCGTGCATCTTGACGTGCTTGCGCTGGCTGCGGTAGCGCTGCACCAGCTCTTCCTCGCGGGCGATGGCCGACGCCGACTCACCGACCACGCTGCGTGCCCGCGCGTCCGCGGCTTCGCGCTGCAGCAGGTACGCCGAGTAGCCGCCCCGGAAGGTGGCCAGGCGACGGTCGCGGAGCTCCCAGACACGCTCCACGACGTTGTCCAGGAAGGCGCGGTCGTGGGATGCCACCAGGAGCGCGCCACGGCGCCTCAGGAGGGTAGCCTCCAGCCACTCCAGCGCGGCGATGTCGAGGTGGTTGGTGGGCTCGTCGAGCATGAGGAGGTCCGGATCGGCCACGAGCAGGCGCGCCAGGGCCACGCGGGTCTGCTCGCCTCCGGAGAGCTCGGCCGGCGGGCTCTCCCAGCGGTCCCGGCGGAGGCCCAGGCCGGCCAGGGCCTCTTCGACACGCTGGTCGAGGTGGTAGCCGTCGAGCGCCTCGAAGCGGTCACGCAGCGCGGCGTACTCCGGCGCCTGCACGTCCGCGGCGCCCCGGGCTTCCGTGGCGGCCAGCTCGCGCTCCATGCGCTCGACCTCGACGGCGCCGCCGCGCACGATGGCTCGCACCGACGGGGCACCGCTGAAATCGATGATCGAGGTGGGCCTCCTGGGTCAGCAGGCCGAGGCGCGTCCCACGCGCCAGTCCGATGAGCCCGCCGTCGGCTTCCTCGTGGCCGGCGATCGATCTCGAGGAGCGTGGTCTTGCCGGCCCCGTTGGCGCCCACGAGGCCGACCCGCTCGCCACGAGCGAGCGTCGCGCTCACCGAGTCGAGGATGACGAAGTCGCCGATCTCGCGGCGCACACCCTCCAGGCGCAGGATGGACATACGCGTAAGTGTCCCCAATTCGGCGGCGCCGACGTTGGGGGCGTGTCGCCGCGGTCAGTCAGCCCGGCCGAGTCCGCCGAGCTCCGACCAGTTGCGGCCCCGGCGCCCCGCCTGCCTGGCGCTGGCAGCGAGCACCGCCGTGGTCCCGCGCCGGTCCGCTGACGGCAGGCGCTGGCACCAGGAGCAGAAGTGCGTGCCTCGCTGGGCCAGCACCAGGCGCCGGATGGGCCGCCCGCATCGGTGGCACGGCAGGCCGGTGCGCTGGTAGACGTCAAGGTGCTCCTGCATGCGGCCGTCACCCTCGGGCGCGGTGTAGTCGTCGACCGATGATCCGCGCCGCACCACGGCCTCGCCGAGCACACCCCGGATGGCCTCGAAGAGCCGGCGTTCGTGGTCAGGGCCAAGCGTCCCCACCGAGCGCAGTGGATGGAGGCGCGCCCGCCAGAGCGCTTCATCGGCGTAGATGTTGCCCACGCCCGCCAGGAACGACTGGTCCACGATGACCGACTTGAGCCGGCCCCGTCGTGTCCGCAGGCGCTCGCGGAAGCGGCGCAGCGTGAAGCCCTCGTCGAGCGGCTCGGGCCCATGCTGCGCGAAGAGCTCGCCCTCGTCGCCGGCACCCAGGATCTCCGCCTCCGGGACCACGCCGGTAGAGGCCGACCCGGCCGAACTTGCGGACATCGCGGAAGAGCAGCCAGCGTGGACCCTCGACACGGCCGCCACCCGCCACGGGACCCGGCCCCAGGGTCAGCCGCAGGTGGACGTGCCGGTCGTGGCGTGTGCCCGCAGGCAGGACGAAGAGCTGGCCCGTCATCTTGACCTGGATGGCGAGCACGGACCCGTCATCGAGGTCGACGACGAGCCACTTGGCCCGCCGTGAGACGCCACGCACGGTCCGGCCCACGAGGCCCTCGCGCAGGCCTTCCGGCGACGGATGGCGGACGACCGGATCCCAATCCCACCAGGCATCGATCACCGTGGCGCCGGCGAGCAGCGGCGCCAGGTCTCGCGCCATGGTCTCGACCTCGGGCAGCTCCGGCATCCGCGGTCAGGCGCGCTCCAGCAGGGTCATGGATTCCCAGTCGGTGCCCACCTTGATGTCGACGTCGAGAGGCACGTCCAGCTTGAGGGCGCCCTCCATGACCTCGCGTACGATCGGCGCCAGACCGCCGACCTCGCCACGTGGCACCTCGAGCAGCACCTCGTCGTGGACTGAGAGCAGCATCCGCGCCGAGGACCGCTCCACGCCGAGCCGCTCGTGGAGGCGGATGAGGGCGATCTTCATGATGTCCGCCGCCGTGCCCTGGATGGGCATGTTGATGGCCATGCGCTCGCCGGCGCTGCGCAGCTGGGCGTTGCGCGACTGCAGCTCGGGGATCGAGCGGCGGCGTCCCAGCAGCGTCTCCACGTAGCCCTGTTCGCGCGCCAGCTCCCGCATGTGCAGCATGTAGTAGGCGATGCCGCTGTAGGCCCCGAAGTAGGATTCGATGAACTCGCGCGCCTCCTCCCGGGGGATGCCCGCGCGCGTGGCCAGTCCGTAGTCGCTCATACCGTATGCCAGCCCGAAGTTGACCATCTTGGCCATGGAGCGCTCGTCGGCCGTGACCTCCGCGGGGTCCTTCTTGAGGACACGGGCCGCGGTCTGGCGATGGATGTCGGTGCGCTGCTCGAAGGCCTCGCGGAGGTGGGCATCGCCGGAGACGTGGGCCAGGACCCGCAGCTCGATCTGGCTGTAGTCGGCGGCCAGCAGGACGAGGTCCTGGCCACCGGCCACGAAGGCACTGCGGATGCGACGACCGAGCTCGGTCCGGATGGGGATGTTCTGGAGGTTGGGGTCCACCGACGAGAGCCGCCCGGTCGCCGCCACGGCCTGCTGGAACGTGGTGTGCAGGCGTCCGGTGTGCGGGTCGATGAGGATCGGCAGCGCCTCGACGTAGGTGGAGCGCAGCTTCGTGTAGATGCGCCAGTCAAGCAGCATGGGGATCATGGGGTGTGCCGCTCGGAGCTCCTCGAGCACCTGGGCATCCGTCGAGTAGCCGGTCTTGGTGCGCTTGCCACGCGGCAGGTCCAGCTCGTAGAAGAGGACCTGTTCCAGCTGCTTGGGGCTGCCCAGGTTGAACTCGTGGCCGACAGAGGCGTAGATGTCCTCCGCCAGCCGGTCGATGGTCTCGCCAAAGGTCCCCGCGAGCGCGGAAAGCGCCCCCCGGTCGAGGGCCACGCCCGTGGACTCCATGTCCGCCAGCACCGGTTCCAGGGGCAGCTCGAGCTCGGCGAGGATGCGGCGAAGCGCCGGGTCAGCCTCGAAGACCGTGAACAGGGCACCCTGGGCGGCGCCGACGGCGGCCGCCTCGACGGCGGCCTGGGTCATGGCGTCGAACTGGCCGACCACGGGCAGGGCGATGTCCAAACGTTCGGCGCAGATGTCGGCCAGCGACTGGCTGCGCAGCGCGGCGTTGAGGATGTAAGCCGCAACCTGGGTGTCGAAGCCGACCGCGGGCAGAGACCCGGCCGAGGCGCTCAGCGAGGCGCTCGCGGTGGGATCTCGACGGGCCAGCTCCCAGACCAGGAGAGGCTTGAGCTCGTGGCCGACCAGGGGGCGCCCGCAGGCCAGGACGGCAGCCCCGAAGGTCGTGGCTGCCTCGCCCGAGGCTGCCACGAGGCGGCCATCCGCGCCGGCCACGGCGAAGCCCATGAGCGTCCCGCGGCGGGGACGCGGGTCGTCGAAGACGGCGCCCACGACGAGTTCGGGCTGGGCCGCCAGCCAGGCTTCCAGGTCGCTGTCGCGCGCGTACGACTCGACGAGCGCCGGGTCGGCCAGGACTGCGCGCAGCCGCCCCAGCGGATCCATGCCGGCCGTGCCGGAGGCACCCGGAGATGACCCGGCGGTCGGGCCGGAGGTACCCGCGACAGTCCCCGCCACAGGGCCGTCGAAGAACCCGGGTGTCACGGCCGGCGCGGGCTGGTTGGCAGAGGCCGCCACGGCGCCGAAGTCGAGCGTCAGCTGCAGGCCGCTGCCCTCCCCTGTCGCCCTCGGGGCGGGTCGCTGGCGGACGCGGCCGGGCACCGTGGCGGCCAGCATGGGCTCCTCGTGGTCGGCGTCGACAGCCGCGCCCGGCAGGCGGTCGACAAGTGAACGGAACTCGTACTCGCGAAAGAGGCGGACGACCTCCGAGCGGTCGTAGTCATCGAGGCGGGCACCGTCGAGGTCCAGCGCGATGGGCGCCAGGCGGTCGATGGTCACCAGCTCCCGCCAGAGGAGCACGTCATCGCGGTGTTCCTTGAGCTTGTCGCGCAGCTTGTCCGGCCGGACCTCGTCGAGGCGGGCGTAGAGACCCTCCAGGGTGGCGAAGTCGACGAGCAGTTTGGCAGCCGTCTTGTCGCCCACGCCGGGGATGCCGGGGATGTTGTCCGTGGAGTCGCCCTTGAGCGCCTTGAAGTCGATCATCTGGGCCGGGTCGAGGCCGTAGCGCTCGTGGATGCGCGCCGGGTCGTAGATGACGGTCGACTGGACGCCCAGGCGGGTCGTCATGAGCTTGGTCTGCTCGGTGACCAGCTGCAGCATGTCCAGGTCGCCTGAGACGATGATGGTCTCCAGCTCGCGCAGCTCGGCCTGCCGCGAGAGCGAGCCGATGAGATCGTCCGCTTCGTAGCCGGGCATCTCGTAGATGGGGATGCCGAAGGCGGCCAGCGTCTCGCGCACGATGGGGAACTGGTCGCGCAGGTCGTCCGGCGTGGGGCGGCGCGTGGCCTTGTAGCCCTCGTAGCGGTCGGCGCGGAAGGAGCGGCCCACGTCGAAGCAGCACAGGACGTGGTCGGGCTTCATGTCGGCGAAGCCGCGCAGGACGATGGACCAGAAGCCGAACGCAGCGTTGACGAGCTGGCCCTTGCTGGTGGTCAGCGGCGTCTCGAGCAGGGCGAAATAGGCTCGATAGATGAGGCTGTGAGCGTCCAGGAGCATGAGCCGTTCCACTGCCCGCGAGTGTAGACCTCGACGCCGGTGCGCTTGAGGGGCCAGGATCGGCGTCTCGCCCTCGCCGAGGCGCCGCGAAGGGCCGGACGTATGACTGGCGTGCCGGCCGGGCAGCCGGCACTCGGGCTAGCGCAGCAGCGGGTCGGCCGACCGGCGCGACAGCCAGGCCAGCAGGAGCAGGAGGCCACCGGCCACGGCGAGGACGACACCCACCACCATGAGGACCGAGTCGATGGGCAGGCCCTCCTCGAGTCCGACCGGGGCTGTCGCCTCTGCCGGTGGCGGTGTGCTGCCCGCGGCCGCGCCCTCAGCCGCCACGGCCTCGAGGGTTTCCTCTCCGGGCGGCGCAGAGGGCGACACCGCCCCGGCGAGTGGGGCGCCGCCTTCGGCGAGGCTTGCAGCGGGCTCAGCGAACTCGGCGTCGGCCGCACTCGACGGCAGGTTGGGCGAGCTCGGCAAGAGCGGCGCTTGCGGCAGGCTCGGCGAGCTCCGCGTCGGCCGCGCCCACGGCAGGCTCGGCTGCCATGGCCTTGGCGTGCAGCACCTCGTCGTCCCGGGCGGCCGCCTGATCATCCGGAGTGGGCTCCTCCGCCGCCCTGCCGACGGCTGCCGGGGCCTGGGCGCCGGTCTCCTCGACCGCGCTGTCAGCCGCTGTCGTATCGACGGTCGCCCGGTCGGTCGCCTGCACGTCCGCAGCACTGAGGGCCTCCACCTCGGCCGCCGCGTTGTCTTGCAGGCCCGGCGCCGTGCGCTCCGTTGTGGGCACCCCGCCGTCCGTCCCGGGCGCCGACACGTTGGCGGATTCGCCTGCGGGTACCTCAGCGGGCATCTCCACCTGGAGCGCCGCGGCCGGGCTGGCAGCCGGGGCAGGCTGGACCAAGGCCGGGGCGTCGGCCGGCCAGACGGCACCGGCGACCATGAAGAGCAGGCCGATGGAGAGGATGCCCGCGGCAGCCGGGCGCAGCGCCGTCGTCTCCGGAAGGGACAGGCGCCGCAGGAAGCGCCGCAGCGGGGAGCCGCGCAACCGCTCAGCTCGCTCGGCATCGAAGCGGAAGTCGCGACGCCGGGGCGGCAGGGGCTCCCAGGCCACGGCCGCAGAGATCGCCCGCAGGTCGGCCGCCAGTGAGGCGCACGCAGCGCAGTGGACCGCCAGGTGGGCAGCCAGCCGCTGCTGTTCGGCCGTCAGTGGGTCGCCGGCAGCCAGCTGCGCGATGAGCAGGGGATCGTGCTGCTCGTGGTCGTTGGGCGGCTGCGCAGGCCGTGGGGCTGGCATGTCCCTCATGAGACGCGCCTAGCCACGGAAGAGTTCCATGGCCGGTCCGAGCCGCTCGCGCAACGTGACGCGACCTCGGTGGATGCGTGACTTGACGGTGCCCACGCTGACCCCGGTCAGCTCCGCGATCTCGGCGTAGTCGTAGCCCTGCACGTCGAAGAGGACGATGGCGGCGCGCTGGTCCTCGGTGATGCCCTCCATGGCCCGCGCCAGCGCGGTGCGCTGCTGGGCCACCAGCAGGACCTGCTCGGGACCCTCGGCCTCGGGCGCCGGTGGCTGCCAGGCTTCGTCCTCCCACTCCGGGTAGGGTTCGGCCGGGCGGCGCTTGCGCTTGCGCAGGATGTCCTTGGCGGCGTTGAGGGCGATGCGCGTGAGCCAGGCACGGAACGACGGCCCGCTGAAGCGCTCGAGGTTGCGATAGGCGCTGAAGAAGGCCTCCTGCACGGCGTCCTCGGCGATCTCGCGGTCTCGCACGATGCGCACGGTCATGCCGAAGAGGTAGTCCTGGTAGAGCTCCACGAGCCGGTCGAAGGCCGCGAGGCGGCCCGCCAGAGCCTCGGCTACCAGAGCCCGGTCACGGGCATTCTCCGGCGCCCGCGCTGCGTCCCCGCTCAGAGCCAGCCGCGATTCCGGAAGAAGGCCACCATGCCCACGAGGATGATGGCCATGGCCAGGACGATGATCCAGAAGGCGGCCGCAGTCTGCTCGCCCGGGAAGACGACATTCATGCCAAAGAGGCTGGCCACCAGCGTCAGGGGCAGCACGATGACGCTGAACGATGTCAGCACCCGGAGGACGTCGTTGACGTTGTGGGAGAGCACCGACTCGTTCGTGGACTCGAGGCCCTCGATGACCTCCTTGTAGTTCTCCAGCGTGTCCCAGATCCGCTCGGAGGCGTCGATGACGTCGTCGAAGTAGACGTCCAGCTCTTCCGGCGTGGTGATGTCCATGGCCCGCTCGAGGTCACGGAAGGCCACGCGCTGCGGCCGCACGATGCGCCGGAAGTTGATGATCTGCTGCTTGAGGTTGGAGATATCGCGCACGACCTCTGTGGAACGGCCCTCGAAGATGTCGTCCTCGATACGCTCCAGCTTCTGGCCCATCTTGCGCAGCATGGGGAACGAGGCGTCGACGGCGTGGTCGACGACCTTGTACAGGAGGAACGCGGCGCCCTTCTCGAAGTAGCCCTCGCGGACCTCTTCGCTCTCCTGGCAGCGCGCGAAGAGGGAGTCGATCGGCTCAAGGTCCGCATTGGGCATGGTGATGACATAGTCCGTGCCGACAAACAGGTCCAGCTCTACGACGTTGAGCCGTTCGCGGTCACGATCGAAGCGCGGGAACTGCAGGACCACGAAGAAGTAGTCGTCGTAGCGGTCCACCTTGGGGCGCTGGTTGCGCGAATAGATGTCCTCGTAGTCGAGGGGGTGGAAGGAGAAGCGCTCCTCGAGCCACTCCTGGTCGGCTTGGCGCGGCTGCGGGATGTGGATCCAGCGGATGCCGTTGGTGGTGATGGTGGCCGGGTCGGCCAGGCGCTCTTCAGGCAGTGCCAGCGCGGTCCGGCCACGGCGCACGGGTCGCACGGGCAGCCGCGGCGGGCGGATGACAGGCATGTCAGACCACCCCCGGGCGACCGCGGGAGGCGCAGCCCATGTATCGGTCGCGGTTCCGGTCCCTCACGACGACATCCTCTGGGGCCCAACAGGAAGCTGGCGTTGGCGAGTCTACACCGCCGGCGAGGTCGCACCGCGGGGCCCTCCGCCGTGATGCGTCGAGGGCCTACAATCGCGCGTCGGAGCCGAAGTGGCGGAATGGCAGACGCGGAGGTCTCAAACACCTCTGGCCGCAAGGTCGTGTGGGTTCGACTCCCACCTTCGGCACCACGATGCTGGTCGGCAGCTGCCGACGGGGCCTTGCAGCCCTCGTCGCAGGCGAGCTACGCGCCCTGCTCTGCGACCACAAGGAAGAGGCCCGCCCCAGGGCGGGACGGGCCTCCTGGCATCCTTGCGAACCTACCTGCCCTTCTTCGGGGTGGGGGGCTTGTTCGACTTGGCGGACTTGACCGCCGCCTTCTTGGCGATACTGATGGAACTGATGCCCGTCGCCGGGACGGCGGTGACGCAATGGACGATGGCAGTGAGGGTGTGGGCAGCAACCGCATCAGTGTTCCTGGCGGCCACGATCCAGCCGGCTCCGGTGCGGAAGCTACTGACGTTGAACACCAAGTAAGAACTTGCGGTGTGTCCGCCAGAGACCGGCACGCTCCCTGCGGGGCAGGTGGCATCGGCGGTACCGTTGCTGGAGGCGGGCAAGTTCACAGCGGTGCCCACCACCTGCGTGAACGTCATCGCCGTGATGCCGTTGTCGGTGCCGTCGGCGAGGCCAGCCGGCACATTCTGGAGCTGGTTCCAGTTGACCGGGTTGTCGGCCTCGTTGACGCTCCCGACTGGGCTCTGCAGCGCAGCCAGCGTGGCGAAGGCTGTCGAGTCGAGGCCGTCGAGCTCGTCCGAGTCCATCGCCTTCAGGATGATGTTGTTGGGCAGGTAGCCCTGAGCGCTGAAGGCCATGAGCTTGCCACTGCGCTTGGACTTGTTGCTCGTGGCTTTGACGGCATTCTTGCCATCGACCTTGTCTGCGTTGACCCCGGCCGCCGGGGCCACGTCGTCGGCTGGCTGGGCCATGACCGCAGCCGAGGAGCTTCCCAACAGGCTGAGGACGAGGGTCGCCGCGATGGCGGCGTGGAGCTTGGACATGCGAAGCTTCCCTCTCTCCCCCCACGGGATGGTCGTCGCTCGCGGCATCACACCGCTCGATGCGACGCTTGAGGAGCAGAGGGTACAGCGACGCAGAAGACCGTGTAGACGCAGAATGTCTGTGCGGCTCCCCTGTGCCCATGACCGACCACGAGGCTGAGTTGGACCCATCGCGCCCGCGCTCTCCGATGCCGACCCGCTCGAGCCATGCCACGAGGACGACGAGCCCGGCCCTGCGTTTGAACCAGGGCGACGACGAAGCGCGGCCGTGCTGCACTGATCCCCGATGCGCAAGAGGCAGCGACGGAGTGCGCCGACAAGACAGGCCCGCCCATCGCGGGACGGGCCTTCTCGTGACGTGTCGGCTCTGGTCAGCCCGCGGGTGACGCTTCCGGGGTCGGCGGGGATGCCGCCGGCTCGGAGCCGCCCTCCTCCGGGAGCGGGCCGACCGGCTCGCCCATGGGCTCGACGGCGATGCGCTGGCCGGTCACGGCGCCCGGACCGACCTGCTGGCCCACGGGGAGACCCAGGGCCTCGGCCATGCCGGCCGGGAACTCGATCGTGTAGGTCCCCGCGAAGCTCTGACCGTCCTCGGCCACCTCGATGCTGGTGCGGATCGTGGCGTACCCGACGAGGCACCCGGCACTCCGGGTCACATCTGCGGGGCCAGGAAGGTCGCGTCCGGCTCCGCTCGCCGGTCGCGGCCCACGCGCCGTAGCCGGTCCCATCCGGGATGGCGATGGTGATGATGCCGCCGGGAGCGACGGTCAGCAGCTCCAGGGGGTCCGTGGTGTCATCCGGGGACGCATCGGTGAGCCAGGCCCCGACGGCCGGGTGCTCGTCGGGGGCCTGGGCCGAGACGCCGGGGGCGGCGGCCAGCGTGGCGAGCAGCAGGGTCAACAGGACGATGGTGGTGGACGCAAGACGCCGCATGGGGCTGACTCCTCTCCTGTCCCCCCATGGGCGCCGTCCCGAGGCGCTCTCGTCGTTCGGCGAGACTGCCCTGTCTGGACGGCGGTCGCGACCATCGCGAGAGCAACAGGGTACACCCACGGGTCATCCTCACCGGGGCGCCGGGAGGTCCGCGCCCGCCATGATGATCCGCACTCTGGCGGACGGCCAGCTCTCCTGGCCTCAGCCGTCGCGGGGCCCAGATCGCGGAACCCCGACCCAGGGCAGCGATGAGGGCGGCGGGTTGTGCTCGTGAAGATGGTGAGGGCGCACAATAGCCGCAACGAGCCCAGGAGGGAACATGAGAATGCCGAGGTCCGCCGTGCGGCGCATGCTGATCGCCTCGCTCCTGCTGCTGGTGGCGGTGCCTGCGGCGGCACAGTCCACTCCGCCGGCTCCTGGCCCCCCGACGCCTGACGCCGAGCAGTATTCGACCTTCTCCGAACTGCAGGCCCTGGCCGTCGCGTACGGTGCCGATATCGGCGCCATGTCCGAAATCGACGTCGGCACCGGGGCTCTCCGGCGCATGGCGCATCAGGCTTCCAAGAGGCTCGCCGGCGGTCTCGCCACCATCGTTCCTCATCCCTGTTACCTCGGGGCGTACGGGGCACTGTGGCAGCGAGTGGGGGCCCTCCGGCTGGTCCGTGCCGCTCTGATCGCGCTGCCTGAAGATGGAGCCGGGTTGATCGGGGAGAGCGGCGTACTCAGGATCCTCCAGCTGCCTGTCGACAGGCTGGGCGGTGATACCTGCCCAACCGACATCCTCGGCACACCTCCGACTCCCGTTTCGATCGCACCTCCCGAACCGGGGCCGACGCCTACGCCAACCCCACGGCCTCCAACGCCCTGAGGCTCTCGCAGAGGCGACGGCCGCCCATGCTGAGCGTCGGGACAGCCCGGACGCGCATACTGGCGGCCTCGACCGCAGGGTCGTCGCATGGAGGGTGACCCATGACGCGCGTGCTCGTCGTCCACCACGACATCGACCTGGCCGACCAGGAGGTCAATTCCCTGAGGCGGATGGGCTACGAGCCCGTGGAGTGCTCGGGTCCGTCCGGCTACTCGTGTCCCGTGCTGCGTGGCGAGCACTGCCCGGCCGTCCAGGAGGCGGACGTACTCGTGTACGACGTCTGGTCGACCATGGAGTCAGGCAGCGGCCGCTCGCTCATCGAGGGCCTGCGAGAACTTCACCCGGACATCCCCATCGTGCTGACTGCACCGGGCATGGAGCTCGACTGGGTGGAAGTCGAGGGCGCCCACAAGGTCGTGCCGCTGGTGGGCATCCCCACTGCGGAGAAGCTGGACGCGGCCATCAAGGAAGCCTTGGCCAGATAGGCATCGTGATCCTGCGCTACCGGGTGATCCGGATCGGCACCCCGTGACTTCCACCGCCGCCCCGACCTCCAGCCAGGCCGAGCTCCCTGTGACCCTGCCCACCGGTTTGAGCGAGGAGGAGGCCGCCGACCGTCGCGCCCAGGGCCTGGGCAACTCGGCGCCGCCGGCCACGACGCGGACCTACACGGCCATCGTCCGCGAGAACGTCTTCACCTTCGTCAACAACATCCTCTTCCTGATGGGCCTCGCCCTTGTCCTCGTGGGCCGGCCCTTCGATGCCTTCGTCTCGTTGGCCGTCATCAGCACCAACATCGTGGTGGGCATCGTCCAGGAGGTGCGCGCCAAGCAGACGCTCGACCGCATCGCCCTGTTGACGCGGCCGACGGCGAAGGTCGTGCGCGACGGCGAGGTGCGCGAGGTGGGGCCGGAGGAACTCGTCGTGGGCGACCTCGTGGCCGTCGAGGCCGGCGACCAGATCGTCGTCGACGGCCGCCTGGCGGAGGGCCGCATCGAGGTCGATGAGTCGCAGCTCACCGGCGAATCGGACCTCGTGCCCAAGCGGCCGGGCGACCAGGTCTACTCGGGCAGCTACCCGACCTCCGGGCGCGGTCGCTACGTGGCCGAGACCGTCGGCGAGGCCAGCCTGGCGGGGCGTATCACGACCGGCGCGCGCACGTTCCGGCGGACGCTCACGCCTCTCCAACGTGAGATCCAGGCCGTCATCCGCGTGACCCTCGCCATCGTCCTCTACCTGCAGCTGCTGCTCGTCGTCAAGAACGTGCTGCTCGACGTTCCGCTCGACGAGGCCGTCATCGAGGCCACGGTCCTGGTGGGCCTCATCCCCAACGGCCTCTTCGTGTCGATCGCCATCGCCTACGCCCTGGCCGCCGTGCGCATGACCCGCTACGGGGCGCTCGTCCAGCAGGCCAACGCGGTCGAATCGCTCAGCCACGTGGACATGCTCTGCGTGGACAAGACGGGCACCCTGACGGCCAACCAGCTGGAGCTCGAGCAGATCCAGCCGCTGGATGGCGAGGAGACGCGCGCGCGCGCGGCCGTGGCCCTCATGGTCGCCAGCAGCGCCGCGCTCAACAAGACGAGCGAGGCCATCGGAGCAGCTGCGCCGGCACCGGGGCGAGTGCCTATCGCGGAGGCGTCCTTCTCGTCGGCCCGCAAGTGGAGCGCGGTGAGCCTGCCGCCGGGTGATGAGGCGGGCGCGGCACCGGGCGGTACCTATGCCATGGGCGCCCCGACGTTCGTGAGGCGCTATCTCGCCGTGAGCGATCTCGAATGGCGCAACATCGAGAGCCTCGTGGCCCACCACGCCTCGCAGGGCAAGCGCGTGCTGCTGGCCGCCTGGAGCCCGGACACCTCGACCCTGAGCGACGAGGGGGACGCCTCCGTCCTGCCGGCCGATTCGCGGCCTTATGCGCTCATCGTCTTGCGAGACGTCCTGCGCCAGGATGCCGCGGAGACTCTGGCGCGCTTCCGCGAGATGGGCGTGGATGTGCGCGTCATCTCCGGCGACGACCCGGACACCGTAGCCACGCTGGCGCGCCAAGCCGGGCTGGACACCAGTCGGGGCGTGGTCTCCGGTCCCGAACTGGAGGCCATGGACGCCGACCGCTTCCGCATCGTGGCCGAGCGGACGGCGGTCTTCGGTCGCATCACGCCCGAGCTCAAGGAGCGGCTGGTGGGCACCTTCCGGGACCAGGGGCACTACGTGGCCATGACCGGCGACGGCGTCAACGACGTGCTCTCGCTGAAGCGCTCCAACCTGGCCATCGCCATGGGCAGCGGCAGCCAGGCCACGCGCGGCGTGGCCGACCTCATCCTCATCGACGATGGCTTCTCCGCCCTGGCCTCGGCCATCGGCGAGGGCCAGCGCATCCTCAACGGCATGCAGGACATCCTGCGCGTCTTCCTCACCCGCATCCTGTCGCTGGGCATGCTCATCGTCTCCGCCCTTGTCATCGGCTTCTTCCCGGTCGACCTGCGCAACGCCTCCGTCATCACGCTCTTCACGGTCGGCATCCCCACCGCGCTGCTGGCCATCTGGGCCAGACCAGGCCGGCTGCCGCGCGAGACGCTGCAGCAGACGCTGGCCCGCTTCGTCGTGCCGCCCGCGGCCGTGGCCTCGTTCCTGGGCCTCCTGGTGGCCGCGGTCGTGCTGCTCATGGCCGAGGCCGACTACGACGCCGGCCTCATCGAGCTGAGCAGCGTGGAGCCCATGGCCCGCACGGCGGTGACCGCCTTCCTCGTCAGCGTCGGGCTCCTCCTGCTGCTCTTCGTGGAGCCGCCGAACCGCCACTTCGCCGTCATCGAGCCGGTCGCGCCGGACAAGCGGCCGACCTGGCTGGCCCTTGTCCTCGCGGTCGCCTTCGTCTTCGTGCTGGCCGTACCGCCCCTCCGTGCGTTCTTCAACCTGCACCCCCTCGGCCTGCGCGAGGGGCTCGTCGTGCTCGTTGCCCTGGCCGGGTGGGCAGCATTGGTCTGGGTCTTCTGGCGTGGTCGCTTCGTCGATCGCTTCCTGGGCATCGCACCACCCACGCTGCCCGGGGTGCCCGATGACCAGGGAACCAGCGCGACGTAGACTGCGTCCTACTGCGGCGACAGGAGCATGGGACCTGCCATGGGTCCCGCCACACCCCGACGCGTGAGGAGGTCGACCACATGACCAAGACCCGTACCCTGCTCGGCTCGCTGGCCGCGTGCGCGCTGCTGGCCTCGATGGCCACCTCAGCCTTCGCCGCAGGCGAAGAGCCCGCGGCCATCCCCATCGAGGGCGCGGAGGGCATCCCTTGGCAGTTGGTGGAGCAGTCCGTCGATGGCGTCATGACCACCGTTCCGGACGGCGTCGTCGTGACCCTCCTTCTTGAAGACGGCGCGGCCGGCGGCAACGGCGGATGCAACAACTACTTCGGCGAGTACACGCTGGAGAGCACGAGCCTCACCTTCGGCCCGATCGGCTCCACGATGATGCTCTGCGAAGGAGCCGCCAGCCAGGTGGAGGCTGTGTATCTGGCCAACCTGGCGGCGGTCGCGACCTGGGCCAACACCGGCGGCTCGCTCGTCCTGGGTGGTGCGGACGGCAACCCCATCCTCAACTTCCTGCCGGCAGCCATGGAGCCGACGCCCACCATCGAAGGCGTCACCTGGCTCCTGACCAGCCAGTCGGTGGACGGCCAACTGGCCGCATTGCCGGCCGGCGACCCGCCGCTCGTGGTGTCACTGGACATGGAGGAAGGCCGCGCGGTTGGCACCGGTGGCTGCAACAACTACTTCGCCAGCTACACGCTGGACGGCTCCAGCCTGGTCTTCGGCCCCATCGGCGCCACCCAGATGTTCTGCGAGGGCCCGGCCGGTGAGGTCGAGGCGGCCTACCTCGCCAACCTGGCCCTCGTGACCTCTTGGGTTTCCGACGGCTCGACACTGAGCCTCGCCGACGCGAGCGGCGTGGTCGTCCTCGAGTACGCCATGGCGCCGGAATCCACCATCCTGGGCGGCTGGGTCGCCAGCGGCATCAACAATGGTGCCGACGCGGTCGTGACCTCGGACACCACGCACCTGGTGACGGCGATCTTCGACGGTGAAGGCCGCCTGACCGGGTTCGACGGCTGCAACGACTACTTCACCGATTACAGTGTCGAAGGCGACCAGATCAGCATCTCGGACGCCATCGGTTCGACCCGCATGGCCTGCGAGTCGGATGCGCTGTCCGAGCAATCGCTGCAGTACTACGCCGCGCTCCTGGCCTCCACGACCTGGTCGGTGAGCCCGGACGGCACGCTCGAGCTGCGTGACGGCGATGGCGCCTTGCAGGTGAGCTACATGGCCGCCATGGGCTGAGCCCGGCCCAGGCGACAACCCGGCCCGGAGATCGAAGCCCGGTCCGGTGGAGGGATCGGCACTCATCAGATGTGATGGGTGGAGGCGCCCTTCCTGCGAGGGCGCCTCCACCCTGTCTAAGCCCGGTGAGCGACCCGCCCCAGCGTGCCCTCGGCGTTCCGGGCCTGGTGGGTGATCCCCGACCGCGTTTGCCACGTGGTGGCAAGCGGACCACGCCTGTGCGGTTCGGACGCACCGGCCCGCGGAGCGCTACGATCGAGGCCGGACGGGGGCGTCGTCGCGGGGCCCAGCGGAGCAGAGGAGATGGCGATGACGCCCACCGATCACGATCGCAGCCAGGGCCCGCTCGGGCAGGCTGACTCCCACGAGACCCCGGCTTCGCGGCGCGACGTGCTCCGTACGGGCGGCACGGCGCTGATCGCCAGCCTCCTCGGTGTCCTCGGCCTGGCCTCGGTGACCGCCGCCAAGAACGGCGATCCGCTGCGCGCCGGCGACAAGAACAGCGCTACGAAGCCCACCCTCCTCGAATCATCGAAGGGCCCGGCCCTGCAGGTGAAGATCGCCGGCAGTGGCGAGGGCGTCGGCGTGCGCGGCTCTGCAAGCTCCGTCAAAGGCATCGGGATCCAGGGCGAGGCCACGTCGGAGAAGGGAGCCTCCATCGGCGTCCAGGGCGTGGCGGAGTCACCCGAGGGCATCGCCGGCCAGTTCATCGCCACGGGGGGCGGCAGCGCCGTGGAGGCGTTGGCATCGGAGAAGGATGGCGTCGCCCTGCGCACCAAGGGTCGCCTCGAGCTGGGCGGCCGCTCCGGGATCGCGTCCGTCTCTGGCGGGGCGGAGTTCGTCATCCCCGTGGCCGGCGGTCTCTCCGACTCGTCACTCGTGCTGGCCACGCTCCAGGACCACTTCCCCGGCGTGCTCGTCGAATCGGCCAGCATCCTGGATGCCCAGGAAGGGCTCATCGTCGTTCGCCTCAACCAGGCCGTGCCGGAGCCCGCCAAGGTGGGCTGGCTCGTCCTCGACTGATCAGGCCAGTCGCATCTGCAGCAGGTCGCCGAACCGACGACGCACGTCGGCCAGCAGCTCGGCGTCGTAGGCGATGCCGACACCCAGGCGCATCTCTTGCGTGCGGCCCGCACCGGCCGGGATGTGGAGCACCACGGGAGTCGTCCCCGGTCGTGACTTGATGAGCGCCCGCAACTCGCCAAAGGCCGCCACGATGCGCTCGTTGGGGGCGTTGGTGAAGCGGATGTGCAGGATCTGCCCGGGGCCAGCCTCCAGCGCGGCGGTGGGAGCTGTGGCGGCATCGGCGATGGTCGCCAGGATCTCGTCTGGCAGCGGAGGCTCCACATCGCGATCGGGAGCCAGCGCGGCGAAGGCCGGCGGTTCCGCCAGCCCAGGGATCGGCTCGAACGGCTCACCCAGCCCGGCGATCGGCTCGGGCGGCTCGAGCGGCTCCGCGCTGAGGATGTGCGGCCTGAGGATCGGGTCCGGCAGGTCCCGGTGCGCGGGCGACCCGGCCGCGGGGCTGCCCACGGTCCTCGCGACCGCGGTCGGGTGTCGCTGCGCCGGGCCTGGGCGCCCTGCGGGGGCCAGCCCGATGGTGACGACCATGGTGCCCTCCGGCTGGCTGCCGCGAAGTGGCGAGACTCGCGGGATGGTGAGGGTCTCGGGGGACGCCGGCGCGGGAGGCACCCCCGCCGAGAGGAGCCCCTGCCGGAGGCACCCCAGCGAGAGACGATGCGGCGCCATCCCGGCCCTCCGTCCTCGCCGGCTGGCCGTTGGAGCGTCCGTTGCCGTCCCGGCGCGGTCCCCGGCGTCCGCGATCGCCAGCCGCCACTGCCCGAGCGAAGGCCTCCGGTCCCAGCAGCACCGCCGCGTCCCAGGTCCACACGGTGTCAGCCAGGACGACGGTCTCGTCACCCTTGTGGTCGACCCGGCCGGCCACGAGCAGCACGGTGTCCTCGCGCCAGGTGTCACCCGTCTCCGCGTAGGTCCGCGGAAAGACCACCACGTCCACGGTGCCCTGCAGGTCCTCCAGTGTCACCACGGCCATGGATTCCCGGTTCCGCGTGATGACGCGGCGGATGCCTACGGCCATGCCGCCCACGACGACGCGCTGCTGGTCGAGGGGCTCCCCCACATCCGCGGACCAGGCGTCGACGTACCTGCCCATCTCGGCGGCCAGCTCGCCGAGGGGATGGTCGGAGAGGTAGAGGCCCAGCAGCTCCTTCTCCCAGCGCAGTCGCTCGCGCGAGGGTGCCTCCGTGCGCACGGGCAGGGGCCGCTCCAGTTCCTGCTCGTCCGTCCCGAGCGCATCGAAGAGCGATGCCTGGCCGGTCTCCCGGTCGCGGGCCTTGGTCTGGCCGTGTGCCATGGCCTCGTCGAGTCCATCGATCAGCTGCGCCGGGTGGCCCAGCGAGCGCAAGGCATCCACCTTGATGAGCGACTCCATGACGCGCTTGTTGACGAGGCGCAGGTCGATGCGGGCGCAGAGGTCGGCCAGCGAGGTGAAGGCGCCGCCTGCCTCGCGGGTGTCGATGATGGACTGGATGGCGCCCTCGCCCACGTTCTTGATGGCCAGCAGGCCGAAGCGGATGGAGTCGCCCTCCACCGTGAAGTCGAGGTGGCTGAAGCGGATGTCCGGACCCAGTACCTCGATACCCAGGCGGCGGCATTCGGCGATGGCGCCCGCTACCTTGTCCGTGTTGTCGCGGAAGGCGGACAGGACGCTGGTCATGTACTCGACCGGGTAGTTGGCCTTCAAGTACGCCGTCTGGTAGGCGATGAGCCCGTAGCAGGTGGCGTGGGCCTTGTTGAAGCCGTAGCGTTCGAATGGCTCGAAGGCCTTGAAGACGGCGTCGATGACCTGGGCCTCCACGCCCCGCTCGGCGGCCTGGCGCACGAACCTGTCCTTCTGCGCGCGCAGCACGGACGACTTCTTCTTGCGGATGGCATAGCCGAGCGTGTCCGCCTCGGGGCCGGTGAAACCACCGAGGGCGATGGCCGCGGCCATGATGTCCTCCTGGTACACGAAGATGCCGTAGGTCTTCTCCAGGTAGGGCTTCAGGAGCGGGTGCAGGAAGGTGACCTTCTCCTGGCCGTGCTTGCGCCGGATGTAGGACGGGATGTTGTCCATGGGCCCGGGCCGGAAGAGCGCCACCATGGCCGCCAGGTCGTGGACCGAGGTCGGTCGCAACTCCTTGATGTAGCGCCGCATGCCCGCCGACTCGAGCTGGAAGACGCCGGTGGTCTCGCCGCTGGAGAGCAGCTCGAAGGTCCGCGCATCGTCGAGCGGGATCCGCTCCAGGTCGATGCGCACGTCGCGGTGCTGGTCGATGAGGTCCACGGCCTGACGCAGGATGGTCAGGTTGGAGAGGCCCAGGAAGTCGAACTTGAGCAGGCCCAGGGCCTCCACGCCGTGCATCTCGTACTGCGTCATGAGGGCGTCGGAGTTGGTGGCGCGCTGGAGGGGCATGAGCTCGGTCAGCGGGTCGCGGCTGATGACCACGCCGGCGGCGTGCGTCGAGGCGTTGCGCGAGACACCCTCCAGCTGGCGCGCGGTGTCCACGAGCTTGTGGATGCCCTGGTCGCTCTCGTACATCTCGCGGAAGGGCGGGGCGAGCCTGAGGGCGTCGTCGAGGGTGGTGCCCAGCTGCGTGGGGATGGCCTTGGCGATGCGGTCGACCTCGCTGTAGCCGTAGCCCATGACGCGGCCCACGTCGCGCACGGCGGCGCGTGCCAGCATCGTGCCGAAGGTGATGATCTGCGCGACGTGGTCCTGCCCGTACTTGCGGGTGACGTAGTTGATGACCTCATCGCGGCGGGCGTCCTCGAAGTCCACGTCGATGTCTGGCATCGTCACGCGATCGGGGTTGAGGAAGCGCTCGAAGGGCAGCTCGTAGGCGATGGGGTCGACGGGCGTGATGCCCAGCGTGTAGGTCACGATGGAACCGGGAGCGCTCCCCCGGCAGGTGGTGGCGATGCCCTGCTCGCGGGCGAAGCGCGTGAAGTCGGCCACGATGAGGAAGTAGGCCGCGTAGCCCATGGAGATGATGACGCCGAGCTCGTAGTCGAGGCGCTGGCGGAGCGTGTCGGTCGGGGTGCCGTAGCGGCGTTCCAGGCCGCGCTCGCACTCGGCCCGCAGCCAGGTCTCCACGGTGTAGCCGTCCGGCACCGGGAAGTGCGGCAGGCGCAGCTCACCGAACGTCATCTGCAGGTCGGTCATCTCGGCGACCCGCCTGCTGTTGGTGAGCGCACGCGGTTGGTCCGGGAAGAGCGCCTCCATCTCGGCCGCGGTCTTCAGGTAGAACTCCTGCGTCTCGAAGCGGAGCCGGTTGGGCGTGTCGAGGTTGGAGCCGGTGCCCACGCAGAGGAGCACGTCGTGCGCCTCGTGCTGGTCGCGGCGCACGTAGTGCAGGTCGTTGGTGACGACGAGGTCGGCCCCGGTCTCCGCGGAGAGGCGCAGGAGCTTGGGGTTGAGGGCGCGCTGCTCGGGCAGGCCGTGGTCCTGGAGCTCCAGGAAGAAGCTGTCCGTGCCGAGGATGTCCCGATACTCGCCGGTGATGCGGCGTGCGAGGTCCCAGTCGTCCACCTCGAGGGCCTTGGCGACCTCGCCGCCGAGGCAGGCCGAGAGGCCGATCAGGCCCTGGCTGTGGCGGGCGAGGAGCTCGCGGTCGAGGCGCGGCTTGTAGTAGTAGCCGTCCAGGTGTGCCGCGGTGATGATGCGGCAGAGGTTCTGGTAGCCCGTCCAGTCGCGGGCCAGAAGGACCAGGTGGAAGGGCTGCGCGTCGGCCTTGCCCTCGCGGTCGGTCATACTGCGCCGCGCCACGTAGGCCTCGACGCCGATGATGGGCTTGATGCCCTTGGCCTTGCAGGCCTGGTAGAAGGCCACCGCCCCGTACAGCGCTCCGTGGTCGGTGATCGCCAGCGCGTCGAAGCCGTGAGCAGAGGCCTCGCTGACGAGGTCGTTGATGCGCCCGAGGCCGTCGAGGAGGCTGAACTCCGTGTGCAGGTGCAGGTGGGCGAAGTCATTCGGGGCGATGGGCACGCGAGGATGGTAACGGCCGGGGCCCCGGGGCGGTGCGGGGGTGGTGGCAGGGTCGTGGGGGTGGCACGGGTCGGGGTGGGGTGTGCCGGGCCTGGGCCCCGCTCGGTCCTGTCCCACCGGGGAGTCCAAACGACCGGCGAGTCCCCGGCGTCCGACTCATGCGGCGCCCAGGAGCGTCGCGAGCGTGGCGGCAGGAGGCCTCCTGCGCTGATCGTCCCGCCCCGAAGTCCGATCGACCGCCGGTGCGGCCACGAACCGATTCCCACGGACGGAGATCGGCTGCCGAGCGTCGATTGGCCTCCTGCATGGGACGCGCTGAGAGGCCGGGCGGCAGGCGAGTGCCTGGCGACGGTGCCTGGCCACGAAAGAGCCTGCGAAGTCGGTCGAGTCATCCTCTGAGGCATGCCTAGCAGATACCTGCGGCGCGACATCGGAGCGCGCCACGCGGACATGACGCTGCACAAGCTCGCGGACGAACTCCGCATCGCTCGGGCGAGCGCCGGCCTGAGCCTCCGGGACGTCGCGGCCGCGTCTGGCGTCTCGCGCAGCCAGCTGGCTCGCCTGGAGAGCGGCCGTGCCCCGGAGCAGTCATTCCGGACGCTCTCGGTCGTGTTCTCGGTGTTGGGGATGCGGCTGAGTGCGCGCCCGTATCCGGAAGGCGCGCCGATCCGTGATGTGGCGCACGCCCGGCTGGTGGCGCGCTTTCGAGCGGAGCTGCCTCCGACCATCAAGCTGCGGACGGAAGTGCCGCTGCGCCTGTATCGCGACCTGCGCGCCTGGGACGGGCAGATCGAGGCGACCGATCGGACCTGCAAGCTGGAGGCAGAGACCGTGCTCTATGACATTCAGGCCACGGAGCGGAAGATCGCACTGAAGATGGCCGACGACCAGGTCGATCTGGTCGTCCTGCTGGTCGCGGACACCCTGCGCAACCGGCGCGTCCTGCGCGAGTTTCGCGAGCTCCTGGCAGCCCGTTTCCCGCTCGACACGCGTGCGGTCATGCGGCAGCTGCGTGCCGGACGGATCCCGGAGCGAAGCGGGGTCGTAGTGCGCTGATCGCAGCCCGCCGTGCGGGGCGTCCCGACGCCGAGGGCACGCGGGAATCAGTCGCGAGGGGTCCGGCTGGAGGGCCAACCATCCCTCAGGAGGGCCCACTTGCAGCGAGGACGTAGAATCAGCGACCCGCCAGACCTGACCGTGGGGCTGGAAACCAAGGAGGGCCCGATTCTGCTCCCCCAGGATGCACGCGAGCCGCTGCCGACATCAGGAACCCAGCTCGAGCCAGCCCCACAGACGAGGGCATGGCCACAGCATGCCGCCCGAATGACCGATGACGCCACGACACCGCGCGCGTCGGACGCCTTCCTGGCAAGGCATGCCCGGCACCAGGAACCGACACTGGTCGCCGCGTCGCAGGCCCGACACGGGGCCGCGCCCCTGGCGGCACCCCATCGTCGCCCGGCACCCCATCGACAGCAGGCCGCCACGGCCCTGGTGATGGTCGTCGTCATGCTCCTGAGCAGCCTGGGCTTGTCGTCGCCGTCCGTGGCCCAGGGCGCCGTTGCCGTTCCGCAGGTCGTGGGTCTCGCCGAGCAGGCGGCTATCGACCTGATCAAGGCGAGCGGTCTGCAGGTGGGGACCCGCGGCAGCGCCTACGACGCCTCGGTGCCCGCATGCACGGTCATCAGCTCGGATCCGGTGGCCGGCACCGTGGTCGATCCGGCGGTCACGCCCGTGAGCTACGTGCTGAGCGCGGGGCCGGCTCCGCAGACCGGGCAGCCAGCGCCGGAGCCATGCCCGACGCCCAAGCCGACCCCGACCCCCAAGCCATCGCCCACGCCCAAGCCATCGCCGACACCGAAGCCCACGCCGTGGCCGACGCCGCCCGGGGTCAAGGGCGTGGATGTCAGCCACTGGAACGGCGCGCCCGACTTCGGGACGCTCCGGGGACACGGCATGGAGTTCGTGTTCTCGAAGGCATCGCAGGGTACGTGGCTCCAGGATGAGACGTTCCTGCGCAACACGCAGGCAGCGCGCGCGGCTGGCCTGCTGCCGGGCGCCTACCACTTCTTCGACTACAACAAGGGTGGCAAGGAGCAAGCGAAGCACTTCCTGGCCACCATCCAGAACTCCGCTGGTCTCGCCGGACTCCTGCCACTGGTCGTGGACGTGGAGACGCTCAAGTCGCTCGGCACGCCGAACCCGGCCCTGGCGCGCACCCGCCTGCACACCCTCTTGGACGAACTGTACCGACAGACCGGTCGCTACCCCATGATCTACACCAGCCGCGAGATGTGGAAGCGCGTCGTCGGCGAGCCCGATGACTTCGGCGCCTATCCGCTCTGGGTGGCCTGTTGGAAGTGCGACAACGTCCACCTGCCACGCGGCTGGTCGGGCTGGGACTTCTGGCAGGTCGGTCCATTCGAGTTCCCCGGCCTCTCGAACCTGGACGGCAACACCTACCGCTCGAGCCAAGAGAAGCTGCGCAAGGAAGTCCAGCGGGACATGCGCCTCAACAAGGGCGCGGAGTGGTCGGCCAGCACGGTCGCTCAGGCTGACCTCTCCCGCTACGACGGCACGGACGTGCGCGTCGCCCTGGAGGACGGCGGCTTCGGCCCATGGACGCCCTTCCAGCACCCCTACCCGGTGCAACTGGGCGACCGGCAAGGCGCACGCAACGTGCTCCTGCAACTGCGGAGCTTCCGCGGGGTGCCGTCACCGGTGATCAGCGACGCCATCCAGCTCGACTCGGTGCCGCCGAAGGTCAAGGGACCCTGGATCGCCATGGGCTCCGGTGGGCGGCTAGGGCGTGACGCTGACCGGGTCCCAGTTACGGCCAAGATCGAGGCCACTGACGCCACGTCGGGGCTCGAATCGTCGCGCGTCGAGGCCAGCTGCGGCGCCCGCCGCGCCAGCCGGACCCGACAAGCACAGGCAGCCGCACTGAGCGTGAACATCGACCGCACCGGGTGCACGCTCACCGGGATCGCCACCGACAAGGTCGGCCACACCGGCAACTCGTCACTCAGCCCGCGCATCCAGCTCCGGGACGTCCGCGAGCGCTCCCGCGACTTCTCCTTCAAGGGTGACTGGAAGACGGCCAGGATGAAGAGCGCGATCGGCCGGACCCTCACGCAGGCCTCGCAGCGTGGGGCCCGGATGCGGCTGCCGTTCGAGGGTGCTCAGTACGCCATCGTGACGCGACGCGGACCATCCGGCGGCCAGCTCGACGTCCTCGTCGATGGCAAACGGGTCACGACCCTCGACCTCTACTCGAAGAAGTCCGACAGTCGGCGCATCGTCCACGTCGGCAGCGTGTCCAAGCGCAAACACGTGCTGGAGCTGCGCCCGACCGGGACCAGCAACCCGGCGTCGACCGGGACGACCGTCTGGCTCGACGCGGTCCTGGTGCTCGACCGACAGAAATAGCGCCGCAGCGAGGCGGTGCGACGGCCGACGCTCCCCGTCAGTCGTCGAAGCTGACGATGCGGCGTGCCCCGTCGCGGCGCCGCATGGCCTCGAGGGCAGCTCCGATGTCTTCGAGCCGGATCGTCTCCGTGATGAGGCGCTCCAGTGGCAGTCTCCCCGCGATCGCATCTGCAGCGATGCGCGGGAAGTCGCGCGCCGGGACGCAGGAGCCGTAGTTGGAGCCGAGCAGGCGCTTGCCGTCCTCGACGAAGCGGTAGACGTCGATCGAGGCCGTGGCGTCCATGGCGGTCATGCCCACGAGCGTGACCGTGCCGCCGGGCCGCACGGCGCGCAGGGCCAGCTCGACCATCGCCGACAGGCCGATGCACTCGAGCGCGTGGTCGGGCCCGCCTGAGGTGAGCTGGGAGGTCAGCGCCGGGAGGGCACCCGGCGCGGAGGTGGCCGTGGCGCCGAGCGACCGCGCCAGCTCCAGCTTGGCGGGCTCGACGTCGACCGCGATGACCGCGGCAGCCCCTGCGTCCACGGCTGCCATCAGCGCCGCCAGGCCCACGCCGCCCATGCCCATGATGACGACCGACTCCCCTGCCCTGACGGACGCCGTGTTGCGCACCGCACCAACGCCAGTCGTGGCCGCGCAGCCGATGAGGGCCGCTACTCCGGGCTGCGTGCGGGGATCGACCGGGATGGCAGCCTCGGCCGCGACCACCTGGGCCGTGCAGAACGTGCCGATGCCCGAGTAGACGCCAACGTGCGAGCCGTCTGGGCGTCGCAGGCGCGCAGAACCGGGATCGAGCCGATGGCCCGAGCCTCGAGGAGCGGCACAGAGCCACGCCTCTCCGCGGCGCAGGCCGGACATGAGCCGCACGGCGCGGTCCAGGCGAGGGTGACCAGGTCGCCGACGCGGAGGCCGCCCGCGTCGAGCGGTGCGTCGGGCGAACGCGTGACCACGCCCCGCCCGAGCTCCTCGATGATGCCGGCCCCCTCGTGGCCGAGGACGACGTCGGCCGGCCGCCGCCACTCACCATCGACGACGTGCAGGTCGGAGTGGCATACGCCGGAGGCGACCATGCGCACGAGCACCTCGCCCGGGCCGGGTGGGTCGAGCCACAGGTCCTCGAGGGTCGGCGTCCGGCTCGGGCCGTGATGGACGAGACCACGAACATGGATCGGGCCCTGGTCCTGGTTCACGGGCGGTCGGCCTCGTCGAACGCGGAGGTCGTGGCGGCCACGTCCTCCTCGCCGGCCTCGAGCAGCCAGGGGCGGTCGTTGAACGCCTCTGACAGCGTGCGCCCGAACCAGCCGGGCGGTTCGCGGTCCTCGACGCCCACCAGCAGCGCCTCCAGGCGCTCCTGGACGACATCCGTCATCTCTCGGGCACCGGCCTTGTCACGGGCGAAGTCGTCAGGATGGACCGGCTCGCCGATGCGGATAGCCACGCGGCTGCCGAAATGCACCCACCGCGTGCCGATGACCGCGGTGGGCACGATGGGCGCCTTCGACATCCGCGAGAAATGCGCCAGGCCCGTCTCGAGCGGCAGGATCTGGCCCTCGTGGTCGCTGAGGCGTCCCTCACCCGCGATGGCCAGGCAGGCACCTGTCTGCAGGACGGAGACGGCACGCCGTGTGGTGTCGATGACATCGGCGGCAGCGGGCTTGAAGGGCACCCCGCGTCGCGTCCAGGTGATGACATGGTTGCGCACGCCGCTGCTCATGTCCTGCTCACGCGGCCCGAAGATGAAGAGATGGCGTTGACGGTCTGGCCAGAGAGCAGCGAGGACGACGGGGTCCAGCCACGATGGATGGTTGAAGCAGATGATGTAGGGACCCGAAGGAGGCAGGTGCTCGGCCCCGCAGATGCTGGTGCGTACGTAGGCGCTGACGAAGACCTTGAGAAAGAGCCGCACCGTGTGGTAGCGCAGCGCGCCAGGAACGACCGGTCTGGCTTTCATGCGGGTGGCTGCGATCTCATGCCGGCCCGGCCACGCGGTGATGGGCTCGGCCGCGCGGCGTCCTAGACCCGCAGCGAGCCGGCCCTGGTCACGATGGGCGCCTCGCGCCCCAGCAATGCGACCCGCGGCAGGTCCACGCTCGGTGCGACACCCGAATCGAGCCGGTCAGCCTCTTCGATGAAGAGCGGCACGAGGCCCGGGTCGAACTGCTGGCCCGAATGCTTGCGCAGCTCATCGAAGGCCTCCTCCACGGAGCGAGCGGCACGGTAGGGCCGGCCTCGGACGATGGCGTCGAAGGCATCGGCGAGCGCCACGATGCGGGCACCGAGGGGGATCTGCTCACCCTTGAGGCCGTCCGGGTAGCCACTGCCGTCCCAGCGCTCGTGGTGGTGGCGGATGATGGGCGTGAAGTCGCGCGACATGCGCAGCGGGTCACAGATGCGCTCGCCGATCTCGGGGTGCTCGCGCATGATGCGGAACTCGTCGTCCGTCAGCGGGCCTGGCTTGTGAAGGACATGCTCAGCGATGCCGATCTTGCCGATGTCGTGGAGCAGGGCACCGTAGGCGACGCCCTCCAGCGCGCCGTCGCGCAGGCCGACGTACGCAGCCAGGCGCGCCGAGCGATAGGCGAGAAAGCGGCAGTGGTCCTTGAGCCCCAGGTCCTTGGCCTCGACCGCATTGGCCAGGGCGACCACGATGTCGTGCGCCTGCTCCATGCGCCGGATGACCTCACGGGTCCGAAAGGAGCTGCGCAGACGAGCCAGGAGCTCGACCTGCTGGAAGGGCTTGGTGACGAAATCGTCGGCGCCGGCGTCCAGGGCGGCGACCATGTCCGAGGTGGACGTGTGGGCCGTGAGCACGATGATGGGCAGCGTCACGGTGCGGTGGTCGGCCCGCAGTCGCCGGCAGATCTCCAGACCGTCCATGCCGGGCAGGGTGAGGTCAAGGATGACCATGTCCGGCTGGTGCTCGGCGACCGCGCGCAGTCCGCTGACGCCGTCGGCGACGGCGATGACACCGTAGCCAGCGTCCTCGAGGATGCGACCCAGGACACGCCTGACGGCCGCGTCATCCTCGATGACTGCCACGCGGGGACGCACTGTACCCCGGTGGGCAGGGTGGTCCAAGTCTCTCCCTCCACGGCGCCACGACGACTTGACGCGGGTCGGGCTGGAGTATACGCGCCGGTGCGTTCCGTCACCGGGTCGGGTCGCGCCAGCGCGGGTGGTGACGCGGCGCACGGTCCATCAGCGGTCAGGTGGTAGCGTTCGGACATGATCGACGCCCTCTCGGTCGCGCGTGCCGGGGTCGCCGCCGCCAAGCCCGCCAGCGCCAGGCTCGCCGCCGCCAGGTTGGCAGCCGCGACGGTGCTGGTGTTGGCCCTGCTGACGCTCGGGAGCCTGGCGCCGGCGGCGATGCTCGGGTCGTTGCCTGTGGCCCCCGCGGTCGCCCTGGGCCAGGACAAGCCGCCGCTCGACGATCCTGCCGTGCCGGTTCGGGTCACGGTGCCCAGCCTCGGTGTCGACCTGCCGGTGCTCTCCAGCGAGCGGACCGTGCCCGGGAACGTGCGCGACTACCCGCTCTGCGACGTGGCCCAGTACTGGACGCGCTATGACCTGCCCGGCGCCCCGGGCACCACCTGGATCTACGCCCACGCCCAGCCGGGCATGTTCCTGCCGCTGCTGCTGAACGCGGAGGCCACCTCGGGTGAGGGCCTGCTGGGCCAGATGGTGACGCTGCAGCTGCGCGACGGGCGCCTGCTGCGCTATCGCATCGTGGAGGTCAAGCAGCACGCCTACAACCGCCGCCTCGCCCTGCGCGCCCGCCCGAGTCAGCAACGACTCATCCTGCAGACGAGCGAAGGGCCGCCCGGCACCATCCCCAAGCTGCAGGTGGCCGCCAACCTCATCGGCGCCACGTACACGGATGAGGCAGCGCCGAAGGCCCAGCCGCGCGCCTGCTGGCAGCCCCGACCCCGCGCCACGAACGGCGGCAAGCCGGGGCGCAACGGCGCCGCCAAACCGACGCCGGAGGCGTCGCCCGTCGACCCGGCCGCGGCCGGCAACACCACCGACGGAGCATCGCTGGCCCTGGGGGGAGGCGCCGTGCTCATCGGCGCCACGATCGTAGCCATCTACCTGGTCCGGCGCCCACCTTCCGACCGAAGGCAGCCACCCCGGCCGTAGCCGGCAGCGCGGCCGCGGGCGGGATCGCCACATCGGGCCTTTCGCTATCACCGGGCGGCAATGATCGTGCCACCGGATAACTGGGTTATCCTTCGTACCATGAGTAGGCGCGCGAGCGATGACCTGGTGGGCACGAATGAGGCGGCCGAGGTGTTCGGCGTGCGGCCTCAGAACTTCCTCCGCGATTGGGTCTCTCGACCCGACTTTCCGGCCCCGCTTGCACACCTCGCAGCTACTCGCGTCTGGAACGGCAGCCGCCCCGGCCGTAGCCGCGACCTGGCCGACCCCGCACTCGAGAGCGCCGTCGCCTGAGGCCTACGCACGACTCGCGCCCCGAACGAACGGCCGGATCCCTGGTGAGAGCCCGGCCGTTGGAGAGGGGGCGAACGGATGGCTGGCTAGATCCTGGGCTGCGAAGCCTCCTGATGAGCCAGCCGGCGCTGGCGATGACCACGGCCGTCAGGAGGAGCCAGGGGATCCAACTGTTGGGGTCTTCGAGCGGTCCGCCGGTGGCCGACGCCGAGTCGGTCGGCAGGAGCATGTCGGTCGACGGCTGGCCGCCACCGCCCGCGCCGGCGCCGCTGCCTGCGTCGAAGTCAACGACGGCATCGTCGCTGTCACAGGCCGGGCGGCCAAGCGCGGCCAGTTCGACCGCACCGACCACGCCAGCAGCCCGCACGCATGCGGTGAAGGTGTCCTCGTGTGGCGGCAGCCCCTGAGGTCGTTCCGCCCCCGCGTCGGGCTTGATGGGGAACGTGACCTTGAACGAGCAAGAGCCGTCGGGCGGCAGGACGGTGCCGACCTTGCAGTCGGCGTCGCCCTTGAGCACGCCGAAGTCCGAATCGACCAGCGACCCGATGCGTACCGGGACCTCGGACGTGTTGGTCACCGTGAACGTGAAGGTCACGGGCACGCCGTCGTCGGTGATCGGCACCAGGGACTGGTCGGCCGTCTTCTTCACCTCAAGGGTGATGGCCGGGACGTCCAGGTCATCGCAGACCTGGGCGGTCTCCGTGCTGTCGGCGCAGGCCGAGTTGGGGACCGAGCCAGCGTCCAGGTCGGCCTGCGTGACGGTGTAGGTAGCCCGGCACACGACCGACTGGCCCGGGGCCAGGGAGGCCGGAAGCGTCGGCGCGCACGTCCAGCCGGGCAGCTTCTCGACGAGCGGGTCGCTGACGGTCACACCGGTAAGCGTGGCCGAACCGGTGTTGGTGGCCGTTATGGTGTACGTGACCAGGTCGCCGACCTTCGAGTAGGTCGCCGGACTGGCCGACTTCACGATCGTGAGCCTGGCTTCCGAGTTCGTGAACGTGCACGTGACGGTCTCGCCCGCATCGAGCTTGAAGGTCGCCGTGCGCGTCCCGACACTCCCTGAGCTGGGAGTCTGGCTCGCGCCGTCGTCGCAGACGACCGACTCGAGGACCCAGCTCGACGACAGCGTCTCGGTCGAGGCATAGGTGCCAGGCAACAGGCCGCCAACCACGATACGGCCGTTGTCAGGGATGCTGCCCGCCGCCGTCCCGCTGAAGGCAAAGACCTGCGCCGAGCCTTCTGGCTTGGTCTGCTTCTCGACGATGACCGTGCCAAGTTTGACGTTCGTATAGGTGCAGACGACGTCCTCGCCGGGATCGAGGCCGATGCTGGCGACCCCGGTCGTGGGGTTGACGATGGTGTCGATGCCACCGCCAGTGCAAACGAGGTTCGTGAGCGCCCAGCCGGCCACCGGCAGGCTCTCGGTCACCGTGTAGGTGCCCGAGGGCAGGTCGGTGAAAGGTCGCCGTGTTGGCGACGCGTGGCGTGCCGGCGTCATCGTCGAGCGTGAAGGTCGCCGGTGACAGGCCACCGCTCGTCGTGTAGGCGAAGTCCTGGACGTCGTTGGGCACGGCGTCCTTGACGATGATGATGGAGGCCTGCTTGGCGTTGGTGTAGGTGCAGGTGACGTCATCGCCCGCGGCGAGGGTGATGCTGGCCGTGCCCAACGTGGGGAAGTCGACGCTGGTGCCACTGCCTC